>JAHDVK010000029.1 GCA_023384675.1 Bryobacteraceae bacterium | reverse complement strand
ATCGGCCCGTTCCCGCCGCCTAGCCCCTGGGATGACAATCTGGCGATCGGCCCGTTCCCGCCGCCTAGCCCCTGGGACGACAACCTGGCGATCGGCCCGTTCCCGCCGCCTAGCCCCTGGGACGACAACTTGGCGATCGGCCCGTTCCCACCGCCTAGCCCCTGGGACGACAACTAACGCTCTCCGCCTGTTTGGCACACAATCTGATTTTGAGTGGGCGCCTTGGAAATCAAGGCGCCTTTTTGCTGCCTGATGGAAACCATCTTCAATACATTCGTTTTTGTGGCCTTCGTGCTGTATGTATTGGTGCTTCATCGGCTTGTTCGCTTCTATCTCACTGAGTATCCTCTCTCGTTGTGCTTCATCCTGCTTCTCCTGTTCAGCGGTGTGGTGCAGGTGATGTTCCGGTACAACGTCATTCACTCATTTTGGGACTACACTTATACGGAGTTTTACTGGGCCAGCGATCTCGTCAAATATGCCCTCGTCTCAACGCTTGTCATCGCTTTGATCTTACGGGCACTCGCCGGGAGCGGCCGGTACCGGTGGGTCCGGCGATGGCTAATCGCCGGCACAGTGCTTACCCTTCTCGCGCTCGTGCTGATCCACCAGGACGATAGGTTGACCCGGTGGATGACCAATGTCATGCGCAACTTCAGCTTCGTGATGATGCTGATGAACCTGCTCCTCTGGACCTTGTTGGTGAAGAAGCGCACGTCGGACCGGACGCTGCTCCTGGTCACCGCCGGACTGGGTCTTCAAATGGCGGGCGAGGCCATGGGCCATTCGCTGCGGCTGATGAACCAGGCCACCCTGCTGCTGGGGAACCTGATTTCGGTTTTGTCCCACCTTTGCTTCCTCTGGGTGTGGTACCTCGCATTCCAACCGGCACGGCAGAACCTCAAGCGGCCGGGCGCAACGGCCTAATGAAGGGTGTGCCAGCCGAACAGGCGGTAGTGCGTACTCTGTGCCCCAGCCGCGTCCAGGATATGCGCTTTCACCGCCTTCGGGCCGGTGAACCCCGGCTTGAACTCGATCTGAAGATGGAAGGTTGATCGCGGGCCCGACGGCGCGATTGAAGTGCCTTCGCCGCGAAGCCGGCAACGGGCGTTCTCGGCGGTCCCAGCCTGTCCGGGCGTGACCGAGGGCCAGCCGGCGCCGGCCTGATCCGGGTTCAGCAGGATAGCCGGCCGCGCAGTGTCATAAACAATCAGACATCCCTGGGTGGAAACGGGCTGCTCTCCGATCAGGACATGGAGGGCACGAAGATCCTCGCTGCCATCCGGGTCGGCCACCTCGAACGAGAAAATCCCGCCGCCTGAGCCCGGCGGCGTCATCGATTCGAGCACTGGCGGGTGATTCAATCCGTCGGCGACCGTGAAGTGGGCCAGCTCGGTCCATGGCGCTTCAAATCCGGCTTGGTCGGCTCCCTTCCCCCAGATGCGCCTGAGGCCCGTCCAGGCGGGCTTGAACTCTATGTCGGCCCAGAAGACCGCGCTTGTCAGTCCCACAGCCACTCCGCTCCCCAAGGCGTGGACCAGGCACCGCCCATTCTGCAGGACCGTGGCCGACCCCGCCGCCGCCGTGGTCCAACCCGCACCGGAATCGGCAGCCAGGTGAAGTTGCGGGGGCGAGACGGTAAACCGGACGAGGCAAGCCTGGGATTCACCGAGCATCGTATTGACGAGGATTCGCCCCTCCTTCACGTCCGCGCCGCCGTTCGGATCTGTCACCGTAAGCGAGAAGGTCTGCCGGCTGCCAGCGGCGGTCAAGGGATGGATTGCGGCCGCCACCGGCGGCGCGGAAACGCCGCCCGCCGTCACGGTATAGCTGCCCGGTTGAGCCCAATTCGACGACAGCAGGCCTTGATCGGTGCTTAGCACATAGATGGTCTTCTGGCCGGCAAATGATGGCTCGAAAGCGAGGTCGAGCGTCAGGCGCAGCTCCTGGCCGGTGAGCGCAAAGCCGGACCCTGACGCCCGCAGCCGGCACTGGGAGTTCGAGAGAGTCGCCGCTCCGCCCGCCGTGACGCCGGACCAGGCAAGCCCGGAATCGCTGGCCAGGCTGAGCAGATTCGGCCCGGGCTCCGCGCTGATGTAACAGGCGCCCGAACTGCTGAAGTTCGAATGAATGAGCACCAGCACCGTTTTCAAGTCTGCCGCGCCATCCGCATCGCGCACCAGGATCTCGAAGACCTGCTCCTGGCCCGCGGCCGACGACGGCGTCACGGAGACGGGTTCCGGCGCGTGAAATGCCATTCCGACGAGGCTCACGAAGAAACGCGGCGCGGGTTGCGGCGGACTCGCCAGCGCTTGCACGGAGGGAAAGTTGAGCGAATTACTCACACCGGCCACAACGGCGTTGCCTGCCGCAGTCAGGGCAAGCGCGGTGGCGGCATCTGAAGATTGCCCGCCCAGATAGGTTCCAAACACAAGCGTCCCGCCTTCCGGACTCAAGACATGCAAAAAGGCGTCGCCCTCACCCTGATAGCTGGCCTGTAAAGGCGCCGCCAGTGGCAGATCGAGAGAAAACGTCCGGCCCGCGGCGAAGACCCTTCCTTTCTGGTCCACGGCAACCGCCTCGACGCGGTCGCTGTTCATCCCGCCCAGGAAGGTACTCCATGCCGCACCCGACAAGTCCGGCAAGAGCCGGGCGACAAAACCCATGCTGGTTCCCCGGTGAACTGCCACCCAGGGGGCCTGAAGCGGAAAGTTCGAAGAAGGAGTCGATCCGCCGGCCACCACCTCGGCATTGGGCGCAATGGCCAGCGATTGCACAAGTTCAGTCGCCCCCACGCCCCCGGCCGCGCCCCCGAGATAGGTACCCGCCGTCACCGCGGAGGCGGCTGGATTCAGCCGCAGGATGAACCCGTCCTGCCCGCCGCCGGGCTGCGTGCGCCAGGCTTGGGCGGGCACGGGCAGATCCGTCGAGGTGGCCCCGCCCGCCACGTAAACGTCGCCGGATGGGGTAACCGCCAGGGCTCGGATCGTATCGGTTCCGTTTCCGCCCAGATAGGAGGAGGACACGGCGGCGCCCGTTTTCGAGAAGCGAGCCACGAAGCCATCCTGTGACCCGGATGGCGAGGAACGCAGCGCGGCCAGCAGCGGGAAATCCTGCGAGTTGGTGTCGCCCGCCACCCAGACTCCGGCGGCGTCGGCGGCCAGCGCCGCGGCATGCTCTTCCCCGCCTCCCCCAAGAAATGTGGAGAAAGTCAGCGAATCGCCCGCGGGAGAAAGGCGCGCAAGAAAGGCGTCGCGGTAGCCGGACAGCGAAGCCCGCCAGGCGTTGACCGCGGGGAAATTGCCGGATGTGGTCCAGCCTGCTACATAAACACCACCTTCGGGATCCACCGCGGCCGCAAACGCACGGTCGTCTCCCGACCCGCCGAGGAACGTGGCCTGCAGGATACTCGCCCCATCGGCAGCCAGTTTGACAATCACCGCCTCGACACCGCCCGCAAAGCTCCGCTGCGGATTCACGGCCGGGAAACTGGAGGAATCCGTAAAACCGGCGACAACGATTTCGCCCGCGGGCCCCACAGCCACTGCCTGCGGCGAACTGGAGCCGGCATCCCCCAGCAATGTGCTGAAGCTCAGGACCGGATCGATCACCAGAGGCAGCGACGGATCGTATTGCTCCACTTCGAAGCCGGCGGTGAAATCCGTGCCCGTTACTACCCGCCCTCGCACAGGCTGGTGCGGCACGCCGGGCTGATAGAGGTATGGCTCATCCTCGATCCAGTCGCCCGCCGGCGTCTCGATGATTAAGCCCCCGTGCCCGCCCACGCGGACACGCCTCACCCCCAGAAAGCGGATCCGGATCTGCGCTGGATTCACGAAGGGAGCCACGACATAATCAAGCTTCAGACGGCCACCCGAATCCGACATGACGAGATCCACGCCCGGATAGAGATCAACAACACGAATCCCGGCGAATGCAGGCTCCGCACGCCGCCAACCTGCCGGATCCGCGCCCCGGAACTCGCTGATCCTTGTCACCGCCCGGCCCTCCGGTTCGGCCACTAACACCCCTTCGCGGCCGAGATACCTCCAGGCCAGAACCTGATCTCTGCGCCTGACCCGCACCTCATCGCCAGCAACACAAACCGCGTAGTCGAAGCTCTGCGCTCGCCACACGCACTGGTCATCCTCGGGGTGAGCGGGCAGGAACAACAGCGGCAGGGAGGATGTCGAACCCACAACGGGGACGGCGGCTAACAGTGATACAACGATCAACCAGGCCGGAACTCTGCTCCGAGTCCGGAAGCTCTTCACGCACTTCTATTCGGCTTCTCTTCCCCTTTTCTGTAGGCCAAATTCGCAGGGACAGCGGGTTAGGGTAACGTCCTTACCACTTCCGGGAGGCCTGAATAGCGGCAAGCCCAGCAGACCGGTCACGTCTCGGGATGGCCCAATCACCTGGATCGGACGGTGAATATGCATTATTCTTTCCGTATGGATAACAACCCTTGGTTTTCGCCAATGACGCCCTCCAAAGGGCAACCGGCCCAGAGTGGTCCCGGGGCGTCCGTCAACGTGGCCGCGCCGGGCATTGGGGAGGTTTACGCCAAGCTGCTGGATGCAATGAAGCGGATCGCTCAGCTCGAAGCTCAGGTGATCAAACTGGATGGCGCGCTGCATGTGGACGCCGGTGGAGACGTGGAGTTGCGCTCGGCCGGCTCCATCAGGCTTCACGCCGCGCGGCAACTCGTTTTGGAGGGCGGAAATCAGGGAACGGTGGTGAAGGACTCCTCCGGCAATTCGTTGAGCATGGGGCAGGGGAGCCTCACCCTCGCGGGCGCCGCCAAGATCCAATTGCAGACCGCGACGCTCACGCTCAACGCGGGCGCCTTGAACGCCGCAGCCGCCATGTCGAAATTCACAGGCGTGGTGAAGTGCGACACGTTGATCGCCACCACGGTGGTCGCGTCGACCTATACCCCCGGAGCGGGCAACATCTGGTAACGCCGCAAGTTCGCGGCGGAGAGGCGCACTTTGCCCTCTTTTTTTATAATTTGCAGCCGTTTTTGCGCTAAAATCCAGCCATGCAACGCGCATTCCTCAGCTTTTTCGCGCTCGCCGCTGTAGCGGCGGCGCAGCAGGAGATCGTGGTCCGGCCGGACCTGCCGGCGGGCGAGGAATGGTACACGCCGCCGGCCGATAATCAGCACGCAAAGAGCGCGTCGGAGAAATGGGTCCGCAATGTGCAGCGGCCCGCGCTGGAGGTGTATCCGGTGCTGCGGCCGAACGGCACGGCGGTGGTGATCGCGCCGGGCGGCGGTTTCAACATCCTGGCGATCGAGCATGAAGGGCGCGACGTGGCGCGGTGGTTCAACCAACGCGGCGTGACGGCGTTTGTCCTGCGCTACCGAGTGGGCCCCCGGCCTGGAGAAACGATGGAAAACAGCCGCGAACTGCGCTTGAAGGCCGCCGTGGAAGATGGCATCGCGGCGATGAGACTCGTGCGCGGGCGCGCGGCCGAATGGCAGATCCGGCCGGACCGCATCGGGCTGATGGGCTTTTCGGCGGGCGGCGCGCTTACTGTCGGCGTTACCACGCAGGCGCCGCCGGAGGCGCGGCCCGATTTTGCGATGCCCATCTACACCGGCTTGGCGGGCGAGTACCGGGTCGCGGGCGACGCGCCGCCGCTGTTTACCGCCGTGGCGTTCGACGACAGCGAGCGGATGGTGGAAACCGCCCTGGGCCTGGCGGCGAACTGGAAGAAGGCGAACCGGCCTGCGGAGATCCACGTCTTCGCCGACGGCGGCCACGGTTTCGGCATGAACGTGAAGGGCAAAGCTTCGGACCGGTGGACGCAATTGCTGGAGGAATGGATGACGCGCATGGGCTGGCTGGGCGCGGCGCCCGCCAAATAGCGCAAACGGGAAGGGAGACCCCATGTCCACACTGGGACTCGCATTATGGCAGCATCACCGAGGGCTGGCCGATGTGCCCGGGCATCGCCGGTCCAAGGTGATCGCCGCGATTCAGCCGCCGCGCCATGCCGTCGTGTTCGTCCACGGCTTCACCGGCGATGCGCTGCAGACCTGGAGGAACTTCGACCAGCTGCTTCCGCAGGCCGGGCAGTTCGGCAAGGCCGACCTGTTCTTTTTCGGCTACGACGGATTCAAGTCGAACACGCTCGCGGCGGCGAGCTTCCTTTTCGGCCTGCTGGATGAACTGGGGACGAACCCGGAGAGGCTGCTCGCGCCGGTCGTTTTACAGCAAGACCAGGGCAAGCGCGCCAAGGGCTATGACCGCATCGTGGTGGCGGCGCATTCGCTCGGGGCGGTGGTGACGCGCTGGGCGCTGGTACAGGCGCATGAAAGGCAGTGCGGCTGGTGTTCGAAGCTCCGCTTCATCCTGTTTGCGCCGGCGCATTCCGGCAGCGAGTTGCACCAGTTGGCGTCCCAGGCGCTGGGAGCGTTTTCCTGGGCGAAGGCGTTGCTCGCCGGGGCCACGGCGGGCTTCCCCTTGATCCGTGAGCTGCGGCCGGATTCGCCGGTGATCCGCACGCTGGAGGAGCGCACCTGCCGCGCGCTTGAAGCGGGAGCGAAGTATCTCGCGCCGTCACATGTGGTGATCGCCGAACGCGAAATCGTCGTGAGTAATGTGCCGTTCGGCCAGGATCCGCCGCCGCTCGCGCTGCCGGACACCGACCACGAAAACGTCTGCAAGCCCACATCGCTCAGCGACCGGCAAGTGAAGCTGCTGGAGGATCTGTTATGAGCTTCGATCCGGCGGCGCAAACCGAATTCCTCTGGCGGGCCATCCGGGCGCGCCCCGCGGTGGCGGCGACTTTGGAGCGGCTGCGGTCCTGGCCGCCCGAGACGCAGGCGCGACTGCTGCGCGACCATGCCGTCGAGCCCATCGGCCGCCGCGAGGAGATCGACGCACGCACAGAGGCCGATCTGGCGGTTGGCTCGCTGTGTGAACTGGCCGTCGCACAGGTCTGCGGCTACGCCCGCTTCGATGCGGGAGACGCGATCGGGCGCGAGGTTCTGGATGTCCTGGACGCGGATGCGCTGCGCCGCTACTACGCGGATTATTACCCGATGCTGCCGCCGCATCTGTTACGGCTCCATCTGCTCGGCAAGCGGGACCTGCCCGCGGAACAGATGAGCGATGAGCAATCGTTCGGCGTCTTCCAGTGGTATTCGGCCCTGGCGGCGCGCTTCAATGACGATCCGCTGCTCGATCTGTTTCTGAAGCTGATGGACGACTTCTCGTTCGGCGGCTACCGCATTGGTCATCTCGTGCATGAGCTGAAGGACCCGGCCGCGCGGCGGCTTGAGCGCCCCGCGCTCGCGGATTCGGCCTGGATGGGGCTATTTCGCTTTCTGAACTTGACGGCGGAGTTGGGCGCGGGCCTGGCCATGATCGACTTCGCCCCGCGCACCCGCTCGATGATCTGGTTCACCCACGCCTACTGGTATCGCAAGGTGAAACAGAACCTCGACGAAGTGTCGCTGGAAGCCTTGCGGCAGTTAGCCCCGCTGGAATCCGCCATCGAACCCCAAGCCCATGCCCCGGAGTTCACGGTGGCCGACGTGAGGACGTCGCTCGCCAGGCTGACCAGTGGCGACTGGGCGGAGCCTCTGGCTACTGAATTCGCGGGCGATGCGGTGCTCCAGAGCGTGCTGTGAGAACGGGGCGGGATGGCCGCTGATTTGAAAAATATCCGCTAGAATCATCGGATGCGGTCTGCCTTGCTGCTGATTTTCGCGGTCCGGTTCGCGGCGTTGGCCTCGGATGCGCTGCCCGCTTCGCCAGCCTACCTCAGCGCAATGCGCGAATATGAACTCACCGCCCACGAACCGGTGGCGCCGTAAGCGCCGGTTCGCCGGTAGCGCAGCCGGCCGCGCGTTGGAAGGCTTCCAGGTAGCGCCTCGCCATCTCTTCCAATGCGGGTGCGGCGGCGGCTCTCTCCCGCGAGCGCCGTACCAGATCGGCGGCCAATGAGGGCTGGCTCCAGAGCGCTTCGATAGCATCCGCGATGGCCTCGGGCGAGCCGGGATCGAATTCGAGCGCCGCGCCGCCGGCGACCTCGGGCAGCGAGGTACGGTTCGAGCAGAGCACCGGCCGCGCGTAATGCATGGCTTCGATCACAGGCATGCCGTAGCCCTCGTAGAGCGAGGGAAAAATCAGCGCCATGCAATTCTGCATCAGGGCAGAGAGGACTTCGTCTTCCACGAAGCCGGGCAGCAGCACCGCGCCCGTGAGGCTCAACTCCTGAATCAGGTTCCGGATGACGCCGCCGCGCCCGCCGGCTTCGCCGGTTAGGACGAGGCGAAGCGGCGCGCCCGGCCGGCGCTGGCGGAAGAGCGCGAAAGCATGAAGCAGATTCTCGTGGTTTTTGTGCGGCCAGAAATTCGCGGGATAAAGCAGGAAGGAAGCTCCGCTCAGCCCGAGGCGATCCAGGCATTCCGCGCTGCGGCCGGACGTAAGCTGGGGCAGGCGCGCATGGATGGCAGGGGGGATTACGACGATCTCTGGAGCCGCCGGATCGAGCGCCTGGATGCGCGACCGGACATAGCCGCTGTGGCAGATGATCATCCGGCCCAGCGAGCGAACCCGGCGGAAATGGCGATTCCGCACCCACTGCTCATGCAGCGGAAAAAAGCCGGGGTAGTCCGTGAACTGCAAATCGTGAACCACGCTCACGGTGGGCACGGGCGGGCGGTGGAAGACGGGCGCTGTGAACGGGCAGAAAAGCAGGTCGGGCCGGCCATCGAGCGTCACCCGGCGCCGCTGCAGCGCGGGCAGCACGGTTTCAAGCGGAACACGCAGGTAATGGTGAACCTTCTCCGGCAACAGTCTGACGGCGCGCGCCTTCCAGCGCCACGCGCTCGATTCCACTTCGGCGGCCAACGGGTGCCGCCCGTCCTGGCGCTTGGAGACACACAAACGCCGCACGTTCGGCGCATCCAGGGCGGCAAGCTCTTCATGTGCGCACGCGGCCGTCAGCAGGATGAAGTTCGTCCGGGGAGAGAGCCGCGCGAAGGCCCGAATCAGCTCCATGGTCAGCGGTTTCGCGCCGCCGTTTTCGCCCCCGGGGCGGAGCGGCGTGAGGTCGATGAGGACCAGGGAAAGCGTTTCGGGCATCCGGATGTCGCCTATGTTCTGTAATGCGTTCATGCCATTGCGAAGGCGGCGAACAAGCTTAGGCGAATGTTAGCATGAGCGCGTGGGCATGCTGGTTTCCATCGTCACGCCATCGTACAACATGGCGCGTTTCCTCGGGGAGACGATCGAAAGCGTGCTCACGCAGACTTACGCCCAAGTCGAGTACAGGGTCTTGGATGGCGGTTCCACCGATGACACGGTGGAATTGCTGCGCGGCCATGGGGAGCGGGTCGCTTGGCGCTCCGAGCCGGATGACGGCGCGGCGGCGGCGCTGCAGTTGGGCTTCGCCGAGGCGCGCGGCTCGATCCTGGGCTGGCTGAATGCCGACGATCTGCTGCTGCCGGGCGCGGTGGAAGCCGCGGTGGCCGCGTTCCAGGCGCATCCGGAAGCGGTGGCTGTGTATGGCCAAGCCCACTGGACCACCGAGGAGGGGGCGCTAATCCGGCCCTATCCCACCGAACGCGAGGCCGCCGCCCGGTTCCACAAGGTGTGCGGCATCTGCCAGCCGGCGTGCTTCTTCCGGGCGGACGCCTACCGGCAGGCGGGGGGGATCGATCCGGCTTGGGGGTCGGCTTTCGATTACGATCTCTGGATCCGGCTCGCGCGCGTGGGGCCGTTCGTTCATGTGCCCGAGGATTGGGCGCGCTCTCGGATGCACCGCGCCAACAAGACACTGGGCAATCGCGGCCAGGCCTTCGAGGAAGGAATGGCGGTGTTGCGGCGCCACTTTGGCTACGTGCCCGCGGAGTGGGTCCACAGCATGGTGCTGTGGCGGCAGAACGGGCGTGATCAGTTCTATGAGCCTTCGCACGGCTCCCTGCGGAGTTGGGCCGCGAGCCTCCCCGAAGGGCTGCGGCGCAACTCCGGAAGCCGGGGCCGTTATTTCTGGGATTGGCTGTCGCTGCCCGTTGCCGGCAGGCAGGCGGCAGCTACGCCCCCGTCAGTTCGGCCCACGTGACGATTCGCTTCTCGTGGATCGCCTTGCGGCCGAGGATACCGACCAGCGTCGAGAGTTTCGCGTTTGCGGCGTCGTTGAGCGGCTTGCTGCCGGTGCGCGCGTTCTCGATGAAGTTTTGCATGCTGAGGAAATCCGCGTTGCCGGTGGGGTTATCCACGGCAAGTTGGATCGATTCCTTCTCGCCAAGGCGCTTCCAGGTGGCGGTGGGCAGATCGATGGCGCCCGTCGAGCCGTAGATGCGCTCCTTGATGCCGGAGAAGCCGGGCGGATCGAAGTAAATGTGGCTGAAAGTGACGCGAATGTCGTCGGGAAACTCGTAGATCACCGAGTAGTTATCCATCACCGTACGGCCGGGCGGGTCGTTGTGATAGAGGTTGATGCCGCCAGAGCCCATGGCGCGCAGCGGCGGCTTGCCGACGGCCCACACGAACAGGTCGAGGATATGACAAGCCTGCTCCACGATGTTGTCGCCCGAGATGGAGCGGTCAAACAGCCAGGGGATGAACTTCGGCAGGTCGTTCGTGTGACGGTAGCCCTGCATATAGAGCACTTTGCCGATGCCGCCGTTCAGGACGAATTTCACTGAGGCGTTGCGTCCCGGATGATGGCGCAACTGGAAGCCGCACTGGTAGATGCCCTTCGCCGATTGCGTCGCTTTTTCGATGACATCGCACTCTTTTTCGTCGAAACCCATGGGTTTTTCGCAATAAACGTGCTTGCCCGCCTCCAGGGCGGCCAGGGTCATCGGCAGGTGGACGTTGGTGGGCGTGGCGATGACGATCGCGTCGATGTCCTTCATCTCCGCGATCATCTTGCGGTAGTCGTCGAACAGGCGGGGCTTGCTGCCCTTCGCCTCGGCGGCGGCGGCGGCCTTTTTCAGGGCTTCCGGATTCAGGTCGCAAATGGCGGCGATTTCCACGCCCTCCACATTCATCGTGTGGCCCATCGTGTAGCTGCCGCGATTACCCACGCCAATATAGGCGACGCGGATCTTCTTCGAACTGCTCTGCGCGCTCAGGATGGCGGGCGCGGCGGCGGCGCCGGCCAGAAATCCACGGCGCGAGGCGGATAGGGATGATTTCATGGCTTTGATACTCCTGCAGGGGATTGGCTAAGAAAGAGAAACAGTCCGGACTTGCCGGGGGCGGCGAAGTCGGGGCGGCCGTCGCCGTTCAGATCGGCAACGGGCATCTGCATGCCGCCGCCGGTCCGGGTTGAATAATCGAGGATGTGACGGACCCACTGCGGGCGCGCGCCCGGCAGCAGTTCGTACCAATAGACGCCGAGCGGATCGCGCTCGCCCGGGTCTTTGCCGTTGTGGGCCATGTAGCGCTTGCCGGTGAGCAGGCCCGTGCGCTTGCCGCCATTCAGATCGGTCAGCGTCAGCGCGTGCGCCTGCGACCAGGAATCGTCGATCGCGTGGCGTTTCCATTCGCCGGTGCGCGGATCGGCGGGGCCTTCCAGCCAGAAGATGCCAAAATCATGCGCGAGAGAGGTCAGCACGTCGGGGCGGCCGTCGCCATTGATGTCGAGCACGTGCATGAATCCGGTGGAGCCGAGATCCCAGGCCTTGTGCAGGGTCCAATCGCCGGAGCGTGGATCGGCCGGCGCTTCGAGCCACCCCTTGGGCGTGAGAATGTCCGTGCGGCCGTCCCCATTCACGTCGCCCGCGCCGATGCCATGGCCGTAGCTGACGGGGGAAGCCGTGTGCGCCACGAACGCGCCATTGCGGATCTCATACCATTTCAGCGGCGCTTTCTGATTGCCGAATTGCGGCAGCACTTCGCGCGCCTGCCCGTCGTTGTTCAGATCGACCAGGAAACAGAATTCGATCGGGAAACCGCTTTCCATCATGGTTTCGCGCCACGGCCCGGCAGCGCCCGCGCCGGGGTTTTTCCACCACGCGAGTTTGCGTGCGAACCAGGAACAACTGACGATATCGGTCCAGCCGTCGCCATCCACGTCAACGGGCAGATCGCTGAAGTTGTCGACATACTGATTCTCGAAGCCGATTTCGCGAAAAGCGTGCCGGCGCCAGTTCGGCGCTTCATACCAGGCTTCGCCGGAAACGACGTCCAGCTTGCCGTCGCGGTTGATGTCGGCAAAAGCGGCGGTCTCCGAGGCGCCGAGGTCGAGAGTCACCTTTTCAAAGGCCGGAGTGGAAGGGCGGGGTGCCGCGCCTAAGGCGAGCACGAGCAGGAAAGCGAGCAGGGCGTGTCGCATTGACCATGATTCTATCGCTGTTGCCGTCCAAGCGCCCACCCGCTATGATGAAAGGCAAAGTGGCGCTATCGTCTAAGGGTTAGGACGGAGCCCTCTCAAGGCTCAAATACGGGTTCGAATCCCGTTAGCGCTACCACTTCCCGCCGCTTTCCCCCCGAATTTCTCTGGCCCGGTTACGATAGAGAATTGCCCGGCACTCTCCACCTCTACGAGGATTTTGTCAGCCACCATCTGGGCGCGCGGCGTCCGGTGACGGTCTATCTGCCGCCCGGCTACAAGCAGGACACGCGGCGCAAATACCCGCTGCTGCTTCTGCATGACGGCCAGAATGTCTTTGACCCGTCCACCGCCTATGTCCCAGGCCAGCATTGGCGGGCCAGGGAGACGGCCGACCAGCTGCTCGCTCATCGCCGCATTGAGCCTCTGATCATTGCAGCGGTCTATCATGGCGCGGAAAAGCGCCTTTTCGAATACACGCCCACACGCACGCGCAAACTGGACGGCGGCGGCGCGCCGCTGCATGCGCGCATGGTGATCGAGGAACTCCTGCCGTGGTTGCGCTCACGCTTCCGCATCTCGCCGCGCGCGAGCAATACCGGAGTGGGCGGCTCCTCGCTCGGCGGCCTGGTGTCGCTGTGGCTCGGACTGGAACACCCCGATGTGTTCGGCCGCCTCGCAGTGTTTTCGCCCTCGATCTGGTGGGACCGGCGCGTGATCCTGCGGCATGCCGAGCGCATGAACCACTCCCGCCGGCCGCGGCTGTGGCTCGACATGGGCGCGGCCGAAGGCGAAAGCCCCGGCGTGTACCTGCGCGATGCGCGCCTGCTGAAAGCCATGCTCGCCGGCAAGGGCTGGCGTGATGGACGCAGCCTCGCCTATCACGAAGCGCCCGACGGCACGCATTCGGAAGCCGCCTGGGCCACCCGCCTGCCGCTGGCGCTCGAATTCCTCTATCCGCGAAAGGCGGCCAAATGAGAATCGGCATCGACGCGGGCGGTACGTTCACCGACTTCGTAGTGCTCCACCGCGGCGGGCGGCTGGAAACCTTCAAGTTGCGCTCGAATCCGCGCGCTCCGCATGAGGTGATTCTCGCGGGCCTTGCCCGGGCGGCGGCGGGCAAGCGAGCCGAAGCCATTCATGGCTCCACTGTCGCGACCAACGCCTTGCTGGAGCGCAAAGGCGCGCGGACCGCGCTGGTCACCACCGCCGGCTTCGAGGATCTGCTCGAAATCGGCCGCCAGAACCGTGCCGCGCTCTTCGACCTCACGCCGCCGCCCAAGCGGCTGCTGATTCCACGGGAATTGTGCTTCGGCATGAAGGAACGCATCCATGCCGATGGCACAGTGGAGCAGACACCAGCCCCGGGGGCGCTGCGTCGTTTGCGCGCAGCGCTGAAGCGCGCGGGCATCGAGTCCGTGGCCGTCTGCTTCCTGCACGCTTACCGCGACGGCCGTCATGAGGCGCTTGTGCGCGAAGCCCTGGAAAACCTCTGCCCCGTGAGTGTCTCGCATGAGATCTGCCCGGAATTTCGCGAGTATGAGCGCGCCTCCACTACGGCGCTGAACGCCTATGTCGGCCCCCTCATGCGCCGCTACCTCGAGCGGCTGGCCGATGCGCCCCACACGATCCACGTGATGCAGTCCAACGGCGGCGCGATGTCCGTGGATGAGGCCGCGCGCTTCAGCGTGCGCACCATCCTCAGCGGACCCGCGGGCGGCGTGGCGGGTGCGGTGGCAGTGGGGCGCGCCGCGGGCTTCACTCAGGTCGTCGGCTTCGACATGGGTGGCACTTCCACCGACGTCAGCCTGTGCGACGGCGCGCCGCGCGAAACCCACGAAGCCTTGGTGGACGGCCTCCCCGTGAAAACGCCCATGCTCGAAATCCACACAGTAGGCGCGGGTGGCGGTTCGCTGGCGCGCGTGGATGCCGGCGGGCTGTTGCGGGTGGGTCCGGAGAGCGCCGGCGCCGATCCCGGACCGGCTTGTTACGGCGCGGGCAGCCGGCCCACAGTCACGGACGCCCATGTCGTCCTCGGCCGCATCGCAGCCGATCAGCTCGCGGGCGGATCCCTGCGCATTCACCCGGCGCGCGCCCGCGTCGCCTTCGAACCCCTGGCCCGGGAACTCCGCCTTTCCGTTGAAGAAACAGCCGCCGGGGTGCTGCGCGTTGCGAACGCCACAATGAGCCGCGCCATCCGTGTTGTGTCCGTCGAGCGCGGCATCGACCCGCGCGGCTTCGCGCTGGTTGCCTTCGGCGGTTGCGGCGGGCTGCACGCGTGTGAAATGGCCGAAGAACTGGGCATGCGTACAGTCCTGGCGCCCGCCCTCGCCGGATCGCTCTCCGCCCTCGGTATGCTGCTCGCGGATCGCATCCGCGACTACGCCGCGGGCGTGCTCGGCGAGTCGAACCCGGGCTCGCAATTCGCCCGGCTCGAGGCCCAGGCCCGCGCGGAAACCCCGGGCGCGAGAATCGAAAGAATGGCCGACTTGCGCTATCAAGGTCAAAGCTACGAACTCACCGTGCCCTGGCGCAGCCGCGCCGCCGCCGTCCGCGGTTTCCACGCGGCGCACCAGCAGACCTATGGCTATGCCAACCCATCTCATCCCGTGGAGGTCGTGACCATCCGCGTCCGCGCCCGCCGCCTTTCCCCCCAGCCCCCTCTCGCACCGCCGGCCGCAACAGTGAAAGCGGAATACCCTGCCCGGCCTGTCTTCACCGGCGGGCGCTTCCGCCGCGCACGCGTTCTGGACCGCGCTGCCATCGGCCTCGAACCGCAAACCGGCCCCTTGCTTGTAATCGACTACGGCTCCACTTTGCTTGTGCCGCCCGCCTGGTCCGCACAAGCCGGCGATGGCGGCAGCCTGATTCTGCACCGCCGCGTAACCGGATAGACCCCGCCACGTGTCTTAAAATCAAAGATTCCGCATGCTGTTCCACGCCATCACCATCTTCCTCAGCGCATTCCTTCTTTTTCAGGTGCAGCCGATGATCGCCAAGATGATCCTGCCCTGGTTCGGCGGAACGGCCGCAGTCTGGGCCACGTGCCTGCTCTTTTTCCAGGCAGTGCTGCTGGCGGGCTATGCCTACGCCCACGGGCTCGTGCGGCGCCTGCCGCCCTCGCGCCAGTGGATGCTGCACGCGGCGCTGCTCGTGGCGGCTCTATTCATCCTCCCGGTGACGCCCGACGAGGCCTGGAAACCGGTGGACCCGACCGCGCCCGCGTGGCGCATCCTTGCGGTTCTGGGAGCGACCATCGGCCTGCCCTATTTTCTGCTCTCGACAACAGGCCCCCTGGTACAAGCCTGGTACGTACAAAAACACCCGGGCGGCATTCCGTACCGGCTTTTTGCACTGTCGAACCTGGGTTCGATGCTCGCGTTGCTGAGTTATCCGCCGCTCATCGAACCGAACCTGACTCTAGGGCGACAGTCCTTTGTCTGGTCCATCGGCTTCGGGGTGTTCGCGCTGCTGTGCGCCTACACGGGCTGGCTGAGCCGTGCGCCCGCGCCGGCGGCAGCCCAGGAAATGGCCGAACCGGTGGAGACCGCGCCCGCGCCCACGCGCGGCCTGATGGCGCTGTGGGTGGCTCTTGCGGCCGCCGCCTCCATGCTGCTAATGACCGTCACCAGCCACATGAGCATGGACGTGGCGCCCATCCCGTTCCTCTGGGTTTTGCCACTGGCCCTCTACCTGCTGACATTCATCATCGCCTTCGACGCCGATGGCTGGTACCGCCGCCCCGTGTTTCTGGGGCTGCTGCCCGTGGCGTTCGGCATCATGTGCTGGCTGCTGATGTCCGACCCCACGGAGCGCCCGGAAATGAAGGCCGTTATCGCTCTGTTCGCCATCGCGTTTTTCCTGGCCTGCATGGTGTGCCACGGAGAACTCGCGCGGCTCAAGCCCCATCCCGCGCACCTCACCGTGTTTTACTTCATGATCTCGCTCGGCGGCGCGCTCGGCGGCGTCTTCGTCGCGCTGATCGCCCCGGCTGCCTTTAACGCCTACTACGAATTCCCCATCGCGATTGTCTTCTGCGTCCTCGTGGTCCTGGCCACACTGTACGTAGACAAGGAGTCGGTGTTCCGCCGCGAACTGCTCGGCTGGCCTTCCATCGGCGTGGTGACCTTGGCTTCGCTGATTACCGGCGTGAACGCGCGCATCGTGCGCGACATGGTCACTGGCAACATGGTGGTGGTCCGAAACTTCTATGGCGAGATGAGCGTGCGCCAGTACGGCGACCTGTACGAGTGGGACAGCTATCGCACTCTGGTCCACGGCGCAATCAATCACGGCGAACAATACACTCATCCCGCGCGCCGCCGCGAACCCGCGGCTTACTACTGCAAGGACGCGGGCATCGCTCTCGCGGTGAACGCCCGCCCCATCGGCGTGCCGCAGAAGATCGCCGTCATCGGGCTGGGCACCGGCACGCTCGCCGCCTACGCACGGCCCGGCGACCTGTATCGCTTCTACGAAATCAACCCGCTCGTGGAGAACATCGCCAACGATTACTTCACCTACCTCAAGGACACTGAGGCGGTAACCGAGATTGTGCTGGGCGACGCCCGCCTCAGCCTGGAACGCGAAGCGCCGCAGGGCTACGACGTCATCGCCGTGGACGCCTTCTCCAGCGATTCGATCCCCGTTCACCTGCTCACCATCGAAGCGATGCGCCTCTACAAGAAGCACCTCAAGGAGGACGGCATCCTCGGCGTGCACATCTCAAACCGCTACGTGGACCTCGAACCGGTAGTCGCGCGCGCCGCTGCCGAACTGGGCCGGCGCGCCTGGATGATCACGACGCAGGACAATGACGACGGCTCCTGCTACGGCACCAACTGGGTACTCCTCACGGCGAGGGAAGAGTTGCTCGAAACGGACGAATTCCGGCTGAACGGGCGCGAGGCCGTGCCGCCCTCGAACATGCGCTTGTGGACCGACGACTATTCCAACGTCTTTCGCGTGATGCAGTAGGCTATTTCTGCAATTCGGCGATGCGCGCCTGATCCTCGGCCGCGCCCGCTTTATCGCCCAATCGTAAGCGCGTAGCGGCCCGGTTCTGCAGCGCGTTGATGTAGTTCGGATCGATCTTCAGCGCCTCGTCCAGGCTCTTCAGCGCGTCGCGATACTCGCCGTTTAGCATGCGCGCGTAGCCCAGTGCATTCCAGGCCTGCGCGAACCGGGGATTTGCTTCCACGGCCCGACTCAACAGCCGGATGGACTCGGGCAAATTGCCCGCATTCAGTTGCTCTCGGCCCAGGCGATTGAGTTCCGCTGCGTTAAGCGGGCGTTCGGGCGCGGGCTTCACGGGGGCTGCGGGCTTCGGCTGGGCGGCGGGTGTTGGCGGAGGTTTGGGTTCGGAGGGGGCGGGCGGCTCGGGCTTTGGTTCGGGCCTCGGTTCCGGCTCTGCCGCCGCTACCTCTACAGGCGCGCGCGGTGTCTCTTCCATCCGGCGCAGGATCTCGTTCACCTTCGCCAGCGTCTCGTTGGCCTCGGTGTGATTCGGTTGCAGGCGGACGGCCTGCTCCAGATCGGCGGCCGCTTTCGCGTATTCGTTCAACAGAAAGTACGCGGACCCGCGCGCATACCAGGGCTGCGCATTCCGCGGATCGAGTTGAATCGCGCGCGTCCGGTCGGCGATGCCCTCGGCGTGCTTCCCCAGCAAATGGTACGAGCCGCCGCGCGCGATCAACGCCACCACATGATCCGGGTCTACGCGCAGCGCAGCCGTGCGGTCCTCGAGCGCAGCCGGGTGATTCTGCTGGCGGGCGTGCAAATCGGCGCGCGCCAGCAGAACGTTCACTGCGCGCGGGTCCAGCCGGATCGCCGCATCATAGTCGGCCATCGCCTCGGTGGGCCGTTTCAGCACGTCGTATGCCGCGCCGCGATAGCCCAGCGTCCTCGCGTCGTCCGGATGAATCCGCAGCGCGCGGCTGAAGTCCTCCAGGGCGCGGTCAAACAAACCCAGCTGCCCGTGCGCGAAGCCGCGCTCGCGGTGAGCCTCGGCATAGTCGGGCCGGTGATGCAGCGCCTGCTCATAGTCCTCGATCGCGTCGCGATAGCGGCCGAGCGATGCGTGAACCTGCCCGCGGTACAGGTAGGTTTCAGGAATATCCAGCCGCAACTTGCTGGACTTCGTGAACGCTTCGATGGCCAGCGAAGCCTTGCCCTGCCCCGCATACGCCTGACCCATTTGCCGGTAGAGCGTCGAGGATTCATGCTTGTTCTCGATCGCTTTCTCGAAGGCCAGCACCGCCGCATCAAAGTCTTTCGAACCGAGCCTGGCCTCCCCGAGTCCCGCCCAGTTCTCGCCATCGAGCGGATTCAGCGCGAGAGCGGCATCGAAATCGCGCGCCGCTTCGCCATGCCGCTCGAGCCGCAGCAGCACCCGCCCGCGCCGCCGCAGCGCGTCCTGCGACTTCGGATCCGCGCGCAACGCCTCCGTGAGCAGTCCCAACGCCTCCTCAACCCGCCCCGCGCTTTCCGCCTTTACTGCGCTTTCGTAATGCTGGCGGGCCCGGCGCGCATCCGCCTGCCCCCACGCCGGCAGGCTCAAAGCCAGGACCAATGCGCCCGGGGCCAATCGTCGCAGCAATCGCCCGAGTGTCATTTCCTGCATCTTACAATGCGCGCACTTTCTCCTCAAGGATCCGCGCCAGCGCCGCGTAGTCCTCACCTTCCAGCCTCACCGGCGCGCCGAACTTCACCTTGACGAACGCCGGCCGCGCCATGCTCCAATCCGGATGCAGCACCCGGTTCGAGCCCCGGATCCGCACCGGCACCACCGGCACGCCCAGCCGCGCAGCCATCATCGCCGCGCCCGCCTGAAACGGCAGCACCGTCTCATCGCGGCTGTGCTTGCCCTCGGGGAAGATCAGCGGACACCAGCCCTCGTCCACCAGCTCGCCGATGTAGCGCAGCGTCTGGCGCGTGCCCGCCTCGCGCTGCGGAATCGGCAGCGCGTTGAACATCAGTGCCGAGAGCCAGTAGTTCAGGCTGTTCGTGAACCACTTGAAGGGGTTGTATTTGCCCGGGTTGAAGTGCGCGTCGAAGAACTCCTTACGCATCGCCGGCGCCACGCGCCGCCGCCAGCGGAGCGGCAGCGCGATCAGCAGAATCGGCGTGTCGAAATAGCCCTGATGGTTCGAGGCGAAGATCACCGGACCTTCCAATCCCTTCAGATTCTCGCGCCCTTCCGCGCGCACCCACGCGAAAATCCGCGCCAGGTTCAGCAGCCACAGGTTCTGGTTGAACGTGCGGAACCAGTCGGCCCACTTCGTGCGGTTCCACTTGGGAAACTCGATCGCTTCGCGGTCCGGCGCGGCCGCGGGCGGCGCTTTTGTAATCTGATCGAGATCGGCCACTGTGCGCGCCGCTGCAAAGGCCGATTCGTCTACCGGCGCGCCCAGCTTCTGTTCGAGCGCCACCAGCAACTCCACCCGGTCGAGCGACGAAAGCCCCAGGTCGTCCAGCGATGTACCCGCGTCCAGCGCGCGCCCCGACGACCACTTTGCCAGCAAACCCTCCACACCCTCGGCCGGAATCGCGGCCGCCACGGGCGTTTCGCCCGCGACTTGCAGCCGGATCGCCCGGCGCTTCAACTTACGCGTGCCTTCCGTGCGCGGCAGTTCCGCTTCGGGCCATACGGTGTAGCCGCGTACCTTCTGGTGCTCCTCCAGGCGCGCATTAGCCTGCCGGAGCACTTCCTCCGCCTCCACTCCATCCTCGAGCGCCAGCGCCGCGTGCACCCGCTCCCCGCCGTCGCTCTTCATGCCCACCACCGCGCTTTCCTTCACGCCCGCAATCGCGTTCAGCACCCGCTCCACATCCTCCGGGAAAACGTTGCGCCCGTCGGGCAGAACGATCATCTCCTTCTTGCGTCCCTTGATCATCAGCCGGCCGCTCTCGTCCAACTCGCCGATGTCGCCCGTGTGGAACCAGCCGCCCTCGAACGCCTCCTCCGTCGCCTCGGGGTTGTTGTAGTAGCCGCTCGTCACGTTGCCCCCGCGCACCAGCACCTCGCCGTCGTCCGCGATCTTGATCTCCACGCCGTGAATCGGCTTGCCCACCGTTCCCTTGCGCGCGTGGAAGGGGTGGTTCAACGTGACGATTGGCGCGGCTTCCGTCAGCCCGTAGCCCTGAATCACCACCCAGCCGAGATTGCCGAAGTACTCTTCCAAAGCCGGATCCAGCGCCGCCCCGCCCACGATGAAGCTCCAGAATTTCATCCCGAACAGCTTGTGCGCCCGGCGGTAGCGCCACCAGCGCCACCAGAACTTCTCGCCCGCCGGAGCCGGCTCCTTCGTCTCAGGCACGGCTCCGCCAAGATATTCCTTCAGCACCTCAAGAATTTTCGGCACCGACACCAGCACCGAGATCTTCCGCGTCCGGATCTGCCGGATGATTTCGACCGGCGCGTGCGATCGCTGGAATACCACCGTGCCGCCCAACATCGGCGGAATAAAAATTGCCATCGCCTGCCCGAACATATGGCTCAGCGGCAGCAGGTTCAGAAAGCGGATCGGCGAGAAAGGCCACGCCAGCTTGCGGTGCTTGTGGATTTCCCGCTCCACCGGTACCGTGTTCGCCAGGATGTTGCGGTGCGTGATCACCACGCCCTTCGGCTCCGCCGTCGCCCCCGAGGTGAACAGGATCTGCACCGTGTCGCCCGCTTGCACCGGCGCTTCGGTGAAGCCCGGCGGATCGCCCTTCCAATCCAATTCAGCCAGCTTCCACACCGGCGCGCGCGCCGCGCCTTCGGGCAGCGCCACTTCGTTGCCCGCCAGAATCGCCTTTGGCGCCGTGATCGCGCACACACGCTCGAGAAACTCCACCGAATGCTTCTCGTCGATCGGCGCGATCGCCACGCCCTTCAGCACGCAGCCCCAGAACGCCGCCACCCACTCCGGCCGGTTCTCGCTCCACAGGATCACCCGGTCGCCGTGCCCGATGCCCTCCGCCTCCAGCTTCGCCGCGAAGTTGCGCGCCGCCCGCACCAGAGCTGCGTACGTGTAGTGCCGCGGACGGAACCCGTCGTCATGCACCAGCGCCTGCCCGCGCACCGCTTCCAATGCGCGGAAGCAGTCGAGCAAGGTGTCGCGCTTCAATTCCTCAGGCACTGCTCTATTGAATCGTGCTCGACCCCTCGACGCCAAGGCCTTCCGGGGCCACATTCCGGTTGATGTGGTTGTCGAGGTTGATTACGTAGGTCTGCGGATCGTCGATAAACACCGGCGAGTGCGTCGCGCAGATGATCCGGAATTTCTTCTGGTCGCACAGCTCCATCATCATCTTCAGCACGCGCCGCTGATTAGACTGCGACAGCGCCATCTCGGGCTCGTCCAGCAGCAGCACGGTCCCCTCGGGCAGCGCTGGAAACGTCTCGCGGAACATCGACAGCATCACCTGGCCGTGGCTCGCCATCTGGACGAACTCCTGCATCTCGGGCGTGGTCAGCAGTTCGGGATGCATGCGCGGGTTGTGCTGCTCGGCGTCGAACAAAAACACCTTCGGGATCTCCGGCTTGTTCTCCACGCGGCACACGTAGCCGTCCACGGCCTCGCCCTTCAACGCGTAATAGATCGACCACAGCAGCGTCGATTTGCCCGAGCCGTTTTCGCCGGCCAGCAAGATCAGCGGATGCCGCAGATCGACCACCATCGGCATGTGAAAGTTCAGGTTGACGAAAACCGGATGCGACAGAATTTTGAGAAACATGGATAAGTGCGGGAGTCTTCACTCAGAATACCAGCGGCCCGGCTGGCTATGCTGGAAGTGAGATGAGGCTGCTGCCCGCCGTTCTCCTCATGGCGCTGCCGCTGCCCGCGCAGGAGACCCCTCAGGTCTTCCGCGCGGAAGTCAGCCTCGTGCGCGTCGATGCCGGACTCCAGGGCCTGCCGCCCGCAACCCCGCCCCTCACCGCCGGGGACTTCCTCGTTTTCGACAACGGCCGCCCCCAATCGCTGCGCCACTTCGCCCACACCGAAGAGCCCCTCGATCTCATTCTGCTCTTCGACGTCAGCGGCAGCATGAAGCCCGGCGTCGCCAAAGTCGCCGAAGGCGCGCGCGCCGCCCTCGCCGAACTCCGCCCCGGCGACCGCGTCGCCGTCTTCGCCTTCTCCAACCTCTTGCTCCGCCTCCTGCCCTTCACCACCGACCACGAACTCGTCCACGAAGCCGTCGAACGCCTCGTGCGCGACGTCCCCTTCGTTGGAGGCACCCCCCTCCGCCACGCCATCCATGTCGCCGGGCACAATCTCGATATGCGGCCTCCGGAACCGCGCCGCCGCGCCATCCTCGTCATCACTGATAACCGCGGCGTACCCCATGGCGCTGAGCTCGAACAGGTCATCCATGACCTTTGGCGGCTCGATCTCGTCGTGACCGGCCTGGTTCTCAGGATGCCCGGCGGACCCTCGCGCGTTTTTCCCCTCGGGGTGACCAAAGGCGCCCGCCGCTCCATCCACGAACAGAAGTACGGCGCCAGCATGGACCCGCTCGCCGAGGCCACCGGCGGCGAAATGCTGTACACCCGGAACCCCGAACGCGACTTCCAGAACCTGATCCACCGCCTTCGCAGCCGCTACAGCTTCTACTACCCTATGCCTGAAACCAAACCAGGCGAACGGCGCGCCATTCGCGTCGAACTCACCCCCACCGCCCGCCGCCGCCTCGGCCGCGTCAAACTCCACGCCCGCAGCGGCTACCGGGCCCCGGGCATTCCGCAACACAAAGACAAGACACCTCCATAGTCCCCATCCCCATAGTTTCCCCTCACACTTGGTCTTATACTGTACGAGTGCGTTTTCTCGGTCTTCTCTTCCTCGTCTCGATCCTGCCCGCCGCCGAACTACCCCGCATCTGGGACGACGAGGCCCTGAAAGACTGGGCCACCCCTATCGCCGCCCTTGGCGTCCGCCCCGGTCATTACTCCGCCGCTGAATATTACGCCATCCCCGGCGATAACCTGAAAACCTATCCCGTCTATCATCCCAACCATGAACCAAAGGGCTATTGGGATTGGCTCCAGAAGCAGAAGCCCCAGCCTCTCGTGGACGCGGCCAAAATCCGCTCCGCCCGCGATTGGGCCACCGCCGGCGAACGCGCCTTCGAAGACCTCGACAACCTCCTCTTCCGCACCGCCGACCCCAAACTCATCGCCCGCGCCCGCGACCCTGAAGCCTTCAAGAACGCCTACCTGCTTCCAGACGGCAGCATCATCGGCAACCGCTGGGTGGTGACCGAGCAGGGGGTCATGCTTTCCGAGCGCGAATGCTCCCTCTGCCACGTCCATTTCGACCCCAACGGTAAAGTCCACTTCGGCGGACCCGCCGGCGTCGAGCCTGCCGGACCCACCGACCGCAATCCCGCCGGGGTCGATCTTGTACCGCTCGCCTACACCCGCTTCTTCCCCGGAGACACTTTCCTCCAGGCCCTGTGGCGATCCTACACCGTCCCATGGAACCCCGACCCGCGGGTCGAAGCATTAAAGGAAAAGCTGACCCACCCCCCCGGCGCCCTCTTTGTTGGCGACCCCGGCACCTTCGCCCGCTTCCATGGAAGCCCGTGGGCGCAGACCAAGGTTCCCGATCTCCGGGTGATCCGCTATTCCCGCTACATCGACGCCACCGCCACCCATCGCATGCGCGGAGCCGAAGACCTCGCCCGCTATGCCGCTTTCGTCAACGGCGCCGACCCCATGACCTTCGGCCCCCACGAGATCCTCACCCCAGAACAGCGCCAGATCCGGGTTCGCTACGCAGACGAAGTTCTCTATGCCATCGGCGTCTATCTCATGTCCCTGGACGCCCCCCGGAACCCGAATCCCGCCCCGAAATCACTGCGCGACGCCGGTCAGAAAATCTTTCAGCGCGAAGGCTGCGTCACCTGCCACACCCCTCCCAATTACACCTCCGGCAAACTGACGCTCGCCCAGGGCTTCAAGCCGCCCGCCGATCACCCTTACGCCGAAGACATTGTCCATCTTACCGTCGCCACCGACCCCGAACTCGCCCTCCGCACCCGCAAAGGCACTGGTTTCTATAAGATCCCCACCCTGCGCGGCGTCTGGACCCGCACCCGACTGCTTCACGACGCCTCGGTGGCCTCCCTCGAAGAGATGTTCGACCCCGCGCGCCTCAAGCCGGACCATGTCCCCGGCGGCTGGAAGGGCCCCGCCGGCGACCGCCGCGGCATCCCCGGCCACCCCTTCGGCCTCAGCCTGACTGCCGAAGAAAAGCGGTCGCTCCTGGCCTTTCTCCGGTCGCTCTAGCCAGAGCCCGCCTTCTGCTCTGGCGTCCCACAATTGGCCGGAATACAGCCTTTGCTGTATCAGACAAGCAAGTCTCATGCAATAACCTCAGATTTATGAATGACTTAGACTTCTTGGAAATACTGCCTTCCATGGTAGAATGACAGTATGCGCACAACGCATTGATCCGCCATCCGGCCCGTTCAAACGACGCGGCCGGCACTGACGGCAACCGGCGCTTTGAAGCCCCGCTTGCCTCGCTCGATTTCGAGCAGTCATCGCCACTGTCCGGCGAAGCCAGATAAAGCAAACATCTGAAACTGGATCACCAAAGCAGAGAGGTTATGTATTGATGACGAAAGCGATCTCGAGAGGCTTGGTCCTGGTGGCCGGGTTGCTCGCGGCGCAGGGAACGGCTGATCCCGGTTCCCGGCTCCCCGATGTCACCGCCCCCACCGACCCCCGGCTTCTACGAATCAAGCAGTATTTTCTGGAGCGCGACTGCCCGGCGCACGTATACGCCGAGGACTTCGTGGCTGCCGCCGACCAGAACAACCTGGACTGGCGGCTGCTGCCTTCGCTCAGCATGGTGGAAAGCACCGGCGGCAAGGCCTCCCGCAATAACAACATGTTTGGTTGGGATAACGGCGACACCGGCTTCCGCACCTCGCGAGAAGGCATCTACCGCGTCGCTTCGCGGCTCAACCGGTCGCACCTGTACCGTAACAAAAACCTGGACGGCGTGCTCCGTACCTACAACCCCCGGCCCGAATACCGTGTCGCGGTCAAGATGGTGATGGCGCAGTTCGGTCCGCTCAATCTCGTACCGGAGGGCGCCTTCTAGCCTACCCTGGGTCGAGAACCCGCAAGCGCCGGGCAGGACAGGTCCGGCGCTCCTCAACCAAGAGTTTCAGACCTGAAAAGAGAACAGACCAGGCAACTCCCTGTCCCGCCGAGGATACAAGCACAGCTTTACTCCTGCCACCGGCGGACACACCCGGGGAGTTAACCCGGTCTGTTCCATCTCGCTTGTCAATTGCCGGCCACGCCCTCAAAGCGGCGCCGCCGGCGCCTTCAACTTGTGCAGCCTGGCAGCCGCGATGCCGGAGCTATTGCTCCATCATCAACATGCTGACGTACAAACCGCCGAAAAGCAGGACGGTCACAACCACCGTCATCGCCCACTTCATGTACTTCTCGCGGGGGCTGGTTTCTTTCGCTTCCTGCTGGATGCGTTCGTCGAGAGTTTCGAACATGGATTTTGACCTCCCGTTTGGTTTAGATACAAGGGCCGTATGAGTTCAGGCAGCCCCATTGTACTCCTGCTTTCAGAATCTGGAGCCGCTATTTCTCTCGTATTAATTCAGACGTTTAGGGGTACATAAGGGTTACCTGAACCAGATGCGCATATCCGAAATTTTCGGCAGGCCCCGGACAACGGTAGGGCGGACTTGAGTCCGCGCGGAGCTTCAGTTCCGCCCACGCAAACCTCTGCTGACCAATGGGATCTGATCCCGGCCCGCTCCGCCCAACGCGCCGGCCCACAACTATCCTATTTGCAAAGCTGCATGAGCATCCACTGTCAGCGTGGGTGAAAAAATCGGCTGCCGGCCGGAATGCTTACCGGGTGTGTCTTCCTTACGGTGGCAGCTGTAACAAATTGCAAATAAATCACTTAAGAAAGATCACGTAACGGCTGCAGGCGTCAGCCGGCAGGCACGCGCTACCAGCGGGTATTTTTGCACACACCCGTCAACTGGAGGCAGACTGCCCTGGGGGAGGACCGATGGCGAGCCGAGGATTTCTTCACAACCCCCTCAGCTGCCGCCCAAGCCCATCCTTTCGATCTTCCGGTACAGCGTTTTGCGCTCGATTCCCAGGATTCGCGCCGCCCGGCTTTTGTTGCCCCCCGCCGCCGCCAGCACCTTGCGGATCTGCTCCATCTCCGTGTCCGCCAGCGTCTCGCCCGACTGCTCGCGCGGACTGGAGGAGCGGATCGCGTCGTCCACGGCGTCCTCGGTGATGCGGCCCCCCGGCGCGAGAATCACCAGCCTTTCCACCATGTGCTGCAGCTGCCGCACGTTGCCCGGCCAGGTGTATTCCTCCAGCGCCCGCATGCCGGATTCGGTCAACCGCGCCTCCATCCCGTAGCGCGCGTTGTAGCGCTTCAGAAACGCCCCGGCGAGCAAGGGCACATCGCCGCGGCGCTCGCGCAACGGCGGCACCTCGATCCTCACGACGTCCAGCCGGTACCAAAGATCCTCGCGAAACTTGCCCTCTTCCACCATCCGGCGCAGGTTCCGGTTCGTGGCCGCCAGAATGCGCACGTCCACCTTCTTCGGCTTCGACGAACCCAGCGGGCGGATCTCCTTCTCCTGCATGAATCGCAGCAGTTTGAGCTGAAAATTGAGGTCGATTTCGCCGATTTCGTCCAAAAACACCGTTCCGCCGCTGGCGGCCTCAAACACCCCCTGCCGGTCGCGGTCCGCTCCCGTGAACGCCCCCCGCACCGCGCCGAACAGTTCGCTTTCGATCAATGTCGGGGCCAGCGACGCGCAATCCACCGGCAGAAACGGCTTCTCCGCGCGCAGGCTGTTGGCGTGCAGCATGTGCGCGATCAACTCCTTGCCCGTCCCGGTTTCTCCCTCGATCAGCACCAGCGCATCGGTCGGCGCCACGCGCGAAATCGTCTTATAAATCTCGACCAAATTCGCCGAACTGCCGATCATTTCGGTCACCAGCGGCTCTTCGGGATCGATATCCTCGTCTTCCTCGTCGGGCACAGCCGCGTTTTCCGCGCGGCGGATGATCTCCAGCAGACTATCCAACTCGAACGGCTTCGCCAGGTAATCGAACGCGCCTCCGCGCGTTGCCGCCATTACGGTCTCCATGCTGCCGCGGGCCGACATCAGGATCACCGCCGACCGCGGATCCGCCGCCCGCGCCGCGTTCAGTACGTCAATCCCCGTCCGCTGGTCGATGTAAATGTCCGAGACCACAATCGGATAAGGGCTCCCGGCGAGCCGCTCCATCGCCTCCCGGGTGGACGACACCGCATCCACGGCGTATCCTTCCAACTCGAGAAACGTGCTGATGGTGGATCGCACCGCTGGATCGTCTTCGACCAGCAATAACGGCGTCATGATACCCTCTAGTCTAGCTTGAGAAACGCAGCAATGGCCCTGCCCAAATTGGCCGTGATCGGGCTCGGATGGGCGTCGCGCGAACTGCATCTTCCCGCTCTTGCCCGCACCCGCGCATTCGAAGTAGCCGCGACCGCCGACCCCGCCCCCGGCCTGCGCGCCGATTTCACCGGCTACCGCGAGATGCTCGAACAGGTCCCCTGCGATGCCGTGCTCATTGCATCGCCGCCCGCGCAACACCGGGAAGCCGCAGTTGCCGCCCTCCGCGCCGGCCGCCACGTGATGATCGAAAAACCCCTGGCCGCCGCCGCCGATGACGCCCGCGCGATCCTCGATGCCGCGCGCGCCGCGGGCCGCGTTTGCGCGGTGGGATTCAACCTGCGCTGCCACGCGGACTTCGCCCGCCTGCGCGCACACATCGCCGCGGGCGCGCTGGGCCGCATCCGGTCGATTCACGCCACCTGGACCACGAACAACGGCTATTCCGCGCGCGATTGGCTCGGCCGCCGCGCCACCGGTGGCGGCGCGCTGCTCGACCTCGGCTCTCATCTGCTCGATCTGTGGCGCTTCCTGCTCGATGCCGAGCCGGAAGAGGTGAATGCCGAGTCCCAATCGCAGATGTTAGACGACGAATCGGCCCGCCTCGAAGCCCGCTTCCCCGGCGGTGTCCATTGCGTGGCCACGCTTTCGCTGATCGCGGGCGACCGCTTCGACGTGGAAGTAACTGGCGAAGGGTCCAAACTCCGCGTCCGCCCCTATGGCCGCAATTTCAAGGCATCCTACGACGAACAATGGCGCCGCTTCGCTCACGCGATCCGGCACGGCGGCGCGCCCGCGGCCACGGCCGAAGACGGCCTTGCCTCGCTGACCGCCATCCTCACCGCCGCCCGCGATCTCCCCACCGCCGCCGTTGCGCCCGCCCCCGAAGCCCGCTTTCCCCTTTCGGTGATCGCCACCACCACACGCGGCTACCCCGCCCTCCGGACCACCGTCGCCCGCCTCCGCGCCCAGACCGCCGCCCGAGAAATCGAACTCGTGCTCGTGGGACCGTCTGAAGAGTCGCTCGCCGCGCCCCCCGAAGAAACCACCGCCTTCGCCGCCGTGCAGCGCATTGGCGTGGGGCCGGTCCGCTCCATCGCTCACGGCAATGCCGCCGGCGTGCGCCGTGCGCGCGGCCGCGTCGTGGCCCTCGCCGAGGACCATTGCTTCCCCGAACCCGAATGGGCCGCCGCGCTCATCCGTGCCCATGAGGAACCCTGGGCCGCCGTCGGTCCGGTAGTCCGCAACGCCAACCCCGGCAGCCTCGTCTCCTGGGCCGACTTTCTCATCGGCTACGGACCCTGGATGGAACCCTCCCCGGCGCATTCCCCCTCCTTCCTGCCCGGCCACAACTCGAGCTACAAACGCGACCTCCTGCTCGCGCTCGGCGGGCGGCTCGAAGCGATGCTCGAGTCCGAAACCGTGCTGCACTTCGATTGGTCCTCCCGCGGAATGCCCCTCCGCATCGAACCGGCGGCCCGCGTCGCCCATGTGAACTACTCTCTCTGGAGTTCCTGGCTGCCCGTGCAATTCCTCTGGGGCCGCCTGTTCGCCGGCATGAGAGCCGCCGCCTGGCCGCGCCGCCGGAGGCTGTTCTATGCCGCCGCCTCGCCGCTCATTCCCGCCGTGCGCTTCTGGCGCGCGGTAAGAGCTTTCCTCAAACCGGGCCGCAGCCGCTTTCTCCTGCTGCGCACCGCGCCCGTTCTTGCTCTCGGGCTCACCCTCGACGGCATCGGACAATTCGTGGGCTATCTATTCGGCCCCGGCCGGTCCATGGAGACCCTGGCGCGGTTCGAATTCAATCGGATCGAGCATGTCCGGGCAGAGGACCGCGCCCTCTGGGACACACCCGCTCACACCACCGGCCCAGGCAGCACAACCGTAAACGTGGAACCCTGATCCGGCACGCTCTCGACATCCACCCGCCCGCCGTGCACCGCCACAATCTCACGCACAATCGACAGTCCGATGCCCGTACCCTGAATCCCCGCGCGCTCCGCGCGCTCCGTGCGGTAGAACTTCCGGCCGAGGTTCTTTACCTCCTCGGCCGTCATCCCCATGCCCCGGTCGGCGACCGCGATCCGCATCGAATCCTTGTTCCGCCCCGCGACAATGCGCACCTCGCTCCGCTCCGGCGAGTACTTGATCGCATTCGTCACCAGGTTATACACCGCGTATTCCAGCAACTCGCGGTCGCCGTCCGCGCGCAACCCCTCGGCAATCTCGGCATCGATGGACATGCGCTTACGCTCGGCCAGCGGCCGCGCCCGCTCCACGCACGCGCTGACCAGTTCCTGCACCGGAAACACGCTGCGCCGCAGATCCTTCTCGCCCGCCGTCAGCCGCTCCACGTCCAGGAAGGTCGTGATCATCTGCGCCAGCCGTTTGGACTCGGCGTTGATCATCTCGCCCATCTGCTTGCGCTTTTCCTCCGGCAGATTGTAGCGGCTGATGATCTCGCTCGACCCCTGAATCGCCGTCAGCGGCGTGCGCATTTCGTGAGCGACGAAGTGAAAGGCCTGCTGGTAGCGCGCCGTCTTCGCCTCGCTCGTCGCCAACTGCCTCCGGACAAAAAAGAACTGGAACGCCGCGCACACCCCAAACGCCCCCCACGCCGCAGCCACCGGCGCGAACGGCGGCATCACCAGCCTTCCCAGGAACGTCAGCCACGGGAGCCCGTGCGCCGCCGCCAGCAGCAGCGCGCTGATGCCATACGCCGCCGGCGCGGGCGTGAACGCAAACGCCGCCGCCATGCTGACGGCCAGCGCCAGCGCCAGCGCCAGCGGCGCGATCGCGGGCGCATCCACCACGAAGCTCCGGTTGGCGATGGTTTCGTAGGCCTGCGCGTGGATCTCCACGCCCGGCATCGGCCGGTTCCCCTCAAGCGGCGACAGCGGCGTGAACAGCCGGTCCGGAATCGCCGAAAGCGCCGTCACGCCAATGAACACCACGCGCCCCCGCAGCGCCTTCGCCCGCGCGGGATCGCCCAGCAACTCACGCACCGGCAGCGTCTCCACTTCGGACGAAGGCCGGTAATGCACGCGCAACGGCCGCCCCGCGTCCTGCCGTGACGGAATCCGCACGCCCCCGGCCTCGACATCCAGCGGCGAACTCATCACCTGACCGCCGCCCATCGCCAGCCGGTGCGCCTCCAGCGCCAGCGCCCACCTCCGCTCGCGCCCCACCGCCCGCTCAAGCGCGATCATCCGGTTGATCTCATCCAGCGGACCGGGCAACGCATGCACATGGCCCACCGCCTCGGCCGCCTCGCGGAATTCGGGCCGGGGATCCTGCCAGCCCGAGCCGTCCGGCAGCATCTCGGCCGCCAGCGCCAGCCCCGGCAGCCGCTGCATCGCCGCCGCCAGCCGCTGGTCCTCCTGCGCGTCGCCCGCGTCGGCCAGCGTCAGATCCACCGCCGTCACGCGCGGCGGCGCTTCGGCCAGTTTCTCTAGCAGCGCGGCCAGCGTTCGCCGCAACCCGCGCACGCCGCCATGCTCCATTAGCGTGCGGTCGTCGAACGCCAGCAAAACGGCCTCATGGGAACGCCGCCCCGCCGGATGCATCCGGAACAGCCAGTCGTAGATATTGTTGTCGAACTGCGCCGCCAGAGCCGTGAAGGAAAGCACCCCCGCCGCCACCGACACCCCCAGCGCCAGAATCGCGTACCCGGCGCCGTGCGGCAGTTTCATTGCGCTCGCGCTACCGCCTTGCCCCCCGCAGCCGCTCCGCCGCCGCTGCGTCAATCCGGATCACCGTCCCGTGCCGGTGCCCGGCCGGGAACTTCAGCCGGTCGGTCACGTCCTCCCACGTCTTCAGATCCTTCGAACGAATCGCCCCATAATGCTGCGGCTTCGCGTACTTGTCGAAGTAGATGTACCACCAATCGCCGATCTTCATCGGCGACGGACCCTCCACCCAATCGCGCGATATCGCCTCCCCCGGCTCCCCCCACGGTCCCGCCGGGCTGTCCGCGAACGCCAGTTTCAGCACCTTCTTCACCGGGTTCCGCCGTTCATCCTTAAACACCATCACCCAACGCCCGCCCGCCTCGAACAGCGACGCGTCGATCGAATTAAATCCCGGCTCGTAAAACAGCCGCGGCGCCGAAAACGTGCGAAAATCCTTCGTCGTCATCGCATAATGGCGGTGGTTGTAACCCTCATCGCCCGTGCCTTCGGTGTCCGGAAACCGCCCCGGAATCGTCGTCGCCCAGAAGATGATCCACTCCTTCTTCGACTCATCCCAGACCATCTCCGGCGCCCAGGCATTCCGCGCCGTGGGTTCATTCTCGAAAACCGGAATCGCGCGCTGCTCGCTCCAGTTCACAAGGTCCGGCGAGGATGCATAGCCGATCTGCAGCTTGCCGCCCATCTGGTCGCGCCGCCAACCCCAGGTCCAGATCAAGTGATACAACCCGTCCGGACCCTTCACCAGAAACGGATCGCGCATCAACTGCCCTGCATGCTGCGGCGGCAGCCACGCGCGCCCGCCATTCAACTCCTCCCACGTTTCCCCATCCCCCGACACGGCCAGATACAGGCCCGTCTCCCCGTTGCCCCGGAACGACGTAAACAAGTAAAAATCCGCGCTCAGCAGCAGAGAAAGCAGCAGGATCGCCATGCGCTCATTGTATTCTGAATACTCGCCATGAGCACTCCCGAACCCGTGCCCTCGCCCCTGGCTCCCGTCGCGCCCGCCGAGCGCATCGAACTGCTCGACATCTTCCGCGGCTTCGCCCTGCTCGGCGTCCTCATCGCCAACATGCGCGGCTTCAGCGGCCCGCTCGTGGCTTACTTCGACCACTCGCTCATGTGGCAGGACCCCATCAGCCGCGCCACGCAATCCCTCATCGACCTGTTTGTCTCCGGCCGGTTCATCACCATCTTCGCGTTCCTGTTCGGCATCGGATTCGCCATCCAGATCGAGCGCGCCGCCACCCGCCCACCGGGTTTCCTGCTGCGCCGCTTCGGCTTCCTGATGATCCTCGGCCTCATTCACATCTACCTGCTCTGGTGGGGCGACATCTTGCTGACATACTCGCTGTTCGGCTTCGCCCTGCTGCTGTTCCGCAACCGCCAGCCCCGCACGCTGCTCTATTGGGCGGCCGGCCTGTACCTTTTCCCGCTCCTGATTTTCGGCGCCATCACGCTGGCCGCCACGCTGGTTGCGGATTTCCCCACCCAGCCTCCGATCACCCAGGATCAACTCAACGCCCTGATCCAGACCTACGCCACAGGCAGCTACCTCGACATCCTGCCCGCCCGCTTCAAGGAAACCAATCACGCGCTTGGCTTTGTCTTCGTCTTTGGCCCCCGCCTGCTGAGCATCTTTCTCGCCGGCCTCTGGGTCTGGCGGCGCGGGATCCTGAGCAACGCCGGCCACCATCAGGACATGCTCCGCCGCTGCCAGCGCTGGTCTCTCGCCATCGGACTCCCGCTCAGCCTCACGGCCGAGGCCGTCATGCAGATCCTGAAGCCAAACCCCGCCGTGCCCACGCCCGCCGCCTTCGCCTACTTTGCCCTGCTCAGCGCGGCCATCCCCGCCATGAGCCTGTTCTACCTTTGCACTGTCGCCCGCCTGGCCGCCTCGCCCGGCCCCTCCGCCGCCCTCCGGCGCTTCGCCCCCGTGGGCCGCATGGCGCTGACCAACTACCTGACGCAGACCATCGTCTGCACTCTGATCTTCTACGGCTACGGGCTGGGATTCTTCGGCAAACTCGCCCCCCTGCCGGGCCTGCTGCTCGCTCTGGTTCTGTTCGCCCTGCAAATGGCCGCCAGCGCCTTCTGGCTCCGAAACTTCGCCCAAGGCCCCATGGAATCCCTCTGGCGCCGCGTGACGTACCTCCGTTAGCCGATTCGTTCCCGCGCGCCGGACTCCGCTGTCCACGCCCAGTGTCCACATCGCGGACACTCCCCGGCCCGCACCCCCTCTCAATCCGGGATGAGCCCGATTGGCCCCCCACGTGCCACAATGCCAACAAGGCTAGGGCGCCCCCCTAGCCACTGCCAGTCAGAGAGGGAATTTCATGAGCTATCCACTCATTCGCCAGGGCGACAACCTCCCCGTGGTCGGGGTCCTGCAGAAACTATTGAACCGCGCCGGGGCGAGCCTTACCGCCGACGGCGCTTTCGGCCCGCTCACGAAAGCCGCCGTCCAGAACTTCCAGCGGCCCCGGGGCCTCGCCGTCGATGGCGTGATCGGCCAGAATTCCTGGCCACGCGTCTCCGCCAACGCCAATCTACCCATCATCGACTGCATCGATGTATTCGACCCCAGCCTTGCCGAACTCGAGGAGAGCGATATCCGCCGCGCCGGCGGGAATCCCATCGTCATCGGCGGCATGTCGAACGGCGTTGAACAGGCGGTCACCGAAATCCTCCGCGCCGGCCGCGGTGTTTTTCTCCTCCGCTTCCACGGCCACGGGGCCTCCGGCGGCGCCGGCATCTCTGCCGGCCACTGGACCCTCGATCCCAACTTTCAGCACCGCTCCGGCATCAACATGAACAACCTGGAACAACTACGGCCGATCATCAGCCGCCTTCGCGGCGTCTTCGGACCCTACGGCTGCGTCCAGTTCATGCATTGCGAAACCGGCCGCGGCCCCAACGGCCGCCAGATGCTGAGCGCCATAGCCGACATGCTGCAGGTTCCGGTTTCGGCCGGCGTGAATACCCAGTTCGGCGGCGGCTCCACCACCTTCCGCTTTGAAGGCCCCACGGTCACAGCCATTCCCGGCGGCGGTTCGCTCCGCTCATGGTGCGAGTCCCGGCCCAATTTCGCCGGCTTTTCGCCGGCCTGAGCGCCAGCAATGCTAGCAATGCTAGCATTGAGGTGTGGCGACCCTCACCATCCGCAAACTCGATGAACGGCTGAAAGCCAGGTTGCGCATCCGTGCGGCCCGCCACGGCCGCTCCATGGAAGAGGAAGCGCGCGTGATCCTGAAGTCCGGCTTGGATAGACAGGAGCCGCCGCCCGGAAATCCCGCCGCCGCCATCCGCGAGATCTTCGAGCCTCTCGGCGGTGTGGAACTTGAATTGCCGTCCCGCGGTCCGGGCCGCGAACCGCCGGTCTTCTCCGAATGACCGTACTAGACACGAATGTCTTGTCGGAGATGATCAAACCCTCTCCGGAACCGGCTGTAGTCCAATGGGTTGGCGCCCAACCCGGTGATCGGCTCTACACCACCTCGATCACCAAAGCGGAGGTCCTGTTCGGCACCGAGCTTCTCCCGGCGGGCAGGCGCCGCCGCAAGCTGCGCGAGGGGATTGACAGGCTCTTCGATGAAGTATTCCGAAGCAGAATTCTGCCTTTCGACGAATCGGCCGCTCAAGCCTACGCCGAAATCTTCATCCACCGACGGTCCCTCGGACAGCCCATCGCGCCCTTCGACGCCATGATCGCCGCCATCGCACGCGTCCACGGCGCAGCCCTCGCCACACGCAACACGGCGGACTTCGCCCATTGCGGCCTCCGCCTCATCAACCCCTGGGACCGCCGCCCGCCCCTCCGCACACGGCGCTAACAAAACCCATAAAAGCAGGGCGCGCCTTCAGCCCGCGCGGGGCTTCAGCCCCGCCCGCGCATCGTCCCCGGCAATCCCCGAAAGCACCACCGGAGGACGATCGGGAAATTCGGCCACCAGCGACAAACTCCCGCCCATCGCCTCGACCGTCTTCCGCAGTGTGGACAGCAGCAGGTCGCTGCGCTTCTCCAGCCGCGAAACGCTGTCCTGCGTGATGCCAAGCTGCTTCGCCATGCGAACCTGCGTGAGCTTGCGCGCCTTGCGCAACTCGCGCAACGTCATTTCCTCGGCCACCAGCTCCGCCGCGCGCGCCTCGACCCTCCTGCGCTGCGCGGGCCTCAGTTTCTGAATCACTTCATTCACGTTCGTCGGCATGGTTAGTTGCCTTCCTTCCTCAAGCGGGCCAGATGCGAGTCGAACCGCTCATCCGCCTTACGGATCAGAGACCGGTAGAAACGCAATTCGCTACCTCCGGACTTGTCGCCGGCCACAAGCAGCACGGCCTTGCGCTTCGGGTCGAACGCGAAGGCCACCCGCCATTCGCCGTCCGCCGCGCTAAATCGCAGTTCCTTCAGGTTGGCGTGGCGCGAGCTGTCGAGTGTGTCCACCCGCGGCCGCCCCAGCCGCGGCCCGAATTGCTGCAAGAGCCGCGAGAGCGCCAGAATCTCAATCTGCACATCCTCCGGCAACGCTCCGAACTCCGGCTCGAATTCGTCGCCGATTTCAACAACCCAACTCATCTCTCACCAGTATGCACTGGAATCCATATGCTGTCAAATACATACTCACGAGGGCGTCACTCTCAAAAGTCACCCGTATCTGATTAATTCTCAATGGCCCGCCCACACTCAGCCCCGACCGTTAGGGAGGGGGAAAAGTTCTCCAATGCGCTATCTGGCGCCTACCCCAACCTGCCGGCGGGGACTCATAAGCGTTTCTTTTTCAACAGTTTCTGAGCCTCCGCCGTCAGGCGGAGGTAGACGCGATTGGAGCGAAGGTGTCTGCCTGATGGACTCCTTCGCAATAGCGGATTGAGGCGAACCGAGGTTTGGACTGGCTCTTTGGGCCGGGAGAGGGCGCGTTTGCGCCTGAAGCGCGCGGAGGTGCTCGCCGCCGTGTTGGAAAATCAGATCATTCGCCGGTGGATTTGCGGCAAGAGACGTGTCCGGCAGCTGAAATTCCTGGAATTCCGGGGCTGACCGGAAACGAATACGCAAAAAACCGGCACGAAGGAGCCACCACGGAAAGGAAAAAGGCGAACATCATCAAGGGCTGGCGCCAGGCAGGCCCCTCCGGCTGAAACCGCAACGAAACCCGCGAAAGTAGGGCAGGCTTCAGCCTGCGCGGGGCTTCAGCCCCGCCCGCGCATCGTCCCCGGCAATCCCCGAAAGCACCACCGGAGGACGATCGGGAAATTCGGCCACCAGCGACAAACTCCCGCCCATCGCCTCGACCGTCTTCCGCAGTGTGGACAGCAGCAGGTCGCTGCGCTTCTCCAGCCGCGAAACGCTGTCCTGCGTGATGCCAAGCTGCTTCGCCATGCGAACCTGCGTGAGCTTGCGCGCCTTGCGCAACTCGCGCAACGTCATTTCCTCGGCCACCAGCTCCGCCGCGCGCGCCTCGACCCTCCTGCGCTGCGCGGGCCTCAGTTTCTGAATCACTTCATTCACGTTCGTCGGCATGGTTAGTTGCCTTCCTTCCCCACTCGGGCCGTTTCAATGAGTACAATACACGGCACCCACCTCAACGCCTGAATCACAGACCCCCGGCGCCCGCCGCCAGCCGCCGCACCCAGGGTCAATTCCGCGCGCCCGTCCGCTCCCCAATAAACGCCGCAATCCGCTCCGCGTCGTTCGGCAGCACCACCGGTTGATTTCCGAAATTCGCAGCGATCCCTTCGCCCCATGGCGTTTTCAGCGCGCCAGTGTGGTACTTGAAGATGTAATCCGGGTCCTTCAGCACGTTGCCCGTCAGCACCGCCACCACGTCGGCGTCCGCCGCCACGATCCCCGCCGCGCGCAGTTTCTTCAGCCCGGCGAGCGTCGCCGCCGACGCCGGTTCGCAACCGATGCCGCATTGTCCGACTACAGCCTTCGCATCGGCGATCTCCTGCTCGGTCGCCTTCTCCACCACGCCGCCCGACGTCTCCACTTCGTGAATCGCCTTCGGCCAGGACACCGGATCGCCGATGCGGATCGCGGTGGCCAGCGTTTCCGGCTGCTCCACGCTGACAAACGCCGCGCGCTCCGCATTGTGGAAGTAGTCGTAAAACGGCGCGGACCGGGCCGCCTGCACCACCGCCAGCCGCGGCAGCCGGTCAATCAACCCCAGCGCATGCAACTCGCGCAATCCCTTGCCGAACGCCGACACGTTGCCCAGATTGCCGCCCGGCACGACGACCCAATCCGGCACGCGCCAGTCGCGCTGATCGAGCATCTCCACCATGATCGTCTTCTGGCCTTCGATCCGGAACGGATTCACCGAATTGAGCAGATAAATGCCCGTTTTCTCCGCCAAAACGCGCACCAGAGCCAGGATTTGATCGAAATTCGCCTCGATCTGCAGCGTCAGCGCCCCATACTCGAGCGCCTGAGCCAGCTTCCCGTGGCTGATGTTGCCGTGCGGCAGGAAAATGATGGGCGTCATGCCCGCCGCCGCCGCGTACGCGGCCATCGAAGCCGACGTGTTGCCGGTCGAAACGCACGCCACACGCCGCATCCCCAGCCGCATCGCCACCGTGGCCCCGGCGGTCATCCCGTTGTCCTTGAACGACCCCGTCGGATTGAAGCCCTGGTGCTTGAAGGTGAGCGCATCCAGCCCCGCATACGCGGCGGCCTTTGGCGCATCGAGCACCGGCGTGTTGCCCTCGCGCAGCGTCACCACGCAGTGCTCCCGTTCGTCGAAAAAGCCGAGCAGTTCGCGGTAACGCCACACGCCGCTCTGATCGAGCGGCGCGTTCGACATCCGCCGCTCGCGCCACGTCCGCTTCGCGGCGTCAGGATCGAGCTTCAAATCGCGGTCCGCCGCTTCGAGCAATGCGCCGCACTTCGGACAGGTGTAGATCACCTCGCCGATCGCGTACACCGCGCCGCAGGCGGAATTCAGACAATGGAGTTGGGAAGGCACAAACCTCCCATTATTCCAGATGGAAGACCTCTTCCAGAGGCCGCATCCGTTCGTCGGCCCCCGCGCCTTCCAGGCCCACGAAGAACTCGCGCATTTCGGCCTGCCAGCGCGTGTTCACCTCCATTTCGAGCATCGCGGCGCGCGAAGCCGCGAAGTCGTCGCACTCCACGTAGCCCACCAGCAGGCCGTCGCGGCGCAGGAAGAGCGAATAATTGCGCCAGCCGGTCTGGCGCAGCGCATCCAGCATGTCCGGCCACACCTGCTGGTGGCGCTCCTTGTATTCTTCGAGCCGGTCCGGCCTCACCTGTAAGACAAAGCAATGGCGTTTCATCTCTGGCATGATATCGGTTGTCAGGGTTGAATAGCGGCGTCTGCAGGATCCGGCCGGCCCCGGACCGCTCCTGCTGAGCGACTTGCATCTCCTCGGCATCGCCACTGTCGCCCGACTGGCGAAGCAGGACGGCCGCGCACCGGAAACCCAACTTCGCCGCTTGTCCAAAAGCGGCCCGGAAAAGGAGATGCCCGATGCCCAACAAATTTCCCCACTACACCGAAGCCATCGCGTTGGGAGAAGAACGGATCTTCGCCGACCGCGACGCCGAAGAGTACCTCGCGTCCCTCGCCGGGGTCCCGCCTGGAATCGGCTGGCTCTTCGGCGCCGATATCTGCCAGGACGAAGTCGTTAACGGTGGTTTCGAGCAGTACTTTTTTGGCCATGGCGGACTTGTCGCCCCGGAAGCCGTCCTGGGCTTCGAGGCGATCGGACAGCCGTCCGCCGCTCTCCTGCTCAGCAAGGCAATGGAAAAATTCGGCCCCGAGTACCCGCGGGACCGGCTTGACCGCGTCAGCGTCCTCGATGACATGGACGAAGAAGCCGCCATCGCCCTGGAAGAACTCGAAACCCTGTTCATCAAACAGGTGAAGAAAGAAAACGGCGGATACAAGAAGGCAGCGGACCGCTACGCCGCCTCCCTGGCCGCCCAGACGCAATGAAAGCGCTGCACCTCGAAGACGGGACCATCTCTGTCAAGAACGCCTCCAGACCCAGACCCAAGTCGGGCCACGTGCTCGTGCGCGTGCGCCTCGCTGGTATCTGCAACACCGACATAGAGTTACTGCGCGGCTACTACGGTTTTCGCGGGCGCCCCGGTCACGAATTCGTCGGAGAACGCCTGGATACGGGCCAGCGTGTGGTGGGCGAGATCAACCTGGCATGCGGCAAATGCGACTGGTGCGGGCGCGGGTTGGGGCGGCATTGCCCGCGCCGTACGGTGCTGGGTATCGTGAAGCATCCGGGCGCGTTCGCGGAATACCTGACGCTGCCGGAAGCCAATCTTTTCGCGGTTCCCGCGCATGTTCCCGACGAGCACGCCGTCTTCACGGAACCCGTGGCGGCGGCGTGCGAGATCCTGGATCAGGTGCGGATTGCCAAAGGCGAGCGCGTGGCGGTGCTGGGCGACGGGAAACTGGGGTTGCTGATCGCGCAGGTGCTGGCGGCGCACGGGGCGGAGGTCCACCTCTACGGGAAGCACGAAAACAAGCTCAAAATCGCGCAAAAATGCGGTCTGGAAGCCCGTTTTTGGCGTCAAAAACCGCGCTTTTCGTACAGCGTGACGGTGGAGGCGACCGGTTCGCCGGCGGGCCTGCGGGCGGCGGTGGCGATCACCCGCCCGCGCGGCACGGTGGTGATGAAATCCACCGTCCACGGCGAAACCGGCCTCGACATGGCCCCGGCGATCGTGAACGAGATCACGCTGATCGGCTCGCGCTGCGGCCGGTTCGCCCCCGCTATGAAATTGATAACAAAAGGCCGCCTGCGGCTCGATGAGATGATCGACAGCGAGTTTTCGCTTGAGGAAGGCCAGGCGGCGTTCGAGCGCGCCATGCAGCCAGGCGTGCTCAAAGTTCTGCTGCGGCCTTAGCTTTTCGGAGTTTCGGACGAATCCGTGAACGCTTCCTTCACCGACTCGGTGATCGACGTCCACGCCGACTCCACGCCCGCTTTCATGCTTTCCCAGGTCTCTTCCGTGGCGTCGGCGATCTCGCCGAGCCGGGCTTTCGCCGCATCGAGTTTCTCTTCCAACTGTTCCACGCGGCGGTTGTACTCTACTTGCGCGTCCGCCGACTTCGACTTCGCGGTAGCGCGCAATTGTGCGATCTTCGCCTCCACGACTTCCAGTTCAGCTTCGAGTTTCTGTTTGTAGGCTTCGCGATTGGTCATTTCTGTTTGGATGACGGCGAGGCTGGCAGCGTTACTTCTCCGGCGGACCGCCCATCTGCCGCCAGTACTTGCCGATCACCTTCTCGACATAGTTCAGCGTTTCGCGGTAGGGCGGCACGCCGTTGTGCTTATGCACCGCGCCTTCACCGGCATTGTAGGCCGCCAGCGCCCGGCGCACCGGGTCCGGGTGGTGCTGGTATTTGAGCAGAAGCTCGCGCAGCAGTCGCGTGCCCGCGTCGATGTTCTGCTCGACATTGTGCGGGTCGGCGTTCAGATAACGCGCCGTGCCGGGCATCAACTGCATCACGCCGATCGCGCCCTTGGGCGACAGCGCGCTCACCTGATAGGCCGATTCCGTCATCGCGACGCTGTGCACAAACTCGGGTGGAAGGCCGTGCCGCCGGGCGGCTTCGGTGACGAGTTCCTGTGGCGTCCAGGTGCGGGGCGGCGGCGGCGGTGCGGGCGCTTCGGCTTCCGGCTCGGGCGTGTGTTCGACCGAGGCCACTTCCGAGGCATCGAGTTCGATCCGTCCGCCGCCGAGGTGCAGAATGTAGCGGCCGTTTTCGCGTTCGATGCGATCGGCCTCGATGCGCTGGCCCGTGGTCAAAATGGCGGTTTCCGACGCAAAAACGGGCCCAAAAAACATCAAAAATGCGAAAAAACGCGTCATGGCTGCGCCGGTTTCACCTGCCCGAGATGGAGATGGTCGTAGTGCATGGCGGCGTTGAGCAGGAACATGAAGCTGCCCTGGGTCTGGTTCCGCCACATCGGGTTGATCGCGAACAGCAGGTAGTGGCCTTTGCCGGAAGGCGCCTGCACGATGGCCGGTTTGCCCGCGAGTTCACGGCCGCCCGCGAGCATGCCGGAAACGAGCAAGTCCTTTTCTTCCGCGAATTTGAGCACGGTGCGCGGGCGTTCAGCGGGCGGAGGAATCAGGTGGCGCACGCGCTCCAGCATGTCGGGTGCGAGTTCGCCGGGCTTGAGCGGCGGCGGCGGCTCGACGTCGGGACGGCCCTGGATGCGGTCCCGGTCGGTGGCCGTGCCTCGGCCGGTAGGCCGGGCGGCGGGCGCCGCGGCTGCCGGGCCGCCGCCGATGGCGATGCCGAGCGGCGCGACATCGAGCACCGGGGCGGAGTTGAAATACACGGGCACGGCGCCTTCATAACCGTAGGTGATAGGGCTGCGGGCATCGGCGATGGCGGCGTTCAGCACGCTGCCGCGGGCCCGCAGTTCGCGGGTCTGGGTGATCGAGACGCCGTCGATGAGGCCGTAATCGATGGGCAGCGAAGCGTTCGAGGCGATAGTGACAAAGACGCCGCCGGCCTCGACAAACTTCTGGATGTTCGCCACGCCCTCCAGACCCATGCCGCCGCGTGTATCGGCCGCGGTGTCGGGCGAGCCGGCGACATTGGGGCCGATGGAAGCGTCCCACGGAACGGGCTGGCCGCGCACGGGCGTGCCGTTCACGATGCGCTGCGCGCTGCCGGGCGTGGGGCCGAGAATGATGACGTCAAACTCATCGCGCAATGCGCTTTTTTCGCGCAAATACTGCGTGGAAACGTATTTGTAGGGGATTTTTTCGCCATCCAGGGCCACGCGGAACCAGCCTTCGGTCTGCGTGCTGAGCCAGGTATGGACCAGTGCGATGCGGGGCGCGGAAACGGGGTGGCGCGCCACATCGGGCAGCGCGGCGGCGGCGTAGATCGTGATTCCGTGCTCTTTGGCGGCATCTTCGAGCCGCTGGCGCAGGTCCGCCGGGTTTTCGCCCGCGTCGATGATGAACGAACCGGCCTTATACTTGCGCCCGCCTGCTTCAAACGGCGCTTCGGCGGCGTGAATCCGCAGCCCCACGAGAGCGTAGCGCAGGCGCGCGAGATTCCGTTCTGCGTTATGGTTCACCAGGAACGCGCGGCCTTCGCCTTGAACGCGCCCCTCGACGGCGGGCGGCGCGGTGGCCAGCGACATGGGCGCCTGCAGCAGCGAAGTCTCCGCCACGCGCACCGACTTCAAATTCCGCAGCGCGCTCAGCGTCCAGCCGGTGTCGTCGTAGGGCGGCGTGTCGTTGGGATTGTAGTATTGGCGGTCGAGGAACATGTCCGCCATGCGCGAATAGGGCTGATCCATGCGGATGACAAAGGAGCCTTCGGCCAGCCGCGCGCCGCCGGTTTCCACTTCGCCATCGAGCGTGTGGACTTCGACGCCGTGGCTCATCAGCAGCGAGGCGAGCGAGGCGGCCTCATTCGGGCGCTCCTCGCGCGAGATCACATAGGCCGCGGGGCCTTCGTTTTCCGGCTTGGCGATGGAGCGTTTGCCCTTGAGCCAGAAGTTGCGCAGGAAGGTCTCTTTGTTGGCGGCGGCATAGTCGAGCGACAGCAGCAGGCCGCTCTGCTGCAGATTGACGTTGTTCCGGTGGCTCCACAGGACCTTCGGCAGCGGCGGGTTGGGGCGGAACCAGGCGCGGTTGGACTGCGACGGCGGCACGGTACGCTCCATCGTGTCGGCGCCGCCGTTGCCGAAAGTCTCATAAAAACGGCCGATGGCGTTATGTCCGTTGGCGACGGTAAACATGTAGTTCGCGGCCCAGCCGTCATAGAAGCCGTGGGTCCACACGCCGGGCACACCGCGGCGGGTCATCTGCTCGACTTCATTCCACGACATTTTCTGCCACTCATTTATGACGATGGGATCGAGCCAAGCGTTGTAAGGCCCCATGCCGGTTGAGACGTACAGAAACGGGATAGATTCGTGCAAGTCATGGAAAACCTGGGGCTTATACTCCAGGAACGTTTTTGTCACATGGCGGCTGAGAGCGAGCGAAAGGCCCATGCCGTCGCGGTTGTTGTCGTGGGCGACGTACTTGCCCCAATAGAGCAGGCTCGGGAAGGCGCGATCCGGATTCGCCTTTTTCCAGCGGTAGAGATCCACGTGGCGCTCCCAGCCGTCCACTTCGATGACGGGCGTCACCATCACCACCAGGTTCTTGCGGATGTTCTGGATCAAGGGCGTTTCGGCGACGGCGAGGCGGTAAACCAGCTCCATCAGCATATGGGGGGCACCGGTTTCGGTGGAGTGGATCGCGCCGGTGGTCCAGTAGAACGGCACGCCGGTGGCGATGAGTTTGTCGGCTTCGGCCTCGGGCACGCCGCGCGGGTCGGCGAGGCGGTGGGTGATGCGCTTGAGGTCATCCAGGCGCTTCAGGTTGGCCTCGTCGGAGATGAGCACCAGAATCATCTCGCGGCCCTCTTCGCTCTGCCCCATGCTGAGCACGCGCACGCGCGGGCTGGCGGCGTCGATGTCGCGCATGTACTTGTGGATTTCGGCGGCGTAGGTGAGTTTGTCCTTCGCGCCGGCGATGTAGCCGAGGGCCTTTTCCGGCGTCGGGACAGTGGCGGAGGCGGGCAGATGGTCCACCAGTTCAGTCAGAAAATGCGGTGCGGTGGTGAACTCGCGAATCTGGCGCGTGTAGCCTTCGTCGATGGGCTGGGTCTGTGCGGCTGCCAGCGCCGCCAGCAGGAAAAGGGGGAGCAGAGGCCGAGGGAGCATGATTCGCTATCATAGCGGGCGAAGATGACCACGCGCACGCACCTGGAATGCAGCCGGACCGGCGAAAAGTACCCGATTGAAGTGGCGCGCAACCTGTCGGCGTCCGGAGCGCCGCTGCTGGTGCGCTACGACCTCGAGGCGGCGCGGCGGAGTTGGAACCGCGAGTGGCTGGCCTCGGGACCTTCGTCCATGTGGCGCTATGCGCCCGTGCTGCCGGTGGCGAAGCCTGCATCCATCACTTCGCTCGGCGAAGGCTGGACGCCGCTGGTGAAACTGCGGCGGCTGGGCGCGGAACTGGGAGCGGCGAATCTGTGGTTGAAGGACGAAGGCGTCAGCCCCACTGGCTCCTTCAAGGCGCGCGGGCTGTCGTGCGCGATTTCGATGTGCCGGGAATTGGGGATCACGAAGGTGGCGCTGGGCTCGGCGGGCAACGCCGCCAGCGCGGCGGCGGCTTACGCGGCGGCGGCGGGCATTGAGGCGCACATCTTCATGCCGCGCGACGTGCCGCAGTCGAACTACCTCGAATGCATGGCCTTCGGCGCGAAGGTGACGCTGGTGGACGGTCTGATCTCCGATTGCGGCCGCATGGTGGCCGAGCGGAAAGACGCCGAGGGCTGGTTCGAGATCAACACGCTCAAGGAGCCCTACCGCATCGAGGGCAAGAAGACGATGGGCTACGAGGCGGCCGAGCAGTTCCAGTGGCGGCTGCCGGATGCAATTCTCTACCCCACCGGCGGCGGCGTGGGCCTGATCGGCATGTGGAAAGCCTTCGAGGAGATGGAGGCGCTGGGGTGGATCACCGGCCCGCGGCCGAAAATGATCGTCGTTCAGGCCGAGGGTTGCGCGCCGATCGTGAAGGCCTTCGAGGAAGGCAAGAGCGAGTGCGAATTCTGGCACGGGGCGATGACGGTCTCGAGCGGCCTGCGGGTGCCGAAGCCGATCGGCGACTTCCTGATCCTCGATATCGTGCGGCAAAGCGGCGGGACGTGCGTGGCCGTCGGAGACCGTGCCGCGCTCGAGGCGGGCGCGCGTCTTGCGCGGCTCGACGGCGTGTTCGCCGCGCCCGAGGGCGCGGCGTGCGTAGCGGCGGCGGAGCGGCTTTACGCGTCGGGGTTCTTGAAGGCGGACGAGCGCGTGCTCATTTACAACACCGGCGCGGGCCTGAAGTACCTGGAAGCGTATTCGGCGCTCTACCCCAGGATGGAGGGCGGAGCGGCGGACAAGCTCGGCGGGTTGATTACGCCGCGGTGAGAGGGGTTTATAAAGGAAACCGGCCCTGCGCCTCACGAGGAGCAGGGCCGGCCGGGTCACGGGGACACGCGCCGCTCAGAAGCGGATGCGGGCCCCGAGTTGGACGTTGCGCGAGAAGTTCAACTGCGCCACTGGGAGGATGCCGAAGTCGGCACCGGCGGGGTTGGTGGAGGGCGGGTCGCCGCGGAGGGGGGTATTGAAGGCATTGAAGGCCTCCCCGCGGAATTCGACCGACCATTTTTCGTTGACGTTGAACTTCTTGGAAACCATGAAGTCGAACTGCGGAGCGGTGTGGCTGCGCAGCTGATGGAAACGGTTCGGCAGTTGGGTGTACTCGAAGGGCCGCAACTGACGCCAGCATTCGCCGAAGCGGGTGCGGTCGTTGAAGAACCACTGGCTTTCGGTGGGGTTGATGCCGGCGCGGTGGTTACCGCACTGGAATTCCCAGGAGCGCCAGGCGCCAAGGGGGACGCCGCTCTGGTAGATGAGGTTGAAGTTCGCGGTCCAGCCGCCGAGGATATATTCGGCGGCGGGGGCCATATCGGTGAGGTAGGTGCGGTTCTTGCCGAAGGGGAGATCCCAAATGGCGGCGGTAGTAAAGTTGTGGGTGCGGTCCTCGCCGGTGACCTGGCTGGCCATTGTGCGCCAGCCGTGAGCGTAGTCGTTGTGGAGGAAGTTCTCCATCATTTTGGACCAGGTATAGGCGGTGACCCAGGTGAGGGCGCCGGTGCGGGAGCGGTCGCCGAGCATGCGTTTCTCGAAGCGGGTCTGGAGGGCGTGGTACCAGACGCGGCCCGAGGGGTTGACGTTGTCCACGACGCTGGTGAAGCCGGGGAAGGCGCGCATCAGATCGCGGCGTGAGACATTGGCCTGGGCATTGAGGGTGGTACCGGGCTGGGCGCGTCCAAAGAAGGGGTTGGGGACGGCTTGCTGATAGAAACTGACATTAGCGGGATCCTGGGCGCGGTCCCAGTCGGCCTGGGACATATCCCCGATCTGGATGGCGCGGGCCTCCTGGGTGGTGCGGGAGCCAACGTAGCTGGTTTCGAGGACCATGCCCCAGAGGAGTTCGCGTTCCAGGGTAATGGACCACTGGCGGGTACGCGGGATGGGGCGGTTCGGGTTATCGAAGCTGACGCCTGCGCCGAAGCCCGTGGCCAGCCCGAGTTGGTTGCCGAAGGGACGGACAACACCATCAGGGAAGGGATTCGTAAGGGAGTAGGCGCCGGTACCGATGCCGCTGGAGGGGGTTTGCCCGGCATCGAGGGTGTTGATGTAGTTGGTATTGAGGCTGAAGCCGGTGGCGATGTTACCGCGCGTGTCGGTGCGGTGGAAGATGCCGGCGCCGCCGCGGAGGACGGTCTTGTCCATGAAATTCCAGGCGAAGCCGAGGCGGGGCTGGATGTTGGTGTAGTCGAAGTTGTAGACGCGCCGGGGCTGGCCGCCGACATTGGCGAACAGCAGGCCGCCGCGGATGGCGTCGGGCGGGGCGGGATAACCGGCCGCCTGGGTGGGAGCGATCTCGCGCCAGCGGCCGAGGATCTCGCCGCTGTTGGCCTGGACGCCCGAGTAATCGAAGCCGCGGTTGAGGCGGTTGTGGATTTCGATCAGGGGAAACTGGACGTCGTAGCGCAGGCCGAGGTTCAGGGTGAGGGTGCGGGAGACCTTCCAGTCGTCCTGGATGAAGCCGGCAAAGTAAGGCTGCCGGCGGAGGAAGGTGTCGTTGAAGGCGATGAAGCCGCTGCCGATGTTGCCGAGCAGAAGGTCGGCGACGGAGCTGCCATCGCGGACGCCGCGGCTGACGCCGAAGAATTCGCGGCTCCAGCGGTTATCGAAGGCGAATTCGCCGCCGGCGCGGCCGGAGGCGCGGTTATGGTTGATGAGCTGGGCGATTTCGATGCCGTACTTAAGCGCGTGGCGGCGGCGGACCTCGGAAAGATTTGCCTGGAAATTGATTTGCTGGCGGGAGCTTTGATTGATGAAATTGTTCCCGAACAAATTGGCAAAACCGGAAACAGCCATGCGCGGGGCGAGCGTGGTGGGGAAGGTGCCGACAACGGGCAGCGGGCGCATCCCAAGTTTGTCCACGGTAAAATCGTAATCCGAAACGTCCGGGAAGTTTTGCTCGAAGCGGTTGTAATTGGCCTGGATGTGGAAAATGCGGGTGGGTGAGAGCGTCTTGTCGTAGCTGATCAGATAATTCTGGTCTCGCCGGACCGTGCCGCGCATATTGCCGGTCTGGGCCGGGGGATCGAAGCCGTTCTGGTTGCGGAACTCCGAGCCGTCCTGGAAGGTGAACAGGAAGTAGAGCCGGTCGTTGTCGGTGACGATTTTGTCGTAGCGCGCCATGGGCTGTTCATAGCGGTAGCGGCCGACATTGTCGGGGCGGGTGAAGTTGTTGACCAGAGACTGGGGCTGGAAGTTCGGGGCCGGGTAGTAGCTGAGGACATTCCGGCCGATTGGGTTGATGCGGCTGGCCGGAATGACGTTCCCAGGGAAGGGGTCGCGCCGGAAGACACCGCCGGAAACGCAGGTGACAGCGCCACCGCAGGGGCGGGAGGTCATGGGGTCGAAGATGGCGATGGGGCCGGTCTGGCCTTGGGGCGTGAAATTGGCGAAATTGCCCTGCCGGATTTCGAGCGGAGGGACGCTGGTATTGGAGGGGAAGGGCACGACCTCGCGCCAGCCTTCGAAGCTGAAGAAGAGGAAGTCCTTATCCTTGCGCAGCGCGAAGCCCACAGTGCCGCCAAACTGGTGCTGGTTGCGGAAACCGCGGCCGACGCCGAGGGCATTATTCTGGCGGGTGTTCGCATCGAGCACCCGGTTTCGCCAGAAGTTGAATAACGAGCCGTGCGTGTCGTTGGTGCCGGATCTCAACGTGGTGTTGACGTGCCCGCCGCCGGAGCGTCCGTACTGGACGTCGTAGGTATTGACCATCACCTTCATCTCCTGAACAGCTTCCACATTGGGAGAGAGGTTGAAGGTGCCGTCACTGGAGATGGGGGCGCCATTAAGAAGGAACTGGTTTGAACCAGAGCGGCCGCCATTCATGACGAAACTGCCGTTCACGTCCCAGCCGCGGGTGCCGGAAAAGCCGGTGGCGCCGAAGGTGCGCTGGGTGAACATCACACCGGGCGACAGGCGCATCAGCATATAAGCCTGGCGGCCATTCAGGGGAATTTCCTGCATTTTCACGGGATCGAAGACGAGGCCGCGGCTGGCGGTGGCGGTTTGAATCAACTCCTGTTCGCCGACGACGGTCACTTCCTGAGTGATCGAGCCGACTTCCAGGTTGACACTCATCTGCAGACGATCGGCCACCTGGAGCACGATCTCGTTCCGGCGGACGGTCTGGAACCCGTCCTTGGTGAATGTGACGTTATACCGTCCCGGGTCCAGGCCGGGGAGATTGTAGAAGCCTTCGTTTGTGGTTTCGGCTTCACGGCTGACGTTTGTGTCGATCTTGGTGGCGCGTACTTTGACGCCCGGGATGACGGCCCCCGTCGGATCCGTCACCTGGCCCAAGATGGAAGCACGGAATTCCTGTGCGAGCGATACTGATGCCACACAGACCAGCAACAGAGCAAGTCTTTGCATGGAAGAGACTCCTTGGCTCATTTATCGTACTGCAAGGAAGCGTCTTCTTCCAAAGTAATTCAATGGACTCTTTAGATAGTTAAATATTTTAATGAATTGAATTCATACTAATTTGGAGAATTATCCACAATGATTTATGCGGGAATAGGCTGGTTCTCGCTCCGGACCGGCTTGGAACACGCGTTGCGGACCATGCCTGGAGCGTGGATGCGCGGGCGGCGCGGCGGACAAGCTGGGCGGGTTGATTACGCCGCGGTGAGCAATCCACAAAAAATTCGCGGCCAGCGTCAGGCGCCTTTGAGGGCTGCCGCGCTTGGCCGCAAGTGCTTTCAGGAGTTGTTTTCAGAGCCTGTCTGTCCGGCGCTCCATCGGTGGGCGCCGCCCGCAGGATGACCCGGTGAACCCGAAGGTTCGAACTCAATGATCTCCGTAAAAACCCTAGGATAGCATCTTTAGATGGCTGCGTAAAGAAGCGGAAGGCGCATTCGCCCTCCGCTCCCTCAGCGCTAGAAGTCCACGCGCAGGTTGAACTGCAGCACGCGCGGCAGTCCGCGCTGCGATGTGACGCGGCCGAAGTTGCCGCTGGCGGGGTCGAGGTTCGGCCCGCCGAAGTTGGTGTGGTTGGTGGCATTCAGCATGTCGAGCGAGAAGCGCGCCTGGATGCCTTTCTCGGGGACGATCGGGAAGATGCGTTCGATCTTGACGTCCCAGTTGCGGATGCCGTCTTCACGAAGCTGTTCGAGCCGGACGGGGAACATCCGGACGTGGTAGCTGCCGGGCTGGTTGGCGGCGCGGCCTTCGAAGCCTTGGAAGCCCTGCGGAATGGCGCCGGTGCCGCGGTAGGCGATATTCGGGTCGAACCACTGCCGGAGGTCGCGGGAGCGGGTTTCGGCGGAATTGAACAGTGCGCCGATGTTGTCGATGTCGCCGTGGAAGAAGCGGTTGGCCCAGTTGGTGGCGGGACCGCCCTGGCGCTGGTAGACCCAGCTCATGTTCCAGTTGCCGAGCAGCCAGGCGCCGGCGCCATCCTTGAGGAAGGTCCGGCCCTTGCCGAAGGGCAGTTCGTAGATGGCGGACCAGGCAATGCGGTGGGGCCGCACAGCGTTGGAGATGCGCTCGCTGGGGCCGGCGTCGAACTCGTTCAGGTAGAAGTTCGCCTCGCGGCCGGTGGCGCCGGTGTACATGAAGGTGCTGGTGAAGCCGCGGGTCATGCGGCGCTCAAGGAGAACCTGGATGTCGTGATAGTTGACATGGCCCAGGGTGTCCAGGAAGTTGTTGCTCTGGCGGATGCCATTCACACCGTTCATAAAGCCGTGGGGCCGGATGAGCAAGTGGCGATTCACGACGTTGTTGGTGAAGATGCCCTGGCCGGACATGTAGCGGAACAGATCCGGGTTGGATTGGGCCAGGCCGGGGTAGTTCCGGATGTTGTAGGGGTTGGACACGGCGGTATTCAGGCGGTTGTCGTTGGCCTGGTCGCGGAGCATGCCGGTGGTCCATTCGTTCTGGGGCAGGAAGTCGATGCGCTGCTGGACGGGCACCGAGGAATAAGCGCCGTTGTAGCTGACATCGAGCATGGTGTTGTGCATCAGTTCACGCTGGATGCCGACACGCCAGCGCTGCTGGAGCGCGGGGCGCAAGTCCCAGGGCACGCCGCTGTTGAAGTTGCGGCCGACGCGCGGCAGACCTTCGAGGCGGTTCTGGAAGGGTTCGTCGAAGCGGGTGCCGTCGGCGCGAACCGGGAATGGGTCATGCATGACGGTGCGCCCCGGGCCAAGGTTGGTGCCGGGACCGAGGCCGCAGCAGAAGCTGAATCCGGCATCGGTGGAAATTGGCGTGGTGGTGGCCTGGTTGTAGCCGAAGGTATCGGGGCGGTTGTTATTGGCGGGGTTGAAGGTATCCATGTACATGCCATAGCCGGCGCGGATGACAGTCTTGTTGTCGAAACTGTAAACGATCCCGGCCTTGGGCAGGAGGATGTGCGTCCCGCGGGTCAGAGTGTCGAAACCCTGCGTGCCGAGGTAGGCGGTGCCGCCGACGGGATTGAATTGGCTGACGGGCATCTCCGGGATTGGGTTGGCGGCGTAGGCTGCGCGCGCACCCTCGGTGAACGGCTGTTGCAGGTCAAAGAGGAACTGCCCGGCAATACCGCGGTTGAAGCGTTCGCGGATGCCGCCCTCGCGCTCGTAGCGGAGGCCGAGCGAAAGCCGGACTTTGCTGGAGACGCGCCAATCGTCCTGAATATAGAGTCCCCGGCGCGGGGTGCTCAGGAACACCGAGTCGTTCGTATCAAGGCCGAGACCAGTAGGGACGCCCATCATGAATCCGGCCCAGTCGAGGCCGTGCTGGTTGGAGACGTTGTCCACGTTCGAGGCGCGCGTCCAGTTGTTGCGGAACTGATACTGCCCCCCGGAGTGGCCGGGGCCGAGGCCCGTCCACTGATTGCGGCGCTCCTGCCAGCCGTACTTGAAGGAGTGGGAACCCTTAATGGTCGTCATGCCGATGCGAAGTTCGCCGGTGGTGCCGATTGCGCCGACGACGGGGTATGTACCCGAGACCTGCTGAATGTTGTTGAAATTCACCTGCGGCAGCACGGGGAAGGCACCGGCGCGAGCGTCGACGTAAGCCGGAAGACCGACATCGGCGGGCCGGATGGCCGTGCGAGCCAGGTTGCGGCTGCCTTCCTCGAAACGGGAGATGCCGAAGTTCGCGTCGAGGATATTGGTGGAATTGATCGTGTAGAGCCAGTTGACGTTGCCGCCCTTGTTGATGCGGGTGAGTCCGTTGGAGTGGAGACCTTTCCGGGTCTCATAGGTCCAGTCGTATTCGTCGGCAAGGCGGTCGTTCCACTGGTAGCGGAAGTTGACGCGATTCTTGTCATTAATGATGTAGTCGTAGCGGTTCACGAACGAGTCGAAGATCTCGTCCTTGGGCATGAGGAAGGCGAGGTAGTTGTTGAAGCCTTCCGGGGTGACCAGGCCGGGAGTGTCGTTCGGCGTGGGATAGAGGTCCGCATAGAACTGATACACCGGGTTCAGAACGGGGACCCCGCGGTTGCCGGGGAAGGGCGTGCGGCGGACAACGTTGCCGTCCATGAAGGTGGTCCGCGGGTCGTAGACCGTGAAGCGCTGCACGCCGTTCGGGGCGAGCCACAGCGCCGAGAAATCGCCCTGCTTCATCGCGGCCGTCGGCACAGTGCGGTTCACCGCGCTGGTGGATTCGGCCTTCGCCTGACGAATGCCGTTCCAGGTCAGTGTCCAGAAGAACTTGTCCTTGCCATTGAAGATCTTCGGAAGGACCACCGGACCGGAGACCGAGATGCCGTAGTTGTTCGAGCGGCCCGTCGCCTGCTTCTGGGTATCCGGGCTGATTTCGCCGCGGGCAACCCGGTCTTCCCACAAAGTCCGCTGGAAGTGCCCCGTAGCGTTCCAGCGCTGCTGCCAGTGCTGATTGAAGATCGAACCCGAGAAGCGGTTCGTCCCCGACTTCGACGAAACGTTGATCGCCGCGCCCGAGGTGAAACCCTGCGAGGCGTCGAAGTTCGAAGTTTCGAGCTTGAACTCAGTGATCGAGTCGGCCGGGGGCGTGAAGCCGACGCGGCGGTTCGTGCCGGTGACGACCATGCCGTCGATGGTGTACTCGTTCTGGCCAACCCCGCCCATGGTGTTGAAGGCCGAGGTGCCACCGTTGTCGAAGGGACGGCGGTACTCGGGCTGGCCGGTCCACTGCATGCCGGGGGCGAGCGCGGTGAGGGCGAACGGGTTCAAGTCCGAGAACGGCAGGTTGATGATGTTCTTCGAATCAAGCACGCGGCCGCCGGAGGCGGACGTGGTGTCGAGCAGAGGCGCCTCGGCGGTGACCTCAATCGTCTCCGCAACGCCGCCGACTTCCAGAGTGACGTGAATTTCAAGACGCGTGCTGACATTGACCGTTATGCCGGTGCGGACGAAGCGCTTGAAACCGCCGGATTCGACGGCCACCTGGTAGGGGCCGGGTTCGAGGAAGTTGGCTTCGTAGTAGCCGGTTTCGTTCGTGGACACGCGGCGCGTTTCGTTGGTCGCCGTATTGGTGACCGTGACATTCGCACCGGGGATCATACCGCCGCTGGTGTCGCTCACGCGGCCCGTGATGGCCCCGCGCGACTCCTGAGCAGCCAAGGGGATTGCGGCGCACAGAGCCGCCAGGCAAATCCCCAAAGTGAATTTGCGTAGCATTCAAACCTCCTGAAGACACTCTCTTACTTCAATAGCCAAAGTGGCTATCTATTGCGAGCCGTAGGTATCTAATCATCTTTTGCCCGGGAGGTCAAGAAAGAAATGGATTCCGACAAGGAAGAGGCCCGTCGCCGCTCCCCGGGGAGCGGCGACGGGCCTTGATGGATCGAGGCTGCGGGTGCCGGATTCGGACTTAGAACGACACGCGCAGGTTGAACTGGAGCACACGCGGCAGGCCGCGCTGCGAGGTGACGCGGCCGAAGTTGCCGCTGGCCGGGTCGAGGTTCGGCCCGCCGAAGTTGGTGTGGTTGGTGGCATTCAGCATGTCCAGGGAGAATCGGGCTTGAATGCCGCGTTCGGGGACGATGGGAAAGATACGCTCGATCTTCACATCCCAGTTGCGGATGCCGTCTTCACGCAGTTGTTCGAGGCGGAAGGGGAACATGCGGACATGGTAGCTGCCGGGCTGATTTGCGGCGCGGCCTTCGAAGCCCTGGAAGCCCTGCGGAATGGCGCCCGTGCCGCGGTAGGCGATATTCGGGTCGAACCACTGCCGCAGGTCGGCGGCGCGGGTTTCGTTCGAACGGAACAGGCTGCCGATGTTGTCGAGGTCGCCGTGGAAGAAGCGGTTGGCCCAATTGGTGGCCGGTCCGCCCTGGCGCTGGTACACCCAGCTCACGTTCCAGTTGCCGAGCATCCACGCGCCAAGGCCGTCCTTGAGGTGGGTGCGGCCCTTGCCGAAGGGCAGTTCGTAGATCGCGGTCCAGGCGATGCGGTGCGGGCGCACGGAGTTGGAGATGCGCTCGCTGGGGCCGGAATCGAACTCGTTGTAGTAGAAGTTCGCTTCGCGGCCCGTCGCGCCGGTGTACATGAACGAGGAGGTGAAGCCCCTGGTCATGCGGCGCTCGACGAGCACCTGCACGTCGTGGTAGTTGACGTAGCCGAGGGAGTTGGAAAACTCCACGCCCTGGCGCAGACCCTGAACATTGCCCATGAAGCCATGGGGCCGGATCAGGTTGTGACGGGCGATCACCGAGTTGGTGAAGACGCCCTGGCCGGCCATGTAGCGGTAGATGAGCGGGTTCGACTGCGCGAGCGAGGCCATGTTGGTAATGCGGAACGGATTCGTCACGTTCGAGTTCAGGCGGTTATCGTTGGCCTGATCGCGAAGCATACCGGTGGTCCACTGATCCGCCGGAAGGAAGTCGATGCGCTGCTGGACGGGCACGCTGGAGTAGGCGCCGTTGTAGCTGACATCGAGCATGGTGTTGTGCATCAGCTCGCGCTGGAAGCCGGCGCGCCAACGGTGCTGCGTCGCGGGACGGTAGTTCCAGGGGATGCCGAGGCTGAAGCCGCGGCCAACGCGGGGCAGCCCGCCCAGTTGAGCCTGGAGCGGTTCATCGAAGCGGGTGCCATCGGCGCGCACCGGGAACGGATCGTGGATCGGAGTCCGGCCCTGGGCGATGCCAGCGGCGCCGCCGACGCCGCAGCAGAAAGTGAGGCCGGCGTCGTTAGTAATCGGCGTGGTGGTGGCCTGGTTGAAGCCGAACGTGTCGGGCCGGTTGTTATTGACGTTGAGCGTGTCGGCATACATGCCATAGCCCGCACGGATGACGGTCTTGGGATCCATGCTGTACACGATTCCGAGTTTGGGCAACAGGAAATGATGGCCCTTCGTGACGGAATCGAAGCCCTGCGTGCCGAGGTAGGCGGTGCCGCCGACGGGATTGAACTGGCTCACCGGCAACTCGGGAATCGGACTGGCGGCGTAGGCGGCGCGGGCGAACGGCGTGAAGGGCTGTTCGAGGTCGAAAATGAACGGCGCCGCGATGCCGCGGTTGTGGCGCTCGCGAATGCCGCCTTCGCCCTCATACCGGAGACCGAGCGAGAGGCGGATCTTGCTGGAGACGCGCCAGTCGTCTTGAATGTAGAGGCCGCGCCGGGGGTTGTGGAACAGGAACGAGTCGTTCGTGTCGATACCGACATTGTTCGGCACGCCCATCATGAACGAAGCCCAGTCGAGGCCGTGCTGGTTGGAGACGTTATCGACGTTGGTGGCGCGGGTCCAGGCGTTGCGGTACACATATTGGCCGCCGGTGTGGCCGGGGCCGAGCGCGGTCCACTTATGGACGCGTTCCTGCCAGCCGTACTTGAATGAGTGGCTGCCCTTGATGGTGGTCATGCCGAGCCGGAGTTCGCTCGTCATGCCATTGGAGCCGACCACAGGGTAAGTACCGCTGACGTCCTCGATGTTGTTCATGTCGTTATTTGGCAGCACGGGGAACCGGCCGGCGCGAGCATCGACATAAGCCGGCAGGCCGACATCGGCCGGGCGGAAGGCCGTGCGCGCGAGGTTGCGGCTGCCTTCATCGAACCGCGACACGCCAAAGTTGGCGTCGAGAATATTCGTCGAATTGATTGTATAGAGCCAATTGACGTTGCCGCCCTTATTGATGCGGGTGAGGCCATTGGAGTGCAGGCCGCGGCGGGTCTCATACGTCCAGTCGTACTCATCGGCCAGACGGTCGTTCCACTGCCAGCGGAAGTTCACGCGATGCTTGTCGCTGACGATGTAATCGTAGCGGTTCACGATGGCGTCGAAGATTTCGTCCTTGGGCATTGCGAAGGCGAGGTAGTTATTGAAGCCTTCGGGGGTCACCAGACCGGGCGTGTTATTCGGTTCCGGGTAGAACGCGGCATAGGTCTGATACATCGGGTTCAGAATCGGAACGCCGCGGTTGCCGGGGAACGGCGTGCGGACAACCGTGTTGCCTTCCAGGCGCGCGGTGCGGGGGTCATAGACAGTGAAACGCTGCACGCCGTTGGGGGCAAGCCAGAGTTCCGAAAAATCGCCCTGCTTCATCAGCGCGGTGGGCACGGTGCGGTTCACCGAACTGGTGGATTCGGCCTTGGACTGGCGGATGCCGTTCCAGGTGAGGGTCCAGAAGAATTTGTCCTTGCCGTTATAGATCTTGGGGAGAACAACAGGACCGGAGAGCGAGAAGCCGTAGTTGTTCGAGCGCCCGGTGGCCTGCTTCTGGGTGTCGGGCGTGATCACGCCCCGCGCCACCTGGTCCTCCCACAGGGTCCGCTGGAAGTGGCCCGTGGCATTCCAGCGCTGCTGCCAGTGCTGGTTGAAGACATCACCCGTGAAACGATTGGTGCCGGATTTCGACGAAACATTGATCGCCGCGCCCGAGGTGAAGCCCTGGGAGGCGTCAAAGTTCGAAGTCTCGAGCTTGAACTCGGTGACCGAGTCCGCCGGCGGGGTGAAGCCGACGCGGCGGCCGGTGCCGGTGACGGTCATGCCGTCGATGGTGTATTCGTTCTGGCCGACGCCGCCCATGGTGTTGAAGGCCGACGTGCCGCCATTGTCAAACGGGCGGCGGTATTCGGGCTGGCCGGTCCACTGCATGCCCGGCGCGAGCGCGGTGAGCGCAAACGGATTCAGATCCGAGAAGGGCAGGTTGATGATGTTCTTCTGGTCGAGTACGCGGCCACCGGATGCCGACGTGGTGTCGAGCAGAGGCGCCTCGGCCGTGACTTCGATTGTTTCCGCAACGCCGCCGACTTCGAGCGTCACATTGATTTCGAGACGGGTACTGACGTTGACGGTGATTCCAGTGCGGACAAATCGCTTGAACCCGCCGGACTCAACGGCCACCGAATAGGGGCCGGGTTCGAGGAAGTTGGCCTCGTAGTAGCCGGTTTCGTTGGTGGTGAGGCGGCGCGCTTCGTTGGTCGCCGTGTTGGTGACCGTGACATTCGCGCCGGGGATCATGCCTCCGCTGGTGTCGCTGACGCGGCCCGTGACGGCGCCGCGCGACTCCTGCGCGGCAACGGGCATCGAGACACACAACGCAAGCAGACAAACTCCTGCGAAGAGTTTTCTTGACATTCAAACCTCCTGAAAGCACGTGCCGGGGCATTCCCCCGGCAAAAACCATCCGAAGATGGCCAAGTCGATATAATCACCTTTTTTAGCAAAGGTCAATAGGGTTCGTGGACAGACTGTTTGCCTATGGTACTCTCCGCAGCGGCGGCCCCAGGCACGCGGTGCTCCGGCGAGCGCGCCCGGCAAGGGTTGTGGAGGCTTGGGCGCCCGGCCGGCTGCTCGACCTGGGCGAGTATCCGGGACTCATCGAAGGCCGGGGCCGCGTGGCGGGTGAACTCTTCGAGTTCGATTCGCTGGAGGCGCTGCTGCCGCTGCTCGACGAGATCGAAGGGGCGCGCTTCCGCCGTGCGCAAATTGTGGTGGAGACGGCGGCAGGCGAATTCACCGCCTGGGCCTATCTTTGGGCGGGTCCGCGCGGCGCGGGCCCCGTCATCGCATCCGGGGATTGGGCGGGGCGGTAAGACCGGTGGTGGGCCCTGCAGGACTTGAACCTGCAACCAACGGATTATGAGTCCGCTGCACTAACCATTGTGCTAAGGGCCCGCCCATTCGGGATTGTAACACCGGGGTGGTGTCAGAAGCGGAGGCGGAGGGCGAGTTGAAGCGAGCGGGGGCCGCCCATCTGGAACAGGGGACTGAGGCCGCCGAGGGCGCTGCCGAGCATCCTGGTGGAGTAGCCGAAGTTGGCGGCGGTGAGGATGCCGTTGGGGTTGCCGAAGGTGGGGCGGTTGAAGAGGTTGAAAGCGTCGGCCTGGGTTTCGAGAGCGAGGGTTTCGGCGAGTTGGAAGCGGCGGCGGAGCGAGAGGTCGGTCTGCCAGGCGCCGAAGCCGCGAAGGGCGTTGCGGCCGAGGGTCCCCTGACGGCCTTCGGCGACGGGGATGGTGGCGTCGAAGGCGGCGCGATTGAAACGGCGGCCGCCGGCGGTATTCGGGTCATCCAGATAGAGGGAGACGCTTGGGACGAGATCGGGGCGGGAGACGGTGGTGTAGCCGATGCCGAAGGGGTCACGGCCGGTGCGGATGTCGATGGGCGTGGCGCCGCGGGCGCGGAAGATGCCATCGAGCGAAAGACCACCCCAACGGCGGGGCATCCGCCAACTCAGGGCGGCGTTCATCTGGTGGCGAATGTCGAAGGAGGAGGGTCCGCGATCCTGCTCTGGGTTGATGCGGGCGGCGGGAGCGTAGAAGTTGCTGATGGACTCCTCGCTGGCGGTGTCGGTGGACTCGCCCAATGTGTAATTGACGAGCGCCTGAACGCCGCGGGCCATCCGGCGCTGATACTGGGCCTGCAGGCCCCTGTAGGAAGATTCGGCGTTGGAGCGGATGGCGTCGATGCGCGTGAAGCCGGGCCGGAGGTTGCGGATCTGCTCGAGCCGGCCGAGGCGGCGGCCGCTGGCGCCCACCCAGGAGAGGCTGATCGTGTCGTGCCGGGTGAACGCGTGTTCGACGGCGACGTTCCACTGCTGGATACGAGGCAGCGAGAACCCCTCCTCGAACGCGAAGAGGCGGGAATACGGGGGGGCTTCGCTGACGGCCGGGGGTTGGATGGCGGCGCCGGGATCTGTGTACGCGATGTTGGACAGGCCGGTCTGGCGTGCATAGGGCCAGAGGCTGGTGTTGTAGGCGTTGCCGAGGAAGCCATAGCCGAGGTCATAAAACAGGCCCCAGCCGCCGCGCAGGACCCAGGAACCGGAATCGTTGAGTCGATAGGCGAGACCGGCGCGCGGCGCCCAGTTGCTCCATTGGGTCTGGTAGAAGGTGGACCCGCGGGGGGCGATTTCAAGCCGGTCGGGCTGATCCAGGTTGAGCACGGTCCGCGGGAGGTTGCCATTGCGCTCTCCGGGCGAGGGAACGACCTCCCAGCGGATCCCGTAAGTGAGGGTCAGCCGCGGGGTGGCGCGCCAGGTGTCCTGGATGAACGCGGAATGGTTTTCGAATGTGGGCTCGAAGATGACATCGGGCGCAATGATGGAAGCGGTGGGGGCGATGCCGCCGGCGAGTTGCGCGACGGAGGCGAAGCGGAACTGGCGGCGGTAGCTGCCGGAATCGGATTGCGGGGTCAGGCGGCGGTAGTCGTAACCGAAGCGGAAGTTATGACGGCCGGTGAACCAGCCGACCGTGCCGGCGGCCTGGGCCTGGCGCTGGCGGTTCTCGGCGAAGAGGCCGTCGCTCAGGGTATTGGCGCCGCCGGGATCGACCTCAATATAGATGTAGCCCTTGGAACCGTCGGTGAAACTGGGATAGAGGCTCGAAAGGGGTGGCACGACCGCGCCACCATAACTGTCCATCTCGTAGTAGAGGCGCGTGGTGGACCGGCTGAAGTTGACGCGGATATCGGCGGTGAGGCCGGGAGAGAGGTTGCCCATCAGACCGCCGGTCCAGGTATCGACATCGACATCGGTGACCGAGATACAACTGGTGGCGCACCATTCTCCGCGTTCGCGATTGTCCGAAGGGGCGATATTCAAGCGGCCGAACGCCGTCCAGCGATCCGAGAGGGCATGGTCGACGCGTAGACTCGTGGCGATCAGCGAGGCCGGATTCGAAACGGTGGCGATATAAGGGGTACTGAGCGGATTGCCGGCCATGGGAGCAGCGACGGGGAGAGGGAAGGCGTTCAACAGGTCGCGAAGGACGCCGGTGGCCTGCTCGCGCGCCTGCATCGAAGGCACTTCCAGCGGGGGCGTGACGAATGGCGAGCGGACCAGCATGGATTCGTGCGAAGCGAAGAAGAAAGTGCGGTTGCGGCGAATCGGACCGCCAAACGTGCCGCCAAAATCGTTCTGGCGAAGCGCCTGGCGCGGAAGGTTGTTGGCGTTGGCGAACCAGTCGTTGGCATCGAGCTTGTCGTTCCGGAAGAAGTGGAACAGGGAGCCGTGCCATTCATTGGAGCCGGAACGGGTGACGAGCGAGACCTGAGCGCCCGGCTGACGGCCAAATTCCGGCGCGTACGTGGAGGTCTGAATACTGAACTCCTCGAGCGCTTCGAGCGAGGCGAGCGACGCCGTGGAGCCGAGCGCCGAGAGCGCCGGGACGGTGCCGCCGATAGGCTCGTACGGGGTGACCGACGCGCTCGTTCCGAAGTTGGCGCTGACACCGTCCACCATGAACGCGTTCGAGGATGCCCGCTGGCCATTGACGCTGAACTGGCCCGGAGTGGGCAGCGAGGCGCCGGTCATGGTGACACCAGGAGTCAGTCCGATCAGACTCTGGAGACTGCGGCCGTTCAGAGGCTGATTGCCGATGAACTGCCGGTCGACCAGGGTCCGGACCACCGGACTGTCGCCGATCAGGTCGGCGGCGGCGGAGACGGTGACCGTGTCGGCCCGGCCCGCGACCTGGAGTTCAAACCGGAGATTCAACTGATCGTTGATGTTGACGCGGAAGCGCTCGCGGACGGCCGGCTCGAATCCCTCGCGGCGGGCTTCCAGGCGGTAGTTGCCCGGCGGCGTGAGGTCGAACAGGAAGAGACCGGAGGCGGTGGTGGTGGTAACGCGTTCGAGGCCGCGGTCGAGGTCACGCAGAGTCAACTGCGCTCCTTCAATGGCGCCGCCCTGGATGTCGGTCACCAACCCGCTGACTTGTGCCCACAACGAGACATGCAGGCACAGAAATCCGATAGAAAGTGCAAGAATACGCACGAAAAACTCCTTCGCGTGAAGTCATATCGTAGCACGTCTATACATTTCGTATGCGCCCAGTGAAATTCGTGCGGCAGCCGCCCGGGGTGCTGGTGCGCCCGGAGTCTTGCCCGCTCGGGTCCTGCCGTCCGCGTCACAGGGTGCGGCTGACCAGGGCCGCGGCGGCAGACAGGCTCGATCAGACCCAGCGAAGACCAAACCGGCAGTCGTTCGCGGCCTCGCCCACGGGGGTCTCCTGACACCAGGACACGGCAATCATGAACCATCTCGCTGCCGATACCGATCACGTGGTCTTTTATTCTCTTTTCCCGTGCAATATACTCCGGGCATGAACCGGTTCTGTACGAATTGTGGGAGCCCTGCTCCCGAGGGCGCGATCTTCTGCGGAGGCTGCGGCACGCCGATACAAGCGCCGAAGGCGGCTGCGCCCGCGCCGCCACCGCCGCCCGCGACACCGCCACCACCCCAACACAGCCAGCCGCCTCAACCCGCCGCGACGCAGCCCGCGCCTTACTCAGCTCCACCCCTCCAGACACCCACACCGCCGCCACCGCCTGCATGGGGCGCGCCTCCCCAGCCCCCTTCGCCGGCGGCCCCGCCGCCACCACCCCAGTACGCGCCACCCTATTCGCCCCCGCCGACACCCGGCGTCTACCCGCCACCACCGCCTGCCTGGGGCGGCTCCGCACAGGGCTACCCGCCGCCTCAACCCGGACAGCCGCCGCCCCAACAGGACTTCGCCGCCAGCGTCGCCTCGAAGAGCGACGCCGTCCTCGGCGCGCTGAACCTGAAGGACGCCCAGGGCAACGTCTTCGCCATGATGATCCGCGCCGCGATGCTGGACGGCAATGTGGCCCGCGCGGCCGCCGCGGACGAGAACGGCAACGGCAAGGCGCTCACCGCCCTGCTTCTGGCCATGGTCGCCCCCGTCCTCACCGGCTTTCTGTTCATGGGTGGCGTGTTCCGGGGGGCGATGATCGGCGTCTATGCACTGACGCTCTTGTTCAGCCTGGGCGGCGCGCTGCTTTCCCTGGTCGTCATGTCCGCCGTCTCGCAGTCCATCGTCGGCCGCAAGCTGACTGTTGGCCAGATGTTTCGCGGTCTCGCCTATGCGCAGTCACCTTCGGTGCTCGCCATCATCCCGATTCCCGTTCTCGCGCAACTTGTCGGACTCTGGCGCATTCCCACCACGCTCGTCGCGCTTCGAGACATGGCCGATAGCACGCTCGGCAAGGCCTTCTGCCTTCTGCTGGTTGGCGCGCTTGTCGTCATCGTCATGTCGATCATGCTCCTGCCCCTGGTGATCGGCGCCGCGTTGTTCTGATACCGAAGCCGGCGCCCGTCACCAGCTGACCGTGACCCCGGACCCGTCCTTTGCAAGGCGCGCGGCGAACCGGTTAAATGGGTAATCATGCTCGCCTTCTTCCTCGCCGCCATCTCGGTCAGCGCCACATTTGAAGGCGGCGCCCTCCGCTCCCACGAGTGGCTCTCCCCCACGCATCTCGTTGCCACCATCCCCGGTCAATCCGATCAGGACAACCGCAACCACCAGCCCAGTTGGTTCTACTTCTCCCTTTCCGGCGTCAGGGGCCAGACCCTCACCATCGACCTCGCCGGCTTTGAAGGCGAATACAACTACCGCCCCCACGACGGCCGCGGCCACCGCAACACCCGCCCCGCCTTCAGCTACAACAACAAAGACTGGCAGCATTTCGCCGAAGCCGAATGGCTCGAAAGTCCCTCCCGCCTCCGCCTGCGCTTCACCGCCCGTGAAGACACCATCTGGATCGCCCGCATTCCCCCGTACACCCTCCAACACGTGGACCAACTCCTCGCCCGCGTCCGCCGCCACCCCCACGCCCAGGTCCGCGAGATCGGCCGCTCCGTCGAAAAGCGCCCGCTCCACCTCGTCACCATCACCGATCCCGCGGCTCCCGCCGCCCCCAAAAAGCACGTCTGGATTGTCGCCCGCCAGCATGCCTGGGAAGCTGGTACCTCCTGGGCTCTTGAGGGCGCCATCAATCTCCTCCTCACCGATACCCCTGAGGCCCGCCGTCTGCGCGCCACCCACGTCTTCTCTCTCGTCCCCACCCTCGACCCCGACGGCCTCGTCCACGGCGGCGTCCGCTTCAACCGCCACGGCTACGACCTCAATCGCAATTGGGACGTCCGCGACCCCACAAAAATGCCGGAAATCGCCGCTCTGGAGCCTGTTTTGTGCTCCAAAAGCAACAAAATCGACCTCTTCATCGACCTCCACAACACAGAATCCGCCGACTTCCTCCAGGGCCCCCTCACCGCCGGCGGACCCGCGATCCGCTCCCTCGGCGACCGCCTCAACCGCCACCTCGTCCAGCACGCCAACTTCAACGCTGCCGCGGGCGTCCGCGACTACCCCGCTGAAACTCCCGCCAAAGGACGCTATTCCATCGACCACTGGGTCTTCAAACAGACCGCCGCTCCCGCCTTCCTCCTCGAACTGATGGTCGATACCAACCCCCGCATCGGCCGCCCCCCGCACACCAATGACCGCCTCGCCTTCGGCGCCGAACTCATCCGCGCCATCGCCGCCGCCCTCTGATCTTCCTTTATCCTGTAATCTGCCCGTCCATGATCGACCCCAATACCCCGCCCCTGCTCCGCCACCCCCTCGACCAACCCTCCGCATTCACCCCGGAACAACTGATGGACAGCGTCCGCGGCCTCCGCGGTCTCCCCAGCCTCCCACTCCCCCCGCTCTGTATCCTCGAATTCGACGGCGACCTCACCGACTGGCTCATCCAGCAGAACCTCGTCCACGAAGAACCCCACTGGGCCTGTTTCCACACCCGCATGTTCGCCGCGGAGTTCGCCGGACTCCGCACCGGCATCATCCCGCGCACCATCGGCGGCCCCTACGCCGTCCTCATCGCCGAACAACTCGCCGCCGCCGGTGTCCGTCTCATCGTCGGACTCACTTCCGCCGGACGGGTCTCCCCCGCCCTTCCCCTGCCCTGCCTTCTCATCGCCGACCGCGCCATTCGCGACGAAGGCACTTCCCTCCATTACCTTCCCCCGTCGGAATCCGTCGCCTGCCCCGTGCCGGACCTCCTCCCCCTACTGGCCCGCGAACTCCCCGCCGCCGGACGCGCCGTCCACACCGGACCCGTCTGGACCACCGATGCCCCTTACCGCGAGACCGCCGCCCAACTCCAGCACTGGTCCGCCGCGGGCATCCTCGCTGTGGAAATGCAGGCCGCCTCCCTGTTCGCCTTCGCCCACACGCGCAAGGCGCCGGCCGCCGTCGTCGCCATGGTCAGCAACGCCGTCGATCACCCCGGCGAGCAGTTCGATACCGGCACCCCGGACTTCGGCTTGCGTGTCCTCGAAGCCATCGCCCGCGCCGCCCAGGCGTGGCTCAGCCCCGCTTGACCAGTTCCGGCGCTTTCTTCTGCACCTTCGCCACCGCCTCGGCGATGAACTCCATCTCCTTCGCCTCGCCCAGCAGCATGTCCTGCGTGAACCAGACCGCCTCCGCGCACAATTTGTCGTTCTCCGGACACTGATTCTGCTCGTGCCACTGCCGCAATTTCGCATCACCGTAGATCTTCCGGTAATGCCGCGACGACAGCACCTCCTTCAGAAACGGCTCCTTGTTCAGCGGCGTGTAGCCGCCCATGCCGCTCACGCCCTCCTCGCGCAGCGCCTTCAGGAAGCCCGCCCGCGGCAATCCCGCAAAACCCGCCGGATCGTAGCGGAACATGTACAGGTGCCACGCATTCCGCGTGCAGCCGGGATCGATCACCTGCGGCGTAATCCCCGGAATCTGCTTCAACATCTTCGACAGCGCCGCCGCGTTCGTTTCGCGCGTGCGCGACTGCCCCTCCAGGCGCGTCATCTGCGCCAGCAGCAGCGCCCCCTGAAACTCCGTCAGCCGCAGATTCGCCCCGTTCATCACCCAGCCCGACAGCGTCGCCGAAGTCACCTTCCGCGCCCGCCCGTTACCCTGGAACGCGTACGCCCGGTCATACAGCCCTTCATCATTGGTGACCAGCGCTCCGCCTTCGCCCGAGTTCAGATTCTTTGACGCCTGGAAGCTGAACGTCCCGCAGTCGCCGAGCGTGCCCACCTTCTTCCCCTTCCACTCACCCAAATGCGCCTGACAGGCGTCCTCGATCAACTTCAACCCGCGCGCCTTCGTGAACTTCAGCGACTCGTCCAGTCCCGCCGTCGCTCCGCCCAGATGCACCTGAATCACCGCCCGCGTCTGCGGCGTCGTCCGCGCTTCCAGTTTGCGCACGTCCATCTGGAACGTCGCCCGGTCCGAATCCACGAACACCGGCAGCGCATGCTGCAACAAAATCACATTCAGCGTCGCCACGAACGTGTACGGGGGCAGCAACACTTCGTCGCCCGGCCCGATGTCAATCGCGTTCATCGCCGCGATCAGGGCGCTCGTCCCGTTCGCCGTCGCCACGCAATGCTGCACCTGCAGCAGTTCGCGGTACTGCCGCTCGAACTCCACCACCCGGCTCCCGTCGATCCGCCCCCACTTGCCGCTGCGCAACACGCCCAGCAGCGCGTCTTCCTCCGTCCGGTCATAAATCGGCCAGTCTTTTCCGATCTTCTGTTCTCGATTCCAGGCCCGGGCGCGCCGCGCGGCCATAGCCACGCCGGCGCCGGCCAACAGACTGCGGCGGCTGAAGGGAAGGCGTCTCATGGAACATTATCTTACCCGCTCTCCGCGCCACAATAAAGCAAGATGCACGACTCCTTCCCCCGCCTTGAAAGCGAAATCGTCTCCTGCGAACTCTGCCCCCGCCTCCGTGAATGGTGCACGTCCGTCGCCTCCAAACGACGCCGCGCCTACCTCCACGAAACCTACTGGGGCCGGCCCGTCTCCGGCTTCGGTGATCCCCATGCCCAACTCCTCGTCCTCGGCCTCGCCCCCGGCGCCCACGGCGCCAATCGCACCGGCCGTGTCTTCACGGGCGACCCCTCCGGCGACTGGCTCTTCCGCGCCATGCACGATTCCGGCTTCGCCAGTCAGCCCACCTCCTCCCACCGCCACGACGGCCTCGCCCTCAATAACGCCTGGGTCAGCGCCTCGGTCCGCTGCGCTCCCCCGGACAACAAACCCACCCCCGCCGAAATCGCCGCCTGCCGCCCCTACTTCGAGCGCGAACTCGCGCTCCTCTCCAACCTCCGCTGCATCGTCGCCCTCGGCCGCCTCGCCTTCGACAACTATCTCTCCGTCCTCCGCAACCGCGGCCTCGACGCCCCCCGCTCCGCCTTCCCCTTCGCCCATCTCGCCGAGTTCCGCCCCGCCCCCGGCACCCCCGTCCTCCTCGCCTCCTACCATCCCAGCCAGCAGAACACCTCCACCCGCCGCCTCACCCGCGATATGCTCGCCGCCGTCTTCCATCGCGCCGCTGAGATAATCGGAAAATGACCCGCCGCCTGCTGCTGTGCCTCCTCTGCGCCCTCCCCGCCGCCGCTCAGGACTTCACCCTCAGCCTCTGGCAGTCCATCTCCCCCATCTATCAGAAAACGCTAGTCCACCCCTTCCTCCAGGGCCTCACCAACGGCAACCTCCCCCGCGACCGTTTCCAGTTTTACCTCCTCCAGGACCGCCTCTATCTTCGCTCGTTCGCCCAGGCCCTCAACCTCCTCGCCGCCAAGGCCCCCAACGAGGAGTGGGCCCTCACCCTCACCCGCCATTCCATCGAGGCCATCGAAGCCGAACGCGCCCTCCACGACGACATCCTCAAAAGCTGGGGCGTCGCGCCGGCCATCGCCTCCCAGACCGCCATGGCCCCCACCACCGCCGCCTACACCAACCACCTCCTCGCCACCGCCCACTCCGGCACCTTCGCCGAGGGCCTCGCCGCCATGCTCCCCTGCTACTGGATCTACTGGGAAGTTGGCAAGGAACTCGTCAAAAAGGGCTCAAAAAACCCCGAATATCAGCGCTGGATCGCCACCTACGCCGGCGAAGACTACGCCAAATCCGTCCGTGAAGCCCTCGCCATCATGGACGCCTCCATCGCCCACGCCTCCGACGACGAACGCGCCCGCGCCCGCGACCTCTTCATCCGCTCCGCCCGCTACGAGTTCATGTTCTGGGACATGGCCTTCCGCAAGGAATCCTGGCCTCCCAACTAGTTCAAATCCTCCATCCCTCTGATAAACTGAGGCTTGTGACTCTGAAACCGGCACGCCTCCTCGTTCTCGCGCTCGCCGCGTCGCTCGCCCTCTTCCCCCAGACGGCGAAGAAATCCACTTCCAAAGCCCCGGCCAAGGCCGCCGCGAAGAAGACGGCGCCGAAGAAGTCTGCCGCCAGGAAGTCCACCCCACGGAAGGCCACTGCGAAGAAAGCCACCTCCGCCCGCCAAGTCAACCCGGACCGCGATCGCATCGTCGAAATCCAGCAGGCCCTCACCGAACGCGGCTACCCCGTCGAACCCACCGGCACCTGGGGCCCCCAATCCGTCGCCGCCCTCAAACAGTTCCAGGAAGAACACGACATCAAGAATCTCTCCGGTCGCGGCAAACTCGACCCACTCACCCTGATCGCCCTCGGCCTCGGCCCGAAACATGAGCCTCCAGCCCCGGCGGTCCCCACCCCTCCGGAATCCCCGGAACCCCCAGCAGTGCCCACTCCCAACCAGGAAGGTCAGAACCCATGATTATCGGCGTCCCCCGTGAAGTCAAAGACCATGAATCCCGCGTCGGACTCGTCCCCCACGGCGTCTCCGCGCTTGTCGAAGCCGGCCACGAAGTCCTCGTGCAAACCCGCGCCGGCGCCCTCTCCTCCATCCCCGACGAGGAATACACCAGCGCCGGCGCCCGCATCGTGCCCACTGCCGCCGACGTCTGGAACGCCGCCGATATTGTCGTCAAGGTCAAGGAACCCCAACCCGCCGAATTCGGCTACTTCCGCCCGAGCCTGACCCTGTTCACCTACCTCCACCTCGCGCCTCTCCCCGAATTGACCCAGGCCCTCATGGCCTCCGGCGTCGCCTCCATCGCCTACGAAACCATCCAACTCCCCGACGGCTCCCTGCCCCTGCTCACCCCGATGAGCGAAGTCGCCGGCCGCATGTCCGTCCAGATCGGCGCACAGTACCTCGAAGCCCCCAACGGCGGCCGCGGCGTCCTCCTCGGCGGCGTCCCCGGCGTCGCCCCCGCCAATGTCGTCATCCTCGGCGGCGGCATCGTCGGCCTCAACGGCTCCAAAATGGCCTTCGGCCTCGGCGCCCACGTCACTATCATCGACCGCAACCTCGACCGCCTCCGCCAGCTCGACGACATCTTCAACTCCAACGTCACCACGCTGGCCTCCAACACCTGGACCATCCACGAAGCCGTCAAACTCGCCGACCTCGTCATCGGCGGCGTCCTCATCCCCGGCGCCTCCGCCCCCCGCCTCATCCGCCGCGACTGGCTCAAGGACATGCGCGCCGGCTCCGTCCTCGTCGACGTTGCCATCGACCAGGGCGGCTGCTTTGAAACCTCCCGCGCCACCACCCACACCGACCCCATCTACTTCGTCGACGACGTCCTCCACTACTGCGTCTCCAACATGCCCGCCGCCGTCCCCCACACCTCGACGCTGGCCCTCACCAACGCCACCTTTCCCTACGTCCTCTCCCTCGCCAAAAAAGGCCTCGTCCAGGCCTGCATCGACAGCCCCGCCATCTACGAAGGCGTCAACACCTACCAGGGCCGCATCACCTACGCCGCCGTCGCCGAAAGCCAGGGCCTGGAGCACAGCGAGTTGAAGACGCTGCTATAGAGCTATGCCCGCGCTCACGGTCGAGCAATTCCTGGCCCTACCCGAAGCGCAGTAATTTCACAACGAATTGCTCGGCGGCTCAGTTGTTGAACGGGGCAACGCAAAGGCGATCCACGAGATCATGAAAGGCCTCCTCTGCGAGGCGCTCACGCTCCACGTCGCGCGCGCCGGCACGCCTTTCATCCTCTCCGAGTCGATGTTCCACGTCACCGCCGCCGACGCCTGCATCCCCGACATCTCCCTCGTCCGCCGCGACTGGCTGTCGAAGGTCGATCCCGACCGCCGCTTCCCCGGCGCGCCACTCTTGGCCGTCGAGATCATCTCCTCCGAGTCCGCCACCCGCATCGCCCAGAAGATCGAAATCTACCTCCAAGGCGGCGCGCAGGCCGTATGGACCTTCTATCCCGAACGCAAGCTCATGGACGTCCACTACCCCGGTGGCCGCAGCCGCAGGCTCTACGCCACCGATACGCTCACCGAGCCGGATATCCTCGGCGACTTCGCCCTCCCGCTCAGCAAGCTCTTCCCGGCTTAGCGGAACGGCCTGTCAAACCGCTGCACCCAGTCATCCCCCATCGCCGCCATGTGCGCCGCG
>JAHDVK010000052.1 GCA_023384675.1 Bryobacteraceae bacterium | reverse complement strand
TCTTCACCGCCTCGCTGCTGACCTTCCAGGGCGGCATCACCGTGCCCGGCTACGCCGCCAGCAAAGGCGCCATCGGCCAGTTGACCAAAGCGCTGGCCAACGAATGGGCGCCTTTCAATGTGCAAGTGAACGCCATCGCGCCCGGTTACATTGCCACGGACAATACCGCCGCCCTGCGCGCCGACCCCGCGCGCAACCCCGCCATTCTCGCCCGCATTCCCGCCGGACGCTGGGGCGAAACCGGGGACCTCCAAGGCGCGGCCGTCTTTCTTGCCTCGCGCGCTTCGGACTATGTGAACGGGTCCATCCTTGTTGTGGACGGCGGCTGGATGGGCCGCTGAACGCCCGGGCCGGGGTATGCTGGCAGCGGAGGCTCTTATGCGCCTGCTGCTCATCCTGCCGCTTCTCCTGTTGGCCGCTTCCTGCGCCCGTCCGCCCGCGGACACGGATTTTGACGCTGTCCGCCGCGAATTTGTCTTTGAGACACTCGCCCTTTCGCCCGCTGCCGCCACCTCGGCGGGTTATCACCGCCACGGCGAGCGCAACCTCGACGAGGAACTCGACGACCTGAGCGCCGCGGCCTTTGAACGCCAGCGCCGCTACTGGCGCAACTGGAGCACCCGCCTCGCGCGTCTCGACGAGAAAGCCCTCGACCCCGAGGACCGTGCCGACCTCAGCCTGATGCGCACCCAGACCGAAGCCGCATTGCTCGAACTCGACGAACTCCGCGGCTGGCGGCACAACCCCGCCACCTACGTCCAGACTCTCGGCCACGCGCTGTTCACGCCCTACGCCGTGGAGTACGCACCCGCTGAGCAACGCTGGCGGCACATCATCGCCCGGCTGAAGGCCACGCCCGCTCTGGCGGCCGCCGCCCGCGCCAATCTTGTGGATGTTCCCGGCGTCTGGTCGCGCGTCGCGCGCCAGGAGAACGACGGCAACATCCGGATGATCGAAAAGACCTTCCGCGATGCCGTCCCTGCTGGCCTCCGCGCGGATTACGAGGCCGCCGCCGAACCGGCTCTGGCCGCATTGCACGAATTGAACCGCTTCCTGGAGCAATTGCCCGATGCCGGCGAGGAAGCCTGGCGCCTGGGTCCCGAGAAGTACGAGAAGAAATTCCGCCTCGCCATGGGCGGCACGCGGACGGTGGAAGAAGCGCTCGCCGAAGCCGAACAGGATCTGCGCGCCTTCCGCAAGCGCATGTTCGATCTCGCCCTGCCGCTGCACAATCAGTACTTTCCCAACGAGCGTCCCCGCGTGGACCTGAATCTGATCGTCGGCCGCGTGCTGGACCGCATCGCCGAAAAGCGGCCCGCCCGCGCGGAGTACTTCGCCGAAGCCCGCCGCACCCTCGACGAAACGCGCGCCTTTCTGAACGCCAACCCGGAGCAGTTGCTCACCCCGCCCGCCCGCGACAACCTGGAATTGATCGAAACCCCCGAATTCATGCGCGGCATTTACGGCGTGGGCGGCTTCAGCACCGCGCCTGCCCTGCAGCCCGAACTGGGCGCATTCTACTGGCTGACGCCCATCCCCGATGACTGGAGCGACGAGCGCGCCAATTCCAAACTCCGCGAATATAACAACTATTCATTGCGAATTCTTACAATTCACGAGGCCATTCCCGGACATTATGTCCAGTTCGAATACGCCAATGACATCCAGCCGGAAAGCCGGCGCCTGTTGCGCGCGCTGTTCGGCAGCGGGGTCTATATCGAAGGCTGGGCGATGTATTCCACCGAGGCCATGCTCGACGCGGGCTACCTGAACCGTTCGCCGGAACTCCGGCTGACCTTCCTCAAGCAGATGCTCCGCGCCATCGCCAACGCCATCCTCGACATCCGCCTCCATACGAAGGGCATGACCCGCGAGGACGCCATGACCCTGATGATCACCCAGACCTTTCAGGAACAAGAGGAAGCCGCCGCCAAGTGGCAGCGCGCGCAGCTTTCCTCGTGCCAGCTTCCCACCTATTACGCGGGTTATCGCGAATTCTGGAACCTGCGCCAGGCTCTGGAGAAGCAGCCCGGCTTTTCGCTCCGCGAATTCCACGAGCGAGCGCTGCGCGCCGGAGCGCTGCCCATGCGCACCCTGGGCGAGTTGATGCGGGCGGATCCTTCCGCGCCCTGATTGCGCCACCCCCCGCGCCCATGGTTCAATCAGGACAAGAACCCGCTCGTTTGGAGGATGGATGCTGAAGCAGTTCGCAAGCTGGGCCCGGGACGTCCTGCTGTCGGTCGTCATGGCCCTGATGGTGATTCTGTTCCTCTATCAGCCGGTGAAGGTCGAGGGCACCAGCATGATGCCTTCCCTGATCGATCAGGAGCGGATCTTCATCAATAAATTCGTTTACCGGCTGGGCCTAGGCGACGTCGAGCGCGGCGATACTGTTGTCTTCTGGTATCCCGGCGATCCTTCCAAGAGCTACATCAAACGCGTCATCGGCCTCCCCGGCGACCAAGTCCATATCGTCCAGGGCATGGTGCATGTGAATGGCCAGCCGCTCAGTGAGACCTATGTGCCGGATGAGTACCGCGACCCGGGCACCTACCCTTCCGTCATCGTTCCCCCTGGCCGCTATTACGTTCTGGGCGACCACCGCTCGTCCTCGAACGACTCCCGCAGTTGGGGACCCATTCCGCGCGAAGCCATCTACGGCAAGGCTGTCTTCATCTACTGGCCCCTCGACAAGCTCGGCGTTGTGCGCTGAGTACTCCGCGCGCGCTCCAGCTCTTCCCCCCACCCCGGTGAGTGCAAAAATGAAGCATCGGACAAAGGAGAATCCTCATGCAGATTGAACCTGGTTTCGCGCCTCTCTTCGATGGCCAGACCCTGAACGGCTGGAAATTGATCGGCGGACGCGGGCCTGGCTATGTCGTCGAAAACGGCGTGATCGTTTGCCCGGCGAACGGAGGGGGCAACCTGTTCACTGAGCGCGAATACGCCGACTTCACGTTGCGGCTCCAGTGGCGGCTGTGGGAAGGCGGCAACAACGGCATCGGCATCCGCGCGCCGCTCGGCGGGCACATCGCCACGCTGGGCATGGAGATCCAAGTCCTGGACGATGAATCGCCCAGGTACAAGGAGCGCCTGCAGCCCTACCAGTTCACCGGCTCGGTCTATGGTGTGGTGCCTGCGCGGACGGGCTTCGTGAAGCGCGACGGCGCCTGGAACGATTTCCAGATCACGGCCTACGGTCCCCGCGTGCATGTCGTGCTGAACGGCGAGTCGATTTTGGACGCCGATCTGAGCCGCGTCTCAGACCCCGACACCGTGAAGCGCCACCCGGGCATCCGCCGCCTCTCGGGCCATCTCGCCCTGCTTGGCCACTCCACTCACGTCGAGTTCCGCCACCTTCGCATCCGCGAGTACTGACCGGGCAGGCGCTGCCGGGGCCCGAGCGGCCTGCCGGCTCTTCCGGCGGCAATGCGTTCAGCGTGTCCCGTCTCCGGCCGCGCCAGCACCGCCTCCGGCAGCGCGCCCGCCATGCGCCCTATTCGCCCGGACCGCTATCGGGCTGCGCGTATTGCTGGAAGACCCAGAACGGTTTCCGGGGGATTTCCGCGCCGTACTGCAAAGTTCTATCCGACACCCACATGCCCCCTTTACTGCCGAGCAGGAGGACATTCAGCATCTCTCGCAAGGACTTATGCTCTTGGCGAAAAGGACCGACAAGGTCAGTGGTATCGCCCGGTGGATAGCTGCCGGCGAAGCCCTGTACACTCGGGTCAGCCTGCATGACCAACGTCATGAACAAGAGGTTGCTCACCGGCTGTAGCGAATCCCTCCTGCTCTGGAAACTGCGGATGGTGTAGTCGAGCCAGTTGTGTTGTTGCGGTCCGGCCGGGCGAATCAAGACGACGCCTCCAGCTTCCTCCACCCGGACGTCACGCAGGCCAGCCAGGAGCTTATTCAAGGCCTGGCCCAAGGTGACATTCCGCAGATCCAGGCGCTCAACTCGCTGAACCGCCGCGGACGGCAATCCCTCGACACCGAAACAGACCTTGGTGATGTGCCCCAGCGAATAGATGTGATCAATCAGCGATTGGGATTGCGCTTCATACGCAGGGATTAGCTGATCCAGCGGACGTTCAGTTTGGCAATCCGCTTGAAGATGCGCAGGAATGAACAGTGATACCCAAAATATCGCCCTCATTCGCTGAATACCATGCTTCATTTCATTGATCCTATCGGTTCGTTTTTCATTTTGTGTATTGGACCGCCCCAAATGGGCCAGAAACGCGGTTGGGTTTCGGGGACCGGGGTTTCGGGGACCGTATACCCAATCACCTTACTCCGTAGAGCGGTGTTGGCGCTCGCGCGCAGTTGCGGGGCCACCACCAGACCTGCGGCTTCCAGAATGGCCTGCGGACCTTCAACCTGTGCGCCCTCCCCCACCGCCCCCTCTTCGATACAATCGCCTCCGTAACCGAAGCACAACTCGAAGACCTCCTCAGCGCGGCGAGCGACAGTAAACTCCATCACGTTTCCCGATACCTCTGCCAGGAACGGTCACAGCGGCCTCGACAAAACCTCCGCTCCGTGCCATTCCCGATGAACGGTCGTCGTGGACTTCGTAGGCCGGTCGCGTATCATGGAAATCATGGGGCAGCATCCGGCTCTTGACCGAATCACCGTGGATCCCGGAAAGTGCGGCGGCAAGCCTTGCATCCGCGGAATGAGAATTACGGTGCGCCGCGTCCTGGAGATCCTGGCCTCATATGAGGATCGGGATCTGATTTTCCGCGAGTACCCATTCCTGGAAGAAGAAGACCTGAAACAGGCGCTGCACTACGCGGCGACCGCCGGGGATGACGAGTCGAGCGATGCGAGCCATATGCAAATGAAGTGCCCGCCGCGGGGGGATCCTCTCAAGAAGAGTGATTGAGTGTTGGACTGACCCCAACCCCCCAAAACCCCTATGTCCGACAGCCTCGTGTGCTGTCCCCGAAACCCGTCCCCAAAACCCCCTTTGCCTGTGATAAATTCAATTTGTCTTTCGCGAGAATGAAACACATCAGAGATCGCATGCCCCGGTCATCACCGCGAGGTCTTTATGTCCTTCTTTGCAATCAGCAATTACTCCTCGATGCTCAATCGAATCTTTTGGGCAACGCTGGCAGCATGGATTCTTGTCCTGTTGGCATTAAATCATCTCTCTCCGCCCATCCGCGACCGCCTGCCTCAAATTCCCGTTAGGGTCCCAACCACGGATTTTCAGGTTCCGCTTGGCGTCTTGCTCTTGGCAGGAGCGCTTGCATGTGTGTTCCGCATGATCAAGGCACACAACCGGCTCTCGGATCTCTTCGGGCTTCGCCAGAGATTTGACCTCAAAGAAATCCTCCTTCCAATGGCATCCGCAGCCGGGGTCGCGCTTTCTCTCCCGCAACAGGCCTGCCTTCACACTCAACGGCGCGAGTTGATGGACAGGGTCTTTTATAAGTACGTGAGCAGTGCAGCAGAAAATCCAGCGATAGACCGGCACAACATTATCATGGCACTCGACCAATGGTCCTGGTCTTGGATTGCGCTTGAGGCAGCCGCCGTTGCCGTACTAGCAGTAATTCCCTCCCTGGTCTTTGGCCAATTCGAGTTGGCGTTCTGGCTTTTGGCTAGCGTCCTCATTATTATTTGGCTCCTCCAGTATCTAAGGAAGCTCTCGGTTGGCTATGCGGAGGATCAAATCAGGCTCATTCTTGAAGATGATGGTCGCAAGGATGCGGTAGCAGAGGTATTTCGTGCATTACCGCGTTAAAGGTCAGTCCGTCATGACGGAGCGGACGGCGAAACCTCGATGTCAGGCATCAGCTCCCGTGAAAAAGTGGCTGCTCGGGAATTCTTGTCGGGGAGATGTGCTTGATTTTGGGTGCGGCCGACTCCGATACGTACCAGAGCTCGCCGCTGTGGCCACAACCCTCACTCTCGTGGACTCAAAGGAACAGCTAAGCCGGAAGCTGCTTTTCGACATTCACCGCGAAACGATAATGGAACAGGTTGCCCGGAGATGGCCCGCCGCCCGAGCGCTTGACTGTGAGGCGTTCGTCCAAGATAGAAGAAATTACGATTTTATTCTCTGCGCCAATGTCCTTTCAGCAATTCCGTCTGCGACCGTCCGGCGTCGAGTCATTTGCCTACTCTCCTCAAGGCTTAAGTCGTCCGGACGGTGTCTGTTCGTAACTCACTTTCGGAATACATACTATCGCGATTTGCAGATGCATCCTGGAGCAGCACGGCACCTCGACGGACTGCTTGTTAAGCGAGAAGGATGCAGCACATTTTATGGATTACTACCGAAGACATCGTTGATTCGACTGGTAGAGCGTTGCGGAATGCGGTCAGTCGAAGCATGGATCGACGGTGAATCCGCATACGTCCTTTGCCGCCGAAGCGAATAGCGGGCGACGAGTGCGTATTCGGAATGGGGATTTCGGGGGTTTCGGGGACAGTGCCCAACCACCTTACTCCGTAGAGCGCTGCCAGCGCTCAAGGCGCATTTGTCGGGCCAACACCAGGACCTGCGGCTTCCAGAATGGCCTGCGGACCTTCAACCATCCGACCCTCGCCCACCGCCCCCTCTTCGATACAATCGCCTCAGTGACCGAAGCACAACTCGAAGACCTCCTCAGTACCCCTTCCGCCGCCGACGTCGAATCAGCCCGGAGCCTCGATGGCGATATCCTCCTGCTCGGCGCCGCCGGCAAAATGGGTCCCTCGCTTGCCCGCCGCATCCGCCGCGCCATGGATGCAGCCGGAAACCACGCCAGGGTGATCACCGTCTCGCGCGGCGCGCTCGAGATCGAAGGCGTCGAACACATCCGCTGCGACATGCTCGCGCCCGGCGCCCTCGACACCCTGCCCGATGCCCCCAACGTGCTCTACCTCGCCGCGCGCAAGTTCGGCTCCACTGACAATCCCTCGGAAACCTGGGCCGCCAACGTGCTGCTGCCCGCGCTCGTCGCTCGCCGCTACCGCGCTTCGCGCATCGTCAGTTTCTCCACCGGCAACGTCTATCCGCTCGTGCCCGTCGAGTCCGGCGGCGCCACCGAGCAGACCCCCATGGACCCGGTCGGCGAATACGCCTGGAGCGCCATGGGCCGCGAACGCATGTTCGGGTTTCGGGGACATTCATGATAGGTATCTGTCAAGGGAAATCGGAGATTTC
>JAHDVK010000028.1 GCA_023384675.1 Bryobacteraceae bacterium | reverse complement strand
CGAACCCGGAACGAACCCCCAAACGAACCCGGAACGAACCCCGAACGAATACGCGAATTCTGCCCCGGTGTGCGCCAAAAAACTTCGGCTTCCCCCGGTACCTGCCAGGATGGACCCGCCGCCCCGAATGCATCCCGCCCGCTCCTACCCGCCCGCACTCCGCCCGCGATTTTTCCCCAACTTCCCTTCCATGGCCGCCTCCCCCGCCATATAATAGCCCCACGCAGGCGCGGTCCCGGCCGCCCGTCGGAATCTGTCCCGAGAGTGCAACCATGAACACCCTTTCCCGCAGGCATCTGCTTCGCGCCACGAGCGGCGCGGCGGTTGGTATCTTCTCCCTTCCCGCCCTCGCGGCGGCAGTGCAATCCGCAACCTCGCCCTACCGCCGTCCCAAACTCAAAATCACCGACGTGCGGACCGCGCAGGTCCGCGCCCACGGCCTCCAGGTCCACGTTCGCGTGTACACTGACCAAGGCCTCTTCGGCCACGGCGAGGCCACGGATTCCGCCGTCGGCGCGCCGCCCTTGATCGATGGCTTCCGCCGCTTCCTTATCGGCCAGGATCCGCTCAATATCGACCTCCTCACCGAGCGCATCCGCACCATGGGCATCTTCGCTGGCGCCCAGGGCGGCCAGTACGTCACCGCCATTACCGGCGTTGAAATCGCCCTTTGGGATCTTGCGGGCAAGGCCCTTGGTCTGCCCGTCTATCAACTCCTCGGCGGCAAAATGCGCGACCGCATCCGCCTCTACTGCGATGCGCAGACCGAGGACCCCGACGATCCCAACGCCCGCGAAAAGGCCGAACAGGTCAAGTCCATGGGCTTCACCGCCGTCAAGATCGATGTCGACGACCTGCGCGATCCCAACCGCTGGGATCCCGTGAACACCACCGCCAGCAACGCCGAAATTGACCGCATGGTCCGCAAGGTGGCCTTCGCCCGCGAACTCTTCCCGTCCCGCGTGGACCTGGCCGTCGACATGCACGGCCGCTACGACATGACCACCGGAAAACGCATGGCCAAGGAAGTCGAACCTTTCAAGCTCCTTTATCTCGAAGAGCCGGTGCCCGCCGAAAACGTCGACGCCATGCGCGACATTCGCGAATCCACGAGCACGCCCATCTGCTGCGGCGAAAATCTGTTCCTGCGCCACGGCTTCCGGACGGTGCTCGAAAAGCGCGCCGCCGACATCATCATGCCCGACATTCAGAAGTGCGGCGGCCTGCTCGAAAGCCGCAAAATCGCCGATATGGCCCACACTTACTACGTGCCCGTCGCGCCGCATTGCGTCGTCTCGCCGATCGGCACGATGGCCTCCTGCCATGTGTGCGCGGCCATCCCAAACTTCCTGGTGCTCGAATGGCACTGGATTCCCCGCCTGCCCCTGTGGCGCAGCTTCGTCAAGGAAGGCGAGATTATCGACAAAGGGTTCATCACGCTGCCGGACCGCCCCGGCATCGGCGTCGAAATGGACGAGGAGGCCGCGCGGAAGGCCCAGGTTCCCAACACGCCCTGGTTCGAACCCACGAGGAGCTGATGTGATGAAGACCATCGCCCTGCTGTTCGCCGCCGCCATCCTCGCCGCGCAGACCGCGCCGCCGCCCCAGTTGCGCGCCAGCCGCGATACCTATCACCCCGTCACCGATCTCCTCAATCACAAGCGCGTCACCGCCACCGATGAGCAGATGGCGGAACTCGCCAATTACCCGCTGGAAGCCATTTGGGGTACGTTGCGCGGGCTCGGATATACCAACTCGCACTTCGCGGGACTGAAACCCTCCATCCCCTCGGCCCGTGTGGTTGGCCGCGCGCTCACCATCCGCTACCTGCCCCGCCGCCCCGACCTGGTCGAGGCGATGCAGACGCTAGCCAGGGAAGGCGATTGGCCCGTTGCCTACAACGTACGCGCCGCTGAAGACGCCAAACCGGGCGACGTGCTCGTTGTGGACCTGGGCGGCGGCATCCCCGACGGAGTCTTCTTCGGCGACATCTCGGCGCTCGGCGCGCAACTGGCGGGTGCGCGCGGGGCCGTGCTCTACGGCTCGTCCCGCGACTTGGCCGAACTCCGGGCGATGAAGGGATTCCCAGTCTTCGCCGTGGGCTATGATCCCAATGTCGCCACGCAGATCGGCGTCGATTGGAATGTTCCCATCCGCGTAGGATCCGCCACCGTGCTGCCAGGCGATGTGGTCCTGGCCGAGGAGGAAGCGGTCCTCTTCTTCCCTGCGAGCATTGTTCCCCAACTGCTCGAGCGGGTCAGAAAATTCGTCGCGCAGGAGGAGTTCGAGAGGGAATTGACCCGCGGCGGAAAGCACCGCTTCCGCGACGTCTATCCCCTGAATCAGGAATTGCGAAAACAATTCGAGGCCGAGTGGGAGAAAAAAAGACCGCAATAGCAGCCCCACCGTGGAATCGTTACAAGGAGTTTGCAGCCAATGAAGAAGAGCTTATTCGTTACCGTTATCTCCGCCGCGCTCGCCGTTGGGCTCGTGGTGATGTGGCAAGCCGGTGAAACCGCGGCCCCGGCCCCCGCCGGCGGCGCAGAGCGCGTTGTGGTGCTGAAGGAGCAGCCCATCTCGAGCGACCCCCTCATCGCCGGCTTCCAACGTTCCACCGTGGCCTCGGTGGCCGATGCGGTGGACCAGGTCGCAGGCCGGCGAGGCTTTCTGAATTACGATATGCAGCCGCGCATACCCGGCAAGTTCGTCGGCCGGGCCCGCACCGCGCTGATCAAACCCGCTCCGCCCGAAGGTGCATTGCCCGCTCTCGCCGTGAAACATTCGGTCGAGATGATCGAGGACGCCAAGCCCGGCGAAGTGGGCGTGATCGTGATGGAGGACGGGCTGAACGTCGCGGCAATCGGCGGCTTGATGGCCACGGCGGCCATCGCTCGCGGCATCGCCGGCATGGTCCTCGATGGCGGCGTCCGCGACCTCGAAGAGATTCGCGCCCTCGGCCTGCCGGTCTTTGCCCGCAGCGTCACACCCGCCACGGCCGTGGGCCGTTACGCCAGCGTCGCGAAGGACATCCCCGTCGAATGCGCCGGAGTCACCATCAAGCCGGGCGATATCATCGTGGCCGGCGAGGACGGCGTGGTGGCCGTCCCCTCCGAACACGCTGAAGCCGTCCTCCTGAAATCCCAGGAGATCGACGACCGCGAAAGCAAAATGGTTCCCTTCATTAAGAAATTCAAATCGCTCTCTAAGGCCATCACTGAATTCGACCGTATCTAGCCCGCGAAGCGCTAGAAAATGGGAAGAGCAACCGGCAGAATGAGCAGTTCCAGTTCGGTCACGTTCTCGCTCCATTCACCGACGACATAGAGCAGGTACAGCGTTTTGGGATTCAGCAGCACTTCAGCGGGACCGAGCACCGATTCGGAAAGCGCGGCAGGCTCTTCCTCGGCGCTCTCGACCGCCTTGAACAGTTCGATTTCCCACATCCCGGGCCGGATCTGCCCCGGATCGAGCATCGTACCGTTGCTGACCGCGCCGGTGGTCATGTCCAGCGCGCTTTCCGTCAGCCGCTGGATTGTAGCCTGCACGGCGGGCAGCGCGGCCAGATGGTGTATGGAAGCCCGAGCGTAGCCGGGCAACGCCGCGGCAAGCGAATTGTGGAATATCGAGATTGCGGCCTCACTATCTTCTGTGAGATGGGCCACGACACTCCAGTTCTCTCCATCCCCGACCTCCAGCGCGAGCGGCTCTTCGAAGATGGGATCACCGGAGCATCCTGGTCCGGGGAAGACCTGCAGTTCATACGCCCCGGCGGCCAGCGCCACAGAAGCGATGTCCTTGTATGCGGCATCCTCCACTAGGACGGCATCGTCTTCGCTTTCGCCGCCTAGTGCGCAGACCGTCACGGGCCCCAAATTCGGAACACCGTGAATCACGTTGACGGTCGCGTCCTTCGAGGCAGGTTGCGTGGGATTTTCGGTTTTGGGGCCCGGCGTGCCCGCCTGGGGCGGTAAGGTGACGTGCGCGGGCGGACCCGGAGTCCCCGCCTGGGGCGGCAGAGTAACATGCGCCGGAGGCCCGGCCGCACCGCCCTTGGATGCAGCGTTCGGGGGGCCTGGCGGTTTCGGTTGAGCCAGCATTGCGGCCACAATCAGCAGGCAAAGTGAGCCCAGCATGAGGGTTTTGAATACCTTGGTCATTTACGACTCCATCTCCTTCCCTTCCGCGCCGGCTCACCGCCAACAAGGATCACAGCGGGCAGAGCCGTCGAATTATGTCCAGATTATTCTGGGTCACGCGGAGCCACAATCAGGAGTTAGCTCTACAGCCTGGAGGAATCGTACTGACGTTCGGCCCGGCGAGAGTCCTCGGGCCGCCGCGAAATGGCTTGACTCTGGCATTGAACCGCGATATGTCAAAGACAGAACAGGAGGTTGACGGCCATGTTGTCAGCCAGGCTCGTTCACCAGATTGAGGACCACTGGGAAGCCGTTGCGGTGCGCTTCCTGCGCCTCGTCCGGAACTGCTCCCGTGTTCCCCATCTCAATCGATTGCCTGAGTCCGAAGCCATCGAAATCTGCCGCCGCCTGATGCGGAATCTCGGCCAATGGGTTGATTCGAGCGCCGAGGATGTGGTTCGCGACCAATACGAGCAGATCGGCCGGAAGCGCTGCCGGGAAGGGATGCCGATCAGTGAAGCTATCCGCGCTGTGCAGCTTTTGAAAGACGCCGCCATCGGCTATATCCGGGACCAGGGCCTGACCACAGAAGGCGTCGACCTGTATGCAGAAGAGGAGCTCCAACACGAGCTTTCGCGATTCTTCGACCTGCTCATGTTCCACCTCGCCCGGGGATACGAACAAGAGCAGGCGGGAACCGCGCGCGCGGCGGCCAGCCACGGGGCGTGACCTCCCAATCGGCCCTGGTGCCGCCCGCGCGCGCCGGGTTCTGGGATTCGTGCTATCCTGACAAAGTACCCAACAGAATGAAAGTAATCTCGAGGAGTGTGCTGTAAGGATGGCACTGGCGGCTGAACAAAAAACGAGCCTCATCAATGAGTACCGCGTGCATAACACGGACACTGGTTCCCCGGAGGTCCAGGTTGCGCTGCTCACCAAGAACATCGCTCATCTCACTGAGCATTTCAAGACCCACAAGAAGGACCATCACTCCCGGCGTGGATTGTTGATCCTGGTGGCCCGCCGCCGGAAGCTGCTCGACTATCTGAAGCGCCGCAGCCCCGAGCGCTACAAGAAACTGATCCTGAGCCTCGGCATCCGCCGCTAGGCTCCCGTTTCGCGCCGCTGTAGCGCCAGACGGCTTCCGGTTATGACGCAGGCCCGCCCGCACCCTATCGCCCCAAGGCGAGGTGTGCCTGGCGGGCATATGCGCATTTCCGTCCGCCCGGCGCCGCGCCGGTCCGTGACCGATTTCCCCATTTGCACATGCCGTTTGTCTGGAGATAAATGATGATCCATACCGTTGACATCGACCTAGGTGGTCGAATCCTCACCCTGGAAACAGGGAAACTTGCAAAACAGGCGCATGGTGCCGTCGTCGTGAAAACCGGCGATACCGTGCTGCTCTCCACTTCGTGCGCCAATGCTGAACCGCGTCCGAACGCGTCGTTCTTCCCTCTCACGGTGGATTACCGTGAATACACTTACGCCGCCGGGCGCATCCCGGGCGGTTACCTGAAGCGCGAAGGCCGCCCCAGCGACCGCGAAATCCTCACCTGCCGCCTGGTGGACCGGCCCATCCGGCCGTTGTTCCCCGAAGGCTTCTCCTGCGATACGCAGGTGGTGGGCCTGGTGCTGTCGGCCGAACCCGAGACCGATCCCAGCGCGCTCGCCCTGGTAGGCGCTGGGGCTTCGCTCGCCATCTCCGACATTCCGTTCGAGCACGTGATCAGCGGCATCCGCGTGGCGAAGGTCGAGGGCGAGATGGTGGTGCTGCCGAGCTACGAGCAGCAGAAGAATTCCACGCTCAACATTGTCGTCGCCGGAACCGATGCCGGCATCGTGATGGTGGAAGCGGGCTCAACCGAAGCGAGCGAGGAAGAAGTCCTCGCGGCGATCGATTTCGGCCACGAATGCTGCAAGAAGATCAATGCGGGCATCCGTGAACTGGTGGAAAAGGCCGGCAAGCCGAAGCGTGCTTACACGCCGCCCGTCCGCGACGCCGAAGTCGCTGCCAAGGTCGAAGCGCTGGTGAAGGACCGCCTGACCGACGCCCTCAACACGCAGAAATACGGCAAGACCGAGAGCTACTCGCAGATCGCCGAATTGAAAAAGGAAGCGTTGGCAGCTTTCGAGACCGAAGAGCAGCAACTGGAGGCGAAGATCGCCTTTGAGGCGCTGCGCGAGAAGATCTTCCGCCACGAGATGCTCGAACTGCGCCAGCGGCCCGACCGGCGGCGCTTCGACGAAATCCGCGACATCACGGTGGAAGTGGGGGTGCTGCCGCGCGTACACGGCTCGGCGCTGTTCACCCGCGGCGAAACGCAGGCGCTGGTCACCACCACGCTGGGCACGAAGGAAGACGAGCAGCGCGTCGAGACGCTGAATCTGCAGGAGACCTCGAAGCGACTGATGCTGCACTACAACTTCCCGGCTTTCAGCGTCGGGGAAGTGAGCTTCATGCGCGGTCCCGGGAGGCGCGAAGTGGGCCACGGCGCGCTGGCCGAGCGTTCGATCACGCCGATGATCCCGCCGGACACGGAGTTTCCGTACACGTTGCGGATTGTCAGCGACATCCTCGAATCCAACGGATCGAGTTCGATGGCGACCGTTTGCGGGGCCTCGCTCGCGATGATGGACGCGGGGGTGAAACTGAAAGCGCCTGTAGCGGGCATCGCCATGGGCCTGGTGAAGGAAGGCAAGAAATACGCGATTCTCACCGACATTGCGGGCGCGGAAGACCACTACGGCGACATGGACTTCAAGGTCGCCGGCACCAGCAAGGGCATCAACGGCCTGCAGATGGATATCAAGGTGCCTGATGTCAGCATGGACATCATGAAGGAGGCGCTGGCGCAGGCGAAGGAAGCGCGGTTGCACATCCTCGGGAAGATGAACGAGGTGATCACGGAAGGCCGCGACGAGATGTCGCCCTACGCTCCGCGCATCTACTCGCTGACGATTCCCACCGATAAGATTCGCGAGGTGATTGGACCGGGCGGCAAGGTGATCCGCGGGATCATCGAGGCAACGGGCGTGAAGATCGACGTGCATGACGACGGCACCGTGAATATCTTCGCGACCGACGGCGATTCGGCCAAGCGCGCGATTCAGATGGTGACCGACATCACCGCCACGGCGGAAGTTGGCAAGACGTACCTCGGTAAAGTCGTTCGGATCGCCGATTTCGGCGCGTTCGTCGAGATTTTCCCGGGTACGGATGGTTTGTTGCACATCTCTGAGATCTCGGAATCGCGCGTCAACCAGGTGCGCGACGAACTCAACGAGGGCGACCAGATCCTGGTGAAGGTGCTGGCGCTGGACGGCAACAAGATCAAGTTGAGCCGCCGCGCCGTGCTGCAGGAGCAGCGGGACAAGTTGAAGGGCGGCAACGGTGCTTCGGAATCCTCCGAAGGCGGCGAAGCGCCGCCGAAGCGCGACGACCGGCCTCCGCGCGGCGACCGTGGCGGACGCGGCGACCGCGGACGCCGGCGCGACCGTTAACCCGGCGTTCGGGGCGTTATTCGACTGCGCGCGGCGCTACATAACCGCCGCGCGCGCGAATTTGCGCATTCGGATATCTCGCTGCCGCCGCGCCGCGCAGCCTTACCTCCACCTTGCGTGTTCGTCCCGGCCGTGCTGCGGCGGGCATGGCGTAATAAAGGGTGTAGCGGGAGCGTAAGCGCCGCAGCATGTCTTCGAGCGCAGTGCCTGGCTCGTCGGTGGTCACCGCGGAGCCGCCAGTCTGTTGAATCAGGCCGCCGAGCCCCTGCTCTGGAAGCGCCATCTGCGGGCCGATCATCCGGCTTTTCCATTCGGCGAACTGGCTGGGATCCTGCGGCGTGAGGACGCCGCACAGCAGCGCGTCGGCTTCCCAGTACTCGCGCAGGACACGATCTTCGCGGCGGCTTGCCGTGCCGCGGTTGTCGGTGATGGCAATGACGGCGCGGCGCCGCCCACCCTCGGTTCCGGCCAGCACTTTGACGGCTTCGCCCGCCGCAGCGGTGAGATACGTGCCGCCGCCGAAGCGCGAGCGCAGCACTTTTTTGCGCACCGCCTCCACCACATGCGGCATTTCGTCGGTGAGGGTTTCCACCAGTTCCTGCCAGGTGTGGAAGGTCATTACTGCCGCGCGGTCGCCTTCACGCAGCGCGGCGAGGGCGCGCTCGGCCCCGTCGGCCACTTTCCGGGCGACCCATTCCATGGACCCGCTGATGTCGAACAGCAGGACGATATCGAGCGGCTCGAGATCGCGGCCTACGTTGCGCACGCGTTGCGGCTGACCCTCGTCGATGACTTCGAAATCCTCGGCCGTGAGCCCTTCCACCATGCGGCCGTCCACCAGCACTTCGGCATCGACGCGGATCAGGGTAACGCCCGTGGTGAACGTCGGCTCCTGCGCCGCCGCCGCCAACGCGCACAAGAAAACGCGTCGTGTGGGATCAGCCATCGTTTACCAGCCCTCTTCGCGCAGGCGCTCCTCGGTGAGGCCGCGCCCGCCCCGCAGATCGAGCGCCCCCAGCATCTTTTCGACATACTTGGCGAGCACGTCGGTCTCGATGTTCACAATGTCGCCGGCGCGCCGCGTGCGCAGCGTGGTGTTCTCGTAAGTGTGCGGGATGATGGTCACCGAGACGACGCGATTCTCAATCGCAGCCACGGTGAGGCTGATGCCGTCGATCGCGATGGAGCCCTTGAAGACGAGGTAGCGGTCCAGTTCTGCGGGGACCGCCACGCGCAGCCACCAGTTGCCGCCGCCGATCCGATCGAGGGATTCGATCGTGCCGGTGCCGTCCACATGCCCCTGCACGATATGCCCTCCCAGCCGCGACGACGGCCGCAGGGCGCGCTCGAGATTCACGAGCGAACCCGCGCGCAGCGCGCCGAGGCTCGAGCGCTTTAGAGTCTCGGGCGCGACGTCCGCGCTGAAGCCGCCCGCGCGCACGTCCACTGCCGTCAGGCAAACGCCGCTGACCGAAACGCTGTCGCCCTCGCGCAGATCCGCGGCAACAACGGAGGCGCGGAGGCGCAGCCGGCTGCCCGCCGGACGAGGCTCCATTGCTTCCACCGTGCCGGCTTCTTCGATCAATCCCGTGAACATCAGCCGGCCTCCCGTGGCGTCCATGCCTCGACGGCGAATTCCGTCTCGGTAATTTGATGCAGGCGGACGCGCTCGAGGTGAATCGCGTCCGTCCGGCTGCGCCTTCCCAGGCCGCCGGCAACAGGCAGCGACTGCATGCCGCCCAGGATCTTCGGCGCGTAGTAGAAAAAGATGCGGTCCACGATGCCCGCCTCGAGCGCGGCCCAGTTCAATTTGCTGCCCGCCTCGATCATCAGCGACAGATATTGGCGCTCGGCCAGCACCTGGACGATGCGGCGCAAGTCGGGCCGTCCGCCGGGACCGTCGGCGACAATCACTTCCACGCCCATCCCTTCCAGCGCGGCGCGCCGCGCGGGCGGGGCGATGGACGTGCAGAAGACGAGCACATCGTTCTCGCAGCTCTCCACGATGCGCGAGTCCAGCGGCAGCCGAAGCTGGGAATCGGCCACGATGCGCAGCAGGGGCCGTGAACGCTCGAGGCCCGAGCGGTCGTTCAACATCGGGTTGTCCGCGGCCACCGTGCCGATGCCGCTCAGGATGGCGTCGTGCTGGTGGCGAATGATTTGGACATGGGCGCGCGCCTGCTCGGAGGTGATCCAGCCGGAATTGTCCTCGGGCGCGGCGATCTTGCCGTCGAGCGTGACGGCCGACTTCAGCGTCACCAGCGGCAGCCCGGTGCGCATGAAGTGGAAGAAGGCCATGTTGATCTCCTCGGCCTCGGCGCGGTGGCGAGGGTCGATTTCCACCTCGACGCCCGCCTCGCGCAGCAGCGCAAAACCGCGTCCGGCGACGCGCGGATTCGGATCTTCGGTGGCCGCCACCACCTTCGCGACGCCCGCTTCGATCAGCGCCTCCGCGCATGGACTCGTACGGCCTTCGTGCGCACAAGGTTCCAGGTTGATATACAGGGTGGCGCCGCGTGCGTGTTCGCCCGCCTGCTCGAGCGCCAGCCTCTCGGCGTGCTTCACCCCCGCCCAGGTATGCACGCCGCGGCCCACCACTTCGCCGCCGCGCACCAGCACAGCGCCCACCGCCGGGTTGGGCGACGTGCGGCCCAGGCCCTGCCGGGCCAGTTCGAGCGCTTCGCGCAGGTAATCCATGCCTGGCTCCTTACGTTTCAAACAACGAGGCGATAAAACGTTCCGGCTCGAACGGCAGCAGATCGCCGGTTTGCTCGCCGACGCCGACGAAGCGGATCGGAAGATTCAGTTCCCGCGCGATAGCCACGACAATGCCGCCCTTCGCGGTTCCATCGAGCTTGGTGAGGACGATGCCCGTGACGCCCGCGCTTTCGGTGAACTTGCGGGCCTGCTCGAGGCCGTTCTGGCCCGTGGTGGCGTCCATCACCAGCCACACCTCGTGCGGCGCCTCGGGCACCACGCGCGCGGCGGTGCGGCGCATCTTCTCGAGTTCCGCCATGAGATTGTCTTTCGTATGAAGCCGCCCGGCGGTATCGACGATCAGCGTGTCGATGCCCCGCGCCCTGGCCGACTGCAGTGCGTCGAACATCACGGCGCTCGGGTCCGCGCCCTGGCCTTGCCGGATCACTTCCACGCCGCTCCGCTGGCCCCACACCTCGAGTTGCTCGATGGCCGCCGCGCGGAAGGTGTCGGCCGCGCATAGCAGCACGGAGCGGCCTTCGGCCTTGAACCGGCTGGCGAGCTTGCCGATGGTGGTGGTCTTGCCGGCGCCGTTCACGCCCACCATCAGCACCACCATCGGCGGCGCGGCAGGCCGCTGCACGGGCCGCTCGGTGGCCTCCAATACCCCCAGCAGATGCTCGCGGATCAGGTTGCGGATCTCGCCCGCATCGCTGACGAGCTTGCGGTCCACACGCTGCCGGATGGACTCGAGGATGTCCGTGGCCGTGCGGACGCCGATGTCCGCCGTGATGAGCGTGTACTCGAGTTCCTCCAGAAGATCGGCGTCGATCTCCTTCTTGCCGTGGATGACGTCTTCGACTTTATCGACGAATCCCGCGCGCGTTTTCTGCACGCCCTGTTTCAGGCGCTCAAGCAGGCTTAGCCCGGAGGAGCCCGAGGGCGGCACGCTCCCAAACAACGATTGACTCATGATCTTCTATCTAATTTTACCGGCAACCGGGCGAACATTCCCGATTTTTCCGCGTATAGCGGGTATGGAGGGCATTCCGTGCAGCTTTTTCGCGCATTTTTTACGATTCTGACACTTGCCGCCGCGGCCGCCGCGGAGGTCAGCCCGGCGAGGCTTGCCGGGCAGGCTCAGGCTTATTTCGAGGCTGGCACGTTTCAGGGGGCGGTGCTGGTGGCCCGCGATGGCAAGCCCATCCTGAGCCGCGGCTTTGGCAAAGCGAGCGTAGAGTGGGACGTTGAGAACGCGCCGGACACCAAGTTCCGTCTGGGGTCGGTCACGAAGCAGTTCACCGGCATGGCGGTGCTGATGCTGGAGGAGCAGGGCAAGCTCTCGGTCAACGACCGGTTGAGCAAACACATTCCTGAAGCGCCGGAAGCGTGGGCCAAGGTCACCATCCACCACCTGCTGACGCACACCTCGGGCATCCCCAGCTTCACCAGCCTGCCCGATTATCAGAAGACCAACGCGCTGCCGGCGCCGCCCGCCGAGACGATGAAGCGCGTCGCCGGCATGCCTCTCGAGTTCGAGCCCGGCGCGCGCTTCAAGTATTCGAACACGGGCTATACGCTGCTTGGCCTGATCATTGAACGCGCATCGGGCATGGAGTACGCGGCTTTCGTCCGGAAGTACATCTTCGAGCCGCTCGGGATGAAGGACACGGGCTATCAGGATCAGAAAACAATTCTGCCGCGATTTGCTTCGGGCTATGCGCGCGGGCCAAAGGGCCTGATTCACGCCTCGCACATCGACATGTCGATCCCGCACGCCGCGGGGTCGCTGTATTCGACGACGCTCGACCTGATGAAGTGGGATGCGGCGCTGCGCGACGGCAAGCTCATCAGTGTGGCCGGCTACGCGAAGTACTTCACGCCCGAAAAAGACGGCTACGCTTACGGCTGGCTGGTGCGCGAACAGAGTGGCCTCACGGTGCATCAGCACGGGGGCGGCATCGAAGGCTTCTCGACGGTGATCACCCGCGTGCCCGGCGAGAAGCTGCTGATCGTCGCCCTGGCCAACATCGAGAACAGCCAGGCAGGGCGCCTGGCCACGGATCTGCTGCAGCTCTCGCTTGGCAAGGACGTGCCGAAACCCGCTGTTCGCAAGGAGATTCAACTGACGGCCGAAGTGCTGAGCCGCTACCTCGGCGTTTACGAATTCTCCCCCGCCTTTGCCATGACCGTCACGCTCGAAGACGGTCAACTGATCACGCAGGCCACCAATCAGCCGAAGATTCCCATCTTCGCCGAAACCGAGCGGCGCTTCTTTCCGAAGGTGGTGGATGCGGTGATCGAGTTTCAGGTGGACGGCGAGGGCAAAGTGACCGGGCTCGTGCTCGAGCAGGGCGGCAAGAAGATGCCGGCTACTCGCCGATGATCTTCACGAGCACTCGCTTGCGGCGGCGGCCGTCGAACTCGCCATAGAAGATCTGCTCCCAGGGGCCGAAATCGAGGCGGCCCTCAGTGATGGCGACAACCACTTCGCGGCCCATGATCTGGCGTTTCATGTGGGCGTCGGCGTTGTCCTCGCCGGTGCGGTTGTGGTGGTACTGGCTGGTGGGCTCGTGCGGCGCGAGTTTCTCGAGCCAGACGTCGTAGTCGTGGTGCAGGCCGCGCTCGTCGTCGTTGATGAAGACCGAGGCGGTGATGTGCATGGCGTTCACGAGGCAGAGACCCTCGCGCACGCCCGATTCCCGCAGGCATTCATCGATCTCGGGGGTGATGTTGACCAGTCCGCGGCGCGCGGGCACATTGAACCAGAGTTCCTTGCGGTAGCTCTTCATGGAGCCTATTTTCGCTTACTTGCGCTGCGCCACTTCCAGGGCGGCACTGGATGGCGGTCGGCCCAGAGGCCGCGGCGGGCATCGCGCGCCTTTTCCTCGAGCAGCCGCAACTCGACGTCACGCGGTGCATACTGCCGGAACCACCACGCCAGCCCTTCCTCGACCAGTTTGCGGTTGAGCGACGCGCCGCCGGGCAGCAGGATTTCCGCGACGACGCGCCCGAAGCGGTCGTCCTCTACTGGTCGAACGGTCACGGTCTTCCCCATCGCCAGATCGCCGGTCCGCTGGCGCGCGCGCTGCCCGAAGGGCTGCCCAAGTTCCGGGCAGTCGATACCGTGCAGCCGGATGCGCACGGTTTCGCGGCCGCGCAGCACCTCGAGCGTGTCGCCGTCACTCACCCGGACCACCCGCCCGGTCCACTGCTGCGCCACACACGAAGAGAGCACGGCGGCCGCCAGCAGAAGCAACCGCCAACCCATCTCCTCATCTTAGGCGAGCCCGCGCAGTTATTTCGCGAAGTTGAAGATCAGGACGGTGGTGAATTTCTGCGCCGCGCCTTCCTTGTTGATCGGCTGAAACTTCCACTGCCTGGCCGCCGCCATTGCGTTGGCTGAAAAGATGGCGTTGCCCTTCAGGACTTTCGCCTCGGTCACGCCGCCACTCTCATCCACATGGATCTGCACTTCGCTCGTGCCGGTGAGATTCAATTGCCGCGCGGCGGCCGGGAAATCCGGGGCCACCTTCTTGGTCGCCCGCGCCATCGCCACCGAAGTCGGCACCGTTTCCTGCGCGAAGGCCAAACCCGCGGCGCCCAGCATCGCCAGCACCGCCGACAGAACCAGAACCTTTATCGTCGAATGCTTCTTCCCTTGCATTGCCGAATACACTCCTCGCTCCGGGCTGGAATTGCCGCCGGCGGCGGAGAAACCGGAGTCGAGTGTCTTTTCGGACGGGGAGGCCCGCGCTTGAGTAAATCGAACGGGAAATTTGGAGCGGTCAGTATTCCAGCCGCCGCAGGTACTCGAAGCTCTCACGCAGGCTGTCGAGCGGCTCGCCCGGCGTCTGGTCCTGTTCGACGAAATAGTGCTTCACGCCCGCCGCGGCCGCCGCCCGCAGCACGCGCGCGACATCGATCACGCCCGCGCCCACTTCCTTGAAGGCGTCGCGACCCACTTTTTCGTTGAACTGCGGACCCACGCCGTCCTTCACGTTCTTCAAGTGGATCAGCGGCACGCGGCCTTTATATTTCTCGAGCACGCTGACCGGATCGACGCCCGCCACCTGGCTCCACATCATGTCGAATTCGATCTGGACCAGCTGCGGATCGGTCTCGCTCAGCAGCCGGTCGAACATCGTGCCGCCGTTCATGGGCGCGAATTCGAAGGCGTGGTTGTGGTAGCACAGCGTCAGCCCGCGCGCCCGCGCCTTCCTCCCGGCCTCGTTCAGCGCCGCCCCGAGCCGCTGCATCGCCTCCGGCGTTCGCTGATCGGGCGGCACCCACGGACACAGGACATAACCGAATCCCTTCTCGCGCGCCTCGTCCAGCGCGCCATCGAGCTTCGCCGCGTCACGCGTGAAGATCATCGCGTCGAAGTGCAGGCCCACCGGCTTCAGCCGCGTCTGCTTCAGCGCATCCCAGATCTTCGGCAGGTCGCCGCCCACCACCTCGACTTCGGCATAGCCGATCTGTTCCAGCGCGCGCAGAGTCTCCAGCGGCTTCTGCGGCAGCACCGTGCGCAGCGTGTAAAGCTGCGCGCCGATTCGTTCCAGGCGCGCGCCTTGAAGACGCAGGGCGGGCAACAACGCGGCGGCGGCCGCGAACCGGCGGCGGGAAATCAAGCTCATGAAGAAATTCTACTCTTCGCCGGCGCCGGTGACCATCGCGATCACCTCGCGCCATAGCGCCTTGGCCGGCTCCACGTCCGCTGCCGAAGCCAGCTTCTCGTGCTCCACCTGCACCACGGTCTTGCCGCCCGGCTTGGCCGTCAGGTACACAGCCGCACGCGTGCCATCCGCCAGTTTGATCCGAATCGACTTGGGCGGGGTGGCCTTGGTGATCTCCGCGCCGGGCACGCGCTTCAGCCACGCGCCCGCCGCCCACGCCGCGTGGACCTGCTCGATAGGCATCGCCACGGTGCGGCTCGCGCCGGCCGCGAAACCGTCCGCCTTCTGGCGCTCCGCGCGCCGGCCCTTGGCCTGTTCGTAGCCCACGGTCACCGTCTGCGCCCACCAGTCGTCAAGCCCATACCGTTCCTGCAAAAGCACGGCGATCTGCTTGTGCGTGAGCGACCCCGCGCCCGCGCGGTCCAGTTCCTCGACCCATGCGGCCCAGCCCCGCCCGGTCTTCTCCTTCACCTTCGCGTCCGAGACGCTTGCCAGCTTGTCCATGACGATCCCAAGTACAATAGCAGATCAATGTCCTCCACGCCTTCCTTACTGCGCCAGTTGGGCCTGTTCAGCGCCATTGCGCTGGTGGTGTCCAACATGATCGGCACCGGCATCTTCACCACCACCGGTTTCCTCGCCGGTCAGTTGGGCGCGCCGGACCTCGTGCTGATCATCTGGGTCGTGGGTGCGTGCTTCGCCCTCGCCGGCGCGTTCTGCTACTCCGAACTCGGCATCAACTTTCCGGCCTCGGGCGGCGAATATGTCTATCTGACTCGCGCCTACGGCCCCACCTGGGGCTTCATGAGCGGCTGGGTCAGCTTCTTCGCCGGCTTCTCGGCGCCCATCGCCGCCGCCGCGCTCGCCTTCTCCGATTACCTCGGCTACTTCTTTCCCGCCCTGCGCCAGGAAAGCGCCTGGTGGCGCGTCCAATGGGGCGATCTCGGCATGCAATTCGGCGGCGCGCAGATCTGCGCCGCGGGCCTCGTCTTGCTGTTCACCATCCTCAACCTGTTCGGCGTGCAGTTCATCGCCCGCATCCAGAACGCGCTCACCAGCGTGAAAGTGCTGGTGATGGTGGCCTTCATCGCCATGGGCTTCACCATCGGCACAGGCGACTGGAGCCACCTTTCGCAAACCACTGAGCGCACCGTCACCACCTCGATTCCCGCGCAGTTCGCCATCAGCCTCTTTTGGATCTACGTCGCCTATTCGGGCTGGAACGCCGCCACCTATGTCGCCGAGGAGTTGCGCCGTCCCGAGCGCAATCTGCCGCTGGCGCTCACCGCCGGCACCGCGCTGGTGGCCGTGCTCTACCTGCTGTTTAATGTCGTCTTCATCTACGCCGTGCCGCTGTCGGACATGAAGGACGTGCTCGCCATCGGCTCGCTCACCGCCAAGGCGTTGTGGGGCTCCGAGGTGGCGGGCATCTTTTCCGGACTGCTCGCCATCTCGCTCATGTCCACCGTGAACGCGATGGTCACCATCGGCCCGCGCCTCTACTACGCGATGGCCAAGAACAAGGCGTTCCTGCCGATCGCTGGCCGCATCCATCCGGAATGGCGGACGCCCGTGCCCGCCATCCTGTTCCAGGGCGCCTGCGCCATGCTGATGACGCTGTTCAGCTTCGGCCTGCTGATCGTCTACATCGGCTTCCTGCTGAACTTCTTCGCGTTGCTGGCCGTGGCGAGCCTCATCAAGTTCCGCCGCCGCGAAGGCTGGCAGAAGCTCGGCGTGGTGAGCTTCGCCTGGCCGCTGATGCCTGCGCTGTTCGTGCTGCCGGGCATCTGGATGACGATCTACGGCGCGCTGCTGGCGCCCGCGATCTCGATCGCCTCGGCGCTCACGCTCGCCGCCGGCGCGCTGGTCTATCACTTCAAAATCCGTCCGAGCGCCGGAACGGACGCAGCCGTCTGATATCGTTGGGATTGTCATGCCCGCCCGCATCCTCGACGGCAAAGCCGCCAATCAGCAGATCCTCGACGAACTGAAGCCGCGCATCGCGCAACTGGCCGCCGCGCGCCGCGCGCCCGGCCTCGCCGTTGTCCTCGTCGGCAACGATCCGGCCAGCGAGATCTACGTCGGCTCGAAGGTCCGCACCTGCCGCGAGCTCGGCATGCACTCCGAGGAATTGCGCCTGCCCGATTCCATCACCACCGGCGAACTTCTCTCCCGCGTCCAGGCCCTCAACGCGGACCCCGCCATCGATGGCATCCTCGTCCAGATGCCGCTGCCGAAGCATGTGGACAGCCGCGCCGTGCTCGATGCGATCGACCCCGGCAAAGACGTTGACGGCTTTCACCCCGTCAACGTCGGCCGCCTCGTCGCCAACCTGCCCGGTCCCCGGCCCTGCACGCCCGCCGGCGTCATGGAACTTCTGCGCCGCAACGGCATCGAAGTGAAGGGCAAACGCGCCGTGATCGTCGGCCGCAGCGATATCGTCGGCAAGCCCATGGCCATGCTGCTGCTCCATCAGCACGCCACTGTCACCCTCTGTCATTCGCGCACGGCGGACCTGCCCGGCGAAAGCCGCCGCGCCGAAATCCTCGTCGCCGCCATTGGACGCACCGGCATGATCACCGAGGATTTCATCGCGCCCGGCGCCGTCGTCATCGACGTCGGCATCAACCGCGTTACGGACCGCGATGAAGCCGCGCGCCTCACCGCCAACGACCCCGCACGCATGGCCGGCTTCGACAAGCGCGGCTCCATCGTGGTCGGCGACGTCCACCCCGCCGACATGGCGCGGCTCGCTTCCGCCTACACCCCCGTGCCCGGCGGCGTCGGCCCGCTGACCATCGCCATGCTGATGTCGAACACCTTAGAGGCGGCGGAACGGCGGTTGCTGTAAAATCAGCCAATGCTGCGCGTCGGCCTCACCGGCGGTCTCGCCACCGGCAAGTCCCTTGTGGGCCGCGCCCTCGCTTCCCATGGCTGCCACTTGCTGCAGGCCGACGAACTCGGCCATGAGGCGCTCGAACCCGGCGGAGGCGCCTACGACACCGTCATCGAGGCCTTCGGCCGCGAAATCCTCGCTCCGGACGGCCGCATCGACCGCCGCCTGCTCGGCTCGCGCGTCTTCGCCAACCCCCAGGATCTCGAACGGCTCAACGAACTGGTCCACCCCATTGTCATCGCTCAACAGCAGGTCTGGTTCGACGAACTCGAACGCCGCGATCCCCGGGCCATCGGCGTCGTGGAAGCCGCTATCCTGATAGAGACGGGCAGCTACCGCCGCTTTTCAAAGCTCATTCTGACCGTGTGCGACCCAGTCCAGCAGATCGAACGGGCCATGAAACGCGACGGGCTTTCGCGCGAGGAGGTGCTGCGCCGGCTGGAACGTCAAATGCCGCTCGAAGAGAAACGCCGTTACGCCGACTACGTCATAGATACATCGGGTGAAAAGTCTGCCACGTTGGCCCAGGTCGCCCGTCTGTACGATACGCTGCGGAGCCTCGAACCATGAAGATGAGAATCGCCTTCCTTGCCGCCTTCCTCGTGGCCGCCTTTGTCGCCGCCACCAGCCTGCGCCACCAGACTTTCGGGCGCCTGTTCGAACCGCGCTCCACCAAAGCTCCTGAAGCCACGCCCGCCGCCCTGTGGAGCGAGCCTGCCAGCGTGCACGGAGCCGGCCTCAGCCAGGATGAGCTCAACAATATCGAGATCTACAAGCGGAACAAGGAGGCGACCGTCAACATCACCTCCATCGTCTACCGCCAGAACTGGTTCTTCGAGATCTATCCGCAGCGCGGCGCGGGTTCCGGCTTCGTCATCCGCAAGGACGGACTGATTCTGACCAACAACCACGTCGTCTCCGGCCAGGCGCCCCGCATCACGGTCACGCTTGCCGATGCCTCGCAGCACACAGCCAAAGTCATCTACCGCGACCCCGCCAACGATCTGGCGCTGCTGAAGATCGACCCCAGGAAGGACATGCAGGTATTGCCGCTGGGCGACTCGGACAAGCTGCAAGTGGGCCAGAAAGTGCTCGCCATCGGCAACCCGTTTGGCCTCGACCACACGCTGACCACGGGCATCATCAGTTCACTCGGACGCGAGATCGCCGCCGAGAACGATCAGAAACTGGACGGGCTGATCCAGACCGACGCCGCCATCAACCCCGGCAACTCGGGTGGACCGCTCTTCGATTCGCAGGGCAACGTCATCGGCATCAATACCGCGATTTATGGACCTGGTAACAACATCGGCATCGGCTTCGCCATGCCCATCAACCGCGCCAAGCTCATGCTGACCGCCTATGAGAGCGGTAAGCGTTACGGGCGCCCGTGGCTCGGCGTCGAGGTGGCGCTCGTACAGGGCGATCTCGCCGTCGAATTGGGCCTGCCCGCCTCGGGCGGCCTGCTCGTGCAGCGCGTCATCCGCGGTTCCGCGGCCGAAGAGGCGGGCATCCGCGGCCCCCGCCGCACGGTGATCGCCGGCAACTTCCAGCTCAACATCGGCGGCGACCTCATCATGGCCATCGACGGCGAAGCGGCCAGCCGCGCCGACGTTTTGAGCCGCGCCATGCAGAAAAAGCGTCCCGGCGACCCCCTCAAGCTCACGCTGTTCCGGAACGACTCAAAAGTGGAAGTCACCGTGACGCTCGGTGAATTGGAAGGCAACATCTAATCCTCAAGGAGGTTCGGTCTCATCATGCACAAACTCATCCTCGCCGCTCTCATCGTCGCCGCGCCTTTGCTGGGTGCCGGCAAGCAATTGTTCAACGGAAAGAACCTCGACGGCTGGCAGATGACCGGCCCCGGCCGCTTCGTCGTCGAAAAGGGCCAGATGGTCACCGAGGGCGGCATGGGCCTGCTCTACTACGAGCGGGAGTCCTTCGGCGATTCCATGATCCGCGTCGTGTACATGACAGATAGCGAGCGCGCCAACTCGGGCGTCATCATCCGGCTGCCCGAGCCGCCCACCGATCCCTGGTACGGCGTAAACAACGGCTACGAAGTCCAGATCGACGCCGGCGGCGACGACTGGCACTCCACGGGCGCCATCTATTCCATCTCGAAAGTCACTTCCCGCGAGCAGAAGCCGCGCGGCGAATGGAACACGATGGAGATCGAACTGCGCGGCAAACTCACCCGCGTGCGCGTGAATGGCAAGCTCGTCAACGAATACACCGAAGGCCAGGAAGTGCCCGAACGCAAGATCTGGTACGAGCCCGTCCGCGGTCCCCGCCCCGAACGCGGCTACATCGGCCTGCAAAACCACGACCCGCACTCCCGCGTCCTCTTCCGGGAAGTCAGCGTCCACCCCCTGCCGTAAGAGCTTGACAGAGGCACCGGAGCAGGCCGCCGCCAACCGGCGGGCTATGCACATGGCCCGGTGCATTTCCTGCAAACTCGAAAGTGATGATGCGCTCCTGTCTGCTCCTGCTCGTGGCCCTGCCGCTCACGGCGCAGCCACCCCGCTTCCATGCGGTCACCGTCACCGATCAGCTCAAGTTCGGCTATCAACTCACCGTCTGCGACGTGAACCAGGACGAGCGTCCGGACCTGATCGTGGTGGACGAGCGCTCCACCGAACTGGCCTGGTTCGAGAATCCCGGCGCGGACGCAGTCTGGACCCGGCATCTGCTCGCCCGCGACGTCCCCCGCACCATCAATCTGGTTTGCTCTCCCGGCGAAATCATCCTCGGCCACCACTTCGAAAGCGCCCCGGCACGCTCGCGCGGCACCGTGCTCCGGCTCACTCCCGGGGATGACGTCCGCCAACCCTGGCAGGCGCGCGAGATCGATCAGGTGCCTACGATTCACCGCCTCCGCTGGGCGAACACGCGCACCGGGCGCCTGCTGCTGGTCTCGCCGATGCTCGGCCTGGAGGCGGAACCGCCCGCGTTCGCCAGCCCCACGCCCGTCTACGCCCACCGCCCCGGCGAATGGAAGCGCCTCCCGCTGTTCGACGGTCTCACCGGCATCGTCCACAGCGTCCATCCCATGGATTGGGATGGCGACGGCCATGACGAAATCGTCACCTCCAGCTTTGGCGGCATTCACCTCCTGAAAGAACACCCCGAAGGCGTCTGGACCGCCCGGCGCCTTTCCCCGGGCGATCCGCGCGAATGTCCGCTCTGCGGCAGCAGCGAGGTCCGCGCGGGTCACATCCACGGCCGCCGCTTCCTGGCCGCCATCGAACCCTGGCACGGCAACCAGCTTGTGGTTTACCCCGACCCCGAAGCCGCCCTCCACGGCCGCCCCGTGGAACGTCTGGTGCTGGACGACAAAATGCTCAACGGCCACGCCCTCGCCGTGGGCGACTTCACCGGCGACGGGCGCGACGAGATCGTGGTGGGCTTCCGCGGCAAGGGCTTCCACCTGTCGCTGTATCAGGCCGCCGATGATACGGGCCGCAACTGGACCCGCCACCTGCTCGATGACACCATCGCCGCCGCCGACTGCCAGATCGCCGACCTCAATGGCGACCGCCGCCCCGACCTCGCCTGCTCCGGCGCCTCGACGGGCAATGTTCGCGTGTACCTCAATACGGGCAACTGAGACTGCTCACTCCCCCCGCACCGGCCGCTCCATCAACTCTCTCAGCGCCACGGCCGGGCTTTTGCCTTCATTGAGCACCGCGTGCATCTGCGCGGTGATCGGCACCTCCACGCCGAGCCTGGCGGCCAACTCGATCGCGGCGGCCGTGGTCTTCACCCCCTCGGCCACCATCGTCATCCCGCCAAGGATCTCCGCAAGCCTGCGCCCCTGTCCCAGTTGAAAGCCCACGGTCCGGTTGCGGCTCAACTCGCCGTTGCACGTCAGCACCAGATCCCCCAGCCCGGCCAACCCGGCCAGCGTGCGCTCCTGTCCGCCCGCCGCCACGGCGAGCCGTGTGATCTCAGCTAACCCGCGCGTAATCAGCGCTGCCATCGTGTTCGCGCCCAACCCAAGCCCCGCGCACACGCCCGCCGCGATCGCAATCACGTTCTTGAGCGACGCCCCCAGCTCCACGCCCACCGGGTCGGGGTTCGTATACAGCCGGAAAGTAGGCCCATTGAACGCGGCTTGCACCGTTCGCGCGAGTTCGGCGTCGTGCGACGCGATCACAAGCGCGGCGGGCTCGCCGCGCGCCACCTCCTTGGCGAACGTCGGGCCGCTCAGCACGCCCACGCGCGGCGTTTCCAGTACCTCCGCCATCACTTCCGACATGCGCCGGAGTGTGCCGTTTTCCAAGCCTTTTGTTGCACTTACGAAGAGCGCGGCGGGCGGCGCGGCGGGCTTCAGGGCCGTATAAACGGCGCGCGCGTGATGCGAGGGCATCACACCCAGCACGATTTCGGCCTCCTCCACCGCCCAGGGCAGCGCGGAGCCGGTTTCGACGTTTTCCGGAAGCGTAAAACCGGGCAAAAACGCGTCGTTCTGAAGTGTTTTTTGCATCAAAACGGCCAATTCCTGCTCAAAAATCCACATCCGGACGCGCTCGAACCGGGGCGCAAGCACGATCGCCAGCGCGGTGCCCCAACTGCCGCCGCCGATAACCGCCAATCGCTTCAACGCGAGCCTCCGAGCTTCAGCACGTTCTCGGTCCCGGCCCGCAGCCGCTCGATGTTCGATTTGTGCCGCCAGACGATGAACGCCGCGCAGAAGATGGAAGCCGCCATCAGCGGCCATTCCGGGTGATACAGCAGCCACACCGCGAGCGGAAACAGCGCCGCGCCCACCAGCGCCCCCAGCGAAACGTAACGGGACCAGGCCACCACGGCGACAAACAGAATCACCACCGCCGCCAGCGCCGCCGGCGCCAGGGCCAGCGCCGCACCGACAAAACTCGCCACCGCTTTGCCGCCCTTGAACTTCAGAAACACCGGAAAGGCGTGGCCCAGCACCACCGCCACGCCCGCCGCGCTCATCCAGCCAATGTCGAGCGCCGTGAATCGCCCCGCCAGCCAGACGGCGAACCAGCCCTTGGCGATGTCGAGCGCGAGGGTCAACAAGCCAAAGGCCCGGCCGGTGGTGCGCAGCACGTTGGTGGCGCCGATGTTGCCGCTGCCGAGCGCGCGCACGTCGCGGCCAGTCTTGAGCTTCACAAGCAGGTAACCGAAAGGGATGCCGCCAATCAGGTACGCGGCGATCAACAGAAAAATCGGGTGGGTCATGCGGAAAAGGGGTAGCTTTCCAGTTTGGTGTAAATCGAGCCGCCTGGGCGCAACTGGCTCTGGTAGAGGTGAAAGGCGCTGGCGGTCCAGCCGCCGAAGTCGTCGTTGGGCAATTGCGCGATGGCCTGCTTCAGTTCAGTGAGCGGCTGCGGTTCGCGAATCCGCGCGAGGGTCAGGTGCGGGTGGTATGCGCGCGTTTCCGGTTCGATGCCCAGAGCGGCGCAGGCTTCGTCCGCCGCCTTTGCCAGCGCCGCCAACTCCGGCCCCGCCTGGACGGCCACGTAAAAAACGCGCGGGTTATGCGGATTCGGGAACCAGCCCAGGCCGCGAATGCCCAGTTTCAGCGGCGCGGGCGGGGTTACGGCGCGCAGCGCGTTCTTGATCTCCTCAAGCCTCTGTTCGGGCCATTCACCGATGAATTTCGTGGTGACGTGCAGGTTGGTCAGCGGGCTCCAGGAGATCCGCGCTTTGGGCTTCAGCAGTTCGAGCAGAAGCTCGAGATTCCGCCGCATTTGATAGGGCACATCGATTCCAACGAACAGGCGCATGGGTCGTGCTACTCTCACATAGCGTACCCCACCGCCGATGCCCGCAAACGTATTGCCCCGGAGCTTCTATGCGCGCCCGACCGTGGAAGTGGCGCGGGCGCTGCTTGGCTGCATCCTTCGCCTGGGCCCGCACGCCGGAACCATCATCGAAACCGAAGCCTACCTGCCTGAAGGCGACGAGGCAGCGCACGCCTGGTGCGGGCGTACGCCGCGCACCGAGGTGCTGTTCGGACCGCCGGGACACGCCTATGTCTTTCTGAATTACGGGGTTCACTACTGCCTGAACGTGGCCTGCGAGCCGGAAGGCGTGCCGGGCTGCGTGTTGATCCGCGCCGTGGAAGGCTGGGGCGACGGTCCTGGAAAACTCACGCGCCATGCGGGGATCACGCTCGAGTTCAATGGCGCGGACCTGACGCGCGGGCCGCTGACGGTGCATGCGGCGGCTTCACCGGCAGAGATCGTCGTGACGCCGCGAGTCGGCATCCGCCGGAGCCGCGGCCTGCCGCTGCGTTTTGTGGCCAAAAGTGATACGCTGAGGCCCTGAAAGGAGCGTTTGAATGCGCTTTTTGACAGTTTTTTGCGCACTTCTGTGTTTCGGCGGCGCGCTTTGCGCCCAGGACGGCTTCGAGCCGCTCTTCGATGGGAAGACCCTTAGTGGTTGGGAGGGCGACTCACGCCTCTGGCGCGTGGAGAACGGCGAGATCGTCGGCTCCACCGACGGGGTAAAGATCACGCACAACACGTTTCTGATCTACCGCAAGGCCGAGTTTGGCGATTTCGTGTTGCGGGCCGAGGTGAAGCTGCGTAACGGTAACAGCGGCATTCAGTTCCGCAGCACGGCGCTGGACGATTATGTCGTTCACGGCTACCAGGCCGACATGGCTCACAACAACTGGTGGGGCAGCATTTACGACGAAAAGGGCAAGCGCGGCGTGATGGTGAACGGCTGGAAGGGCAAGGCGCAGTACGTGGTGCATCCGGGCTGGAACGACGTCTCGGTCCACTGCCAGGGCAACCGGATCCGGGTGACGGTGAACGGGATGGTGACGTCGGAACTCGAGGACGACGCGAAGCTGAAGGGCGTGATCGCGCTGCAGTTACACGTGGGCCCCGAGATGGAGGCGCGGTTCCGCAACATCCGGATCAAGGCGCTGGAATAGCGCGGCGGCGCGGTTCCTGATATTGTCACGGGAAAGACGCGGCCCATGCCGCGGATTCGAAATCATGTGGAGAGGATTATGAGCAAGCGCAGTTCGATCGGCACGTGGGCCTACACGATTGGCCCCTACGCGGAGAATCCCATTGACTTTGACACGGTCTGCACGCGGCTGAAGGAGCTTGGCTTTGACGGCGTCGAGTTGGGCGCCTTTCCGCCGCACCCGAATCCGGGCAACCCCAACGGTTCCGACGAGGGCTGGGGCGGCGCGATGCCGGAGAAATCGCAGCGCGAGGAAGTGGCGGCGCGGATGCGCGAACGAGGCCTCGGCTTCAGCGGCATGGCCGCGAACCTGTGGGGCGAGAAACTGATCAATACGGACGATCAGTCGAAATACATCGCGGAATTCAAGAAAAACTGCGAATTTGCGCGCGACCTGGCCATCGGCGGCGTGCGCGTGGATACCGTCCAGCCGCCCACAATCCTGCGCGAAGTGGACGCCGCGACCGCGCTCGACCGGGTAGCGAAGACCTGGAAGACCTGCTGCGACATCGCCTCCGATCATGGGCTGAGCGTGACCTGGGAGTTTGAACCGGGCTTCGCCTTCAACAAGCCCAGCGAGATCGTAAAGGTACTTGACGCGGTCAACAAGCCCAATTTCGGGATCCTCTACGACACCTGCCACGGCCAGATGGTGGGCGTGGTGGGCGCGCGGCAGGAGGGCCAGAAAGAGGTGTTCGCGAGCCAGGTGGAACTGATCCGGCTGCTCTCGGGGCGCATCAATCATGTCCACCTGATCGATTCCGACAACACCTGCCACAAGGACGCGAACGGCGCGGATGAAACGTCGGCGCACCCGCCGTTTGGCGCCGGTGTTTTGAATTTCGATGAAATCATGCCCGAACTCATCAAGGCCGCGCGCCTGCCGCACGACTGGTGGACCATCGACCTGTGCTTCTACCCGGACGCGTGGGCGGCCACGGAGACGTGTAAAAAAGCGCTGGACGGGCTGATCGAGAAATACGGTTGAGGAGAGAGACCACCATGGCTAAGGAATTGCGGATTGGATTAATCGGCTACGGCTTCATGGGCCGGACGCACTCGAATGCATACAAGCGATTGAACGACTTCTTCCCCTGCGAGCACCGGCCGGTATTGAAGGCCATCTGCGGAATCGACCCCGAGAAGGCGCAGGCATTCGCCGCCAACTGGGGCTACGAGCGCTCCGAAACCGACTGGCGCAAGCTGGTGGATGATCCGGGCATCGACGTGATCGATATCGCCGCGCCGAATTCGGTGCATCACGAGATCGCTTTGGCCGCGGCGAAAGCGGGCAAGATGGTGTTCTCGGAAAAGCCGCTGGCCCTGAATGTGGCGCAGGCCGAGGAGATGGTGCGCGCGGTGGAAGAGGCCGGCGTGCCGAACATGGTGTGGTACAACTACCGGCGCGTGCCCGCGATCTCGCTGGCGAAGCAATTGATCGATGAGGGCCGCATCGGCAAAACCTTCCACTACCGCGCGACGTACCTGCAGGACTGGACGATCTCGCCGGACGTGCCGCAGGGCGGTGACGCGCTCTGGCGGTTGGATGCGGCGGTGGCGGGGTCGGGCGTGACCGGCGATCTGCTGGCGCATTCCATCGACACCGCGATGTGGCTGAACGGTCCAATCGCGCGCGTCACCGCCAAAACGAAGACGTTCGTCACCCAGCGGCAGCACGCCGTGACCGGCAAAGTACAGCCGGTGACGATCGACGACGCCTGCATGTTTCTGGCCGAGTTCGCCAACGGATCGATCGGCACGTTCGAATCCACCCGCTACGCGCGCGGCCGGAAGAACTTCAATACCTTCGAAATGAATGGGGCTGATGGAAGCCTCTATTTCGATCTCGAAGAGCCGGAATATCTGCAATTTTTCGAGTATATGCAGAAACAGTCGGGCAAAAAGCTGGAATCGCACACCACCGGCTGGCGCAAAATTCACACCACGAACTCGGAGCACCCCTATATGGACCGCTACTGGGTGCCGGGGACGTGCATCGGCTACGAACATACCTTCCTGAACGCCCTGGCGGATTTCGTCATGGCGATCGAACGCGGCGAGCGGACCCAGCCCGATTTCCGTAGCGGCCTGCAGACCCAGCGGGTGTGCGACGCGGTGCTGGAATCGGCCAAGTCCGGCGCGTGGGTAGAAACCGGTGTTGAAGTCTAGTCAATACGAGGCGAATATGGAAAAGAAAATGACAAGGCGCGGCGCGCTCGCGGGCGCGGGCGCCGGCCTGCTGATCGTGAAGCCGAAGACCGCGTTTTCGGCGCAGGCGAATTCGGCGGTAAGCTTCGGCGTGATCGGCACCGGCGGCCGCGGCCGCTACGTGGGCGATTTCATGGTGAAGACGCCAGGGACGCGCCTCGCGGCGATCTGCGACAAATACCCGGACCGGATCGACCTCGGTAAGACGCACATCCCGGGCGCCGATACCGTCCCCGCCTATCGCGACTATCAGGACGTGCTCAGCAAGCGGGATATCGACGCTGTGTTGATCGCCACGCCGGTCTATCTGCATCCCGAGCACTTCGAAGCGGCGGTGCAGGCCGACAAGCACATCTATTGCGAAAAGCCCGCGGGCGCCGACGTGGCGGGCTGCAAACGCCTGCTGCGCGCGGGCGAAAAGGCCAATAAACAGAAGACGATTCAATTCGGCTACCAGCAGCGGTTCAGTCCCGAATATCTGACGGCGATGGAGTACCTGAAGACGGGGCGCATCGGCGAAATGAAGCTCATGATGAGCTACTGGGTGCTGGGCGGCGTGCCGCCGAAGGCGCCGGAGAAACCGCTGCCTGGCGCGCCCGCCAGCGAAGATGAGAAGATCCGCACGTGGGGCCGCTGGGAGGAAACTTCCGGCGGGCCGATTGTCGAACAGGACTGCCACGGCGTCGACACGCTGAACTGGTTCGCTATGGATGCGACTCCCACAAAGGCCTGGGGCACCGCCGGGCGGCGCTACCCGCTGGCCGGCGGCGACTGGAAGACCGACTATCACAACATCGCGTTTTATTACCCGAACGGGCTTGAAGGCTGGCTGATCAGTATCAAGCACACGGCAGGCTACCGCGACGTGAAGGAGCAGTTGTACGGGTCGCTGGGCCTGCTGGAGACATCGCGCAAGTATTACAAGCTGCACGGCCCCGAGGGCGACTGGCGGTTTCCGAACGCGGACGATCTGCGCGACCGCAGCCTGATCGAGCGCCGGGATTCGCCGCGCGAAATCACGATCGACGCCGTGGAGGCGTTCTTCAAATCGATCGTCGAGAAAAAGCCGATCCACATGTGGAAGAGCGCGGGCGAGAGCACGCTGACGGCCATCATGGGCCGGATGGCGGTGCATCAGAAGCGCGAAATCACGTGGGATGAGATGATGCGCTCGGCGTAGCGCGGGAATCTTGGCGGGAGGGAAGTCGCGCCACGCGACGACAGTTTCTCAGTTCGTTCACGAACGCAAGGGCCTCCGGGGAGCATGGCTGCGCCTGCTCCATGCCGGTTCCGGCAAACGATCGGGAGCATTTATCCGCCCGCTCTTCCGCACCAACTCTGAAATAATAGCCAGCGGAAGGAGAGCCTTGTGTCCGCTTTTGCCCGCCTCGCCGCCGCCGGTCTGACCTGCGCCTTCATCGCCTGTGCCCAGGAGGCCGCGCCTGTTCGCGTCTGGGAAGAGAAAGTCATCATCCCTACCTACGTCACCGGACCTCCCGACGACAATCCTTTCTTCTACACCGGCCGCACCTACCAGGGCGCCCGCGGCGAGGTGTACCCCTATGCGATGTACGACAACCTGACCAACGACAAGGTGGACAAGGAATACCGGCAGGTCTGTCTCGAAAACGAATACGTGAAGGTGTGTGTGCTGCCCGAACTCGGCGGGCGCATCTTCGAAGCGAAGGACAAGACGAACGGATACGACTTCTTCTACAAGCAGAGCGTGATCAAGCCCGCGCTGATCGGCATGATCGGCGCCTGGATTTCGGGCGGCGTGGAGTGGAACATTCCGCATCACCATCGCGCTTCCAGCCTGCTGCCGGTGCGCGTGAAGACCGAAGAGCAGGCCGATGGCGCGCGCACGATCTGGATTGGCGAGATGGAGTTGCGCGACCGGATGCGCTGGGCTGTGGGGCTGACGCTGCGCCCGCGGTCGAGCGTGCTGGAAGCGCAGGTGACGGCGCTGAACACGTCGCCGTTCGCGAATTCGCTGCTCTATTTTGCCAACGTGGCCGTACACACGAACGACGACTACCAGATCCTGTTCCCGCCGCGGACGCAGTGGGCTACGCAGCACGCCAAGCGCGAGTTCATCGAATGGCCCATCGGACGGCGGATCTACAACGGCATCGACTACACGAAGGGTGTGGATCTCACGATGTGGAAGAACCATCCGAGTTCGGTGTCGATGTTCGCCTGGAACGACAGCGACGACTTCCTGGCCGGATACGACCACGGCAAGCAGGCGGGCACGATGCACGTGGCGGACCGCCATCAGGCGCCCGGCAAGAAGTTTTTCGCCTGGGGCACGGGCCCTTCCGGGCGCATGTGGGACAACATTCTGAGCGATACCGACGGGCCGTATCTCGAACTGATGGTGGGCGCCTGGAGCGACAATCAGCCCGATTACTCGTGGATGATGCCCTACGAGACAAAGACCGTGAAGCAGTACTGGTATCCGTTCCGCGGCATCGGCGGCGTGAAGCACGCCACGGTGGAGGCGGCGGTCAACCTGGATGTGAAGGACGGGCGCATTCACGCGGGTTTCTATGTCACCTCGCCGAAGGCGGGCGCGCGCGCCGTGCTGACGGCGGCGGGCAAGGAGATCTGGTCCGAGACGAAGGACCTGGACCCGGCCGCGCCGCTGGTTCACACGATGCCGCTGCCCGCCGGCGTGAATGCGATGGATGTGCGCGTGGCATTGCTGCAAAGTTCGCGCGAGTTGGCGGCCTATCAGCCGGAAAAGGCGCCCGCGGAGCCCATGCCGCCCGCCGTGGTGCCGCCCGGCGCGCCGGAGTCAATCAAGACCACCGAGGAATTGCTGCTGGCGGGTCAGCGGCTCGAACAATTGCATAACCCGGCGCGCGAGCCGGAGCCGTATTACGAGGAGGCGCTGAAGCGCGACGCTGGCGATGCGCGCGCCAACACGGCGCTCGGGCTGCGGCTGCTGAAGAAGGCGCGCTACGCCGATGCGGAGCGGCACCTGCGCGCGGCGGTAGCGCGTGTGGAACACAATCACACGCGCGCGAAGGATGGCGAGGCGCTCTATTATCTGGGCCTGGCGCTCAAATTCCAGGGCAAGTTGGAGGAGGCCGAAACCATCCTGCAGCGGGCCGTCTGGACTTACGCTTGGCAGTCGCCCGCGTACTTTCATCTAGCCGAAATCGCGGGCCGGCAGGGCCGGTTGGCGGACGCGCTCGCGCTGGCGGATCGCGCGCTGGTCACCAACGCCTGGAATACGCGGGCGCTGTTCCTGAAGGGCATTCTGCTGCTGCGCGAAGGGCGCGGCGGCGAGGCCTCGGAGGTGCGGCGGCAGCTTGGGGCGATTGATCCGCTGGATCCGCGGGGCTTCCGCAATGCGCGGGAACTGGTTTCGATCTTCACTGAATTTCCTGACGAAGGGCTGGAGACGGTCGCCAGTTGCCTGAACGGCGGGCTATACCGCGAGGCTGAGCTGCTGCTCGACCAGATGCCCGTGCAGTCGCCGATGGTGGCATATTACCGCGGCTGGCTGGCATTGAAGAACGGCCAGGAAGCGACGGCCAAGGCTCACTTCGAGCGGGCGTCAAAGATGCCGCTGACGCGGGTGTTCCCGTTCCAGTTCGAGTCGATCGAAGTGCTGCGCGAAGCCATGAAGTTGCGGCCCGAGGACCCGCGCCCGCCCTACTCTCTGGGCCTTTTTCTCTTTGACCGGCAGCGCGAGGAGGCGATGAAGCTGTTTGAGCGCGCCGCCGGACTGGATCCCTCGCTCGCGATCGTCCATCGCAATCTTGCCGTTGGCCACGCGCTCGAGAACCGTGTGCCCGAAGCCATCGCCGCGCTGGAGAAGGCGATTAGGCTCAACTCCGGCGACGCGCTCTACTTCTTCGAGATCGATCTGTTGAAGGAATGGGCGCAGCGGCCGGTGGAGGAGAGGCTCGGGCTGTTCCGCAAGCATCCCGAGACTGTGGCGAAGCGCGACGATGCGATGGCGCGGTATGCGGGGCTGCTCGTTCAGGCGGGCCAACTCGACGAGGCCATCGGCCTGATGGAAAAACGCCACTTCCATCTGTGGGAGGGTGGGGTGCGCTTCAATGGCCATGATTCGTGGACCGACGCCCATGTCGAACGAGGCCGCCAGCGGCTGGCGGCGCGCGACTACAAGGGTGCGCTCGCCGATTTCGAGCGGGCCATCGATTATCCGGCGAACCTCGAGGCCACGCGCGCTTACCGTGGTTCGCGTGCGCCCGAAACGCTGTATTACGCTGGCCTGGCATATGAGGCGCTGCGCCAGCCCGAGAACGCCCGCCGCGCGTGGCGCGAGTCCGCCGCGGAACTGCTGGGCACCGAGGACAATCCCCGGCCAGGGGTCGGCAGCGGCGCGGTGCTGCTTTACTTCCAGGGCCGCTCGCTTGAGAAGTTGAACAACCCCGAGCGGGCCCGCAAGATCTTCCAGGCCTTGGTGGAAGCGGGCGACGAAGCCCTGAAGCGCGGCTCGGGCGAGGATTTCTTCGCAAAGTTCGGCGACCGGCAATCGCCGCAGATGCGCCGGGCCGAGGCCTATCACGTCCGCGGTCTTGGCCGGCTTGGCCTCAGCGATTCAGACGGCGCGCAGCGCGACTTCGACGAAGCGGTGAAGCTGAACGTGTATTTGCGGCGCGCCGCCGCCGGAAGATGAGCAGGACGAATTCAGTTCTCTATGCCGGCTTCGCGCTCAGGCCCACGCCGGTCAGTTCGCCCGTCTGCATATAGCCGTCCTTGATGACGAAGATGCCCGGGTGCGTTTTCTCCCAACCGGCGTTGGCGGCGGGGACGTACTGCCGCGCGTTGGCTTCGATCGCCGCCACGCCTGGCACGTGCGCCGCCAGCCCCGCCGAATGGATCAGCGAAGCCCCCGGACACGTCAGGTCCTGCACGCACAGGAACATCTTGTGCTTCTGCGCAGCGGCGGCCATCAGCAGCGCCTGCGCCTGGCCCTTGCACGCCTTGAGCGCCGCGCCGCTGTAGCCCATCTCCCGGGCCAGCATCAACGATTCCAGGTCCACCAGCGATTCGTCGATCACCACCGGGCGCAGCTTCGCGGCTTCATGCATCACGTTCGCCTTGTCCGCCTTCAGGTCGCGCTTGGTCGGCTGTTCAATGTACTGGATCCGCTCGAAGCCTGCCGGTGAGCGCTTCTGTACCTGCCGGAGCATATCGAGCAGGTAATCCACGTTCGGGCATTTTTCGTTGAAGTCGAGCGAATAGTGCCATTCCGATGTGCCCCGCTTCTTCATTGCCTCGGCCGAGGCGCGCTCCACCGCCAGCACGCGGTCGCGGTCCCAGTTCAGGTCTTCGCCGTTGAGTTTGATCTTGATGTTCGTCAGCCCGTTGTATTCGATCCAATCGGGCAAGGCTTGCGGCATGCCGTCGTCGAGCTTCACCGCGATGTCTTTGGCCGTAATGGGGTCCACCGCGCCCACCAGATGATACAAGGGCATCCGCGGCTTCGGTTCCTTCGAGACATACTGATCGAGGTACAGCCCCTTGTACTCCGCCCCCAAATACCGGCTCAGGTCCTCTTTCAGAAATTCCTGCGTGTAGCAGTGGTACGTGCTGCGGTTGTAGAGCTTGCCGTAGGCGTCATGCAGGGCGGCATCGAAGGGGCTGGCCGTGGTCAGCGTGCAGAGCTTCGGGATCGGCTCGGCCAGCTTCATCTGCTGGCTCACCTCGTCCGCGGCGGCGAGCCAGGCGGGCTCGAGGTGGTGATTGATCTCGACGGGATGGCCGAAGTCCGTGTAGGCGGCCATGATCTTTTCGAGCCGCTTCGACAGGCCCTGCATGGCGGCGAGCGTCTCTTCGTACTTCATCACGCGCGAGGGGAAACTCCAGACGTTGCCGAGCGGCATCGAGCCGAAGCCCTCGGCGGTCTGCCCCCCGCGGTTGCGGATGCGCACGCGCACGTTCAGCAGCGTGACGCGGTCCACCTCGGTGCCGCCGAATTTGATCGGCGAGCGGTAGAGATAGAACTCCTCTTCGATATCTACGCCCTCGATCCGGACATCGTTCGGGTTCGTGCGCGAGAGATTGGGCGCGCCGCAGGCGAGCGTGGCGGCGGCGGCGGAGAACAGGAAGGAGCGGCGCGAAAGCCGGTTCGGGGTAGCCATGATTGCCCCTAGTCTATCGTTCTCCGCGCGCGGTAGCGTTCCGCCAATTTGACTAAAACGAACGAAAACACGACCAAAACGGCCGCCGCGATGGCGAAATCCCACTTGTGGGCCTGAATCCAGCCGCGCGGGTCCGCGCTCAGGCTTTGCCCCACCCACGCCAGCCCGAAATAGCGGGGCACGCGCCCGATGGCGACGGTCAGCAGAAACGTCAGGGGCTTGACGCCCAGCGCGCCCGCGCTCAGCACGAACACCTTCATCGGCAGCGGCACCAGCGGCACCAGCGCGGGGATGAAGACCGTCACCAGGCCATAGCGGTCGAACCAGCGCCGGAAGCGCATTGCGCGCGGCCCGCTCGCGTGCTTGTTCAAGTACTTCTCGCCGCCCAGGCGCGCGAGCCAGAACAGGAACATCATGCCGAGCAGCGATCCGGCGATGGCGGCGGCGGCGCTCCAATAGGCGGAATCGGGGCTTTTCCAGCCCAGAAACAGCAGCAGATAGTCGGGGCCGCCGGGGTTAGGCAGGCCGGCGCCGTCGATCAGCGCCACCAGGAAAGCCCCATACGGTCCCCAGGCCTTCAGAAGTTCGAGAAAATCGCTCATTTTTGTGTCAAAACACGCTCCAGAAGCGTGCTTTCGTCCCAAATTTCGATGTTCAGCTCGCGCGCCTTTTCAAGCTTTGATCCCGCTTCTTCACCCGCCACTACCACCGTGGTCTTCTTGCTGACCGACCCGGTGACCTTGCCGCCCGCCGCTTCAATCTTCGCTTTCGCCTCGTCGCGCGTGAGCGTGGGCAGTGTGCCGGTCAGCACGAACGTCATGCCGGTCAACGGTCCGGCGGCAGGGCGCGCGGGCGCATCGTACGCGAACTGCAGGCCCACCGCGCGCAGGCGCTCCACCAGTTCCAGGTTGTGCGGTTCGCCAAAGAACCGGCGGATGCTTTCGGCGACCTTCGGCCCCACTTCCGGAATGGCTTGCAGGCGTTCGGGACTGGCTTGCATGAGGGCGTCCATCGAGCCGAGGTGTTCGGCAAGCAGCACGGCGGTGCGTTCGCCGACGAACGCGATGCCGAGACCGGAGATCAAGCGCGGCAAAGGGCGCTGGCGTGTGGCGTCGATCTCGGCGACGATCTTCGCGGCCGATTTTTCGCCGAGCTTCCGCGTGTTCTTCTCGCCTTTAAGTTCCAGAGGCGCGAGTTGTTCCAGGGTGAGCAGGTACAAGTCCGCGACGCTCTTCACCATGCCCCGGGCCATCAGTTCATCCACAATGCTCTCGCCGAGTCCGTCGATATCCATGACGGAGCGTGAGGCGAAATGCAGAATCGACTCGCGCAGCCGCGCCGGACAATTCGTGTTCAGACAACGGCGCGCCACTTCGCCCTCGGCGCGAATCACTTCGCTCTCGCACACCGGGCAGTGGGATGGCATCGCGAACGGGCGGCGGTCCGCGGGGCGTTCGCGCACGGCGACCACCTTCGGGATCACGTCGCCGCTGCGTTCGAGTACGACCGTATCGCCGATGGCGAGATCGAGGCGCGCGATCTCATCCTCGTTGTGCAGGGTAGCGTTCGACACGGTGACGCCGCCCACCGCCACAGGGCGCAGCTTCGCCACGGGCGTCAGCGCGCCCGTGCGGCCCACCTGGACCTGAATGTCTTCGAGCACGGTTTCGGCCTGGCGCGCGGCGAACTTATAAGCGATGGCCCAGCGCGGGAACCTGGCCGTCCAGCCGAGGCGGTCCTGCTGCGTGAGCGAGTCGATTTTGGCCACGACGCCGTCGATCTCATAAGGCAGAGTATCGCGCCGTTCGTCCCAGCCGCGGCACCAATCGAATAGCTCATCCAATTGAGCCAAACGCGCGCGGTTGGGGTTTACCTTGAATCCCAGTTCTTGAAGAGCTTGCAGGCATTCCCAGTGCGATTCGAGCGGCGGGCGCCCGTCCACCAGCAGGAAGTAAGCGTAAAAATCGAGCGTGCGCGCGGCGGTAATCGCGGGGTCCAGCACGCGCAGCGACCCGGCGGCGGAGTTCCGGGGATTGGCGTAGAGCGGCTGTCCGGCGGCGGCGCGCTCTTCGTTCAATTTCTGGAACGCGGTCAGCGGCATGACCACTTCGCCGCGGACCTCGAACGCGGGCCAGCGCGGCTCGGTCCTCAATGGCAGACTGCGGATGGTGCGAGCGTTTTCGGTGACGTCCTCGCCTTCCTGACCATCGCCGCGCGTGACGGCCAACTGCAGCAGACCCTGCTCGTAACGGAGTGCCAGCGAAAGCCCGTCGAGCTTGAGTTCGGCTGTGTATTCGCAGGACTCGCCGCCCAGCAGTTCGCGCACGCGCCGGTCGAAATCGCGCAACTCGCCTTCGTTCAGCGCGTTGTCGAGGCTCAGCATGGCTGTCGAGTGGCGCTGCTTGACAAACCCCTCGCGCGGCGCGCCTCCGACGCGGCGGCTGGGCGAATCGGGGGTGATCAGCTCCGGATGGGCGGTCTCGAGTTCCAGCAGGCGCCGCATCAGGGCATCGTATTCGGCGTCGGTGATTTCGGGCGTGTCGAGGACGTAATACAGGCGCTCATGGCGCCGCAATTCGGCGCGGAGTTCCTCGATCTGCCTTGCGATGGCTGGGTTCATTCGTTCCGGGCGCGGGATCATGCGCAACTATAATGTTAACTTGGGGGTTCGCCCGTATCGCCCAGTATCGCAAAGCCTGCCTGATCCATAACCCGTACGCGGGCCGGATTCGCAATCAACCTCATCTGTTGGCCGCGGCGCAAAAGCTGATCGAGCCGGCCGCCGCGGGGTGGGAGATCCTTGCGACCACGGGTCCAGGCAGCGCCGGTTCGCTGGCGGCGAGCGCCGTTTCCGGCGGCACGGATCTCGTGGTGGTGCTCGGCGGGGATGGGACCATCAACGAAGCCGTGCAGGGCCTGGTGGGGACTGAAGCCACGCTCGCGATTCTGCCGTGCGGCACCGCGAACGTGCTCGCGATGGAGACCGGTATCGGCGGCAGACCGCTCCGCGCCGCGCGCGAGTTGCCGGCTTGGCGTCCGGCGGAGGTCGCGCTGGGGAGCCTGAGCGCGGGCGATGAGCCGCCGCGCTGGTTCGTGGCGATGGCGGGCGTGGGTCTGGATGCCCGCATTGTCCGCCAGGTGAAACCGGGCGTGAAGCGCCGCCTCGGTAAGCTAAGCTACTGGGTGGCGGGTTTCGGCACGGTGGGGCAGCGGCTGCCCGAGTTCGCCGTGCGGCTGGACGGCCGCGAGTACCGTGCCAGCTACGCGCTGTTCAGCCGGGTGAAGAACTATGGCGGCGACCTGGAAATCGCCCGCCATGCGGGATTGTTGCGCGACGACTTGGGCGTGGTGCTGTTTGAAGGCGAAAGCACCTTCCGCTATCTGAAATACTTCGCCGGCGTGCTGATCAACCGGCTTGCCGGCATGGGCGGCGTGCATGTCCTGCACGGTCGGGAAGCGGAACTTGTGCCGCTGAACGGGCGTCCCGTCGATGTGCAGTTGGACGGCGAATACGCCGGGCTGGCTCCGGTGCGAGTCGGCGTGGGCGGGGCGAAGCTGCGGCTGCTGCTGCCGGAGCGATTTCTCGCTGCGGCCGGGTAAGGAGGTTAGGGCGCCAGCGTGAGTTGCTTGGTGACCTCGGCGCCGTCCTTGCCGCGGGCGGTCAGCGTGTAGGTGGTTTCACGCCGTGGGGCAACCGCAAAGCAGCCCTGAAAGACCTTCGAGGCCGGGAACGCGGCGGGCTGCACTTCCACCTGTTCGGCGTTCCACACGCGGAAACAAAGCGTGTGGAATGTGATATCGCCTTCACGCTTCGTCTCGTCCAGGCGGAAGTAGGCGATGCTGGGGGCGGCGGAAGGCTCGGGCGAAGCGGCGGGTGAAGGCTGCGCGGAACGTGTGCCGGTGACCGTCAGTTCCAATCCCTGCGACTGATTCTCGCCGCGATCGTTTTCGGCGGTCAGCGTGTACGTGGTGGTCGCCGTAGGCTTCACTTCGATGCAGCGGTTGAGCGAAGGGGAGAGCGGAGCAGCCGGCGGGTCGAGCGCAACGCGATCCGCATTGGCCACACCGTAGCAGAGGATCGCCGTCTCGCCGCGCTCGATGACGGCGGGTGTCGCATAGAACATGATGATCTTCAGCCCCTTGGCGGGATCCACCCAATCGAACGCCTCCTGGTGTTCGACCGGCTCGGGCGAAGGCCCGGCGGGCTGGTTCCAGGGCATCTGCGGCAGCAAACGCAGGAACAGCGCGATCACCACTACGGCGAGAGCGATGTGAATGTAGCGAAGTCTCGACTGCCCGTTCATTCGGTTTGGTCTCTTTCTAGTGTGACATCTGAGGGCACAAATAGGTTGCCCGGCGGCTATAATCGGAATGTGAAAACCAGCCGTTTGTTTCTTGCAGTATCGCTGCTAGGCCTGTTCGCGTGTGCGAAGAATGTCCAGACGAATGAGGCGGTGCGCCAGGGTGTGATCGACCATCTCTCCCGGAATTCCAGCCTTTCGCTGGCCTCGATGCAGATCGAGGTGCAGTCGGTGACTTTCCGCGACAACGAAGCCGACGCGCTCATCAGTTTCAAGCCGAAGGACATGCCTGCCGACCAGGGCATGGCGATGCGCTACACGCTCGAGCGCAAAGGCAACGAATGGGTGGTGAAGGGCAAGACCGAAGGCGGTGAGGGTCACGCCACGATGCCCCCCTCCACCGAAGGAATGCAGTTGCCCCCGGATCACCCGCCTACCAACCCAGGCCGCACACCCGGCCAGGAGAAGTGAAGCGGGTCGCCGTACTCGGCGGAGGCCCCGCCGGTTCGGTGGCCGCCGCGCGGCTGGCTGAAGCCGGCCTCGACACGATCCTGCTCGATGAAAAACTCGCCTGGGAGAAGCCCTGCGGCGGCGGCATCACCTGGAAGGCCTATTCGCAGTATCCGTTTCTGATCGACAACGATGCTCCGCGCAAGGTGATTCGCCGCACGCTGCTGACCGAGACCAGGGCAGGTACGGCGACTCTGGAGCTGACCGAACCCCTGTTGATTTACGCCCGCAAGGACCTGAACGGCATGCTGCTCGAACGCGCGGCCCGCATGGGCGCGCGCATCGAGAAAGAGCGCGCCCTGAGCCTCGAGCGCCGCAACGGGGGTTGGCGTGTGCGGACCCGTTGCGGCGCGATCGAAGCCGACTACCTGATCGTGGCCACCGGCGCGCGCAATTCGCTGCGCGAGGTGGGCACGCAGTACACCGCGCGGGATTCGATGTGTGCTCTTGGCTACTACGTTCCGGTGGAGCAAAACCACGTTGAAATCCAGTTTTTTCCCGGTTTTGAGGGCTATATTTGGGTGTTTCCGCGATGCGGACATCTCTCCGCGGGCATCTGCGGCAAGAATCAGGCCTCGGCCGCGATGAGGCAGCGCCTGGAGGATTGGATGGACGAGCGCGGCATTTCCCGGCGCGACGCCGTCTTCTATGGACACATGATCCCGGCGCTGGAACGCCCGTCCTGGCGCTCCAACCGCGTTTCGGGCGAGGGCTGGGCGGCGGTCGGCGACGCGGCGGGCCTCGTGGACCCCGTCACGGGAGAAGGCATCTACTACGCGGTCCGTTCCGGCGACCTTGCCGCGCAGACCCTGCTCGACGAGGCGCACGCGCCCTCGGCCAAACACGCCGTTTACCGTTCGCTGCTCCACCAGGACTTCATCGAGGACCTCGCCTTCGCCGCGGGCCTGGCCAAGCGGTTCTTCCTGCAGCAAGTGCTGATGTCTTCGGTGCCGGGCCGCATGATCGAGTTCATGCGCCGCAGCCCCAGCATGACGGCGATCGTGCAGGATCTCTTCGCCGGTACGCAGAATTATCTGGCTTTGAAAAGCCGCCTGCTGAACAGCCTCAACGGCACCATGCTTGAAGCGGTCATGGGCGCAATCCTCAGCAGGCGGGTCGTGAAGGAAGGTGAAGCATGACGCTCGACAAGAGCGCGGCGCTGCTAGCGCGCGCCCAGCAGATCATCCCCGGCGGCGTGAACTCGCCCGTGCGCGCGTTCCGCAGCGTCGGCGGAACGCCGCCGTTCATCGAGCGCGGCGACGGCTGCCGCCTGTATGACGTGGACGGCAATGCCTATATCGATTACATCTGCTCGTGGGGTCCGCTGATTCTCGGCCACCGATTTCCGCCTGTGCTGGAGGCGATCCGCGAAGTGCTCGAGGTGGGCACGAGTTTTGGCGCGCCCACTGAACGCGAGATTGAACTCGCGGAGGAGATCCGCGCCGCCGCGCCGTCTTGTGAGATGGTCCGGCTGGTGAATTCAGGCACCGAGGCGACGATGAGCGCGCTGCGCGTCGCCCGCGGGTTTACCGGACGCGAGCTCACCATCAAGTTCGAGGGTTGCTACCACGGGCATGTGGATTCGCTGCTCGTGAAAGCGGGCAGCGGCATGGCCACGCTCGGCATCGCGGATACGGCGGGCGTACCGCCGGGCTTTGCCAACACCACGCTCGCGCTGCCCTACAATTCGGTGGAAGCGCTGGAAGCCGCATTCCGCGAGCGCGGCGATCAAATTGCCGCCGTGATCCTGGAACCCGTGGTTGGCAACATGGGCTGCGTGATTCCCACCCGCGAGTTCCTCACCGCGCTGCGCTTGCTCACCGAAAAACACGGCGCAGTGCTCATCTTTGATGAGGTGATGACCGGCTTCCGGTTGGCGCTGGGCGGCGCTCAGGAACTGTTCAACATCCGTCCCGACATGACCACGTTCGGCAAAGTGATCGGCGGCGGATTGCCGATCGGCGCCTACGGCGGACGCGCGGACATCATGAGCCGGGTCGCGCCGGTGGGCAACGTGTATCAGGCCGGTACGCTGTCAGGCAACCCGCTGGCCGTGAGCGCGGGCCTCGCCATGGTGCGCCATCTGAAGGCGCATCCGGAAATCTACAATCAACTGGACGAAGCCGCCGCTCGCATCTGCGCCGCGGGCGGGGGCGTGGAAGGCGTCACGATCAATCGCGTGGGTTCCATGTTCACGTACTTCTTCCACCCTGGACCGGTGAACTCCTGGGATGACGCGAAGCGATGCGACACGGAGGGCTTCAAGGCTTTCCACCGTCATCTGCTCGAGCGCGGCATTTACTTCCCGCCCTCGCAATATGAGGCGGCGTTTTTGTCAGCCGCGCATGACGAAGAGGCCGTGGACACGACGGCCAGCGCTATCGCCGAGTTCTTTGCGGCCTGATAAGATGACCGCATCATGAACCGAAGACACGCCCTCGGCGGGCTTCTCGGCGGTGCCGCGTCGGCGCTCGCGCAAAGGGCCCAGACGCCTCTCCGCAAGACTGGCGAAAAACCGCGCAACGTGATTTTTGTTCTCACCGACGACCACCGCTACGACGCGATGGGTTTCCTCAAGGGCCAGGAATGGCTGGAAACGCCGCAGATGGACCGCATGGCGCGCGAAGGCGTGTATTTCAAAAACGCGTTTGTCACCACTTCGCTTTGCAGCCCGAGCCGCGCCACAATTCTTACCGGGAAGTACGCGCACAATCATAGAATCGTCGATAACAATACGCCCATTCCCCCCGGCACAACCTTTTTCCCGCAACACTTGCAGCAGGCGGGCTACCGCACGGCATTCGTCGGCAAATGGCACATGGGCCACGAGGACGACGCGCCCCAGCCGGGATTCCACCACTGGGTGAGCTTCCGCGGCCAGGGCACCTATCTGCCCTCGAAAAATGGCCTGAACGTGAACGGGAAGCGCGTTCCGCAGAAGGGCTACATCACCGACGAACTCACGGATTACGCCCTCGACTGGCTAGGCGGGCATCCCAAAGAGCAGCCGTATTTTCTCTACCTTTCGCATAAAGCTGTGCACGCCGATTTCGTGCCCGCCGAGCGGCATAAAGGGAAATACAACGGAAAGCAATTCAAGTTTCCCGCCACCATGGCCGCGACCGGAGAAATGGCGCAGGGGCGCCCGATGTGGGTTCACAATCAGCGGAATTCCTGGCATGGCGTGGAATTTCCGTATCACTCCGACCTCGATGTCGCGGAGTATTACCAGCGCTACGCCGAATCGCTGTGCGCGGTGGACGATTCGCTCGGCCGCGTCATGGATGCGCTGCAGAAGCGCGGCGAACTCGACTCCACGCTGATCATCTACATGGGCGACAATGGCTTCGCATTCGGCGAACATGGGCTGATCGACAAGCGCACCGCTTACGAAGAGTCGATGCGGGTGCCGATGCTGGCGCGGTGTCCCGAATTGTTCGGCGGCGGCGGCCGTACCGTGAATCAGGTGGTCGCCAACCTCGACGTCATGCCTTCGGTGATGGCGGCGGCCGGGCTCAATGCTCCGGCGGGCGGCGATGGCGCCAGCTTTCTGCCGCTCGCGCAGGGACGCTCCGCCGAATGGCGCAAGGAGCTTCTGTACGAATACTATTGGGAGCGCAACTATCCGCACACCCCCACTATTCACGCCCTGCGCGGCGACCGCTACAAGTTCATCCGCGTCCACGGCATCTGGGATGTCGATGAGCTGTACGACCTCGCGGACGACCCGCTTGAATCCCGCAATCTGATCTTCAGCGAAAAGCACCGGCCCATCGCCGAGCAGATGCGCGCCCGGCTGTTCCAGGTGCTGGAAGAGACCGGCGGAATGCAGATGCCCATCTACCCCGACCGGGGCGGCACCAGCAACCTGCGTCACCGCGGCCGTTCGAAGGGCGCCGGATTTCCGCCGGAACTGCAGCGCGATCCGCGTCAGAGATAGTAGGCCCGCAGGCGATCCTGGCGCTCTTCGTACGCGCGCTTCAGGCGCAGCCCCGCGAACAGCAGGATGAAGATGAACAGCCCCGCTGAGGTCCAGACGACGGTGCGGGCGCGCCAGCGATCCGGGTAGTACGGCAGCGCATTCGCCCCATTGCGTAGCAATCGCACGCGCAGCCGCACCTGCGCGCCGGCGCGGCTCTCCGATTGGTTGTCGAGCACCAGGCGGTAGTGGCCAGCCTCGGGGAGCCTTCGTGTGAGCGAGCCGCTGAAACCGTAGTGGCTCCCGGCCAGCACGCTGTGCGGTTCGCCCCGGAACCAGCGTTCGGCGTCCTCCACGGTCATCAGCAGGAGCCGCACTCCGGTGAGCCCCTCCACCATGTCAAACTGCACGATCACGCGCATGCCCGGCTCTTTGAGCGGCAGGTCGAGCGTGCGGATCTTCAGGGGTCCCACGCCCACCAACTCATCGAGCACAGTCTCCAGGCGCGGCTCGGCCTCATGCGCGAAGGCAGCGGCGCTCAACAGGAAGGCGAGGATCATCCGCGTCATGGCGCTTGATGAACCACGCGCCCGCCGAGGATGGTCGTCTTAACTTGAGTGCGAGGGATTTCCGCCGCCGGCGCGGTCATGATGTCGCGATCGAGGATCAGCAGATCCGCCATTTTGCCTGGTTCCAGAGAGCCCTTGTCCTTCTCCTCGAAAGCCGCATAAGCGCCGTCGAGCGTCCAGCTTTTGAGGGCTTGCTCACGCGTCATGCGCTGGTCCGGGTGCCAGCCCCCCGCTGGTTCGCCTTTCAAGTCCTGCCGGGTGATGGCGGCGTAGAGGCCCAGCATCGGGTTCGCCTCCTCCACGGGGAAATCGGAACCGTTTGCGACCGGCACGCCGATCTTCAGGAAACGCTGCCACGCATAGGCGCCGGTCACGCGATCCGGACCCAGCCGCCGCGCGGCCCATCGCATGTCGCTCGTGGCGTGTGTCGCCTGCATCGAAGCGATTAGGGAGAAGTCCGCGAAGCGCTGGAAGTCGGGCAGGCTCACGACTTGTGCGTGCTCGATGCGGAAGCGCTTATCGTTGCGGCCGCCGAGCACCGCGGCATAGGCGTCGAGCACGAGGCGGTTGGCCCGGTCGCCAATGGCGTGTGTGCAGACCTGGAAGCCCTTCGCGGCTCCGTCGCGCGCCACGCGCTCCAGGGCCTCCGGCGTAATCAGTAGCAGCCCCTGGTTGCCCGGCTCGTCGCTATAGTCCTGCCACAGCGCCGCGCCGCTCGAACCCAGGGCGCCGTCGGAGAAAAGCTTGATGGAGCGGACCGTCAAATATTCGCCGGTTTCCGGTCCCTTTTTCAAATATTCCCGCCATAATTCACCTTCGCCGCCAATCATGGCATACACACGCACGGGCAGCTTGTCTTCGCGGATCAACTCGCGGTAGGCGGACAATTCGCGAGAAGAAACTCCGGCGTCATGCACGCTGGTCAGGCCCAGGCGGGCACACTCGCGCGCCGCGAGTTCGAGTTGGCGTTTGACCTGAGTGGCGCCGGCGGGCGGAATGTGCGCCCGCACGAGCCCCATGGCCCGGTCGATCAACACGCCCGTGGGATTGCCGCCGGCGTCGCGGATGATCTTGCCGCCGGGCGGGTCGCGCGACTCCTTCGTCACGCCTGCCAGCTCGAGCGCCCGCGTATTGACCCATCCGGCGTGCCCGTCCACGCGGCTGAGGAACACCGGGCGGCCGCCGGAGGCTTCGTCCAGATCCCGGGCCTTCGGGAAGGCGCCTCCCCAATTGGTCTGGTCCCAATTGCGCATGACGATCCATTCACCGGGACCGCGGCGCGCGGCTTCGCGGCGGATGATGTCCGCGACTGCGGCGGTGGTTGGCACGTGGCGCAGATCCTGCGACTCCAGCAGTTCACCCAGTCCGCGCATATGGACGTGCGCGTCGATCAACCCTGGGATTACCGCCGCTCCTTTGGCATCGATCCGGCGCGTGCGGGCATCGGCGTATCGGGATAAATCGTCGCCTACGGCGAGAATCCGGCTTTTTGAAATAGCAATGGATTTTGCGCGCGGTTGCGCGGGATTTACGGTGTAAACAACGGCGTTTTCAACGAGCAGATCGGCCGTCTGCGCCCTTGCGGCGGGCACGGCCAGCAGCGCCAGAAGGACTACAATAACGGACATGGAACTCAGTATGGCACAGGCCGCTGTACGCCCTCCGCGCCTCGAAGGCTGGCGCTGGTGGGCGGGCACGGTGTGCGCCGTCTTGCTTGCGATTCTGTTCATCGTGGCGGGGCTGTGGAAGATGAGCGACCCGCTCTCCACCACCGCCCGCATGGTGCAGGCGCTGGTACCGGTCTCCCTCGCCCTGCCCGCCGCCTTTGCGGCCGGCATCGTCGAAGCCTGGGCGGGCCTGCTCATCCTCATCCCCAAATGGCGGCGCTGGGGCGCGCTTTTGTGCGCCGCGATGCTCGTCGTTTTCATGGTCTATTTCGCCGTTTTCTACGAACGGCTCAAAGGCGAGGACTGCACCTGCTTCCCCTGGCTCGAGCGCGTGGTCGGCCCCGAGTTCTTCATCGGCGACGGCATCATGCTTCTGCTCGCGCTCGGCGCCTGGATTTGGGCTGTGCCATCGCGCGACTGGAAGCTCACGCTTGCGCCGCTGGCCGTGTTCACGCTGATGGCGGGCGGGTTCTACGCATACGCAATTACTTCGCAAAAGGGTCTGGAAGCGCCTGCCGAGGTGATTGTCGACGGCGCGCCCGTCTCCATTCGCCACGGCCGCGTGCTGCTTTACTTCTTCGACCCCGAATGCTCTCACTGCCACATCGTGGCCATGCGGCTCGGCAAGCGCGAGTGGCAGAACGTCAAGCTCATCGCCTTGCCCACCGTGAATCCGCACTGGGGTAAGGAGTTTTTGGAAGCGGCGGGCTTCCCGGCCGATGTCTCCACCAGCGCCGCCGCGCTGCGAGAGGTTTTCAAATTCACCGACCCGCCTTACGGAGTGGTTCTTGAGCACGGCCGCCAGATCGTGCCGCTGGCCTTCCTCGACCCTGCCGCCGACGAGGCGCAACTCGAAAAGCTGGGCTGGATCAAATAGCCGTTGCGGGGCATGCTACCTGCGCGCCTGCGTTTCCGCAGCGTGATAAGCGGCGACCGGTTCGGCCGCTGCCGCCTTGTGCGGCACCACGATCAGCCGCGAGCCGCGCTGCTTGCTGAGATAGCTCCAGATCCATTGCAGGAACACCGAAATGCGCAGGTTGGGCAGCGCCAGGAAGAGCACATGGACGCCTGACCACACAAGCCACGCCAGATAGCCGGCGAGTTTCCAGCCGCGGAATTGCATCACGGCATAGTTGCGGCCCACCACCGCCATCGCGCCCTTATCGTTGTAACGGAACACAGGCAAGGCCACCGGTCCGCGCGCGGCGCGCGCCGCGATCACGCGGCCCACATACTTGCCCTGCTGAATCGCCACCGGGGCAACGCCCGGCACCGGGCGGCCATTCTGCTCGTAATACGCCACGTCGCCGATCACAAAGACATTCGCCATGCGCCCGACGCTCAGGTCGCCGTTCACGCGTACGCGGCCCAGGCGGTCGGCCTGGGCTCCAAGCCATTCGGCGGCGGGCGAAGGTGTGACACCGGCCGTCCAGATTACGGTGCGGGAGAAAATACGCTCGCCGCCCACGATCACGCCTTCCTCGTCGATATGCTCCACGGGCTGGCCCAGACGCAGTTCCACGCCCTTGCGCCGCAGACGCTCCTGGGTCTTCAGCGAAAGCGACTCATCGAAGGCCGATAGCACACGAGGACCGGCCTCCACCAGGACGATCCGCGCGCGCCCGGGATCGATCCGGCGGAAATCGCGCCGCATGGTGAGATTCGCAAGCTCCGCGATCGCGCCCGCCATCTCCACGCCTGTCGGGCCGCCGCCCACCAGCACGAAGGTGAGCAGTTCGTCGCGATGCTTTTCGTTCGTTTCGACTTCCGCCGTTTCAAACGCCTGGAGCACCTTGTTGCGCACGTCGGTTGCATCGGCCATGGTCTTCAGGCCGGGTGCGAACTTCGCGAAATCGTCGCGGCCGAAATAGCTGTGCTGCACGCCCGTGGCGAGCACCAGATAGTCGAAGGCGATGCGGTGGTCCTCGCGGTCGTGGGTGCGCACGATCACCTCCCGGTGCGCGGTATCCACGCCGGTGACCTCGCCCATAATCACGGCGGCGTTTTCCTGCCGTCCCAGCACCTGCCGGATCGGCGCGGCGATCTGGCCGGGCGTCAGCACCGCCGTCGCCACCTGATACAACAGCGGCTGGAACAAGTGGTGATTGGTGCGGTCGATCAACGTGATTCGGACCGGCGCCCTGCGGAGAGAACGGGCCACGGCCAGCCCGCCAAAGCCTCCGCCCACGATCACCACATGGGGCACAGCGCACTCAGTGTGTTGGTTTTGCATCCGGGTCCTCTCCTATCTATTTTGATGCTTCCGGATAGTCCGGGGGCGCGCGCATCAACCCCTGGAAGGAGAAGACCGGCTGGAGTGGCGCATCAGAACTCGAGCACGGCGAAGACGGGGTAGTGGTCCGAGGGGTAGCGCCCGTCCTCGTTGTAGGTGACCGTTTCGGCCTCGAGCACGGTGAAGGGGCCGCGGTAGAGAATCCAGTCGATGCGGCGGTCCGAGACGCGTCCGGAGAAGCCGCTCGATGTGCCCTCGGGGCCGATGGTTCGCGCGGCGGTGGTCCAGGCGTCCTTGAGGTTGGCGGTCAGGATCTTGTACGGATCGGCGGAGGGGGCCGCGGCGTTGAAATCGCCGGTCATGATGAAGGGCACATCGGCGGGCAGTTTGCCGGCCCGCTCCGCAATCAGCTTGGCTGAATTGACGCGCGCTTCATTGGCCTGCGCCGTGTGCTGGAAGTGGGTGTTGTAGAAGTAGAAGCGCTTCCCGCTGGCGCGGACTTCGAACAGAGCCCATGTGACCATGCGCGGCAGGGTAGCGCCCCAAGCCTGCGAACCGGGGACGTCCGGCGTTTCCGAGAGCCAGAAATTGCCGGATTCGATCACCCGCAGCTTGCTGCGCTTGTAGAACACGCCCATATGCTCGTCTTCGCGGTTACCGCGGCGGCTGTTGCCGAACCATTCGTATTCGGGCAGGTTTTGGGCGATGTACTCGCCCTGGATGTAAAAAAGCTCCTGCGTGCCGAGCAGGTCGGGGTTCTTGAGGCGGATGGTGCGGACGAGCGTGTCCTGACGCACTTCCCAGCGGTTCGCTGCGTCGCCTTTGGCGGGGTAGCGGACATTGAAGCTCATCACCCGCAGGGTCTCCGCGAGTGTGGGCAGCGCGCAAAGAAGAAGCGCGCAGAAGACCGTTTTGATTCGCATGACTCTTATCTAATAGAGGACGGCCGCCTCCAGGCAAGCCGGAGGCGGCCGTCAGGGTCAGGTTAGAACAGGAACTTCAGCGCGAACTGAATCTGCCGGGGCGCATTCGCCTGGCCGTTGATCACGCCAAAGGCGGCGGCGGTCACGCTCGTGTTCGGGTTGCCGAACCGGGGCGTGTTGAAGGCGTTGAAGTACTCAGCGCGGAACTGCACCACCGAGCCTTCGGTTACCTGGAACTGCTTGAACAGGGAGAGGTCCCAGTTGCGAACGCTGTCGCCGCGCACGTCGGGCAGGAAGCGGGCCAGGTTGCCGAACGTGAAGGCGGTGGGCTGGCTGTAGGCAGAGGTGTCGAGGTAGGCGTTCAGGCGGTCCTGAACGCGCCCGGTTTTGAGGCCGCTCTGGCCATTGTTGTTTGGCTGGGTTCGGGCCGCAAAGAGTCCGGAGGTGTTACTGGCCGAGAGCGCCAGAGGAGTGCCGGACTGGTAGGTGAGGATGCTGTTGATCTGCCAGCCGCCGAGGACCCAGTTGGCGAAGCGGTTGTCGCCGGTATCCAGCGCGCGGCCGCGGCCGATGGGCACGTCGTAAATGCCGCTAAACACGAACCGGTGCGCGATGTCATGTCCGGCTAGGGCGCGGCTGGCCATCAGGTCATAGGTATTCTGATGGCTGTCGCCCGTGTCAATCAGCTTGGCCCACGTGTAATTGCCCTCAAACATCAGACCCTGGGCGAAGCGGCGCTTGAAGGTGTTCTGCCAGGCGTGGTAGCTGGAGACCGAGCCGGGGAAAAACAGCGGGACAACGTTGGTGAACTGAGGGTAGGGCCGCAGCAACTGGCCGCGGGCGATTGTCGGCGATAGGTGCACGCCGTTGTTCACAATGCCGAAGAAGGGATTCTCGACGCGTTGGTTCAGAGCCGAACCGAGCGACAAAAACTGTGGATCAAGCTGGTTGAAGTTCATTCCGCCTTCCGAACTGCTGCTCAAGTTGCGGCCCTGGTTGCCAACATACGCGGTCTCGAGCAGAATGCCGCTGGGTAGCTCACGCTGAATCGTGATGTTCCACATCCGGTTCATTGGCGAGGGCGAATCGGGCCAGAAGGCCTGCAGGTTGGCGCCCGCCTGGGTCAGAAGGCCATCGGCGGAGCCGGGAACGCCCCGGAAGCCCTCGGGATAGGGGTTCGAGAGGCGGTTGAATGGCGTGATGCCATCGGTGGTGGTGATCCAGGGGTACTCGACGCGGAAGCCGAAGGGACCGACGGTACCCTGTGCGGCTTGCCGCGAAGGACCATAGAACAGGCCGAACGCGCCCCGGACGACGGTCTTGGAGTCGGCCTGATAGGCGAAGCCGATGCGCGGCGCCCAGTTGTTCAGGTCCTTGTTGAACTGCGTGCGGGGGTTTCCGTCCACACCGACGAATCGCACGCCGCCCCGCAGGTTCGGGAAGCCGGGCACGACGCCCGCCAGCGGCGAAGCAGCCTCTTCCTCGAACCAGTTGAAGCGGTTGTAACGTTCGGTGCGCGGCAAATCAAGTTCGTAGCGCAGGCCGAGATTCAGAGTCAGCTTGGAGGTGATGCGCCAGTCGTCCTGGAAGTAAAAGCCGTGATAAGGGCTTTGCGAGGCCACATTCTTCCAGTTGCGGATCAGCACGTTGCCCGTGGTGCCGGTGCCGAGCAGCAGCGATGCCATGCCGTTGCCCGCCGTGGAACTCGCCTGGTTCGGGTTCGGTCCCTGTGTGAAGCCCGCCGCGAAATTGAATGTACCCGCCGAACGCGCTTCCCAAACATTGACGCGGATCAGCCGGCCTTCCCAGCCGAACTTCAGGTTGTGATTGCCCTTCACCATCGACATGTTCGAAAGCAGAGTGAACGTGTTGAAGGTGCTGAAGCGGTGGTCGCTGCCGCCGATGTTCACGAAACCGGAGGCGCCGAAGCGGGGGAACATCTGGCGGTCCACAACGCTGTCGATCGCCGAGGGCAGGCCGAGGCTGGAAGGAACGAAGCCGAGGCCTTGATTGTTGAAGTCGAAGATCGAGCGGGACACGCCGAAGCGGGTGGTCCACACGGTGGTGGGCGAGAGCGTATTCGAGTAGTCGATCGAGGCCGACGGCTGGCGCACGCCCTGAATCACGCGGCCCTCTGCGATGGTGAGGTCGCCGGGGAAGAACGCCGGCGGCGCATTCACGTTGTCGCGCCACGACATCCGCCCGAAAATGCGCTGGGTGTCCGTGATGTTGTGGTCGATGCGTCCGTCAATCTGATCCTGATCGAAGCTCCGCGCCCCGGTATTGATGAAGTTGTTCACGTTGGTGACCGCATTGGTCACCGTGTTCGCTTGCGGATAGTAGCGGAGCACGTTGCGCGCCACGGAGTCGATCATCGACTGCGGGATCACATTGCCCGGAAACTGGTCGCGTACGAAGCCGCTTCCCTGGGCGCGCGTTGAGAAGGGATCGAAGATGCGGATCAATGAACCGTTGGCGACGCGGGTGTCGCTGAAATCGCCCTGGCGCTGCAATTCCGTGGGCACGGTGAAGATCGTGTTGGCCAGCGTGCGCTCACGCAAGCCTTCATAGCTGCCGAGGAAGAAGGTCTTGTTCTTGATGATGGGGCCATTTACCATCGCGCCGAACTGATTCCGCTTGAAGCTGCCCAGCGGGATGCCTGCACGGTTCGCGAAGAAGTTGTTCGCGTCCAGCTGTGAATTGCGCAGGAAATTGAACAGGCTGCCATGGAACTGGTTCGCACCGGATTTGTAAACCACGTTCACCATGCCGCCGTTGCTGCGGCCGAACTCAGCCGAGTAGTTCGAGCCCATCACCTTGAACTCGGCGATGGCCTCCACCGGCGGGAAGGTGGAGTTGCCCGAGAAGCCGTTCACGGTGGGATGCGCCGTGCTGACGCCATCCACCAGGATGTCGAGCATCGAGTTGCGCGCGCCGTTGATGCCGAAGCCGGTGCCGTACGTGGTGCTGACGCTGCCTGTGACGCCGGGCGTCAGGTAGAGCAGGGAATAGACGTTGCGCGTGTTCAGCGGCAGTTCGATGATGCGCTTGTTGTCCACCACTTTGCCGAGCACCGAGTCCACGGTCTCAAGCAGCGAGGCGTCCGCCGTCACTTCCACGGATTCCGATACGCTGCCCACCTCCAGGCGCACGTCCACGCGCGCCTGCTGCCCGATGGAAAGCTGAATGCCGCGGCGCACGAATTGCTTGAAGCCTGCCGAGGAGACTTCGATCTGATATTCGCCGCGCGGCAGCTCAGTGGCCGTATAGTTGCCGTCTTCGTTGGTGCTGGCGGCCGTCGACCAGCCCGTGGCCACGTTGCTGATGCGGACATCGGCGCCGGCCACCACGCCGCCGCTCGCGTCCGTCACCGTCCCGACAATACGCCCGGTAAAGGACTGGGTCAAACCGGGAACCGCGAACAGAAGGGCGGCCGCGATCAAACGGGCTGCCGTCATGGAAAAGCGCATCGAAACCTCCACTCTCTTACTCGGTGGACCTCAACTGGCTTACACAGTCCACCACATACACCAATCGTTTCTATCTTACGATCTGGTTAATTCGATAGGTTAGCTCCACGTATATCACAAGTGAAAATCGTTTCAATGGCTATCTTTCGATAGGTTGATGAAGCGAAGAACCTCGTGGTTCTGCCCTAAACTAGCAGAGTACTTTTTCAGGAAGATTGCCGCTGCGTGAAACGGCGATGAATGGATTCATCCGTGCGGCATAAAAAAGGCCCATTGCCGATGGACATGGGCCTCATGCGAACGGATTGAATTGCGGGATGGGGCGCCTGATGGGATTCGAACCCATGACATCCAGAACCACAATCTGGCGCTACTACCGGCTGAGCTACAGGCGCCGCAACCTCTTTATTCTAGCAGCGATGCCCTAGCCCGGCAATCCCGCCTTCTTCCACATTTCGTCCACACGGCGGCGCACATCCTCGTCCATCTTCAGCACCTCGGGCCAGCGCCGCGAAAAGCCTTCCTGGGGCCACTTTTTCGTGGCATCGATGCCCATTTTTGAGCCGAAATCCTGCAATCTGGACGCGTGATCGAGCGTATCCACCGGCCCATGGACGAACTCGATGTCGCGTTCCGGGTCGATGTTGTTGAGCGCCCGCCATGCCACTTCGCTGTAGTTTTGCACGTCCACGTCCTCGTCCACCACCACGATCACCTTGGTGAACATGGCCTGGCCGAGGCCCCAGATGGCGTGCATCACCTTGCGGGCCTGCCCGGGGTAGGATTTGCGGATCGAGAGCAGCATCAGGTTATGGAACACGCCTTCGGCGGGCATGGCCATGTCGCGGATCTCGGGGATCTGCATCCTCATCAGGGGCAGGAAGATGCGCTCGATAGCCCGGCCCATGTAGTAATCCTCCATGGGCGGGGGGCCGACGATGGTCGTCGGGTAGATGGGGTCCTTGCGCATCGTGATGCAATCGACGTGGAACACCGGATAGTCGTCGTCGAGCGAATAGAAGCCGGTGTGGTCGCCGAAGGGGCCTTCGCGGCGCAATTCGCCGAGTTTCACATGGCCTTCGAGCACGATTTCGGCGTGCGCGGGCACTTCCAGGTCGCTGGTGATGCACTTCACCATCTCGACGGGCTTGTTACGGAGGAAGCCGGCGATCATCATCTCGTCGAGATCGGGCGGCAGCGGCAGGATAGCCGAATACATGGTGGCGGGGTCGGCGCCCAGGGCCACGGCCACGGGCATCTTCTCCACCTTGCCCTCTTTCAACAGGCGGCGGTAGTGTTCGGCGCCCTGTTTCTGGGTCTGCCAGTGCATGCCGGTGGTCTGGCCGTCATAGACCTGCATGCGGTACATGCCGCAGTTGCGTTTGCCGGTTTCGGGGTTCTTCGAGAACACCATCGGCAGGGTGATGAAGGGGCCCCCGTCGCCGGGCCAGCAGGTGAGCACGGGGAACTCCTCGAGCGAGAAGCCCTCGCGGCGCACTACCTCCTGGCAGGGCGCGGATGTCACCATTTTCGGGAAAAAACCGGCCATATCGGCCAGTTTTGGCAGCATTTTCAGCTTGTTGATCAACCCCTGCGGCATGCGCATCTCGAGCATTTCGGTGATGCGCGCGGCGATCTCGCGGACATCGTCCACGCCCAAAGCGATCCGCATCCGGCGTTCGGAGGCGAAGGCGTTGATGAGCAGGGGGATGTTGGATCCTTTGGGCATCTCGAACAGCAAGGCCGGGCCGCCCGTCTTGACGGCGCGGTCGGCGAACTCGGTGATCTCGAGGTGAGGGTCGACTTCGAAGCGGATTCGCTTCAGTTCTCCTTGTTTATCAAGAGCTTGAATGAACTCGCGAAGATCCTGGTAGGCCATGCCGGGCAGGTCCCCCCTTTCATTTACTATGATGAAGTCTGAAATCGTTCAGAAGCAAGGAGCCTTCATGTTTCATCGCGTTGCGTTGGTGACCGGAGCAAGCCGGGGAATCGGCCGTGAGATCGCCCTCACCCTCTGCCGCAGTAACTTCGACATCGTCGTGGCCTCTCCGGAAATCGAAAACAACGAAGCGGTGGCCGAGACGATCCGGCAGTGTGGCGGCGATGCGATGACGCTGAATCTGGACGTCAGCTCCGAGGAGTCCGTTAAGAGCGGGGTGGCCGCCGCGCTGAAGCAGATGGGGCGCATCGATGTCCTGGTGAACAACGCCGGGATCACGCGCGACGGCCTCGCCATGCGCATGAAGGCGGCGGACTGGAACCTGGTGCTGCAGATCAATCTGACCGGCGCGTTTCTCGTGTCGCAGGCGGTGATTCCGGCAATGATCAAGGAGCGCTGGGGACGGATCGTGAACATCGCTTCGGTGGTGGGCGAGATGGGCAATGCCGGGCAGGCCAATTATGTCGCCTCAAAGTCGGGCCTGATCGGGCTCACGAAGTGTCTGGCAAAAGAACTTGCCAGCCGCAACATCACCGTGAATGCCATCGCTCCGGGCTTCATCGAGACCGACATGACCGGAGTGCTGCCGCAGGAAGTGAAGGACCAGATGATGGCTACCATCCCGCTGAAGCGATTCGGCAAGCCCTCCGACATCGCCAACGCGGTGAAATTCCTCGCCAGCGAGGACGCCAACTACATCACGGGTTCGGTGCTGCGCGTGAACGGCGGGATGTATATGTAAGGGCGGCTCAACCGCGCCCGGGCAGGATCGAGAAATACTCGGCCAGCCGCTTCTTGGAATCCGACTTCGACTTCTTCGAGATATCGCCCTTGCGTCCGAGTGTGCGGTTGGCGAAGACCGCGAATTGCTTGCCGAGATCGCTGTCGGGCTCGACGGCGCGTCCGGCCTGCAGTGCCCGGTGCACACCCTGATAGTCGTTCGGGAAGGACATATAGACCGGCACGCCGAGCAGATTCTCAATCTGATCGGTGGAGACCACGGCGCGGCGGTGCATCCGGTTCAACAGCACGGAGACGCGGTCGGCCAAGTCCAGTTGCTGCAGGAAGGTGAGCTTCTCGCGGGCCAGGTGCAGCGAGGGGATCTCGGGGGTCACGATAAGAAAAATCTGCTTCGATTCCTGCATCACTTCCAGCGAGTACCGCTCGAGGTTGCCCGAGATGTCCACGCACACGGAGGAATAGCGGTTGCGGGAGAATTCCATCAGCCCTTGTACCTGGGCGCTGTTGATGCGGAAATCGGGGTTCAGCCTGCCGGAATGAAGGATCGCGAGGTTGCCGCGAATGGTCACCAGCCGCTCCCACAGGGATTGGTCGATATGATGCGCGTTCTCGGCCGCCTCGACCACGCTGTGCAGGTTCGTGATCTTCAGCATGAACCCCACAATGCCCGAGCTGAGATCCATGTCCAGAAGCAAGCTCTTTCTGCCCGCGGTATTCAGGCGCGCCATGGCCGTGGCGGAGTTCACGGCGACGGTAGTGGTCCCTACACCCTGCTTGGAGGGCAGGAAGGTGTAGATGGTGCCCACCTCGGCGGGCGCGGGCGGCCGTTTCGCCACCATCTCCTCGATCCGGCCCAGCGCCTCGAAGACCACCGGCATCTGAAAGGGCGCGGTAAGAAACTCGCGGACGCCACTCCGCACGAGCTGGATCAGGACATTCGCGTCGGCGTGGGTGCTCATGGCCACGATGGGCAGGTCCGGCTGGTGTTCGCTCACAAGCTGGACCGCGGCGAGCGCTTTGTCCACCTCCTCGGTGCTCAGCAAGAGCACGTCCGGAGTATGGGCGCGCAAACTGCGCACCAGTTCGAGATTCTCCGGGTAGCGGTCAAGATCGCGGACCACTTCGACCTGACGGGTCTCCTGCAACACTTCTTGCAGGCCCGCGGCGAGTTCCGCATTGGGGCAAATGATAAGACCACGCAGCATTTCGCTTCGTTCTCCATCCCCAGAGTAGAGGGGAACACAGGAGACAAACAATCGAGCAATTTGCTTAGGACTGCCGGAAGAAACCCGAAGCCGGTCAGTAGGTTTGCGGATAGAGGTAGGAGGATCGCCTTAGGTGGATCGGGCGGCGGCGTGTTCCTGAAAACGAACCGGACCCAGCAGGAAGGGCGGCCCCCCGGAGGAGGCCGCCCTGGTTACTTCGGGTTGAGTGCCGCTTAGAACGACACGCGGACGCCGATGCGGAAGCGCCGCTCGTCCGCCGCGCTCAGGACCGACATGAAGTTCACCGGGTTGGTGATGTTGCCGGCGGCGTCCCAAGCCATCTGGCTCACGTTGCCGCTCGGCTGGCCGAAGCGGGGGGTGTTGGTGAAGTTGAAGGCTTCGGCCTTGAACTGAGCGACGAAGCGCTCGGTGATGCGGAAGTCCTTGAACAGCGCCAGGTCGGCCTTCTGGAAGCCAGGACCGCGCATGGAGTTGCGGCCGCTGGTGCCGAAACGGAACACGCCGGCGGGGCGCAGGACGTTCGGGTCGCGGAAGGCGCCGGGCGAGTAGAAGCGGGTGCCGAGTCCGACTTCGCCGAGCTTCTGGAAGTCGGCGACTTGATCGGCCTGGTTGTTGGAACCGGGGGCGTTCAGCGAAGCGCCGCCCGCGGTGACCGTGAACGGCAGGCCGCTGTAGGCCGAGTAGATACCGTTCAGGCGCCAGCCGCCGAGCAGGGTGTCGGCGAAGCCGCGGAGCGGAATCGGCCGGCCCGCGCCCCAGGGCAACTCGTACACCCAGCTCATGATGAACATCTGGGTGCGGTCATAGCTGGCGACGGCGCGGTTGCGGTGCAGCGCGGAGTCGAGGTTCGAGATCGGCATGCCCGCCCAGCCGTCGTCGTCGGTCATATTGATGGCCTTCGACCAGGTGTAGGCGCCCTTCATGAACAAGCCTCGGCTAAAGTTCTTGTTCAAGGAAAGCTGCATCGAGTGGTAGTTGGCGTTCGCCCAGCCGTCCCACATGTTGGCGCCGATGATGCGGCCCTGCGTGGCGTTGAAGGGGCGGCCCTGCGGACCAGTGCCCACCGGGGCGGCGTTGATGTCGCGGTCAGCAAACTGCCGGACGGTCTGGTTGCCGACGTAGCCGACTGACAGCAGGAATTCCGCCGGGAGTTGACGCTCCACGGTGAAGTTCCAGCTCTGGATGTAGCCACGGTTCAGCTGGCCGGCCCAGGGGCTGCGTGGGCCCATGTCCACGGTGCGCGGCAGTTCGATGCGGCCCGTGCTGGTATCCGGCACCGGAACTTCGGGCAGGCCCTGCGCGAACGTGCCGAAGTAGCCAAACTGCGTCGGCGCCACGTAGCTCGCGCCGATGGTGGACGGATACAGGCCGCGCAACGGGCGCGACACCGGGAGCGGGTTAAAGGTGATGCCATAGCCCGAGCGGACGACGGTCTTGTCATCCAGGCGCCAGGCGAAGCCGACGCGCGGGGCGAGCAGTTTCTTCGACACCGTGATGTCGTTGTTGAACGGCACGTTGCCGACGCCGCCCATCGTCACGATGTTGGTGGCGGGGTCCCAGCGCTCGATGCCGCGGTCGCCGCGGTTGATCAGCGGATAGAACTCGTAGCGGGCGCCGAGGTTGAGGGTGAAGTTGCGCGTCACCTGCCAGCGGTCACGGAAGTAGAAGCCGTGCTGCCACTCGCGGGTCTGCATTTCGAAGAGTTGGACGGCTTTGGTGGCGCTGCCCAGGATGCCGTGGAGGCCGGCGGCATAGGTGTGAGTCGCGCGGGAGACCTGGCCCTGCGACACCATGCCGTTCGAGCCGGGCGAGAGGTTGCCGCGCGGGCCGCCGCTGACTTCAGGCTGCCAGTGGTTCATGGCGTGGCGGACGGTGTCGACGCCCCAGCGCAACTCGTGCGCGCCCTTCACCTTCGAGAAGTTCATGGTGTAGGTGTAGCTGCGGTCGTTGCGGAACAAGGGCATCCAGCCGGAGCAGTTGCCCCAGGCGGTGAGGCCGTTGCCGATGCAGGGCTGGCCGGAGTAGCGGTCGTCGCTGGCGAACTGCCCGCGGCCGCCGTTGGTGCCGGGGATGCCCCAGACTTCCGTGCCCCAGTTGCGGCCGAAGTCCGGACCCTGCACGGTCTGGTCGAACCGCGAGTAGCCGAACACGCCGTCGATCAGGAACGTCGGCGAGAGCGTCAGGTTAAAGCCCACCGACGGGATATACACCTTCGTGTCGCCCGTGCCCAGCGTACCGAGGCCCGGGCCGGTGAGCTCGCCGAGAGCGCCGATGCCGGTGACGGGCGCGTTCATGTAGCTGTACTTGCCCCAGATCATCAGGTTCTGGTTCACGTTGTAGTTGGTCTTGAAGTCGTACTGGTCGCGCGTCAGCGACTGCGTGCCCTCCGCGGCAAAGTTGTTCGCGAGGTTGAAGGCATCAGTCCCTTGCTGGTTCGGCAGCGGGGCCAATTCCTGCATCCGCAGCCATCCGGGGAAGAACCGCGAAGACGGGACCTGGTTGTTGGCAAACGGAACCCGGTTCTCGCCATTCGGTCCGCCCGACAGCGGATCATAGATCTGGCCCAGCGCCGAGTACGCGGCGAAGTTGCCCTGGCGCATATCGGGGTTGGGCACGGTGAAGTTACCGAACTGGCCTGTGCGCTCCATCGTGCGTTCGTAGCTGAAGAAGTAGAACAGCTTGTTCTTCACGATCGGACCGCCGATGGTGCCGCCGGGGATGTTGATGCGCGATTGCGGCAGCGCCGGGTTGGCCTCACCCGCGTACAGGCGGTAGAAGTAAGGACGGGCGTACATGCTATCGCGGTCGTGGTACCAGAAGGCGGAACCACGCACGTCGTTGGTGCCCGACTTGGTGGCGACCGTGACGGCGGCGCCGCCGGCCATGCCCTGTTCGGCGTCGAACGAGGAGGTGGAAATGTTCACGGTCTCGATCGATTCCACCGGCGGGTTGAGCAGCGTGTGGTGCGGCAGCCAAATAAACACGTTGATCGCGCCATCGACGCGGGTGTTGTTGTTGTTGCGGTTGGTGCCGTTGATGTTGGTGGTCAGCGACCGCGCGGGCGAGTCCACGACGGCGTTCTGGAAGCCCGCCGGGGTGGCGCCGGGCACCAGGTTGATCATGCTCTGGAAGTTGCGGTAGGCAGGCAGCGGCAGTTCCACGACCGTGCGGCTCTGAATCTCCGCGCGGGTGTCGGAACGGTCGGTCTGCAGGGCGGCGGCCGAGGCCGACACGGTCACCTGCTCGCTCACCTGGCCGACCTCAAGACGGGTGGTGACGCGCGTGACGTTGTTGATGGTAATTTCGAGGCCAGTGCGGGTCAGGGCGCGGAAGCCCGGAGCCGTCACGGCCAGCGAATACGTGCCCGCAGGCACACTGACGATATTGAAACGGCCCTGGTCATCAGCCTGCGTTTCTCGTGATACGCCAGTTGCGCTGCTAGTCAGGGTGATGTTGGCGCCAGGCACCACGGACCCCGAAGGGTCCTCGACCGTGCCGACGACTGATCCGTACAAGACCTGGGCCTGCGCCGGCTGCTGAACCATAAGGGCCAGCAGCACCAACGCCAGAACCCAGGCGATCCCCGTAAAAGATTGATTGGATTTGGTTTTCATGAGCATTCATCTCCAATGGACTGGAACCGACTTACAGCTCCAATCCGACCCGCCGCTTAGATTGAACAGGGATCAGGCTTGTGCCTGCCGGCCATCTGCAACTGGATGAAAACGCCGTGCTTCAATGGACACCCCTGAACGACTAAAGCGACACCAGTTAGCCTAGCACGCTGGGAGATGAAAGGGAAGCCTATAGATAGCCTCCTAGGAACCACGCATCTGGATGCTTCCGTATGGCCATATTGGCAATGGATGCAGGGTGCCGGCATCACAGGTCCCAGTGATACGCCACATGACTGCTCCTCTGGCCGAGGATCGGGCAAAAAGAAAGGCGGCCCCCCGATCGAGGGGCCGCCTTGTTGGGTTCCGGACTGAAGGAACCGTTAGAACGATACGCGCACGCCGAGGCGGAAGCGGCGCTCGGAGGCCGCGGCCGTATCCAGGATCGACATGAAATTCACCGGGTTGGTGATATTCCCTGCCGCGTCCCAAGCCATCTGGCTCACGTTGCCGTTCGGGTTGCTGAAAATCGGCGTATTGGTGAAGTTGAAGGCTTCCGCCTTGAATTGAGCCACGAAACGCTCAGTGATGCGGAAGTCCTTGAACATGGCGAGGTCGGCCTTCTGGAAGCCCGGACCGCGCATCGAGTTGCGGCCGGTGGTACCGAAGCGGAAAACGCCGGCGGGGCGCAGGACGTTCGGGTCGCGGAAAGCGCCCGGCGAGTAGTACCGGGTGCCGAGGCCCTTATCGCCCAGCTTCTGGAAGTCGGCGACCTGATCGGCCTGGTTGTTGGAACCGGGCGCATTGAGCGAAGCGCCGCCAGCGGACACCGTAAACGGCAGGCCCGTGTAGGCCGAGTAGATGCCATTGATGCGCCAGCCGCCGAGCAGAGTGTCGGCGAAGCCGCGCAGCGGAATCGGCTGGCCCTTGCCCCACGGCAGTTCGTACACCCAGCTCATGACGAACATCTGGGTGCGGTCGTAACCCGCCACGCCGCGGTTGCGGTGGAGCGCCGCATCGAGGTTGGTAATGGGCATGCCGGCCCAACCGTCTTCGTCGGTCATATTGATGGCCTTGGACCAGGTGTATGCGCCCTTCATGAACAGGCCGCGCGAGAGGTTCTTGTTGAGGGCGACCTGCAACGCGTGGTAGTTCGCATTCGCCCAGCCGTCCCACATGAGGGCGCCGATGATGCGGCCCTGGGTGGCGGCCAGCGGCCGGCCCTGAGGGCCAGTGCCCACGGGCGCGGCATTGATGTCGCGGTCGGCAAACTGCCGGACCGTCTGGTTGCCGACGTAGCCGACCGAGAGCAGGAAGTCGGCGGGGAGTTGACGCTCCACCGTGAAGTTCCAGCTCTGGATGTAGCCACGGTTCAACTGTCCCGCCCAGGGGCTGCGGGGACCCATGTCCACGGTGCGCGGCAGGTTGATGCGACCCGTGCTGGTATCCGGCACCGGCACTTCGGGCAGGCCCTGCGCGAACGTGCCGAAGTAGCCGAACTGCGTGGGAGCCTCATAGGTTGCGCCGATGGTGGACGGATACAGGCCGCGCAGCGGGCGCGAGACAGGCAGCGGGTTGAAGGTGATCCCGTAGCCCGAGCGGATGACGGTCTTGTCGTTCAAACGCCAGGCGAAACCGACGCGCGGAGCGAGCAGTTTCTTCGACACCGTGATGTCGTTGTTGAACGGCACGTTGCCAATACCGCCGAGGGTGACGATGTTGGTCTGCGGGTCCCATCGCTCGATGCCGCGGTCGCCGCGGTTGATCAGCGGGTAGAACTCATAGCGCGCGCCCAGATTCAGCGTGAAGTTGCGGGTCACCTGCCAGCGGTCGCGGAAGTAGAAGCCCTGCTGCCACTCGCGGGTCTGCATCTCGAAAAGCTGCACAGCCTTCGTGGCGCTGCCGAGAATGCCGTGGAGACCGGCGGCGTAAGTGTGGATGTTGCGCGCCACCTGGCCCTGCAGCACCATGCCGTTCGAGCCGGGGCTCAGGTTGCCGCGGGGACCGCCGCTGACTTCCGGCTGCCAGTGGTTCATGGCGTGCCGGACGATGTCCACGCCCCAACGCATTTCGTGCGCGCCCTTCACCTTCGAGAAGTTCATCGTGTAGGTGTAGCTGCGGTCGTTGCGGAACAAGGGCATCCAGCCGTTGCAGTTGCCCCAGGCGGTGAGGCCGTTGTTGATGCAGGGCTGGCCGGAGTAGCGGTCGTCGCTGGCGAACTGGCCGGCGCCGCCGTTGGTGCCGGGGATGCCCCAGACTTCCGTGCCCCAGTTGCGGCCGAAGTCCGGACCCTGCACGGTCTGGTCGAACCGCGAGTAGCCGAACACGCCGTCGATCAGGAACGTCGGCGAGAGCGTCAGGTTAAAGCCCACCGACGGGATATACACCTTCGTGTCGCCCGTGCCCAGCGTACCGAGGCCCGGGCCGGTGAGCTCGCCGAGAGCGCCGATGCCGGTGACGGGCGCGTTCATGTAGCTGTACTTGCCCCAGATCATCAGGTTCTGGTTCACGTTGTAGTTGGTCTTGAAGTCGTACTGGTCGCGCGTCAGCGACTGCGTGCCCTCCGCGGCAAAGTTGTTCGCGAGGTTGAAGGCATCAGTCCCTTGCTGGTTCGGCAGCGGGGCCAATTCCTGCATCCGCAGCCATCCGGGGAAGAACCGCGAAGACGGGACCTGGTTGTTGGCAAACGGAACCCGGTTCTCGCCATTCGGTCCGCCCGACAGCGGATCATAGATCTGGCCCAGCGCCGAGTACGCGGCGAAGTTGCCCTGGCGCATATCGGGGTTGGGCACGGTGAAGTTACCGAACTGGCCTGTGCGCTCCATCGTGCGTTCGTAGCTGAAGAAGTAGAACAGCTTGTTCTTCACGATCGGACCGCCGATGGTGCCGCCGGGGATGTTGATGCGCGATTGCGGCAGCGCCGGGTTGGCCTCACCCGCGTACAGGCGGTAGAAGTAAGGACGGGCGTACATGCTATCGCGGTCGTGGTACCAGAAGGCGGAACCTCTAATATCGTTGGTGCCCGACTTGGTGGCCACCGTGACGGCGGCGCCGCCGGCCATGCCCTGTTCGGCGTCGAACGAGGAGGTCGAAATGTTGACCGTCTCGATCGATTCCACGGGCGGGTTGTACAGCGTGTGGTGTGGCAGCCAGAGGAAGACGTTCGTAGCGCCATCCACACGGGTGTTGTTGTTGTTCGGGTTTGTACCGTTAATCTGGGTGCGCAGCGAGCGCGCCGGCGAATCCACCACTGCGTTCTGGAATGTGGCTGGCGTGGCGCCGGGCACAAGGTTGATCATGCTCTGGAAGTTGCGGTAGGCGGGCAGCGGGAGTTCCACGACTGTACGGTTCTGGATCTCCGCGCGGGTGTCGGAACGGTCGGTCTGCAGGGCGGCGGCCGAGGCCGACACGGTCACCTGCTCGCTCACCTGGCCGACTTCCAGCCGGGTGGTGACACGGGTAACGTTGTTGATGGTGACTTCGACGCCAGTGCGCGTCAGGGCGCGGAAGCCCGGAGCCGTCACGGTCAGCGAATAGGCGGCCGCGGGCACGCTGACGATGTTGAAACGGCCCTGAGCATCGGCCTGGGTTTCGCGAGAGACGCCCGTGGCATTGTTCACGAGCGTGATGTTGGCGCCAGGCACCATGGACCCCGAAGGGTCCTCCACGGTGCCGACGACGGATCCGTACAAGACCTGGGCCTGCGCCGGCTGCATGGCCACAACGGCCAGCAACGCGAACGTCAGCACCCATGTTAATTCCTTCAAGGATTTCAGAATGTGAGTGTTCATTTTGCTCTCGTCTTCTCCATCCAAAGATCGATGAACCGATCTCTGCGGGAAATGGCTGCGACAGCGGGAATAAGTGAGGGAAACCTCAAGACCACGGAATGGCCCAGGCTTCAACTAACCCTCAAATACATCTCCCATATTGAACTGAAGCAACTAAGGCCAGACTACCATGAATAATCAGCAAGAGAGAAGCTATTCGAGGAAATGGCCGAATATCAAAAGATACCTTCGTCAGCTATATATTTCTTTCCGATACTATCTTTTGGCAATTCGGCAGCCGGGCCGATTCGCCGCCCGGAAGGCATCACGCTCTGACCAGGACTTCATCCAGCCCCTTCTTTGCCAGCACAGGAACGCACGCGCCCTCCGCCGGCCAGCCGGCTGGAATCAGCAGAAACGGCCGCTCATTCGGCGGCCGGTTCAGTAATTGCGTCAGGAATCCCATTGGACTGGGAGTATGGGTCAACGTGGCCAGTCCGGAGAAATGTAACGCGGCGAGCAGAAATCCGCACGCCAGGCCGACGCTTTCCTGCACGTAATAGTGCTTTCGTTTCTGGCCATTCTCGAAGCCGTAGTCGATGCGGAAAACAATGATCAGGCAGGGTGCGGTTTCGAGGAACTCCTTGCGCCAGTCCGTGCCAAAGGGCTCCAGCGCGTGAAGCCATTCATCCGGGAACCGGCGTTCGTAGTTCTCCCGCTCCTCAGCCTCCGCCGCGATCCTGATTTTTGCCTTGATTTCCGGATCGGTGACCAGAACGAAGCGCCAGGGCTGCTGATTTGCGCCTGAGGGCGCGCGGGAGGCGGCTTCAATCGCGGTCTCGACCACGTCCAACGGAACCGGTTCGGACGAGAAGTGGCGCACGCTGCGCCGCGTCCGGATCATCTCCAGAAACGCGCGCGCACGGCGGCGCATCTCCTCCTCCGGATACCGGGTGAAGTTCAACGGGGCGAATGAGGAAGGGGGCATTGCATGAGCTAGCTTACCCCAACCCGCCTAACCGCCAGACCTTTGCGTGAAATCGCGGCCTTTCTTCTTAATGTCTTCCAGCCCGCACGATCCCACGGTTTGGAAGCCCTTTTCCGCCAGTAAGGCCGCCGCACGGGCAGCCCGTCCGCCCTGGCTTCAAAGGGTGACGATCAGCTTGTCTTTCGGGACTTCGTTTAGCCGCCCCGCCAATTCGTTGACTGGAATGTGCGTATAGCCTTTCACCGAACCCAGCCTCTCAATCTCTGCCTTTGTCCGCACGTCGAGAAAGAAGACCTTATCCGGCTGTTCCAGCAGCGCCGCGAGTTCTTCGGGAGCAAGCGTCTTGGTGGTGGCCGCCTTCGGCGCCTGGCCGCAGGCGATACCGAACAGCAGAGTCGAGGCTAAAATGCATGCCCAGCAGTAAGCTCTCATGCCCCAAAGTGTAGCATGGAGAGATATGAGTTCTTTGCCAGATGAGTTTTACCGGATCGGGAAACTGCCGCCCTACGTGTTCGCGGTGGTGAATGAGATGAAGGCCAAGCTGCGCGCCGCGCAGTATGATGTGGTCGATTTCGGGATGGGCAATCCCGACGGCGCCACGCCCCGGCCCATCGTCTCCAAACTGGCCGAGGCCGCCCGCAACCCGCGCAATCACCGCTATTCGGTCTCCCGCGGCATTCCGAACCTCCGCCACGAGATCTGCCGCCGGTACAAGCGCAACTACAATGTGGATCTCGACCCGGAAGCTGAGGCCATCGTCACCATCGGCTCGAAGGACGCTCTGGCCCATCTGCTGTTCGCCGTCGTCGGCCCGGGCGACCGCGTCGTTACGCCCGCCCCGTGTTACCCCATCCACCAGTGGGGCGTGATCATGGCCGAAGGCGAGGCCGTCCCCCTGCCCGTGTCGGACCCGCCGGAGTTCCTCAACCGGCTCGAATCGCTCTTCCGCAAAGGCAACAACCCGCCCAAGCTGATCCTGATCAACTACCCCCACAACCCCACCACCGCCTGCGTGGATTTGGACTTCTTTGAGAAGGTCGTCGCGCTCGCCCGCCGGCACGGGACCATGATCGTACACGATTTCGCGTACGCGGATCTCTATTTCGATGGCTACCGGCCGCCCAGCATCCTCCAGGTGGAAGGCGCCAAGGACGTGGCCGTCGAGATCTTCTCGATGACCAAGAGCTACAACATGGCCGGCTGGCGAGTCGGCTTCTGCCTGGGCAACCCGAAGATGATTCACGCCTTGGCGCGCATCAAGAGCTACCTGGACTACGGCAATTTTCAGCCGATTCAGATCGCCTCGATCATCGCCCTGCGCGAATGCGAGGAGGAGGTGGGCAAGATCTGTCACGTCTATGAGCGCCGCCGCGACGTTCTGGTGGAGGGACTCGCCCAGGCCGGCTGGGCCGTTGAAAAGCCGAAAGCCTCGATGTTCGTCTGGGCGGCCATTCCGGAGCCGTTCCGCGCCGCCGGATCGCTCGAATTCGCCAAAATGCTGCTCGAAAACGCCCTCGTCGCCGTCTCACCTGGTATCGGATTCGGCGAGGCGGGCGACGGCCACGTGCGCTTCGCGCTCATCGAGAACCATCACCGCTCCCGCCAGGCCCTGCGCCGTATCAAACAGTTTCTCCGCGACCATCGCCGCGGCTGAGAGCGCCCCTCGCGATGGCACCCGGCCGCGTCATTCTCGCAGCTTTGAACGAGTTGACCCCGGCGCAACTCGAACCCGCCTTGAGGGAAGCAAGCGAGGCGTGGCTGCGCCGGCTTCACTGGGACTTCCGCGCCACGGCGGAATTGATCCGCAGCTATGTCGCCATGCGCGCTCTCGACGGTCTTGCGTTGATTGCCGGCGCCGAACTCGCCGGCTACTGCTACTGGGTTCACGAAGGCGAAAAGACCCTGCTGGGCGACCTGTTCGTGCGCGAGCGGTGGCGTGGCGCTGCCATTGAGAACCTCCTGCTCGCCGGCGTCATTGAGGGCCTGCGCCAGTCCCGCCTGCCCGGATTCGGCGCGCGGCGAATCGAGGCGCAACTCATGCAACTGGCCACTCGGGCCTCTGCGCTGCTGCCCGAAGGTCCCCGGCCCCGCGCCTTCCCCCGGTTGTTTATGCTGAGGCCGTGGACTGGATTGGCGGCGCCGGCTTTGCGCGGCGCCTGGGAGGGGCTGCGATTCACGCCCTGGTCGATGCCGTTTCAGCCGGCCGCGGCGCGGTTGATCGCGGAGGTCTACGCCGGCCACGTGGATAGCGAGATCAATGATCAATACCGCAGCGTGGAGGGCTCGGGGCGATTTCTGCAAAACATCATTCAGTATCCCGGCTGCGGCATCTTCCTGCCCGCGGCATCGTGGCTCGCGCATGACCGTAGCGGTGCGGTCGCAGGGTTGTCTCTGTCCACGCGCGTGGCCGACGACACAGGGCATATCGCACAACTCTGCGTGCGGACGGAGTGGAGGGGCAGCGGGCTGGCGCACGAGCTTCTCCGGCGCTCGCTGGATTGCCTGCAGTCAGCGGGACTGCGCGAAACCACGCTGACCGTCACGGAACAGAACAGCCGCGCCGTGTCGCTCTACGAAATAATGGGCTTTCATCCGATCCATCGCTTCGAGGCGCTGGTGTGGGAGTAGGGCGCGCTTAATTTCCTTCCATCATCGGCTTCAGCGTCTCGAAGATCTGAATCAGCGCCGGTCCGAGAGTGACCAGGAAAACTGAAGGCATCACGAGGAAGAAGACCGGAAAGATGAGCTTCACCCCAAGTTTGCGAGCCGTTTCCTGTGCGGCGAGTTTTCTGCGCGTGCGGATGTAGCGGGCGTGCGCGCGGAGCGTTGGTCCCAGGCTGCTGCCGAAGCGATCGGCGTCCACCAGCATGAGCGCGAGTTTCTTCAGTTCCGCCGAATCGGTCCTGCGCCCCAGCTCGTAGAGCACCTCCGCGCGGGACCGGCCGGCGCGCAGTTCGAGTTGAACCTGCTGGAGTTCGGAACTGATTTCCGGGTACAGGTCGCGCAATTCCCGGCTGGTTTCCACCAGAGCGCTGTCCAGAGCCTGTCCGGCCTCCACGCTGAGCAGCATCAGATCGATGGCCGGCGCAAGCGACGCGTCGATGCTCCCGGCACGTTCGCGAATCCGGTAATCCAGCACCCGTTCCGGCAGCAGGAATCCGAATCCACCGGCGCAGACCGCGGCCAAAAGGGCAGTGAACGGGTCCTCGCGCACCAGTAGAGCGGCCCAGCCGGCGACAATGGCGAGCGCTATCGCCGCCGCGGACTTTATGCCATGAAACAGGCTGACCGCGAGCGGGCTCCGGTAACCGGCGGCGATCAACTGCTCACGTACCGTGCGGTCCCGCCGTTTCGGCGCCGGAGCGATTTCGCCGATGAAAAGCATGGACCGCAGAAATGGGCCCCAGCCGTCTGCTCCCGGCGCGTCCGAGACCGGTTGCGATGCGATGCGCCAACGCAGCAGTAGCAGCACAGCACCCACCGAGGCCATCACAAACAGGAAGAAAAGGAAGGTGAGGGCAAGTTCGCTCATAGCGTCGCCTTACATGCGCACCCTCGAAAGGTGCCGGATGAGAAAGTGAGCAGTGACATTCGCGATGATCGCAACCAGGATCAGTGTCCGGCCGGTGGAACTGTAGGTCAGCGTCATCACATAACCGGGATTCACCAGCATCATCATGATGACAATGCCGAGGGGGAGAAACGTCAGCACCATGCCGGTCATGCGGCTATGCACGGAGATGGCGCGCACTTCACTTTCCAGCACCGCGGCGTCGCGCATACCTTCACCCACCCTGGCCAGGACATCGTTCAGCCTGCCGCCGATCCGGTTCTGCATCTTCACGGCGGCGGCAAACAAGCGCACCTCCGGAATCGGGATGCGCGAGGCGAGGTTGTCGAGCGCGTGATCCCAACTCGTGCCGAGCTTCCACTCATCGCGCGTCCGGCGCATCTCCCCGGCCAGCGGCTCGGGTTGCTCGTTCCCCAGCAGTTCGATGGCGGCCGAAAGCGGGTATCCCGCTTTGAGCGCGCGGGTCAGCGTGTCGAGGGCCTCCGGAAAGAGCGCGGCGAACTTCTGGAAGCGCTCGGCGCGGCGGCGGAGTATGTACAGATATGGACCCAGGGTTGCCGCCAGCCCGGCGAGAGCCGCCAGCCATCCCGGAATCCAATCCGGAACCGCCAGCAACGAACCCGTTGTGGCGCCGGCCAGCAGCATGGCGAGCGTCACCCGCCCGGGGGACCAGCTCAGGTTCGCCTCCTCAATGTGCTTCTTGAGCGTGTGCACATGACTGACGCGCGCCAGCAATTTCCCCCAGATGCGGATGGTGCTCAGATTCTCCTGCTCCTTCAGCAGCGGCGGCAGTGTCTCGATCTCTGGCTCGCCCGGCAGCAGGGGGCGGCCGCCGCGCTGCACCCGGACATAAGACAGGGCAGTGACGAACGACACTGCAAGCCCTGCCGCCACGAAAGCCGCAGCGAACATCGCCAGGAAGATCAGAAGCCCCCGCATCGCAGGTCTAGTTCTGGCGCGCCGCGCCGCTCCGGACCTCGGACAGAGAAGCCGCGGTCACCGTCACCGGCCCTCCGGTCTCGCTGTCCTCAGGGTTTCGCAGCACCAGCCGGATGTTCAGCGATGCATCCGCCAGGCTCAGCCGGTCAGCGTCGTGGGGCGAGACCACCAAAGTCACCACCGGCCGGCTCGCGCGAGTTCCGTCGCTCGTTCCCGCGTTCAAGACCTCTACATTCTCCAGCGCGCGGATCAGCCGCGTGCCTCCCGGCCCCGGGCTCAATACCTGCACGTCCACCCGGCTGCCCGATTGCAGCATCGCCACCACGCCCGTGGAATCCTGTGGATGCACGCTCACCGCCCGCATCCCCGCCGGAATCACCCGCGAAACGCCGCCGGCGAGCCCATGCCGTGTCACCATCCCTGCCGTAAGCACTTGCCGCGCCGTAGCGCGCTCCAGCAGAGTTAGTCCCACTGCCTCCTCGATGCTGCGGAGGGCCTCCTCCGGCGCCTTCTCGGAGCTGACGGGCGCAAGCTCCAGGTGCTGCGCCGTCAGGCGCGTTCCTCGATCGGCTTCCTTCGACACCACCACCACCCGGTTCCCATCCACGCCCTCTCCCCCTCCGCGCAACCGGGGAATCAATAGCCCATAGAAAAAGCCTGTCGCCACCAGCGCTGCCACCAGCGCCACTCCGAGTAACGGGGCCAAGTTCCGCTTCATCATTTCTCCTTCCCGGTCCCAGCCGGACGATTCTCAGGCAGCCTCTCCCGGCCTTTCAACCATTCAATCGGCCGGATGGAGGGAAAACCTTAGAGTTTCTGCTTCGCCGCTGGCCCCCCGGGGGCAAGTCAGTAACTTATCTCTTTTCTTATGCTTGCGGCCTTGCCTGGCGCTCTCTCCGCGGCCCACCGCCGCCGGACCTGGATGGGAATCATCCATCACCCGGCCTGCCCGCCGGCTTACGGACTTGTGACAGACTCAATGCTTCACCATCAGATCCCCATGGTACGAGCCGCCACCGTCAGGGTGTGTGAACAAAACCCGGGATCAGCGCACCAGGCCCAAAGGGCGTGTCGAAAATAAATCACTTACAAAATATGACATGACAGCTGCCTGCGTCAGCCGGCAGGCAAGCCTTGAAACCGGAGCGTCTTTCACGGACCCGGACGGCGCCCGCAACCGGAGTTCCAGGTCCTGAAGTTCCAGGACGCCGCTCGCCGCACTTTGGTATCCTGACTATTGAACGTCTGCAATCCTGACAATTAGAGAGAGGATCTCCAAAATATGGCAATTAAAGTCGCAATCAACGGTTTCGGCCGCATCGGCCGCAACGTGCTGCGGGCCGGTTTCAACAATCCCGAAGTCGAGTTCGTCGCTACCAACGACCTGACCGACACCAAAACACTGGCGCACCTGCTGAAGTACGACTCCGTTCTTGGTCCCTTCGACGCCGACGTGCAAGCAGGCGACGGCGAAATCAAGGTGAATGGCAAGTCCTTGAAGGTGTTCAGTACGAAGGACCCGGCCGAAATCGACTGGTCCAGCTTCGGCGTGCAGATCGTCATCGAATCCACCGGCCACTTCACCGACGCCGAAAAGGCCAAGGCCCACCTCAAAGGCACCGTCAAGAAAGTCATCATCTCCGCCCCGGCGAAGAACGAGGACATCACCCTGGTGCTCGGCGTCAATGACGACAAGTACAACGCCGCCAGCCACCACATCGTCTCCAACGCCTCCTGCACCACCAACTGCCTCGCGCCGTTTGTGAAGGTCGTCCACGACAAGTGGGGCGTCGAGAAGGGGTCGATGACCACGATCCACAGCTACACCAACGACCAGAACGTCCTCGACTTCCCCCACAAGGATCTCCGCCGCGCCCGTGCCGCCGCCATCAACATGATCCCCACCACCACCGGCGCCGCCAAGGCCATCGGCCTCGTGATGCCCGAACTGAAGGGCAAGCTCGACGGTTACGCCATGCGCGTCCCCACGCCGAACGTTTCGGTTGTGGACCTGGTTGTGGTGCTCAAGAAGGCCGCCACCGCCGAAGAGATCAACGCTGCGCTGAAAGCCGCCGCCGAAGGCCCGCTGAAGGGCATCCTCGGCTTCACCATGGATCCCGTGGTTTCCACCGACATGATGCGGAACCCGAACTCCTCCATCGTCGACGGCCAGCTGACCAAGGTCCTCGACGGCAACCTCGCCAAGATCGTCTCCTGGTACGACAACGAGTGGGGCTACTCCTGCCGCGTTGTGGACCTGTGCCTGTTCATGGCGAAGAAGGGCCTCTAAAGAACCCATCCGCTCCAATAGCGAAAGCCCCCGCCGCGGCGGGGGCTTCTCTTTGTGTGCCGAGCATGTTCGACAGCTTGGGGGTGAAAGTCGCTTTGACAACCTGAAGGCGGTCGAACTTACCTCGGCAGATCTGCCGTTTGTCCCGGAATCGGGACTGAGGGTCGAGTGAT
>JAHDVK010000003.1 GCA_023384675.1 Bryobacteraceae bacterium | reverse complement strand
GCCCCCCCGGTCGTTAACCGGCACGCTGCCCTGTGGAGACCGGACTTTGCCTCGAACGAGCGGCCTTTCCCCTATCCGGGGAGAACCGCCGGTCGCGACTGCCTGTCCCGGGCGATCTCAGTCCCATTCTCCCACGCCGGTCACGCAAACACCCACACGAGCCGGTCGAGAAACCGTTGCCGGACCCAGTGTTCGCCCTGCCGCTCGTGCATCTCGAGCCACGCCCGCACGGACTTCAGTTCCGTCGCGGTCTCGCAAAACCGGAGGAACTGCGCCGCGTAATGCTCCGCATACGCCTCCCGCGCCAGCAGCAGTTTGTTCTTGCAGAACGCCACGGGCGCCAGGTCCCCCGCCCCGCGGGCCACGAACCGGAACAGTCCCTCGGTGACGCCGATCGCCATGGGGTTGTAGAAATCGTCGAGCGCCACCAGCCCCCACGGCGCCGTGGCGGCATCGGCCAGCCGCAGGTCGTGCTCCACCGGACCCGCATCGTGGCTGCCATCCACGCTGGCGAAAGCCGCGGGCGCGCCCAGCACCGCCGCCAGCCCTTCCGGAGTCAGCTCCGAGGAATCGCCCGCGATCATGCGGAACGGGGCGTCCTGTCCGCAAGCCCGGTGCAGGTTCAGCATTGCTTCCTCTTCCGGCACCCACTGAAACGTGTCGAAGCCGAAAGCGGTGACGCCCGCCTTGCGCGCATGATGCGTGAGCAGGCTGAAGTATTTGCCCTTGTACACGCCGATTTCGAACAGCGGCCCGGCGCGGCCTTCGTCCAACTGCCCCTGCAACAGCGCCGCGGTCAGCCACGCGGCCTCATCCAGGCACCAGCCGTCGATGCGCGAAAACTCTTTGGTCAGAAATCGCCGGTCGTCCTTGTCGATCATCCCAAACGCCCCCCGTCCAGTGTAGCGTTGCCGCCGGGTTCCCAGCCCCGGCGGACAATCGCCGTCCCGTGCAGGCGCCGCAGCCGGTCGATCGCCGCCGCGAGCGCCATCTGCGCCGGGCGGCGCGGCGATTCGGCCGCGAACAGATCCATTTGCGCCGAAGGGCGGTAGATGCGCCCGGCTTCGAGCGTCAGGGCGCGCAGGCGGACGCGGCGCGTCCAGGCCCCGGCCAGCAGTTGCGGCAGAAGTGGATCGAGGTCGGCCTCGAGCGCCGTCGGTTCGGTGAGCGCAAGCGCGCGCCGGTTCTCCTCGCGGTCCGTGTAGCGCAGGGTGAGCGCGGCCTGCCTCGCTTCCACGCCCGCCGCGCGCACCTGCGCCATCAGGCGCTCAGCCAGGCCGCGCAGCGCGGCCAGCAGCAGGGGCGTGTCCCATTGGTCCTCGGCGAATTCGATGGACTCGCGGAAGACTTCGGCGCGCGCCCTCTTCGCGCCCACGGGCTCCTCGGAAACCCCCTGCGCGGCGCGTTGCAGCGGCAGCGCGCGCCGGCCCAGCAACGGCGTAATCGCTTCGGTGGGCAGCACAGCGAACGCGCCCAGGGTGTGGACGCCCGCCACCTCGAGCGCGGCCGCCGCGGCGCCATCGAGTCCAGGCAGCCAGCGCAGCGGCAGCGGCGCCAGAAAAGCGCGTTCGCGCCCCGCCGCCACCGTGACTTGCGCGCCGGGCTTGCGCAGGCGCGCCGCCACGCGCGCCACCAGTTTGTTCGCAGCGAGCCCGGCGGAAAGCGATACCCGCAACCAGGCGCGCGTCGTGCTCCGCAACTCCTCCACCACGCGCTCCGGCGGCCGCGCCAGCAGACGCCCGGCCCCGGTCAAGTCCAGCCACGCCGCGCCCACCCCGGCGGGTTCCACCAGCGGCGTGGTTTCCCGGCACAACGCCAAAATCTGGTCAAAAAAGCGCTCGTAGAGGTCAAAATGAGCCGGAATCACCACCAAATCCGGCTTCGCCCGCCGCGCCCGCGCCACCGGCCAGCCCGGCCGGATGCCCAGCCGCCGGGCTTCCCCGCTGGCCGAAAGCACCACGCCGCGCCGCTCACCCCCCACCACCACCGGCCGGCCGCGCAGGCGGCGGTCGGCGGCCTGTTCGATGGAGGCGAAGAAGCGGTCCGCATCCCAATGGACAATCGTGCGCATGTGGTGTAAATGATTATACCTCTTCAGGCCGCGGCGGAGCGGATAGCATGGGGAGCATGACGTTTCCCCGCCGCGCCCTGCTGGGCGGCCTGCTCGCCGCGCCCGCGGCCGCGCAGCAGGCCCGCCGTGAGTTCCCCACCGTGCCGCCGGACTACCTGCGGGAACCGCCGGACATTCCCGGCTTCTGGGTCAGCAGACCCGAAGCGATCGAGGAGTTCTTGCGCACGCGCGTGAAGAAGGGCGAGGTGCGGCGCATCGGCACGACAGCCGGCGGCCGGGCGATCCACGCGGTGTTTTACGGACGCCCGCGCACGGGCCGGGGCACGGCCACATTCTCTGGCGCGCTCGGCTTCGGCGACGTGCGCGCGTATCTCGGGCCGGAGCATGAAAAGCGCGTTTATCTGGGGCTGGCTGGCGTTCACGGCGGCGAATTCGAGGGCATGATGGGCATGGTGAACCTGCTGGCCGTGCTCGAAACGGGCGCCGACCTGCGCGGCCGCCCCTGGCCGGGCATCGCCGCGGCCGCGGCGCGCGTGGACCGCATCATCGCCGTTCCCGTGCTCAACGTGGACGGGCGCGCCCGCATCCCGCTGCGGATGATCGCCCATCGCGGCGATGATTTCACGGTGCATGAATATCTGAATACGGGCGGAAAACTCGATGGAACCCTCATCGGCTGGCCGCAATGCAAGCAGAATATTCCCCTGGATTTTTCCACCGTGCAATTCCCGGGCGGGTATCCGAACGATGCGGGCGTCAATGTCCAGCACGACGATTTTCTCGGCAACCAGCAGCCGGAAACGCGGTCGTTATTCGATCTTTGCGCCGCCGAGCGGCCCGATCTCACCATCAATATGCACACCGGCGCGCAGTTCATGCACCCGTTGCGCCCGTTTCAGGAACCGGCCCTGACGCCCTGGTTCGAGACCTATTACCGGCGCCTGCAGACCCGGCTGACCCAGGCCGGCCTGCAGGCATCCGCTGACCCGGCCGTCCACTCCGACCCGGCCCGCGAACGGCTTTCGGTCTACAACCTCGACACCGCGCTCAACCTGCATTGCGGCACGCTGAGCATTCTGATCGAATCGCCCTCGCACAACTTTTCGCGCGCGAAACGCAACGGGGAGCCATTCTTTCACAGTCCGGAAAACCTGCTCGACGCGCAACTGATCGCGCATGAACAGGCGCTCGCGTTTCTGGCCGAAACCGGCGGGCGCAGCCGGTGGACGGCGAAGAAGGCGTGATCTTCAAAGGTGCTGGTTTCGGAAGGAGGTCTATTGATAGGCGGATGAACGGTGCGAAACGCCAAGCACCCGCATGGTCGTCCCGTTCAATTTGAATAGGATCCGGTAATCTCCTGCCCGGAGTCGCAGCTTTCCGGCAAGGGGTCCATCCAGGCGCACGACATCACCATGGCCAGTCTGCGCGAAGCGCAGGATCGCCTCAAAGATGCGCATCGCCACGGTGCGATCCAGCCCCCGGACATCCCTGCGAGCGAGTTCAGTCCACTCGATGCGAATTTCGGGCATTAGCGGGCTTGGGGAAAATCCTCTATCTTGAAGCCAAACTCTTCAAGCAAATCTTCCATCCCGATGGCGTCTGAAGAGGAAATGGCATCCCCGGCCCGAGCCCGTTCGAGATCGCCTTCGACGCACGGTTCATCGTCCAATGGCGCAGTGGCCGCACTTCTGATTGCCGGAGGCAAGAGAAGAAACTCCATAAAACGGAGCGCCATTGCACGTTGCCCCGCGTCGAGACGGCCCAGTAAATCCAGCGCCTGATTCCGTTCCGCAAGTGTCATGGAATATGCTCCACTCTGCCAATAGTCTACCGTCGGCTCCTGCCCGGTGACGCATCCCGGCAAAAGGGCTTCATGCTCTTCAAAAAACGGCCTGAATAAAGCAGTCTCCGCTTCATGGGAAGCCGTCTGCATCAGTTGTTACTATTCTAATCCCCCAATCGCCTCAGCTAAACCCCGTCCGCTTATGCAACAAGGCCGCGGCCAGCCCCAGCACGATGAGCGAAGCCAGGGCGATCACCGTCATCCAGAAGCCGTCCATTGCTAGGGCGGGCACCTGGGCCGAAGAAGCGAGCCAGATGAAGATGGCCACCGCGCCCACCACCACCAGCGCCTCCCACCAGCGGCGGCGCCCCGACTCCTCCGACAACGGATCGTGGCCCTCGCCGATGGCGGTGATGCGGGCAAGATCCATACCGTAGCGGTGGCATTCGCGCTCGACGGCTTTGCGCCAGGAGGTCTTTTCGTCCTTGGCCGCCTCCGCCTTGCCGATCGCCACCGCGCCCAGAATCATGATTAACGAACCGGTGACGACGAATACCTGCGCATTGAAACTCAGCCCCGCCAGTTCGCCGAAGACCAGCGCGCCCCAGGCCAGCCCCCAGAGCTGATTCGTGTTCGACAAAGGAATCCCACGCCCGATTCCGACATATTTCACCGCATATTGCTGGAATAAATCGCCCAATACCCAACAAAAACCGCCAAGAAAAAGCCAGAACAGCGAAGGCCGCATGCGCGCGATTTCCGCCGTCAACGGCTCATACCCGCCGTGGAATAGCATTGCCAGCACAAAGGTGGTGGCCAGTTCGCCGAAGGTGAATACGGTCACGAAGGACAGCGGATTCATGCCGCTGATGTAGGCCTTCCGGTAGGGGATGTACATCGTACCCCACATCACACCGGCGCCCAGCGCAGCCAGCACTCCCAGCGTGGCGCTGTGTCCGCTCGCGGCGCTCTGCTCCGTGGTGGCGTAGGCAAGCAGGCACGCGCCCGAGACAATCGCCACCGCTCCCCCGAGCACCTTCAGCCATTCGCGCGCCGCCGCGCCGCGCAGCTCATTAAACAGCAGCCAGCCCCAGAACAGGCCCACCAGGCTGTTTGTATTCCAAAGCGGAAAAGCGATCGAAAGCCCGACGTTCCGAATTGCGAACACGGTGAGGATGTTCGCCACCGCCCACAGCATGCCGGCGAGAATCGCCCAGACGATCAGGTGCTTTTTCTCGATTAAATCGAGCCAGACGTAGGAGGTGCCCTTCAGCGCCATCGGCACGGTCCAGCGGGCGACAAACACGCCCGTCACCATGCCCAGCGAGATGACGAAGGGCGAAAAGCCGAGCGTCACGAGCTTGGCCGGGGCTTCCGCCGCGCCCAGCCACGCCCCCGCCGCGAGTCCGCAGATCACGCCAAGCTGGTGGAGCGAGAGCGTCGAATTCTTGCCGTTCGCGTTCATCGCATCACCTCATCAGCGCAAGCAGAATCAGTCCAAACAGCAGGACGCCCACGGGCGCCCACAAATGCGCGTCGGTGACGATCGCCTTCCACGTCGGTTGTCTCAAGCGGGGAAACCTCCTGACCACGCGGTCCAGCCGCAATTTAGCGAGTATGGAACAACCACCCGCCCCAGGTCAAAACGCCCAACGGAATAGACTGAAAGGTTGCGCCATGTCTGAAGGGGAACCCGCCAATATCGCCGTGCTCGCCGAAAAGCCTTCGGTGGCGCGCGACATCGCGAAGGTGCTCGGAGCCAGCCGCAAGGGCGACGGCTTTCTGCACGGCAACGGCTACGTCGTCACCTGGGCCATCGGCCACCTGGCGGCGCTCGCTGAACCGCACCAGATCAATCCCGCCTGGCGGCAGTGGCGCCGGGACACCCTGCCGATGCTGCCCAGCGAATGGCCGCTGGTGGTGTACGAGAAGACCAAGGACCAGTTCGAGACCGTCAAAAAGATCCTGACCTCGCCCCGCATCGCCAGCGTCGTGTGCGCCACCGACGCGGGCCGCGAAGGCGAACTCATCTTCCGCTACATCTACGAAGCCGCGGGGTCCGCGAAGCCGGTCAGCCGGCTCTGGATCTCCTCGCTCACCCCCGAGGCCATCCGCAAGGGCTTCGATCAATTGCGCCCCGGCAAGGACTACGATCCCCTGGCCAACGCCGCGCGCGGACGCAGCCGCGCCGACTGGCTCGTGGGCATGAATCTCTCTCGCGCCTATTCGCTGGCCTATGGCGAGGACCTTTCCGTCGGGCGCGTGCAGACGCCCACTCTCGCCATGGTGGTCGAACGCGAACTCGCCATCCGCGCCTTCGTGTCCGAGGACTACCTCGAAGTCGCCGCCACCTTCCACCCGCAAGGCCAACCCGCGGAGGTGCAATACCAGGGGATCTGGTTCGACAGGCAGAAGGAATCCCTCGCGCAGGCCATGCGCCTGCCGCCCGATGGCGAACTGGCAAACCAGATCGCCGCCCGCGCCCGCACCGGCGAGGCCGCCATCGAATCCCTCGAACGCCAGACGCAGCGAGCCGCGCCGCCGCCGCTCTACGACCTCACCGAACTCCAGCGCCACGCTAACCGCCTGTTCGGCTTCAGCGCGCAGAAGACCCTGGAGACCGCGCAGGCGCTCTACGAGCGCCACAAGCTGATCAGCTACCCGCGCACCGACAGCCGCCATCTGTCGCGCGACGTCGCCGCCACGCTGCCGCGCATCGTCCGCGCCATCGCGCCGCATTACGAGAGCTGGCTCGCGCCCGGCACGGGCGAACGCCCGCTCGGCAAGCGTTTCGTCGACGACGCGAAAGTCACCGACCACCACGCCATCATCCCCACGCCCACGCAGGCCGATCCCGCCACGCTGCCCCCGGACGAGCGGCGCATCTACGATCTCGTCTGCCGCCGCCTGCTCATGGCCTGGCACGACGAGCACATCTGGAACGTCACCACGGTGATCACCGCCATCCGCAATCCCGGCATCATTGACCGCTACCACACCTCCGGCACGGCCACTGAACAGCCGGGCTGGAAGGTCCTCGACATCGCGCCCGAGAAGAAAAGTAAGTCGAAGAAGGACGAAGAATCCGCCCAGGCCCTGCCCGCGGGCCTCGCCAAGGATCAGCCCCAGGACGTGCTGGCCGCCGAGGCGCTGCGAAAGAAGACCCGCCCGCCGAAGCGCTTCACCGAAGCCACTCTGCTCACCGCGATGGAGACCGCCGGCCGCACCCTCGACGAAAAAGAACTCTCCGACGCGATGAAGGAAAGCGGCCTGGGCACCCCCGCCACGCGCGCCTCCATCATCGAAGTGCTGCTGAAGCGCGCATACATCGTGCGCAACGGCAAGATGCTCGAGGCCACGGACAAAGGCATCCGGCTCATCGAAGTGGTGCATCCGGAGGCGAAATCGCCCGTGATGACCGGGCAATGGGAGGCCCGCCTCGCGCGCATTCAACGCGGCACGGACCAGCTCGCGCCCTTCCTGGAAGGCATCGAGGACTACGTCCGTGAGGTGGTCGGCAAGGTCGGTTCGGTGAAGCCGGCGATTCACGCGCGCCCGCCCACGCCCGTCCCGAAGGAGGCGGTTCCGAAAGTGCCCGCCCCGGACGCGCCTCCCCTCGCCGCTCCCGTCAGCGGTCCGCTCGCCGAACTCCTGCACCGCGCCTTCGGCTTCCCCGGATTCCGCCCGAATCAGGAGGCTGTCTGCCGCGCCGCCATCGAGGGCCGCGACGTGCTGCTGGTGATGCCCACGGGCTCGGGCAAGTCGCTCTGTTACCAGTTGCCCGGCCTCGCGCGCGGCGGCACCACGCTGGTCATCAGCCCGCTCATCGCCCTCATGGAGGACCAGGTGGCGAAGCTCAAGGAACGCGGCTTCGCCGTCGAGCGTATCCATTCCGGCCGCGACCGCGCCGCCTCGCGCCAGGCCTGTATCGACTACCTGAACGGCGCGCTGCAATTCCTGTTCATCGCGCCTGAGCGCCTGCGCGTCGCGGGCTTCCCCGAAATGCTGGCGAAGCGCAAGCCCAACCTGATCGCCATCGACGAAGCCCACTGCATTTCGCAGTGGGGCCACGATTTTCGTCCCGACTACCGCATGCTCGGCCAGCATCTGCCTTCGCTCAGGCCCGCGCCCGTCGTCGCGCTCACCGCCACCGCCACGCCGCTCGTGCAGGATGACATCTGCAAGCAACTCGGCATCGACGCGCCCGCCCGCTTCATCCACGGCTTCCGCCGCGACAACATCGCCATCGAAGTGGTGGAGGCCCCGCCGTCGCAGCGGCCCGATCTCGCGCTCGAACTGCTGATGGACGATAGCCGCCGCCCCGCCATTGTCTATTCGCCCACCCGCAAGCAGACCACCAGCATCGCCGGACTGCTTGGAGCCCATTTCAGCACCGCCGCCTATCACGCCGGACTCGACGCCGCCCGCCGCCAAAAGGTGCAGGAACAGTTCCTCGAAGGCCGGCTCGACGTGATGGTCGCCACCATCGCCTTTGGCATGGGCATCGACAAGCCCGACATCCGCACCGTCATCCACACCGCGCTGCCCGGCAGCATCGAAGCCTATTACCAGGAGATCGGCCGCGCGGGCCGCGATGGCATGCCCAGCCGCGCCGTCCTGATGCACTCCTACGCCGACCGGCACACGCACGATTTCTTTTACGAACGCGACTACCCCTCGCCCGGCCTCGTCGGCACCATCTTCGAAGCGCTCAACGAACAGCCCATCGCCAAGGAAGAGCTTCAGCAACTGATGCAGATGGACTCCGACCTCTTCGAAAAAGCCCTTGAAAAGCTCTGGATCCATGGCGGCGCGCTGATGGATTACGCCGAAAACGTCACCCGCGGCGACGCCTCGTGGCGCGAGTCCTACATCGCTTACAGCGAACAAAAGCGCACCCAAATCGACCGCATGATCCGCTACGCCGAATCCGGCCAGTGCCGCATGGCCACCCTCGTGCGCCACTTCGGCGACACCACCGGCGGCGACTCGCCCTGCGGCATCTGCGATTTCTGCGCGCCCAGCGAAACCGAAGCCCAGCGCTACCGTCAGCCCACGAACAAAGAACGCGGAGCCGCCGAACGCGTGCTCAGACACCTGCGCAGCGGCGAACGCAAATCCACCGGCAAGCTGCACGGCGAACTCTACCCCGGCGGCGGGCTCACGCGCGATGACTTCGAGGAGGTGCTCGGCGCGCTCGCTCGCGCCGGCCTGGCTCAGCTCGAAGACGCCGTCTTCGAAAAGGACGGCAAGCGCATCCCCTACCGCACCGTCCGCCTCACCGGCGCGGGGCGCGAAGCCGCCGCCGAGGCGCCCGTCGAGTTGATGATCAAGGAAACCATCGCCGCCGCGCCGCGCGCACGCAAGCGCCGCAAGAAGGCCCCGGCCCCCAAGGCCGAGCCGGCGCCGAAGGCGCGCAAGCAGGCGCCCGCCGGCCGCGAGAGCGAACTCGAAAAGGCCCTGCGCGCCTGGCGCCTCGCCGAAGCCAAGAAACGCGGCGTGCCCGCCTTCCGCATCTTTTCCGACAAAGCCCTGCGCGCCATCGCCGAAACGCGGCCTGAATCCACGGCCGACTTGCTCGCCATCCCCGGCCTCGGCCTGAAGGCCGTCGAAAGCTACGCCCGCCAGATCTACCGGATCCTCGACCAGGTGAAGTGACCGGGCACGCTGTCAGGCTATATCGAGCAGGCGCGGTGTCTGCTCCGAGCACGCGGTCCTGTTGGGAGGCGCTCGAAAATATGTGTCCTCGCTCAACCCAGCGCGCTGAGCTGCGCCACCCTGGATCGGGCGCCCATTTCTGGAGCGAACCTATGCCACAGACAGCGTCAGCCGTCCGCTCGAACGATTCCTCGCCGTCGGCTTAATGACGATGTGGACATCCCGGCCCAGGCGGGTCAGGCATTCCAACAGGCGGTGCTCGGAAATCCCGCGAAACCGCCCTTTCAAGAGGGCTGAAACCTTGGGCTGCGTTAACCCCAGGATCTCTGCGGCACCGGCTTGCGTAAGGGCCCGGCGCCGAATGATCTCGGAGATCTTGGCGGCCAGTTGGGCCTTGACCAGCATGCTCTGGCTGTCCGCATAGCCGAGGTCGAGATACACGTTGCCGGAGCCTTCCTCGACACGGATGCCCCGTACGACTCGCTCTTTCTTCATCTCGATAGCTCCTTGGCGATCTGCTCCGCGACCTTGAGGCGCTCGCGGATCAAATCGCTATCGGCCTTAGGTGTGGCCGCTCCACGTTTAGACTTCTTCTGGAACACGTGCAGCACGAACACCGTGTCAGTGAACTGCACGGTGTAGACGGCTCGATACGTGCTCCGATCCCAATCTTCAACAACCTCCAGGACACCGGCGGAACCGAAGCCCCTCAGGGGTTTAGCCTGATCGTGCTTCTTGCCCGCTTGAGCCAGATAGAGAGTGTACCCAAAGAGGTCCACGACCGGGCCAGGCAACGCCTGCAGGTCACGTTTCGAGTTTCCCACCCAGTGCAGTGGCTTCAATGATGGAGGTTTGTCCATCTCTTTTCATTATACCCATATTGGTATAAATGTGCCGCGTTTGTGTGTCCAGCGCTCGCCATCCCCGGCCTCGGCCTGAAGGCCGTCGAAAGCTACGCCCGCCAGATTTACCGGATCCTCGATCAAGTGAAGTGACCCTGGTACCGCCCCCTGATAGGATGGCCGTACCATGAAGCCCTACCCGATTACCCGCCGTACACTCTTTCGTGGCGCTGTCGCCGGCGCCATGCTGAGCGCGGCCTGCGGCCCCCGCGGCCAGCAGGCCGACGTGGTCATCTATGGCGCGAATCCCGGCGGCATCGCCTCCGCCGTCGCCGCTGCGCGCCTCGGCCGCAGCGTCGTGCTCTGCGATCACTACGATCACATCGGCGGCATCGTCGCCAATGGACTCACCAACGCCGACATCGGCAAACGTCAGGCCGTCGGCGGCCTGTTCTACGAATTCACTCGCCGCGTCGTGAAGCACTATGAAGCGATCGACGCAAACGGCCCCGATCAGCCCAACGTCAAGCTCTGCCGCAACGGCTACTGGTACGAAGCCAACGCCGCGGCGAAGATCTTTCAGAACATGATCGACGAGCAGGAAGGCCGCATCAGCCTGCTGCTCAGCCATGCCCTGGCCGGCGCGACCGTCGAAAGCAACCGCCTCACCGCCATCACGCTCGAAGACACAGGCGGCGCGAATGTGGAACTCCGCGCGCCCGTCTTCATCGACGCCACCTACGAAGGCGATCTCGCCGCCGCCGCCGGGGCCCCCTTCCGCACCGGCCGCGAAAGCCGCACCGAGTATGATGAACCCCACGCCGGCCGCATCTATATGCACTTCCGCGGCACGGAACTGCTGCCGGGCTCCACCGGTGAAGCCGACAACGCCACCCAGGCCTACTGCTTCCGCTTCCACGTCACCACCGATCCGGACAAACGCGTGCCCATCGAGAAGCCCGCGGATTTCAACCGCGACGATTACCGCTGGGTGCTCGAAGATATTCGCGCGGGCCTCGCCACCACCTTCCGCAACGTCATCCAGGTCTATCCCATGCCCCGTGGCCGCTTCGAATTGAACAGCGACCACATCAACCCCAAGACCGGCTCCCCCAAGGAATCCCTCGATCTCGCCGAGGAAAATTGGGAGTGGCCCACCGCCACCCTGGCCCGCCGCCGCGAGATCTACCAGCGCTATGTGAGCCACAACGTGGGCCTCATCTGGCTGCTGCAGAACGATCCCGAGGTCCCCGAAGCCATGCGACAGGATTCGCTCCGCTATGGCTGGCATCGCGATGAATGGCCCGACAACGGGCACGTCCCGAAGCAGGTCTATGTCCGCCAGGGACGCCGCATCACCGGCGAGTACATCCTCACCGAACGCGATGCCGACATCGACCCGGCGCTCGGCCGCACGCGCCTCCGCTCCGACTCCATCGCCACCATTGAATGGGCTTTCGACCCTCACGGCCACCACAAGTACGACCCCGCCTACCCGAATGTGCGCGAAGGCTATTTCTTCGTTGACCACGAACCGTTCCAGGTGCCCTATGGAACGCTGGTACCGAAACAGATCGACGGATTGCTCGTGCCTGTGTCCTGCTCCTGCAGCCACGTCGCCTATAACGCGTTGCGCATGGAGCCGGTCTTCATCGCCCTCGGCGAAGCCGCCGGCACGGCCGCGCACCTCTCCATTGAAAATAAAGTCACGCCGCGCGCCGTGCCCACAGCCGAATTGCAGCGCACGCTGGTGGAGCGCGGCGCCGTCGTCACCTTCTACCACGACCTCGCCTTCAACGACCCGGATTTCGCGGCCTTTCAATACTTGGGCGCCCGCGGCCTGAACCCCGGCTACCGCGCCGAAAAGGACACTCTGCTCACGCGCGCCGCCGGCGCGGAACGCCTCGCGCGCATCCTCCAGCAGGAGGGCAAAGCCTGGTCCGCGCCCGCCGGCGACCCGGATGCGAACCTCACGGGCAGCGAACTGGCCGCCTGGCTCACCGCCGCGGGCTTGCCTTCGGGCGGCGCCGCCGGCGATGCCCAACTCGACCTCGCCGCCTTCGCACGCGCGGTTTACCAGTCGCTGACCGCCACCGCCTGACGCATTCGGCACGCGGCCGTCATGACGCGTTCATGCCGGTTTGATAAGCTTCCCGGCATGAACGCGACTCTTCATTCCCGGGTACCGGCGCTCCTCGGCGCGATCCTCTTCACCGCCGCGGGCCTGCTGCCCGCCCAGGGCGTGCGCAAGCACCGGCCCATGCCCAAGGTGGGCGAGTTCCACGTCCTCAAGGCCGACCTGCACATGCATACCGTCTTTTCCGACGGCCACGTCTGGCCTACCGTGCGCGTCACCGAAGCCTGGCGCGAAGACATCGACGTGATGTCCATCACCGACCACGACGACTACCGCCCTTACGAGAAGGACGTCAGCGCCAACCTCGCCCGGCCCTACGAAATCGCCCGGCCGATGGCTGAAGCGCTCGGAATCCTCATCGTGCCCGGCGTGGAAATCACCAAAGGCGATATCCACTTTAACGCGCTCTTCATCAAGGACCACAACGCATTCCGCGGCAAGGAACTCCAGGACGGGCTCGCCGAAGCCAAACGCCAGGGAGCGTTTTCTTTTTGGAACCATCCCGGATGGCGCGGCAAGGCTCAGTGGTGGCCGCCTATCGCCACCGCCTTTTCCGACAAGCTCTTCCAGGGCATCGAACTGGTCAACGGCCCCTCGTACTACGAAGAGGCCCACCCCTGGGTCGGCCAGCACAACCTGGTGATCATCGCCAATTCCGACATCCACGCACCCTCGCTCTCCGCCGAAGAGCGGTCCCTGTCGCTGCTGCTGGTGAAGGAACGCACCCTGGCCGGCGTGCGCGAAGCCCTCGACTCAGGCCGCACCGTCGCCTGGCAGCAGAAGCGCCTGATCGGAACCGAAATGGTCCTTGGAGACCTCGTGCGCGCTTACGTGCAGCCCGCGCCGTATGTGCGCGTCGCAAAAGGCGCGCGCACCGCGGCTCTCGCCCTGCGCAACGACTCGGCGCTCCATTTCGACCTGAAAACCGCCGGCGCGCCCGCTTGGATGCAGACAGGCTCCGTCACGCTGCCCCCGCAGTCCACCACGCTGCTCGCCTTGCGGCTCACCCCGGAAGCGCCCGCCGCGCGCCAGCGCGTCACTCTGCGCTTCGAGGTCTCCAACACCCTCGCCGGACCCGGCCAGCCGCTCACGCTTCCCATCGAGTTCGAATACCAGCCGGACTAGCGCGCCGCACCCCGGCAGTCGCGCCCGTCGACCCAACCACAGCCATACCTGCGGGGCGGGCTTCAGCACGCGCGGCACTTCAGCCCCGCCCCCCGCAATCCCATCCCCCTTACCCGCCGGATATAATCACCAATGCGGCGGGGCCCAGAAGCACGAAGGCCTGAACGGAACAACGCACGTATGAAATGGATCAACCCGAAGGCGCCCAGCTACGCCTGGTTCGTCGTCGCCCTGCTGGTGCCCGTGGCGCTGCTCAACTACCTCGACCGCCAGATGCTCGCCGCCATGAAGTTCTCGCTGATGACGGATATCCCCGACATCGGCACCGAAGCGAATTGGGGCAAGATCCTCGCGCTGTTCAAATGGACCTACGCCTTCCTCAGCCCCATCGGCGGTTACCTGGCTGACCGCTTCAGCCGCCGCCATGTCATCGCGGGCAGCCTCGTCGTCTGGTCCGCCGTCACTTGGGCCACCGGCCACGTCACCACTTACGAACAGTTGATGTGGACGCGCGCTGTCATGGGCATCAGCGAGGCCTTCTACATCCCCGCCGCGCTCGCGCTCATCGCCGAATATCACCTCGGGGAAACCCGCTCCCGCGCCGTCGGCATGCACCAGATGGGCATCTACGCCGGCGTCATCATCGGCGGCTTCAGCGGCTATGCCGCGGACCATCCGGAGTTGGGCTGGCGCTGGATGTTCGAACTCTGCGGCGTCATCGGCGTCCTCTATGCCATCCCGCTCTTCCTGATGGTGCGCAATAGCCCCGTGATCGCCGCCGCCGCCCAGCCGGCGAAAGCCTCGCCCGGCGGCGCGCTGCGCGAACTGCTCGGCAACCGATCCTTCATCCTGCTGGTGTTTTATTTCACCCTGCCCGCCATGGCGGGCTGGATCGTCCGCGATTGGATGCCCGCAATACTCAAGGTCGAGTTCGGCATCGGACAAGGGCAGGCGGGCGTCTCGGCTACCCTCTACTGGATGGTCGCCGCGATTTTCGCGGCCCTCGCCGGCGGCTGGCTCGCCGACCGCTGGATGCGCCGCACCCAGCGCGGCCGCATCTACACCAGCGCCATCGGCATGTTCCTCATCGTCATCGCTATGTTTGGCGTCGGCTACTCCCCGCAAACCGGATTGCTTGGCGTGGCTATCGCTTTCCTCATCCTGTTCGGCCTCGGCTGGGGGCTCTTCGACGCCAACAATATGCCCATTCTTTGTCAGATCGCGCGCCCCCAGGTCCGCGCCACCGGCTACGGATTGATGAACATGGTGAGCATCAGTTGCGGCGGCATGGCGGACTGGGGCTTCGGCATCCTTCGCGACCTCGAAGTCCCGCTGCTGGCGATCTTTGGCGTCTTCGCCAGCGTGGCGCTGATCTCCATCGCCCTCGTGCTCCTGATCCGGCCGAGCATCTCCGATACCGGCCCCGCGCCCGTGGTTCATTAGCCTTGCTAAACTGAAAAATTCGACCATTCCTCTTGAAGGTGAATCGCTCTTTGCCAACATCCGCACCGAGTCGAGCTCTGGCCGTTCCCGCCATGCTGGAGGCGGGCCTGCGCTGGTTCCTGGAATCCGGCATCACCGGTGCGGAGGGCGGTGTCGCCCGCTATCACTTCTCCGACCGCGGCGAAAACGCGCGCGTCTCCACCGAAATCACCGGCTACGCCGTCAGCAGCCTCCTCGATCTCTTCGCGCGGACCGGCGACGCCGGCGCCCGCGAGGGCGCCTTGCGTTCCGCCCGGTTCCTCTCCCGCATCGCCTGGGACGAGCAACTCCAGGCCATGCCCTTTGAATGGACCGGCAACGGGACCCCGCCCGAACACGCCACCTACTTCTTCGACAACGGCATCATCGCCCGCGCCCTGCTGCGCGCCTGGCGCCTCACCGGCAGCGATGAATTTCTGACCACCGCCCAGGCCTGCGGCCGCTCCATGCAGCGCGATTTTGTCAATCACGAGGACATCCACCCCATCCTCGACCTGCCCGCCAAAACGCCCCGCGCCCGCGACGCCCGCTGGAGCCGCAACTCGGACTGCTATCAGATGAAATCCGCGTTAGCCTGGCTCGAACTGGCCGAAGCGGGCGACGCCTCCGGCCTGCCCCACTTCGAGCGCGCGCTGGAGCGCTCCCTGCGCACCCACACCGCCTTTCCTGATGGTGAGCCCGGCCCCCGCACGATGGACCGCCTGCACGCCTACGGCTACTTCCTCGAAGCCCTGCTCGCCCGCGCGGATGAACCCGAGGTGCGCGCCGCGCTGGCCGAAGGCCTCGCGCTCGCCGGCCGGCGTCTGCGCGAATGGCGCGGCGAGTTCGAACGTTCCGACGTGCCCGCGCAACTCCTGCGCGTGCGCCTCTGGGCCGCTCAACTTGGCGCCGTGGCGCTCGACCGGCATTCTGCCGCCGAAGAAGCCGCCTGGACCGCTCGGTATCAGACCAGCGGATCCAAAAACGTAGACGGCTCATTCTGTTTTGGCAGCCGCTGCGGAGAACTCCTGCCCTTCGCCAACCCCGTGTCCACAGCCTTCGCCCTCCAAGCCCTCGCACTCCATGAGGACCACCGCGCCGGCCGCGAACTGCCGCCGTGGCGCGCCCTGGTCTAACCTGATTTCTTGGCCACCGAACGTATCCTCGTCGCCTTTGCCAGCGGGTCGGAAGATCTGGTCGAAACCTTTCTCGATAATTTCTCGGCCGTCGCCCCCGAACTGCCGCTCTATGTCGTCAGCGAATTCGCGCCGCCGCGCGGCCGGTGGATCCCGTACGCGCTCGGCCGGACCTGCGCGCAGAACCGCGACCGCATCCTCGATGCCCTCCGCGGCAAAGAAGTCGCCCACGCCGCCATCATCCTGCAGCCGCGCCAGCCCTTCTGGCCCATGCGGCGCATCGGCTTCGAAATCGCACCGCGCCGCCTGCTGTGTTTCAACGAAAACTTGGACCATTTCGCGGTGCATCCGCACTCGTTCTTTGCGATTCTGCGCCATGTGGCCTGGCGCACAGGCAACCTGATCGAGTGGGAAACGAAGCCTGGCGGCTGGCTCTATACCCAAGTCTGGCGGCTCTTTCATCCCTGGTCGCTGCGGCGCCCGCTGCTGTACCGCCGCGCGCTCGCCGCGGGCCGAAAACGGGCCGTTGACCGCAAAAACAGCCCCGAAACGCTCGAATCCGGGCTGCCGGAGGGCGTTTCTGTCATCATTCCATCGCGTGACGGAAAAACGCTTCTGGAGCGCCTTTTTGCCTCATTATTTGCCAATTTAACCCCGTTTTCGCACGAGATCATCGTCGTGGATAACGGCTCCACGGACGGGACGGCGGCCTGGCTCAGGCAGAGCCATCCCGGCATCCGCCTCATCGAAAGCCCCGGGCCGCTCAGCTTCGCGGCGGCCGTCAACCGGGGCATCGCGGCGGCGCGCTTCTCGCACACCCTGCTGCTGAACAACGATATGACGCTCGAAAACGGCGCGATTCGAGCGCTTTTTGAGGCTTTTTCGCGCGTTTCCACGCTGTTTTGCGCCACCGCGCAGATCTTCTTCCCCGAGGGCAAACGCCGCGAAGAAACCGGGAAAGCCGTGCTGCGGCGCGAGCCCGAACCCACCGAATTCCCCGTCAGGTGCGAGACCCCGGTGGAAGGCGAAGACCTCACGCCGGTCACCTACGGCAGCGGCGGCTGCTCGCTCTATGACACCGCGAAACTACGTGCCTGCGGCGGGCTCGGCGAATGTTTCACGCCCGCCTATGTCGAGGATCTCGACCTCGGCTGGCGCGGCTGGGTGCGCGGCTGGCCGACGGTATTCGTGGCGGGGGCGCGCGTCATCCACGATCACCAGAGCACCACGAGCCGCTACTTCAAGCCGGACCAGATCCGCGAGGCCGTCGAGATCAACTACCTGAAGTTCCTCGCCCGCAGTATCGCGGACCCCGCGCTGTTCCAGGAACTCTGGGCCCGCGCGGTTCTGCGGCTGAACTATCACGCCGCCAAGGAGCCGCCCCCGCCTTGGGCGCTGCCCGCGTTGCGCGCCGCGCTCCAGGTTTGGCAGTCGAACGAGCCCGCGCCCGCGCAGATCGCCGATGAACGAATGGCCCTCGCGCTCGCGGGCGGCGAAACGGCGTGGTTCCCCGGGCGCGCACGCAGTCCCGAGCGCCCGCTGGTGCTCATCGCCAGCCCTTACGTTCCCTTCCCCCTTTCGCACGGCGGCGCCGTGCGCATGTTCAATCTGATGAAACGCGCGGCCGGCGAATTCGACCAGGTGCTCATCGCGTTCTGTGACGAACACACGCCCGTCGCGCCGGAACTGCTCGAGATCTGCCATCAGGTGGTGCTCGTGCGGCGGCGGGGCACGCACTTGCGCCCGATGACGGCGCGCCCCGAAGTGGTGGAAGAGCACGACACCCCGCCGTTTCGCGCGGCACTGCGCGAAGCGATCCGCCGTTACAAACCCGCGCTCGTCCAACTCGAGTTCACGCAAATGGCGCTCTACGCGCCTGACTGCGCGCCGCTGCCCACGCTGCTGATCGAGCACGACATCACGCTCGACCTTTACTCTCAACTGCTCCAACAGAACGGCGATTGGGAAACCCGCGAACAACTGCAGCGCTGGGAGACCTTCGAACGGCAGGCCTGGCGCGAGGTCTCGCTCGTGGTGACGATGTCGGCGAAGGACCGGGGCATGGTGGAGGGCGCGCGCGCCGTCGCCGCGCTGCCCAACGGCGTGGACCTTGATCGCTACCGCCCCGCTGCGCGGGATCCCGAGCCGCGGCGCATCCTCTTCATCGGGTCTTTCGCGCACCTGCCGAACCTGATGGCGCTCCGTTTCTTCCTCGACGAAGCCTGGCCCGCGCTGCGCGCAGCCGGCGCCACGCTCCACATCATCGCCGGCGCGCGGCCGGACCACTATCGCGAACTCTATCGCGACCGCGTGACGGTGGATCTCGATCAGCCCGGTCTCGAGGTGGAAGGCTTCGTTTCCGATGTCCGCGGGGCCTACGAACGCGCCGCGATCGTCATCGCGCCCCTGCTCGCCTCCGCGGGCACGAACATCAAGATTATGGAAGCGATGGCGATGGGCAAAGCGATTGTCTCGACGCCCGCCGGCGTGAACGGACTGGATCTGGAAGCGGGAAGCGATTATCTGGAAGGGCAAACCGGCACGGAGCTCGCCGATGCGATTCTGGCTCTCTTCGCGGACCCGGACCGCCGCCGCTCACTCGAGCAGCACGCCCGCGCCACCGTGGAACGGCGCTTCGATTGGGATGTGGTCGCGCGCGAGCAGGCTGCCTTGTACCGGAAACTATTGTCCAAGTGATAGGCGGGCCCACGCGCCCGGCGCGCGTGAGGCTTGGGATGAAGCCGCGTAAAGGAAAGCGCTCAGCCCCACTGCCTGTTCGAAGCCCGTGCGGAACCTCACAAGCCTCGCGGCGACCTTCGGCAACCGCTGGGCAATCAGAGACTGGGATTCGCCCGGAATTCCGTCTTGCGGCACTGCTGCTCCTCGCCGATCCCGCCTTCCGGGGTTCCGGCCAACCGGTGATGGGCCGCGATAATGATGACAATCGTCAGGGGGATCAGCTGGCCGATGATCCGGGAATAGGCATTGTCCATGTGCGCTTTCGCATCCCAGGCCGAGAAGTAGAAAACCGAAGTGTAGATGGCCAGGGATGCCAGTCCGGCGAAGGCAAGGAGTCTTTCCCGCATCGGCCCCATGACCAGCAGCAAAGTTGCCGCCAGTAGGGCGAAAGGCCAGTGGAACCCCCACTCTGGCCAATGGAGAAGGTGGGTGAGCGCAATCTCGGGCACCTGAGTGAGCCGAGTTGCCGCCCGTTGCCAATCCACGCTATAGACCACGTCATGCGACTTGCTCAACTTGACGAGGAGGATGCTCACCGCGGGGCCCAGCAAGGAGATACTCACGCCGCCCGCCGCCGTCCGAACGCGATCCATCAGACGCCCGCTCGTCAACCACGCCGCCACGATCACAATGCTGCCAACTCCGAAAAGCACGAGTCCCTCACTCTTGACCAGCGCAAGGCCCGCAAGCAGCCACGGCAGCGCCTGGTTCGCCCGCCACGACGTTTCATCCGCCCGCCCCAAGGCGGCGATTACGGCTGCGAGCACACAAGCTTGCGGCATATCCGCATAGCCGCCGGTGGAGTAGTGGAGTGAAACGGCTGCGGACACCGAGGACATGGCCACCGCCCAAAGCGCCATACCGTGACTCCGGACAAATGCGGACGCGGCGTGATAGGTAAAATTCAGCAATGAGAAATAGAAAATCAGAAATATAGGCTTGACCGATTCCCAAACAAAAGCGCCCTTCAGGCGCGTAAGCAGCGCCTCATACATCGGAATCATTGGCGGATATTCAAGAATCCGCTCATAGTTCCCTGGATACCAGAAGTATTCCGTGAGCGCGCCACGTTCGTAGAGCAACAACGCCTTCGTACCCCAAATCTGATAACCGTCCCAATAAAAGGCGACGGTGAAGTTGAGGTAGGTGAAAACCGCCGCCGCCGTGGCCGTTAAAAGCAGCGGCAATATGGCGCTGCGCGGAATTCGCGGCAGAGACAATGGGGGGAACATCCTCGCCCGCACTCCGAGTGTGGCCGCCGCCGCCAGGAGGAGAAGGGTAATCATCAGCGCGTGCCCGCCCGTCGCCAACGACAACACGAAGAGGGACAGAGTGGCGGCGGTGAGACCAATCACGAAGAACTGGTTGAACTCATACCAGGAGCGAGGAGTGCGCCGGAGAATCACCGCACCCAGTGCCGTGAATGCATACGCGAGCAGGACTGCGATGATGATGTTGGCCATGCGTCCTATTCCAAAGCACCCAGCACCACCGGAGCAGTTCCCGGATAGCCGCCAAGGGCCGCCAAGGGTTCGAATCGTACCCAATCGGGCGCATCGCCGACGATCAAGGCGTACTTCATCCCATACTGCCGCCGTACCGCGGCCAACTCGGCCTCCCCCACCGCCGAGACAAGATTATTCACGGGATGAAAGGTCCGCTTCCAGACGCCAAACACCCACTGATCAATTTTCGGATCTACATATACGAGTGGGGCGCCGCAAGGGATTTTCGATCGGATGACCGCGATCTGTTTTCTCACGTCGGGGGGAACCACGCTCCGCGGCGCCCACAAGGTGACCGTTCTCACTTCATTGGCCGCCTTGCGCGCGAAAAAACCAACGCTTGTAACCACAAAAAGCGCCAAGCTGGCGTAGGCGGCAGCGGATCTCAGACGCACTTCGCGATTATAGCAGGCTGCGCCGGTCACGCAGATCGGTTTGCCGCAGGCCCGGCTTTCCGAGAACAGACAGGATTGGACGGGAAGATTCCGCCAAATGGAACTCTAAGGCGAGCAGGCGGATACGCCGCTCTTTCGTGAATTCAGTGATTATGATCTAATCCCACTTCATTTGGCTGCGCGGAGTCCCACCCGTACGATCCACTTGATTCGCCCATACCGCTTCAGTTGAAAGCCCGGAAAATGTTCAACGCCGCCCGGTAAGAACCCCTCCTGCGCCGGCGAGTGCTCCTCGCGCAAGCATCGCAAGCGATTCAGCGATGCGGCAGTGCGGCATCGCTGCTCAGTGGCTGTCCGGCTTCGACTCAAACTCATCACGGTGCGTAGCGAGTAATGGCGCCCGGCAAACATTTGCATTCCAGGCCTTTGCCGGAAGGGAGCCGAGAAGGACAATGGAAGATTCCTTCATCCTCCTTCGACTCGGCAAGGAGGGCGTCGCGGGCAAAGCATGGGTCGCTGATGCGTATCTTCGCGGTTGGAAACAGCGGCACTCAGCTTTTGAACTCGGGGAGCCAATCCTGTGAGCGCCCGGGGTCCGCCGCCGGCCGGCAGGACTCTGCCGCACCGCCGCACCGCTAGCTCGTATGCACGTCCTCAAGGTACGTGTATCCGTACAACCCTTCCTCATAGAACTTCAGCAGCCTGCCCGACTCCTCGATTCCAATCCGCCCTTCCATCACCGCCTTCTCGACATCCACCCGGAACTGCTCCAGCAGGTTGCCCGCCGAGAACTGCACGTAGTGCAGCACTTCCTTCACCGTATCGCCGCGGATCACGGCTTCAAGCACCGGCGTGTTGTGCTCGTTCAGCCGCACATGCACCGCGTGCGTATCGCCGAGCAGATTGTGCAGGTCGCCGAGGATCTCCTGATACGCGCCCACCAGGAATGCCCCCAGATAATATGGCTCCCCCGTGAAGCCGTGCAGCGGCAGCGTCTTCTTCACGTCGCGGCGGTCGATAAACTGATCCACTTTGCCGTCGCTGTCGCACGAAATATCGCCAAGCACCGCGCCGCGCGTGGGCGGCTCGGTCAGCCGGTGGATCGGCATCAGCGGGAAAAGCTGTTTCACCGCCCAACTGTCCGGCATCGACTGGAACAACGAAAAATTGCAGAAATACGTGTCCGAAAGCGCGGCTTCCAGGCCTTCCAGGTCTTCAGGCATCACATCCAATTGCTTGGCCATCGACAGAATCCGCCGGCTGATCACCCAGTACAGGTTCTCGGCAAGCGAGCGCTGCTTCAGCGGCAGATACCCGAGGCTGAAGAGATTCAACGCCGAATCCAGCGCCTGCTGAGCGTCGTGGAAGCTCTCGAGCAGGTTCTTCATGCTCAGGTTCTTGTACGTCTCCATCAGGTCGATGATGGGCTGCTCGGCGTCGTCGCCCAGGCTGTCCGGGATCGCTTCGCCGCCGTAGCCCGAAACACCCAGCACATTGAACACAAGCACGCTGTGGTAGGCGGCGATGGCGCGCCCGCTTTCCGTCACGATGTGCGGATGCGGCACTTCGGCTTCGTCGCACACGTTCTGAATGTGGTGGACGACGTCGTTCGCGTACTCCTGCAGCGAATAGTTCACGCTCGATTCGAAATCGGTCTGCGAGCCGTCATAGTCGATGCCGAGTCCGCCGCCCACGTCCAGGTATTCCAGCCCCGCGCCTGCGCGCTTCAATTCGGCATAGACGCGCGCAGCCTCGATCACCGCGGCCTTGATGTGGCGGATATTCGTGATCTGGCTGCCCAGGTGGAAATGGAGCAGGTTCAGGCAATCCTCCATCCCCGCCGCGCGCAACTGCTCGAGCGCGCGCAAGGCCTCCGTCACCGTGAGCCCGAACTTCGAGCGGTAGCCGCCGGACGATTTCCAGCGGCCCGCGCCGCGGCTCGCAAGCTTCACGCGAATCCCGATGCGCGGCTTCACGCCGATCCGCGCCGCGTGTTTCAGGATCAGGTCCAGTTCGGTGTACTTCTCGACCACGGGCGTGATATGGCGGCCGATTTTCGTCGCCAGCATCACCATTTCGATGTATTCGTCGTCCTTGAAGCCGTTGCAGATGATCGGCGTCTCGTTGTCCGCCACCGCGGCCACCGCCAGCAGCTCCGGCTTCGACCCGGCTTCCAGTCCGAAGCCAAACTGCCGCCCGTACTGATAAACCTCCTCCACCACGTGCCGCTGCTGGTTCACCTTGATCGGATACACGCACAGATAGCGGCCCTGGTAGTTGTGCTCTTGAATGGCCGAGTCGAACACGCTCTTGAGTTCGGCCATCTGCACCCCGAGGATCTCGAGGAAGCGGACTAGAATCGGCGGGTCGATGCCGCGCAGTACAAGCGTGTCCACCAGCTTTTTCAGGTCGATCGAGCGCTGCGGATCGCGTGTGGGATGCACGAGCACATTCCCCTCGCCGCTGATCGAGAAGTATCCCTTGCCCCAGCGGTCGATGTCATACAAGTCGCGCGAGTGCGCCACCGACCAGCGGTCGGTGGGTTCCCACACTTTGGGCTTATCCGGCAGCTTAACGTTCAATTCTGAAGAGGCCCTCCTGAAACTCCAAGTTTCACCGAAAAGCCCGGCCGGGGCAACTATCCTTCGCCGTCTCGCCCTCGGGAGGCTATACAATCAGCGGTATGCCTAGGGAACTGAACGGGAAAACGGCGCTGGTGACGGGCGCGAGCAAGGGCGTGGGCAAGGGCATCGCGCTCGAACTCGCGCGGCTCGGCTGCCGGGTCGTGGTCAACTACAACTCCGATGCGCAGGGCGCCGCGGACACCGTCCGCGAGATTCAGGACTCCGGCGGCTGGGCGCTTGCCGTGCAGGCCAACGTCGGCGACTCCGTGCAGGTGGACGCCATGTTCGCCCGCATCGCCGCCGAGGCGGGCCCTCTGGACATCCTCGTCAACAACGCCGGTGTGCAGACCTGGAAGCCGCTGCTCGAGTTGACCGAAGCCGAATGGGACCGCGTGCTCGATACCAACCTCAAGGGCTGCTTTCTCTGCACGCAGCGCGCTGCTCGCATGATGCTCGACAAGGGCGGCTCGATCGTCAACATCGGCTCCGGCTGCAATAAAATCGCCTTCCCCAACCTAGTGGACTACACCGCCAGCAAGGGCGGCATCGAGCAGTTCACCAAAGTGGCAGCGGTGGAACTGGCGCCCTACAAGATCCGCGTGAACTGCGTAGCCCCGGGCGCCATCGAGATCGAACGCACCAAGGAAGAGGCCGGCGATTACGCGGACACGTGGTCGAAGCTCACCCCGCTCAGCCGCGTCGGCGTGCCGCTCGATGTGGCGCGCGCCGTGGCCTTCTTCGTTTCCGGCGAATCCGATTTCATCACCGGGCAAACCGTCTGGGTCGATGGCGGCCTGTTTACGCGCCCCGCGTGGCCGTATTGACGCGCTGTTGCCTGCCTCGACCTGACGATGGACGCTCTGAACATATTGAAACAAAGGCGTTTGTGAGCCCCCGCCGTCAGGCGGGGGTAGACGCCAGATAGCGCATCGGAGATCTTTTCACGCACCGGAAGCCGGCTCATTCCACAAAACCCAACTCGAGCACGATCAACCCCAACTCCCGGCGGTCCCCTGCCGGCCGGAAGCCCTTGTCGATCTGCAACATCAACGTTACCGGGCCCTTCGCCTCCACCAGCCCCGATTCGATACGGTGGCGTCCTTCCCCCGCCAGCGTCCGCTCCGCGATCACCTTGCCATCCAATTCCAGCCGGACCCTGCGGCCCGGCGCGTCCGCCGGCAGATGGATCACCGCTGCGACGGCAGCGGCCCGGCCGGGCGCAAGCAGCCGGTAGCTGGAACGTGGCGCGGCCCAGCGCCACTCGCCCTGCTCCAGACCATAGACGCCATCCAGCAAGTGGTCCGATGCGGCGGAGTCGCTCATCCGCAGCCAAGACAGCGAAGGCTCCATCGAGACCGCCTCCAACAAACGCAGGCGGTCCACCGGGCCGCCGGACCAACCGAATGCCCGCAGGCCGAAGCCCACCGTGGCGTAGCCCGTGCGCGCATCGAGCCCGGCAAGCCGCAGCGGCAGTCGCGGGCGGATCTCGCGTTCGAGCCGCACCGCCATGCGATTGCCGCCCCGCGAATGCTCCACGTTGCCGCTGAGCGCGCTCTCAAGCAGAAAATCGCCCGGCGCCAGCGTCTGGCCGGTCAATAGGGGCCGCGCGCCCGCGCGCTCGGCGTAATAGCGCGCGCCCCATTCGGCCGAGGTCCACAACGGCGCACCCGCAACCCGGCTCGCCGCCTCATGGGCAAAGGCCCGCGAATCGCGCCAGTGCTCGAAATTCACCCATGCGGCCGCCAATCCCAGCACCAGGTTGAAGACCAGGGCCGCGCGGAGCCACACCGGCCGTTCCGCCAACTCGCGCACCACCAGCAGCACCAGCGGAGCCGACAGCGGCAGCAGATAACGCGCCGCGCCCGCGAAGAAAATCACCACCGCTGCGGCGAAGTACAACAGCAGCCATGCGGCCAGGAAGCGCTTCTCTCCATCCCGAACCCACCCCCAACTCCAGGCCAGCACCAATGCGCCCAAACCTGCGGGCGCCCAGAACAGCGGATGCGGATCATAGAACGCGGCGGCAAGGGCGGGCACAACGAATGCCGCGGCCAGCGTCCACCTCCGCACGAGCGCCAGCCAGACCACCGGTGCCACCATCAGCCCCAAATGTCCAACCAGCGCCACGGCGTTCTTTAGCTTCATCTCCAGACGCTGGAATCCGTGCGTCTGAAAGTGCCCCAGCAGTTCGCCCGCGGGCAATGCCCCGCCGGTGAGCCGCTCATAAATCTGGTAGGCGGCGATCACGGCGAACGGCGCTGCCAGCGCCGCCCACCCCGCATGCCAGCCGCGCCGCCGCTGCCAGAGAAACAGCGCGCCAACCGGCGCCAGCAGGAAGGCCGAATACGCCACCATCGCCGCCGCGCCCATCGCCGCCGCCGCGCCCGCCAGCAGCGCCGCGCGCTGCCGTTCCACCGCTTCCACATAGAGCGCCGCCGCGAGCATCCAGAACGCCAGCAGCGGCGTGTCGCTCTCAAACGACGTGCCGCTCACCATCGACGCGGGCACAACCAGGAAGAGCAGCGTCGCGATTAGCGCGCGCCCCGGCACGAAGCGGCGCGCCAGGAGGTACATGCTCAGCGCGGCGGTCAATGAAAACGCGAGAAACGCGGCATGAAAGGGCGCTTCGCGGAACGGTCCCAGCACGGCCAGCAGCGCCGCAATGATCCACGCCACGCCCGGTGGATGCGGGTGGCCGCGCATGTCCACCGTCCGCCCATGAAAGACGAATTGAAACCACGACGGATGCGCCGGGTTGGTGAGCGCATACTCGCCCGCGGAGAGATAGTTGAAGTCGTCCCACTGCGCCGGAATGCCGAGAAACGGCAACCGGAGCAGCAGGACAAACGCAACGACGATGAGGACTTCCCGGCGCAAGCCTCCAGTGTAATGGGAAGGCTAATCCGCCGCTTTCGAAACCGTCTCCCCCGGCCGCCAGCGCACCACCGGCTTCCGCGCCGCGCTCACTTCATCCACCCTCGGCGTCCGCGTCATCTCGGGCGCGTGCTTGATCGCGTCCGGATTCTCCTCGGCCTCCTTCGCGATCGCGATCATCGCGTCGCAGAAGGCGTCCAGCTCCTGTTTCGGCTCCGTCTCGGTGGGTTCGATCATCAGCGCGCCGGAGACGATCAGCGGAAAACTCGTGGTGTACGGATGGAATCCGTAGTCGATCAGCCGCTTCGCGATATCGCCGGTTTTGATGCCGTTTTTGGCCTGTTTTACGTCGGAAAACACGCATTCATGCATGCTTTTCGCGTTGTACGCGATCTGATAGTAGGGTTCGATCAGCGCGCGGATGTAGTTGGCATTGAGCAGCGCGTCGAGCGTGGCGTTCTTCAAGCCCGGCCCGCCGTGCGCCATGATGTACGCCAGCGCGCGCACCAGCACGCCGAAATTGCCGTAAAACGCCCGCACGCGCCCAATCGACTTCGGCCGGTCGTAGTCCCACGCCCACGCGCCCGCCTCCGTCTTGCGCAGGCGCGGCGTGGGCAGGAACGGTTCGAGGTGGGCCTTCACGCCCACCGGGCCCGAGCCGGGACCGCCGCCGCCGTGGGGCGTCGAAAACGTCTTGTGCAGATTCGAATGCATCACGTCGATGCCGAAATCGCCCGGCCGCGCGATGCCCACCAGCGCGTTCAGGTTCGCCCCGTCCATATAGACCTGCGCGCCTTTCTCATGGAGCATCGCGCAGACCTTCGCGATGTCCTGCTCGAAGACGCCCACCGTGTTCGGATTCGTCACCATCAGCGCCGCCACGTCCCCGTCGAGCACCGAAGCCAGCGACGACACGTCCACCATGCCCGCTTCGTTCGACTTCACATTCACCACGTCATAGCCCGCGATGATGGCCGTCGCGGGATTCGTGCCGTGCGCTGAATCCGGCACCAGCACCTTGCGCCGCGCGTTGCCCTGCGAAGCGAGGTACTCGCGGATCAGCATAATGCCGGTGAATTCGCCGTGCGCGCCCGCGGCCGGTTGCAGCGTCACCGCGTCCATCCCGAAGATTTCGGCCAGGTATTGTTCGAGCAGCGCGATGATCTCCAGCGCGCCCTGCGACAGCGCCTCCGGCTGATACGGGTGCGCCCAGGCCAGGCCGTCGATCCGCGCCACCGCTTCGTTGATTCGCGGGTTGTACTTCATCGTGCAGGAGCCGAGCGGAAACAGCCCCAGGTCGATGCCGTAGTTCCACGTCGACAGCCGAGTGAAGTGGCGGATCACTTCCACCTCGCTCACTTCCGGGAAGCCTTCGATCTCCGCGCGCACGTTCTCCGCGCCTAGTGCCTCCTCGGGCGAAACCGCGGGCACGTCCAGTTCCGGCAACTGGTAGGCCTTCTTGCCGGGGCTCGACATCTCGAACAGCAGCGCCTCGTTCTGCACTTGGTGGCTGCGCACCTTGCCAATCGCTTTCGCCATTACCGGAGCGCCTCCTTCACCGCGTCCATCTCCGCGCGCTTCGCCATCTCGGTGGCGCAGAGCAGCATGCATCCTTCCAGTTCTGGGTAGGCGGCGCCGAGGTCGTAGCCGCCGATAATGTTCCGGCCGAGCAGCGCTTCGTTCACCTGCGCCGGCGTGCGGCCATTGGTCTTCACGACGAACTCGTTGAAGAAGCGCCCGGTGAACTTGAGCGGCAAGCCCTCGCTCAGATAGCGCGCCTTGGCGACATTCTGCAGTGCGAGTTCCCGCAAGCCCTCCTTGCCGTACACGCTCATGAAGACCGTCGCCATCAGGGCAATCAGCGCCTGGTTCGTGCAGATGTTCGATGTCGCCTTTTCGCGCCGGATATGCTGTTCGCGGGTGGAGAGCGTGAGGCAGAAGGCGCGGTTGCCGTCCGCGTCCTTCGTCTCGCCCACCAGGCGGCCCGGGATTTGCCGGATGTACTTCTCGCGCGTGGCGATGATGCCCGCGAACGGCCCGCCGTAGGAGGGGCTGATCGCGAACGACTGCATCTCGCCCGCGACGATGTCGGCCTCGCGCGGCGGCTCCAGCAGGCCGAGCGACACCGCCTCGGTGAACAACATCACGAGCAGCGCGCCGTGCTTGTGCGCCAGCGCCGCCGCGGCCTTCAGGTCCTCGATCACTCCGAAGAAGTTCGGCGACTGCACGATCACGCAGGCTATCTGATCGTTCAGCTTCGCTTCGAGATCGGCGAGATCCAGCGCGCCTGTGGCCGCGTCGTAGCCGAACGTTTCCACGTACAGGCGGGAGTTGCGCGCATTCGTGTCGAGCACCTCGCGGTACTCCGGATGCACGGTCCGGGCGATCAGAAACCGGTCCCGGCCCGTGATGCGCAGCGCCATCATGGCCGCTTCAGGTACCGCCGTGGATCCGTCGTACATCGAGGCGTTGGCCACCTCCATGCCCGTCAACTGGCACACCATCGACTGGAACTCGAAGATCGTGGTCAGCGTGCCCTGTGCGATCTCGGCCTGATAGGGCGTGTAGGAGGTGAGAAACTCACCCCGCGACACCACTACGTCGCACATCACCGGCCGGTAGTGCCGGTAGACGCCCGCGCCGAGAAAACACGGCATCGACGGTGCGCACCCGGCCGCGCGGGCCTTGAAGTAGTCCGTGATCTCGTATTCGGAAAGCCCCGCGGGGATTTCCAGAGGCCGCTTCAACAGCGCGTCATCGGGGAGGTAGTCATAAAGCCGCTCGAGCGATTCGAGGCCGCACACTGACAGCATGGCCCGGCGCTCAGCGTCGGATTTAGGCAGGTATCGCAAAGGGGTGAGTACTCCGAACTTCCAGTGTACGCCCACGCCGCCGGCCGTTTGGCGCAGCAGCCGCAGCCCGTTTCGCTGGGACTGAAAATCCGGCGCTACGGCAGCGCCGGGCCTTCATCCACCGGCCCGAGCCGCCGCTCGACGGGCGAGGAAAGCACCAGCGCCGTCGAAGTCATGCCAAACGGCGTGAGGCGGTCGATCAGGCGCTCCAGGTGCGCCACCGAGGCCACGCGCACCTTCAGGATGAAGCTTTCGTCGCCCGTGCAGCGGTGGCATTCGAGCACCTCGGACAACTCGCCCGCCAGTTTGCTCAACTTGCGCGCGAGCGTCTCCGCGCCCGTGACGCGGATCCGGACGAAGGCCGTCACCTCCAGGCCGAGCGCGCGCGGGTTGATGCGGGCTTCGTAACCCTCGATCACGCCGCTTTCCTCGAGGCGGCGCACGCGCTCCGCCGCCGCCGGCGTCGAAAGCCCCACCCGGCGGCCAAGCTCCGCGAACGGCAGGCGCGCGTCGCGCTGCAGTTCGGCCAGGATGCGCAACGCCTTGGGATCCAGAAGATAGTTAGGCATTCCTCTCATTTCACCTTACAATCGCTTGTTCTTTCAAGCGCCTTCTTGCAAACCATCATTCCCATTCCCGTGCCAGCCGACTACCCTGAAGCCATGCCCCTCCAACGCCGAAGCTGGGCCGAGCCCTTCAAGATCAAAGTGGTCGAACCTCTGCGGATGACCACCGCCGAACAGCGCCTCGCCGCCATGCGCGAGGCCGGATACAACACCTTTCTGCTGCGCTCGCGCGACGTCTATATCGACCTGCTCACCGACTCGGGCACCTCCGCCATGAGCGACCGCCAGTGGGCCGGCATGATGCTCGGCGACGAAGCCTACGCCGGCAGCGAGAACTTCTACCATCTCGAGGCGAACGTCCGCCGCTATTACGGCTATGAACACCTCATCCCCACCCACCAGGGGCGCGGCGCCGAGCACATCATCTCGCGCGTGCTGATCAAACCCGGCGACGTGGTGCCGGGCAATATGTACTTCACCACCACGCGTTTACACCAGGAGATGGCGGGCGCGCGGTTCGTGGACGTGATCATCGCCCAAGCGCACGATCCGGCCTCGGAGCACCCTTTCAAGGGCGATGTGGACCTCGAAAAGCTCGAACAGGTGTTCAAGGACAATCCGGGGCGAGTGCCGTATGTGAGCGTCGCGGCGACAGTGAACATGGCGGGCGGACAGCCGGTCTCGATGACCAACATGAAGGAGGTCAAGGAGTTAGCGGACCGGTACGGCGTCAAAGTGATCCTCGACGCCACGCGCGTGGCCGAGAATGCCTGGTTCATCCAGCAGCGCGAACCGGGCTACGAACACCGCACGGTGGCCGAAATCGTCAAGCAGATGTGTTCGTACACCGACGGCTGCACGATGAGCGCGAAGAAGGATCCGCTCGCGAATATTGGCGGTTTTTTGGCCATAAACGACGCGGAAATCGCCCTTTTGGCGTCAAATTTGCTCGTTGTGTACGAGGGGCTGCATACCTACGGCGGCATGGCCGGGCGGGACATGGAAGCGGTGGCGATCGGCATCGAGGAGTCAGTCCAGGACGACCATATCCGGGCGCGCATCGGGCAGGTGCAGTATCTTGGCGACAAGCTGCGCGGGTGGGGTATCCCCATCGTGCTGCCCGTGGGCGGCCACGGTATCTTCCTGGATGCAAAGGCATTTCTGCCTCACGTGCCCCAGGAACACTACCCCGCGCAGGCGCTCGCCGCCGCCCTGTACCTGGATTCGGGCGTGCGTGCGATGGAGCGCGGCATCGTTTCGGCGGGCCGCGACGCGGAAACCGGCGAGGAGCGCAAGCCGAAACTGGAACTCGTGCGGTTGACGATTCCGCGGCGCGTGTACACGCAGGCGCACATGGATGTGACGGCCGAATCCGTTTATGCCGTGTATGAGGAGCGCGAGAAGGTCCGCGGGCTGCGGATGACGTACGAGCCGAAGCTGCTGCGATTCTTCCAGGCGCGGTTCGAGCCGCTGGGCTGAAGACCGCACGGCGAAGATTGAAGCGGAAGCGCCCGGATTTCAGACTTGAAACAATGTAAAAACCTCCGGTAAGTTTGACCACCAGCCACTTTTTTCTTCGTCTTCCGGATTGCAAATAAAGGGCTTCCCGGTCTGGCAGCTTCATTGCATGCCTGAAAGAGCATGTGGACCCAACTACGCATCGGAATTCTCGGCGCCGTCCTTGGCGGCTTGGCTATCGGCGGGGTCTCTATATGGAAGGACCGTGAACCCGCCCCCAGGCCTGAGCCTGAGCAGATGCCTGTACCGATGGCGGAGGTGCCCGGCTATGAAGGCCCGGTCTATGACGCCAACGGCCGGCTGGTGGGCTATGCGTTGCCCGAGGCGGCGCGCACACAGCGGGCTCCCGCAGCCGCCGCGGCGCCGGCCCCCGCGCCAACCGCCGCTCCCCGGCAGCAACCGCGGGGCCGCTCCACCGCCAAGTCCGCCGCGATTGTCGGCGGCAGCGCCGGAGCGGGCGCGGCCATCGGCGCGCTCGCCGGAGGCGGCAAGGGTGCGGCCATCGGCGCCATTAGCGGCGGGACGGCCGGCTTCATCTACGACCGCCACACCCACAAGAAGCCGCGCTGAGCGCGCTCGTGATAGCATCAGGGCCGTGAGACTCACGGCCCTTTTCTTTGTCTGCGCTTTGGCGCTCACGCTCGCCGGCTGCGGTTCTTCGCCGCCACCCGAAAGCCCGAAGAAGGCCGCTGCGCCCGCGGCGCCGAAACCCACCGATCAGACGCGCCGTTTTCCCATGGCCGAACGCGTTGAGGTAACGCTCGTCGAATCCCCGCTGTTTGGCAAGGACTTCCTGCCCGGCGGCAACGTGGCCAAATACAAGCGCGGCGCCCGCGAATATGAGATGTTTTTGTTGCGCGCCGCCTCGCCCACCGCCGCCGCCACGCTGCTGTTCGACTACAAAAACACGCTGGCGGACCCCAAGTTCATCGCCCATTTCGGCGGCTATTTCGGTGACGACGCGGGCACGCCCACGTTCCTGTTCACTAAGGGAAGCTGGCTGGCGGGCGTGCGGGGGCTTGGGCGTGACGATGCCGACGCCGTGGCCCGCGAACTCGCCGCCCGCATCGACGCCGATTAGCCGGGCGGGCCGCGGCGGATCTTAGCGGTCCAGCCGCTTCAGAGCCTCGACCACCACTTTGCCGACGATCTCGAAGCTTTTGGGGCTGAGCTTGTCCATGGTGTCTTCATCGGTGTGCCACCAGGAGTTGTTGGGGCCGTAGTCGAAGTCGATCAGGTTCACGGCGCGGACGCCGAGTTTGAGAAAAGGGACGTGATCGTCTTCCACGGCCCATCCGGTGTTGCCGAAGTGGCGTCCGTAGCCAAACTCGCGGGCGATGGACCAGATAAGGCGCTGGAGCGGCTCGGAGGAGTAGCTTTCCCTGAGCAGCACAAGATCCTTGTCGCCGATCATGTCCACGTTGATGAGCGCTTCGATGCGCGACAGCGTGTTTTCCTTGAGCCACCGCGCGGCAAGTCGGCGGGAGCCATAGAGCGAGTCGGTGGCGCTCCAGTCGCGGATCGCTTCCTCGCCGTCGAAGAACACGAGGACCAGATCGTGTTTCAAACGCGCGCTGCGGAAAATGCGCGCCAGCTCGAGCAGGAAGCCGGTGGAGGAGCCGGCGTCGTTGGCGCCAACGAAGTTGATGGCGAGCTTCTTGGTGTCGGTGTGGCCGGAGACAACGAGCATGCGGCCGCCTTGCGTGCCGGGGCGGCGGGCGATGATATTCTTCATCGGCAGGCGGCCGATGGGGGTGTTGGCGGTGAAGGCGTCCTCTTCCACCTGCCAGCCCCAGCCTCTGAGCTTGTCCACGATGAGGGCATGCATTTTGCGGGCGGCGGCGGAACCGGGCGGGCGGGGTCCGAGAGCGACCACTTCGGCGGTGAGCTTGTAGGCCGACTCGCCGGAGAAGGGCTCCTGCGCGGGGGCGGCGAGGGCGAGCAGAATGAACGGGACGAGAAGCCGGGTCATGCGCGCCTCCGTGCAAGGGCAATGTAGCCGGGGGTGAAAACGACATCGCGGTCGAGGCGGTCGAAGACGGGCAGGATCAGAGCCGCGGGGGCGGCGGCGAACAAGGCAAGCCAGCGCCACGGTAAAGGGAACAGCAGCGCGGCGGCCCACAGGCGGCGGGCGACGAAGCGATAGAGGCCGCCCACGGCGCGGATTTCGATCACATCGAAGTGAGCTTTTTCGAGCAGGTATTGCAGGCCAAACCGCGTATATCGGTAGTAATCGTGGGGGGCCTGGTGCACCTCCCACTGGTGTGGGGCAACGACGAGCAGGGGCGCGGCGGGCTGAAGGACGCGTCCGATTTCGGCGAGCGCGGCGGCGGGTTCGGGCAGGTGTTCGAGCGTGACGATGTTCAGCGCGGCGTCGAAAGCGGCGTCCGGGAACGGCAGCGCGGCGAGATCGGCGATGACGTGGAGGTTGCGGTAGTTCCAGGCCGAATCGCCGACGGCGAGGTCCACGGCGAGATAGCGCTGGCGGGTGAAGCATGGCGCATGACGGGCTTCGCCGGCGCCGGCGTCCAGCACCAGAGCCTGGGCGGGCAGGGTGAGCGCGAAGGTCTCAACGGCGCGGTCGAGTTCGGCCTCGAAATGGTACACCCAGCGGAGGAGGAAGCCCGGCAGGATCCGGCGCGCGCGGGCGTAGGTCATGACGGAGTGGGGCGGGCTTCAATCATGATGGTGGACCCGGCGCCGAAGGCGGCTTCGAGGGCGGCCAAGGGCATACTGGCCAGCGTCAGAAGGAAGTAGATCCCGTCCTTGAAGAGCTTGAGCGGCTTGGATTCGGGGACGCCGCGAACGCGGCGGGACATGGGATCGAGCGAGGGGGCGAGGGAAGTGGCGAGTCCGGCGGGGTTGTCGCGCAGGGAGAAGTGCTTGCGGCGGATGATTTCGTACCCGCTGTGGTGCAGGAGATTGACGAGGTCGCGTTCCTTGAAGTGGATGAGGTGGCGGGGGATGTCGAGGCCGTTCCAGCGTTCGCCGAGCAGCAGGAACTGCCAGCAGGCCGAATTGGGCACCTGCACGATGAGGCGCGCGCCGGGGGCGAGCAGTTCGCGGGCGGCTTTGAGATACGCCACCGGGTCGTAGAGGTGTTCGAGGACGTGGTACATCGTGATGAGGCCAAAGGCGCCTTTGCGAAAAGGAGCACGCGGCAGGGCGCCGCAGACGGCCGGAACGCCATTGGTGTTCCAGGCCACGGCGGCGGCGTTGGGAGAAAAATCGAGGCCGACGCGCTGCTTTTCGGGGATGCCGAGTTCGCGCAGGAAGAGCCCGCCGCCGCAGCCCACGTCGAGCACGGGAAGATGGCCGGCGCCGGATTCCTCCAGGGCGCGGCGCGCGAAGCGGACGTGATCGCGCAGAACATAGCGGCGCCAGGATTCGGCGAGGCCGTCGGCGGGGTCGGCGCCGGGGTTGTACCAGTAGTTCTCGGGGTAGCAGGCCGCGAGTTCGCTGGGCTTAGGCCAGGGGTAGAGACGCATCATGCGGCACTCGCGGCATTCGATGACGAGGTAGGTTTTGGTGGTGGTGGCGTAGAGGCGGTCGGCGCCGTGGCAAAGGGTATGGAACTTGGAGCAGCCGCAGCCGGGGCAGGCATTGGGATCTTCGGGGATCACAGCGCCGGGCTGGAGGGCGGCGCTGGGGTCTAGGCCGTTGGCGGCGGGAGGACGGCCTGCTCGCTCAACTGCCGCAGCGGAATCCGGTACTGCTTCAGAAGTTGCCGGATCTGGCGGCCCGACAGCTTGTGCAGCGGCCGGAACTGGCGGCGCTTGCGCCAGGTCCTGGGGATCATCGGCAGCGCCTGAAGCTGGCCCTGCAGGATCGCCAGGGCCGCCCGGAGTTTGTCCGTCGGGCTGGAGAAGCGGCTGATCTCGCCGCGGTTCAGCAGCGCGGCCTTCGCGCCGGCGGCCAGCCTTGCCAGATGATACACGCCGTTTAGCCAAAGAAGAGTCCCAGGAAATAGTTTAACGGCCAACAGCACCCGGTTGCGCTCGATGAGGCGAAGGCGGGCCGAAGAGGCGAGGCCGAGCGTGGAGCCGCGGTGGTGGCGGACCACGGCCTGAGGCATCAGCCAGCAGGTCCAGCCGGCGATGCGGGCGCGGAGGCCGAGTTCGGCGTCGTCGCCGTAGGCGAACAGGTCTTCGTCGAAGCCGCCGATCTGCGCGAGCATCGAACGGCGGTACATGCAGGCGCAGCCGTCGGGCCAGAGCGCCTCCTGTTCCTGGTCGTACTGGCCGCGGTCGATCTCGCCGGCGCCGCGGCCGCGGTTCTGGCCGTCGGGCCAGATGAGATGGCCCACTTTGTCGATCAGGCGCGGGTCCTCCCAGACGAGGATTTTGGCGGCGGCCATGCCGACTTCGGGGCCGCGCTCGAAGGCGCGGCGGAGGTGGTGGAGGAACAGGGGCTCTGCTTCGGCGTCATTGTTGAGCAGGGCGACGAACTCGGCCTGGGAGGCGGCGATCGCCTGGTTGTTGGCGGCGCAGAAGCCGCGGTTGTCCGCGTTCCGGATGATGCGAACGGGAAAGGGCCAGGATTGGGCGAGCACGGCTTCCACGGAGCCGTCGCGGGAGCCGTTATCCACGAGAATGACCTCGAACGGCACGCCCTGCGGCGCAGCGAGCGAACGCAGACAAGCAAGCAGCAGATCGCGCCGGTTCCAGTTCACCACCGCCACGGAAACCGTGCCCGGGCCCTGGAGCGAATCGGGGGCAAAGTCTGGCAAATGTTGTATCATACCACCAAGAAGCCAGCAGGAATTCATGGAGACTCTCGGGCAAATCCTCCGCCGCGAGCGGGAAAAGCGCGGCTTGACCATCGAGGCCCTGGCTGAGCAGACGCGCATCAACCCCTTATACTTCCGGGCGATCGAAGCGGGAGACCGGGGTTCTCTGCCTGGCGGTTTTTTCTACCGCAGTTTTCTCAGGCAATACGCGCGGCTGCTTGAGCTGCCTGAATCGGTGTATCAGGACGAGATTGAGCGTTCGCTGGAGCAGGAGACGCAAGCGCCGCCTGCCTTGCCGGATCGCCATATCGACGTGCCTCCGATGCCGACGGGCACGACGGACCGGGCGGTGGAGACGCGGCGCTGGCTGGCGCGGGTCGCGGGCCTGGTGGCGGTGGTGGCGTTGGCAACCATGTTCTATACGGTCTACCTTCGCTGGCGGACACCGGCCGAGGTGGCGCAGTCCGGCACGCCGGAACCGCCTCCGATCGCAATGCCTTCGAGCGCGGAGCCGAAACCGGAGCCGGAGATACCTGCGCCAGCCTCCGAACCGGGTGTGGCGGAAACGGCGGAGGCGAAACCCGCGGCGCCCGTCGCCGAGGGCCCCGTGCAGTTGAAGTTGGCGGCGCGCGAGCCGGTATGGGTGGAAGTATGGGCGGATGGGCGGCGGGTGTTCAACAACCTGATGAAGGCTTCGGATTCGCGCAGTTTTGGGGCGGAGGCGAAGATCCGGATCGTGCTGGGCAACGCCGGCGGGATGGATCTGGAGTGGAACGGGCGGGCGCTGGAACCGGTCGGCCCAAGGGGGCAGGTGCGCACGGTGGAGTTCAGCGCGGAGGGGTATCAGACGGTGGCGCCCCCGCCCCGGCCACCGGCGCCGGCGGCGAAGCCCGAGGGTCCGGCTTCGGCGTAAGGGGCGGAAGAACAGGGCCTTGGGGACGGCTCCCGGCCGGGCTTGATGTGGAAGCGGAAGGCGGGACGGGCATCACATTCGCGGATCTCTCCGCGGTTGCGGACGGGAAGCATCCGCTCTGCGCACCCTGGGATGACCGTTTACGGCGCGAAGGAAACGAGCCAATTGGAGATGGCCATCCACGAATCGGAAGTGGCGACGGGCGCTCGAAGCACCTGGACAGCGAGCACAACGCCGCCGGCCGCCCAATAGACGGGATGGACGCTGCCGCGCTGGGAGCGGTCGTGGATCATTGCGGCGACGATGAAGAGGTCGCTGAGGAGTCCGGGCAGGATAGTTACGGCGACGGGCGGAGGCGTAATGCCTCCCGAGGCGATTTGACTCGGGGCGAGAGCGAGCGCGAACCAGCGGCCGATGGCCGCCTGGAGGAGCGAGGCGGTGGCGACCAGCATGAGGCGCTTGTGAATCTCCGGTCTTTTCACGTAAACCACGGCGAGAGCAAAAAGGACAGCGAAGACGAAGGCGCCCGTAACGGAGACGACAAGGAACCGCCGGGCCGCTTCGCCAGATGCGGCGCTGAGGGCCTCGGACCGTTTCACAGTGTTGATGGCGGCGGCGATGCCTACGAAAAACATCCCCGAGGCGAGTGCGACCCCTGCCATGCCCCACTCACGGTGGCGGGCGATCTGGCCGCTCGAAGCAAGCCAACTCTGGCGAAGGTAGAAGAGGAGCCAGCCGTAAAAGAGGGCGGCGTGGAGGTGGAGAATGGGCGGCAGTTGGATGACGCCCTGGAAGAGGGGCGCCCAATAAGTAGGGGCAAAGCCAAGGAATCCCGTGGAAACAAAAGCCCCAGCCATATAGAAATGGAACCGGTGCGCACTTTGCAAGGCCGGCAAGGTGGACGCCGAATTAGCCATGTCGCCCCTCCATCAGACAGCACTCCAGGCAGGCGATTCGGGGGCTGCGGAGAACCGCGCGCCCCCGCGGATGGAAAATCCCAGTGTTGGCAACATACCACGAAGGCGGCAAATCCGGGCCGGGAATTTCAGCCAGGCATGAGATATTTTTGATTTCAGGAGCAGGAAGAGCCGAGGGCCGCCTCAGCCCAGCCGAGCTTTAGCCTTCTCGCTCAGCACGCGGCTATCGACCCCTCGAATCCCCCATCCGGCCGATCCGTCCGCATCGCCGGAAGCGTGGCACCGCGTCACCCGCATGACGCCGGCCGCGCCGGTCAAGGCAGCGTGAACTCCCGCGGTTCAACCGCGGGCAGACCGGGCGTCTTGGACCGGCGCCCATCCTCCATCTCAATCAACACCTGAAGCTTGAGTCCGTCCAGGCCTTCTATGCCCATCTCTGCCAGGCTCCGGGCAAACTGGCGGATTTCCGCAATCTGCCGCGCGACCTCGCGCTCCAGATCCAGCTCGAATTGCGCGGCATCCTTCCAGTGCAATTCGGTGGTCCGTTCAAACAGAGTCTGCAAGTCTCCGGCATTGACCGATGCGAGTGCGGCCAGGTACGCAGCCCGCGGCTTCTGTTTGGGGCCGAACTTGACGGACAGAACTGGCTTGGAGGCCGGAGGTTGATGCAGCGGAACAATGGGATCAGCGATTGACGTCCGTGCCTTCTGTTTTCCGCGCGACGCCCTCCGGGTTGTTGTCAAGATCAGCGGCCGGAACTGCCAAAGCCGCCGGCGCCGCGATGGCTGTCGTTGAGCGTGCGTTCGTCCCATTCGATTGCTTCATAACGCGCGATCACCATCTGGGCGATGCGGTCGCCCGTATGCACCTGGTAAGGCACGCGGCCCAGATTGAGCACGATCACTTTGATTTCTCCCCGGTAGCCAGGGTCGATGGTCGCCGGGGCATTCGGGATGGTGAGGGAGTGTTTCAGCGCCAGCCCGCTGCGCGGACGGATCTGCGCCTCGTAGCCGGGCGGGAGTTCGATGGCCAGTCCGGTGGGGACCAGGGCGGCGGCGCCCGGTTCCAGCAGTACATCCTCCACGGCGCGCAGGTCGAGTCCGGCGTCTTCATTGGGGCCGTGGGCGTAGGCGGGCAGTTCCGCGGCGGGGTGCAGGCGTTGAATCGCGATCTTCATGGCGAAACCGCTATGATAGCGTCTTGGCCGAAACACCCGTTAACCCCCGTGTGATCGCCGTCGGGCCGATGCCGGCGGAAAAGCTCGCGTACGCGCTGGCCCGCTACAGCCGGTCGCCCGATTCCATCCGCGCCTCGCTGGATTGGGTGCGCGCGCACGATTCCTCGAAGTTTCTCGACAGCTTCTACTTTCAGTACGGGCACGCGTCGATCGCCGATCTCGGCCACGTGGCGCTATGCTTTGAGGGCATCAGCGAACTGGCGGCGATTGAAATCGAGGACGAACAGCTTTGGGATGGCCAGGCCCGGTCATCGCGCTATCAGGATTTCTCGCGCTCCGGTTTCGTGACGCCGCCCGAACTCGGCGAACAGGCCGCCGCACGATACCGGCAGGCGGGCGCGGCGCTGATCGCAGCTTACCGCCAGATCCACGATCGGATGGTGGAACATCTCAAGGAGCGCCTGCCGCGCCCCGAGGCGATGAGGCCCGATGCCTACCAGCGGAACATCGCCGCGCGCGCGTTCGACGTGGCGCGTTATCTGCTTTTCCTGGGAGTGCCGACCGGCGTAGGCCAAGTGACCAGCATCCGCACGCTGGAGCGGCAGATCCGCCGCTGGCGGAGCGCGCCGTATGAGGAGCTTCGCCAGCTCGGCGCCGAGACGGCAACGGCCTGCGCCGAGCCCCCGGAATGCACCTGGGAGGAGGGCACACCGGGCAGTCCGCTTGCCCCCACGCTGGCGAAGTACGTGGACCCGGACGCCTATCCGCCATCCGCGCGGACGGCCCTCGCGCAGTGGGCGGCGCAAAACCTGCGCGCGGCGCAGCAGCCGGAGTCTGGGCCCCTGGTCGAGTTGGCCCGGCCCACGGAGACCCTGCCCGACATCGCGGCCACGTTGCTGTATCCAGTCACCCAGCGCTCGTTCCGCGGTCTTTACGAAGAGGTTCGCGGCTGGAGCCGCGCCCGGCAGGCGGAAGTGCTCGATGTGGCGCTCCGATCCCGCACCAAACGCGACGAACTTCTGCGCGAGTTCCGCGGTGGGCTGTACGCCTATGACATGCTGATCGACATCGGCGCGTACCGCGACATGCACCGGCACCGCCGCTGCCAGCAGTTCCGGCAGGAGTTTAGCTGGGCGCACGGGTGGGACACGCCCGCCGCCATCGGCGCAGCCGGGTTGGAGGAGACCTATCATGCCGCGCTCGCTGCCGCCCGGGACACCGCCGCCACGCTCGACCCGCCCGGGGGCGAATATCTGCTTCCGTTCGCCGCGCGGTCGCGTTTCCTGTTCAAAATGGACTTCGCCGAGGCCGAATACATCGCCCGGCTGCGCAGCGGCGTGAAGGGACACTTCAGCTACCGCGCGATCGCGTGGGCCATGAAGCAGCGCATGGAAGAACTCGAGCCGGAACTCGGGCGGCTGATCGAAGCCACCCCGCCCGAGGTCGAGGATCCGCTGGTCCGTTAGAACGGCAGGTTGTCGTCGAGACCGGCGTAGGCGGGCTGGTCGTGTTCGCCGGGCAGGGCGCCCCCGTTGGCAGCGGCGCCGCGCGAGTTTGGCCGCGAGAAGTACACGTCCGTCCAGCCCGTGCTGCCCACCTTCTTGAAGACTCTCAGCTCCCGGCCGACCGACGATCCGAGGTGATGATCGAGGTCGGAGATGCGCTCGATGTGAATGCCGAGCAGTTCGAGGTCCTCCTTCAGGAAGCCAAGCGTTTTGTGGGTGATGACGCGGGTCTTGACGAGCGACGCGCCCTCGTGGGTGGGTCCCAGAATGCGCAGCCGCCAAACGATCATCGGGTTGTTCGTGCGCGGCGTACGGCTGAGCCGGGCCTCCTCGATGCGCACGTCGTAGCTGCCATCGGGGATGGCATCCCCGGCGCTCTCGGGCGCGCGAACCCCGGCCCGGGCGTAATCCTCATCGAACGGCGACAGGTCGATGGGTTGCTCATTGAAGTCGTCAAACTGGGCAGACATGGATAGAGAGTGTCACTCCTGCACTATACGTGTGATTTCAGAGCTATTCCTCTCATCCAGGGGCATTATTTCCGGTTGCGGCCGGGGCTGGTTCAAGCGCCGGCGGCTTCGGCGGCGTGATAGCTGCTGCGCACCAGCGGGCCCGATTCCACGTGCGCGAAGCCCATCGCCAACCCCGCCTCGCGATACGAGGCGAATTCCTCCGGCGCTGCGTAGCGCAGCACCGGCAGGTGTTCCGGCGTGGGACGCAGATACTGGCCGATGGTGGCGATCGAGACATGGTGTGCGCGCAGTGCGCGCAGCGCCTCGATCACCTCTTCGTTCGTCTCGCCCAGGCCCGCCATCAGGCCGCTTTTGGTGGGGATGTCCGGGCGGAGGCGGTGGGCATAGGCCAGCATGTCGAGCGAACGTTCAAAGCGCGCGCCCGCGCGGACCTGCTTGTAGAGCCGCGGCACGGTTTCGATATTGTGGTTCAGCACGTCCGGCGCGGCGTCCATGACGATGGCCATCGCTTCGCGCGAGCCCTGAAAATCCGGCACCAGCACTTCCACCTGGCAGGCCGGAATGCGCTCGCGGATCGCGCGGATGGTGGCGGCGAAGATCGAGGCGCCGCCGTCGGGCTGGTCGTCGCGGTTGACGCTCGTGATGACGGCGTATTTCAGCCCCAGCGTCTCGCACGCTTCGGCGACGCGACGCGGTTCGTCCTGGTCCACCGCCAGCGGCGCGCCCTTTTGCACGGCGCAGAAGCCGCAGCGGCGCGTGCAGTAGTTGCCCAGGATCATGAACGTCGCGGTGCGATGGTTCCAGCACTCGCCCACGTTGGGGCAGGCCGCGCTTTCGCAGACCGTGTGCAGGCGCAGGCGCCGCACCAGGTCCTTCAACTCGCGGTAGTTTTCCCCCACAGGGGCGGGCGCCTTCAGCCAGCTGGGCCGGCGCGGTTTGGTGTCGATCGTGACCAGCACTCTTACTTTGATGATAGCGTTGCGGCGGCGGGACTCAGGCATCCACCGGCACGCGGTAGCCGTTGGCCAGGCGGTTCGTCTTGTTGGCGAGCGCGGCGACGGCGAGCGCCTCGGCGATCTGCGCTTCGGTGGCGCCTTTACTGCGCGCGGAGGCGGTGTGCGTGGTGGTGCAGTATTCGCAGCCGTTGGTGGCGCTCACGGCGATGTAGATCAGTTCCTTGGTCAGGGGATCCAGGGCGCCCGGGGCCATCACCTGTTTCACTTCCTCCCACACCTGCCGCAGCGTGGGCGGATGGTTCGCGAGCACCTTCCAGAAGTTGTTCACGTCCTCGACGTTGCGCGTGCGCTTGATATCGTCGAACACCGCGCGGACCTCTTCGTTCGCGCCGGCGTACTCAATGAGGGGCATGATCGGCATGGCTTATCGGATCAGGTCGAAGGCCTTCTTCATGGCCGCAACGGTCGCAGCCAAGGCCTGCTCGGGCGGCATCTTACGCAACTCGGCATTGAATGGCTCGCAGCGCACGGGCGCGTCGCAGCCGAGTTGATTGAGGGTATTGAGGAAGCCGGACACCTCGATGACGCCAGTGGCCATGGGCAGTTCGCGCTCCAGGTCCTTTTGTTCCTCGAGCGTGCGGCCTTTGGGGGCGTCGTTGAGGTCCGCGCTGACGATGTCCCACGATGTGAGGGTCTTCAGGTCGTCCACGGTTTCGCCCGCGCAGTACCAGTGCCAGGAATCCAAAACGAAACCCACGTTGCCCAGGCCGATTTCGGCGATGAGCTCCTTCATCTGTTTCATGCTGTGGACAAAGGGGAAGCGCCGGGCGGTCCAGGAGGTTTTGGGGCCGACATATTCGAGGCCGATGCGGCAGCCGTGGTCGCCGGCGATGCGGGCGCACTCGCGCAGGCGGCGCGCGTGCAGGCGGAGGTTGGCCAGATACGGTAAGTCGTTGTGGGTAGGGGAGATCCAGGTGCAGACGCGCGTGGCCCCGGCGCGCTGCAATGCGGCGCACTGGGCGGGGAACAGTCCCAGGGTCTTCGCGAAGTTTTCCTCGCTGGTGCGGAAGTCCACGGGAAGCCCGGAGGTGCCCCAAACGATGTTTTTTGCCTGCATTTCAGCGCGAAAATCGCGCAATTTCGCGTCATCCAAGGCGCTTAGAAAGCCGGTTTGCGCATCAATCGCCTCGTAGCCGAACCGGTGGGCGTAATCGAGCGCCTGATGTTGATCGGCTTTCACCCCGATCGAACCCGCGGACAGGTGGATCGTCATCTTGGTGCGCGGCGCGGCGAAGGCGAGGGCGGGCAGAGCGAAGACGGCGCGGCGGGTGCAGGTGATGGGCATGGCTGGCTCCTTGATTGGGGAGTGTATCGCATAATAGGGGGACTGGGAACGGGATGGGCCAACGAATCGATCAGATTGTGGCGCGGGTGGAGGATCCGGCGAATCCCGTCGTGTGGCTCGATCCCTCCACGAGCGCGGAACTGTGGGCGGCGCTGCCCGCTGCGCTGAAAGCGCGGGCGTTTGAGGTGGTGGTGCTGGCGGGCGTCTGGGACGCCGTTTCGTTACGCGAAAAGACGCTGGCGGTGCTGGCCGCCGGCGGCACGGTGCGCGAAGCGCTAACGGCGCTGCCGCTGCGGGACCAGCAGCAAGGCTGGGCCATCATCTTCCAGCAACCGGAGCAGCTCCGCGAGTACGACGAAGCCGCCTTCGAGGAGTTGCTCGACACCGTCTCCCAGGTCCACGAACTGCACTGGAACTCGCGCCGTTCACATCTGAAACTAATCGTCCGCGACTAGACCCGCTTGCGTCCTCGTTTTCGCGTGTAACTTTTGCGGGCCAACGGCGAAAAGATCTTGCGCCGCCAAGTTAGTTTACGCTATCTTAGTAACTGCTATGTTAGCGAACACTAGTGGCGGACAGGCGGCAGCGCCGCGGCAGCGGATGACGAGCGTCGAGAGGCGCGCCGCGATCATCGAAGCGGCGGTGGAACTCTTCAGCCAGAACGGTTTTCGGGGCACGACCACGCGGGAGTTGGCGGCGGCGGTCGGAGTTACTGAACCTGTTCTTTATCAACACTTTGCGACGAAGCGCGATCTCTATCTGGCCATTGTTGAGCACATGCTGGAACAGGTGACCAACCGGTTCGAAGCGCGCCTGGAAGAACTGCCGGATGGCGCGACGGACGAACAGTATTTCCGCTGGCTGGTGTCTCATATCTGGGATTGGTATGAAGAGGACACGCGCCACATCCGGTTGTTGATGTTCAGCGCCCTGGAAGGGGATGAGCTGTCGGATCTGTGGCACGAGCGCGCGCTGGGTCTCCTGCTGGACCATCTGGTGCGTGTAGTGGAATCACGGATGGAGGCGGGCGAATTCCGTGAAATGCATCCGATGCTGGCGGCCGAAGCGCTGCTGGGGCCGGTGGCGCACGCGTGCATGCTCACGAAGATTCTGGGCTGCAAGCTGCCGGGCGTGACGAAGGAAGCGGTGGTGAAGGAATTTGTCGGTATTTATTTGAACGGAATCCGCAAACGCACGTAGGAATTAAAGGTGGAATTCAGATAACCATGCCAAAATATACGGGAATTATCATTTGCGCCGCGCTGCTTTTCGCCGGCTGCGGCAAGAAAACCGAGGAAGTGAAGGCGGCGGCCGCGCCGGAAGCGCTGACGGTGAAGACAGGACTGACGGAAGCCCGCACGGTGGAGAAGTTCCTGATGGTGACCGGATCGCTGCATCCGGACGAGGCGACCACCGTGTCGAGTGAGGTCGCGGGCCGGGTGAAGTCGATTGAAGTGGATTTCGGCCAGCCGGTGCGGCGCGGGCAGGTGGTGGCGCAGTTGGACACGACCGAATTGAGCCTGCAGGTGGAGCGGGCGCGTTCGGCGCTGGCGCAGGCGATGGCGCGGCTGGGTTTGGAGCCGGGCGCGGCCGAGGATCCCGAATCGACCGCGGGGATGCGGCAGGCGAAGGCGCAGCTTGAGGATGCGCGGGCGCGTTTCGAGCGGTCGCGGAAGCTGGTGGAGACGGGGGATATCTCGCGCGAACGGTTCGAGGAAGCCGAGCGGGGGATGCAGGCGAGGCAGGCGGGATACGATGCGATGCGGGATGAAATGCGGACGCAGCTTGCGAGCCTGCGGGCGCTGCGGGCGGAAGTCCAACTGGCTGAGAAGCGAGTGAAGGACGCGACCATCGTGGCGCCGTTCGACGGGGCGGTATCGGTGAAGCACGTGTCGCCGGGGCAGTTCATCAAGGAGAACGTGCCGGTGCTGACGATTGTGAAGACTTCGCCGTTGCGGCTGCGGGTGGAGATCCCGGAATCCGCGGTGAGCGATGTGCGCGTGGGGACGGAGCTGAAGTTCACGACCGAGGCCGCGCCCGCTCAGGAGTTCAAGGCGGTGGTGCGGGAGTTGAACCCTTCGCTGGATGCGCGCTCGCGGACCTTGTCAGCGGAAGCGCGGCTGTCGCAGGCCGACGGGCGGTTGAAGCCGGGATCGTTCGTGCAGGTGCGGCTGATCACGGCGAAGGCGGCGCCGGTGATCGCGGTTCCCTCGGACGCGGTCTACACCGTGGCGGGGTTGAACAAGTTTTTCACGATCGAGAACGGCAAGGCGGTGGAGCGGCGCATTACGGAGGTGCTCGGGTCCAATGGCTGGGTGGAGGTGCCGGAGGGCACGGTGGAGGCGGGCGCGGTGGTGGCGGTGTCGAACGTGCCGCTGCTGACCGACGGCGCGCCGGTGAAGGCGCAGGGCGGGCGCAGCTAGGAGCGAGCCATGCAGAAACTGGCTGAAGTTTGTATACGCAGGCCCGTGTTCGCCACGATGCTGATTGTGGCGCTGGTGGTGGTGGGTTTGAACTCATACCGGCAGTTGGGCGTGGACTATTTTCCGAAGGTCGAATTCCCGTTCGTCACGATTACGACAGTGCTGCGGGGCGCGAGTCCGGAGGAAGTGGAGAGCCAGGTGACGAAGCCGCTGGAAGAGGCGGTGAACACGATCGCGGGCATTGATGAGCTGAATTCCACCTCCGCCGAGGGCATTTCGGTGATCACGATCGGCTTCGTGCTCGAGAAGGACCCGGACGTGGGCGCGCAGGAGGTGCGCGACAAGATCAACTCGGCGCTGGGCGAACTGCCGCGCGACGCAGACCCGCCGACGGTGGAGAAGGTGGCGACGGACGCATCGCCGATCCTCAATCTCGTGGTGTCGGCCAGGCGGGACTTGCGTGAAATCACCAAGCTGGTGGACGACCGATTGAAGAAGAACCTGGAGTCGCTCGACGGGGTGGGGCAGGTGCGCTTCGTGGGCGACCGCACGCGGCAGGTGCAGGTGATCATCGATCCGGAGAAGCTCTACAGCTACAACCTGAACGTGGAGCAGGTGCGGGCGAGCCTGGCGTCGCAGAACGTGGAGGTGCCGGGCGGGCGGGTGGATCAAGGCAATCGCGAGCTGAGCCTGCGGACGATGGGCCGGATGGAGCGGCCGGAGGATTTCGCACGCCTCATCGTGGGCCAGATCAGCGGCGCGCCGGTGCGGGTGAGCGATATCGGGCGCGTGGAAGACACCTACGAGGAGCCGCGGTCGGTGGCGACGTTGAACGGCGAGCCGGCGGTGGTGCTGCAGGTGCGCAAGCAGGCGGGCACGAACACGCTGGACGTGATCGCGCGTGTGAAAGAGCGGGTGGAGGCGTTGAAGGCGGGCCTGCCGCCGGACTTCGAGATCACCTACGCGCGGGATCAGTCGGGCTTCATCCAGGCGGCGTTTTTCGCGGTGCAGGAGCACCTGATTCTGGGCGGGATTTTCGCGTCGATTATCGTGCTGATCTTCATTCGCAGCTGGCGGTCGACGCTGATCGCGGCGGTGGCGATTCCGACGTCGATCATCTCGACGTTCGCGCTGATGCAGTACATGGGCTTTTCGCTGAACCAGATCACGATGCTGGCGTTGACGCTGATGGTGGGCATTGTGATCGACGATGCCATCGTGGTGCTCGAAAACATTTTCCGGTTCATGGAAGAGAAGGGCATGCCGCCGATGCAGGCGGCGGTGGAAGGCACGCGTGAGATTGGCCTGGCGGTGCTGGCGACGACGCTGTCGCTGGTGATCATCTTCATCCCGATCGCGCTGATGCCCGGGATCGTGGGCCGGTTCATGTCGAGCTTTGGCTATACGGCGGCATTCGCGGTGATGGTGAGCCTGCTGGTGAGCTTCGCGCTGACGCCGATGCTGTGTTCGCGGTTTCTGCGGCCATCGAAAAAAGGAAAGGCGCACGGCGGGACGAAGGGCGGGTTTTTCGACCGGCTGCTGGCGCGTCCGTATCTGTCGCTGCTGAAGTGGTCGATGGCGCACCGCTGGGCGATTGTGATCTTCGCGGTGGTGGTGGTGGCGAGTACGGGGCCGCTGATGTCGGGCCTGGGCGTGGACTTCCTGCCGTCGGAGGACCAGGGCGAGTTTGAGGTGACGGTGAAGATGCCGGTCGGCTCGTCGTTGGAAGGCACTCAGCAGGTGGTGCGGCAGGTGGAGCGCGATCTGGATGAGATCCCCGGAATTCAGAGCAAGCTGACATTGATCGGCTCGGATTTCCGGCGCCAGGTGGACCGCGGCACGATTCTGCTGACGCTGGTGCCTGTGAAGCAGCGGAAAGAAAACCAGAAGCAGTTGATGGACATGGTGCGCGACCGGTTGGCGAAGTACCGCGACCTGACGGTGACGGTGCAGAATCCGGGGCTGATCGCCGGACAGGTGGATGCCGACTTCCAGTATTCGGTGCAAGGCCCGGATCTCGATGAACTGGACGTGATCTCGCAGCGGCTGATGGCAAACCTGGGCAAGGTGCAGGGCATGCGCGACCTGAACAGCTCGTACGAATCGGGCAAGCCCGAGGTGCGCGTGGAGATCAATCGCGACAAGGCGGCGGACCTCGGCGTGAACGTGGCGTCGATCGCCAACGCGATGCGCATCCTGGTGGGCGGCGACGATCAGGTGACGACGTACAAGGAGGGCGACGACCGCTACGACGTGCTGCTGCGCGTGGATAAGCGGTTCCGCAATTCCGCCGCTGCGATGGAGCGCCTGTATTTGCCCTCGGCGTCGCTCGGCAACGTGCCGATATCGAGTGTGGCGCAGCTGGAGTCGGGCGATGGACCCTTGTCGATCGACCGCTACAACCGGCAGCGGCGCATCCTGATTCAGGGCAACCTGTCGGGCGGGCTGGCGCTGAACGACGTGCTGAACATGGCGGACGCCGAAATGCGCGCGATGAACCTGCCGCCGGAATACCAGTCCGGCGCGGTGGGCAAGTCAAAGGAATTGGGCCGCGCGATGGAGAACTTCTTCATTGCGTTCCTGCTGTCGCTGCTTTTCATGTACATGATTCTGGCGGCGAACTACGAGAGCTTCATCGACCCGGTGACGATTCTGCTGTCGCTGCCCTTGTCGGTGCCGTTCGCGCTGCTGGCGCTGTACCTGGCGCGGGAGAACTTCTCGATCGTGTACACGTCGCTGGGCATCCTGGTGCTGTTCGGGATCGTGAAGAAGAACTCGATTCTGCAGATCGATCACATCAAGGGGTTGCGGCGCGCGGGCGTGCCGCGGCTGGAGGCCATTTACCGCGGTTGCGAGGACAGGCTGCGGCCGATTCTGATGACCACGATGGCGCTGGTGGCGGGCATGATTCCGCTGGCGCTGGGCACCGGACCCGGGGCGGGTACGCGGCGGACCGTGGCGGTGGTGGTGATCGGCGGGCAGTCGATGGCGCTGCTGCTGACGCTGCTGGTGACGCCGGTGGCGTATTCGTTGTTTGACGATCTGGCGCACTCGCGAATCTGGGGGCGGTTATTCAAACCGTTCCGGAAGCGAGAACCCGAGCCGGAGCCGATTCCGAGCGAGTTAGCGGGAGATTAGATAAATCATGAAAGCAGTTTGGATCGCAATCTTAGCCGTGAGTGTGCCTGCATTGTCACAGGAGCCGGGAGAACGGCCGCGCGTTGGGATCACCGGGGCAGAGCGTAAGCTGACGCTCGAACAGGCCATCCAGGAGGCGCTCGGCAGTAATCTGCAGATCGAGATCGAGCGGACGAACGTGGACACGGCGGCGCAGATCATGAAGGCCGCGCAGGGGGTCTTCGACCCGGTGTTCCGCTACCGGCCGTCGCTTGAAACGCGCAACACGCCCACGCCGAACGTGCTGATTTCGCCGACCGGCACGCTGACCGAGCGGATTCACCGGGAGGATTTTTCGCTGCAGCAGTTGACGCCGTGGCGCGGAATGAGCCTGTCGGCGAACTTCGACAATGCGCGCCAGTCCACCAACAATCCATTCATCGGCTTGAATCCGTTCCTGGAATCGCGGCTGACGTTCGGCATTGCGCTGCCGCTGGTGCGCGGGCGCGAGATCGACGCGGCGCGCGCACAAATCAAGGTGCGGGCGAAGCAGCGGGAGGTGTCCGAGACGGAGCTGTCGCTGCGCGTGATCGAGGTGGTGACTCAAGTCCAAAACGCGTATTGGAACCTGGTGGCCGCGCGGCGCGAACGCGAGGTGCGCGCGGACGGCGTGGCGCTGGGCCGCGAACAGCTTGCGCGCAGCCAGCGGCAGATCGAAAGCGGCACGCTGGCGCCGGTGGAGTTGGCCGCGGCGGAAGCTGAGCTGCAGCGCCGCATCGACAGCTACATGGCGAGCGTGAACGCCGTGACACAGGCCGAGAACGGGCTGAAGCTGCTGCTGGCGGGCTCGCGTGAGGACGCGCTGTGGAACGACGCCCTCGCGCCCGTGGACGCGCGTCCGCTCGAACCCGCGGTGAAGGAGTTGGGCGAGGCGGTGCGCACGGGACTCGATAAGCGGCCCGAGTTGAAGGCGGTGCGGCTGTTGACGGAAGCCAACGACGTGCAGGCCACGCTGGCACGCGACCGGCGCAAGCCGCAGCTGAACCTCGTGGCGGGCTATTCCACCGCGGGCTTGTCGGGGACGATCAATCAGGCGCCGAACCCCTTTGAGGGATTGAATGCGCCGCTCAACAACCGCGTGGATCAGCTTTCGATTCTCGCCGGACTGCCGCCGCTGCCGGGCGGGGCGTTTCCGGGGCCGCCGGACCGTTTCCTCGGCGGGTACGGGCGTGCGTTGTCGAACCTCGGCGGCGGATCGTTCTACACCGTGCAGGGCGGGATTCAGCTTGAATGGAATCTGCGCAACCGCACGGCGGACGCCGAAATCGCGCAGGCGGCGATTGCGGACCGGCGCTTGAAGCTTCAGATGCGGCAGGCCGAGCAGGGCGTGGAGGCGGAGGTCCGCAACGCTCTGCAGGCGCTGGAATCGGCCTCGGCGCGGATTCAGGCCGCGCAGGCGAGCGAACGCGCCGCGCAGGAGAAACTCGAGAGCGAAATCCGGCTGTTCCAGACCGGCGAAAGCACGAATTTCCTGGTGCTGACGCGGCAGAATGAATTGCTGGACTCGCGGCTGCGGGCGGTGATCGCGGTGCTCGAATACAACCGGGCCGTGGCGCGACTGGAGCAGGCGACGGGCCTGACGCTCGAGGCGCACCGGATTACAGTGAATTAGCGCGGATCGCGGAAAAAGGACCCCGGGGACCTGGCTCAGGTGTTCGTGGTCCCCGGGGGTTCAAGCGTCAGCGCAAAGCCGTTTCAACTTCGTCGAGCCAGTCGGGGCGCTTTAGCACCTCTCGCGGCCGGCTGCCGTCGGGCGGGCCGATAATCCCGTCGCGTTGCATCATGTCGAGAATGCGGGCGGCGCGGCCATAGCCGAGGCGCAGCCGCCGCTGCAGGATCGATGTGGAAGCCTTACCCATCTCGAGCACCACCTTGACGGCGTCGCGGTACATGGGGTCCTCGTCGCCGTCGAACTCCTCGGCGGGATCGTCGTCGTCCGAGGGCGGCGCGATGAGGTAGCTCTGGTCGTAGTCGGGGGCGGCCTGGTTGCGCCAGTAATCCACCACTTCGCCGATTTCCGTTTCGGTGACATACGCGCCGTGCACGCGGATCAGCCGTGAGGAGCCGGGCGGGAGGAAGAGCATGTCGCCCTTGCCGAGCAGGTGTTCGGCGCCCATCACGTCGAGCACGGTGCGCGAGTCCACGCGGGTGGCCACGCGGAAGCTGATGCGCGCCGGGAAGTTGGCCTTGATCAGGCCGGTGATCACGTCCACGCTGGGGCGCTGCGTGGCCAGCACGAGGTGGATGCCGACGGCGCGGGCCATCTGCGCCAGGCGGATCACGCTCTCTTCGACGCCGGCGCGTTCGAGCATCATCAGGTCGGCGAGTTCGTCGATGACGATGAGGATGTAGGGCAGGGGCTTTTCAGGCTCGGCGACGTCGGGGCCGGCGTCGTCCACGAAGAGCTCAAGGGGTTTTTCGCGGAGTTTCTGGATCTTTTTGTTGAACTGGTCGATGTTGCGGACGCCATAGCTGGCGAGAAGCTTCAGGCGGCGCTCCATTTCGAGCACGGCGTTGCGCAGGGCGTTGACGGCCTTCTTGGGCTCGGTGATGACGGGCGTGAGCAGGTGCGGGATGCCGTCGTAGATGCCTAGTTCCACGCGTTTCGGGTCCACCATGATCATGCGGACCTCTTCGGGCGTGGACTTGTAGATCACCGACATGATGAGCGTATTCAGCATCACGCTTTTGCCCGAGCCGGTGGAGCCGGCGATCAGCAGGTGCGGCATCTTCTCGAGTTCCGAGATGCGGATGCGGCCGCTGATGTCCTTGCCCATGGCGATGGTGAGGCGCGAGGGCGCTTCCAGGAACTCGGCCGATTCGAGCAGTTGGCGAAGGCTGATGGTTTCGCGGCGGGTGTTCGGAACTTCGATGCCCACGGTGGGCTTGCCGGGAATGCGTTCGATCAGGATGGACTCGGCCTGCAGGCCCAGGCAGAGATCCTCGCTGAGCGTGGTGATCTTGGCAATTTTGACGCCCGCGTCGGGCTTGAATTCGAAAGTGGTGACGACGGGGCCGGGGTTGATCTGCACGACGTTGCCGCGGACGCTGAATTCCTCGAGCTTTTCCTTGATGCGGCCGGCGGTCTCTTTGAGTTCGAAGGAGTCGTAGGCTTCGCGCGCGGCGGGGGCCGCCAGCAGCCGGGTGGGCGGCAACTGGAAGCAGGTGGGCATGGTGGGTTCGCCGCGCCGCCTGGCTTTGCGCGGTTCCGGGGGCGGAGGCGCGATCGGGGCTTCGGGGATTTCTTCCAGCGCGTGAATTGGGATTTCATCTTCGGCCCGCGCCTCTTCCCAGGGCGGCAGGTCATTCTGGTGGGCGCCGTTGCCTTCGCGGCTGAGGTAGGCCGCCGCTTCCTGGGCCATCACCTGATCCTGAATGGGAAGCGAACCGAGGCCGCTTCCGTGGAAGCGCTCGTCCTGCTGGGCGTAGCTGGGGGCCGCCGCCATTCCCGAAACGGAGCCGGCGCCCGCCGCGGCGGCCGCCTGACTCCGATCCCGGTTGTCCTGCAGGTTGTAGTTGTGCGCGACTGGCTCGCGGCTGGCGGGTGTTGATGCCAACCCGAGCTCAGTGCTCTCCTCCGAGTCGCGCGCCCGGCGGCGCCGAAGCTGGAAGCGCGACGCAAGCCACGCCTCCATGGCGTCTCCGGCGGAGGAGAAAGAGAAAGTCGAGACCAGATAGATGGAAATCACCATCAGCGCGGCCAGCAGCAGCAGCGCGCCCACGGTGTTGAGAACGGCAGTGAGGCTGGTGGCGAGCAGGTAGCCAAAGATGCCGCCGGTGGCGTAGCCCTGCCCGGCGCTGTGATCCGACGACAGAATGGAAGCTGCGGCGGCCAGACACGCCGTCAGCAGTGTGTAGCCCGCCACACGCTCCAGGGGCGAACGGGCCTCGCGGCGGCGGAACCACTGGTAGCCCACGATGGCGAGGATGGCCGGCAGGAACCAGGCGGCGAAGCCGAGGCACTGGAAGCAAAGGTCGGCAATATGCGCTCCGTACAAGCCGGTGGCGTTCTGGGGCGGGAGGATCGGCGAGGAGGTATTGAAGGAGGGGTCGTCCGGGTGGTAGGTCGCCAGGGAGACGCCGAGTCCGAGGGCGGCGAAAAGAGACACGACACCCGTAACCTCCTGGAGGCGGGGGAAGCGGGTCAGGATGTCAAGCCTCATTTCGCCTCACCGGCGAAAGAAAGCCAAAGCCAAGACCAGTATACCGAAGATGATGCGGTACGCAACAAAGAACTTGAGGCTGAACTTTCGCAGGAATTTTAAGAAGAACGAGATCACCAGGCATCCTGTGAGCGCGCTCACCAGGATGCCGGCGACAAAAGCGGCGGCTTCGCCGGATGGGATGCCGCCGGCGTTCATGAGGTCGCGGAACGCGAGCACGGCAGCGCCGCCGATGGCCGGGGTGGACAGAAGGAACGAAAAGCGCGCCGCCTCGGCACGCTCCATCCGGCGGAACAGGCCGGTTGTGATGGTGATGCCACTGCGCGAGGTGCCGGGGATGATGGCCAGCGCCTGCGCGGCGCCGATGGCGAGGGCGTCGGTCCAGGTGACGTCGCCGAGCTTCCTCGGCCCCTGGCCCAGGCGGTCCGCCCAGCCCATCAGCAGGCCGACGGCGATGAGCATGAAGCCGATGACGTAGGGCGAGCGCAACGTGGTTTCCACGGCGTCTTTGCCGAGAATGCCCGCGATGCCCACGGGCACGGTGGCGGCGCCGAGCATCCACAGAAGGTGGGGGTGGGCGGTGTTTTCGCCCCCGGGCGTTGCCCGGATGCCGATTCCGGCCGCAATGATGCGCACCCAATCGCGGAAGAAATAGATCAACACGGCCGCAAGGGTGCCGAAATGGAGGGCGATGTCGAAAGTCAGGCCCTGGTCTTCCCAACCAGTCAGCCAGGGGACGAGCGCGAGGTGAGCGGAGCTGCTAATCGGCAAAAACTCGGTGATTCCCTGAAGTACCGCCAGGAGAATGACTTGATACAAGGGCATAATGGGAAAGAGCCTATGGTAGCGTATCGCGCGGCCCGCGCTCAGCCTCTCTATGACCAACACCAAGATCGTCGCCACGCTGGGGCCTGCCACATCCAACCCTGAAATGATTGAAGAGCTGATCCTGGCCGGGGTGGATGTTTTCCGGTTGAACGCTTCGCACGGGAAGGCCGAAGAGCGGACGGAGGTCACCGCAATGATCCGCCGCGCGGCGAAGGAGATTGGCACGCACATCTCGGTGCTGCTGGATCTGCAGGGGCCGAAGATCCGTGTAGGCACGTTCGAGGGCGGGGAAGCTCTGCTCGTGGAGGGGGGCGAATTCAGCATCACCACGGAGCCCGTGGTGGGCAGCGCCGCGATGGTTTCCACGACGTATTCGAACTTCGCGCGCGATGTGAAGCCCGGTGACCGGGTGCTGCTGGCCGACGGCACACTCGAACTCGAAGTGATCGACGCGGACGGCGTGACGGCGCGCTGCCGGGTGAAACGCGGCGGCATTCTCTCCGACCGCAAAGGGATCAATCTGCCCGGCGCGCAGCTTTCTACGCCCTCGCTCACCCGCGCCGACATGGCGAACCTGGACTCGGGCCTCGAGTCGGGCATCGACCTGGTGGCGATGTCGTTCGTGCGCAAGCCGAGCGACGTGCTGCGGCTGCGGCTGTTCCTCGAAGAACGCGGCGCGAACCTGCCCATCATCGCCAAGATCGAGAAGCCCGAAGCGGTGGAGCAGATCTCCGAAATTCTCAGCGAGAGCGACGGCGTGATGGTGGCGCGCGGCGACCTGGGCGTGGAACTGCCCATGGAACAGGTGCCCTTCATCCAGAAGTCGATCATCGAACAGGCGCGGCGCGCGGGCAAGTTCGTGATCACCGCCACGCAGATGCTCGAAACGATGGTGGAGAACCCCACGCCGACGCGCGCCGAGATCTCCGATGTCGCCAATGCGATTTACGACGGCACCGACGCCGTGATGCTTTCGGCCGAGACGTCGATCGGCAAGTATCCCGTGCAGGCGGTGCAGATCATGGACCGCACGGCGAAGCAAGCCGAGGACTCGATCCGCCGCCACGGTTTCAGGGAGATTCCGCGGCGCACCGAGTACGCAACGCACGCCGAGATCGTCGCCGACAGCGCCTACCAGGCGGCTAGGTTCGCCAATGCCGCGGCGATCGTCGTATTCACGTCTTCGGGGTCTTCCGCGCGGTTGATTTCGAGATACCGGCCGCCGGTGCCGGTGTTTGCTTTCACGCCCTCTGAGCAGGTGGCGCGCGCGCTCGGCATCGTGTACGGCGTGAAGCCGGTGATCGCGCCCCACGTCACTTCGACCGACGAGATGCTGGCGCAGACGGACCGCATTTTGCTGGAACGCGGCTGGGTAAAGGCGCGCGAAAGTGTGGTGTTTGTCGCGGGCCAGCCTATCGGGCGCCCCGGGACCACCAACCTGATGAAGCTGCACCGCGTGGGCGAGTCGCGCTAACCGCCGCGGGCGGCGCTCTCGATTTCGGCGGCGGCTTCGGCGTCGCGGCCTTCGCGCAGCAGCGCAAGCGCGCGTGAATCCACGATGCGGTACCACGCCGCCTTGCGCTGCCCGAAATCCGGATAGAGATCGGCAAGGCGGGCGCGCCAGTCCCGGCACATCGCCAGGAAGCGCGCGTATTCGCTGCCGAATTCGCGTTCGAAGCGCTCGCGGAGGCGGACGGCGAGGGCCGGACACGCGCCGGAAGTCGAGACGGCGATGAGCAGGTCGCCCTGGCGGTGGACGCTGGGGTAGGTAAACCGGCAGCGAGGCGGGTCGTCGAGGCAGTTCACCAGGATGCCGCGGGCTTCGCATTCGGCGAAGATGCGCGGGTTTTCCGAGCGGTCCGGCCCGGCGGCGACTACGAGGAAGACGCCCTCCAGGAGGGCCGGGTCGAAGCGTTCGGAGCGAACCACGCGTGCGCCGGCGGCCTCGAGGCCCGCGGCCTTCAGTTCCGCTTCGTGGCCCGTTCCGAATACCACGCAGTGTTTGCCTGCCAGCCGCAGCACCACGGGATAGCCTGCGTTCGAGGTCTCATCCATGACAGTTTTGATGATCCTCGTCGCGGGGGCGCGGTTGCAAGCGGGCGCGCGGCGTGATGGGATAGCTGCGTGATGCGCTTTCTACTGTTCCTCGCCGCCGCCAGCCTGTTCGCCGCCGGGCCCGTGGTCACGATTTCCAAGGAAAACCCGCGCTATTGGGCCCTGGACGGCAGGACTCAGCCGCTGATCGGAGGCTCGGTGGAAGACAATCTCTTCCAGATCCCGAACCTGCGCGAGCATCTGGACTTGCTGAAGGCTTCGGGCGGCAACTACATCCGCTGTACGATGAGTTCGCGCGATGAGGGCGACGCCTGGCCCTTCTTCCCCGATCCCAAAACCGGCAAGTACGACCTCAACCGCTGGAACCCGGAATACTGGCGCCGCTTCAGCGAACTGATGCGCCTGACCGCCGAGCGCGGCATTGTCGTGCAGATCGAGGTTTGGGACCGTTTCGATTTCGCCCGCGAACCCTGGCAGTTGAACCCCTTCAACCCGAAAAACAACACGATACTGACGGAGGCGAATTCAAAGCTCAAGACGGAATACAAAGAGCATCCCGGCCGCCGCGAAACGCCCTTCTTCCGTTCGGTTCCTTCGCTCGAGAACAACCGGCTGCCGCTGAAATACCAGGAGGCGTTTGTCGAAAAACTCCTCGAGGAATCGCTGCCGTACAGCCACGTCCTCTACTGCATGGACAACGAAACCAACGAGGCCGCCGGCTGGGGCGCCTACTGGGCCACTTTTATCCGCGAGCGCGCGGCGAAGCGTAAGCGCGAGGTCCACACCACCGAAATGTGGGACCCCTGGGATCTCAACGATCCCATGCACTTGCGCACCTTCGATCACCCGGAGCTGTACAGCTTCGTGGACGTGTCCCAGAACAATCACCAGAAGCGCCAGCGCCATTGGGATAACCTGCAAAGCGTCTACCGGCGGCTGTCCGCGCGGCCCCGCCCCATGAACGTGGTGAAGATCTACGGCGCGGACACCGGCACTTACGGAACGGACCGCGACGGTGAGGAGCGCTTCTGGCGCGGCATGCTCGGCGGGCTTGCCACCTCGCGCTTCCACCGGCCGCCTGCGGGGATGGGTCTCGGCCCGAAAGCCCAGGCTCATCTGAAAAGTATGCGGATGCTGATTGACGCCATCCATCTGCCCGACGGCCAACCGCGCCTCGACATCCTCGGCAACCGCGCGCAGAACGAAGCCTTCTTGAACGCCGCGCCCGGCAAGCACTATGCCGTGTACTTCACCGATGGGGGCGAAGTGCGCCTGGAGATGTTCAACGAAACCGGGGCGTGGCGCCTGCGCTGGCTCGACATCATGAACTCGCGGTGGACCGGCGAACAGACCGTGCGGGCGGGGACGGTGATCCTCGCCGCTCCAGGTTTCGGCCATTGGACCGCGCTGCTCACCCCCGCCCGGTGAAAAAGGGAAACGGGGCGGCGGGTGGGAACCGGCGAAGTCCGGAGACGTGTTACCCTAGCTGGCCGGAGGGTGGTGGACGGACGCCGCCGCTTCTGACAAGTCTATGAGATCTTCCCGTAACAGCCTGAAACGTCTGAAAGAGTTGGGCTGGTGGTACCAGCATTTCACCCTGCCCTGCGGCCTGCGAACCGGCGACGGCCAGGAACCCGCCTACGATCCCGAGCTGCGCTGGAATCTGTTCAAGGAGTTGATACCCGCCGATCTGACTGGAAAGACGGTACTCGATCTGGGCGGGTGTTCGGGGTATTTTTCCATTCAAATGAAGCTGCGGGGCGCCGCGCGCTGTGTACTGGTGGAGCCTTACCGCGAATTTCTGGAGCAGGCCCGGTTTGCCGCTTCGGAATTCGGCGTGGAAATCGAGTTTGTCGCGGAGGACGCGCACACCTTCTGCCTGACCCGTGAGGAGCACTACGACTACATTCTGTTTCTCGGTCTTCTGTATCACCTGCGCCATCCGCTGCTCGTGATCGACCGGCTGGCGGAGATGACCCGGGAGCGGCTCGTGGTGGCCTCCGCCATCATCGGTCCCGAAAAGGATGATTCGGAGCCGGGCCGTGACTTCAGCCGCGCCGACGACGAGACCCTGCTGTCCGATCCCGCGCATCCGAGGCTCGCCTTCATCGAAAACCGCTACTACGGCGACCCGACCAACTGGTGGCTGCCCAACTACGCGGCGTTGCCCGCCATGCTACGCGCCGCGGGGATGCGGGTGGTCGCGAGGCCGCATGCCCACATCGTCGTCGCCGAACCCGAGATCCGCCTGGGTACGGTGGTTTACGAAAAACTTGTCTTCTCGAGGTACGCTAAGCCGGGCGACGCGGCAGTGTTCCCTGGCCCGCAGCGGGTGGACGCGGGACTATGGACCGAGTTGTGCCTGCGCAACGAGGCGCACATTCAGAGGGAGGAAGAGCGGCTCGAGCAGGGCTAGCCCGCGCGCCGGAGTCAGTCGGCGAAGGGCAGCGACAACTGGCGGCGGCTGAGGTAATCCCTGGCCTCGCGGCGGCGGTCGGTTTTCGCTCGCAGCAGCACGCGCCCGCCCGTGAGCTTGGCTATGGCGTGGGCCACCTCGCGTTCGGGGTCGTGCGAAGTCAGGGCCGGGCCGCCGGTTTCGGCGATCCACTGATCGGTCGCGCGATTGAGCATCGATTCCAGCGCGGCGTCGGAGCTGCGCCACTCTCCGCGCCGCAGGATCGCCTTCTTGCCTTTCCAACCAACGATGACGCCCATAATTTGCAGAGTTCCACTGCGCCGGGCGAGAGAATAATCGCTCGCGCCGCGCACTTGTACTATTAGAGATCAGTATGCCCGATTCTCCGCCCTCCGGCGAACTCTTTTATTTCCCGGGCGGTTTGCCCGGTTTCGAAGACCAGCGCGAGTTCCGGCTGTCGCGGCGCGAAGGACTGGACCCGCTGCTTTTCCTGGACGCCCCTGACGGAGGACCCAGTTTTATCGGGGCGCCCGTGGATGTCGTGTCGCCCGGCTACCGCCTCGCGCTCGACGAAACGGCGGCGGGCGAATTGGCGCTTGAAGCAGGCGTCTTTCCGGCCGCGGGCGGAGCGTTTCTTGCGGTGGTGCTGCTCACGTTCGTCCCCGGCGAGCCGCCCACGGCCAATCTGCTCGGGCCTCTGGTCTTGAATCCCGAGGCGCGGCTCGGCGCGCAGGTCATTCAGCTCGATTCGGGCTACGGGGTTGCGCACCCGGTGCGGCCTGCCGGCCCGGCGGGAGGCGAGTGATGCTGGTGATCCGGCGCCGCGCCGGCGAGGCGATCATGATTGGCGGCGGTATCGAGGTCCGGATTCTGGAAGCCGGACCGAACCGCGTGAAGATCGGCGTCATTGCGCCCGCCGAAGTCGCTGTGGTTCGCGAGGAGGTCGTGCTGGCCCGCGCGCAGAACCGCGCGGCCGCAAACCCGACGGCCGATGCGCTGGAGGCGCTCGCCCGCGGCCTGCGCCAAGTTTCGTAGAAAGATTTCTTCAAAGCCGCGTCTGCTTGGGCCGATGAGGGCATTGCAGCCGGAAATGGCTCCAAAGGGGCCCCTGGGGAATGATTCCGCGGGGATCCGGTGCATACAGGAGAACAAGAAGTGTCCTTTTCTATCAACACCAACATTGCGTCGATGCAGGCGCAGGAATACCTGAGAATCACGACGGATTTCCAGGGTAAGACCATTAACCGCGTGACCTCGGGTTTACGCATCATCAGTTCCGGCGACGACGCGGCGGGCCTGGCCATCGCCAACTCGCTCCGCAGCGATCAGGCCGTGCTCACGCAGGGCATCCGGAACGCCAACGACGGGCTGGCGACGCTCCAGACCATCGACAGCGGCATCAACAACATCGCGAAGCTGCTCGACCGGGCACGCACGCTGGCGGCGCAATCGGCGTCGGGAACCTTTACGGGCGACCGGTCGGTGCTGAGCGATGAGTTCAAGAGCGTGATGGGCGAGATCGACCGGCAGGCGCAGGCGGTCGGCCTGAGCCGTGGCGGCGACTTCGCCAAGAACATCTCGGTGTTTGTCGGCGGCGGCCGGGGGGCTGATGGCGACAAGGTGATCACCAACGGCTCGGTCAGCGTGAACCTGACGGCCTCGACGGTGGACTCGCGCAGCCTAGGGCTGTCCAGCTATGCCGTGGCGGGAGCGGCGAACCTCGATGTCCAGGCCAACTTCGACACGGCCAAGGGCGCGGCAACCTCCATGGCGCTCAACTTCAGCGGCGCGGGCTTCGACGATCTTGGAGTCACCGTGAACCTGAATGGAGTGAACGATCTGAACGGCCTGGTGACCGCCATCAATGAAGGCATCGCCGCGGCAGCGGCCGGCGGCGGCGCGGCCAATACGGCCTTCAAAAACGCCAACGTCACCGCTTCGGTGAGCGAGGACGGCAAGAGCTTCACGCTGAACTCCTCCGATGCGGCCTTCGTGGTGGAAGAAGGCGACACCGCCGCGGCCCGCCGCTTCCTTGACACCACCGCCGGCGCCACCGTGAAAGTGGCCGGCGGCCTGCATTCGCGGGAGATCGGCTATACGGCAATCGCCGAGGCCGGCACCGCCTCAACGCAGCGGATCACAGTCTCGACGACCGACGAGACCGGCGCGTTGAAGTCGCTCGACATCACCCTCACCGGCAACACCACCGGCGGCGGGAATCTGACGGCACAAGCCGCCGCGCAGCAGATCAACGTGGCCCTGCAGAACAGCGGCATCGATGCGCTGAAGAAACTGGTGGCCGCCGAGAGCGGCGACGGTACGAACAACCTCACGCTGGCAGGATTGCGCGACTTCCAGGTCACCGTGCAGTACAACAGCTTGGGCACGGCGGACACGACCGGTCTCGGCAACAAGAACAGCACCGTGAGTTCCGCCGAAGTCGCTGGCGGCGGCAACGTCACCATCCTGAACGAAGCCTCGGCGAAACAGGCGGTCACCAAACTCGCCGAGGCCGTCAGCAAGCTCGGCCAGGCCCAAGCCGTTGTCGGTAAAGGCCAGAACCAGTTCAACTTCGCCGTGAGCCTCGCCGCCACGCAGTTGACCAACCTGGCGGCGTCGGAGTCGCGTATCCGCGACGCCGACCTCGCGCTCGAAGCCGCCAACCTGACCAAGGCTCAAATCCTTCAGCAGGCTGGCATCGCCGCCCTCGCCCAGGCCAACTCCGCCCCGCAGGCGGTACTGAGCCTGCTGCGCGGATAGTACCATTACCCCCGCAAATAGGGGTTTCGCGGTCCACTCAAAGGCTCCTGGCGCTGCCCGCGCCGGGGGCCTTCTAGTTTTTATCACTTAGGCCGATTACCAGAGCAACGAATACGGAGAAAGCCTATGACCCAGACTCAGGTAATTCCGCAGGATGCGCGCACGCTGCACCGGGATGCGCTCGTGGCGCTCCGCGAATCACGGCTGCCGGAAGCCGCCCGGGGCTTGCGGGCGGCCGTGCTGCTGGCGCCACGGTGCGCGGCGTATTGGAATGACTTGGGCGTAGTGATGGAAGCGCTTGGGGAGCCGGCGGAGGCCCTCAAGTGTTACCGCACCGCCCTGGACCGCGAAACGGGCCACCCTGAGGCCAGCGACAATTATCAGGATCTTCGCCGCCAGTTGAAGCTGTTCCGCGAGCTGGAAAATCAGATGGTGAAGTCCACGACGGCGAGGCGCCCGGCGGGCTTGAGCGTGGCGGTGAAGTGCCGGGCGGCGGCAGCCTCCTGAACCGCGCGTAATAGTGCGGTCCTGCGCTCCCGGGCCTGTCTGACGAGGCGGCGTCCTTCGGCCAGCGCCGCTTCCAGCCGTTCGGACTGGAATGGATCGAGTGGCGCGGGCAAGGCCGCCAATCCTTCCAGAACTCGCGATCGGGCCGCCAGTGCTTCCTCAGGCGAACCGTCCGGTTCTACGCCAAGCGCGGCGGTGGTCCGTTCCAGTTCGGCAAGCAACGATTCAGCACTGGTCATGACTAGCGCTCCTGCCGTCCGTAGGTGGTGAATTGAAGGCTTTTCACGGTGGCCTCCAGCAGGCTCTGCTGCCCTTCGAGCCGGGCCAGCAAGGCGTCGGCCGCCTGGAGCTTGACTAGAAGCGTGGCCTGGGTGGCGCTGACGCGTTCAAAGATGGATTCGATCTGGCCCTGCAACCGGGCGTCGGTCTCATCCCAGGACCGGATCTGCGCGGCCATCGCCCCGTCGATGGGATCGCTCAGCTGCTGAAGTCCGTTGGCCAGCGAGCCAATACCCTGCTCGCTTGCACGGAAGAACCGGAAGACATCGTCCATCCGCGCTGCCGGAAGAGTGGCGAAGGCTGATTCATCCAGCGACATCACGCCCTGCCGGTCCACGCTGACGCCGATTTCGGCCAGATTCCGCACCCCGCCCTCGCCAAACTGGCTGGTGACTTGCCGCACCAGGCCAAAGACCGAATTCACCAGCGGCTCACCGCGCAGGGCGCTTCCGGCCTGCGCCATGCTTTCGTTGATTTGGTTGAAGGCGGTCACGAAGCCCTTCAGGGCTGCCAGAACGGGCGCGCGGCTGCTGGTTACCTCGACCAGAACCGTTTCGTTTCCCGCCGTCAAACCTTTCAAGGTGATGGCGGCGCCCGGGATCACTCCTTCCACGTAGTTCTCGCTGCTGGTCACCGTCTGGCCGTTCACCTTGAATACGGCGTCCAGGCCGGCCTGGGTGACGCTGAGGAGGTTCGTGGAGGCCTCCCCCGGCTCCGTGCGCAATTCAATTGCGGCGGCGCCGGTCTGATTGGCGGACAGGGAGAGAAACACCTGCCCATTGACATTCAACAAGGTGGCGGTAACACCCGCTCCGGCGGCATTGATGGCATTGCGGACGCCTGCCGGATGATTCTGTGCGGGATCGATTGCGAGTTCGAAGCTCTGCCCGCCTACCACCAGCTCCAGGACGCCGGCTGGTCCCGACACGGGCCCCGAATCCGCGCTGGGCCAGCCCGTTGTCGAGGTTGCGATTGTACGCTGCGCCAACGACGTGATTTCGCTGATGGTGAACGATCCCGGCGCCGCGGCCGCGCCGTTGCGGGTCAGTGTCACCGCGGCTGTGGACGCCTGGCTGCTGGCAGCCGACAGCGCCCGGTTCACGCCCAACTGGTCCAGCCCGCGCAGACTCGCAGCCAGCCCCCCCACCACGGACCGCAGCCCGGCCATCGCCGATTTCTTTTCGAGCAGCGCCGCCTGGTCATTTTGCAGAGCCCGGGCGGGCAACGATGCGATTTGCACCGTCCGGTCCACAATGACCTGAAAATCCTGCGAAAACTGGCTGATGCCGGTAAAACGGAGCGGTGCAATGCCCATGCCGAAGACCTTTCGGGAACCATCGCGGGGGGATGGCTCCTACGGCCTTATCGGCTCTTCCCGGCTGTTCTTGAGAAATCTCTCACTGGCTCGACACCGGCTTGGGAGTCTCCTCTTCCATCCGCAGGTCGGTATAGTCCGGCCTCCGGTGCAGCGAGAAGAAGACGGCCAGGAACGTCATCATTACAACCGCGACGGCGATCGAGAACCACATCAGCCGCATCACGCCCCGGGTGGCCGAAAACGCATGGCGGCTATCCTGAATCAGCATCATCATCCAATCCAGGTTCGGGTAGGAGGCGGCGAGGCCCGGGTCGGCATAGCCGACGAGCACATCGTTGCCGCTCCGCAGCCGGGTGGTCAGATAGCCGCGCTGGCGTCCGGCGGCGCTGTCGAGCACTTCGCGCAGGGATTCGAACTCCTCGGAGCGCAGTTTCGCGGCCAGACTCACGCCGGGCGTATAGATAATGGTGCCGTCGCTCTTCACGAGAGCGCCGCGCATGGTTTCGCCCACTTCGAAGCGGTGAATCAGGGGAAAGATCGTGGAGACTTCGATGAGCGCGTCGATGGCCCCGATGAAGCGGTTTGTGCCTGCCTCCATCACCGGCACGCCGAGACCGATGTAGTAGGACTTGGTGACGTCGTCGTAGAGGATGTCCGTCATGTGGACGGCGCCGCGGCCTTCCGCGTAGATGGCCTGCCAGAAGTCCTCATCGGCCTGGTAGTAGTCCATCGTTTTATGGGTGGCGGCGATGGCGGCCCCCTGGGCGTCGGTGAGGGTGATGCGCAGGTAGCGGCGGTCGGTTTCGCGCCAGCGGGTGAGGAGCCGTCCGGCGCGCGAGGTCAGCATCTGGCTGACATAGGCGTCCACGGCGGGGGTATTCCACTCTTTTTCCATCTTGAGGATGTGGGCCTCGATGGAGGCGGGCGTGACGCCGACCCAGCGCCGGTTGGCCTCGGTCACCGCGTCGGCGATGGTGGGTTCGGCGGCGAGCGTGGCCACGGCAATCACCCGGTCATTGAAAAACATGGAAATTTCCGAGGCTGTCGTCCCGGCAATGGTCTTAAAGTGCGTGCCAATGGTGGCGCGCATATCCTGGCCGGCCCGGGTAATCGTATACAGGCCTACCGCGCAAAGGGGCACCAGCGTCAGTAAGAGGCCAATCAGAAGTTTCTTCAGCGAGAGATGGATTTCGAAACGATCCGAGGGCATGGCTCGCCTCCTTTTGGGTAACACAACACCTGCGCCGGTTCACACCCGTTCCGCGATTCCGCGGAAGAGCGGACCAGCCGGAAATTGGCGCTCGAGAGCCTTTTTCTGTCGCACCCAGAATACTCAATTCCGGCGCGGAGGGGAAGGAAAATCGTAATTACTCATCCTAGTAAAAGATAGCTCCGGGCCTGTTACTCTCAAAATGATGTCCTCCCCCTTCGATCGCCGCGAGTTGTTGAAAAGGAGCCTCCTGGCCACAGGCTTCGCGCCCTTGTGCTGCATCACCCCTGAAGCGCCCTCCCACTCTTTCGCCTGCGAGGAGAACCGGATCTTCCTGGACCGGGGACTTCTCAGCCAGCCGGGAAGCGCTGTCGCGATTGTCGTGGCATCCCGCAACTTGAACCTCATCGTCATCCACTGGAAGCGTGGCCGGTTCGCCGCGCTCGACCGGTCCTGCACGCATGGCGGCGCACAGTGCGCCTACAACAACCGGCGCATGACCGTGCAATGCACAAGCCTCAACCATGCGGAATTCGGCCTTGACGGCGCCCTCCTGCACGGGCGAACCCATGGGAATCTGAAGACTTACGCGGTTCAAGCCCTGGGCAGGCAACTGGTCGTCAGCCTGGAGGCCCGGACGTGAAACGCGCCTGGCTTGCCTTCCTGCCCGTTCTCCTGACGGGCCAGCCGCCGCGGTTTGTGACCATACCGCCCGGGGAATCCCTGCCATCTTTCGAACTCATGTCCACCGAAGTAACGGTTCGAGACTTCCGGCGTTTCGTTCACGCCACGGGCTATCGCACCGCGGCCGAGCGCGAAGGCTCGCGCCGCACCTGGCTCGATCCGGGCTTCCGCGTGGAGCCGCGCCAGCCGGTTGTGCTTGTCACCGCCACTGACGCCACGGCTTACTGCACCTGGGCCGGCGCCCGTCTGCCCACCGAGGCCGAATGGGAACACGCCGCGCGCGCAGGGTCCACTTCCCGTCATTATTGGGGTGACGAAATCGATGGGCGGTACCTGTGGTACCGGGAGAACTCTGGCGGCCGTCCCCGGCGCACCGGCGCCCGGCTGCCAAACGCTTGGGGTCTCTATGACATGGCGGGGAATGTCTGGGAATGGGCGCTCACAGCAAATACCGATGGCGAACCGCGCGTCAGCCGCCGCGGAGCTTCCTGGGTCTCCTGCGAAAACATCGCCGGTGGGCCTGGCAACGGGGATTCGCCGCTCATCGGCTCCGCCGTCCGCTTCGCACTGCCTATCCATCTCGAACACCGCCACGACGACATCGGCTTCCGCTGCGCGCGCTGAAAGCTCCGGACTGCGTGAGAATCCCCGATTGCCGGACTATTCATCCGGCGGGCAGGGGCTTTCGATCCTCCAAATGGAACAAATCGGCGCTCCGGTCCGTTACCCTCACATGAGGAGGCAAAGAGACATGCGGATTCCGGTGACGGCGCTCGTAGCGGCTGCTGTGGTCGCGGCGGGATGCAATATCAGGGTTGGGGATGGCCGCGGGCCCGTCGAGCGGCCGGGGCCTCTGGTTGAGGAAAGTGAGACCGTCGAACTGACGCAGGCCGAGATCGTCCAAGTGGAATTGCAGCTGGGCGCGGGCAAAATCGAAGTGGAAGGCGGCGCGGATAACCTCATGGAGGCCGATTTCCGCTATAACATTCCTTCCTGGAAGCCTGAAATCCACTTCGAGGAAACCGGTTTTCGCGGCCGGCTGACGGTGAAGCAGGGCTCGGGTTCAGCCATCATGGGCAAGGCCACCAACGAGTGGCGGGTCCGGCTTTCGGACAAAGCGCCCATCGACCTCGAAGTCACCTGCGGCGCGGGCGACGGCCGGCTGGACCTGCGCGGGATGAATCTGCGGAGCGTGAACGTGAAGATGGGCGCGGGCCGTGTGGACCTGGATCTGCGAAGCGAGTACCAGCGCGATTTTGACGTCAACATGGAAGGCGGCGTCGGCGACGCCACGATTCACCTGCCCCGAGGGCTGCCGGTAGAGGCCCAGGCGAGAGGCGGCATCGGCAAGATCGACGTGCGAGGGCTAACGAAGGAAGAAGACAACCTCTGGGTGTCCGCGGGCAGCGGCAGTGACCGCCCCGCCATCCGCCTGAACGTGAAGGGCGGCGTGGGCGCGATCAAGATCTACGCGGATTAGCTTCTGATTTCCGTAGAAAACCGCCGCGCCCGCTCGAATTCCGCCACCGACCATGCCTGGGCGGGCGCCCCGTTCCAGCGGTGGGGCGGGGCGCCGTCAAAAATCTCGGCGATGGAACCGAGGCAACCTTCGGCCTCACGGTGCGCCTCCAAGGGTTTTAGCGCCTCGCGCGCCCACTCGAGGCGCTCGGGCGAGCGTCCGAAGGCCTTGAGCATCGCTTCGAGGTAGTGGCCGAGAAGCCACGGCCAGACCGTGCCCTGGTGATAGGCGCCATCGCGAGCCTCGACGCCGCCCCCGTAGGCGCCGCGATAACGTTCGTCATCCGGGGCCAGGGTGCGCAGCCCGAAGGGCGTGTAGAGCTTTTCGAAGACCGCCCGGACGACGGCGCGCTGCTCCGGCTCTTCCAACGGCGTATACGGCAGCGAAACCGCGAAAATCTGGTTCGGCCGGAGTTGGCTGCTTTCGCCCGTGTCGCGGAGGCATTGGCGGCTTGCACACCAGAAGAACTCGCGGAAGCGGGTGCGCAGGCGGGTGGCGCGCAGGAAGGCCTGCTCGGCAAGCTCGTGAGCATGGGCGTGGCGCGCCCAGCGGGCAGTGATGCGCAGGGCGTTGTAATACAGGGCGTTGAGCTCCACAGCCTTTCCGTGGCGGGGCGTAACCGGCGTACCGTGGATGCGGGCGTCCATCCAGGTAAGTTGTGTGGAGGGGTCGCCGGCGGTGACCAGTCCATCCTGCGGGTCCACGCCGATGCGGAACAGCGTTCCGCGGGCGAGATGGTCGAGGATATCCCCGGCGGCGGGGACAAAGACGCCGCGCAGGAAATCGCCCTCATCGCCATGCATCAGATAGTGGTGGGCGGCGACGAACCACCAGAGGGTGGCGTCGGCGCTGTTGTACTCGGGGGTTTCACCTTCGTCGGGGAAGCGGTTGGGCAGCAGACCCTGGGCGCGGTGGGCGGCGTAGCTTTCCAGAATGGATCGGGCCTCTTCCCGCAGAGGCTGCTCGCCGAGCAGCAGGCCTGGCAGGGAGATGAAGGTATCGCGGCCCCAGTCGGTGAACCACGGATAGCCCGCGATGAGGGTCCAGGCCCCGTTCGAGCGGCGGGCGAGGAAATCGCGGGCCGGGTGGGCCTCCTGCTTCAACCTCCCGGCGAAGGCGCCGGCATAGTCCAGCGGTTGTCCATCCAAAGAGGCGGCAAACCAGGCCGGTTCGCCGGGCTGGAGGGTGTATTCATACACGCCGGAGGTCCAGAGGGCTTCCCTGAAGTCGAGCCCGCGCTCACGTTCGAGCCGGTATTCGTGGTCGCGGTACCAGTGCTCGCCGGGCATGAACGCGGCAGCGGGAGCGTCGATATGAAGCGGACAGCGGAAGCCGGCCTCCTGGTGCTGGAGTGAATGATAGCCGCGATTTGCGAAGAAGGGGCGAAGACGAAGGGTGACGGGCCGGTCGCTGAGGTAGCGCAGAACGGCAGCGGGACGGCCGGGCGGCAGGAAGAGCGCCTTTTCGACGAGAGCGCCGCCGCAACGGTAGGTCCAGCGGGGCGGGTTCGTCTCGAAGGCTTCCAGGCGTTCATGACCTCGAAGAGCGAGGTTCCCGGGGTACTGAACCAGACCCAGCGAGTGGGTTTCCCCGCCGCTGACTACCTGTTCTTCGACGCGCGCCAGCAGGGCGCGGCGACCCGTGGGTGGCGTGAGGGCGGCAGTCAACAAGGTGTGGTAGCGGCGGGTGGCCAACCCGCTGACCGTGCCCATGGCGAAACCGCCGGTGGCGTTGGTTTCCAGCCATTCCAGCCGGGAGGAGGTGTCTAAATCCCGGCACTTTGCGCTGTCGATCCGCATCTTCATCATTAGGGGCCCGGACTGTTTCCATTGCAGCAGGTTTGAAAGGGGCAGTAAAATCAAGATTACCCCTCTGGAACATCAATGCTACGACCCAAGGTAGAAAAGCCTGAAGACTTGAATCCTGTCGAGACGCAGGAGTGGCTGGAAGCGCTTGGACAGGTGATCGAGGATGGCGGTCCCGACCGGGCCCGCTACCTCCTGGAAAGACTGGCCCACGAGGCGGGCCGCAACGGCGTCCCGGCGGCCTTGTCGGTCACGACGCCCTATCTGAACACGATCCCTCCTGAAGACGAGGTTCCCTATCCGGGCGACCGCGCGCTGGAGCGGAGAATCAAGAGCCTGGTGCGGTGGAACGCCGTGGCCATGGTGGTGCGCGCCAACAAGTACGACGAAGGCATCGGCGGGCACATTTCGACATTTGCCTCCTCGGCGACGCTGGTGGAAGTGGGCATGAACCATTTCTTCCACGGCTCGATCGGCGATCAGCCCGGCGATCTGGTGTATTTCCAGGGCCACGCCAGTCCGGGCATGTACTCGCGCGCCTACCTGGAGGGGCGGCTGACCGAGGAGCACCTGAAGAATTTCCGCCACGAGTTGCGCGAGCATGCGGGCCTCTCGAGCTACCCCCATCCGTGGCTGATGCCGGATTTCTGGCAATTTCCGACGGTTTCGATGGGCCTGGGGCCGATCAACTCGATTTACCAGGCGCGCTTTATGCGGTACCTCGAGAACCGCGGCCTGATTTCGAAAACCGGCCGCAAAGTGTGGGCGTTTCTGGGCGACGGCGAGATGGAAGAGCCCGAATCCACCGGCGCGCTGCGCATCCCGGCGCACGAAAAGCTCGACAACCTCATCTTTGTCATCAACTGCAATCTGCAGCGGCTCGACGGCCCGGTGCGCGGCAACGGCAACATCATCCAGGAGCTGGAGGGCAGTTTCCGCGGCGCGGGCTGGAATGTGATCAAGGTGATCTGGGGCAGCGACTGGGACCGGCTGCTGGCGAAGGATAAGACCGGCCTGCTCATGCGCCGCATGCATGAGTGCGTGGACGGAGAGTTTCAGAACTTCAAGGCGCGTGGCGGAGCCTATGTCCGGCAGGAGTTCTTCGGGAAGTATCCCGAACTGCTCGAACTGGTCGAGGACATGACCGACGATGAGCTGTATTCGCTGCGGCGCGGCGGTCACGATCCCCAGAAGGTTTATAACGCCTACAAGCGCGCGGTGGAGCACAGCGGTTCGCCCACGGTGATCCTGGCGAAGACCGTGAAGGGTTACGGCCTGGGCGAGGCGGGCGAAGGCCGGAACTTCACCCACCAGCAGAAGAAGTTGAACGAAGAGGAGTTGGTGCAACTCCGCGAGCGCTTCCAGATCCCGATTCCCAAGGAGACGGTGACGACGATCTCGTTCTACCGTCCTCCTGAGGATTCGCCGGAGATGAAGTACATGCGGGCGCGGCGCGAGGCGATGGGCGGGCCTTTGCCCGCGCGCAAGGCCGAGCCCGTGAAACTGGCGATGCCGGCGTTGGAGGAATTCAAGGATTCGCTGGACGGCTCCGGCGGGCGTCCGGTGTCCACCACGATGGCGTTTGTCGCCATCCTGCGGAATCTGCTCAAGAACAAAGAGCTGGGCAAGCTGATTGTGCCCATCATTCCGGACGAGGCGCGCACGTTCGGCATGGAGAGCCTGTTCCGGCAGATCTCGATCTACGCGCCGCACGGGCAGTTGTACAAGCCCGTGGACAGCGACCAATTCCTGTACTACAAGGAAGCGCAGGACGGCCAGATTCTGGAAGAGGGCATCACCGAAGCGGGTTCGCTGGCGAGCTTCACCGCCGCGGGAACCGCCTACAGCAACTATGGCGTGCCGATGATCCCGATGTACATCTATTACTCGATGTTCGGGTTTCAGCGGGTGGGCGACGCCATCTGGGCCTTTGGCGATTCGCGCGGCCGCGGCTTTCTGTGCGGAGCCACCGCCGGACGGACGACGCTGAACGGCGAGGGCTTGCAGCACGAGGACGGACATTCGCACGTGCTGGCTTCCACAGTGCCGAACTGCGTGACGTACGATCCTGCCTACGCTTACGAAATCGCGGTGATTATCCAGGAAGGCCTTCGGCGGATGTACGGCAACAACGAAGATGTCTTCTACTACATCACGCTGTGCAACGAGAACTACGCGCAGCCGCCGATGCCCGAGGGCGAAGGCGTGCGCGAAGGAATTCTGAGGGGCATCTACCGCGTGTCGCAGAGCGAGCATGGCCCGGCGCGGATCCAGCTTTGGGGCTCGGCCTCGATGCTGAACGAGGCGTTGCGCGCCCAGAGGCTGCTGTGGGAGAAGTTCGAGTTGCCGGCCGACGTCTGGAGCGTCACGAGCTACAACGAACTGCGGCGGGACGCTATCAGTTGCGCCCGCTGGAACCGCCTGCATCCCGACGAGGAGCCGCGCAAGCCCTATATCCAGCAGGTGATGGAGCATACGCAAGGGCCGATCGTCGCGGCCAGCGACTACATGAAGGTGCTGGCCGACCAACTGTCGCCCTGGCTGAGCGGGCGGCTGACCGCGCTCGGCACCGACGGGTTCGGCCGCAGCGAATCGCGGCCCTACCTGCGGCGGTTCTTCGAAGTGGACGCCGAATCGATCACCGTGGCGGCGCTGTCGCAGTTGGCGCGATGGGGCCAGTTCGACGGGCAACGCGCCCGGCAGGTGGTGCACGAGTTCGGGCTGGATCCGGATTCGCGCGATCCCTGGCTGCGCTGAGTTAATCAGCCGATGAGGCACATTACTGAGGAGGATGTCCGGCGCCTGCTGCCGATGCGGGACGCCATTGGCGTGGTTCGTTCCTCATTCGTCGCGCTGGCTCGCGGCGAAGCGCAGAACCAGCCCCGGCGGAGGCTGATTCTTTCCGACACCGGGAGCGTGCTCCATCAGCTTGCCGGACGTTACAGGAACTACTTCGGCGCGAAAATCTACGCCACGAACGTCAAGCATGGCGCCATGCACTTTCACGTGCTGTTGTACGACGCCGAGAACGCGGCCCCACTGGCGCTGATCGACGCAAACGCCTTGGGGCAGATCCGCACGGGCGCCGCGACGGGCGTGGCGACGGACCTGCTGGCGCCCGCGGAGGTCCACACGGTGGGGTTGATCGGTTCCGGTTTTCAAGCTTGGACGCAGCTTGAAGCGGTGCTTGCGGTACGCCCCGGCGTTCAGGATGTCCGCATTTACAGCCGCAAGGCGGAGAATCGCGAAGCCTTCGCGGCGCGCGCGGCGGAGAGTTTCGGCGTGCCGGCGCGGGCGGCGGCGAGTGCCGAAGAGGCCGTGCGCGGCGCGGAGGTCGTGATCACCTGCACCTTCGCGAAGGAGCCGGTGTTCGATGATTCCTGGCTCCACCCGCAGGCCCACGTCAACGCCGCGGGGTCGAATCAGGCGGCGCGGCGCGAAGTGCCCGCGGCCTCAGTCGAGCGGGCCGCTCTGATTGCCGTGGATTCGCTCGAACAGGCGCGGGCTGAAGCGGGCGACCTGCTGCTGGTCAAACCCGCGGAGGAGTGGCAGGATTGGCCGCTGTATGAACTTGGCGCACTCCTGGCGGAGCAGGGCTTCACTCGCCCCAAGGGCGTCACGCTGTTCAAATCGTCGGGGTTGGGCGTGCAGGATATCGCGGCCGCGGCGCTGGTGTACGAACGCTCTTTTTGAGAGTGCTATTCCTGCATCGCGTTCTGCGAATCGGCTTCACGCCACGCGGAGATCTTCAGCCGCCGGCAGACCCAGCACAGCTCTTCGGTGGAGAATTGCGCCACTTCGCTGCCGCACACGACACAACGCGTACCGGCCTTGCGCTTACCACGCTTGGGTGGGGCGAGCGGCAGGGGCTCATCGAGCTTGCTGGATTTTCTTTTGCGCGTCATGTCTTGCTGATTTCAGTTCAGCACACGCAGGTGGAAGATTCAATGGGCCAAGCGGCTATCTTTGACGAATCCGTGATTTAGTCTGGTTCTTTCCGGCACTTTGCCGCATCCACTTCGGGTATGAGGCTGGGAACCCTGTTACTTCTTCTGCTATCGCTGACGGCCGCCGCGCAGCAGACTGAATGGCCGCGGCTGCGGCCTGTTCTTGTGGCGGGCGGATTCGATCGGCCCGTGGACATCCAGTCCCCGCGTGACGGCACATGGCGGCTCTTCATCGTCGAGCAGACGGGACGCATCAAGGTGATGGAAAACCTCGAAGTGCGGCCCGAGCCTTTTCTCGATCTGCGTTCGAAGGTGATTTCGGGCGGCGAACGCGGCCTGCTCGGACTGGCTTTTCCGCCAAATTTCAAGGAAAAACGTCATTTCTATGTGAACTACACCGAAGGCCGGGGCGCGCCGGATCTGCGCACCGTGGTGGCACGGTATCGGGTCAGCGCCAGCGACCCCAACCGCGCCGACCCGGAGAGCGAAGAGCGCATCCTCGTGATCGATCAGCCGTTCGACAACCATAACGCGGGGCAGCTTGCCTTCGGTCCAGACGGGTATCTCTACATCGGCACGGGCGACGGCGGCAGCGGCGGCGACCCGCTCCGCGCCGGGCAGAATCCGCTGACGCTGCTCGGGAAGATGCTGCGGATTGACGTGGAATCGGGCGTCACGCCGTATACCATTCCGCCGGACAATCCCTTTGTGGGCAATCCGGCGGTGCTCGATGCGATCTGGTCACTGGGCTTGCGCAACCCCTGGCGCTATTCGTTCGACAGGCACACGGGCGATCTCTACATCGCCGACGTCGGCCAGAACCGCCGCGAAGAGATCAATTTCGAGCCTACGGGAAGCCCGGGCGGAGTCAATTACGGCTGGGCCATCGTCGAGGGGACGACCTGCTTCGTGCCGGGCTGCAACCTTGCCGCCTTCACCGCACCGGTGTTCGATTACACGCAGAACGGGCCGCAGAGCGTCACTGGCGGCTATGTCTATCGCGGCTGGGCGCACGACGAATGGCAGGGGACGTATTTCTTCGGCGACTTCACCTCCGGACGTTTCTGGGGCCTGCGGCGGGAGGGTTCGCAATGGTCCGCGCAGGAACTATTGCGCCTGGCCGGCTGGAACATCTCGGCCTTCGGCGAGGACGAAGACGGCGAAATTCTATTCGCTCGTTTCCGGCCCGCAGGAAACGGGGAAATCTGGAAGCTGGCTGCGGAACAGCCTGTCACCAAGCCCTGGCTGGTGGTGAACGCGGCCAGCGGCGAAGCGGGCGTTTCGCCCGGCGCACGCACGAACGTGTACGGCTGGGGCATTTCCAATTCGACAGGCTTCGTCAACGCCCCTGGCCGCACTGCCGCTGAACTGGATGGCGTCAAAGTCTGGTTCGGCGATATCGCGGCTGGCATCATCAGCGTCCTGAACTTTGGCGGCTCGGAAGCCGTGGTGGTGGAAGCGCCCGGCGGTATTGGAGCGCTGGAAACCGTGGACGTCACTATCGAGCGGAATGGCGTTCGCGGCGCGACAGTCTCCGCCGAAGTCCGCCGAGCTCAGCCGGCGCTGTTCGCGGGACTGCCACCGGAAGCCCTCGAGGGCGGGCGATTGTTGTTCTTCGGTACCGGCTTTGGAGCGCTGACCGCCGATGGGCAGTGCGCTGAACAGGTGGTCGCGGTCATCGATGGCCAACGCACCGACACGCTGTTCTGCCGGCCTTCGGAAGTGATGGGGGGCGTGTATGAATTGGGGGTGCGAAGGCCTGACGGGGTGTCGGGAGCAGTGCCGGTCGGCATTACCGCCGGCGGCGCCGAAAGCCCGGTGGTCACGATGACTTTGCCGTAGGCTCAATCGCCCGCGGCGGCCGTGGGCGCAGGTTCCAGTCCGCGCCGGCGGGCGATCCAGGCGCGCGCGTCCTCGAGGTAGCTGTAGCCCACCGGCACCACCAGCAGCGTCAGCACCAGGCACAGCGTCTGTCCGCCGATGATCGTGATGGCGATGGCGGAACGGGTGGCCGCGCCGGTGCCGATGGCGATGGCCGTGGGCGTCAGGCCCGCGACGATCGAGAAGGTGGTCATCAGAATCGGACGGAGCCGGATGCGGTTGGCCTCCATAATGGCCGCGCGCAAGGGCATGCCCTCCTTGATGAGGCGGTTCATGGCGTCGATTTGCAGGATGCCGTTCTTCTTCACAATGCCCAGCAGCAGCAGGATGCCGAGCGCCGAGAACAGGTTCATCGAGCGTCCGGTGATTTGAAGACTGAGCAGCGCGAAGGGGATCGACAAGGGCAGCGTCAGCAGAATAATGAACGGGTGGGTGAGCGACTCGAACTGCGCCGCCAGCACCATGTACATGAAGATCGAGGCCAGCATGATGGCGAGCACCATGTTCGCGGTGGTCTCCTCCAGGATGCGTACCTGGCCGGAGAACAGCAGCCGGTAACCCGGCGGCAGGCTCATCCCGTCGAACACTTCCTGGACCTTGGCCGCGGCCGTGCCGAGCGTGTATCCCTCGGCCACGTTTCCGTAAATCCCGATGCCGTACTGGCGCGCGAAGCGGTCCACGCGCGAAGGGCCGGCTCCGCGTTCGATCGAAGCGATCGAATCGAGCCGGATCAGCCCGAGGCGCGCCGAGGGAACCAGCAACCGGCTCAGCACTTCCTGGCTATCGCGCTGCCCGGGCATCAGGCGCATGGTGACCGGATATTGCTCGCCGCCTTCTTTGTACGTGCTGATCTCATCGTCTCCGGACATCAGCAGCCGGACTGCGCTAGCGACGTCGGCGACGCGCACGCCGAGATCGGATGCCAGTTGCCGGTCGATTTTCACCTGCATTTCCGGGTTGGAAAACTGCAAATTGGCGCGCATGTCGGTCAATTCCTTCTGCTGCATCAGCCGGGAGACGGCCTCGCGGGCGATCGGCGCGAGCTGTTGCAGGTCGGCGCCGAGGATTGTCCCGCGGATGGGTGCAAAGGTTTCGCGCCCGCCCAGCGCGTTCGGAAAGCGCAGCGACGGCCTCAGATGCATGTACTCGCGAAAGATCTCGCGGATCTGATTCGCAACATTATTGAGTGGTCCGCGCTCGGAAGTGGACGCGAGCAGCACGGTCATCTGCGCCTGCTGCACGCGGTCCAGAAACGGGCTCGACGAGGGGATCACCGCGATCACGCCCGGCACTTTTTCGATCTTGCGCGCCATCTCGAGCGTCACGCGCTCAGTGGCTTCGAGCGACGACCCCTCGGGCGTCTCGAGCGAGACGCCGAGTTCGGACTGATCCTCCTGCGGCATCCAGTCGCGGCCGATGGTTTGATAGAGGGGGAACGTCGAGGCGAAGGTCACCACGCTCACCAGCACGATCACCCAGCGGTGCGCCAGCGACCAGTCCAGCAGCTTCAGGTAGTTCCGCTCGAGCGCGGTCACCTTGTGGCCGTGCGGCGCTCCGTTACCCTTGCGCTTGATCTTGAGCACACGCGCGCTCAGTGTGGGCGTCAGGGTAAACGCCACCAGCATTGACACCATGACGGCGAAGGCCATCGTCCAGCCAAACTGATTCAGGTAGCGCTTCGCGTAGCCGGTGGTGAAAGCGATGGGCACGAAGATGATCACAAGAGAGATCGTGGTGGCCACCACGGCCAGCGAAATCTCCTTCGTCGCCCCGATGGCCGCTACCTTCGGATCGATGCCCGGCTTTTCCTCGAGCCAGCGGTAGATGTTCTCGAGCACGATGATCGCGTCGTCGATCACGATGCCTACGGCGAGGGTCAGCGCCAGCAGGGTCATCGAATTGAGCGTGTAGTCGAGATACCGCATCACCGAGAACGTGGTGATGATCGAGGTAGGGATGGCGATGGCGGAGATCATCACCGTGCGCCAGTCGCGAATGAACAGCCAGATAATCAGGGAAGCGAAAAGCGACCCGAAAATGAGGTGCTCTTCGAGCGATTCCACCGATTTCTTGATGTAAGTGGCCTGCTCCTTGATGATCACCAGTTTGAGCCCGCCCGGCAGTTGTTCGTTAATGGGCCCAATGCGGTCGAGAATACTGTCCACGACCTTCACGGTGTTCAGTCCGGTCTGGCGGCGGACCTCCATGATCACGGCGGGCTGGTTCTGGTAGTAGGCGAAGGTGCGGCGCTCGGCCATCGCGTCTTCGGCGTAGCCGATGTCGCGGAAGCGGACGGGCACGCCGCCCACGTTCTTGATGATGATGCCGTTGAACTGCTCGATGGTCTCGACGCGGCCCATGGTGCGGACGCCCACCTCGGAGGCTCCGCGCACCATGCGCCCGCCGGGCGATTCGACGTTCTCCTGCCGCACGGCGCGCTCCACATCCTGCGCGGTCAGGTTGTAGCCGTTCATCTTATTGATGTCCAGCATCAGGTTGATCTGGCGCTTGCGCGCGCCGGCGAGTTCGATCGAGGCCACGCCGTCCACGGTTTCGAGCGCGCGGCGCACCACCTTGTCGGCCACTTCGGTGATCTCGCGGACGCTGCGGTCGCCGTACAGCGCGAGCGTCACCACCGGGTCGGAGTCCGGATCGGCCTTGCGGACTGTGGGCGGCAGCGCGTTCACGGGCAGTTGCCGCTGCGCGCCGGCCACGTTCTCACGCACATCCTCCACGGCTTCTCCGATGTCCTTATCGAGGACGAAGGTGATGATCATGAAGCCGCCGTTTTCGCTCGTGATGCACCGCAATTCGTCGATGCCCGAGATCGAGGAGACGGCCTCCTCCAGCGGCAGAACCATCTGCGACACCACTTCCTCGGGGCTGGCTCCCGGCAGGCGGTAGGCCACATAAACTGTGGCGGGATCGGACTTGGGGAACAGGTCCACTCCCAGATCAAGGAAGCTGAAAAAGCCCATCACCACCAGGAACATGATGAGCATGAAGGCGAAGACGGGCCGCTGAACGCAGATTTCGGATAAACGCACGGGGCAATGGTCTCCCTTGGATTCGACGCCGGCCTAATAGACAGGGATGTTCTCAATGTAGCGAAAAGTTACGTGTCCGGATGATAGGATCGCTGCGGAGGCCGATCATTATGGACCGCCGCTCGATGCTTCGGATCACCGCGGGAGCGCCCGCGTTCACCCTTTCCGCCCAGCAGCCGCCCGTGCCGCCGCCGGGCTGGTGGCTGCGCGAACCGCTCCGCTGGGTGCAGACCAACGTACGCGAGGTGGATGCGGGCCTGGACGCCCGCGCGCTCGTGGCCGAAGCTGCACGTTTAGGCGCCAATGTCCTGCACTTCAACATGGGCGGCATCGCGGCCACGTATCCCTCCAAAGTGGCGTTTCACCTCGAAGGCCGTTACCTGAAAGGCCGCGACCTGTTCGGCGAAGTGCTGACCGAAGCGCACGCCCGCAAGATCCGCGTGGTGGGCCGCTTCGATTTCTCGAAAACCCGGCCCGAGGTGTTCGCCGCGCACCCGGAATGGTTCTTCCGCAAGGCCGATGGCGAACCGGTGATCTACAACGAACTCCATTCCGTGTGCATCAACGGCGGCTGGTACCGCGAACATGTCATGACGATTTTGACAGAGGCCCTGGAGCGCTACCCCGTCGACGGGCTCTTTTTCAACATGTTCGGCAACCAGTCGTCGGACTACAGCGGCAACTTCGTCGGACATTGCCATTGCGATGAATGCCGCCGCCTGTATCGCGAACGCTTCCGCCGCGACCTTCCCTCGAAGATGGACGACGAGTACCGCGCCTGGCTGCGCGAACAGTCGCTCGAGGTGGCGGCGCGCATCGGGGATCTGATCCACAGGAAACGCCCCGAAGCGGGCTACTTCAACTATCTGCTCGAACACACCGATGGAGTCATGTCGGAGTCGAATACGGCTGTGGGGCGGCCGCTGCCCATGTGGCCCTATTCCGCGAGCGACAACGTCAACCGCGCCCGCAATTCGCAGCCGGGCAAAGCCTCCGTGAACCTCTGCATGCAGTTCGTGGACTACGCCTGGCGCTACGCCACGGTTCCTCCCCACGAAATCCGGCTGCGCCTGTGGCAGAATATCGCGCACGGCGGGGCGCTCGCCTTCGCCATCAACGGCACGTTCGAGCAGCAGGACCGCCAGGCGCTCACCGCCGCGCGGCCCGTCTTTGCGTGGGCGGCGGCGCAGGAACGCTACCTCGCCGCGGCGAAGAGCGCCGCCCGCGTTCTGCTGCTGCAGGGAGGGCCCGGCAACTCCTATCGCGGCCTGTTCCGGCTGCTGACCGAGGCGCATATCCCTTTCGCTGTCTCCAACAATCTCGACTGGCTCGGCCGCCGCGAAGTCGATCTCGTCGTCACCGCCGGTCGCGCCCCGAAAGAGCTAGGCCCGTGGATGGAGCAGGGCGGGCGTCTGCTGGCTGCCTCGCCCCAGTCTCCAGCGTTCAGTGACGTCCAAGTCACCGAAACGCTCCCGGAAGTGAAAGGCTACATCCGCGTGCGCGAGCGTGCCGCACTGCCATCTCTGGCGCAGGTGGACCTGCTGCTTCTGAACGGGCCATTCGCCGCCACCACCGAAAATGGCGACGCCGAACTCATGCTAATCCCACCCTCCATGTTCGGCCCGCCCGAGTACATCCACGCGGACCTGCGTGAAACCCGCACGCCCGCCCTGCTTTGGCTGCACGACCGGCGCGCCGCGTGGCTGCCGTGGGACCTCGGCGAACACTACTACCGCCTGAGCCTGCCCGCCCACGCGGCGCTTGTCGGAGATCTGTGCCGGCGGCTGCTTCCGGCTGGCCCGCAGCTTGAGACCAACGCCCACCCGCTCGTGGAGTTCTCCCTGCTCGAACAGCCGGGCCGCCTGCTTCTGCACCTGGTGAACGTCACCGGCCATTCGCAGACGGGGTACTACCCGGCGCACCAGCAGCGGGACATCGATATCGCTCTGCGCGTTCCCGTGCGCAGCGCGCAAGCGTTGCATTGGGGCCGCCGCCTGCCTGTGCGCCGCGAAGGCGGGATCAGCCGCCTGCGCCTGCCCCTGCTTGGGGAACACGAGCTCATCGTGCTCGAATAGCGGCCTCGCAACGCTACAATAAGAGGTTTGTATGTCCAAAATCGCATTCCTCTTTCCCGGCCAGGGTTCGCAGGCCGCGGGCATGGGCAAGGCGCTAGCGGATGCGTATCCCGCGGCGCGCGCCGTCTTCGAGCAGGCCGACACCGCGCTCGGCTTTCCTATCTCAACGCTCTGCTTTGAAGGCCCCGATGAGCAATTGAAGCTCACCGAGAACACTCAGCCCGCGTTGCTCACTGTTTCCGTCGCCGCCCACGCGGTGTTGCGCGAGCTTGGCTACCAGCCCGATTTCGTTGCGGGCCACAGCCTGGGCGAATACTCGGCGCTGGTGGCCGCTGGCGCGCTGCGCTTCGAAGACGCCGTGCGCATCGTCCGCAACCGCGGCCGCTATATGCAGGAGGCCGTGCCCGCTGGCGTGGGCGCCATGGCCGCCTGGCTCATGCCGCCGATGGACAAACTCGACGAAATCCTCGCCGAAGCCGCGCAGGACGGCGTGGTGGCCGCCGCAAATTTCAATTCGCCCACGCAACTCGTGATCGCGGGCCATGCCGCGGCCGTCGCGCGCGCCAATGAACTCGCCAAGGCCGCCGGCGCCAAACGCACCGTTCCGCTGCCCGTCAGTGCACCCTTCCACTGTTCGTTGATGGAACCCGCGCAGCAACTGCTGAAGGGCGACCTCGACGCCGCGGCGTTCCGCGATCTCGCCTTTCCGCTGGTCAACAACGTGGACGCCGCCATCATCACGGATGCCGCCGCGGCGCGCGACGGGCTGTACCGCCAGGTGCCGAGTCCGGTCCGGTGGACCGAATCGGTCCGCCGCCTCGCCGCAGAGGGCGTCACCCGGTTCGTCGAGGTGGGACAGGGCGCGGTGCTGTGTGGTCTGATAAAACAGATTGAACCCGGCGCGCAGTGCGCCAAATTCGGCGACCCCGCCGACCTGGAGAAAGTGCGTGAACTTCTGGACTAACTCGATTTTCGCCGCGGCCTTGCTCGCCGCGCCCGCCGCCGCGCAGCAGCCAAGCCTGTTCGAACGTGAGCCGCAAGGCTGGGTGGACGTGATGCCCGGCACGAAACTCGAAGGCTGGACCCGCCTCAAGATCAAATCAGAAGCCGAAGACTCCGCCCGTCAATGGCAGCGAAACGGCGAAATCCTGCTGTGCGGCGGCGACGGCGGCCACGACTGGATCCGCTACGACACCCCGCTCGAAGACTTCGTCTTCCACGCCGAGTACCGCTTCACGCCGCTCGAGGGCAACCCGCGCTATAACAGCGGCGTCTTCGTCCGCAACACGGCCGACTACAGCCGCTGGTATCAGGCGCAGGTCGGGCCCGCCGGCGGTTTCCTGTTCGGCGTCGGCGAGGAGAACGGCGAACCCAAGCGCTTCAACACCCGGGACCAGCTCAAGGGCGACCGCACCAAACCTGCCGGCGAGTGGAACGTCATCGAGGTCACCGCACGCGGCCCTGTGCTGAGCGTCTGGTTGAACGGAGCCGTGGTGAGCGAATGGGATCAGTGCCCGGTCCGCCGCGGCCACATCGGTCTTGAGGGCGAGGGCTTTCGCATCGAGTTTCGGAACCTGAAGGTGAAGCGGCTGGCCTCAGGTCCGGTACAATAGAACGGTTGTTCATTCCACGAGGCGACATTTCATGGTGAAGTTCTTAGGTTTCAGGCTGATCTGGTGCGCGCCGCTGCTGGCGCTCCTGGTGATCTCGGCAGGCTGCAAGAAAGCGGTACCCGCCAATGTCGCCGCGATGGTGAACAGCCGCGCCATCACGTACGCCGAATTGGATAAGCAGTTCGAGCGCTCGTTCCCGAATCAGCCGGAGGGCACGTCTCAGGATGAGACCCAATTCCGCAAGCTCGAGCTTCTGCGCGTCATGATCGACGAGGAGATCATGCTGCAGCGGGCGGAGAAGCTGAGCCTGATCGCCACGGACGCCGAAGTGGAGGCGAAGTATAACGAGATCCGCGCGCCCTACACCCAGGAGGAGTTCCAAAAACAGCTCGACGCGCAGAAGCTCACCGTCGAGGAGCTGAAGGCGAAGTTGCGCCGCGATCTGAGCGTCGAGAAGCTGATGAACAAGGAGATCATCTCGCAGATCTCGATCACCGACAAGGACATCTCCGAGTTCTTCGAGACCAATAAGGGCGCTTTCAACTATCCCGAAAACAGCTATCACGTCGCGCAGATCATCGTCACCCCCGAGCCGGATTCGAACGTCCGCAACCTGAAGCGCGATAAGGCCGCCAATGAAGAGCAGGCCCGCCGGAAAGTGCAGATGCTCGAAGCCCGGCTGCGCCAGGGCGAGGATTTCGCCGCGCTCGCTCAGAACTACAGCGAAGATCCCAACTCTGCCGCCAACGGCGGCGATATGGGCTTCGTCCCGGAATCCGCTCTCGTGAACGCCGATGCCGAAACTCGCCGCGCCATCATGACGCTGCTGCCGGGCCAGGTTTCGATGCCCGTCAAGACTCCGGTCGGCTATCGCATCCTGAAGGTGATGGCCCGCGAGCCCGCCGGGCAACGGGAACTGAACGATCCCAAGGTGCAGCAGGACATCCGCCAGACGCTTCGCAACCGCAAGGAGCAACTACTGCGCAACGCCTACGTCGACGCCTGCCGCAACGAAGCGAAAGTCACCAACTACCTCGCCCACTCTCTGGCGCCAGGTTTCGATAAGAAATAGAGGCCTGCGTGGCGGATGCGGTAGCCAATTGGGTGCCGTTTGAGTGGCCGGAGACCTGGTCCGATCCCGCCCTGCTCGGCCTGCTCGAACACACGTCCATCAATTGCCTGCTGCTGCCCGCATCGCGGCTGCATTTGCGCACCGCGGCTGAATCGGCCGGGTTCGTGTGCCCCGATGCGGTGCGCTGGCAGTCCTGGAGTGAACTCGACTGGCCTAACGCCGGCGAACTCGCCGCGATCGGCGACGGCTTCTGGCCGGAGATCTCGCGCAAAGGCGGCGACAGCGAAGACGCCGGCCCTACCGGCGCGGCGTGGCTCGACGCCAATGGCTGGCTGATCGAAATGGCGCGTGCCCGCGCGCCCCAGGCCACGATCTGGCTTCGTTCGGACCCGCCCGAGGACCCGCGCACAATGCTCTGGACGCACTACCAGCTCGCGGTCGCCGAAGCATGGGCCTATAGCGCGCGCCGGCCGCTGTGGCTCGCCCCGCCCCACGCCGAAGCTCTCGCCGCCGGCGATTCAGCGGCGCGCCATTCGTGGGGTGCGCTGATGCAAGCCCTCACCTGGATGCGCGAACGCGACCCTTGGCGCGCCGCCCTCCCTTTCGCCCGCCTCGCCATTGCCAGCGACTTCACCGGCCCGAATCAGTACATCTCCACTGAAACCCTGCTGCTCGCGGCCCGGCTCGGCATCGCATTTGTCGCGATGGAACGCGCGAGCGTGACCCCGGAACGGCTGCGCGAGCAGCGCGCCCTGCTCTGGTGCGATCCTTACCCTGTCCCGGCGGCATTGCGGCCGTGGGTAGAGCAGGGCGGCGTGCTGATCGCAAACGCCGGAGCCGCCAAACAGTGGCCCCGCGGCAAGATCGCCGATGATATCCATCCCCGCTTCCGGATTTACTCAGCCGGCCGGGGCCGCCTGATCGAATCCCGCGTGGAATTCGACGATCCCTGGGTCCTCGCCAAGGACGCCCACCTGCTCATGAGCCGCCGTCACGACGCGGTGCGCCTGTTCAATGCCGGGTCTCTGCAGTGGCGTCATGCCCGCCTGCCCGGCCGCCACCTCGTGCATCTCTTGAATTACACCCTGCGCCCCCCCGCGCATCCTGTCAGCGTGCAGATGGCGCTGCCGGTTCGTTCCGCCTTGCTGCATCTGCCCGCTGAGGCGCCGCGCCCATTGGAACTGCGCCGGGAACTCGGCGGTGTCGAGGCCAGCTTGCCGCCGTTTGCCGTGTACGCGGTGGTAGAGTTTGAGGAGGAAAGCTGATCCATGCCCACGCGCAGAGAGTGGATTGCCGCCGCCGCGGGCCTCGCCGCCGCAATCCCGGCGCGAAGCGCCTCAGCCGCCCCTCCCGTCGCCATTGCCCGCTGCCCCGACTACGGCTCCGCGCTCTTTCCCACGTTGTCCCGGATGATGGACCAATTGGGCGGCCTCGGCGCACTCGTCCGCAACAAGACTGTCTCCGTCAAACTCAATCTGACCGGCTCTCCACGCGAACGGATGGGCACGACGCCCGCCGAGCGCGCCCAGTACACACATCCCGCGGTGATCGGATCGATGGTCCGCCTGCTAAGCGAAGCCGGCGCGCGCCGCGTCCGGTTACTGGAGTGCGCCTTTAGTTGCGGCGAACCGCTCGAGGAGTTCCTCTACGATGCCGGTTGGGACCCGCTCGCTTTGCTCAATGCCGGCGCGCGCGTCGAGATGGAAAACACCAACGTCACCGGCCGCGGGCGGCGCTATCACCGCCTGATGGCCCCCACTCCCGGGTACCTCTACGACGGCTTCGATCTCAACCACGCCTACGACGAGTGCGACGTGATGGTTTCGATCTCGAAGCTCAAGGAACACGCCACCTGCGGCATCACCCTCGGCATGAAGAACATGTTCGGCATCACGCCGGTCACCATCTACGGCGATCACGCCGGCAAGGACGAACCCGCCGCCGAAGCCTTGAGCGGCCGTGGCGCGATCTTCCACAGCGGCCGCCGCCAGCCCTCCGCCAGCGCCCCTCAGGAGAAGGCCTCCAGCGGTCCAAAGGACGACAAGTGGCGCGTGCCCCGCATTGTGGTGGACATTTGCGCCGCCCGGCCCCTGCATCTCAATGTCATTGACGGCATCGCCACCATGGCCGGCGGCGAAGGCCCCTGGAACCGCGGCGTCCGGCCCGTGGAACCGGGCCTGCTCATCGCCGGATTCGGCATGGTTGAGACCGACGCCGCCGGGACGGCGCTCATGGGCTTTGATCCCATGGCCAAGCGCGGGCAAGCGCCTTTCGAGAACTGCGATTCAACGCTCGAACTCGCCGAAGCCCGCGGCCTCGGCACGAGGGATCTCGCCAGGATGGACATCCGTGGCGGCCGGGTGGAGGATCTGCGCTTCCGGTTCAGGGCCTGACGCGCCGCCTCGATTTTCTCTCGGAACGTGAGCGACGCCCTCTCTGCTCAAAATGTGCGCACGCCCATTTGGACGAGGTCGTCCACGCGCATCATTTCCTTCTGGACGAAGGGTTCGCCGTATTTCGCACCGATGAGATTGCCGTAATAGCGGGCGATCGAGCGCAGGCGGTCGATGATTTCGTCCTTGTCCGGGAAGAGGTGCGCTCCGGCTTCCGCCTTGCCGTATTGCGATTCGTAGGCGAACAGCGATTCCATGCGCCGGTCGAAATAGGGCGTGATATCGACGACGAACGAGGGGGTGACGGGGGCGTATTGCGAGGCGTACACGACCTTGAAGGGCCGGTGCGGCGGGGACTGGTCATCCATCTTGGCGAGGCCGGCGAGGTAGGCGGCTTCGAAGCCCAGGATGGAAGCGGCATAGTGGTCGGGGTGGCGGGCTTCCCAGTAGGGCAGGATGAGGACTTTCGGCTGCAGGCGGCGGATGACGCCCATGAGGGTGAGGCGCAGGGCGATATTGTTCTCGAGGCGCGCGTCGGGCATCTGGAGGTTTTCGCGGAACGAGAGGCGGAGCAGGGCGGCGGCGCGGCGGGCCTCCTCCATGCGGAGTTCGGGCGTGCCGCGCGTGCCCATTTCGCCGGCGGTGAGGTCGAGCGCGCCGGTGACGTAGCCCTGTTCGGCCATGCGCAGCAGGGTGCCGCCGCAGGTCTGTTCGATATCGTCGGGGTGGGCGGCGACGGCGAGGGCGTCGAGGGCGGGGGCGTTGTCGAGGTCGAGCAGAGGCGGGTAGAACATGGGTCCTTCCAGGGGGTCACCAGGCGGCTTCGTGGCGGAAGCGCGCGTGGGCGCGAGTCCGCATCAACAGAATGAGGACGACGCCCGCGGCGAATCCGCCGAGATGGGCGAAAAAGGCCGTACCGCCGCGGTCGCTCATGACGTCGGCGATAGCGCCGATGCCCGAATAGACGTTCACGAGCAGATAGTAGAGCATCACCATCCACGCGCGCACTTCGAAGGTAAAAAGCACGATAAACCATCCGATCATGGAGATGCGCGCATGGGGGAACTTGATGGCATAGGCGCCCATCACGCCGAAGATGGCGCCCGAGGCGCCCACCATCGGGATGCGTGAGCCGGGATTGATGGCAAACTGCAGAAGCGCCGCGAAGACGCCGCAGAGCAGGTAAAACAGCAAGTACCGCGAATGGCCGAGAATGTCCTCGATGTTGTCCCCGAACACCCACAGGAAAACCATGTTGCCGATCAGGTGCATCCAGCCGCCGTGCAGAAACATGGAGGTGATGACGCTTTCGACGGCGAACCGGGCGGGCACGAAGCCGTAGGCGTGCACGAATTCGTTGCGGGTGAACGGGTCGAGGGTGGCCTGATAGACGAAGATGAATACGTTTAGGGCGATCAGCAGGCTGGTGACCCAGGGGGTGGTGCCGCTGCGCTGCGAATCGTGAATCGGAATCATGCGGCTAGGTCCGCGGCAGATATTGGGCGAACTCGGGGCGGTGGCGGCGTTCGCCGCGGCGGATGAGTTCGCGAGCTTCGACTTCGGCGCCGATGCGCCCGCGCGCCCCGAGCGCGGTGCAGTTGAGCGCCGCCATGGCGTTGGAGAATTCGAGCGCCTCTTCGATCGGGAAGCCTTTCACGGCGGCGTAGCAGAAAGCCCCGTGGAACACGTCGCCCGCGCCGGTGGTATCGAGGCAGTTCACCACGAATGCGGGCGAATAATGGAAGCGCTGGTCCACGCGGGCCAGCGCGCCGTGCGCGCCCAGGGTCATGGCGGCGACGCGCATTTTGTAGGTGTCCTGGAGCAGGGTGAGGGCCTTGATGGGGTCGGCCTCGCCGGTCCAGCGTTCGGGGAATTCGCTCGAGGTGATGAGGTAGTCCACGTTGGGCAGGACGTCCTCGAACCCCTTGTAGATGGTGTCCACATCGACGGTGACCGGGATATTGTGGCGGCGGGCGATGCGCGCGGCATGGGCGACGGCGGGGGTATCGTGGCCGTCGATGTGGAGCAGTTTCGCGCAGGCGATCTGGTCTTCGGTGATCTCCTCGGGCGTGATGCGGAGGCAGTCGGGGCGGCTCCAGAACACCGTGCGTTCGCCGGTGGACTGGTCGATGAGGATGTAGGCCGACTGATTGCCGCAGCCGGGGCGCATCTGGACGTGGTCGAGGTTGATGCCGGTGCCGCGGAGCGATTCGATCTGCACCTGGCCGCGATGGTCGTCACCGATGGTGCCAATGTACTTGGTGCGCAAGCCGAGCTTTGCGCAGCACACCAGCGCGCTGGCCACCTGGCCGCCGGGGCTGAGAACTTCCTTCAGAAAAGGCACTTTGCCCCCATAGGCAGGGAAATGGGGGATCAGGATCATCGTGTCGGTGGCGTTCAATCCAACACCGACTACGTCAAATTCACTCATCGGTCAGCGGGACGCTCCTTTGTTCAGCAACTCCAGCAAGGCTTGCGCGGTGGGGTCGCCGGGCTTGGTGATGCTGGTGATCTCCGAAATATGATTTTCGCCCGGAACGTACACCAATTGCGAACGCGCGCCCGCGGCCAGCAGCGCGGCGTGAAAGGCTTCCGCCTGCTGGGGCAGTATGGCGTAGTCCCACTGGCAATAGGTGACCAGGAAGGGCGGCAGGGCTGCGCGGAGGTGCTGTTGCGGAGAAGCGGCGCGAAGAACCGCCGGGTCCGAACCGAAGACGCGTGAAGAGCCGCCGGCCAGAGCAACGAGGTCCAGTGGTGCGCTGAGGGCGGCGACCGCTTGCACCGCGCCGGCATCCAGCGCGTGCGCGCGGAGCCATTGTTCATTGGTGACAAGCAGCGACGCCAGATGGCCGCCCGCGGAATGTCCGGCGAGCGTGATGCGCTTGGGGTCGCCGCCGTGCGCGGCAATATTCTTCACCACCCAGGCGAGCGCCGCGGCCGCATCCTCGATCTGCGCCGGATGGGGATGTTTTGGGGCGAGCCGGTAACTGGGCACAACCACGACAAAACCTTCGCGCGCGAAACGGCTGCCCAGGAACGGATACTGCTTGCGGTCCCCCCGGACCCACGCGCCGCCATGGTAGAAGATGATCACCGGGCGATTCGCCGCGCCGGCCGGCCGGTAAATGTCGAGCTTCTGCTTCTCCGCGTCGCCCGGTTCGCCGGAAACATAACTGAGATCCTTCACCGCTTCGACGCCCCCGGCGAGTTCCTGCGAAGGCAGCTGCGAGAGCATTTCGAGCCCGGGCGCGTGGGCGTAGATCGGGTTGGAATAGATCCAGGGCCGCTGTTCGCCGTCGATATCGAGCCACGCCTCCGCGCGGTAGGCGCCGGGCTGTTTGACCTGCGTGGTGAGCTCCACGCCGGTGGTTTCGGCGATCACTTCTCCGTGACGGATGATCTTCAGCCGCGCGGGCACGGGCGTGCGAACCGTCAGGCGCGTGGTGGAGGCGATCGGTACGCCGTCGCCCATCTGGTAGAGGCCGAGCGAGTTCACGGCGGCGAACATGAAGCCGCGCGAATCGCACAGCCAGTCGTGCGCCACGTACATCCGGCCTTCGCGCATCGACTTCAGGATGGCCTCAGGCGTCAACTCGCGCGCCAGGATGTGGGTGGCGTTGTTGCGGAAGGCGACGGCGTAGGGGTCGATCAGAAAGCGCCCGCCCGCGCCGTCGGGCAAGAGCTGGTTCTGGTGGGCGTCGTTGGCCGAAAGCCCCGGGAACCGGCGCGTGGCGAGGATGCGGTCCCAACGCGCGAAGATGTCCGGCCAGTAGTCGGCGCCGGCGCCATAGACTTCGTCCGGATACTCGCGAGCGGCCGCGGCCAGCTCGCGCATGCGTCCGGGTTGCAGGGCCGAGGCGCGCAGCCATTCGAGCAGGTCCGTATCGTCGAGCGCATCGGTGTGGCGGTTGTAGATCTCCATGCCATCCCAGCCGTCGGGGGAGGCGTCCATCTGCCCTTCGACATGGGAATGAAAGCGCAGGCCGGGGGCGGGTTCGGGAAAGACCAGTTCATGGCGGCTGCCATGCTCGGCGCCTTTGAGGAAGAGCACGCCATCGCGCATTCCGTGCCAGGTTCCGGCGTGCGGGCCGTCATGATCGCTGAACAGGACAACTTGGGTGCCGGTTTCCTTCGCGGCCTTCAAAACTTCGGCGCGTGTGCCGAGTGTGTGCTTCGCATCCTCGGCATGGATGTGGACTGCCGCCCTGTAAGTCCGGTAGACGCCCACCTCCGGAACGGACTTCCGCTGGCGGGCCAGCGCTTCCCGGGCCGCCTTCACGGCGGCGAGGCGCTCGGGCTGGAGGCGTTCCAGCGTGGTGTACTTGCGCCCCGGCTTCAGTTCGGGTTGGGCGTAAGCGAGACAGGCGGCGGCTGTCAGAAGCAGCAGGGCGCGCGCGGACTTCACTTCGCGGGAATCTCGTACAGGTAGATCTTGTAGTCGTGCCGGTGAGCGGTGTATTTCTCCACCCGGCTGGGCTTCCAGCCGCGAATTTCGAACTCGAGGGAAACGACGCGCGCGCCCGGCTTCAGTTCTTTCTCGAGCTTCGGCCGCAACTGCGCATTGGCTTCGGTCATCAGGTAGAGCGAGACGACGTCGGCATCCTTCAAGTCCACCGCGAGCAGATCGCCCTCGATCACCTCGATGCGGTTGCCGAGACCGAGTGTCTCGGCGTGTTCGCGGCTGCGGCGGGCCAGCACCGCGCTGAGCTCCACGCCCACCGCGCGCGCGCTGAAATCACGGGCTGCGGCGATCAGAATGCGGCCATCGCCGCACCCCAGATCGTATAGCGTCTCGCCCTGCTTGAGACCCGCCAGCTCCAGCATCTTCGATACGAGCGGCTGCGGCGAACTCACATACGGGGCGAGTTTCTGGGGCTGCGTGGGCGGCGGCTGGAAGGCCAGCACCCCCGGCGCCGCCAGAGCGCACAGCATCGCGGGCAGAATAAACAAAGAACGTGCTTGACGCATGGCTAACCTACCTGACGGACCCTGGCTGCAGGGCGGACGGCGGACCGCCCGCCCTATCTGATTTGGATTTTACAATCTTCGACACAATCTCCGTCACCGCATGCCAAAGATCGCGCGGCCGGCTGATGGTATATTCCTGTCCTTTGAAAAACCGTACCGCGTGGCTGATGGCGTCGCGCCACGGCGTCACTTGCGGAAACAGGTTGTAGTTCATGTAGAAAACGGGGAAATCGGGCACGCCGACCGTCTTCAACGATTCGGCGGGGACGGCGCTGTCCACCAGCGCTTTCGGTCCTGCGAACACCAGGGCGTCCGGCGGCTCCGCCACGGTCATCTCGTCCTGAATCAGCTTGCCGAGGAATTCAGCCTCGCTGTTCTTCTGTTGCAGCTTGGCGAAATCCACACGGCCCAGTTGCACGGTGTCGAGCGCCTTGCCGATCGCGGGGAAATTGATATGCTCCGTCGAATCCTGGCGGAACAGCACCCGCTCCTCCTGCAGATTGAAAGCCACCACGGAGAAGCGGTGAATGCGGGGCTCGCGCTGGAACTGGCGCAGGATGGTGACGAGCGCCGTGGTGTCATACGGCTGGAGCGCCGCGGCATTCTTGTTCTGCGGAGCGAAATTGACGAGCACTTTCACGTTGACCGCCGCATCCGCGCCGCCGCGCTGGACGGGTGGTTCGTCGGAGAACTGTTCGGGTTCGGTGGCGGCGATCACGCCCGGACCGAGGGCGAGGGCCAGTTCTTTATCCCGCGCGGGCAGCGCCGCCTCGGTTTCCCAGAAATGGGCGCAGACTCGCTCAGTCCGGTCGCGCATCAGCCAGTCCACCTTGTATTTGCCTTCGCCCACGTCAAAAACTCCCTGCAGAAAGGCATCGCCCTTCGCGTCTTCTTCAATTAGTGGGACGCGGATGCGCTGCGAAAAGTAAACAGGAGAATTTGGGCGATCGGCGGGGGCCACGCGAAAAACGATGGTGAGCGCGCTCTCGCCGCCGGCGAGTTCGCGCATGGGCACCGTGATTTCGTAACCGGCATGAAAGCGCAGGTCGAAGCCGAGGGCGGGCTTGGCGGGGGTGAGAGTACAGGGTAGATCCTTGCGCTGGTCGCCGGCCTCGAGGACCGCCAGGTCGGAGCCGATGATGCTTGGAGGGCCACCCGTGGAGGAGCGCATCACCGTCTGCGCATACGCGACAGAGGAGGCCGCCAAGACGAGACCAGCCGCCGCCAAATAACCTGCCCAGGTCCGAAACTCGGTTGCGCCGGAGAACCCGCGCCAAGGCCGCATCCGCATGCTCGAATCCATATCCTTCCGCATCGGCATTCCCGGGGCAGCCCGTACCGGTTCATTCCGCGCCGTCCGGCGTCCACCATCAGCCTGCTACCTCGCATCATGCTTTATCCGGATGCCGGACGCAACTCCGCCGCGCACCGGGTGTGCTACGCTGCGAGGGTATGGCAGGCCGTAGCGTCAACAAAGTCATTCTCCTGGGCCATCTCGGCAAGGATGCGGAAACCCGGTTCACCACCAGCGGCGTGGCGCTGACACGCTTCACGCTGGCTACCAACCGCCGCGTGAAGGATGCCCAGACCGGGGATTGGAAAGACGAGACCGACTGGCACAATGTGACGTTGTGGCGCAGCGAGAATCTCGCCAACTTCCTCACCAAGGGCAAGCAGGTCTATGTCGAGGGGCGGCTGCAAAGCCGCAGCTATGAAGACAAGGACGGGCAGAAGAAGTACATCACCGAAGTGGTGGTGGACGAGATCATCCTGCTCGGCGGCCGTGGCGAAGGCGCGCCCGGCGGCGAAGACGCCGGTTGGAGCGACGCTTCCCAGCGCGGCCCCGTTTCCATGCCGCGCCAGCAGCAAGGCGCGAAACCGGCGTCCGCGCCCGAACCCGATTTCCCGCCGGCGATGGGTGAGGACGACGTTCCGTTCTAACCCGCCGGACACACTCCGGCATCGCATGATGGGGTGATGTGCGTTCCTTCTACCTTACAGCCGGTGCTGGGTGGCGGTAAGCCCCGCGCATCAGCAAGGGGCAAAATCAATAGCCAACGGAGGGCGGGAGAGGCTTCCAGTGTCCTTTTCAACTCCCACCCTATGAGAACCCGGGGGCCGCAATGTATGCCGGGCGCCCGCCGCCACGTGCTCCCGAGGGAGCTGGAAGGGCGACTATTATGGTCACGCAGAACATCAATACGCGTCATCGGGTCCGACTCGGGGCCAAGGCCAGATAGCCACTGTGAATCGGCGCCGTTCTGTCACATCGCTGGCTCGACGGCTACGCTTGGGCGAATTTGGTTCGTCAGCGTTTGAGAGGTCTTTGCCGGCCGGCTGGGAACCTGCTCCGGTTCCACATTAGCATTGCGATGGAATTGTCAATGGGGGGAATGGGGGCGGAAATCGTGGTAATTCGTTGAAATGGGGCGGGATAAAAATATTTGCTATTGGCGAACAGGGGGGTGGGGCAGAGGTAATTTAGCGCCCACTGGCCCCCGCGGCAGGCTGGCGGAGGCGGAACTGAAGTTCCGCGCGGATTAGAGCCAGCCCTACGTGTGCCGGGCGGGTTATTCGTAACGGAGCGCCTCGATGGGATCGAGGCGGGAAGCTTTGAGGGCGGGGGCGAGGCCTGCGACGAGGCCGACAAGGAAAAGGACAAAGCACGAGACGGCGACGGCGCTCATCGAGACCCGAAGTTGGATGTCGCCGGCGCCGGTGTTGTCTTCAAATGCCGGGCCGAGGAAAGGCATGGCGCCGATGACCGCGGTGGCCGCATAGCCGATGCCGATGCCGATGCCGCCGCCGATCAGGACGACGAGAGAGGCTTCAACCAGGAACTGCTTGAGAATCCAGGAGCGCAGCCCGCCAAGGGCCTTGATCATGCCGATTTCGCGTGTCCGTTCAATCACCGAGGCGAGCATGATATTGGCGAGGCCGACGCCGCCGATGGCGAGAGTGAGTGCGCCGACAAAGCCGAGTAGCAGACGGACGGCGAGCGCCATGCCGGTGATGATGGTCATGAACTGGCTGAAAGCCAGAATTTCGACGGCCTTTTCGTCTTGCGGCGAAAAGCGGTGAATTTCGGCGAGTTTCGCGCGGACCATGCGGATGGCGCGCTCGCGCGACCCGGGATCGATGGGTTTCCAGACGAGCATGTGGGGGTAGCGAATGTCTCCGAATACCGAGAAGGTGTCGTAGGGGATAAAGACACACTCATTGTCGTGGCGGTTGTAGTTGGCGATCTGCAGTTTGTTCTCGATGACGCCAATCACGGTAAAGCGGAGGCCGTTGAGGACGAACTCCTCGTTGATGGGGTAGATGGAACCGAACAACCGTTCGGCGGTTTTGGCGCCGAGGACGGCCACGCGGTGCTGGCGGAGGCGGTCGTCCTCGTTGATCCAGCGGCCGTCGCGAAGCTTCATATTGCGGACGGTCTGGTACTCGGGATAGACGGCGCGGATCATGGGGTCGTACTCGCGGGCGCCGTTAGTGGCCTTGATACCGCGGCCGAGCATCAATTCCGGCGACATGGCCTCGATGAGGGGGATGGTCTCGCGCAGGACGTGGACATTGTCGAGTTCCATGCGGATGCGCCGTCCGGAGCGGAGGCCGCCGGCCTGTTCGGAGGTCTGGCCGTTGAAGGTGATGATGAGATCCTGGCCGACCGCGGTGAAGGCCTTGACGAGGGCGCCCTCGAATCCAGAGCCGTACGAGATGAGGATGACGAAGCAGGCCACGCCCCAGCCGAGGCTGAGGGTGGTGAACAACGTCCGCCGGCGGTGGAAACGCAGGGCGGCGAGGGCTTCAGAGAAAATGTAGCGCCAGGTCATCGCTCGTGCCTCAGGGCTTCGACGGGGGTCATCGCCGCGGCGGCGCGCGCGGGCGGCAGCGCGGAAAGTACGGCGGTGAGGCCCAGGGCGGCGGTGGCGAGGGCGAGAATCTCCCAGCGGACCGGCAGGCCGCCAAACATCACGGGCAGGGGCAGCGAATTCACGATCGAGGTGAGAGCCCAGACAACGGCGAGGCCCACCGCGCCGGCCATGACGGCGAGGAAAACGCCCTCGAGGAAGAAGTCGGCCAAAATTCGGCGGCTGGTAGCGCCGAGCGCTTTCTTGAGGCCGATCTCATTGGTGCGTTCGGCGACGGCCATCATCATGGTGTTCATCACGCCGACGCCGCCGAGCGAGAGGGTGATGAGGGCCACGGCGGCGAGGAAGATCTCGCCAGCGTTGAAGATGGCGTCGAACATCTGGGCGCTCTTGATGGTGTCCCAGAGGCGGACCGCGCCCTCGTCGGCAGGATCGAAGCCATGGACGCGGCCGAGGGAGGAGCGGACCTGGCGCTGCGCGGCCTCCCATTCCGTGACGGAGACAGGGCGATAAAGGATGCCCGCGACGCGGCCTTCAGCGTAAACTTCGCGAGTAGCGGGCATGTCGCGCTTGAGCGTGGTGGCCGGGATCAGGATCTTGTCGTTGTCCCAGCCGTCGTAGCTCGAGTTCTGTTGCTTCTCGCTCATGAGGCCGATGACCTCATAGGGATAATCGTTGAGCCAGATGCGTTCGCCGAGCGGGCGGGGGTTGTGTTCGAACAACTGCTTGCGGACGCTTTCGCCGAGCACGGCGACGCGGCGGGTTTCGCGGACGTCGGCCTCGCTGACCGGGCGCCCATAGGCGGTGGGCAGGTTACGCAGCTTCAAGTATTCGGGCGAGACGCCGACGGTGAGGAATCGCCCGGAGTTGAAAGCGCTGCGGGCGGGCACGTTACCGGTCTTGACTTCGGCGGCGGCGACCTCGACGAGCGGACACTGCTCTCGGATCATCTGGACGTCGCGTTCGTTCAGTTGAATCCGGCGTCCGGCCCGCTGCCCGCCGGCCTGCTTTTCCGTGATGCCGCCCCAGACGAAGACGAGGTTATCGCCGATCTGGGCCATGCTCTGGCGCTGGCCTTTGCGGAAGCCGTCGGAGAGGGAAGAGAGCAGAACAAGCGAGGCGATCCCCCAGGCGATGCCAAACAGCGTCAAAAAACTGCGGAGCTTATTACGGCGCAGATTAGCCAGGGTTTGGGCGCAGAGATCCCAGACGAATTCCAGTGGGTGCATACGCGGGTGGTGTTTTCGAGCCGGCGGCGGCGCGGCGGCGGGCGCAGGTGCTCGAACTTGCAGTTCTTCTTCGACCAGGACGGGCATGTCGGCCTCATCTGGGAGTACGGATCAGGCAGGGGGGCAGTTCCGGGAATCGATTTTTGTTACATGCGTGCGACAATACGCTGCATGGCAGTCACGCTGGGCCGGACCGGTCTGATCTTCGACCACGCCTACCGCGGGCACGATCCTGGTCCCGGGAATCCGGAGTCGCCCGAGCGGTATTTGGCGCTGTCGGAGGGGTTTAAGAAGGCGGGGCTGCTGGAATCGCTGGTGCGGCTCACGCCAAGGCTGGCGCTGGATGAAGACTTGCATCTGGCGCACACGCGGCTGTATATCGAATTGGTGGAGCGGGATTCGGCGCGGGGCGCGGAAACGCTTTCGACCGGCGACACGAGCATCGGCGAGGGAACGCTGGAGACGGCACGCTTGGCGGCGGGGGCGGCGATGGAGGCGGTGGACGCGGTGATGGAAGGCCGGGTGCGGAACGTATTCGCGGCGGTGCGGCCGCCAGGCCATCATGCGACGGCCAGCCGGGGGATGGGGTTTTGCGTCTTCAATAACGTTGCGGTGGCGGCGCGCTATGCGCGCAAGGCGTGGGGCGTGGAGCGCGCGTTGATTGTGGATTGGGACGTGCATCACGGCAACGGGACCCAGGATATTTTTTACGCGGATCCCGGCGTGTTCTACTTCTCGGTGCATCAGTCGCCGTGGTATCCGGGCACGGGGGCGGCGGACGAGACGGGCGAGGGGGCGGGCAAAGGATTCACCCTGAACTGCCCCTTACCCGCGGGGACCGGGCGGGGGCCGGTGATCGATGCGTTCCGGAAGAAGCTACGGCCGGTTATGAAGACGTTTCGACCCGAACTGGTGCTGATCTCCGCCGGTTTTGACGCCCGGAGGGGAGATCCGCTCGGGCGCTTCACGCTCAGCGACGGCGATTTCGTCGAACTGACGGAATTCGTGCTCGAGATCGCGTCAGAATACGCCGAAAACCGCGTGGTCAGCGTGCTGGAAGGCGGATACTCGTTGACGGGGCTGGCGGCGGCCGCCGTCGCGCACGTGGATGCGCTCAGCGGGAACGAAGGGCGGCGTCTTCAGCGGCGATCATCAGGGTCTTGAGCCACACCGCGCGCGGCCAGAGCTTGAGCGCGGCATCGTATTCGGCGCGGGCGTCGCTATGGAGGCGATGCCGCTGGAACAAAACGCCTCGCATGACGTGGAATTCGGCGTCTTCGCCTTCCAGGGCGGCGAGATCCTTCAGCAGTGCTGTGCGGGCGGATTCGCCGAGCGCGTTGATTCGGGTTTCACGCGTTCCCGTTTCCCCGGCCTCCAGACTGCGGATCATCATGGCGCCCAGATGTTTGGGGCCGCCGACGGGGCCTTTGTTCACGGCGGGAAGGAAGCACGCTTTGACGGGCTTGCGGGACTCCCAGCGGTCCGCGACGACGCCATGCAGCTCGACGGCGGCGGCGGCGCCCGCCGGGATGGTGCTCATGAGCTTGTCGGTGCAGGAGAGGACGCGAACGGGCTTGCGGGCGGTGATGTGGTCGCCGGGGTAAAGAAGTTCGCCGGGGGCGGCAGGGGCATAAGGCGCGGCGTTGCGCGAAACTTCAGCGCCTTCGGACAACAGCAGTCCCACGGGCAGGCCCGAGGGTGGGGCGGGAACGGCAAACAACAGCAATAAGAAGCCAAGCAGCATCATCGCTCCTCCAGCGTGCATGCATCCACCGGCGCACGCCTCCCTTTCACCAGGAAACACCCTACAGGCCTCGCCGTCAAGCCCGCTTCGGCCCGGGCGGCTTCGCTGATAAGGATTTGGGTGCCGGTTTCGCGGTTCAATTGTTCCAGCCGGGCGGCGATGTTGACCGCGTCGCCGAGGGCGGTGTACTCGAGCTTTCCGCCGGCGCTGACGACGCCGAGGATGAGTTCACCGGTGTGGATACCGGCGGAGGTGCGCAGTTCGCCGGGGGCGGCGAGCATCTCGCGCGCGGCGGCAATGGCGCGGGCAGCGTGTCCGGGACCGCCGTCTTCGAGAAACAGAACAAGCATTCCGTCGCCGGAGAGCTTATTCACGGTGCCGCCGTGCCGGGCCGCGATTTCGGCGAGGGCGCCGAGGTAGCTGCTGAGCCCGGCGGCGATTTCGGCGGGGGAACGATTCTCACCCCACGAGGAAAAGCCGCGGGCGTCGGTAAACAGGACGGTGGCGCGGACGAGCCGAGCCTCGGGAGCGAGGCTTCCGGATTCGGCGGCGGCGCGGGCGACCTCGGCTCCGGCGTAAGCATGGACGGCTTCGCGCAGAAGGCGGCGCGCCGCAATGAGTCCGGCAATCGCACCGCCGGCGAGGCCGAGAGTGAGTCCGGTCTGGGAGAGCCACCAGCCGGAGCGGGCCGCGGCGTGGCCGGCGGCGGCGGAAGCGAACGTCCAGAGAAGCAGGAAGATGACCAGACGCCGGCCTCGGAAACGCCAAGCGAGCAGGACCGCGCCGAAGGCGGCGAGGAATTGAGCAAGCAGACGGACCCAGGCGGGAGCTTCCGAGCGCCAGTTGCCATCGAGCAGGGTAGCGATAGCCGAGGCGTGGATCTCGACGCCCGCGGTGTTGGCGGGGTGGCCGGGGCGGAAGGCGTAATAGGGCGTGGCGTGCCGGTCGAAGGGGAGGTCGGCGCCGATCAAAACGATTTTCTCGTGGGCAAGCGAGCGGAGGCGCTGGTCATCGGCGGCAAGGAGTTCGTTGAGAGGGATGCGGGCGACCGTGCCGGCCGGTCCCGCGTGGCGGATCTCCATGGGCCCGGCTGGGCGGGGCAGGCGACCCCTGGCGAAGATGTCGGCGGCGGCGAGGGCGAGCGCGGGAGGCTGGCCGGGGGGCTCCAGTTCTACACGTCGAATGAAATCGTCTTCGTCGGGGATCAGGGCGACATCGACGAGGCGGCCGAGGCTGGCAGCGAGAAGATTGGCGGGAACGGCGCGTTCCTGCTCCTTCTGGCGGGCGAGCGGCGCGGTGCCGAGCAGAACGGACATGGCGGGTTCGGCTTGGGCAATGGCGGCGGCGAGCCGGGCGTCCAGACCCGGGGCGTAAGATTCGACGGGGATCGCGAAGACCATATCGAGCGCGGTGACGCGCGCGCCCGCGGCCGCCAGCCGTTCGATGGCGCGCGCGTAGTAGTTGTGCCAGAAGAGCAGGGGTTCGGGGAAGGCTTCCGTGGCGGATTCGTCGATCGAGACTATAAGAATGTTTTCCGGCGCGCGGGGCGGCGTGAGCAAAACGTGCGCGTCGCGCAATTTCCATTCAAGGACGCGGCCCGCGCGGAAGTGCTGCGGCAGAAAACCGGCGGCGGCGCAGAGGAGGGCCGCGGCGGCGGCGATTGCGGTTTGCGCGCGGCGAGCCATGCTCTGCCAGCGTAGCGGATTGGGGCGCGGCACGGGCAATTCCGTGCGAAATTCGCTTCGGATGCTCATCGTTCTGTTACACTCAAGGAGTCCCGCCCATGCGATTTGGAGTCGTCGTTTTTCCCGGCAGCAATTGCGATCACGATGCGTGGTACGCCGTGACCGCGAACCTCGGACATGAGGCCGATTTCCTGTGGCACAGCGACCGCGGCCTGAAAGGGGCGGATTGCGTCATCCTGCCGGGCGGCTTCTCCTATGGCGACTACCTGCGCTGCGGCGCGATCGCTAAATTTTCGCCCGTGATGGAGAGCGTGAAGCGGCACGCGGCCGAAGGCGGTCTGGTGCTCGGCATCTGCAACGGCTTCCAGATCCTCACCGAATGCGGACTGCTGCCCGGCGCGCTGGTCCGGAACCGCAATCTCAAGTTCATCTGCAAACCGGTGGAGTTGCGCGCGGCCACCCCCAATTCGCCGTTCACCTGCGCGATTCCCGCTGACGCCTCGCTCACCATCCCCATCGCGCATGGCGAGGGCTGCTACACGGCCAGCGAGGAGATGCTGGACCGGCTCGAAGCCGAGGACCGGGTCGCTTTCCGCTACGTCCAGAATCCCAACGGCAGCCTTCGCGACATCGCCGGCGTGCTGAACGAAGGCCGCAATGTGCTGGGCATGATGCCGCACCCCGAGCGCGCCACCGACCCCCTGATGGGTTCCGTCGACGGCCGCCTCGTGTTCGAGTCCCTCATTCAAACCCTCGCCCCCGCCCAATAACCGTCATGAGCGAAATCACCCCCGAGATCGTCGCGGCGCACCAGTTGACGCCGGACGAATACGATCGCATTGTCGCCATTCTCGGCCGCGAGCCGAACCTGACAGAGCTCGGCATCTTCAGCGTGATGTGGAGCGAGCACTGCTCCTATAAAAGCTCGCGGCTGCACCTGAAGAAGCTCCCCACCCGCTCACCGCGCGTGGTGCAAGGACCGGGCGAGAACGCGGGCATCCTCGATATCGGCAAGGACGCCGCGGGCAACGACTATTGCATCGCCTTCAAGATCGAGTCGCACAACCACCCGAGCTTCATCGAACCCTTCCAGGGGGCCGCCACGGGCGTGGGCGGCATCCTCCGCGACATTTTCACGATGGGCGCGCGGCCCATCGCCGTCATGGACGCCCTGCGATTCGGCCCGCTGGATCATCCGACGGCGGGCGCGCGCAACCGGCGCATTCTCGACGGCGTGGTGAGCGGCATTGCGCACTACGGCAACTGTTTCGGCGTGCCCACCGTGGGCGGCGAAACGGTCTTCGAGCCCAGCTACAACGGCAACCCGCTGGTGAACGTCTTCGCGCTCGGCGTCTTCCGCAAGGATCAGATCTTTTACGGAAAGGCCAGCGGTGAAGGCAACCCTGTGATTTACGTGGGCGCGAAGACGGGCCGCGACGGCATTCACGGCGCATCGATGGCCTCGGCCGAGTTCACCGAGGAATCGAAACAGAAACGGCCCAACGTGCAGGTCGGCGATCCGTTCATGGAAAAGCTGCTGCTCGAGGCGTGCATCGAGGCGATGGCCACCGGCGCGATCGCGGGCATTCAGGACATGGGCGCGGCGGGCCTCACCTGCTCCACGTGCGAAATGGGTTCGCGCGCGGGCACCGGCATCGAATTCGACCTGAAGCACGTGCCGCAGCGCGAAAAGGGCATGACCCCCTACGAGATCATGCTCTCCGAATCGCAGGAGCGCATGTTGCTGGTGGCCTTCAAGGGCCGCGAGCAGGAAGTGCTGGACGTCTTCAAGAAATGGGGCCTCGACGCCGTGATCATCGGACAGGTGACCACGGACGGCATCCTGCGCGTCAAGGATCACGGCACGGTGGTGGCCGAAATCCCCAACCGCCCGCTGGCCGACGAAGCGCCTTTGTACGACCGCCCCTACACCCAGCCGCTACGCACCGCGCCGCTCGAGGCGCCGGCGTTCGCCTCCGCGGACCTGACGGCGGACCTGTTCACCCTGGCCGGTTCCGGCGACCTGTGCGACAAGCGCTGGATCTGGGAGCAGTACGACTACATGGTGCGCACGAACACGCTGGCCGGTCCCGGCGGCGATGCGGCCGTGGTCCGCATCAAGGAAACCGGTTCGTCGGTGGCCATGGCGCTCGACGGCAACGGCCGTTATACTCTGCTCGATCCGCGCGAAGGCGCGAAGCTCATGGTGGCCGAATGCTGCCGTAACCTCAGCTGCGTTGGCGCGGAACCCGTGGGCGCCACCAATAACCTGAATTTCGGCAACCCCGAACGGCCCGAGATCATGGCGCAACTCGTGGAGGCCATCGAAGGCATGGCCGAAGCGTGCGCCTTCTTCGAGACGCCCATCACGGGCGGCAACGTCTCGCTTTACAACGAAACCCTGGGCGACCCCATCTTCCCCTCGCCGGTGTTGGGCATCGTCGGCTTATTGCCCACCGCCGATCCGCCGGGCATCGCCTTCCGCGGAGAAGGTCATCACGTGTATCTGCTGGGCGGCATCGGCGAGGCCGACGAGCAGCGAATGGGCTGCACCCAATACGCGAAACAAGTCGTCCAACAGATGTGGGGCCTGCCTCCGCGGCTCGATATGGAGTTTGAGAAGAAGGTGCAGCAGGCGGTGCGGGAGATCGTGCGCTCCGGCGCGGCCGCCTCGGCCCACGACGTCAGCGATGGCGGGCTTGTATGGGCGCTGGCGGAGTGTTCGTTCCCGAACGGCATCGGCGTGGCGGCCGAGGTAGATAGCGATCTGCGGCCGGAACTACTGCTGTTCCACGAAGGCCCTTCGCGCGTGGTGATCTCCACCGCCGATCCGGGCGTGGTGGAAACAATCGCGGCGCATCACGGCGTGCCCGCCGTCCGCCTCGGCCAGACGGTGCGCAACCGGCTCGCTGTGGTGAACCGCGGCGAGGCGTTGATCGGCACGGAATTGGACGCGCTCAAAGAGCGCTGGTCCACGGCGCTGGCATCCCAATTGGAGGCGGAACTCCATGTTTGACGACGGCCTGCCTTTCGACAAATTCAAGGAAGAATGCGGCGTTTTCGCGGTCTACGGCCACCCGGAAGCGTCGAACCTGGCGCATCTGGGCCTGCACGCCCTGCAGCACCGCGGCCAGGAAAGCGCAGGCATCTCCGCCAGCGACGGCAAGATGGTTTATACGCACAAAGCGATGGGCCACGCCGCCGACATCTTCACCGCCAGCGTGCTCAACCGTCTGCCCGGCCACATGGCCATCGGCCACACGCGTTATTCCACGGCGGGCGACACCGCCCTCCTCAACGCGCAGCCCTTCTCCGTGGCCTGCCACAAGGGCAAAATCGCCGTGGCGCACAATGGCAACATCACAAACGCGCGCGAACTGCGGCGCGACCTGGAACTCGCAGGCTCTATCTTCCAGGCCTCGAGCGACACCGAGGTGGTGCTTCATCTGGTGGCGCGCTCCGGCCAGCCCACGCTCGAAACCGCGCTGCGCGAGGCGCTGCTCGAACTCGATGGCGCCTATTCTCTCGTGTTTCTCGCCGAGGACCGCGTCATTGTCGCCCGCGATCCGCACGGCTTCCGGCCGCTCGCTATCGGGCGCATGAACCTGCCCTCGGGGCCCGCCTACGTGTTTGCCTCCGAGACCTGCGCCTTCGACCTCATCGACGCCCACCACATCGGCGACGTCGAACCGGGCGAAATGGTCATCGCCGGGCCGCAGGGCCTGACGCGCCAGTTCTTCACGCCGCCCGCGAAGAAGACGTCGCAGTGTGTCTTCGAGCATGTCTATTTTTCGCGTCCCGATTCGGTAGTATTTGGCCGGCCCGTGCAGCAGTCGCGCGAGATGATGGGGCGGCTATTGAGCCAGGAATGGCCGGTCGAAGCCGATGTTGTGGTGCCGATTCCCGACTCCGGCGTGGCCGCCGCGCTCGGCTATTCGCATGCCTCGGGCATCCCCTTCCGCCACGGACTGATCCGTAACCACTATGTCGGACGCACCTTCATCGAGCCCTCGCAGGCCATCCGCGACTTCGGTGTGCGCCTGAAATTGAATCCGGTGCGCGACCTGCTTGCCGGCAAGCGCGTAATTCTGGTGGACGATTCGCTGGTCCGCGGCACCACGTCGCAGAAGATTGTCCGCATGGTGCGCACCGCCGGAGCCAAGGAAGTCCATTTGCGCATCAGTTGTCCGCCCACCGTGTCGCCGTGCTTCTATGGCGTGGACACGCCGACCAAACGCGAGTTGATCGCGGCCAACCAGAGCGTCGATGAAATCCGGCAGTTCATCGGCTGCGACACGCTGGCCTACCTGTCGATCGAGAAGCTCACCGAGGCCGTGGCCGACACGGACCGGCGCTATTGCTACGCCTGCTACACGGGCAACTATCCCACGCCGCTCGTCAACATCGAAGACCTGATGAACTCGCGCCCGAACCGTTAGGCAGGGGAGCGGGCGATCAGGCCGACGGCTTCGCGGCCATCCAGCAGGATTTCGCGAGGTTGGTCGGCCCGGCGAAAGTACCAGCAGCGTTCGATTTCGAGCCCGGCTTCACTGGCCGCGCGGCTCAAAACCTCAACATCCAGCAGGTGAACGGAACGGGGCATCTGGCTGAACTGCCGGTGATGGGCGAATTCGCTCAGTTTGGGGATGTAGCCCGGCCAGCGGACGCCCGCCTGCCGCCGCCGCTCGTATTCCGGATGGAAACCCGTGAAGATGGCCTGGAAAGGGGTGACAGCCTGGAGGAAGAGGCGGCCTCCGGGGCGGAGCCAGCGGGCAATCAGTCGGAGACCGAGATCCAATTGTTTACCGGTGAGGAAGTGGACGACGTTGGAAATGTGGACCGAGTGCAGGGAGCGCTCTTCGAAATGAAGGTCCCTGGGGAAGTGGCCGGGCTTGAGGGTGAGCAGGGCAGCGGACCCGGCGCGGCGTTCGAGTTCGGCGAGATGGCCGGGATCAAGGTCATTTGCGATCAATGAGATACCGGCATCAAGGGCGGCTAGGGAAGCGGAACTGAAAGCGGCGCCGATATCGAGGACCGGGAGACCAGCCGGCTCGCGGCAATCGTCAACCCAAGCCTGACTCAGATCGCTAATGGCAGCTGAAACCCATCCCATGCGGTTGCGGGTGAGGACACGTGCCGGCGAGAGCGACATCTGGTTACGGCCAAAAGACTTAGTCTACAGAAAGGCCTAAAACAAAAGAGCTAAGAAATATCCCTTTTGGGGTATACTGCGGGCGAGAGTATGTTGTTGCTTCGAGGCTTGTTAGCGTTCATGGCGTGCGTGCCCGCGTTCGCGATCACGATCGCCATCAATGATCCCACGATTCCCATAGGCACCGTGGGCGCGCCCGTCCTGCAGGCAGGCTATCGGCCCAGTTCGACTGCTGTCGATGCGTATCTCAGCCCATATGATGGCGTGGGAGGCGCGGGAACGACGGCGGTCACGGCGAACCTTGGCACGTTTACGGCATTGAAGAATCAATTGTGGAACTTCACTGTGACGAACACGCCGGGTTCGAACCTCACGCTCAGCATGACGCCGGCGGCAGGCGGAACCACTCCAATCTGATCTGGGGGACTGGCGGGACGCCGACGCTGACCGCGCCTGGCGGGACCTCCTACGGTCCACAGGCGCGGCCATACAATGCGCTCGAACTTCTGCTGGTGACGCCACAGGGGAATAATAGCGGCAGCCTGTTGAATTTGAGCTTCCTGATTGATGGGATGGACCCGTTCTACACGCCCAACAGCGCGGGGTTGTCGACGGGTAGTTTCACCGGTTCCAACACCGGTGCGCTTTCGCCGCAGTGGATCCTGGCGAACAGTTCGGTCGATTTGGGCCAATACCAGTGGACTCTCAGCGGGCAGATCGCGTTGAGCGCGACGGGCAACAACGAAGGCGTGGCGTTCCGGATTAACGGCCGGTCCGTGGAGGCGCAGTTCGCGGAGATTCCCGAGCCAACGGCGTATCTGCTGATGGGGACCGTGGCGGGTGCTCTGTTCCTGTTGAGACGCAGACGGCTCAGCGCGGAAAAGGCGCAGGATCGATCCCTGGAATAATCCGCAAGGCGTTCTTGTAGTAGAGCTTCTTCAGGACCTCATCGGGCAGATCGAGGCCGTACATCTTCCAGAAAGCGTGGCGTTTGCGGTAGTAGTCGAAGTATTCGTCCGCCGTTTCGAGCACGCGGAAGTAGTAGGGGTATTCGGTGGGCTGCCAGGAGTCCTTTCCGAACAGAACGCGGTCCTGATACTGGATGAACCAGGCGCGGGCGAAGCGCGGCTGGCGGCCGAGTTCGGCTAACACGGCTCCGATTTCGGTGTACACGTTCGGGCATTGGTCCAGCAGGCGTCCGAGGCGGGCGAGGTCGCCGCCGAGCCAGCCGAGGTGGGCGTTGATGAAAGTGGTCTTCGGGTGGCGGCGGAAGAGGTTGTGCTGTTCGGCGATCAGGGTCTCCCAGGGATCGCTTCGCTCGGGCGGGCGGCGGCGTCCGGGGATTTCGTTGAGTTCGATCCAGCGTTCGTTGAACTTGTCCACCGGATCCCAGAACTGCTTGGGATCGGCGGTATGGATGAGAACGGGCCGCTTGTATTTGGCGCAGATTTCGAAGACGCGGTCGAAGCGGGGATCGTCGGTCTTGATGCGGCGTCCTTGGGCATCCTTCAGGTCCATCCCGAAGTTTTTAAAGAATTTGAGACCGGCAGCGCCATTCTGGAAGTCCTGTTCGAGCTGAGCGGCAACGCGCTGGGGGAATTCGGGCGAGTCGATATCGCGGAAGTCGAGACTGGCGAAGATCACGAAGCGGCCGGGGGCATGCTTGCGGCTGCTTTCGACGGCGTTCTTGAGGCGGTCGCCGAAGCCGCCGCTCAGGTTGACGAGCACCTGGAGGTTCAGGGCATCCATCTGTTCGAGCAGCAGGGCATAGCTCTCGGCGGGCATGGGAAAGCGTTGGTGGGAGTGGGCGTCAATGATGGGATACTTTGCGCGCGGGCGCGGGTTCTCGGGCACCACCAACGAGGATTTGGGGGAGTACTCGCGGACATCCATCGTCTGCCCGGCGGCAAGCACGGGGAGCAGCAGGAGCAAAGCGCGGCGCATGAAGGGTATTGAAGCACACCTCGGGCTAATCGGGGTCGAGGCGGAGGATGAGCGCGTCGAGAGTGGAACGGAACTGAGCCGGGATTCCCTGGTCCATCAGTTCCGCGCCGCTGAGGCGGACGGGTGCGCCGCCATCTTCAGAGCGGACGAGATAGAAGCGTTCAGGGTCGAGCCCTTTGGCGGGGATACGCGCTGTGGCGGCGGGGCTGTTTTGGCGGTGCACGAAGACGACGGCCGCGCCGGTGGCGGGATTCAGGCTTTGGATTGCGTCGATGGCGCCTTCGGATGGGGGCGGCGTGAGGTGGAAGACGCGGCCATGGCGGATGTGGGCCCGGAGGCGCTTGAAGAGTTCGATCTCGGTTCTGGCCAGCGCGAGACTGGCGGCGGACAGGGTGGATAGCCGGTTCATGAAGATCCACGGGCCGCCGAACATGTAGCTGCGGGTGATAGCGGGCGAGAGGTTCTCTTCGGGCATGTAGCGGGCGGAGTAGCGTGCTGGGAAGGAATAGGTGATGCCGTGGACGGATCGGCGAGCGGGCAGGTATCCGGCGTTGTCGGCGGCGATGGAGGTGACGTAGCGGCGGGTCATGGCATAGGTCATCATGGCGCCGCCGTTTTCGCAGTTTTCCCAAAGCACGTGCGGGCGTTCGCGCTGGACGGTGTCGATGAGCAGGTCGAGACCGCGCACTGCACCGGCGTAATTGGCGTTTCCGGGGCCGTGGGTGTGCGCGGGGTTATCGCAGCGTTTCACCATGTTCTCGCCGTCCTGGAGGATCCAGTCGACGCCATATTCGTCGATGACACGGATGATTTCGCTCGTGACCCACTCGCGGACAGGGCGGTGTCCGAGGCAGAGCGAGTCGGCGCCATAGTATTTTTCGTTGAACGTGGCACGCCAATCGGGGTTGGCGATGAGGACGGGCGCGAGGGCGTCGGCCTCGGCGAAAGCGAGATGGAGGCCAAACTTCATGCCGAGCGAATGGACGTAATCGGAAAGGGCTTTCAGGCCGGAGGGAAACTTCGCGGGGTCATGGCGCCAGTCGCCGATGCGGCGCGCCCAACCGAGATCGACGGTGAAGACCTCGATGCCGAGCGACGAGGCGATTTCCGCGTTCCGGCGGAGGGTGGATTCATGGATGGTCTGGCCGTAGCCCCAGGAATCCCACATGACGTAGGGGAAATTGGGATCGCTGAGGCGTTTGGCGATGGCGGATTCAACATAGGAGACGGTCTGCCAGGAGGCTTCGTCCCAATCGCCGTGAAAGACGCCAAAAAAGGCGGCCGGGAGCGTGAAGCGGGTACCGGATGCGATGCGCGCGCCGACGCCAAGGACCGGAACCTGAAGGTCAACGACTCCGCGCCCGGGCTCATGGATGAGCTTGCCGAAGGCGCGGCCGTTGAACTCCCAACCGGCAAAGAGGCCCCGCTGCCGCTCGTCGCGGAGCACGATCCACGCACAGTGCTCGCCCGCCGCGCCGGCGTAGGCGCCGGATTCGACGCCGGGCTGGAGAGCGGATTCCAGCAGGTCGAAGTTGGCTGAGTGGCCGCCGTGGACCCATTGATTCAAGCGCAGCGTGGTGAAGGGGGCGCCGGTGTCGTCGAGGGTGAGAGGCAGCAGGTCGGCGTCGGTGACGGTGACCGCGGAAGGGAGGAGGTTCTCGAGTTGAATGGACTGGCGGAGGACGGGGTGGTCGCGGTACAGTTCCAGCGAAATGTGGAAGCGCGCGGTGGCGTCGAGGTCTTCGAGAGTGATCTGCTGGCGGTGGCCGCCGCCGGTCAGTGGGCGGGTGGAGTGCGAAATGAGGCGGTAGCGGGTCCAGCAGCCGTAGTTGGCCTGGGTGGTGACGATGCGGATGGGGCAGGAGGGGCTTTCGGGGCGCGTGCGCCAGAGGGTGTCACGGTGCGCGAGGCCGATGCGCTGGAACTGGAAGTTGCCCTGCTCGGTGAGTTGGAAATGGGCGGAAACATTCTGGTTGGTGAGCACCCAGGTCTGCGAATCACGGAGGTAAATAGAGCGGGAGGCGGGGCTCGAGAAGGGGGCCAGCAGGAGGAGAAGAGAGAATAGCCGCAGCATGTGCTAACCGTGCAGACGCGATCTCGCGGTCTTCGATTACGCCTGTTTAGTAAAGATAGGCGAAAGAGAGGTGATTGCTAAACTGGAACTTGCTCACAGCCTCCGCGATTTCACTTGTTTGCCTCCTGCTGGCGCAGTCCCCGCCCGAACCGGAAGGGGCCGTCAAAACCACGTCACGCGAGGAGGAGCCGGCGCCGGACGCCACGCGCGCCGCCGAAGAAAAGGTGACGGCGCAGCGCACGCAGCTCAACCTGCTGGGCGCGGCCGATACGAAGTCCGGGGAAAGCCGCCGCAACGAGAATGTCCAATTCAATCTGGTAGATAACAACGCGCAGAAGGAGTTGAACATTCGCATCGGCATCACGGCGACGCCGGTGACGGAGTTCGACCAGTCGCGCAACTATTTTGGCGCGGAGTTCGGAGAAACGCCGACGGCCGTTCTGCACAGCGCGCCGGTGCCCGGCAGCGGCATCCACGGGCGCGTCTTCTGGGGTCATCTGAACAGTGTGACTACGGCGCGGACGTTCTTTCAGGTGGGCGAGGTGCAGCCCGCGCGCGAGAACGATTACGGCTTTCTTTTGCAGGCTCCGCTGTGGCGGGGCGCGCGCTGGGAGGGCGAAGGGACACAACGCAAGATCCGCGGCCAGGTGAATGGCAACGTGTTGATTCCACTGCCGGATGAGCGTACGCCGCTGGTCACCGATCCGCAGGCTCGTGCTTTCGTTCAACGCATCCTGGACGCCTATCCGAAGGTACTGCCCAACCGGACGGATATCGACAAACGCATGCTGAACACCAACGCACCGCAGATCATCAACAGCGATTTCGCAAGGACGCGGCTGGATCAGCAACTGGGCGCAGGGCTGGGCCGCCTGGTGGCCGACTATCAGCTCACCATGCAGCAGGTGCGGGCGTTTCAGTTGATCCGGGGACAGAACCCGGACACAACAACGCGGGCGCACCGCGCGCGGCTGACCTGGATTCGCGAAACCGGCGGATCGGGCGTGCTGGAATTGACCACGGGCTTCGACCGCGTGCGCAGCCTGCTGGTGCTGGAGCCGAACAATCCGGGGCCGCATGTGTTCATCGGCGGCGGCGCGCTGACGTCGATCAACGGCTCGACGATGCTGCCGGTGGACCGGGCGCAGAACGAATTCCGCAACGGGGTGCGCTACCGGCGGACGAGCGGGCGGCATGAATGGCGGTTGGGCATGGATGTGATGCGGCGGCAGTTAAACGGCCGCGACTCGGATAACCACAACGATTTCGGCACGTGGGCTTTCCGGAACAACTTCGGGCTCGACGCGATTGAAGCGCTGCGTCACGGGCTGGCCACCACCTACTGGCGTTCGCTGGGCCTGATCCACCGGGGGTTCCGCAACTGGGACCTCGCCGGGTATGCGGGGGACCGCTGGCAGGTGAATCCGCGCTTCACGCTGGACTATGGCGTGCGCTGGCGCATGTCGACGGTTCCGACGGAAGTGAACAATTTCACTGTGCTGCCCTACCGGTCGGACTGGAACAACGTGGGGCCGACGCTCGGCATGGCCATCCGCCTGCCGGAGGGGTGGGGCGTGTTCCGCGCGGGCGGCGCGATTCAGTTCGGCGAGATCTTTCCGGCGAGCTATCAGCAGTCGCGGTTCAACCAGCCGCTAAACATCAAGAACATTGTGAACGACCCCGACATTCTCGATCCGCTGGGTTCGATCGTGGGGACGCCGCGCGGGGTTTTGTACGATTTCACGCCGGACCTGGTATCGCCCTATGTGGGGCAGTTCAGCGGGGTTTGGGAGATTTCGCCGGCGCGGGGTTGGACGATCCGCGCCGGCTATGTAGGCAGCCGCGGCGTGAAGATGCTGGCGCACTGGTACTTCAACCGCGCGCGCTGGGAGCCAGGCGAGGAGCGCACTACGGCGCTGATTAACGATGTTCGTCCGAGTTCCGAGTTCCTCGACATGCGCAGGCTGGTGAACGGCTCGAAGGCTTGGTACGACGCGGGGCGCATCTCGGTGACGACATCGCGCTGGCGCGGCATCAATCTGGAGGCGAGCTACTGGCTGAGCAAGGCGCAGGACCTGGGCGGCGACTACACCAACACCGCCTATGACGTCGATTCGTTCCGGAATGCCTCGCAGACGGAGGAGGGCGTGCATGTGGACCTGCGCGCGTTGAGCCGCTTCGATCAGCCGCATGCTTTCCTGTCGCGGCTGAATGCCGAGTTGCCCGCGCTGCGGCGCGCGCCGCCGGCTGTGCGCGCGCTGTTCGGCGGATGGACGGCTTCGAGCGTGGTGCTGCTGAAGTCAGGCACGCCGTTCACGGTGGGCACGGGGTCCGACGCGCCGGGCTTCGGCAATGTGGACGGCATCGGCGGCGACCGTCCGGACATTCTGGAACCCTCGATTCTGGGGCGCACCCTCGGCAACCCGGATACTTCGCGGGCGCGGCTTCCGCGGAGCGCGTTTGCGTTCGTGCGGCCGGACGCGCCGAGCGGTAATCTGGGCCGCTATACTTTCCGCCGGGGCGGCATCTACAACGTGAATGCGGGGCTGATGCGGCAATGGATTCTGAAGGGCGACTCGAGGCTGCAGTTCCGGGCCGATTCGGTGAATTTTCTGAATACCCCGCAGTTCGCCGAGCCCGGAGCGAATATGACCGACCCCAATTTCGGCGCGATCACGAACACGTTGAACGAAGGACGGAATTTCCGGTTCAATATCGCGTGGTTGTGGTAGGGGCGGGAATGCCGTATAGCCGTACGGTATGCCGTACGGTACGATGAAGTCATGAGGAAGAAGAAACCGGAAGCGCCAAAGATGCGGAAGGTGACGATGATGCTGCCGGCGGACCTGATCGAGCGGGCGATGAAGGTGACGGGCAAGGGCCTGACGCCGACCGTGCGCGAGAGCCTGGAGCAGACGGCGCGGTCGGATGTGTATGAGCGGCTGCTTGCGTTGAAAGGCAAATTGAAGATCGACTTGGACTTGGACCGCTTGCGCGAGGACCGCGAGATTGCTTTGCGCTGACACGAATTGCTGGATCGCCTTCTTTGCCGGGGAAGATGCGAACGATGTCCGGGCGCTTACCCTGGCAATTCAGGAGCGTGCAATCCTAATGGCGCCCGTGGTGCTGGCCGAGCTTCTGAGTTTTCCCGCTTTGCCTCCCGCCGCTGAGCGCACGCTGCTCGATGTGCCGCAGCGTCCCGTACCGGGAGACCATTGGCAGCGAGCGGGGAAACTCCGCGCGGAATTGCGCATGAAAGGGCTGCAGCCAAAGTTGATGGACACATTGATTGCCCAGTACTGCCTGGACCATGGATTGATCCTGATGTCGCGGGGCAAGGGGTTCCTGCCGTTTGCCAAGCATACGCAGCTGGCGCTGTGGGGATTCTAGGCGCCGCTAAAAGTGCATTCCCCCGCCGCAGATGAGCACTTCGCCGGTGACGTAATCAGACAGCGGGGAGCAAAAGAACAGGACCGCGCCGGCGGCTTCCTCGGGAGTGCCGGGGCGGCCGAGGGGGCAGACGTTTTTGATGACGTCCATGACTTGAGGCTGGATGCCCGCGGCGATCCTGCGGCCCTTCACTTCGATGAAGGCGCCTTCGGGGCCCATGACTTGGGTGAGGCGGGTTTCGATGATGCCGAAGCCGACGGCGTTCACGTTCACGTTGTAGCGGCCCCATTCCTTGGCCATCGTCTTCGTGAATCCAATGACGGCGGACTTGCCGGAGGAGTAGGCGGCCTGGCCCGCGTTGCCGTCGGTGCCGGCGATGGAGGTGATGTTGACGACCTTGCGCATCACGCGGCGGCGTTCGGCTTTTTCGCGTTTCGCGGTCTCGCGCAGCCAGCCTGAATATGCGCGCAGTAAGCGGAACGGGGCGACGGCGTGGATGTCGAGCATGGCCTGAAACTGCTCGTCGGACATTTTCTGGATCACGTTGTCCCAGGTATAGCCTGCGTTATTGACGAGGATGTCGAGGGCGCCGAACTCGGCGATGGCGGCATCCACGAGTTTCTGGGGAAACGCCGGATCGGTGAGATCGCCGGCAAGCGCGGCGCTGCCGGGAACGAGCGCGGCGGTTTCGTTGAGCACGTCCGCATCGAGGTCGTTCACCATCACGCGGGCGCCCGCGGCAGCGAGTGCAACGGCGATGGCGCGGCCGATGCCGCGGCCCGCGCCGGTAACCAGGGCAACCTTTCCGTCTAGTGTGAAGGGCATGGCGTGAGGATCTCCGTGAGGGCCGCGAGGGCTTGGGCGCAGTCCCCGCGCGTGACGTCGTAGTGGGTGACGGCGCGCAGCGCCGTAGTCGAAATGGGGTTGATGAGGACGCCGCGATCCTTCAGTGCGGCGCTCAGGCGGGCGGGCTCGGGGGCCTCGAAAACCACGATGTTGGTGGCGGGTTCGGGGTTCAGCACAAGCACGCCGGGCAGCGCGGCCAGGCCTTCGGCGAGGAAGCGGGCGTTGGCGTGGTCTTCGGCCAGGCGCGCAGGCATCTGTTCGATGGCGATCAGACCGGCGGCGGCGAGGATACCCGCCTGGCGCATGCCGCCACCGAGGCGTTTACGATAGAGGCGCCCTTCGTCCATCAGCGCAGCGGGTCCGGCGAGCATCGATCCCACGGGCGCGCCGAGGCCCTTCGAGAGGCAGACCATGACGGTATCGGCCTTCGCGCAGAGTTCGCTCACGGGGCGGCCGAGCGCGGCGGCAGCGTTGAACATGCGCGCGCCATCGAGATGAACGCCGAGGCCGCGTTCGTGCGCGCGGTCGCAAATTTCGTCGAAACTTTGCTGCGGATACACAGTTCCACCGGCCATGTTATGCGTGTTTTCGAGTTCAATGCAGCCAGTGGCGGCCCAGTGGGGGCCGCGCGGCCGGACGAGCGGCTCGATCATGTCCCAGGTGAGGATGCCGTCCGCGGCAGCGGCCGGGCGGATGAGGCAGCCCGAGAACCAGGCAGCCATCGAAAGTTCGTAGTTGAGCAGGTGGCCGCGCGCCTCGGCGATCACTTCCTGGCCGTGCCGCGTGAGGAGTTTGATGCCGATGGTGTTGCCCATGGTGCCGGTGGGCACGAAGAGCGCGGCTTCCTTGCCCAGGATTTCGGCGGCGCGGGTTTCGAGGCGGTTGACGGTGGGGTCTTCCTGATAAACGTCGTCGCCGACTTCGGCCTCGAACATGGCCTGGCGCATGGCGGCGGTGGGTTTGGTAACGGTATCGGAGCGGAGGTCAATCAAGGGCATGGAGCGAGAAATTCTGCGAACACTTCATTGGACAACAGAATGCCGCGCGGCGTCAGGCGCAGGCGCTCGCCCGCGCGTTCAAGCAGGCCATCGGCGAGGAAGCGGTTCAGTGCCGCTCCATGGCGCACCCAATCGTCGCCGACGGGCGCGACGCCTTCGGCGAGGCGCAGGCCGACGAACCAGCGCTCCTCGTGTTCGAAGGCTCCGGTCTGCTCCACCCGCACACTTTCGCCGCGCTGCCGGCGCGCCACGTACTCAGCGGCGGTTTCGGCATTCTGCCAGCGGAGGCGGCCGTCGAAGGAATGCGCGTCCGCTCCGAAGCCGAGGTAAGGCTCGCGGCGCCAGTATTTCAGGTTGTGGAGCGATTCGAAACCGGGCCGCGCGAAGTTGGAGATCTCATAGCGGGGGAGGCCGAGGTCCGCGGCGGCCTGTTCATAGAAGCGGATGATTTCGGCTTCGCCGGGTACGCCGGCGGCGCCGTAGCGGACGCCGCCGAGCAGTATTTCGCGCCCAAGACGCGAGTCCTCATCCACTTCGAGCATGTACACCGAGACGTGCGGCACATCGAGGCGGCGGACCCAGGCGAGGGATTCGAGCCAGCCTTCGGCGGTCTGTCCGGGAAGGCCGGCGATCAGGTCCACCGAGATGTTTTCGATGCCGGTTGCGCGCAGCAGCGCGACGTCAGATTCCACGGTGGCCGCGGTGTGCTTGCGTCCGGTGCGGCGGAGTTCCGCGTCCACAAAGGACTGCACGCCGAGCGAAACGCGGTTCAATCCAGCGGCTTTCCAGGCGGCGACGCCCCCCGCGGTCAGAGAGCCGGGTGCGGCTTCGATGGTGGCCTCGGTCCAGGGTTGCCCAGGGAGGGTGGCGAGGAGATCCGTAAGCAGCGCGGGGTCGAGCGTGGAGGGCGTGCCGCCGCCCAGGTACACGGTTTCGGGCCGCCACGGCCAGTGAACGGCGGCGATCTCGGCCGTCAGAGCAGCCAGATAACTCGCTTCGAGTTCGCGCGGCAGCACGCCCGAGGCGAAGTTGCAGTAGGTGCACTTTTGCGCGCAAAACGGCCACGAAATGTAGATTCCAGCCACTTAGAACGCAAATTCGGGGATGTGCTTGCGGACGGCCGCGGCCATCAGTTCATCGAGCGTTTGGTCCGTGGCGGGCAGCACGAACGCTTCCCGCGCCGCATCCCAGCCGAGTTTGAAGCTCTGGACGTGCGCGGAGACCCAGATCTGCCGGACGGGCGCGTTGGGGCTGACCACGAAGCGGTCGGGCGGGTCCTCGAAATCCACGCGCAGCGCGCCCTCGTTCATTTCCACGTCGAAGTCGAAGTTGTCGGCGGCCTCGGCGAGACGATTGTAAAGAGATTGCAGCGCATCGCCGGCGCGTTGATGAAATTCCGCTTCTTCCATGCCTGTTGCTCAGTCTAATAGATGGCGCATCCGCCCGCCGGGATGCGTCTGCTACCCTCTAGAGAAGGAACCGGGGCTGATCTTTACCGCATGAAGAGCATCTGTCTTCCGCACACGGAACTGCCCGGCACGAGTTCGCTCTTTGCCGATTACCTCTACCATTTTCCGCGCGTGGCGGGGTTTTACGGGCATAACCCGCATGATCCGCAAGCGCTGCGGGAGGCGGCAACCCACATTCAAACGCCGGACGACCGCCGCCAAAGGCTAGTGTCGGCGCTGCGCAAGATCAATGGCGAAAGCACCTCGCTCGACCAGTTGGAACTGCCCGATACGGTTGCGGTGGTCACGGGGCAGCAGGTGGGCCTGTTTTCCGGTCCGGTTTACTCCATCTACAAGGCGCTCACCGCCGCCCGGCTGGCGCGCCAGTTGAGCGAAGAAGGCATCCGCGCCGTGCCGGTCTTCTGGCTGGCCACCGAGGATCACGATTTCGACGAAGTGGACCACTGCCACGTCTATGACAGCCGCCACCGCCCGCTGCGGCTGCAAATGCGCGCGCGCGGCGCGGCGGGACAGCCGGTGGGCGGCATGGAGATTGTCGAGGTTCCCCTGGAGGAACTGCGCGCTGCGCTTCAGGGGCTGCTGTATGCCGATGAGGTGCTGGAACTCGTGGCGGGCTGTTACCGCCCGGGCCGCACGCTGGGCGAAGCCTTCCGGCTGCTGATGTCGCGGCTGCTGGCCGGTTCGGGCGTGGTCTTCATCGATCCATTGCAGCCCGAGATTCGCAGCCTGGCCGCGCCGCTGCTGCGTGCCGCCTTCGAGCGCGCCCCCGAGCTATCGGACGCGATCCAGGCCCGTGGCAAGGAGTTGAAGGAGGCCGGCTATCACGCGCAGGTTCTGTTCGAAGCGCAAACGTCGCTTTTCTTCAGGCTCGAGAACGGGCGCCGGCTGCATCTGCGTCGCAATGGGACGGACTACTTTCATGAGACTCGCAGGCTGAGCGCCGCCGAACTCGCCGGGACACCGGAATTGCTTTCGCCGAACGCATTGCTGCGGCCGGTGATGCAGGACTATCTGCTGCCGACCGTGGCCTATGTCGGCGGGCCCGCGGAATTGGCGTATCTTGCGCAGTCTCAGGTTCTTTACCAGGCTTTGCTGGGCCGCATGCCGGTAGCGGTACCCCGGTCGGGCTTCACGCTGCTGGACGAGCGAGCGCACTCGCTGATGGACCGCCATGGCGTGACGCTGCCCGGCTGTTTCCACGGCCTTGAACCGCTGAAAGAACGCATCGCTGCGGACCTGGTGCCCTCATCGCTCCAGTTGACGTTTGAACAGGCTCAGTCCGAGATCCGCGCCGTGCTCGACCGGCTGGAAGGCGAACTCGCCGGCTTCGATCCCACGCTCGGCGCCGCCATGTCGAAGAGCAAGGCGAAGATCCTCTATCAGGTCGAGAAGAACCGCCGCAAAGCCGCGCGCGAGGCGTTGCGGCGCGACACCGTGGTGAGCGAAAGCGCCGCGCATCTCAGCAATCTCGTGTTTCCGGAGCACGTGTTGCAGGAGCGCTACTATTCGGTCCTGCCGTTTCTGGCGCAGCATGGCTTCAGCCTGCTCGACACGATCGAAAACAACATTCACCGCGGCTGCCCCGACCACCTGCTCCTGACCGTGTAGCATAGCCATAAGGCGCGGTGCGCCGAAGGAGCCATCTTGAAAACCAATACCGTGAAAAAGGCTTTGCGCGAGGGCCGGGTGCAGTTGGGCACCGCTTATCAGCAACTCCGGTCGCAGGATGTGGTGCGCGCGCTGGCGGCCGCCGGATTCGATTGGGCGTTCATCGACACCGAGCACGGCGGCTTTGGGATCTCCGAGGTACAGGACCTGTGCCGGATGGCGGTGAAAGTGGGCCTGGCGCCCATCATCCGCGTGCCGGAATTGCAGTATGGGCTGGTGGCGCGGGCATTGGATTGCGGCGGCGAGGGCGTGATTTTCCCGCGCGTGGAGTCGCCGGAAGTGCTGGCGCAGGCGGTTTCGTGGACCAAGTTTCCGCCGGAAGGCCAGCGCGGTTGCGGGCTGACGCCGCTCCATATTGACTTCGAGCCGGCCTCGATTGCGCAAATCATGGAGCATTCCAATCGCGAAACGCTGGTGGTGCTCCAGATCGAGACAGTGCGGGCGCTCGAAGCGCGCGACGAACTGCTGAGCGTGCCGCACATCGATGCGGTGATGGTGGGGCCGGTGGATCTGTCGATTTCGCTGGGAGTGCCGGGTGATTTCGAGCATCCGAAGATGCTCGATGCCGTCGAGAAGATCTTCGCGAGCTGCCGCGCGCACGGCGTGGCCCCCGGCGCGCAGGCGCGCAACGCCGCGCTGTCGAAGCGATGGAAGGAGATGGGCGCGCTGTTCCTGGGCTGTTCGAGCGAGATTCAAATGCTGTACGAAAAGGCGCGCGAGAATGCCGCTGCGCTCAAGGCTTGAGGGCTGGCTCACGCCGCCCAAACCTTACATCCTGAATCCGCGCGAACACGCGGTGAACGCACCGCTGGGGCGCTGGAACCTGTACATCGGCGGAGCCCGGCAGCGCGTCCCGGGCTATGTCAACCTCGACATCTTCGCGATGCCCGGAGTGGATGTGCAGGCGGACGCGCACGCGCTGCCGTTTCCGGACGGCCTTTTCACCCGCGTGGAATGCGATGCCGTGCTGGAGCACGTCCAGAACCCCGGGCGCGTGGTGCAAGAGATCGAACGCGTGCTGGCGCCGGGCGGCTGGGCGCACCTTGTGACGCCATTCTGCCACCCGTTCCATGAGTATCCGAAGGATTACCGGCGCTTCACGCCGGACGGGTTGAGGGAACTGGCCGGCGGTTTGGAGGTGATCGATACCGGATGGCGCACCGGACCGGCGGCCACGATGCTGGTGTTCACGCTCGAGTTCGTCAAGCTTCTGCTGCCGTGGCGCTGGTGGCGCGCTCTTGCTCATGGAGTGCTCGGATGGCTGCTGTGGCCGCTTCGATACCTCGATGTGTGGCTCCTGCGCATGCCCCGCGCGGAGCGGCTCGGGAATCACTGCTACCTCTGGGCGCGCAAGCCGTAGCGGGAGGCTGCCTTTGACTCCGGCGGCGGCTCGCATACAATACCGCTAGGGCTGCAAACAGGAGTGGGCAGTCTGAATTAGAGAGGAGGAACGGCCATGCCGCTGACAATCACCCGGCGCGCCGCGCTCGCCACCGCCGCGAGCGCCGCCCGCGTCCTGGGCGCCAACGAAAGGATCCGCCTCGGAGTCATCGGGTCGGGAAGCCGCGGGCAGCACCTTATGCGCATGGCCAATCAGGCCGGCGGCTGCGAATTTGTTGGTATCTGTGATGCCTGGGACGTGCGCCGCCGCGAATCCATGAAGTTCGCCGGACGCCAGGTGGACGACTACGGCGATTACCGCCGCCTGCTCGAACGCAAGGACCTCGACGCCGTCATCGTCGCCACTTTGGATCACACCCACGCCCCCATCACCATCGCCGCCTGCGAAGCGGGCAAGGATGTCTTCGTCGAAAAACCCATGACCTCGCTGCCCGAGCAAGGCCCGCCCATGCTCCAGGCGCAGCGCCGGCACAAGCGAGTCGTCCAGGTCGGCGTGCAGCAGCGTTCGCTCGCCCACTTCATCGAAGCCAAGCAGCGTTGGGTGGATTCGGGCCGCCTCGGCAAGGTCCACATGGTCCGCACCGTGTGGAACGCCAACACCGGCTACCTCACCAAACCGCCCGCCGGCATGGAGCGCAAGCCGGACGGCCTCGACTGGGACGCCGTCCTCGGCTGGCTCCCCAAAATCCCCTGGGACCCGAAACGCTACTTCAACCGCTTCGCCTATTGGGATTTCGCCACCGGCGGCCAGACCGGCGGCCTGTTCGTCCACATGGTGGATGTCGTCCACTGGTATTTGGGCCTCACCAAAGCCCGTTCCGCGGTCTGCCTTGGCGGAATTTATCAGTATGACGACGGCCGCGACACGCCCGATAACGTCAACGGCATCGTCGAATACAACGAAAATCTGACCGTCACTTTCGAAGCCACCATCACCGATCTTCTGCCCGAGGAATCGGCCGACATCGTCTTCTTCGGCGAGGGCGGACGCCTCAGCATCTTCCGCCACCGCGCGCGCTTCCTGCCCGCGGACAAAGGCCCCGCCGAGACGCTCGACCGCTCGCCCGAAGTGGCGCATATGGCGAACTTCTTCGCCTGCATCAAATCGCGCCAGGAGCCCAGCGCCACCGTGTACGACGGCCACTACGGCGCCATGGCCTGCCACCTGCTCAACATGGCCTACCGCACCCGCTCACGCGTGGATTGGCGGCCGGAATGGGATATCTAAGGGGATTATCATGAACATCTATCCAGGACTGAACCTCGAGTTCATCCGCTGCGAGGACAAACCCTTTCTCGCCGGGCTGGACCGCGCCTCGCGCATCGGCTACCAGTGGGTGGAACCTATGGTCCACAACGGGCGCGAACTGTTGAGCGAGGCGGGCTACTTCCATTCGGTCTCCCTCGACGAAGACCCTCTCCTGATCCGCGATCTGTTGCAGCAGTATTGCCTGCGCGTTTCGGGCCTCTCCTCCCACGCGCCGCTCATGCGGCCCGAAATCTCCGTCCCCTGGCTCGAACGCGCCATCCGGTTTGCCGCCGCCCTCGGCGCGCGCGTCGTGAACACCGACGAGGGCATCCGCCCGAAATGGGTCCCCCGCGATGAGGCGCTCGGCGTCATCAAATACACGCTGAACACCGTCCTCCGCACCGCCGAACGCCACAATGTGTTCGTCGCCATCGAGCCCCATCAGGAGATCACCAAAACCACCGAGGGGCTGCTTTCCATCGTCAATCTCGTGGATTCCCCCATGCTCCGCGTGAACTACGACACCGGCAACGCCTGGCTCGGCGGCGCCGATCCCTACGAAGGCCTCCAGGCCGTCGTGGACCGCGTCGTGCATATCCACGCCAAGGACATCGATCCCGGTACCGGCGAAACCCTGCGCGGCAAGACCACCGGCACGCCCGTCGGCTGCGCCTGCGGCGATGGCGTTATCAACTGGCGGCGCATCACGGAAATCCTGCGCAGCGCCAATTACAATGGGGTTCTCTCGGTGGAGTGCGGGACGCCCGAACAGGCCGAACGAAGCCTCCATCACCTGAACACGATCCTGGAGGCCTACAATGAGCACGATTCGTTGCGCGTGGTCGGTTAGCCTGCTGGCGGCGGCGCTGCTGCCCGCCCAGCAGTTGAAGGACGAGTTCTTCTTCGAGCCCGGCAAGACGCGCGTGCTCATCCTCAGCGGCCGCAACAACCACGACTGGCGCGCTTCCACCGCCCACCTCCGCCGCATCCTCGAAGCCACCGGCCGGTTTGACGTCCGCGTCACCGAGGAACCCGCGGGCCTGACCCGCGAAACCCTGCGCCCCTACCACGCTCTTGTCTCTGACTACTGCGGCCCGCGCTGGGGCGCCCAGGCCGAAGACGCCGTCGCCGCCTTTGTCCGCCAGGGCAAGGGCCTGGTGGCCGTCCACGCAGCCTCCTATCCCTTCGGCATCATGCCCGTACTCGGCTCGAAGATGGGCCGCACCGATGTGCGCGAAGAGCCGTGGTCCGAATGGGAAAAGATGCTCGGCGCGCGCTGGCAGGACGGCGAAAAGCGCACCGGCCACTCCCGGCGCCACGTCTTTGAAGTGGAGTGGACCGAAGCCGCGCACCCCATCGCCGCGAACCTCCCGGTGAAATTCAAAGTCTCCGACGAACTCTATTCCCGCTTCGTCCTCTCGCCCTCCATCCGCGTGCTCGCCCGCGCCTACGACAGCCCGGATCAGAAAGGGACGGGTGCGCGCGAACCCATCCTCTGGACCAACGCCTACGGCCAGGGTCGCGTCTTCCACACCGCCCTCGGCCACGACGTCCCCGCCATGATGGCCCAGGGCTTCATTGACTCCTTCGCACGCGGCGTCGAGTGGGTCGCCACCGGCCTCGTGACCCTGCCCCCGGAACTCCCGCTCGAACCGAAAGAAAAGAACGCCCTGCGCGTACTCCTCGTAGCGGGCGGCCACGATCACGACGCCTCGCTCTACGCCGCCTTCGAAGGCCACCCCGGTATCCGCGTCAACGTGAACCCGCATCCCGTCGCCTTCCGCGGCGACCTGCGCAAACGCTATGACGTCATCGTGATGTACGACATGATCCAGGACGTGCCCGAGGATCAGCGGAAGAACTTGCGCGACTTCGCCGAAGCCGGCAAGGGCATCGTCGTTCTGCACCACGCCCTGGCGAACTACCAGGACTGGGACTGGTGGCGCGCCATGGCCGGCGGGCAGTACCTGCTTAAGGACCGGCCTGCACTGAACGCCAAAGGCTCCACCTACAAGCACGACGTCGATCTCGAAGCCCGCCCCACCGGCGGCCATCCGATCGTGCGCGGACTGCCCCCCATGTGGATTCGCGACGAAACCTACAAGGGCGTCTGGCAGGCGCCGGACATCACTCCGCTCATCACCACGAACGAAGCCACCAGCGATGAAGTGATCGCCTGGATCAGCCCCTACAAGCCCGCGCGCGTCGCCGTCATCCAACTCGGCCACGGCCGCGAGGCGCACGAAAACCCCTGGTTCCAAAGGCTGCTGCGCAACGCGATGCTGTGGGCCGGCAGCCGCCTCGAGTAACTACTCTTCCATCTCTTCCAGTTGCTCCGCCGCCGCGGCGTAGCGTTTCAGCACCCGGATCGAAGGGCCGGAAGCGAAGCCCGCCGTCCGCAGCCGCCGGTACGCCGAGGCCAGTTGACGCGGGTCTTTCAGCAGTGCCGCCAGATCCTTGCCGCGGTACTTGCGCTTCAGAAACTGCACCACCTGCTCCCCTTCGTCCACCTGCGCGTAGGCTTCGGTCACCGCCGTGCGCGCCGTCGCCGGCGCCACCCGCTTCTTCAGCAGATCGGCCAGCACCCGCTGCGCGCCGTACTTCCCGCCCCCGGCGCGCGCGCCCGCGAAATGGCCCGCATAGCGCGCATCGTCGACGATGCCGTAATCCTTGAGTTGCGCGACCACTCCTTCGACGTCTCCCGGCTCCGCGGCGCGGGCGGCCAGCTTGCGGCGCAACTCCGCCGCCGTCAGCGCGCGGCCCATCAGCAGCCGCGCGGCGTAGTCCTTCAAAGCCGCGGCATCCAGCGCAGCGGGTTTTTTCCGAAAGGCCATGATGCAGCCGGAAACTTCTTTCTCGATCCGCCACTCTAACTTACGTGGGTTACACTGAAGACTGCAAGAGGCGTCTTCGGACGACAGAAAGGACTATGAACGTGGAAGAAGACAAAAAAATTCCGTACTTCCTGTTGGGCTTGGGCCTCGGCGTGGCCGTGGGCATTCTGTTCGCGCCGAAATCTGGTGAGGAAACCAGGCGGCTGCTCAAGAGCAAAACGGAAGAAGGCAAGGAATACGTCAAACGGCGCGCCGACGAGATGCTCCATGACGCGGAGGAGGTCATCGAGCGCGGCAAGCGGACCGTGGTCCGTCAGAAAGAGCAGTTGGTTTCCGCGGTGGAAGCCGGCAAGCAGGCTTACCGCGAAAGCGTCGCCTCGCCCTCTGCCTCGGCGCCGACCTCCGACGATCTGATTGAAGGTGTGTAACAGCAAAAAGGACAGGCGCTCATGGCATCATCCGAGACAACATTCTTGCTGATGGCGATCGCGGTGGCGGTCTCTTCGGTCTCGCTGCTGATGAGCGCCTTCGCCTCCATTGCCATGTTCCGGGCGGTGAAACGGATCGAGGATACGATCGCACCGCTCGTCCCCGAGGCCATGTCCACGCTGAAGGAAGCCCGCGCCACCATCGCCGAAACCTCCAGCCGGGTCCGCGAGATCGGCGAGCGCTCCCGAGCCGTGCTTGAGGAGACTCAGGCCCAACTGAGCCATTTCGACGCCGCGCGCCAGGAGGTCACCGAGCGGCTGCGCATCCAGGCCGAGCGCGCTGAACTCGTCCTCGAGGATTCGCTCTCCCGAGTGCAGGAACTGGTGAATACGCTCCACTCGGGCGTCATGCGTCCCGTGCGCGAAGTCAGCGGCGTGATGAGCGGCATCCGCACGGCCTTCAGCACCTATCTGAGCGGCCGGCGGCCGTCGGTCGCGCAGGCGACTCACGACGACGAAATGTTCATCTAGTCTCCCATTCCCGAGCCGATAAGTCTGGTGTGGTGGTACAACCAGGCACGCTCGATTGGATCGTTCCCCTGTTCGCCCGTGAAGAGTCCATCCGTCTGGGCGGCTTGCGGGAATTGTCCGAACGCTGCCCCGGCTCATTCCTTGGCTGGGCGCGTGCGGCGCTCCGCACCTGTCACAACACCCCCGAGGCGCGCCAGGTGGTTTCTATGCTGGCCACTCGCGGCTGGCTCGCTTCCCTGATTCGTGAAGCGGCCGGGACCGATCCCGGTTGGGCCGGCGCCCTGGCACAGTTCGGGCAGACCGTTTACCCGGGCCTCGAACGCGAGCTCACTTCGCCGGAGCCAGCAGGCCACACTTGGCCGCCCCATGCCCAGGACCCCGCCTCTCTCGCCGCGGTGCTCGACCTGTTGATCAAGCTCCAGCACATGCTTCCCCCGTCCGAGCCGCCTCCCGGCATGGCGGCGCAGGCGCGCGCCCGGCTCGCCCTCGGTTGTGGAGGCATGTTTCGCGGCCGCCGCCTGCTCGATACCCTGCTGCGCGACGAAGACCCGCGCGTCCGCGCCAATGCCGTCGAAGCGCTCTGGTTCGATCCGCCCCGCGAGTACATCCCCGTTCTCCGGGAATTGAGCCGCGATCCGGCTCACCGCGTCGCCGCGAACGCGCTCGTCGGCCTGTTGCTTGCTGGCGAAGAGGAAGCGCTGGCCATGCTGGTGGACATGGTCGAACGGAGTGAGGGCGTGGCCCGGCTGGCCGCCATCTGGGCCATGGGCCGCACCGGCGACACGCGCTTCCACGCGTATCTCAAGCAGTGGCGCCTCCGGAACCGCAACGAAACCGCGGCCTTGCGCGGCTCGCTCGCCGCCATGGTGCGGCTGCGCCAGGCCGAGGCGCTATGCCGCTCCCGGAACATCAAGCTCACCATTCTTGCCGCTGCCGCCAGCAGCGGTGAATTCTTGATCCACGCCCTGCCTCACGGCGCTGGTTCCGAACTGCGCGGCGCTTGCCTCCAGCCCTGGCTCGGCGAAACGCCGGTCTGGAATTACCGCGCCGTCTGGGAAGCCGCCCCGCCCGATTGCCGGCTGCTCTTCATCCTGCCGCCCGGCGCCGCCCGGCAGGAGTGGGAACAGCACTGGAGCCAGGTGCAGGGCGCCTTCTCCTGCGCCGCGGCCTTCGACCCGGGCGGCGTCGATGGCGGCTGGACTCACGCCCTTTGTCTCGGCGAGGGCGCCGCGCCCGCCCCTGGACTGCCGGGGCTGACTCCGGAAACCCGCGTCTTTCATCTCCCCGCACCTCGCGGCGGCGATCCTGCCGTAGTCTTCGATGCCCTGCGCGAAGTCCTGCGCGGCGTCTGGGCGGTCCGCCTGCCGGAACCCGCTCCCGGCGGCCCGGCTCTCACTCTCCGTATCGCCTCTCCGCAGTGGTCGGCAGGGCCGGTCGCCGCCTCCGCCGGCGCATCGGCCTAAACTGAAAGTGTGAACGTCCGGTTCATCCTCTTGCTGCTGGCCCTTGCGGCCCCGGCGCACGCCGAAATTGCGAACAGCATTGCTGCCGAACTGCGCGCCACCTCGCTGGATGAAGCCGAATGCTACCGTGTGCGCGAATTCACATTCCGCCGCGGCGACGCCACCTTCTATCTCACAGACGGGTACCTGATCTTCGGGAAACCAGTCCAGGGCATCCGTGCGGCCGCCGCTTTTTATGCCCCCGAAGCCATCAACGACGCCGAAATCCTCCTCCGCCCGCCCGACCGCGGTGAACGCGCCTCGCTGGCCGCCCACACAGGCACGCCCAACCTCAGCGAACATTTCCGCCAGGGGATCTTCGTCGCCACCGACGGCTCTCTGGACCGCTGGCGCGCCGATCTTCTCGCAAGCCCGCTCACCCGGCCCGACCTCGAGATGGGCCTCCTGCTCCACTCCCGCTTCGCGGGCGTCGCCCGCAATCTCGGCCAGAGCTTTCAGGTCCGGCTCGTCCACGACCTGCTGAACGGCAACCCGGAAATGGGCATGTTCTATGCCGCCTTGACCGGCGTCCGGCTTGGCAACTTCGATTTCATCTATGACCCCCTCGCGCGCGAGGAGGTCACGCTCGGCGCTGTCGCCAGCCGGCCGGGCGAAACGGGCTTCAACATTTGGGCCAGCTTCGAGACCCGCGAACGCCAGCGTGAGCGCGGCGAGCCGCCCTCTTTCGGCACGCCGGAACACTTCAGCATCGAAGCCACCGTCCACCCGGACCTGCGGCTGGAGGTCCGCACCCGCGTCACCTGGAAAGCGGCGATGCCTCTGCGCGGCGCCTTGGGCTTTGAAATCGCTCCAGCCATGAAAATCACCGGCGCGTCCATTAACGGGAAACCCGTCGAGGTCTTCCGGCGCGAGAGTTTGCGGGCCATGCTCATCGGCGGCAACGGCAACGAACCGTTTCTCCTCGTGCTGCCGGAGCCGATTGAGCCCGGCCAGAGCTACGAACTCGAGTTTATTCACGAAGGAAACGTCATCAGCGACGCGGGCAACAGCGTCTTCTTCGTCGGCGCCCGCACAAACTGGTACCCGGCGCGCGGCCTTGATTTCGCCACCTTCGACCTGCGTTTCTGCGTCCCCGCGAAGCTCCAACTCGTCGCCACCGGAGATCTGATCAGCGAGACCGTTGAGGGCGACTGGCGCATTGTTCACCGCCGCGCGTCCTCTCCAGTCCGTATGGCAGGCTTCAACCTGGGCGATTACGAAAGCGTCACCCTCAATCGCGGCGGCCTCTCCGTCGAGGTGTTCGCGAATCGCCGCGCCGAAAGCGCGCTCGAGCCGAAGCGCCACACCATCATCATCCCCGGCCCGCCCTACACGGGGCGCGGCGGAAATCCTGCCCAGCGCGGACCCCAGATCATCACCATGCCCGCGCCCCCCGCCCCGGACACCCGCGCCCGCCTGCGCAGCCTCGCCGGCGAGATCGCCGAGGCAATGGACTGGATGTCCTCCCAGTTCGGCCCGCCGCCTCTGCCCGTACTCACCGTCTCGCCGATCCCCGGATTCTTCGGACAGGGTTTCCCTGGTCTGCTCTATCTCTCCACGCTCGCCTTCATCGACGAGGCCGACCGGCCGCCATCCGCGCGCGGCGCCGCCCTCCAAACCTTTTACGACGAAATCCTGTACGCGCACGAAGCCGCCCATCAGTGGTGGGGCAACCTCGTCGCCGCCTCCACCTACCGCGATGACTGGCTTCAGGAAGCGCTGGCCAATTACACCGCGCTGCTCATTCTGGAACGTCGCAAGGGCGCGCGGGCGCTTGAAAACGCGCTCGTTTCCTACCGCGACCTGCTCACCCGGCCCATTGCCGAAGGCCGCACGCTGGAATCATCAGGTCCCATCACCTGGGGCATGCGCCTCCGCACCGGCGCGCGGCCCGACCCCTGGCGCGCTATCACTTACGACAAGGGATCCTGGATCATTCATATGTTGCGCCGCCGCATAGGCGACGGAGCCTTTCTCAAGTTTCTGCGCGCCTTGCGCAACCGTTACGAATACGACGCAATTACTACCGAGCAATTCCGCGAACTGGCCTCTGAATTCGTCCCGAAAGACACTCCCGACCGCAATTTGGTGGACTTCTTCGACCACTGGGTGTACGGAACCGGCATCCCCCAGCTCCAACTGAGCCACTCCGTGAAGGGATCCCTGCTGACTTTGACTTTGCGCCAAACCGGCGTACCCGAGGAGTTCACTGTCGATGTTCCTGTGGAGATCCGCGTGGCCGGGCGCAAAGACCCCATCATCCGCTGGATCAAATCCGACGCCGAGCCCGTTCAGGTCACCTTGAAGCTGCCCGGGGCCCTCCAGCGCGTAGAACTTGCTCCCGGTCAAGCCGTCCTCGCCCTCCGCTAGGCATTAATCTCACATTCGAACCACTTTGACAACCGGCCTCTCAAACGCTGACAACCCAAGCGTAGCCGTCAAGCCAGCGATGTGACAAGCCGGTGCCGATTCCCTTCCTCTGTTGGCTATCCGGCCCCTTGCTGACCGGAGGTAGCGCGCATCTTTCCGCCACGCGATGCCGGCGTGTCTTCAAAACTTCAAGAACCACCCTTTGCGGTACATCGCCCAGCCCAGCAGCGTCCCCGTCCCCACCATCAGCAGGGCAAACAGCAGCGAAGCATCATAGGGATGCAAGAACCCCGAAAACAGATCAAACAGCCACTCGCGCAGCCCAGTCTGCGCCGTGATTCGTCCCATGATTCCCGAAAACAAATAGAGCGCGATCGCATTCATCCCCACGAACTCCAGCGGCCGCAACCATCGTGCAAGCCGGGGCGCCCGCGCCACTGTCTCCCACAGGGCCAGCGCCGCAAACGACAGTCCCGCCATCAGCAGCGTGTAGGGCACAGTCCACAGTGGCTTGTTGATCGGCATCAACGGCGTCAGCGCGTAGCCCGCCAGCACCAGCACGCAGCCGGTCAGCACGAAGCGCCTGATTAGCTCGGGAGCGCTCATCCCGGACCGCATGAGATGCCCGGCCAGCACGCCCAGCAGTGTGGTAGTCAGCGCGGGGATGGTCGAGACGATGCCTTCGGGGTCCCAATCCTTCGTGCGCTGGTACATGTGCCCTTCGAGCAACAGCCCGTCCACATAGCGCGCGAAATTGCAGTCCATCGTCAGCGCACCCGCGCCGCAGCCCGGCACCGGATAAAACGCCATCAACATCCAGTAGGACGCCAGCAGCCCCACCACCCAGGCAATCTGCGACCGCCATGTGGAATGCAGATAGATCAGCGTGGCCAGCAGGTAGCAGATGGCGATGCGCTGCAGCACTCCGGGAATGCGCAGCCCCTCGAAATTGAAGTGGGGAAACAGCGTGAGAAAGAGGCCCAGGCAGAACAGGATCACCGCCCGCCGCAGCGTGTGCGCGAGCAACTCGCGCCGCGGCTGCCCCTTTTCCAGACGCCGAGCCGTCGCGAGCGTCACCGCCACGCCGACAATCCAGAGGAAGAACGGAAACACCGTGTCGGTGAACGTCCAGCCATCCCATTCCTTGTGCAGCAGTTGCGGATAGACGTGCTGCCACGAACCGGCGTTGTTCACCAGAATCATCGACGCCATGGTCGCGCCGCGAAACAGATCGAGAGACGCAAAGCGTCCGGCGGAAGGGGCCGTCATAAGGGACAAAGAATAAACGATAGCAGATCGGTACCAGACGGCCAGAAGACCGCAGCAGACCGCCAGGAACGAGGGCGGGGAGGCCGGAATAGACTGGAAGTGAGGGCATCTGGAGATGAACACGAACCGCCTGCATCGCATTACCATCGAGGCGGGCGTGTGTGGGGGCCGCCCATGCATTCGCGGCATGAGGATGCGCGTGTCCGATGTGCTGGAACTTATCAGTTCAGGAACATCGTTTGAGGAGATTCTGGCCGACTATCCTTACCTCGAACGGGAAGACCTGCTGGCCGCGGTGGAGTACGCCTCGGTTCAGGCAAGCGGGTGATCGCCTCTGGCGAGCGGATTGTAGAAATCCGTTGACTACTTCTCCAGCAAGAACCCGCCTGCGATCATCGCATCCACACCCGATGAATAAAAGCTGCGGACCGCGTCGCGCGGCGTGCAGACCAGCGGGTCGCCGAACAGGTTGAATGACGTGTTGTAAAGCACCGGCAGCTTCGTCTTCTTGCCCCAGGCGTGCAGCAAGCGGTGGAAGAGCGGATTTTCGGACTCTTCGACGGCGTGCACGCGCACCAGTCCGTCGCCCAGAACGGCGCTGGCGAACGTCTCCCGGTGCTCGTCCTTGACGCGGCCCACGGTGGCAATGAAGCGGGCGTTCGGACCCACGTCGAAATACTGCGCGGCAAGCTCGGCGGGCACGCTGGCCGCAAACTTCCGGAACGGCTCGCGGTGCTTGATAAACACATTGAGATTTTCCGTGGAATACGGATTGAGCGGCGAAGCGAGAATGGAACGGTTGCCCAGCGCGCGCGGGCCGAACTCCATGCGTCCCTGCATCCAGGCGACGATCTTGTCGGAGGCAAGCTGGTCCACCGCCGCACCAATCACTTCGCCCGTGGTCAGCAGGTAGCGGAAGCGAAGCTTGCAGTTCTCGAGAATCTGTTTCACGTCCTCGGGATTGTAGGCGGGGCCGAGCGACAGCGATTCCAGCGCGTGGCGCTCGCGGCGGCCATGAAACTGATGCCAGGCGTGCCAGGCGGCGCCCAGCGCGGTGCCGGCGTTGCCCGCCGCGGGCTGCACATAGACGTTCTGCCAGCGTCCGGAGCGTTCGAGCGCGGCGATCAGCAGCACGTTCATGGCGAGGCCCCCGGCGATGCAGAGATTCTCGCCCTCGCCCGCCATGCTCATCACCGCCTGCTCCACCGCGTTTTGCAGGCTGGCCGCGATATCGCGCTTCTCGGCTTCGGTTAATGCGCGATCGGACGAAACGCCGAGTTTCTCCAAAAACGCGGCGCTGAAGCCGCCGAGGCCGGGCCGGTCAGCGTCATACGCGGTGAGGTCCACGCGTGGCCAGCCGTCGGTGAGATTCAAATGATCCAGGAACACCTGCGTGAGCTTCGGCTCGCCCGCGGTGGACATCCACTGGACCTTGTGTTCGTCGGCGCGCGCCTGAAAGCCGAGCAGGTCAGTGACGCGGCTGAAGAGGTCGCCGAGCGAATCAGGGTAATACAACTCGCGTTCCAGCGTGAGCCGCGCGCCCGCGCCGTGCCACAGCGCGCCGCAGCGAAAGTCGCCTGAATGATCGAGTGTGAGCACGGTGGCGCGCTCGAAGGGCGAGGCGAAGAAGGCCGAAGCGGCGTGCGCCTGGTGGTGTTCCACCGGCGCGATGCGGGCTCCCGGAAACATCGCCCGCACGCTCAGGTGCAGCCGCGTTTCGCCGCGAGTGCCGAAAGGCCGCGCGATGGCCACCGTATCGACCTCCACCGGCGGCACGCCCGCCACGCGCAGCGTCTCGCGGATCAGTTCCGCGGGAAACACGCCGCGCTCGAAGCGGCGGTGCAGTTTCTTTTGCTCGATCGCGGCCACAATCCGCCCGTCGCGCATGACAGCGCAAGCGGGGTCGTTCAGCAAACCGCCGAGTCCGAGAATGGTCATCGTTTCAGGACCTCCGTTTTCCCGCCTGTTGGGCCTTTTCGATCTTGGCCCACGTGTCGCGCAAGCCCACCGTGCGATTGAACACCGGATAGCCAGGCCGCGAATCGCGATCCACGCAGAAATAGCCGAGCCGCTCGAACTGGTACAACCCGCCCGGCTGCGCGCCGGCGAGGCTGGGTTCGAGTTTCGCCCCGGCCGCCGCCACCAGCGATTCGGGATTCAGGTTGTCGATCCAATCGCCGCCCTCGGTCGTTTCGTTGGGATTTTCGACCCGGAACAGATTGTCGTAAAGGCGCGCCTCGCCATCCACCGCATGCGCCGCGGAGACCCAGTGAATTGTGGATTTCACCTTGCGCCCGTCGGGCGTGTTGCCGCCGCGCGTCTCCGGATCGTAGGTCCCGTGAACCTCGATCACCTCGCCCGCTTCGTTCTTCACCACGCCGGTGCAGCGCACCAGGTACCCGTAGCGCAGCCGCACCTCGTTGCCCGGATAGAGGCGGAAATAGCCCTTCGGCGGCTCCTCGCGGAAGTCGTCCTGCTCGATGTAGAGCACCTTCGAGAAAGGCACTTCGCGTGTGCCGTAGGAGGCGTCTTCGGGATTGTTGACGGCCTCCATCATCTCCACCTGGCCTTCGGGATAGTTGTCGATCACCAGCTTCAGCGGCTTCAGTATGGCCATGACGCGGTGGGCGCGCCGGTTCAGATCCTCGCGCACCGCGTGCTCCAGCAGCCCGAGTTCGATCACGCCATTCGTCTTCGACACGCCAATGCGCGAACAGAACGTGCGGATCGCCTCCGGCGTATAACCGCGGCGCCGGATGCCGCTCAGCGTGGGCATGCGCGGATCGTCCCACCCGCTCACCACGCCTTGCTGGACCAGCGCCAGCAGCCGCCGCTTCGACAGCAGCGTGTAGGTCAGGTTCAGCCGGTCGAACTCGATCTGCTGCGGCGCGAAGATGCCCAGCTCGCGAATGTACCAGTCGTAGAGCGGCCGGTGGTCCTCGAACTCGAGCGTGCAGATCGAATGCGTGATCTTCTCGATGGAATCGGACTGGCCGTGCGTGAAGTCGTACATCGGATAGATGCACCAGGCGTCGCCCGTGCGGTGGTGGCTGGCGTGCAGGATGCGGTACATCACCGGATCGCGCATGTTCAAGTTCGCCGCGCCCATATCGATCTTCGACCGCAGCGTGCGCGAGCCATCGGGAAACTCGCCGGCCTTCATCCGCTCGAACAGGTCGAGGTTCTCCTCGACGGACCGGTTGCGGTACGGACTCTCGCGCCCCGTTTCGGTAAGCGTGCCGCGGTACTCGCGCACCTGCTCGCCGGTGAGGTCGCAGACATAGGCCTTGCCGGCCTTGATCAGTTGGACGGCCCATTCATAGAGCTGCTGGAAATAATCCGACGCGTAATAAATGCCGTCGGGCGTGAAACCGAGCCAGTGGACATCCTCGATAATCGACTCGACATATTCCGCCTCTTCCTTGCACGGATTCGTGTCGTCGAAGCGCAGATTGCACTTGCCGTTGAACTCGATGGCCAGGCCGAAATTCAGGCAGATCGACTTCGCGTGACCGATGTGCAGATAGCCGTTCGGCTCTGGCGGAAAACGCGTATGCACGCGGCCGCCATGCTTGCCCGAGGCATTGTCGGCCAGGACGATATCGCGGACGAAATTGGACGGGCGCGCCGTTTCTGTGCCCGCTGCGGGATTTTCAGGGTCAGCCATATTTGAGTTGTTCTTTCCAGCTTACGAACGCACGAGCTCGAGCGCACGATCGAGGCGCGCCAGCGTCAGCGCCCGGCCCAGCACCGCGAGCGTCTCGAATAGCGGCGGCGCCACCTTGCGCCCGCACACCGCCACCCGCACGGGCTGAAACATCTGGCCCGCTTTCACGCCGATTTCCGCAGCGGCGGCCCGCAGCGCCTGCTCCAGCGCGTCGTGGGTAAATTCGGTCTGCGCCAGCGTCTGCTTCGCCCGTTCCAGCACCAGCGCGGCCATCGCGGCGGCGCCTTTTTGCGGGATCAGTTCGGCGGCATCGTAGGGCGGCAGCGGCTCGACGAAAAAGAAGTCCGCCACCGCCGCGAAATCAGCGAACGTCTTCATGCGCTCCTGGATCAGCGGCGCGATTTGCAGCAGCTGGCCGGGCTCGGGCGTCCATCCGGCGGCTGCCGCCCACGGCTCCAGCAGCGCGGCGAGCGTCTCCACCGGCAGCGCGTACAGATGCTGCGAATTCAGCCACAGCGCCTTCGGATCGATGGGATCTTCATCCGAAAAGTTCACCACGGCGTTCGAACGGTTGATGCCCTCGAAGCCGAAGATCGCGGTGATCTCCTCGATGGACATCTTCTCGCGGTCGTCCTTCGGGTTCCAGCCAAGCAGGCAGAGGAAGTTGACGTAGGCCTGCGGCAGAAAGCCCGCGTCGCGATAGGTGGTGACGCTCACCACCGGCCCGTGCTTGCGCTTCGAGAGCTTCGAACCGTCGGGCGCGATCAGCAGCGGCAGATGCGCGAAACGCGCCGCCGCCACACCCAACGCTTCGAAGATCAGCACATGTTTGAACGTGTTCGTGAGATGATCCTGGCCGCGGATGATGTGGGTGATGCCGAGATCCGCATCGTCGGCGCAGGAGGCCATGTGGTACGTCGGCAGGCCGTTCGAGCGCAGCAGCGCGAAGTCCTCGATGTCGGCGGTGGACTTGGATTGCGCGCCGTACACTTCGTCCTCGAACCCGACCTCGCGCACCGGTTCGCGCGGCACGCGGAAGCGCAGCACGAACGGTTCGCCGGCGGCGGCGCGGCGGTCCGATTCCTCGCGCGACAACTCTCGCATCTCCGGGTTGCAGAGCCACGTGCTCGCGCCCGTGGCATGGGCCTTTTCGGCGGCATCTTCCTGCGGCGTGAAGTCGCGGTAGGCGTGGCCCTGCTCGAAAATCGCCAACGCCTTCGCCGTGTGCAAGTCGAGGCGTTCCGACTGCCGGTACTGCTCGTCCCAGTCCAGCCCCAGCCAGCGGAGCCCGTCGAAGATCGAATCCTCGGAGTCCTGCGTGTTGCGTCCGGCGTCAGTGTCGTCGATCCGGAGAATCATCGTGCCGCCGTGACGGCGGGCGTACAGCCAGTTGAAGATGAACGTACGGGCGCTCCCGATGTGGAGATAGCCCGTCGGCGACGGAGCGAAGCGGACGCGAGGCATGGAACTCATAGTGTACTACAAGATTGAAAGTGAAGGACTTAACGTCCAATCAGTTCAACGGAGCTCGCGCACTTCAATATTTCGGAATTGAATTTTCAGCTCATCCTTCGAATGCAATTGCAGTGCGATATGGCCTTTCATGCCCACGTTGCGTTTGCGGTGCGCCTCATCGGTCAGCACAGCGCCCAGGTCTTCATTGGTGATGCGAATCCCGTTGACGGACGTGATGATGCGCGTACCCAGGCAGATGATGTGCAGATCGTTCCAGCCGCGCGGGTCCCAGTTCCAGCGCTTCGGCCCCTGCTCCGGTTCAATCCGCCAGTCCTTCAGTGAGGGTGCGATCCAGCGGCGCGTTTCCCACGTTTCGTCGTAGATCAGGCCGGTGCGCCATGGCGCCGGAGGATGAATGTCGGCTTGCGGACCATGCAGCCAGCCCATCTGCCGGTCGTAACGGCTGCGGAACTGCACGCCTGAATTGCCCGGCGAATCGCGGAAGCCGCGCACCTGCATGCGCAGCTCGAAATCGGAGTACTCGCGCTCATGCAGCAGCCACACGTAGTCGTGGTCCTTACGTCCAAGCGAGTCGCATTGGATCACGCCGTCCGTCACGCTCCAGAACTCCTTGCCGCGGTCCTCGGGCTTGGCTTCCACGCGCCAGCCGTTCAGCGTTTTTCCATCGAAGATCGCTGCCCACGCCCCCATTTGCGGCAACTTGTCTCCTCTCGAGAGCGTTTTCGGATCGTTGAAGAGCGCAAGATGTTCGGGCGTCGCTTCCCGGTCAAAAATGTCGGACCAGCCCATAAACCAGGTCCACATCGGCTGACTGCGCAGAGTCTCCAGCGTGGGCGGGCGGCCGATCTCGCCCAACGCGATGGGTTTGCCCTTGGCCAGCGTCAGCAGTTCATCATGGTGGCTCTGGTCGTAAGGCCCATAGATATCGGCGGCATAGACATCGACGTATTCTCCGCCCGGATGGAATTCATGATACGGCCCCGCGTTGCGGTTGGGCGCATTGGGATTCCAGACCCACAGCAGGTTGTCGAGGCGGTGAAAGTGGACCATCCGCTCGTACGTCATCCTCCAGAGTGCCGCGAACCCGTTGGCGCCAGGGCGCGCGCCCCACCAGAACCAATTGCCGTTGTTTTCGTGATACGGCCGCCAGAGCACCGGGATCCGGGCCTCCTGCAATCTCTTGAGGTAAGGCGCGATGGTGTCGATCTGCGCGAGCCAGCGCCGGTTCAGCGCGGTCCCGGGCGTGACGAGCGCCGCCCACTCGTCGTCGTTCAACCGGTTCTGCACGCTCTGCCGCCAGCCGATCCCGGGTTGCACCGGCTCATCATCGGTCGGCCGGACTACGTGCCACATCAGAGTGATGATCGAGCCCGCCGCATGCTGCCGGATGGCCTCGGCGATCATGCCGTCACGGCCTTCAATCGAGTCCTTGTCGTCGCCGCCCGTGAAGCCGAAATCCGAACCCCAGACGTAAGGGTGCTTGCCGGTCAGTTGCGCCAGCCGTTCGCTGTGGCGAGAGCGATGGTTGGGGAAATTGTGCTGACCGGAGAGGATCTGCTTGCCCGAAAGCGCGCAAATCGTGTGCAGCAGCGCACGTGCCTCGGGGGTGGCGTGGGGATTGACGGGGACACACGGCGCGGGCTCGGGAGAAAGCAGTGAGGGCTGGGCAAGCAACGCGCCGGCCAACAACGGGAGAAGAAAGAAAGAGTTCATGGAACCTCCCGGACAGCGTCCGGACGGCCACCACTATATCGCTTAGCGCCGCCCGTGAATGTGATACGGCACGTAATAGCGCGGATCGTCATCGCGGGAGACCAGCGCGAATCCCGCGTCGCGGAGAAACTTCTCGACGAACGCCCGCGTGCGGAAATCCTCGCCTTCACCGCGGTCGGCGCGAAAGTCGTGCGCGCAGACGCACGCGTAGCTGATGCGCTTCATCGCTTCCTTCATGCCGGGCAGCGCGAGGCGCTCGGCGCCCTCGATGTTCATCTTGAGGAAATCGATCCGGCCGATGCCGTGGCGGCGGGCCAGCGCGTCAAAGGTGATGCCCTCCACCGGGTGGGAGGTCGGCGCCGGTTCGCCTTCGCGCACGTAATTCGACTCCCACACCGGCAATGTCTCGATCTGAAACTGGCCCGGCCGGTCGAGGCAGGCCAGGTTCAGGCAGGTCACATTCTTCAGCCGGTGTTCCTCGCACAGTTTCACCAGTTCGCCGAACGATTCGGGGTGCGCTTCGATCGCCCACACGCGGCCCGTGGGCCCCACCGCGCGGGCGAAAGCGTACACATCCTCGCCGCGGCCCGCACCGACATCGACGATCACGTCGCCGGCGTGGGGCTTGTACACGTGAAACCAGTAATCGCTGGCGTCCCGAAGATATTTCGCGAGCCGCTCCTCGGGCGTAAGCGGCGGCTTAGACGTCGGCATGGTTGGCGAAGAAATGATCGAGCGAAGCGCGCAGTTGCTGTGAGACGGATTCCGGCAGCGCCTTCATCTCATCGCGCGACAGCGGCTTAAAGGCCTTGGCGACGCGAATGTTCTCTTCCAGCATCTCGAGCTTCGGCATACCCGCCACCGCCGCCGAAACCGGCAGCGACATCGCGTAGCGCAGCAGCGTCTCGATGGGCGCGGCGGGCAGCAGTTTGTCCTGGCCGAACACCTTCATGGCGGTGAGGCCCATGTTCTTCTTAAGCGCCACGGGCATGGCGATGCGTTCGAAGCCGGAGGCGCCGGTCTGCCCCTGGCCTACCCGGTTCGAAGGCGCGGAATTGCCGATCTGCGCGATGTTCAGCGCCATCTGCACCGAATCCAGGTCCTGCCGCTCCAGCAGCGTCTTCGTGACCTGCGGATTCGTGTGCGCGGTGACGCCGATGAAGCGCGCCACCTTCTGCTCGCGCATCTGGTAGAGCACATCGAGAATGTTGCCCTTGGCCTCCACCTGCGCCAGGTCGTCCTCGTTGCCGAGCGCATGGACGTGCATCAGATCCACCTGCGAAACGCCGAGCAGCTTGAGGCTGCGTTCGATCTGGCGCTTGGCTTCGTCGCCTTTGCGAGGCGTGATCTTGGTCACCAGGAAGAAAGTCTTCTTGTTCGTCTTCAGATACTCACCGACCCAGGACTCGCTCTGGCCGTCCCCGTAGGAAGCGGCGGAATCCACGTAGTTGATGCCCGCCTTCAGCGCGCGGTCCAGGGCCTCCAGACCCTTGTCCAGATCCTTGTACATGAGCCAGCGGGAGCCCGCGCCCAGCGCCAGCAGAGACACTCGCTCGCCCGTACGGCCCAGCGTGCGCATCGGCATGCCGGTCTTCGGATCCTGCGCGGTGACTACCGCTTGTGCGGCCAGCGCGGACAGCGCGGCGCCTTCCAGGAAATTGCGTCGGGTCAGGCTCATAGAGAAAATCGGCTCCTTTCCGGTATGGTAGCGCAGCGTTCTACTCGCCGATCAGGTGCAGAGCGAGCGAACGGGCATGCGGCACGGACCGGTGTTCGAACACGTAGATCCCCTGCCAGGTTCCCAAAGCCGGGCGGCCGTCCATCACGGGGATGCTCAACTGCACGCCGGTGAGCGCGCTACGAATGTGCGCGGGCATGTCGTCAGGCCCTTCGATGGTGTGGACGTACAGGCGGTGATCCTCGGGCGCCAGGCGCTCGAAGGCCGCTTCCATGTCGGTGCGGACATCCGGGTCGGCGTTCTCCTGAATCACCAGCGATGCCGACGTGTGCCGGCAGAAGACGGTCAGCAGCCCAGTTCGGATGCCCGCCGCGCGGACCCACGCCGCGACCTGCGCAGTGCACTCGTAAAGCCCCTTGCCGTGGGTTTGTACGTGAATCGTGTGGGTGGCCTGGGTCACTATTCCACCGTAACGCTCTTCGCCAGATTGCGCGGCTGATCGACATCGCACCCCCGGCGGACCGCCGTGTGATACGCAAGCAACTGCAGCGGAACCACTTCCAATATGGGCAGCAGCAACTCCGGTGTGGCCGGAACCATGATCGTGTGATCCGCCGTGGCGGCCACCTGCTGGCTGCCCTCCGTAGCCACTGCGATCACCTTGCCGCCGCGCGCCTTCACCTCCTGGATGTTGCTCAGCGTCTTCTCATAGCGCAGTTGCGAGCCCTCGTCCCGCGGATCGTGCGTGGCGATCACCACCGTCGGCAGCGATTCGTCGATCAGCGCGTTCGGGCCGTGCTTCATCTCGCCCGCCGGATAACCCTCGGCGTGAATGTAACTGATCTCCTTCATCTTCAGTGCGCCTTCGAGCGCGATCGGATAGTGGATGCCGCGGCCCAGGTACAGGAAGTCCGTCGCCTTGAGCAGTTCGCGCGCCAGCTCTTCGTAGATCGTGCTGTCTGACAACACTTGTTCCAGCAAGGCGGGAACATGCAGCAGTTCCTGCGCCAGCGCCAGCGAATCGGCCTGCGACAACCGTCCACGCACCTGGCCCAAATACATGGCGATCACAAACAGAGCCGTCAGCTGCGACGTGAAGGCCTTGGTGGATGCCACCCCGATCTCGGGCCCCGCGTGCGTCAGCAGCGTGCCCGACGCCTCGCGCGACAGCATCGACCCCATCACGTTGCAGATGGCGAGCGTCGGCGAGCCCTTCTGCTTCGCCTCGCGCTGCGCGGCCAGCGTGTCGGCCGTCTCGCCGGATTGCGAAATCAGCACCGTCAGCGTGTCCGGCCCAAGGATCGGGTCGCGGTACCGGAACTCCGAGCCGTAGTCCACCTCCACCGGCATGCGCGCCAGCCGCTCGATCATGAACTTGCCCGCCAGCGCGGCGTGCCACGAGGTGCCGCAGGCCACCACGCGCACACTGCTGAAGCGCGCGAACGCCTCCCGGGCGATCTCCATCTCGTCCAGGAACACCCGACCCGTCTCCTGGCCCACGCGGCCCAGAATGGTGTCGCGCACGGCGCGCGGCTGCTCGTAAATTTCCTTGAGCATGAAATGCTTGTAGCCGCCCTTTTCCGCCATGATGGGATCCCACAGCACGCGCGACATCTGGCGCTTGATCGGCTGCCCGGCGAAGTCCGTCAGACGCACGCCCTCGCGCGTCAGTACCGCCACGTCCCCATCCTGCAGAAAGAACACATCGCGCGTGTGCGCCAGAATCGCAGGCACGTCGGAGGCCACGAAGTATTCGCCCTCGCCCAGCCCGATCACCGCCGGCGGGCCATTGCGCACCACCACGATCTTGCCCGGATCACGCCTCGAAATGGCCGCAAAAGCAAATACGCCGCGCAACTCGCGCGCGGCCGAACGGACGGCCTCCTCCAGGTCGCCGCTGAAACGCTCCTCGATCAGGTGCGGAATGATCTCCGTATCGGTCTCGGTCACAAAACGGTGGCCTGCCTGATCGAGCTCTTGCTTCAACTCCAGGTAGTTCTCGACGATCCCGTTGTGGACCACCACGATATCGCCCTTCGAGTCGCGGTGCGGGTGCGCATTCTCCTCCGAGGGCCGCCCGTGTGTGGCCCAGCGCGTATGCCCGATGCCGTACCAGCCATCCACCGGATTCAGGCGCACGGCCTCCTCCAGGTGATGCAGCTTGCCCGAGGCGCGCCGGACGGTCAGGTTGTTCAACTCGTCCACGACGGCGATTCCCGCCGAATCGTAGCCGCGATATTCAAGCCGCCGCAGTCCGTCCAGCAGAATCGGAACCGGCTTCCTGCCCCCAATGTAACCAATGATGCCGCACATGGGCGCCCCCCTTTGTTCCTCTGGCCGTTAGTCCTTCAGCTCGACCCGGTAATCCTCAATCACGGGATTCGACAATATATCCTGCGCCACCTGATCGAGCAACGCGCGCGCAGCCGCCGGGTCCAGGTCTTCGGCGAGTTCGACCTCAAAATATTTACCCTGGCGCACCGCTACAATCTCCGGGTGGCCCATCGAGACCAATGCTCGTTGAATCGTCTGGCCCTGCGGGTCTAGCACGGTGCGCTTCAAGGTGACGTGGATTTCGGCTTTCATTTTGGGATACCCTTTCAAGGATAGCCGAGCAGGCCGCGAAACCTCCACGCCCAGGCGGGCATCCCATTAACTGTTATGTTCTCCAAATCCGCAATCGCCTGCTTCGCGCTGTGGACCGGCGCTGCCGTGTTCGCCTTCGCCGCGGACCACTCCGCCGGCGTGAAGCTCTTTCAGGAAAACAAGTTCGCCGAAGCCGAGCAAACCCTGCGCGGCGAACTCGCCCAGAACGAAACCAACCCCGAGGCCGCCGCCTACCATGCGCTCGCGCTGCTTCGTCTCGACAAGGGCGATGAAGCGCGCGCTGCCGCCGCCCGCGCCATCGAAATCGCCCCCGATCAGGCCCTCACTCAGCTCTCCTTCGCCGAAGTGGCCGCCGAACAAAATCGCGCCGAGGACGCCGCCAAAGGCATCGCCGCCGCCGAAAAGGCCGGCCCCGATCATCCCCGCCTGCCATACGTTCGCGGCCTGTTGAAAGTGGTCCGCAAGGATTTCCGCGGCGCCGCCGATGATCTCGAAAAGGCCTGCGCCAACGAACCGGGCAACGCCTACGCCCACTATTACGCCGGCCTGGCCTACAACCAGGTGAAGCGGCCCGACCGCATGGTGAATCACTTCGAGAGCTTCCTGAAGCTCGCGCCCAACGCTCCCGAGGCCGCGCGCGTCCGCTCCGTCATGCGCACCGTGCGCTGAGACGCGCTACAAATGAACTAGGGTGAGGCGGTTCGTACGCATCTGCGCATGGGGGTTGGGCGCCCTGATCCTGCTCGCCGCTGCGGGCCTCTTCGTGCTGCACACCGACCGCGCGCGTTACGCCGTCTTCGCCAAAGTCCAAACAATTCTCCGCGATTATGATGTGGACCTGCGCGTGGGGTCTCTCGACTACAGCCTGCCCGAATTGAAGCTGTGGATCGGCGGCCTCGAAGTGCGCGCCGCTAGTCAGCCGGATCTGCCGCCCGTGTTCGCGGCCCGCCGCATGGAACTCAGCGTGCGCTGGCGCACGCTCTGGAGCGGCGAGATCGATGTCGAACGCTTCTTCGTGGACCGGCCCGCGGTGGAGGCGGTCTTCACCGCCGATGGCCGGTCGAACATCCCCCAGCCGCCGCCGGCGGAAGACGATGAGCCGTTCACTCCGCCGGATTGGCGCGTCACCGAACTGCTCCTCCAGGACGGCACGCTGCGCTTCCGCGACGACGCCCTCCAGGCCGAGGCCGAAGTGCCCGCCTGGCGGCTGCACCTGACGGACCGCGACCTCTACTTCGGCAATTCGCAGCCGGGCTACGTCCGCTATGAGAACGATCGCGTCACCGTCAAGACCGTCTATCTGCAGGGCAAGGTGAATCCCAAAACCCTGCTGCTGGAGGATGCCCGCTTCACCGTCGAGGCCGATCTGCGGCCCTTCACGCCCGGCTCGCTGATGCTTGCCGGAACCGCCAACGGCCCGGACTTCACCTTTGAACTTGCGGGCAAGGGCTTCGACGTGGGGCTGGCCGCCGCCGCGCACTTCAACCTCGACGAACAGCGGCTGTACCTCACAAACCTGCAAGCCGCCAGCCCCTACGGCACCCTGCGCGTGAAAGGGTCCGCCGCCCTCAGCGAGGCCGCGGGCGAAACGCGCCTCACCGCCACCGCCCGCCTCGACCGCCAGCTTCCGCTGAATACCCGCGCGGTTCTCAACGCCGAGGCCTGGATGCCCGCGCTCGATTTCGACCAGGCCCAGGCCCGCGCGCGCATCACCGCCGAGGTGCGGGATTACGAGGGCGTGCGGCTCACCGGGCAGGCGGCGATGGACGCCGCGCGGCGCTTGTCGGGCAATTTCACGCTGGATGTGCCCGCCCTCGATGCCGTGGAAGAAACGCTGCGGGGCGAAGCGCGCCTCGAGGCGCGGCTTTCCGGAACTGTCGAGGACCCGCGCGTGAGCGCGACTCTGGCGGGCCGCAATCTGGGCGCGGGGGATGTCGAAGGCGCCACGCTCGACGCCTCGCTCACGGCCTCGCAAAAGGCTGTCGAAATCGCGGAACTGATGCTCGCCTGGCGCGGGCAGCAGGTGCGCGGCACGGGCCATCTGGACCTCGAAAAAGCGGTTCCGGAGCTGCTTTTTGACGCAAAAAGCGATGGTTTTTCGCTCGAAAACACGCTTCCCGGGCTAGGAATCCACGATCTGCCCGTGCGCGGCGATTTCACGCTCACCGCCCGCGCGGAAGGGCCGGTCGATCAGCTTGCGGCGAGCGTCGAACTCACCGCCTCCGGCCTGGAAGCCTACCGCGAACCACTCGGCGCACTCCGCCTGCTGGCTGATTATCGCGGTGATACGGTGACGCTGCGCGAAGCGCGCCTCGACAAACCGGGCAGCGAACCGCTCACGTTCGCAGGCGAGTACAACCTGGAACAGGAAGAATACCGCGTTACGCTGCAAGCCGCGGCGCTACGGCTGGAACAGCTCGAACTGCCCGAAAAACTTCCTATTCGTGGCGTACTCAAGCTGGAGGGCGAAGGCGCGGGCACAATCAAGGAGCCGGCGCTGCGGCTGGCGGCGAGCGTCGAGTCGCTGCTGGTGGACGAGCTGGAATTGGGCGCCATCAAAACTCTCACGCAGGTCGCCGCGGGCAAGGCCACAGTGGAACTCGAAGCCCCGCGCTACGCGCTGCAGGGCCGCCTGCGTACGGGAATCGAAGCGCCTTACCCTGCCACCTTCACCATCGAAGCCGCGGGCACGGACCTCGCAGCGCTGCCGCTGCCTGAAAACCTGCCGCTCACCGGCAAGCTGCGCGCGCTGTTGAAAGGCGAGGGCCCGCTGGAGACGCCGGAAAAGCTGAACGCGCGGCTGACTCTGGAACCGGAAGCGCTGGTCTATCAAGGACAGGCGATCACCACGGAAGGCCCGCTGGATGTGGAAGTGGCGGGCCTGCGGCTCCATATCCGGCAAGGCGAGATCCGCACGGCGGGCACGGCCGTTTCCCTCAGCGGCGAGTTTCCGTTGGCGGAAACGGGTGCGCCGGGCGAATTGCGGCTCACCGCGAACGCCGATCTCGCGGAATTGCCAAAATTCATGCCGGAATGGCCCGAAAAACAGCACATTGAGGGCAAAATCGCGCTGAATGCCGCCGTGCGCGGAACCCTGCAGAAATATGAACCCGAAGCCCAGGTTTCGCTCGCCGGAGGCCGCTTCGAAGCCGAGGGCCTGAATCCCGTGAACGGGCTGGAACTCGAGGCGGCGCTGCGCGACAACCTGTTTCAACTCACGCGGCTGACCGGCGAATGGGCGGGCGCGAAGCTTTCGGGCAGCGCCTCTTCGCCGTGGCCGCTGACCGCGGACGGTCCGCCGGCGCAGGCCAAAATCGCGCTGGAGGGATTGGACCCCGCGAACATTGAAGGCGCGCCCGAGCTGACTTCCGGCTTGATCTCGCTCCGTCTGACCGCCGAAAGCCGCGCGCCGGAACTGGCAGCCGTGCGCGCCGCGCTCACCTTCGATGAGTTGCAGCTGCGCCTGTCCGACATCCCCGTGGCGCAGAAAGCGCCTTCGACGATTCGCCTCGAAAACGGCAAAGTGGAAGTGACGGACTTCACGCTCACCGGTCCGGGCACCGAACTGAATCTAACCGGGAGCGCGACGCTGCTCGAAACCCCCGCCGCCGATTTCCGCTTTCAGGGGCGTCTGGAAACCGGGCTGCTCGCTGGCTTGCTGGAGCCATTGCGGCTGCGCGGCCCCGCCACCATCGACTTCAGCGCGCGCGGCCCGCTGGACGATCTGAAGACCGCCGGATTCCTCGAACTCACCAACCTCGAGATGAACGTGCCCGAGCCGCGCCTGGCCGCCGAAGCGGTGAACGCGCGCGTCGAATTCGACGGCGAGCAGATTACCATCGCCAGGCTCAGCGGCCTGCTGAACGGCGGTAAGCTCTCGGGCAGCGGCAGCGTCCGTCTCAACGGGGGAACGCTCGGCGAGACAGACATCCAACTCGGCGCCACGGGAGTCTATCTGGATTACCCAGCCGATTTCCGCACCGTGTCGAACACCGCGCTGCGTTTCCGCAACGAGGGCAGCGGCTTTCTGCTCTCGGGCAACATCGACCTTGTCGAAGGCGCGTTCCGCGAAGTGCTGGCGCTCGAGACCGGGCTGCTGGCCTACCTGAACTCCGAGCAGGGCGTGGACCTCACCGAGGAGCGCAACGAGATCCTGGAGCGCACGCGCCTCGACATCAACCTGAAGACCGTGGCGCCGCTGCTGATCAATAACAACCTCGCGCGCGCTGAAGTCAACACCGACCTGCGCGTGGTGGGCACACCCTACCGGCCCAGCCTGCTCGGCCGTATCGAAATCGAGGAAGGCGGCGAACTCTATCTCGCCGAACGCACCTACCCGCTGGAGCGCGGGCGCATCACCTTCACCAACGAGCAGCGCATCGAGCCTTCGCTGGACATCCTGGCGCGCACCCGCGCCGGCGGGCTCGACATCACCCTGCAGGTGGAAGGCGGCGGCGCCGAGCGGATCGAAACCCGCCTCACCAGCGATCCACCCGAACCGGAGCCCGATATCATCGCGGTGCTCATCACGGGACGTCCGCTCGAAGAGATCCGCGGTTCGGATGCCTCTACGATGGCGAGCCGGCAGGTGCTGAGCTACCTCGCCGGCAGCCTCGGCGGGCGTTTTACGCGCGAGATCGAGCGCGCCACGGGCCTCTCGAAGGTACGCGTGGAGCCGGATCTGATCGCCGCCGAATCGAACCCCACGGCGCGGCTCACCGTCGGACAAGACATTACGCGCGACGCCCGGCTGATTTACTCGATGAACCTCGCCAACGGCGGCGATCAGGTGTGGGTGGCCGAATACGACCTTACACGCCGCTTCGTCGCGCGCGGCGTCAAACAGGTGGACAACACCTACCGCTTCGAGTTCCGCCACGATGTCCGCTTCGGCGGCGACCCGAGTCAACGCCGCGAAACGCAAGCCCGGCGGCGCATCGGCGAGGTCCAAGTCAGCGGCAATGACCTCTTCACGGAGGACCGGCTGCGCAAGCGCCTGAAAGCCCGCCCCGGCCGCCGCTACGATTTCTTCAACATCCGCCAGGGGCTGGACCGGATCGCGAAGGACTACGACAAGCGGGACCGGCTGGAAGCCCGCCTGCGCCTGGAGCGCGAGGTCCACGACACCGAAGTCGATCTCACCCTGACGATCGAGGAAGGCCCGCGCGTGCTGCTCAACTTCGAAGGCTACGCGCCCTCGCGCAAGGTCCGCCGGCAGGTGCGCGACCTCTGGCGCGATGGCGTGTTCGACGGCCAGCGTCTCGATGAAACCGCCCGCGCGCTGCGCGAGACCCTCGTGCGGCGCGGCCACTTCGAGGCCGTAGTGGAGGCGGAGGTCAAAGACACCGAACCGGGGCTGCGCACGGTGACCTTCAAGTCCGAACCGGGCGTGCGTTACCGCAAGCCCGCGCTTGTGTTCGAGGGCAACGAGGCGGTATCCGCGAAGGAGCTGACCGCGGCGATCGACAAGGGCAAACTACGCCCGATTCTATTCCTTAACGCTCGGCGCGTGACTGACCTGGTGCGCGGTGTGTACCGCGAGAAGGGCTATCTGGACACCGTGACGCCCGCGCCGCGCGTGGAATTCGACCGCGAAGCGGGCCGCGCCACGGTCACGATCGAGGTGGAAGAAGGTCCCGCTTTCGAGGTGAGCGAGATCCGGCTGGCGGGCAATGAAGCGTTCAAGAGCGACGACCTGATCGGGAAAATGCCCTTGCGCAGCGGAGCGTCCTACACGCCCGTTCTGCGGCAGGAGTCGCTCGACCGCGTGCTCGATGCATATTACTCGTCCGGCTACACCAACGCCCAGGTGGAAACGCGCGTCGTGCGCGCGGAAAAGCCGGGACAGGTGGATCTGGACGTGCAAATCACCGAAGGCCCGCAGCAGGTGGTGGAAAGCCTCGAGGTGGAAGGCGAGCGCGCGGTGAGCGAGCGGCTGATCCGCTCGCAGCTCGCGCTTCAGCCAGGGGACGTTCTGGATCCCTCGAAGGTGAGCCTGTCGCGCCGCCGCCTCTATGCAACAGGCGCTTTCGCGCTGGTGGACGTGGAGCGCGTGCCGGTGAGCGGCGGCAACATCACCACTGGACAGCAGCCCATTCGCCTGCGGGCGCGCGTCCGCGAGGTGCAGCCGTTCGACATCCGTTACGGCGCGTACTTCGACACGGACCGCGGCCCCGGCGCCGTGATCGACATCACCAACCGCAATTCGCTCGGCTCGGCGCGCACGCTGGGCTGGCGCGGGCGGCTGGACGGCGAGATCCGCGAGACGCGCTTCTTTTTCTCGCAGCCGCTGCTGCAGCGCCTGCCGCTGCAGACCATCGCCACCACGTATTTGCGGCGCGAGATCCTGCCCGATTTCATCAACGACCGCGCGGGCGTCTCGGCCCAGCAGGAGCTGCGCTTCGGCCAGCGCTACACGATGAATTACGGCTACCGGATGGAGAACGTGCGCACCTACGACCGCATCCCGGATCCGTTCTTCCCGTTCGATGTCTCATTGCGGGTTGCGCCGCTCACCTGGACCCTGAATCGCGAATCGCGCGACGAGCTGCTGGACGCAACGCGCGGCTCGTTCATGTCGCATTCGCTGGAATACGCGCCCGCGGGCATCGGTTCGCAGCTCAATTTCGTCCGCTACTACGGGCAGTTCTTCAAGTACGTGCCGCTGACCAAACCGGCCGAAGTGCCGATGGGCGGCGGCATCCGGCGGTCGCGTTTCGTGTACGCGGGCGCGGCGCGCGTGGGCCTCGCTTCGGGGCTGCGCGGCCAGGAACTGGTGCGCAGCGAGCGCTTTTTCACCGGCGGCGGCACCACGCTGCGCGGCTTCGCGTTGAATGCTGTGGGTCCGCTGGATTTCTTCGGTGACGCCACGGGCGGCGACGCGCTGATGCTGGTAAACAATGAGCTGCGGTTCCCGCTCATCAGTCTGCTGGAGGGAGTGGCGTTTTCCGATATCGGCAACGTCTATCCCAGCATTCGCGACCTGAGCCTGCGCGACATTCGCAAAACGGGCGGCGGCGGCGTGCGCGTCCGTACGCCCTACTTCCTGCTGCGCTTCGATTACGGGCTGATCCTGGACCGCCGCCCGGGCGAGCCGCGCGGCGGTTTCTTCTTCTCGATCGGACAGGCGTTCTGAGGGAAAGAAACCGCGGCAACTTTTGGGCAAACGCAAGCATCCCAATAGCGAGCGGCGGCAGATCTCACGCGATCGCCTCCGCGATTGTAAACTAAGGCTATATCACCTCACATTTGTCTGAAGGAGTTCCGAGCACCCATGATTTCGCGCCTCGCCATCGCCCTAGCCGCGTTTTGTCTGCTACCGACCGTGCCTGCCGCCGCCCAGAACAAGGGCAATGCCGCCAAGGGCAAGGAAGTGTATGAGCAGTGCGGCGTCTGCCACGCGCATAACACCGACGAGAAAAAGCTGGGCCCAACCCTGAAGGGCCTTTACAAGAAGCCGAAGATGGCCAATGGCAAGGCCGCCAACGACGCCAACGTGCTCGAAGTGATCAACAAGGGCGGCAACGGCATGCCCGGGTTCGAAGAGATCCTGGAAAAGGACGAAGTCGCCGACCTGCTCGCGTACCTCAAGACTCTCTAAGAGTCATTCCCCGATTTCAATCCGGGCCCCGGCGGCGTGCGTCCGTTCGGTCACGCCGCGGCCGGTTCGGACCTTCACCGAGCCGGCCCGGTCCGCGGTGAGCGCCGCGCGCCGCACCTGACCCCGATCCCATTCCAAATCAACGGTGTAGCCGCCGCGCGCACGCAGGCCTCGAATGTGCCCGGCGGGCCATTCTCCCGGCAGCGCCGGCAGCAGGTGGATTTCGCCCGCGTGGCTTTGCACCAGCATTTCACCAATGCCGGCGCAGCCGCCGAGATTGCCATCGATCTGGAAGATCGGCCCGCGCGCGGAAGGATGCGTGTCGAACAGGTTCGGTTCGGTGGACTGGCGCAGCAGTTTGTAGAGGATTTCGTGGGCTTTGCCTCCATCCTCGAGCCGCGCGAAGAAGTTCACCATCCAGGCGGCGCTCCAGCCGGTCTGGCCGCTGCCGGCGGCGAGGCGCCGCTCCAGCGTCGCGCGGCAGGCGCGGGCCCAGGCCGCGTCCCGGCGGGGAATCACGGCGCTGGCGGGATGCAGCGCATAGAGATGGGAAACGTGGCGGTGGCCCGGTTCGGCTTCCTCGAAGTCCTCGGGCCACTCCATCACCTGACCATGGCGGCCGGGTTCGATCCAGGGCGGCAACTGCGCGAGTTTTTGCGCAATTTCGAGCGAAAAGTCGCCTTCCAGACGCAAAATTCGCGCACTTTCGAGCACGATTCCGAACAGGTCGCGGACGGCCTGCACGCTCGCCGCGCAGCCCATCGCCACCACTCCGCGCTGGCCCGAGGCGGTCAAGTAGGCGTTTTCGGGCGAGGCCGCCGGACCAGGGACCAGGCGCTTCGTTTTGGGGTCCACGACCAGAAAATCCGCCTGAAAACGCGCCGCCGCCTCGAAAAACGGCCAGGCGCGCCGCCGCAGGAAGCCCTCGTCGCCCGAATAGAGCCAGCGTTCCCAGAAATGGCGGGCCAGCCAGGCCAGACCATCGGGCCAAAGTCCGAAAATCAAGCCGTGGCCGGGTTCGGCGTAGCCCCAGACGTTCGTTGTGTAGTGGACCACCGATCCCCGTAAACCATAGAAATCACGGGCCACGCGGGCGCCCGGCTCGATCAGCCGTTCGGCGAAATCAAACAGCGGCTCGTGGCATTCGCTGAGATTGGCGGGCTCGGCGGGCCAGTAGTTCATCGGGATGTTGATGTTCAGGTGGTAGTCGCACTCCCAGGGCGGCGCAAGCAAATGATTCCAAATGCCTTGCAGGTTGGCCGGGAGAGAACCGGGCTGGGAGGACGACATCAGCAGGTAGCGGCCATACTGAAAGTAGAGCGCGGCGAGTTGCGGATCCTCACCGCCTTTTCGCACGTCGTACAGGCGTTCGTCCGTGGGGAGGGTGGCGCGCGCCGCGCCGCCGAGGTCGAGCGTGACCCGTCCGAACTGCTCGCGGTGAGCGGCGATGTGTTCGGCCAGCAGCTTTTCGTAGGAGACGTCCGGCGCTGTAAAGGCTTCGGGTTCGGGCGCTCCGAAATAGCTGGTCCAGGCGCGGATAAAGAGAGTGACCGTCTCCGCGCCGTCCACTTCGACCCAATCGCCCGCCGCGCGCACGCGCCCTCCGGGCGCGATGATCCGCGCCGAGGCCGACCATCGCACGCCGCCTTCGGGCGCCTGGCCGGACCAATGCAGCCCCTTTTCAGTGGCTTGCAGGCGGGCCTGCTCCCGCCGGACGGTGAGGCGCAGGCGGACGGGGGCGGTCCCTTCAATGCGGCAGACGATGGCCTTTTGCGGCCGCGAGGCGAACGCGGCGCGCCGCCAGGCGGAGCCGCGCGCGCGGTAGCGCACTTCGGCGACGCCGCGCTCGAGGTCCAGTTCGCGGACATAGCCGGCGGCTCCGGCGTGGCCGGTTTCGATCACCAGATCCCCCAGGGTCTGATGCGCGCCGAACCACTTGCCCCACTCACCCGTAAGCCCTTTGGCGGCGACGGCGTTGGCTTCGTCGTAGCGGCCCTGGAACAGCAGGTCGCGGACACGCGGCAGGGCTTCGCGAAAACGCGCACCGTCCTGCGGGTAAGGGCGGCCGGCCCACAGCGAATCCTCGTTCAGTTGAATGATTTCAGTGGATACGCCGCCGTGGATCATGGCCCCGAGCCGGCCATTGCCGAGGGGCAGGGCGTCGATCCAGCGGGAAGCGGGTTCGCGATACCAGAGGCGCCAGGGCGACGCGCCTTCGTCCGCGTTCAATCGCAGCCAGGGGGTGGCCGCGGCCGCGGAAAGCAGCGCGCGCCGAGTCCAGTCGAGGGTCATGGTCCTACGATCATATCGCCGTGTGAAGCCGGTTCCGCGGGCGCGAATTTGACCATCGCGCCGCGGACAGCTAGAATCAAGAATGGTGATCGCCTTCGCGGCGGCCGCCGCACTGCGACCCCATCGTCTAGCCCGGCCTAGGACACCGCCCTTTCACGGCGATAACGCGGGTTCGAATCCCGCTGGGGTCGCCATCCCCCATCAAATCTTCATCGGCTGCTTCTGCCAGTACGTGAGCGATCGCCAGCCCCACTCCAGCGGACCGAAGCGGTAGTGCTTCAGCCACAGTGGGCTCACGGCCATCTGCACCGCCCAGATTGTCAGAACGACGAAATACAACTCATACCGCTGCAGCTTTCCAAAGAGCCCAAAGCCCACCCCCGTGAACAGCGTCGCGCACACGACGGAGTGGAAGACGTAGTTGCTGAGCGCGGTCTGCCCGATCGCCGTCAGCGGCCGGAGCACGAACCCGAACCAGCCCTTCTGGCAGAGCAGCATCAGCACCCCCAGGTGCGCCAGCGCAATCGACAACCGCCCCACGTCGTACACCGTGAAACAGAACAGGCGCGTCGGCAGATCCCAATTGCTCTTCACGATCGTCCATGCCGTGAAACTGTTCACCGTCACCCCTAAGGCATAACCGGCAAGCGCCAGCAGCACATAGAACTTTGGGGAGCGGGCCGCGCTGAAAATCCCTAGCTTGTAAAAGCCCATCCCCAGGAACATCATGCTGAAGAGGTCGAGGTGCAGAATGTGGTAGTACGCCAGGTTGTGCCAGCGCCATACAATCTTGCCTCTGATCTTCAGCACCTCCCAGAGGCTCCCCCGCCATTGCGTGTTCGCCTTCTCGACTTCCTCCGGGCTGGGCCGGTCCTCCTTGAGCATCTCCTCGCGCTTTTTCCTGATTTCCTCTTGTTCCGGCGTCAGTTTCACGCCTGACTTAGCCAGTTGCTCCGCCGCCGCCCCCTTGCTCAGCGTGTCCATCGCTACGTATCCGGTGACAAGATTCCCCGCCGCGCTCCCGATCACCAGAACCGCTCCCAGGATGATCAGCGTCCGCGCCTGTAACTTCCGGAACGGATACAGCGCAAGAGCACATAATCCGTAGGGATACAGAATTTCGCCCTGCCACAAAAGGTAGGCGTGAAAAGCCCCGAACAACATCAGCCAGAGGTTCCGGCGAAGAAAGATGTCCGCCACCTGCGAACCCGCCCCCCGGTCCTCCGCCCGCCCGGTTAACAGGACTACGCCCGCTCCGAACACCATCGAAAACAGACATCGCATCTTTCCCTCGGCCAGTATGTGCATCGTTATCCACGCCGCCAGGTTGAAGCCTTCCGCTCCCCCGGCCACCAGGGGGTTGTCATAGGCATTGTGGAGTCCGAACCCCACGATGTTCATGAGCAAGATGCCGAGCAGGGCAAATCCTCTGAGCGTATCGAGCGACGAGATCCGCTCCTCCGCGCGAACGGGCGCAAATGCAGTCATTGATTCCTTCTATCCCAGGGGCAAAGATGATCAACATTAGCGGGCGCGCCTGACTCTGTCAAGAAGAATCTCGCGCGGATGTACAATTGCCTTTTCACCCCATGATCGACATCGACCACGCACTCACCCCAGTGGCCCTGCGGCCGCGCCTCGAAAGACTCTGGGCCGCCTCGGCGCCGAAGATCCGCTCCATTGACGCAACGTGCGACCCGGCCAAGGGCGCGCCTGTATTCACCGTGGCCGGCCGCTATACGGCGCGAGGCTGGACCGAGTGGACTCAGGGGTTTCAGTTCGGCTCGGCGATTCTGCAGTACGACGCGACCGGCGAGCGGGAGTTTCTCGAGATGGGGCGTGCCCGCACGCTCACGCTGATGGCGCCGCACCTGACGCACATCGGCGTGCATGACCACGGGTTCAACAACGTGTCCACCTACGGCAACCTCTACCGGCTGGCGAAAGAGGGCCGGGTGGAGGCCGCGGAGTGGGAGGTGCATTTCCACGAACTCGCGCTGAAAGTGACCGGCGCGGTGCAGGCGGCGCGCTGGACGGCGATTCCCGGCGGCGGGTTCATCCACAGCTTCAACGGGCCGCATTCGCTGTTCGTGGATACCATCCGGTCATTGCGGGCGCTGGCGGTGAGCCACCGGCTGGGGCACGCCCTGATGGGCGAGAACGACCGGCGGATTTCCCTGCTCGAACGGCTGGTGATGCATGCCCGCGCCACCGCGCAGTCTGTGGTGTTCTACGGCGAGGGCCGCGACGCCTACGACCTGCGCGGGCGCACCGCCCATGAAGCGGTCTTCAATACCAACGACGGCGCCTTTCGCTGCCCGAGCTCACAGCAGGGCTATTCGCCATTTTCGACGTGGACCCGCGGGCTGGCCTGGGCGATGTGCGGCTTCGCGGAACAACTGGAGTTCCTGAAGACCCTGGCGGATGCGGAACTGGAACCGCTGGGCGGGCGCGCGGCGGTGGAAGGCTTCATGCGCAAGGCCGCCGAAGCCACTTGCGATTTCTACATCGAGCACACGCCCACGGACGGCGTTCCCTATTGGGACACGGGCGCTCCGGAGTTGCACAAGCTGGGCGACTATCTGCACCGGCCGGCGGATCCGTACAACGATTTCGAGCCGGTGGATGCGTCGGCCGCCGCCATCGCGGCGCAGGCACTGCTGCGGCTGGGCCGGTATCTCGGCGGCGAGGCGGGCGCACGGTACACGCAGGCGGGCCTGACTGTGCTGCACACCCTCTGCGCGGAGCCGTATCTCAGCACGGACCCTGGTCATCAGGGCCTGTTGCTGCACTCGGTCTATCACCGGCCGAACGGCTGGGACCACGTGCCTGAGGGACGCAAAGTGCCGTGCGGGGAATCTTCGATGTGGGGCGATTACCACTTGCGCGAGGCGGCGCTGTACGTGCAAAGGCTGGCGGAAGGCGGGCCGTACTTGACGTTCTGGGCGTAGCGATTACTGCCGCGGTTTGGGTTTCGGCGTAGCGCGCGAGTCGAGGCCCTGCGCTCCGGCTTCGAAGAACAGGGTGACATCCACGGTGCGGTTGTCCTCATTCAGCTTCTTTTCGGCGCGGACGTTGGCCAGAAAGTCGAAGACGCCGCGTTCCTTGACGGAACCGGCGAAGAAGTTGGGGTAATCGTCGCGGAAGGGGTCGCCGGGCTGGAGCGTCCACATCTGGCGGATGACGGGCTCGCTGATGACGTCGAGGCCGCGGATGAGGAGGCGGCCCATGCGAAACTGCGGGCCGGGCGTGACGTCCACGATGAGCTTCACGGTCAACTGCTCGGCGTTGATCTGGCGTTTGGCGGAATAGGCGGGTTTCAAGTAGCCGTTGTTCCGCAGGTCCTGGAAGAGTTTTTCCATGGTGACGGCCATTTTGGAGTAGCTGACGGGTTCGCCGCGCTTGTATTCGGCGAGTTCGTCGATGCGCTCCGGGCTGAGCGGCATGCCCTGGATTTCCACGTCCTCCAGTTCGAACACCGGGCCTTCGGCGACCTCGGTGGTAACCACGACGCCTTTCACGTCCTTGGCCGGTTCGGTGGTGATTTTCCCGAATTGGACGGTGAGCCGGCCCACGTTTTCGTACATGGGGCGGATCTGGCTCTCGAGAAACTGCCGGTAGAGATTTTCCGAGAATTGCGCGCCGCGGGCGACTTCGTTCATCTGGCGGCGGAGCCATTTCTCCTCGATGGCTTCATTGCCGGTGAAGCGGACATCGGCGATGTTGGGGGCGGGCGTTTTGGGCTGGAAGATGACGGAGGGCTGGTCGCGGCCGACGATGCCGACTTTGGCGATCACCTCATCGTCGAAGCCGCGTTCGCGGGCGAGTTTGTTCACCGCGGCGGCGGCGCGGGTGATGTAGCGGTCGTAGGTGGGGATTTCGGGGCCGAAGCAGGGGAGTTCCCGCGTGCCAAGGGACTGAATGTCCTCGGTTGTGATGGGCAGGCGGTCGACGGCCCAGGGCAGAAGCTGGCTGGCTTCGGTGATTTCGATGGTGGCGGTGAAGCCGCCGCCCTGGCGGGGCTCCCAGCGCCAGCCGACGGTCTCGATGCAGCCGGTTTCGAGGATGCGGTCGCGCATGGCTTCGAAGGTGGCGGCGGCGGCCGGGTCACCGGGCTTGAGGCCGCTCAGACGGATGACTTCGGCCTCGGCGAGCCGCTTGTGGCCTTCGACGCGGATCTCGCGAATCGCGTCGGGGCGCGGGGCCTGCGCCGGGGTGAGCAGGGCGCCCAGCATGAGCAGCGCAACGGTCCTCATACCTCCATTATGCGTGCAAATGCCGATGCTACACTGGGATAGATGTCCTACGACGTGATCGTCATCGGCAGCGGTCCGGGGGGCTATTCCGCTGCGATTCGCGCAGGCCAGTACGGCCTGAAGACCGCCCTGATTGAGAAAGATCCGAAGCTCGGAGGCACCTGTCTCCATGTAGGCTGCGTGCCGACCAAGGCCCTCTTGCACACTGCCGAGGTGTGGGACTATTTTCAGCATTCCGAGGAGCAGGGCATCTATTGTCAGGATCCGCGGCTCGATCTGGCCAAGGTGCTGGAGCGCAAGGACAAGATCGTCAGCAAGCACGCCGGCGGCGTGGGCATGCTGATGAAGAAGAACAAGGTGGAAGTGATCCAGGGCTTCGGCAGGCTGCTGGGCGGCGGCAAGGTCGAGGTGACGAACGACGGCGAGAAGCGCGTGATCGAGGGAGAGGCGGTGATCCTGGCCACCGGGTCCGAGGCGCGGATGCTGCCGAATCTCGAAATCGACGCGCCTCGCGTGGTGACGAATGTCGAGATCCTGCAGATGCGCGAGGTTCCGAAGCGCCTGCTGGTGATCGGGGCGGGCGCGGTGGGTGTGGAATTCGCTTCGATTTTCAAGCGGTTCGGCTCGGACGTGACGGTTTTCGAGATGCTGCCGCGGCTGGTGCCAGTGGAGGACGAGGACGTCAGCAAGGAACTCCTGCGCAGCTTCAAGAAGCAGAAGATCAACTGCGAGCCGGGCGCGAAGGTCCTGGAAGTGCACAAGCACGACGGCGGAGTGAAGCTGAAGGTGCAGCTCGCCTCGGGCGCCACCGAGGAAGTGGAAGGCGACACGCTGCTGGTGGCCGTGGGGCGCAAGCCGAACACCGACAATGTGGGCATCGAGAATACGAAGGTGGAATTGGACCGCGGCTTTGTGAAGGTGGATCCTTACCAGCGCACGGGCGAGGCGGGCGTGTATGCGATCGGCGACATCGTCGCCGGCACGCCGCAGCTGGCGCATGTCGCCACGATGGAAGGCATGGTGGCGGTGGCGCACATCGCAGGGAAGGAAGCGGTGCCGATCAACAAGCGGCGGATTCCGGGCGCGACCTATACCGAACCGGGCATCGGGAGCGTCGGATTGACGGAAAAACAGGCCAAAGAGGCCGGTTATGACGTCAAAATCGGCAAATTTCCGTTCCTGGGGAACTCGAAAGCCTCGATTCTGGGCAGCCACGACGGGTTCGTCAAAGTGGTGGCCGACGCCAAGTACGGCGAGATCCTCGGCGTTCATATCATCGGCCCGCACGGCTACGAACTGATCGCCGAAGCGGTGGCGGCGATGGAGGCCGAAGCTACCGTGGACACGATGATCCACACGATTCACGCCCACCCGACGCTCTACGAAGCCGTGGGAGAAGCCTTCAACAACGTGTACGGCCTGGCGATCAATGCGTAAGCTCGCGGTTCGAGACCTGGGGTTGATGCCGTATCGCGAAGCGTGGGCGCTGCAGCGCGAGCTGGCGGAACAGCGCAAGCGCGGCGAGGGCGCGGATCAACTGTTGCTGCTCGAGCATCCACATGTATTGACGTTGGGACGAAACGCGCATACGGAGAATCTGCTGGTGAGCCCGGAGCGGCTGGCCGGACTGGGCATCGACCTGGTGGAGATCGACCGCGGGGGCGACATCACCTATCACGGGCCCGGACAGATTGTCGGATATCCGGTGGTCGATCTGCGCGGGTGGAAGCGCGACGTGGTGGCGTATATCCGCGGGCTCGAAGACGTGGTGCTGCGGGCGCTGCGGCGGTTTGGCGTTACGGGCGCGCGGGACGCGAGCGCGACGGGCGTGTGGGTGGAAGGCGCGAAGATCTGCGCGATGGGGGTCCATATCAGCCGCTGGGTGACCACGCACGGATTCGCGCTGAACTGGACCACGGATTTGCGGTTTTTCGAGTACATCGTCCCGTGCGGCCTGCGGCGGCCGGTGACGTCGATGGAGAAACTGGGCGTTCGCGCGGAGCGCGGCGCGGTGCTGGAAGCGCTGGCCGCGGCATTCGCCGAGGTCTTTGAATACGAACCCGCCGGGTTGGGCGAGCCGGCGCTCGCCCGGCCGCCGGCATAGGATTGAGGAACGGAGATTTTGCCATGGCCGATGTCGTAATGCCCCAGATGGGCGAGAGCATTGTGGAAGGGACGCTGACCAAGTGGCTCAAGAAAGTGGGCGACAAGGTGGAGCGCGACGAGCCGCTGTTCGAGATTTCCACCGATAAGGTGGACACCGAGATCCCTTCGCCCGCGGCGGGCACGCTGACCGAGATCCTGGCGCAGGAAGGCGATACCGTGCAGGTGAACGCCGTGGTGGCGCGCGTCGGCGAGGGCGACGGCGCGGCGGCCGCGGCGCCGGCAGCAGAAGAAAAGAAGGAAGAGCCGAAGCCGGACGAGCCGCCGAAGGAAGAAGCCAAACAGGAAGAGCCCAAGGAAGAGCCGAAGCCCGCCGAAGCTGAGACTCCGGCGGAGGCCAAGGGCGACGAAGAAGAATTCTCCGGCCCGGTCTCGCCGCTGGTGCGGCGCATGGCGCGCGAGAACAACATCGACCTGAAGACGGTGAAAGGAACCGGTGCGGGCGGACGCATCACGCGGGCCGATCTCGAGGCCGTCATCGGCAAAGGCGCGCCGGCCGAAACCGCGCCCGCCGCGAAGGCTGAGGAACCGGCGAGGCCGGCGGCCGAAGCGAAGGCCGAACCGGCCCCTGCCACCAAGCCCGTGCCGCCGCGCACGCGCGTGGAGCCGATGTCGATCATGCGGGCGAAGATCGCCGAGCACATGATCCACTCGAAGCGCACCTCGGCCCATGTCACGACGGTGCATCGCGTGGACATGACCAAGATCGCGCAGGTGCGCGCGAAGGCGAAGGACGATTTCCAGCAACGCTACGGTTTCGGGCTGACGTTCCTGCCCTTCATCACGCGCGCGGCGGTGGAGGCGCTGCGGCAGTTCCCCGTGGTGAACGCTTCGATTGAGGGGACCAATGTCCTCTATCACAACGAAGTGAACATCGGCATCGCGGTGGCGCTGGAGAACGGGCTGATTGTGCCGGTGATCCGCGGCGCGGACGAGAAGAATATCGTCGGGCTGCAGCGCTCGATCGTGGATTTGGCCTCGCGGGCGCGTTCGCGGCAGTTGAAGCCGGACGAAGTGCAGGGCGGCACGTTCTCGATCACGAACTTCGGTTCGTTCGGCAGCCTGTTCGCCACGCCGGTGATCAATCAGCCGCAGGTGGCGATCCTGGGCGTGGGCGCGATCGAGAAGGCTCCGGTGGTGATCGGCGATGCGATCGCGATCCGTTCGATGGCTTACCTGGCGCTGACGTTCGACCACCGGTTGATCGATGGCGCGCTGGCCGATCAATTCTGCCAGAAGGTGAAGGCGGTGCTGGAGAGCTGGTCGGACCAGATTCTGTGAGGGGCGCGTTTGGCGGCTGGGACATGCGCCACGATCCAGCCGCCGTTGTGAACCGGCGGGCGCGCGGAGCGTGCCGCGATGATTGCTGAGGAGTTCAAGCGATTCTCGATCTGCAAACTCCGGCAGTGCCTGGAGCGGATTGAGGTCTGCCTGGGCCAACTCAGCGAGGATCAGATCTGGGCGCGGCCGAACGAAGCGTCAAATTCGTGCGGCAATCTGTGCCTGCACCTGGCGGGGAATGTCCGGCAGTGGATTCTCGCGGGCGTGGCGGGGGAGCCGGATCTCCGGAAGCGCGACGAAGAGTTTGCCGCCCGGGGCGGAGTCACGCGCGAGCAGATGCTGGCGCGGCTGCGGTCCACGGTGGAGGAGGCGTGCGCGGCGATCGCGGGGCTGAGCGAACAGCGGCTCGGCGAGAAGGTGAAGCCGCAGAACTACGAGGTGACGGTGCTGGAAGCCGTCTATCACGTGGTGGAGCATTTCGCGATGCATACGGGCCAAGTCCTGCTGCTGACGAAGGCGGCGACGGGCGAGGATCTCGGTTTCTACCGCCACCTGAGCGGAGGCGGCAGGAGCCAGGGAGGCGCGGATCGCCCGTAGCGGGCGCGATCTGGGACAATAACCGCTGTGTCTTCACCCGCCCCGCCCCGGACCCTGCGCACTCAGGATGTCACCAAAACCTACCGCGGACGGCGCGTGGTGGACGGCGTATCGGTATCGGTGGCGGTGGGTGAAGTGGTGGGCCTGTTGGGGCCGAACGGCGCGGGCAAGACGACATCGTTCTACATGATCGTGGGGCTGGTGACGCCGGACTCGGGCCGGGTTCTGCTGGACGACCGCGACATCACTCCGCTGGCCATGTTCCAGCGGGCGCGCGCCGGCATCAGCTATCTGCCGCAGGAGCCTTCAGTGTTCCGGAAACTGAGCGTGGAGGACAATCTGCGCGCAATTCTGGAGACGCTGCCGATTCCGGAGCATGAGCGGCGCGAGCGGCTGGAATCGCTCATCGAACAGATGGGCCTTGATAAGGTCCGGCACAACAAGGGCTACATGCTGTCGGGCGGCGAGCGGCGGCGCGTGGAGATTGCGCGGTCGCTCTCGATTCAGCCCGAGTTCCTGCTGCTGGACGAGCCGTTCTCGGGCATCGATCCGATTCAGGTGATCGAACTGCAGAAGATCATCGCGGAGCTGCGGACGACCGGCATTGGGGTTCTGATCACGGACCACAACGTGCGCGAAACGCTGGCGGTGACCGACCGCGCTTACATCATCAACGACGGGCGCATTTTTCGCGCGGGCACGCCGTCGGCGCTGGCGCTGGATGATGAAGTGCGGCGGGTTTATCTGGGGGAGGGGTTTGCGCTGGGGGGATAAGGCGCCGGGCGTGCTCCGTAGTGGACAAGTCCTATCTGGAAAACGCAAGGCCGGTCCCCGGAGGGCCGGCCTTGTTTGTAGTGGATGGAGCGAGGATCAGTAGCGGTAGTGATCCGGCTTGTAGGGGCCCTCGATGGGGACGCCCAGGTATTCGGCCTGCTCTTTGGTGAGCCGGGTGAGCTTCACGCCGATCTTTTCGAGGTGCAGCCGGGCGACTTCCTCGTCCAGCTTCTTCGGCAGGGTGTACACGTCGACCTTGTAGGTGTCCTTGTTCTTCCACAGGTCGATCTGCGCCAGGGTCTGGTTGGAGAACGAATTCGACATCACGAAGCTGGGGTGGCCGGTGGCGCAGCCCAGGTTCACGAGGCGGCCTTCAGCGAGCATGAAGATCGAACGGCCGTCGGGGAAGGTGTACTTATCCACCTGCGGCTTGATGTTTTCCTTCACCACGCCGGGGGCGTTATTGAGCCGGTCCACCTGGATCTCGTTGTCGAAGTGGCCGATGTTGCAGACAATGGCCTGGTCCTTCATGCGCAGCATGTGTTCGAGGGTGATGACGTCGCAGTTGCCGGTGGTGGTGACGTAGATGTCGCCGCGGCCGAGGGTGTCTTCGAGGGTGGTGACCTCGAAGCCTTCCATGGCGGCCTGCAACGCGTTGATCGGATCGATTTCGGTGACGATCACGCGTGCGCCGAAGCCGCGCAGCGAATGGGCCGAGCCCTTGCCGACATCGCCGTAGCCGCAGATGACGGCGACTTTGCCCGCGACCATCACGTCGGTGGCGCGCTTGATGCCGTCCGAAAGCGACTCGCGGCAGCCGTAAAGGTTATCGAACTTCGACTTCGTGACCGAATCGTTCACGTTGATAGCCGGGACGAGAAGTTTGCCCGCTTCCATCATCTTGTAGAGCCGGTGGACGCCCGTGGTGGTCTCCTCGGAGACGCCGCGCCATTCCTTAACCATGTCGCGCCAGCGGGTGGGATTTTCGGCGTGGACCTTCTTGAGCAGGTCCTTGATGACCTTCTCTTCGTGGCTGCCGGAGGGGGTATTGACCCAATCGGAGCCGTGTTCGAGTTCGTAGCCCTTGTGGATCAGCAGCGTGACGTCGCCGCCATCGTCGACGACCAGTTGAGGGCCCAGGCCGCCCGGATGGGAGATGGCCTGGTAGGTGCACCACCAGTATTCCTCGAGGGTTTCGCCCTTCCAGGCGAACACCGGAACGCCGGTTTTGGCGATGGCGGCGGCGGCGTGGTCCTGGGTCGAGAAGATGTTGCAGCTGGCCCAGCGGACGTCGGCGCCGAGATCGATCAGGGTTTCGATCAGGACCGCGGTCTGAATGGTCATGTGGAGCGAACCGGTGATGCGGACGCCCGCCAGCGGCTTCTCGGCCGCGTATTTGTTGCGGATCGCCATCAGGCCGGGCATTTCGGCTTCGGCGACGATGATTTCTTTCCGGCCCCAGTCGGCCAGGGAGAGGTCGGCGACTTTGAAGTCCGCCGAAGTGGGGGTTAATGTGGTGCTCATCCGTGCTCCTCTGCAAGAAGTTGGCGGAGCTGAAGCTCCGCGCGGGCCGAAGCCCGCCCTACGATTCGTGCCGGTCTGGTTAATCTTCCTATCGACAAATCGTGATACGTTGCTATCATAGATGATGTCTGCCCGTGCCGTCAATCCTCAAAACATTTCGTTTACTGGCCGATCCGAACCGGCTGCGGCTGCTGTTGCTGCTGGAGCGTGAGGAATTGTCGGTTTCCGAGCTGCAGGAGATACTTTCGCTGGGTCAGAGCACGATTTCGACCCATCTGGCGCAGCTCAGAGCCGAGGATCTGGTGGAGGACCGGCGCACAGGCAAGCATGTGCTCTACCGTCTTAAGACAATGAAAGTGGAAGGCTTGCTCGAGGTGCTGCGGCAGGGGGCGGCGGAGGTTCCCGAGGCGGCGCTGGACGAAAAGGCTCTGCGGCTGGCGCTCGACCGGCGGCGCGACCGCGTGCGGGCCTATTTCGACGAACTGGCCGGGAAGTTTGGCCGCCATTATGTGCCGGGGCGCTCCTGGAAGGGGCTGGCGGAGACGGTGCTCCGGCTGCTGCCGCCACTGGTGATCGCGGACCTGGGCGCGGGGGAAGGCGTGGTGGCTCAACTGCTTGCGCAGCGGGCCGAGCGCGTGATCGCGGTGGACAGTTCGGAAAAGATGGTGGAATTCGGCGCGGATCTGGCGCGAAGGCACGGCCTGTCGAACCTGGAGTACCGGCTGGGCGACCTGGAAGATCTGCCTATCGAAAGCGGGTCCGTCGATGTGGCCTTTTTCTCGCAATCTTTGCATCATGCGCCACATCCGGAGCGCGCGCTGGCCGAGGCATACCGGATTCTGAAGCCGGGCGGGCGGATCGCGGTGCTGGACCTGTTGAAGCATCATTTCGAGGAAGCGCGCGAGCTGTACGCCGATCTCTGGCTTGGATTTTCGCAGGCGGAACTGGTCCAAATGCTTGAAGCGTCTGGCTTTGCCGGTTGCGAGGCGGCGCTGGTCCATCGTGAGGAGCAGGCGCCCCATCTGGAAACGATTCTCGCCACGGGGGACAAGCCCCCCGCCCCCATGCGACACTGAAAAGGTTAGAGGAATTGACGAATTGGCACTAGTTGAAGGCTGCAAACACGAACTGGAGATCACCATCCCGGCTGAGGCGATGGCGGAGGAGAGCTCAAAAGTCGAGCTGACCGTCCAACAGAAGGCGCATCTGAAGGGCTTCCGGCCTGGAAAGGCGCCCATCAGCGTGATCCGCAAGAATTTCGCCGCCGAAATCCGGCAGGAAGTGCTGGAGAACCTGATCCCGAAGTTTATCGACCAGGAATGCGAGAAGGAGAACCTGCGGGTGGTGAGCCGTCCCGAGATCAAGGACGTACACTTCCACGACGACGGCGGCGTCCACTTCAAGACGCTGTTCGAAGTGGCGGCCGATTTCGAACTGCAGGAAGTCCGCGGGCTGGAGGTGGGGTACTCTGAGCCGGAGGCGACCGATGAGGATGTCGAAAAGCGGCTGAACGACATCCGTGAATCGCGCGCCGAACTGGTGAACGTGGACCCGCGCCCGGCGCAGGACGGCGACCACTGCCTGGTTTCGTTGGAATCCATCGCCGGGCTCGACGGCAAGCCGGTGAAGCAGGACGAGCTGAATATCGAAATCGGCTCGGAGAACACGATGGCGCCGTTCAGCGAGGCGCTGCGGGGCGCGATGCCGGGCGACGAGCGGGAAGCGGAAGTCAGCTATCCCGAAGATTACGCGGCGGAAAACCTGGCCGGCAAGACAGTGCGCTTCCGCATCACGCTGAAGACCATCCGGTTAAAGGAACTGCCGGAGTTGAACGATGAATTCGCCCAGGATGTGGGCGATTTCACCACACTGGAGGAGTTGCGCGACGAGATTCGCAAGGCGATTTTCCGGGAGCGCGAGTTCATGGCGCAGACCGGGGCCAAGAACGCGCTGATCGAAAAACTGGTTGATCTGCACGATTTTCCGGTGCCGGATTCCTATGTGGATCAACAGCTTCAGACGAATCTGGAGAACCAGCTGCGGACGCTGGCGGCGCAGGGGGCCGATGTCCAGAAGCTGACGGAAGGCATCGACTGGAACAAGTACCGGGAGAGCCAGGGCGAGCGCGCGCGGCGCGACGTGCGTGGTTCCCTGGTTTTGGGCAAGATCGCGGACCGGGAATCGATCTATCCCACGCAGGATGAAGTGGATGCGGAGGTGCAGCGGCTGGCGCGGCAGCAGCGTGAGCCGGTGGCGGCGGTCCGGATGAAGCTCGAAAAAGACGGTTCGCTGAACCGGATCGCGAACCGCATTCGCACGGAGAAGGTGCTGAATTTCCTTTTTGAGCACGCCGTGAAGGTGGCGCAGGCGCCGGAAGCGGAAGGGTCTCAGGGTGTAGAAGAGCAGGCGGACTAAAGTCGGCCATTGCTCCTGGCGATGATTTAGATGAATAATGGAGTAGGAAGCGAGGAAGCAGGAGGCGGGCGCTTGGTCCCGGCCCCAGCTCAGGAGCCTTTGTGAAGCGGTCCGGAAGCGACGAAACGCTACGTTGTTCCTTTTGCCATAAGAGTCAAGATGTGGTGGGGAAGCTTATCTCCTCGCCCAGTGACTACCCTCGCGCCTATATCTGCGACGAGTGCATCGCGGTCTGCAACTCGATTCTCGAGGACGACCGCCCGGAGAAGCCCTACGGCGCTCTGCATAAACTGCCCAAGCCGCTGGAGATCCGCGAGTACCTCGATCAGTATGTGATCGGGCAGGACGCGACCAAGAAGAAGCTCGCGGTCGCCGTTTATAACCACTACAAGCGGATTCAGATGAACCGGCAGCGGGCCGGCGAGGTGGAGCTGTCCAAGTCGAATATTCTGCTGATCGGCCCCACGGGCACGGGTAAGACCCTGCTGGCGCAGACGCTGGCGCGGATACTCGATGTACCGTTCGCGATTGTGGACGCCACGACGCTGACCGAGGCGGGCTACGTGGGTGAGGATGTCGAGAACATCATTCTGCGGCTGCTGCAGAACGCCGATTGGGACGTGCAGCGCGCGCAGACTGGCATCATCTACATCGATGAGATCGACAAAGTAAGCCGCAAGGACGAAAACCCGTCGATCACCCGCGACGTCTCGGGCGAAGGCGTGCAGCAGGCGCTGCTGAAGATCCTGGAAGGGACGGTGGCGAACGTGCCGCCGCAAGGCGGGCGCAAGCATCCGCACCAGGAGTTCACGCCGATCGATACGACTAATATTCTGTTTATCTGTGGCGGCGCGTTTGTTGGTCTGGAGAAGATCATCAGCCGCCGGGTGGGGCGCAAGTCGATGGGCTTCAAGTCCGGCAGCGACACGCCCACCACGGACGCGTTCCGGCGTTCGACGCCGCAGCATCGCGACATGACGCTGCTCGAGCAGATGCAGCCGGAGGACCTGATCCGCTACGGCTTCATCCCTGAATTCATCGGGCGTATGCCGGTATGCGGGGTGCTGGAGGATCTGGACCGGGCGGCGCTGGTGGAGATCCTGACCAAGCCGAAGAACTCGGTGATCCGGCAGTACCAGCGGATGTTTGAGTACGAGAATGTTAAGCTAAGGTTTAGCGAAGACGCTCTGGAGTGTATCGCCGAACAGGCGCTGCAGAGGAAGGTGGGAGCTCGCGGGCTGCGCATGATCCTCGAGGAACTCATGCTCGACCTGATGTACTACATACCTTCGTATAAGAAGGTCCGCGAGTTTCTGGTCACCAAGGAGATGGTCCTCTCGCAGGAGATCAACTGGTCGCTGCTGGAGAAAGCCGGATAAGGCTGGCGGCCGGCGTTGCAGGCGGGCGCGGGAGGCGTGGATGTTTCCCGGTTTCCTGCCGTTTCCCGGCGTGTCCGTTCCGGTGTACGCTGGTGGCGGGTCCCGCGACTGAAATCAAACCCCGAACAGAGATTCATCTAACAGACAAACGATGAGCAGCGTAAGAGAGAAGTCCGAAAGCCGCCGCTTCCCGATGATGCCGATCCGGGACGTGGTCATCTTCCCGCACATGATGACGCCGTTCGTCGTCGGACGCGAGTCGAGCGTCCGCGCCCTGGAAGAAGCCTTCATGGGGGATAAGAAGATCTTCCTGGCGACGCAGCACGACGCCAGCGTGAACGACCCCCGTCCGGAGGACATTTATCAGGTCGGCACCATCGCCACGATCGTCCAGCACGTTCGCATGCCGGACGGCAACATCAAGGTACTGGTGGAAGGCGTCGAGCGCGGCAAGATCATTTCGGTGAGCGACGAAGAGGGGTATTTCCGCGCGGTGGTCCGGACCTATCCGAGCAAGACCGAAGCGGGCCCGATACTGGAATCGCTCACCACGCGTGTGAATTCGCTGTTCGAGCAGTACGTCAAGCTCAGCCAGAACGTCAACTACGAGACGATGATCGCGGCGATCCGCGTCGAGGATCCGGGCAAGCTGGCCGATACGGTGGGCGCGAATCTTCAGCTCACGATCGAAGAGAAGCAGGAACTGCTCGAGATCTTCGATCCGGTGGACCGTCTGACGCGCGTGGCCGACATGCTCGACATCGAGATCGAGAAGCTCAATGTCGACCGCACGATTCAGGGCCGCGTGAAGCGCCAGATGGAAAAGGCGCAAAAAGAGTATTACCTCAACGAAAAGATCAAGGCGATCCAGAAGGAACTGGGCCGCGGCGAGAAGAGCGAATACGACGAACTGCGCAAGCGGGTCGAAGCCGCCGGCATGAGTCCTGATGCCAAGGACAAGGCGATGGCCGAACTGCGGCGCCTCGAGCAGATGCCGCCCATGTCGGCCGAGTCCACTGTGTCGAGGAACTACCTCGACTGGATGCTGGCCGTGCCGTGGAAGAAGAAGTCGAAGGAGATTCGAGACCTGCGTTTTGCCGAGCAGGTGCTCAACTCCGACCACTACGGGCTGGAGAAGATCAAGGAGCGCATCCTCGAGTTCCTGGCCGTGCGGCGGCTGGTGAAGAATCCGAAGGGTTCGATTCTTTGTTTCGTGGGGCCTCCGGGTGTCGGCAAGACCTCGCTGGGCATGTCGATCGCGAAAGCCACCGGGCGGCAGTTTGTCCGCCTTTCGCTGGGCGGGGTGCGCGACGAAGCCGAGATCCGCGGCCATCGCCGGACCTACATCGGCGCGCTGCCGGGCCAGATTCTGCAGATGATGAAGAAGGCCGGGGCGCGGAATCCGGTTTTCATGCTCGATGAGATCGATAAGATGTCGACGGACTTCCGCGGCGATCCGTCGGCGGCGCTGCTCGAGGTGCTTGACCCCGAGCAGAACTTCATGTTCATGGATCACTATCTGGACGTGGAGTACGACCTGAGCGAAGTGTTTTTCATTGCGACGGCGAACGTGCTGCACACGATTCCGCCTGCTTTGCAGGACCGCATGGAGGTCATCCGGCTTTCGGGCTACACCGAGCTCGAGAAGATGGAGATCGCCAAACGCTTCCTGGTGCCGAAGCAGATGAAAGCCACCGGCATGGAAGAGGAGTTTTTGCAGTTCGAGGACGAGGGGCTGCTGGCGCTAGTCCAGAGCTACACGCGCGAGGCGGGGGTCCGAAACCTCGAACGGGAAATCGGAAATGTCTGCCGCAAGGTGGCGCGGTTGATGGTGAACGCGCAATCCGAGGCCGAAGCGAAGATCGAGGAAGGCGCCGAGGCGCCTAAGGAAGCCTTCGCGCAGGTTGTGGTGGGCGAACCGAAGGTGGGCGAACTGCTCGGCCCGGCGCGATTCCGCGACCTGATGGCCGACAAACGCCCCGAGGTTGGCGCGGCCAATGGCCTGGCGTGGACCGAAGTGGGCGGGCAGTTGCTGACTACCGAGGCGACCATCATGGATGGGCGCGGCCGCCTGACGACGACGGGCAAATTGGGCGACGTGATGCAGGAATCTGCGCAGGCCGCGATGAGCTTCGTGCGTTCGCGCGCGTCGATGCTGGGGCTGCCGAAGGATTTCTACCGGCACCTCGATATTCACATTCACGTACCCGAGGGCGCGATTCCGAAGGACGGCCCCTCGGCGGGCATTACAATCGCGACAACCATCTCCTCGGCGCTGACCAAGATCGCTGTCCGTCGTGACGTGGCGATGACCGGCGAGATCACACTGCGCGGCAAGGTGCTGCCCATCGGCGGCGTCAAAGAGAAGCTGCTGGCCGCCCATCGCCACGGCATTTTCGAGGCGATCCTGCCGCGCGAAAACGAGAAGGATCTGGCCGACGTGCCGGAGAACATCCGCAAGGAGATGAAGCTGCATTTCGTGCAATCTATGGATGAGGTGCTGCAGATCGCGCTGGCCGAGGATCTGGCGGTACACGTCTCGAAGGCCGAGGCGCAGCAGGCAGTGGAAGCGCCGCTGGTGGATGCGCAGGCGCCGCCGGCGGGAGAGAAGCGGGCCCACTAGCCTGGGCGGTTATCTCCGCGCCGGTTTGAATTAAGGATTTCCGCGGTTTGGCGATTCCAGCCGAGTTCCTATTGAGCGCCACCCTGCCGGAGCATTTTCCTCCGGCGGGTTCGCCCGAAATCGCTTTCTTGGGCCGCTCGAATGTGGGGAAGTCGACGCTGTTGAACACGCTGACCGGGCAGCGCCAACTGGCGTATTCCTCGAGTACGCCAGGCCGGACGCAGTCGGTGAATTTTTTCCGGGTCGACAACCGGTTTGTTTTTGTCGATCTGCCGGGGTATGGTTATGCCAAGGCCCCCAAAACGCTGGCCGATTCCTGGAAGGCGGTGATTGAAGCCTATCTCAGGGATCGGGCGGTTCTGGCGTTGTGCGTTCTTCTGGTGGACGCCCGGCGCGCCTGGATGGACTCCGATCTTCATTTGAAGAGTTGGCTGGAACACCACCGGCGTCCCTACCTGGTGGTGGCGACCAAAGTGGACAAGTTGAACCAGAGTGAGAAAAGCGCGAGCCAGAAGGCCTTCCGCGAACACTATCCGGTGGGAGAGCTGATCTGGTTCTCGAGCCCCAAGGGGCAAGGAGTGAAAGAAATTTGGCAAGCGATCTGGAAAACACAAAGCCGGTGAACTCCGAGGAGGAGCAAGCCCCCCCCGTCAAGCCGGAAGCCGAAGCTCCCGCAAAGTCCGCCGGCGGACCGCCTTCGCGGCGCAAGAACTCCGAAGCGAACGCGAAACCCGCCGCGGCGAAAGTGGACGACGCCCCCAAGCAAGGCGACGCCCCGCCGCCTGCCGAAGCCAACGAAGAAAGCGCGAAAGCCGACTATAAGCCCGAGCTCTCCGGCGGCCTCAATAAGCGCGGCAACCTCGACCTCGGCGAGTTGAAGGAGCTCTCGATCTCCACGCTCAATCAGATCGCGCGGGATCTCGGCGTGACGGGCGTCGCCGGCATGCGCAAGCAGGAGCTGATCTTCAAGATCCTGCAGACGCAGGCCGAGAAGGCCGGTTTGATCTTCTCCGAGGGCGTCATCGAATGTCTGCCCGACGGCTTCGGGTTCCTACGCGCGCCCGAGTACAACTACCTGCCCGGACCCGACGACGTGTACGTCTCGCCGTCGCAGATCCGCCGCTTCGATTTGCGCACCGGCGACACGGTGTCGGGCCAGATCCGTCCCCCGAAGGAAGGCGAACGCTACTTCGCCCTCATCAAGGTGGATGCGATCAACTTCGAGCCGCCGGAGGAGAGCCGGAACAAGATCTTCTTCGACAACCTCACTCCGCTGTATCCGGAAGAGCGCACCAAGCTGGAAACGGCCAAGGACAACTTCACCGGACGCGTGATGGACATGCTGACCCCGATCGGCAAGGGCCAGCGCGCTCTGATCGTGGCCCCGCCGCGCACCGGCAAGACGATGATGCTGCAGTCCATCGCTCATTCGGTGGCCATCAACCATCCGGAGATCGTGCTCATCGTCCTGCTCATCGACGAACGCCCCGAGGAAGTCACCGACATGCAGCGCTCGGTGCGGGGCGAGGTGATCAGTTCCACGTTCGACGAGCCCGCCGCGCGGCACGTGCAGGTGGCCGAGATGGTGATCGAGAAGGCCAAACGGCTCGTCGAGCACAAGCGCGATGTGGTGATCCTGCTCGATTCGATCACGCGCCTGGCGCGCGCCTACAACACCGTGGTGCCGCCATCGGGCAAGGTGCTGTCGGGCGGCGTGGATTCGAACGCCCTGCAGCGGCCGAAGCGCTTCTTCGGCGCGGCGCGCAATATCGAAGAGGGGGGATCGCTGACCATCATCGCCACCGCGCTGATCGACACCGGTTCGCGCATGGACGACGTGATCTTCGAGGAGTTCAAGGGCACCGGAAACATGGAAGTCCACCTCGACCGCAAGCTGGTGGACAAGCGCATCTTCCCCGCCATCGACATCAACAAGTCAGGGACGCGCAAGGACGAGCTGCTCATCCCGCGCGAGGAACTGAACCGCATATGGGTTTTGCGCAAGGTGCTGGCGCCGCTGTCGCCGGTGGAATCGATCGAACTGCTCTTGGATAAGCTGGCGAAAACGCGTTCGAACGCGGAATTTTTGGCTTCCATGAGCACTTGACGTGTGATATATTTAAGGCTCCGCCCGTGAGGACAGACTCCCACCCCTGTCCTCACACCGCCCAAGGGGGCGAACCTACCCCAGGTTCGCCCCCGCCCCATTTCTGGGGCTCTGTTCAAAAAATGAGCCTCCAGCGCACGCCAGAGGCTCGCCAAGGCCGGTATGGGCGGAAGGAAGAGATCCTTAAAAGCGGAAGGGCTGGCCCGCCGTCAGGGCCGTGCTGGGCCAACTGGAACACCAGATTGCGAGCTGGAAAGGCCGCCGGAAGCGGCTTCGGCGCAAATTGGTTTTAGCGGGGCGGGTTTGCGAGTGATCGCCTCCAGCGCCTCAATTTCAGAAGCGGTCCAGGTCTGTGGCGCCATGTTCATTTCACTGACGCGGAGCCGCATCGTGGTGTTGTGCAGTTTCCATAAATGCGCCCGGAAGACGTAGAGAGCACCAAGAAAGAGCCCTGAAATCACTGCGCCCGCCAACTCCTCGGCGGACTTCCAATTCCTCGGTACAACACCCACATCTCTAAGGACACTGAAGGCTTGGTGAAGCGACAGGAGCCCCACGAAGCCAGCGATGAAGCGGTCCTCCTTCCAGCGCGCTCTCCTGACCATCTGAATGGCAAGCAGGATCGTGGCGCAGCAGAGAAGAAAAGTCACGCCCGCGAGGGGGCTGGTTTCGAATAGCCGGAACAGGGTCATACAGCCTCCACGACATCCACTCTTGAAGTCATCCAGCCCCTGGGATCAGGAGAAATCTCCGACAAAAACCGCAGCACAGTCTTCACTTGGAAGGGTTTGGGCAGTGTCTGGCAGGCTCCAAGCTGCCTCGCCGCCTCGAGGTACAATTCGGGTCCGCCACTCATAGCCACGACCTTCACTGGAAGCCGGGCCTTGCGAAGCTGGCTCAAGGTGGCCAGCCCGTCTTGTCCCGGCATCAGAATGTCGAGGAAGACGACGCTTGCCTCGAAGGCCGCGGCGAGAGCGGGAACTTGGCTTCCATCAGCGGTGCAGACCGGTTCAAAGCCGGCCGCATGCGCGACGGAGGCCAGCAGGCTGCGGGTATGCGGGCAATCGTCGCACACAATCGCGACCATGGGATCCGCCCAACAATTGTTTGCAGCTTTGGATGCGAGCCAACGCAAACTATCGATCGGGAAGGGTTTTGGCCAGAGCCGAACCTTCTCTGGGTGCCCATAGTCCAAGTCATCAGGTGTGCCCTCGGTGATGAGGAGGTGTCCGTTGGGAGTGCATAGCCGGCTGAGCCTGCCGCAGCCTCTGAATTCCGGGAGCGACCTCGGTTCAAGGATCACCAGATCATATGGCCGGCCAAGCCTTGGGCTGACGGCCGAGCGGCGCTCGTAGTCCGATTCGGGTGCAGTGACCCAGTGACCATCCCGTTCAAGCACGGTTTGCCATAGGCTGCGAACGTCCGCATCGCATTCCAGGATCAAGATTTTCGCCCGGTGCCCGCCGGAAAGCAGCGAACGCGTGGTGTCCTCCAGTTCCTTGAGAGAGCAGAGCCGCTCTGTTGTAGCATTCTCTAGCATTGCTTGTCGACGACTTCTGCATTGCACGTGCAGTTTCGATGCCAATCTTGCACCGTCAGGCCAAGTGATAGATAAAGAAGGCGCGTTCAGACCGACGGAGCGCGGGAGCCTGCGGGAGGCAGGTGCGAATGTTTCAGAATGAGACGATCCTGTACCAATATTCATCAGACCTTAAGATCCTTACCTAAAGAGATCTGTCGATCCCGCCGATGGATTAGGTAATATCTGAGCAAGTCTGCGTCAGTTTAGAGAACATATCCCGTTGGTCATCCATCCGGAAGAGGTTTGCGAGATGTGTCAGGTTTTGTGCTGGTCTCTGGCGTCAGCAATGGTAGTGGCGGCGGCCGTGGCTTGCTCTTGTTGTCTAAGACGGGCCCGGACTCTCCGTGCTCTATTAGAAGAGGAGAAGGGTGCCAGTATTCGGACTCTTCGACATGATTTGCTCAGTCCGCTGAATGCGGTCGGAGGATACTTGGAACTGTTGGCGGAGTCGTCGGGTACGTGGGACGCCTCCGCGCGTTCACACCTCACGAAAGCACGTGCTGCTTTCGAGCGAACCTTGGAAGTGCTGGCCGGGCAGAACAAATGAGCTTTCCCCCGCGGAGCGAAATACCATGATGGGCGGGCCTCAATACGACAAGAAGAGCTATAAAATAAGCACAAGTGTGGCCATGACCGAAGGCAGGCTTCCAGAAACCCGTGACAGGTTCTCAATTCTGCTGATCGACGACGATCATGCCACGCTGGGCCTGATCCGGGAGATGTTGTCCCCCTTCAAGGCAGACCTGGAGTTTTACGAGGCGAGCAGCGCGGAGGAAGCGCTGAACCTGATGCAGGCTGTACGGCCTAGTTTCGTGTTTCTGGACCTAATGATGCCTGGCGTGGAGCGATTCGAACTGCTCGACCGCCTGATCCGCATCGATCCCTTTGCTGAAATCGCGCTGTTAACTGGCAACTACTCGATGGATGCGGCGGTGGAGGCGATCAAGCGTGGAGCATCCGATTACCTGACCAAGCCAGTGACAGCGGTGCGTTTGCGGCAGCGGGTTGAGAAGTGGCTTAGTCTTGCACGCACCCAGGAACAAGCACTCGCCCTGGATTCGATCTCGACGGAGGGCGATGATTTCGAAGGAATGATTGGGCGCAGTCCGCTGATGCTTGATCTGTATTCCAGAATCAACCGTATCGCCCCGCACTTTTCAAACGCGCTAGTGATAGGCGATACGGGCACGGGGAAGGAGCTTGTGGCGCGGGCCTTGCACCGGCTGGGTGCGGGGCCGGACGCCCCGTTCGTGGTGTGCAACTGTGCCGCGGTTACCGAGACGCTCTTCGAGAGCTCGCTGTTCGGGCATTTCCGCGGCTCCTTTACCGGCGCGGTCAGCAACCACAAAGGTATGATCGAAGCCGCCGCAGGCGGAACGCTGTTCCTGGATGAAATTGGCGAAGTGCCGCCCGGTTCACAGGCAAAGCTGCTCCGCTTTCTGCAGAGCAGAGAGATTCAGCCATTGGGATCCTCCCAGTCGAGGAAGGTTGTGGTGCGCGTGGTCGCGGCCACGAATCGCCCGCTAGAGGACATGGTGGCTGAACGCACCTTCCGAGAGGATCTTTATTACCGCCTGGCCAGTGTCGCGCTGCAGCTGCCGCGGCTTTGTGAACGGCGAGAAGACATCCCACTGCTGGCGCTGCATTTCCTTTCGGTTTGCGCCAGGAAGTACGGCCTCCCACCTCTCCGGTTGACAAGGCGCACCCAAGCGTTTCTGCTTCGCTACCACTGGCCCGGCAATGTGCGGGAGCTTGAGAGCGCGCTCAGCTACGCCGTCATGATGTGCGGTTCAGAGCCGATCGACCTGATTGATCTGCCCGACGCTTTGCGGCGGGCCGCCGCCGAGAACGCAGGCGTCGAGCCCGAGGTGCAGCCGTTGGAAGTGCAGACGCGCCGTTACGTGATGGAGGTGTTGGCGCGCTTCAATGGAAACCGGTCACGCGCGGCCGAAGTCCTGGAAATCGGCCGCACTACGCTCTACAGGATCCTGAAAAGGGGACCTTAGTCGTGAGTGCTGCCCGCCCAAAGCTGTCGTACATCCTGCTGGTTGAGGACCTGGCAGATCTGCGCGATCTGATTGTCCACTGGCTTACTTCCTCAGGTTATGAAGTGGCGGCGGCCGGTTCCGCCGCCGAGGCTTGGGAATTGATCGAACGGAGGGGATTCCCCGGTGTACTGGCCACCGACCAACACCTTCAAGGGATGACGGGCCTTGACTTCGCGCTGAGGTGCCGGTCGCTCAAACCGGACTTGCCAGTGCTGATCTTCAGCGGAGATCTTCAGGATCTGGACCTGGACGCAGGGATGAAAATCCTCCCCAAGCCGTTCACGTGCGCCCAGCTATTGGAGAAACTACTCCGGCTTACCGCCTGATTACGGGACAATGAAACCGGTGGGCTGGCGCGTGATCTCCTCGCCTTTATCGCCCTCGGGGAGTTTTTCGCTCAGGCGGAAGACGCGGGCGTCCACCTTGCGGCTGAGGACGATTTCGACCATCACGGTTTCGTTGGGGCGGAAGTAGTTGCGGACGCCGTCTTCGTCCGAGCGGTATTCGGCGACTTCGTAGTACGCGAGTCCGCTGTTGGGGCGGGCGAGGATGCGGAAACCGATGCGGCCCTCGCCGCCGCGGCGGAGCTTATCGAGTGCGTCGCGGTTGAGGTAATAGGTGAGGTGGCCCGGATTCCTGCTGTTGCGCTGGCGGTCCATGAAGAAGCCTGCGGGCAGTTCGTCGGGTGAGTAGTTGGGCCCGGCCGTGAGCAGCAGGTCGTAGTCGGAGAGGAGTTCGCCGCGGTCGTTGCGCAGGCGGAAGACCACCATGGAATAGCGCTCGGTTATGTAGCGGGTGGTACGAAGGAGTTTGCGGACCTCCTCGACGCGTTCGTCCTTCTGGACCTGGCGGGTGAGGGCGTCGAGGTCCTTGGAGACAGTTTCGTATTCGGCGGCGCTGGTGACGCCGAGACAGCGGGTGACCCACTCAACGGCAGGGTGCGCGCCGGAGGTTTTCACGCTGTTGATGATGCCCATTTCGCGTCCGGAGTGGGCCAGGCCGGGCAGAATGCCGAAGGCCGTGGGGCGCGCAGCCTGGCGGCGGGAGAGGGTGAGTTTCTTCCCTCGCTGCACGAGCTGCACGCTCTGGTAATTCATGTTGGCGGCGGCGGCGCGCGCGACTCCATCGGAGCCCGGTTCCCCGGTGTAGCTGTTCAGGTGGTCGTAGAGCTTACGGTCGATTTTCTGCCCCGTGAGGGAAAATACGAAGATGCCGGCGGCGGTGCAATCGTAATCCAGCCAGCGGGAGTTCAGGTCCCAACCGCCGTTGCTGCCGAGTTGGGCCAGCGCGGAGCCGTGATTGGCGGGCGCCAGCATGACGAGGTGCTTCATGGGGCAGGCGGCAAGGCGCTCGCGTCCATAGTAGAGTTCCATCCACAGCCGGACCACGGGCCCGCCGGTGGAGTGGGTGATGCAGGCAAACTCCTTCCACGCATTGGCGGCCGGATCGAAGAGCTTCTCGCGCAGGGCGAAATCGAATGCGCGCGCGATGTCGTCGAGAGTCACGGCATCGTCGAAGCTGACGTACTGGCCAAGATAAACGTTTTCGACGTTCACTTCGCGGCCCGCGGCCCTGAAGCTCTTCTTCAGCCGTGCGGGCAGTTGCCCGTAAGTATTGGTGTTGCGAACGCTCCATCCATGGACAAAAACAATGGTCATGCCCACGCCTCCTTGAGTGTTGATGTTGGGGCGGCGCCCCGCCCGACAGGAGAGCTGTCTTGAATTCCCGCGCTCGGGGCCAGTGTATCATCCCGGTCGAGTGAGACAATTGCCTCCGTTTTGGACAGTGGTACGAAGCAGGGAGCAATATGATTCTCCTGACGAGAGAGTGACGTATCTCGCGGATTTCGTCGCGCTCCGCGGGAGGCAGTGACGCGAATTGCACAATTATATCTGCTTTACTTTCTGGCGATTGCGGAAAGTGCGGGTGCGGCGGGATCTCGCGGGACTTTTCCGATGGGAGCGAATGGACCGGCTGCGGGCCGGATTCGCAATCAGCAAAGGATGAGCACAATGAGCGAACGGATTCACAAGCTGCAGCCGGACCGGACCATCCACTTGCGGGGCTTTGATCATCTGGGAGCGGCGGCCGCCATGCATTCGGCGACGCCGCAAGGCTTCAAGGTGAGCGGTGTGTTTCGCGACACGGCCGATTTCGCGGTGTTGACATTGTGGGACGCGGACAACTTCTTCGAGCATCCGAAGCTCAAATACCTGCCGGATTTCCGCTTCGGCGGGCTGACGCTGCAGTTCGAGGTGACGTATCAGAACCTGATGCCGCTGGACTGCGGGAAGTACGCCACCATCGACTGGCCATACCTGAACGCCATCACGCCCTCGGGCGAAGCGGTGCAGGTCCGGCTCAGCGATCACGCCGACGTGGTGGCCAACCCGAACGAGCCGGCGGCGGCGGAGTTCACCATCCTGGGCGACGGGCTGGAAGGGTATGACCGGCTGACGCTGTGGTACCTGAATCTTGCTTTCGACTACATCGTGCCGGGCAAGGTTTCGACAGTCTGGCAATACTACGCGGGGCAGCCGGGGCAGGTGCATTCGGTGATCGCCGGGGAACGGGTGTACGTGTACATCGAGCAGGAGGGGGACAACTCGGCGCAGGTGGCGGCCCGCCTGGCCGCGCGGATCAACGGGGAGGAAGGCGGGTACGAGGCCGATCCCGAGATTCGCGCCTCGGCCGGAGACGCTCCCGGAGAAATGCGCCTGCGGACCCGCCTGGCGACGGGCGCGGAGGTGACCGTGTCCGGTTCCGGGCAGCCGGTGGAGACCCTGTTTCACGTTCAGGCATCCACGGTCTGTGAGGCGCTTGCCGCGCAGATCAATGGGGTGGACTACGAAGCGGCGCAGACACCGTTCGCGTTGCGGGCCGAGGCCGATGGCGCGGTGTTGCGGATCGAAACCGTGGAAGGCGGCTACGATGCCAACTTCATCACGCTCTACGCGACGTGGAAGAACGATCGCCTGCGCACGGCGGCGCGGAAGCAGCGGATGTCCGGAGGAACTTCGACGGCCCGGCTGCGCGTGACCCTCGATTTCGCGCAACTGGGACTGAGCGAAGCGCGGACGATGTGGCTCACCTTCGCGCCCCGGCTGGCGAATGGCGCGGCTTACGAAAGCACGGAATGGGAGGCGGAGTTCTCGCAGTGGACGGTGACCGGGCCGGACGAGATGAAATACCTGCGGTTCGCGGGACCGGAGAGCGTGACGGTGCATTCCGCCTCGCCTTTGTGCACCTACACCGGGGCATGGGAACCGGTGGCGGGCTTCTATCTGGATAACGCGGCGCGGCGGGCGTTCGCGCCGCAGAGCGAAGTGCGGGTCAGGTTGAGTTGCGAGCGGCCCTACGATCTCTGGCTGGTGACCGAACTGGGGCCGGAGCGCCCGGCGGTGGCCTGGTCGATGGCCGGCGGGCCGGCGGGAGTCCTGGGTCTCAGCGTCGAGACGGCAGCTCCGTTCACTGCGAGACGGCGGCTCAGCGGGCCGTTTCCGCCGGGGGAAACAGAGGTCACGCTGACGGCTCCGGCCGGGTTGGGATTTGTCTTCAATGCGTTGGAGGCAGTGGTGGCGGCGGACGAGCCGGGCTCGCTGCAAGCCGATCCCCGGATTTCGGCCGCGCTGGACTATTCCACCGACCACACGTTCAAACTGCCGCCCGCGCGAATCCTGTGGATGTTCGAGCGGCTGGGCTGGACGGCGCCGGTGAACGAGTACCTGGGCGTGTTCTGGTGGAACGAGCGGCGGCGCGAGGGCGGAGCGCCGGGCAGCCGGACCCTCACTTTCACGGGCGAATTCGCGCCGGGCGACCAAATCCTGCTCGATATCGGCGGCCAGGTGTGCGGAAAGAGCGTGTTTGCCGGCGATTCGATCGAGACGATTGCGGAACACTTTGCCCATCTGATCAACGCCACCTACGTGGGTGTGTGGGCGGAGGCCGATCAGGGCGCACTGCGGCTGGAGACGCGCTCTTCATTGCCCGCCTACGAATTCGAGATCGGCGTGAGCCTGGAACTGGAGCCGGAATCCACGGGCGCGGTGAGCGGAGCGGGCACGCTCGCGGGCGGCTGGATGGGCGAATGGGTGATCGACGAGGGCGCGGACCACACGCTGAACCGGGGCGCGCGGGCGTGGCACGCGGATTTCTACCGCGAATGCGCGTCGCGCGGACTGGCGGCCAGAACGGCGTGTTCGATGGAACTGGTGAACCCGCCGCCGGAGTTCGCGGCGCGTTTTCCGGATGGCGCGCCCGTGGTGACGAGCGTCGGATTCGCAGATCTCTCGTCCACGCACTGCGCGTTCAACCCGGCGATGCTGGCCTTCCAAAAGCGGCTTTTTCTCGAACTGGCGGGGTTGATGGTGGAAGCTGGCTTGACGCCCGCGCTGCAGTGCGGGGAGTTCTGCTGGTGGTATTTCACGAACTGGAATGAAAACCACCCCGAAGGCGGCATGGCCTATTACGACGCGGGCACGGAGGCGGCGGCTCAACTAGAACTGGGGCGGCCGCTGCACCGGTTCCGGAGGGCGACGGACTCTCCTCAGGTGAATGGGGGGGAGGATGCGAACTTTCTTAGGGCGCAATTGCGCAACTACGCGGAGGGCATTATGGCGCACGTGCGGGGACAATTTCCGGAAGCGCAATTTGAAATTCTTTTTCCGTATGACGTCAATCATCCGCATCCGGCGGGCATCCATCAGTTGGGCGGGGCATTGAATCGTCACGTGAATCTGCCGCCAGAATGGGAAACCGAAGTAAATAATGGGTTTAACCGGTTTAAGCTGGAGGCGCTGGACTTCGGGGCGTGGTCGCGGGATTTTGACCTGATGCGGGAGTGTCTGCGATTCGGCCGGACACTGGGGTGGCCGGAGGGGCATCTTGGCCTGATGACGCCGGTCTTCCGCAGCGGCTACCCGTGGGAACGGGAGGTAAGGGAAGCGCTGGAGATGGGGTATGGGGAAGTTCACTTATGGGCGTTTGACCATCTGTGTCTCTACGGAATGGACGGCCGGGACCGGATGGGTCGCCGGTCTGGATACCAAGGAGGGCAGTGAGTCACTCAATATAGGGTAACTAAAGCGTATCGGTCTCCATGCCGATACCTAATAGGAAATATGTTCATACCTAGAGCGGTTCAAATCTGGGTGACTGCTGGTACGATTTTAATCAAGTAGGAAAATACCATGCGGTGTCAGAGGTGTGGTAAATCGATCAATCCACTCCGCCAACTGACCGACCAGGAGTTCTGCAGCCAGCACTGCCGGACAAAGGGTCGCAGGGCGTCGGCCTCACCTCTGCACGAACTCGAGTATGGCGACGATTGGCTGGCGACGCAGGGGCCTGGTGCGCGGAAGCCTTCATCAAAGAGCGGCGCCTCCCTCGGTGTGGTTTTGCTGGCCGTGGTTGCTGTGATGGTGACCGGCCGGATGTGGTTTGGGGCTGGCTCGGGTCCGGCGGGGCCCGCGGCGGGCACAGTGCTGGACCCGGCGGCGCCTGGCGCGGTGGCGGCGTACCAGCGCACGTTCGGCGGGTTCATGGATTGGCTGAATGACCGCGTGCCGGGAGAGAAGCCCTTGCGCTTGCGGGCCGATCTCGCCAGCGGGCTGGCCGACTGGGGCAGGGGGGCGAACTGGCAGGTGGAGAAGGGCTTGGTACGGCCCGGTCAACTCCGGCTCTGGCAGCCGACTATGGGAAAGACCGACTACGACGTGGATTTCCTGGGGCAGATCGATCAAAAGGCGATCAGTTGGGCGTTCCGCGCAGAAAATAAGGGCGATTACTACGCGTCGAAGATCGTGCTGCACCGGCCGGGAGAGATCTCCGGGGCGAGCATTCAGCGCTACATTGTGGAGCGTTCGCAGACCGTGTCGAAGGTCGAAATGCCGCTGCCGGTGATTCTGCAGCGCAACCGGCCGTACCAGTTCACCGTGGTGGTGCAGGGCGACCGCTTCCGGACGCTGATCGACGGTCACGTGATCGACGATTGGACCGACCGGCGGCACCAGTCGGGCGGCGTCGGCTTTTACAGCGATCCGGGCGAGGTGGCCGGGTTGCACTGGGTGAACTTCCGGGAACGGAAAGGGATTCTGGGGCGGCTGCTGGCCGCGGCGTTCATTCTGCCGCCGGGCCTGGAATTTTAGCGCGGCGGACGCCCGCGCGGCAATGCTAATCTGAGACGTACGCCTGCGTCATGTCTCTGCTGGGGTCCTACTACGGCCGGTGGATGAACCGGTGGGAAGAATCGCTCTGTTTCCGCGCGACAAATCGCGTGGTCAGGCCATTTGACTGGGGTCTGGATTGGGCGTCCCGGTGGCCGCACGCGCGTGAGTTGAGCCGCAACGGCGATACCCCCAAGGAATGGCTGCTGCGGATGAGCCGCCGGGCGATCGAGCAAAGCGATGAATTCTTCGCGCACCGCACTCCGGAAGTATTCGAGTTGCACGGCCCGGTTCTGCGCTTCATGTCCAACGTGGAGACGCCCTACCCCGAGAACAACGTGGTTCACGGGCAATGGTTCCCCGGCAAGGACCGCTCCCGCGCCGCGATCGTCCTGCCGCACTGGAACGCGCCGGGACAGGCGCACAATGCCCTGGCTCAGGGCTTCCAGAGGTTTGGGGTCTCGGCGCTCCGGTTGAGTCTGCCCTACCACGATTACCGCATGCCGGCCGAACTGGAACGCGCCGATTACGCCGTCTCGTCCAACGTGTCGCGGACGATCGACGCGACCCGGCAGGCGGTGCTGGACATCCGGTGCGCCGTGGACTGGCTGGAACGGCAGGGAGCGAAGAAAATCGCCATCGTGGGAACGAGCCTGGGCTCGTGCTATGCGTTTCTGGCCTCGGCTCACGATGACCGCCTGCGCGTCAACGCGTTCAACCACTGTTCCACCTATTTCGCGGACGTGGTGTGGACGGGTCTTTCGACCATTCATGTGCGGCAGGGGCTGGAGGAGCAGCTTGACCTGGAGACGCTGCGCGAGTTGTGGATGGCGATCAGCCCGGTTTCGTTCTTCGGCAAGTTTGCGGCCTTGCCCAAGAAGTCGCTGTTCCTGTATGCGAAGTACGACACCACGTTTCTGCCCTCGTTGAGTGAAGACACGTTGCGGCGGTGTCAGGAATACGGACTGGATCATAAGGTGGTGGCGCTGCCGTGCGGGCATTACACGCTGGGCGAGACGCCGTTCAAGTTTCTGGACGGGTACCACCTGATCAGTTTCGTCCTGCGAAACCTCGGACGGGCCTGAACCGTTACAATGGCGGGTATGGAACTCCGGACCCTTCTCCTCACGGCCTTGACTGCCGTGCTCCCCTTGTGTGCGCAGGATAAGCCGCTGCCCGCCGGGCAGTGGATCAACATGTTCGACGGCAAGAGCATCGAAAAGAGCGGCTGGAAGGCCAACGAAAATCCCGAGGCCTGGATGATCGAGGACGGGCTGTTGAAAGGCGCCGGCCCCGTGAGCCACCTGTTCTGGATGGTGGAAGAGTGTGAAGACTGCGAGTTCCGCGCGGAAGTGAAAGTGGCCGATGGCGCGAACTCGGGCATGTATTTCCGCACGGCGCTCGGCCCGCGGTTTCCGAAAGGCTACGAAGCGCAGGTGAACGCAACGCACCGCGACCCCGTCAAAACAGGCTCGCTCTACAACTTCCACAAGAACTTCGAATCGCCCCATGCGCCGATGGAGTGGTTCACGCAACACATCATCGTGAAGGGGAACCACATCGTGATCAAAGTGAATGACAAGGTGATCACGGACTACGTGGACGAAAAGAACACCTTCACGAAGGGCTGGCTCGCGCTGCAAAACCACGATCCGAAGAGCATCGTGTGGTACCGCAATCTCCAGTTCAAGAAACTGCCCAAACAGTAACGCCCGTAAACTAAAGGGCCGGCGGCAGAACTTTCCGGCCCTCGGCCCGTCTTCAGGTGCGGAGGTAAACGCCGATGAGATTCAGCGTCACCGCTGCCCTGACGGCAGCTTTTCTGTTCGCAAGCCTGGCGCCCGCCCAGGAGCCCGCCAAAAGTCTGCAGTGTCCGCCGGCGGGCAAACGGCCCTGCGAGATGCGCGAATCCAATGTGGGAACCACGGGCCGCCTGGAGGTGGACGCGATGCCAAACGGCGGGATTGCGGTGAAGCCGTGGAACCGGGCCGAGGTGCTGGTGCGGGCCAAAGTCGAGGCGTGGGGAGACGTCAGCCTGAGCGGCGTTCGCGTGAACGCCGGCGCCGGGCGGGTGAGCGCCGAAGGGCCGAAGTCCATCTCGAAGCGGAATGCGGGGTGGTCGGTGAGTTATGAGGTCTTCGTGCCGGAGCGGACTGACCTGAACCTGAAGACCGTGAACGGCGGAATCTCAGTGACGGGCGTCCGCGGCGATCTGCGGGCCACAACCACGAATGGCGGCATCTCGCTGGCAGCCGTCTCGGGGAAAGTCAATGGCCGGACCACCAATGGCGGCATCAACCTGAAGCTGGATGGCAAGGGCTGGGATGGCGAATCGTGCGAACTGGCGACGACGAATGGCGGCGTGAGCGTGGAAGTTCCTCCTAATTACGCGGCGCGATTCGTGGCTCAGACCACCAACGGAGGACTGAAAGCGGAGATCCCCAACGCCAAAGTGGAACGGGGTCGCTCGACGGCCGCGACAATGGAGGCCGAAAGCGGCGGGGGCGGTCCCGTGGTGAAGGTGACGACGACGAACGGCGGGGTCACGTTCCGCGAGCGGGGCGCCGCTCAACTCTGAGGGGTCCGGAAACCAGGGGCGGACTTGCGGCCGGCTTGGGCGGGCGTGTCGAGCCTACTGGCCTGATTCGCGCAGCACGCCCACGGGCGGCTGCCGCGCCATGATGCGCACCAGATGCGACCCTTGCGGCGACCGGAGTTCCAGCCACACCAGGCCGAAAAACTTCTCCGGCAGCCACACGCGGAGCTTGTCATTCGAGGCTTCCACTATCTCGAGTCGCTCGCCGTTGGCCAGGATTTCGGCGCCTTCGAGATGGTGGCCGAGAATATCTACGGCCTGCCCGGATTCGATCTCGAGCCCGGCTCCGCGGCGCGCCGCGGTCACGCGCCCGACGACCGGGCCATACTTGAGCAGCAGCGGAAACACCCCGCCGGCGAAGCCGGTTTCGATGGTCAACGGGGCGGGCTGGCCATTGAGGCCGGTGAACGGGAAGACCATCGCGCTTGCCGGCGGCGTGGGCGCGGTGAGTTCGGGCCGCTGCGCCAGCGGCCGGTCATCGGCGGCATGCAGATGGCCGAAGCCCACGCCATGGTCGCGCAGCCAGGGTTCCTCCGCCGCATCCGAACCGGCAAATCGCCAGTCCTGGCGGTCATCCAGGAAGGATTCCAGAATCCGCCAGGTGAGATGATCCGAACTGTCGACTTCCGCGATGCCGGTGCGGTTGAATCCGCAGAAAGGCAGCAGCGCGAAGCCCGAGGTATGGCAGTAATCGAGCACGCGCGTCCGCCTGCGCTCATGCGCGAAGGCGATGCTGGCCGACATCAGCGAGATCACGCCGTCGCCGCGGCGGTCGTGCGCCGCGCCCGCAATGGCGATGGCATCTGCGCCGCGCAGGTCGTCGGCGCCCTGGTGCCACGTGCCGAGATCCCATTGGAACTGCGCGCCTTCGAGCATCTGCCGCGTCTGGGTGTCGATGGGAACGATGGTGTAAGCGCCGAAGTTCGGCGTCGCGATGAGCGCGAGCTTGCGCACGCGGTGGGGCAGCGGCGGAAACCAGCCATCGGGGAACTTGCCGGCCAGGTAGGCGCGCGCGACCAGACCGCCCATCGAGTGGCCGATCAGGTCGAACTCCCGCACCGGCTCGCCCGCCTGGGTCCGCTGCGCTTCCAGAAAGCCCTTGAGCGCGAGGGCGCAATCCTCGATCGAGCCGTTCGGACACTCGCGGCAGTTGTCAAACAACAAAACACTTCGCCCCGTGGCTTCGAGCAGCGCTTGCAGGCGGCCGAAAGAGCTGGTGGAAGACCGCACGGGGCAGGCGTTGGTGAGCGTGCGGAGTTGATAGCCATTCAGCAGCACCACGGGGGGATGGATGGAAGCGGCCAGCGGCGCGGGCGCGGCGACATCCAGAGTCCAGGATTCGCCGCCAACGGCCGCCGTGTAGCGGCCCGGCGGGGTGGCCGTGGGCACGGCGATGGCGCGGCGGCCCGTGTCGCCCTCTTCGGTGATGGTGAAGGGCTGAGGCGGTTTGGGCTCCACGCGCAGGCGCTCCTGCGCGGCCGCCATGAGCGCAAAACCAGCGAAAAGCGGCACCAAAAGGCGCATATCTTTCATCATACCGCCGCTCCATCCGGATATGAATTTATTGCGCGGTAACCTCCTGGCCGGAGCTACAATCGAATGGCGAGGAGAGGAAACACCTTATGCTCACACGAATTTTATGCACGCTCGCCATCGCCGCGGGCGCAGTATTCGCCGGCGAGGCCGAAGACAAACGCCTGGAAGCCGCCGCCGTCACCCTGAAGGAAATCATGGACGTGTCGGACAAGGCCATCCCGCAGGACTTGTTCGCGAAGGCCTCATGCGCCGTGATCATCCCGGGCGCCAAGAAGGGCGGCTTCATCCTGGCCGGACAATACGGGCGCGGCTTCGCGAGTTGCCGCCAGCCCGACGGCAAGGGCTGGACCGCGCCCGCCGCCATGCGGATGGAAGGCGGCAGCATCGGCTTTCAGGCAGGCGGACAGGAAACCGACATCATCCTGCTGGTAATGAATCAGAAGGGCATGGAGCGTCTGACGTCGAGCAAGTTCACCCTTGGTGGCGATGCCAGTATCGCGGCCGGTCCCGTGGGGCGGTCCACAACGGCGGCCACCGACATCACCATGCGGGCCGAGATTCTGAGCTGGTCCCGTTCGCGCGGCGTCTTCGGCGGTATCTCGCTGAAGGGCTCCACGCTGCGGCCGGACCGCGATGTGGACCAGGTCATCTACGGCAAGGAGATGGATTCGGTAGAAATCCTGCGGGGCAAGGTGCCCACGCCCAAAGCCGCGCAGGAACTGATTTCGCTGCTCAACAAATACTCCGGACGGGCCAACTAACGCCCGTCCGCGGTCCACGAGACACTCAGCCCCGCCAGCACGCGAGCCACGACTTTACGGAACGCTTCGTGCTGGCGGAGCGGTTCAAACACGGGGTCCGCGCCCGTGTAGATGAGCCAGCATTCCTGTTCGGCCACCGATTTTTCCAGCCAGGCGCACGCTTCGTCCGGCCGGCCCAGGCCGAGATTCACCATCGCGAAGTCGTAGGCGGCGACATAGCGTTCGCGCGCGGCTTCTTCCAATTGCCGCAGGATGTGGTCCGCCTCCGCGGTGCGTCCCGTCCTGCCCTGGCAGTAGGCGAGCGCTGAAAGCAGGCGTGAATCGCCGGGGGCGAGCGACTGCACCGACTCGAGCAGCCGCAGCGCCTCGCTTGCATCGCCCTGCCGCAGCAGAGCGTAGGCCATCATCCGGTGGGCCCCGTAATACTGAGCGTTCAGGGCCAGCGTGTTTTCGAACTGTTCCAGCGCCGCTTCGTTGTCGCCGCGCAGATAATGCACGATGCCCAGCCCGGTGTTGGGGACCAGCGCTCCCGGGTCGATCGCCAGCGCGGCGCGCAGGTGATCCTCCGCTTCCTCATACCGGCCCAGCGGCGCGAGCAGCGTGGTGGCGTAGTAGTGGTGGGCGTCGGCGATACCGGGATGGAGTTCGATCGCTTTCCGGTAGGCCGCCTCCGCCTCCGGGTAATCCCATTCAATCGCCGACTTGAGAAAGCCCTGGCAGATATACGGCCAGGCGATGTGCTCGTCCAGGTCGAGCGCCTGGCGGATGCGCATTTTCGCCTGCGGGGCGATGCTGGCCGGATTCACGTCACCGAACAGGGACATTTGCAGCAGGCACGCGGCCAGGCCCGCGTAGGCGGCGGCGAAGCGCGCGTCTTCGGCGATGGCTCGCTGGAAACACTCATGCGCATGCCGCAAGCTTGCGGGGGTCAACCGCTGCATCGCGTGCCGCCCTTCCAGCATGTGGACGATGGCCGACGCGGGCGTCACCGTGGTGGGCCGCCAATCCGGGGTGGGCCCGGGCGAGAGCCTCACCCGCAGGATCCCCGCGATCGCACTCGCGATCTCTTCCTGCAGCCGGAAGATGTCTTCGAGCTTGCGGTCGAACCGCTGGCTCCACAGGTGCATGCCGTCGGCGACATTGACGAGCTGCGCCGTCACCCGCAGGCTCGATCCGCTGCGCCGAACCGAGCCTTCGAGCACCTTCGCCACGCCCAACTGTTCGCCGATGGCGCGGATGTCGTGCGGTTGATTCTTGTACCGGAACGTGGATGTGCGTGCCGCCACGCGCATCGGCAGCGCCTGCGCCAGCGTGGTGATCAACTCCTCGGTAAGACCGTCGGCGAAGTACTCATCCTCGCGGTCCGAGCTGAGGCTGACGAACGGCAGCACCGCGAGGGTGGACGGATCGGGCGGCTCTGCGGCCCGTTGCGCCGCTACTGGCGCCTCCGTCTTTTCGAACGCGGGCGCGTAGCTGCCCTCCGGCAGCGTGACGCGCAGCGGCTCGTCCACTTTTTCGAAGTAGGACTTGAGTTTGCGCCGCAGCCGCCGCGCCTCCACGCGCACGATCGAATCCACCCGCGGATCATAGTCCGCCGGGCGGTCGAAGACCTCCATGCCGATCGTATATTCCTTGAGCGAATCGCGGTCGCCCGCCAGCGCCCGCTCAACCGAAAAGCGCAGGAACCGCCGCATGCGCTCCGATTGAGCGAACTCGCGCGAGGCGCAGACGCGCTCAAGCAACTCCGCCACTTGGGCAGGCGTGACGCCGGGGGGCAGAAGTTCCTCTCCGCGTTCCATATCGGCCTTATTCCTCAGCTAATTGTACACGTCTCCTCACCGTGAGCTAACTGTTCCTCACTCTGGAAGCGGCGCGTTCTAAGGCATTCTGGATAAGCCGAGGAGGGATCAATGACGACTGCCACTGAAACCCGCAAAGAAATGGAGAACACGCTGATCGCCGCCGCCCAGGCGGGGGATCACGAGGCCTTCAACACCTTGATGGCGCGGCACGAAGCCCGCATGCGCCGCACGGCCATGAGGATTACCGCGCATGTCGAGGATGCCGAGGACGCCGTACAGCAGGCGTTCACATCCGCGTGGATGAATCTGAAGCGCTTTCGCGGCGATTCGGCGTTCAGCACCTGGCTCACGCGCATCACCATGAACGAGGCGCTCAGCCTGCTGCGGAAGCGCAACCGGCGCACGTTTGTCGCCATCGATGAACAAGTCCGGGACGATGAAGAGGCGAAGAGCGTGGCTCTGCCCGCCGAGGGCAACCCGGAGCAGAGCTTCCTCGAGCGCGAACTCAAGGCGCTGGTGCGCGAGAGCATGACACTGGTGCGCCCGGCTTACCGCGAAGCAATGTGCCTGCGCGTCCTCGAAGATCTGAGCCTCGAGGAGATCGCCGAACGCATGGGCATTCCGGTGAACACGGTCAAGGTCCACCTGTTCCGCGGCCGCCGTGCCATGAAGGCTTTCCTGGCCGAGCGCCTCAGCCCCGCTCACGCCACGGTGTAATCGCGCCCTTGTTCCTGCCGCTGCTCCAGCGCTTCGCCCGCTTGCAAGAGCAGCCTCTCCCGCCAGGGAGCCGCCGCGAATTGAATGCCGGCGGGCAGCGCGAGCGCGGGCAACCCCAGGAGATTCGCGAAGGTGAGCGGCTGGATCGCTTCCAGAAGGTCGAACGAGCGCCCGCCAAGCGCCCAGGCCGTGCGGCCGCAGACGGGCGCCAACAGCACCGCGTTCCGCTCCTCCAGCCATTGACAAACCCGGCTGCGCAGCCGGTCGCGTTCAAGCAGCACGCGGCAGAGTTCGGCGGCCGACGGGGGCGGTTCATCCTTCACCATGCCGATCAACTCCAGGCCGGTCCAGTGGCATTCGGACTCACGCCCGCGAATGTAGCCGCGTAAGAGTGGCGCGTTGACACGAATAAACAGAAACTGCCACAGCTCGTGCGCATTCGCGAGGAACTCCGCCGGCGCTGATTCCACGCGCCATCCGGCTTCGGCGCACCTCAGCGCGGTCTGTTCCAGCGCCGTCCGCACCTCGATTGTCATCGTGAACTGATCGAGCACCACCACGGTTGGCGGGAACTCCACCGGCGGTTCCGGCGGGTCCGGCACCGAAAAGGGGTCGAGCGGATCGTGACCGGCCACCACCTCATAGAGCAGGCGCAAGTCGCTCACCGTGCGGGCCATCGGCCCGGCCACACCCAGCAGCCCGCCCGGATGCGCGATCTCGGGCCAATGGCCTGCCGCGGAGACGCGCCCCGGCGTCGGCTTCAGCCCGGCGATTCCGCAAAACGCGGCAGGCAGCCGGATCGAGCCGCCTCCGTCGGAACCTATGCCGCCCGCCGAACAGAACGCGGCGATGGCCGCCGCCTCGCCGCCCGAAGAACCGCCCGCCGTCAGCGCGGGATCGCGCGGGTTGCGGGTGGCGGGAGTGAGGTGGCTCTCCGTGTCGTAGTTCATCAGGAATTCGGGACACGCCGTCTTGCCGAGGATGATCGCGCCCGCGCCGCGCAGGCGGGTTACGGCCGTGGAATCCCCGGCCGCACGGTGATCCAGGCGCAGGCGCGAGCCGCAGGCGGTGCGCTTGCCGGCAATGTCGAAAGAATCCTTGACGGTGACGGGTACCCCGGCGAGCGGCCCTCGCAGTTCGCTTGTTTTCGCGATTTTGAGCGCCTCTTCCTCGAATAATTCGACAAAAGCGTGGAATTGCGCCCGGGTTCTGTGGATTTCCGCGAAGTGCGCCACAACCAGCTCCAGCGGCGAAACGCTCCGCGCGCGCACCGCTTCGGCCATCTCGCGCAGGCTCATCCGGTTCAGCATCGCTATCAAGCCTAACAGGCTCGATTGATACGATAAGAGCGTGCAGGCCCTGCCTTTCAACGTTGCGCGCCAGATCGTGGTGGATCGCCTCGCGGGCGCCCGCCGGGAGATCGGCACCGAGAGTGTTCCGCTGGAAGAGGCGCGCGGCCGGGTCCTCGCGGAACCCGTGCGCGCCGACCGCGATCTGCCCCCCACCGCCCGCAGCGTCCGCGACGGATTCGCCGTGCGCGCCGCCGATACGCCCGGCAAGCTTTGCGTCATCGGCGAGGTGCGAGCGGGCCAGAGCGCGGACAAGCCGCTCGAGCCGGGCACGGCCATCGAGATCATGACCGGCGCGCCCATGCCCGAAGGCGCGGACGCCGTAGTGATGGTGGAGCACGTCACCCGCGACGGTCGCGAAGTCACCGTGCCGGAAGCCGCGCCGGGGCAGAACTTCAATGCGCGAGGCTCCGAGGCCGCAAAGGGCGCGGCCCTGCTCGAGGCGGGCGCAAGGCTCAGCTACCCGGGCATCGCGCTGTGCGCGTCGGTGGGCGCATCCCGGCTCCAGGTCTTCCGCCGGCCGCGCGTCGCCATTCTGGCCACGGGCGACGAATTGGTCCCCCACTCCGAAGCCCCTCTCCCCCACCAGGTGAGGAATTCCAATACCGTGTCGCTGGCGGCGCAGGTCGCGCTCGCCGGCGGCGTCCCCGATCTGATCCCGACCGCCCCCGATCAACTCGACCGCACCATCGCGCTCATCGAGCGCGGCCTCGAAGCCGATCTGCTCCTGCTCTCGGGCGGCGTCTCCGCGGGCAAATACGATGTGGTGGAAACGGCCTTGCATCACCTTGGCGCTACGCTCTTCTTCGACCGCGTGGCGATTCAGCCGGGACAGCCGCTCGTGTTCGGCCGCGTGAAGGACACCTTCTTCTTCGGACTGCCCGGCAACCCGGCATCCACGATGGTCTGCTTCGAGATCTTCGCGCGCGCCGCCGTGGACCTGCTGGGCGGGCGAAGTGAAGCCCCTCTGCCCATGACGCTGGCCACCGTGGAGGAGCCGTTTACCCACCGCCCGGGCCTCACCCGCTTCCTTCCGGCGCGCTTATCCCTGGACGGGAAGAGGGTCCGCAAGGTCAAATGGACCGGTTCGAGCGACGTGGCCGCGGTCGCTCGCGCCAACTGCTTCCTGGTCGCCGATCCCGATACCCCGGAGTACCGGGCCGGGGACGCGATTTCCGTGCTTTTCCTCGAACGATGAAACCGTCCAAGAACCCTCTGAGCCACTACGACGACGCCGGCCGCGCGCGCATGGTCGACGTCTCGGCAAAGCCCGCCACGGCCCGAACCGCCCGCGCCCGCGCCTTCGTCCGGTTGTCAAAGCAAGTCCTGCGGGCGCTGCCGGACAACCCGAAGGGAGACCCGCTGGAAGTCGCCCGCATCGCCGGCATTCAGGCCGCCAAGCGGACTTCGGAACTGATCCCCCTGTGCCACCCGCTGCCGCTCTCCTCGGTGGATGTGGACTTGCGCGTCCGCCGGGATGGAATCGAAATCAATACCTCGGCCAAAACCACCGGGCCGACGGGGGTCGAGATGGAAGCTCTCACCGCGGCGGCCGTCGCCGCCCTCACCATCTACGACATGACCAAGGCGCTCGACAAGGGCATCACCATCGAAACCGTGGAGCTGCTCGAAAAAACGGGTGGGAAAAGCGGCGTATTCCGCAAAGAATCATCGAAAATCAAGAAATGACCGCCGCCGTGCTGACCATCAGCGATAGCGCCTTTGCCGGGGAGCGCGAGGACCGCTCCGGCCCCGCCGTCGCCGCGCGCCTGAAAGAACTCGGCTGGACCATCGCCCTCACCGAGGTGCTGCCCGACGACGCGCCGCGCATCACTGCGCGGGTGCGCGCGCTGACCTCGGACCTGGCGATTCATGCCGTCATCACGACCGGCGGCACGGGCGTTGCGCCGCGGGACGTGACCCCGGAGGCGATCCGCCCGGTGCTCTCGAAGGAGATCCCGGGCCTCGGCGAACTCATGCGCATCGAGGGGCTTAAGAAAACGCCCCGCGCCGTGCTGTCGCGTTCTCTCGCCGGGCTGGCCGGCGCCACGCTGGTCCTCACGCTGCCGGGCTCGCCGAAGGGCGCGGTGGAATCGCTCGACGCCGTGGCGGACCTGCTGCCCCACATCGTCGACCTCGCCGCCGGCCGCACCGGGCACCCGGGCGAGGAAACGGGAAACGGCGCAGACACGTCCAGCGTCTAAACTGGTTGTATGAGATTCGCGCGCTTGGTCCCTGCCCGCTCACTGACCTTCGTGATCGCCGCTCTGCTGTTGGTGGCCGCGCTGGCGGCCCAGCCGCCCGGCCCCCCGGTCCCAGGGATTCCCAAGCCCGGCGAAGTGCGGGTGATGCCCGGCACCACCGCCGCCAGGGAAAAGCCCGTCGAGGTGAAGGCGGAAGAGCCCAAGGTGACGCCGCCCGTCTCCGAGGAAGAACTCGAAGGTCCGCTGTTCCGCGATGCCGTCACCGTCATCCTGGTGCCGACCACTGTGACGGACCGGCGCGGCAACGTAGTGAACGGCCTGCGCCCCGAAGACTTCACGCTCTACGACAACGACAAGCAGCAGGAGATCAATCGCGACCTCGCCGCCCTGCCCCTTTCCATGGTGATCTGCGTGCAGCGGTCGCGCCACGTCGAGCATGTGCTGCCGAAGATCCAGCGGATGGGCACGCTGATGCGCGACATGCTGGTGGGCGATGAGGGCGAAGCCGCGGTGCTCGCTTTCCACCACAAAGTGGAAAAACTCACCGATTTCACGAACGACACGGACCGTATCGACGCCGCTCTCAAGACGGTTTCCGCCCTCGGCAACAACAGCCGCCTGAATGATTGCGTCAATGAAGCCACCTTCATGCTGCGGAACAAAAAGGACCGGCGGCGGGTGATCCTGATGATCTCGGAAACTCTGGACCGGTCTAGCGAATCGCGGCCCCGCGAGGTCGCCACCTTGCTCCAGATCCACAATATCGACCTCTACACGATCAACATCTCCCGGCTGGTGACGCTTTCCACCACGCGGCCCGACTTGCCGCGCCCCGACCATCTGCCGCCGGGAGCGCGCCCCCGCATACCAGTCGCTTCGGGCGACCCCACATCGCAAAACCAGTGGACCGGCGCACAGGGCTTTGGCGGCGACGCACTGCCCGCGCTGATCGAGGCTTTCCGCTTTGCCAAGGGCATATTTATCCGCAACCCCGCGGAGTTGTATACGCAATATACCGGCGGCCGCGAGTTCACGTTCTTTACGGAGAAGGACCTGGAGAACGCTCTCGCGAACATCGGCGCCGAACTTCGCAGCCAATACCTGCTCAGCTACACGCCGAACAACAAGCTGGAAGGCGGATTCCACCGCATCCGCGTAGAGGTGAACCGCCCCGATCTGCGCATCCGGACACGGCTCGGCTACTGGCTGGCCGGCATTCCCCAATAGCGCCCGCTTACCGCCGCAGCACGCGGATTGAACCGTTCGACGTCGCCAGATCGATCAGTGGCCCGCCCGTCCCGATCCGGCCATCCACCCGCGTCTTGCTCATCTGCGTGGTGGCGATCTCCATTTCGGTGTTGATGGACCCGTTCGACGTGGATGCTTGAAGTTGCGCGTTCACGCCCTCGGGCAGCCGCACGTTGATGGACGAGTTGCTGGTGCGCGCCACCAGGCCCGCGCCCGCCCACTTGTCCAGAGTCAGGTTGATCGAGCCGTTCGACGTCGTGAGCTTCATCGGCAACCCAGGCGCCGGCTCCGTCACCGTCATGTCGATGGACCCGTTGCTCGTGGTGGCGTCGATGCGGCCCTTGAGCCCGTTGGCGCGGATGCGTCCGTTCGAGGTCTTCAACGTGGCGTTCCCCTCGTAGTCCATCACCTCGACCGTGCCGTTGGAGGTGGTCGCCTCCAGGGGGCCTTGAAAGTCCGTGACCTTGAGGCTGCCGTTCGAGGTACGAAGCCGCGCCTCCCCGCGCATGGCCTCCACGCGGAGGCTGCCATTCGAAGTTTCAATGCGTTCGAGCATCGCCTGGCGCGGCAGGCGCAGCACGTATTTCGCCCCGCAGTTGCAGTTCCGCACCGCGGGACGAATCGTCCGGATGCGCAGCGAATCACTGCTCGAAACCACCTCGATCTTCATTTCTTCCATCACCTCGCGCCGCGAGGCGTACTTGCTGCCGGTGACCTCAACCGCGTCCCGGTCCCAGCCCAGGACCTCGACCGAGCCGTTGAAATTTTCCAGGAAAACGCGCCCGCCGGGCGCAAGAGTGTGGGTCTCGGAGAACTCTTCCTTGAAGCGGGTGGAACTGCCCCATCCCTCGCCGTCGTAGTCGCAGCCCGTCATCAGAACGGCTGCCGCCAGAGCCATCGCCAGTCGTATACGCATCATGGTCCGTGCATGCTCCTTCTCACTGGTTCATTACGAATACACACGGGCATGAGTTCACTGAAAATCGCCTCGCCGCCGCGTGGCCCATGGTACCTTGGATTCTTGATGAGCAAGAAACTCCTAGCCCTGAACCGGGGCGAGATCGCGATCCGCATCTTTCGCGCAGCAAATGAGTTAGGTCTGCGGACGGTGGCCATCTACAGCCAGGAAGACCGCCTCAGCCTGCACCGGTTCAAGGCCGACGAAGCCTATCTGACCGGCGCCGGCAAGGGTCCGGTCGAGGCCTATCTCGATATCGAGGGCATCGTGGCGCTGGCGAAGGAGAAGGGTGTGGACCTGATCCACCCCGGCTATGGCTTCCTGAGCGAAAACCCCGCGTTAGCAAGGGCTTGCGTGGAAGCGGGCATCACCTTTGTCGGTCCGGACTCGCGCATCCTGGAGGACCTGGGCGACAAAACCGCCGCCCGCCGGATGGCGCAAAAAGCGGGCGTTCCGGTGCTTCCGGGCACGCAAAATCCGGTAAAAACGCTCGAAGAAGCCCAAAAAATCGCTCCGGAAACGGGTTTTCCGCTCATTTTGAAGGCAGCTTTCGGCGGCGGCGGCCGCGGAATGCGGGTGGTCCACAAGTCCGCCGACCTCGAGGCCCGCTTCGCCGAAGCGACGGCCGAAGCGAAGGCCGCCTTCGGCAACGGCGCCGTGTTCATCGAGCGCTACATCCGTCACGCCCGCCACGTCGAGGTCCAACTGCTCGGCGACCAGCACGGCAATCTCGTCCACCTCTGGGAGCGCGACTGCTCCGTGCAGCGCCGCCATCAGAAAGTGGTGGAGGTCGCACCCGCTATTGGTCTGCCCGATGAGATCCGCCAGGGGCTTTGCGAAGCCGCTCTGCGGCTCGGGCGCGCCGCGGATTACTCCAGCGCCGGCACTGTGGAGTTTCTGGTCGACACCGACACGGGCGAATGGTTCTTCATCGAGGTCAACCCCCGCATCCAGGTGGAACATACGGTCACCGAGGAAGTGACCGGGATCGACATCGTCCGGGCGCAGATTCAAGTGTCGATGGGCCTGGACCTGCATGGCGAAGAGATGCAGATCCCCCGCCAGGAGGAGATCCGGGTCAACGGCGCGGCGCTGCAATGCAGGGTCACCACGGAAGACCCGGCGCATCACTTCCTGCCGGACTACGGCAAGATCCAAACCTACCGCTCGCCCGCGGGCCACGGGCTGCGCCTGGATGGCGCCTCGGCCTACGGCGGCGCGGTGATCACGCCTTACTATGATTCGCTGCTCGTGAAGGTCACCGCGTGGGGGCCGCGCTTCCAGATCGCCTGCCAGCGTATGGACCGCGCCCTGCGCGAGTTCCGCATCCGCGGCGTCAAGACCAACATTCCGTTTCTTGAAAATGTTGTGGGCCACCCCGACTTCCAGGCCGGCCGGGTGACCACCACCTTCATCGAACATACGCCCGCGCTGTTTCGCTTCAAGACCCGCCAGGACCGCGCCACGCGCATGCTGAACTTCCTGGGCGAGGTGATTGTCAACGGCAATCCCGAGATGGCTGGCCGCACGGCCCCGGCCACCGTGCGGCCCGCGCAGCGCCCCCTCAAGCAGCCCGCGCCGCCCCCGTCCGGCACCAAACAACTGCTGGATGAGCTCGGCGCGGAGGAGTTTGCCGAATGGACGCGCAAGCAGAAGCGGCTGCTGGTGACGGATACGACGATGCGCGACGCCCACCAGTCGCTCATGGCCACGCGCATGCGCACCTACGACATGCTGCGCATCGCCAACTACACGGCGCATGAACTCGCCGGGCTGTATTCGCTCGAGATGTGGGGCGGGGCGACGTTCGACGTCGCCATGCGGTTCCTCCACGAGGACCCCTGGGAACGGTTGCGCAAGCTGCGGGCCGAGATCCCGAATATCTGCTTCCAGATGCTGTTCCGGGCCTCGAACGCCGTAGGCTACACGGCCTATCCCGACAACGTGGTGCGGCGGTTTGTGGAAGTGGCCGCCGAAGAGGGCATGGATATCTTCCGCGTCTTCGATTCGCTGAACTGGCTGCCGAATATGAAGGTGGCGATGGAAGCGGTGCGCCGGACCGGCAAGGTCTGCGAGGCCGCGATCTGCTATACCGGCGATATCCTGGACGAAAAACGCGACAAATACCCGCTTGCCTACTACGTCCGGATGGCCAAGGAGCTCGAAAAGATGGGCGCCCATGTGCTCGCCATCAAGGACATGGCGGGCCTGCTGAAGCCCTACGCCGCGTTCAAGCTGGTGAAGGCGCTCAAGGCGGAGATCGGGCTGCCGCTGCATTTCCACACGCACGACACGAGCGGCATCGCCGCGGCGTCGATCCTGAAGGCGTGTGATGCGGGCGTGGACGTGGTGGACGGTGCGCTGTCGTCGATGAGCGGCGCCACCAGCCAGCCGAACCTGAATTCGTTCGTGGCTGCATTACAGCATGACAAGACACGCGGCACGGGCCTCGATTTCGAGGCGCTCAACCGGGCCTCGGACTACTGGGAGACGGTCCGCGCCATCTACGCGCCCTTCGATTCCGCTCCGCGTTCCGGCGCCGCCGATGTCTATCTGCACGAAATGCCCGGCGGGCAATACACGAATCTGCGCGAGCAGGCCGAGAGCATGGGCCTCGGCCCGCGTTGGCCTGAGATCGCCCGGATGTATGCCGATGTCAACCACGCCTTTGGCGACATCGTGAAGGTGACGCCCTCGAGCAAGGTGGTCGGCGATCTGGCCGTGTTCCTGATCCAGCACGGAATGTCGGTGCAGGAGTTCGAAAACCTGCCCGCGGACCATAGCCTGAACATCCCGAATTCGGTTGTCGAGATGTTCGAAGGCTCCCTGGGCGAACCCGATGGCGGCTGGCCGAAAAAGATTGCTAAGGTGATCCTGCGCGGCGGCAAGCCGCGGCGGGGCCGCCCGGGCGCGCGGTTGAAGGCGGTGGATTTCGAGGAGGCGCGCGCGGCGGTGGACAAAAAGACCGGCGCAAAACCCACGGAAACCGACCTGATGAGCTATCTGATGTACCCCGATGTGTATGTGAAATTCGCCAAGGCGCGGACAAATTATGGCGACCTGACCGTGCTGCCCACCGCGCCCTTTTTCTTCGGTATGAAGAACGGCGACGAGATCAGCGTCGAGATCGAACCGGGCAAGAACCTGGTGATCAAGCTTCTCACCGTCGGTGAACCGCATCCGGACGGCCACCGCACCGTGTTCTTCGAGTTGAACGGACAGCCGCGCGAAGTCTCGATCCGCGATAAGAAACTGAAGGCCGAAGCGAAAGTGCATCCGAAGGCGAATCCGGATAAGCCGGGCGAAGTGGGCGCCCCGATTCCCGGCGCCGTCACCAGCATCACCGTGGAGCTAAACCAGGAAGTCCAAAAGGGCGACAAACTGCTGGTGATGGAGGCGATGAAGATGCAGACCACGGTCTACGCCCCTGTCGCGGGCAAGATCAAGGAACGCGCCGTCGCCGTCGGGCAGACCGTGGAACCGAAGGATCTGCTGATCGTCATCGGATAAGCGCGTCTGATTCCCGTGATATTCTGGGGGCATTGAGGCTGCAAAATGCGGTTTCTCTGCCCCTTTTTCCTTGGGATTGCCGCTCTGGCGGCCCCGCCGGGCGATCCGGCGGACCTGCTGAACAAAGCCATCGGGCGGCATTACGCGCTGCGCCAGTACAAGGTGGAGGTGCGCACGAGCACGATCTCGGGCGACCGTGTGAACCCCAGCCACAAAGTGCTGATCACGGTGGACGAGGAGGCGCGCGCGTTCCGTTCCGAGTCGCTTTCGGGCGACCGGGTCGAAGTGGTCAGCGACGGCGAATGGCTCTGGGCGCGGACGCGCCGGCGTGTCTCGGAGCACCCGGCCGAAGGGCCGGAATTGCGCTCCTGGCGGCGCGGCATCGACTCATCGAGCGGCCGCTTCGCACTGCTGGGGCGCTCCGCTTTCGACACCGAGTGGGTGAAATGGGAGGAGATCCGGCGGGACAAGCGGCGGATCGCTTGCGGGGTGATTCGGATTCGCCCATCGGACCCGGTTCTGGGAATTTGGACTGAGATGTTTTGGGTGGAGCCGGCGACGGGCCTGATCTGGCGCTCGGTCTTGATTGAACGGGGCTTTCCCGGGCAATCCGGGGGCATGGGCCCGGGTCAGGTGAGCGGCGGCGTTGCCCGCAGTGCGCCGATGCCGGGTTGGGACATGGTGCGCACGCAGGACTTCGACTGGCTCCACACGGAAGGGGACCTGCCCCCGGACACGTTCGCGAAACCGGCATGGGCCTCCGGCAAATCGAACCGCTGAAGGCGTTGACGGCTCAGGCCGCCTGGTGCGGGTGAATGCGCTTCTCGATCTCGCCGCCCCGTTCATCGCCCGCCTTCTCAAGATCGTAGTTGGCCTGCAGGTTCATCCAGAAAAGGGGGGTGGTGCCAAAGAAACGGGCGAGGCGGAGCGCGGTGTCGGCAGAGATCGAGCGGCGCTCCCGGATTATGCCGGTGATACGGGTGACGGGAACGTGCAGCTCCGAAGCCAGCCGGCTGGCGGAGAGGCCGAGGGGTTCGAGGAAGTCCTCGCGGAGCGTGGCTCCAGGATGGACCGGTTCGATTGTACGGGTTCGAAGCATCGATGGTCTCCTCAGTGGTAGCCGACGATTTCAACATCGCTTGCAAATCGCTAAGGCTGACCGCCGCGTTCAACTGATCGGGTTTTCTCTTCGCGACGGGTGCGATGAACCGGAACCTCGGTGACGGCTCCCTGCGAAAGATCCGCTCGGTTTCCCAGTCGCGAAAGTGGCGGATCACACCCTTATTCTTCTAACGTGAGGCGTCTAATGCAATACGTTAAGCGCGCTTCGGATGTCAGGTCGCATCTTGAACCAGTTCCGCCGCCGGCAGAGCCACACGCAGACCCAGACCTCGAAGGCGATGCTGGCGCAGGCAGCACCAGGAGAGGCGGGCGCCCCGATTCCCGGCGCCGTCACCAGCTTCACTGTGAAACCAAAGCGGAAGCACGGAGGGGAGTCTGACTGCGTGGGATTGAGGCGGGGGAGACGCAAGATGTGGATTACGCGGCGGTCCGGTACCGCATGGATGCCGGACCGCCGCGGGTTCGAACGGGGGTTGAGCAGCCCTCCGGGGATCGCCCTACCACGAGGCGGCGATGAGCGTGCGCTCGGATCTGGCGCCTTCGGTAATCAGCACCTGAACATGCTCGCGGCGCTTTTTAGCCAAAGGCAGATCGTGCTTGCTGTCCCAGCCCCCGAGTTGCAGGGTTCTCAGCAGATACAGGCCGCCGATCCGGTCGAACCCCAACACGTCACGGCCTTCGACTTTCGCTCGGACGCCTGCACGAATTTGAACATAGGCGGACTTGCCCGTCGACCGATTCACCATCCGCATGTGGTGCAGCGTTGCGCCATACATCACATATTCGCCCGGTTCAAACTCCGTGTCGAATGCCACGAATTCGAACGGGATCTGGAAGGTTCCGGTTTGTTGCTGCGCGCTCATCCCGAAGGGCAGGGCGAACAGCAGCAGAATCGAAAGAAGGTATTTGGGCAGCATGGGATTCCCTCCGCGTTGCCGTTTATGACGCCAATCGACGCCGGACCGGAGACAGAGTCCGGCAACTCGCCGGGGACGCGGCGCCCGATCAGGTACGCGTTTGTCCCGGCGCAACAATCGGCGGCCATGCAGATCTTGGCGACGGTGGTCAGATTGAACCGGATGTCGCTGTGATCCATTGGCCTGCCTCAACATGGCTTGAGATTGGGCCGGATTGCCGCATAAGGCAATGGGCAACACATGATCATTGGATGATTTTTTTCTGATTGTCCAAGTGGTTGACCGGGAAAGAGAAAAACCGTCAGATGAGCAGACCATGAAGTACGATCAGCGAGGTGATCGGGCCTGAGCGCCCCTGGATCTCGAGAAAATACAGGCGGCAGGGCTGGTTACCGCCCGCGTTTCACGTCGTGGCGGCGCGTTCGATGGCCGCCTGACCCTGCCGCGGCGGGATCACTGCCTGCCCGGCGGGTCCGTCGCGAATCAATTCGACTGAGCGGATGGAATGCGGCCTGCCGCGATCGTGGAAAAACGGCAACCCCGTTTGCGGCCGCGGGCGCTCTCCTCGGGACGGCGCCGATCGACGAGGAAAGCGTCAGATCTTGAAGAAGATCCGCCGCCGGTACAGCCACACACAGACCCAGACCTCGAAGGCGATGATCGCGCAGGCGGTGAACACCTGGCCCCACTGCGGCCACCAGGCGATGGCCCAGCCGGTGAAAACCGGCGCGGTCTGCCGCATCCAGCGGCCGAGGATCTCGTGAAAGAGATAAATAAAGATGGAATTGGCGCCCACCATCACCAGAATCGCGGCCCATTTCTGCTTTTTCCAGACATCGCAGACCCAGTAGAAGACGAGCAGCGCCAGCAGGCAGCACCCGGTGCTCAACAGGGCGAACGAGGGCGTCCAGATCTTTTTGACGATAGGGACGAGGGGCGCGAGCGCCAGTCCCGCGGCGATCAGGCCGAGGCCCGCGCCGGCCAGAACGCCCATGATTCGCGCCGGAGCGGCGGAACGCAGCAGCACGCCGGCCAGGACCCCAGCAATCGTGTTGAATGCCGAGGGGAGGCAGTTCAAGGTCGCGTAGCCGCCGCCCCAGTTCTTGCCCAGAATGGCGAGGTCAAGAGCGCGGCCGATGTTCCCTTCGCGCGTCCAGGGTTCGGGTTGGCCCGTGCCGGCGTAAATGATCCAGGTGAGCGCCAGCAGCGCGAGGCCGGCAGCCGCCTGAATGCGCCAGCGGAAACCAAGCAGGAGGAACGCGATGAGGTAAGTCACTGACACCTGCGCCAGCACGTTGATCAGGTCGAGAACGGGCTTGCCCGCCTGCACGGACCGCGCGATCAGGCCGAAGCCGATCAGCAGGGCGCAGCGCTTCAACACATGGCCGAACGACTGGCCCCAGGTCTCGCCGCGCGCGCGCCGCGCGGCGAAGGAGTAAGGCATGGCGACACCCACGATGAACATGAAGAAGGGCTGGATCAGGTCCCACGCGGCGAGACCCTCCCATTCCACATGTTCAAACTGTGCGGCGAGCGTGCCGAGCCGTCCGTAGCCCTCGAAGACACGCAGGCCGAAGCCCTCGCTGATCATCCAGATCATCGTGAAGCCGCGGAACGCGTCGAGCGAATACAGGCGGTCGTTACTCATGGATGGGCGATAACCTCCGGCGGTCAGGCGAGGGTTCCCGAGGCGCAAGGCGCGAGTGGCGAGACATGGGAACATGCTCAGCCGGACCCTGTCCGCCTTAGCTTCTCAAATGCGAGGGCCTTCTGTCAGCCTCCAGGGCCGATTGGACACAGCGGTGGATGAAACGGGAGACGGAATTCGAACCTGGAAGCAACAGGGTTTACGAAAGAATCCCGGGCACTGCTTCTGCCTGCCAGCGGCCAGCGTCAGGTGGAAGGCACGCCCGAACCATGCGCCCGGCTCGACTGGAATCAGTTCAAAGCGGATTCCGCGAGCGCATCCGCCGATGGCGTGTAGCGCCGGTCCCTGGCGAAGAACTCCTGCTTGGAGAGGTTCTTGTAAACCTGCCCGGCGATGCCTGAGGCGACGGGGCCGTTTACCTGGCGGCCGCCCGTCAGCAGCACGACCACCGTCAGTCTGCGGCCGTCCACCTCGTTGAAACTGCCGAACCAGCCGAGGTGCGTGCGGGTGTCCGTGCACGTGCCGGTCTTGCCCATGATCGGTTCGTTTGCGTCATAGAAGGCGCGGCGCGCCGAACCGATCTCCGTGGCACCGCGCATGCCCGGGGTGATCTCCGGGATGGCCGACTGCACGTTCAGATAGCGCTTCACGCGAGGCACGAAGTTGTGCGCCTCCTCCTGGTTCCGCGGGTATTGGAGCCAGTAGAGCGTGCCCCCGTTGGCGACGGTGGAGACGATGGAGGTCAACTGCAGCGCGGTGAGTCCGATGCCCGTGCCAAAACTCGTCATGCGTCCGAGCGTGACGCCCTTGATGGGCGCGTCGGGGAACTCACCCGGGCTTTCGCCTTCGATATTCAAACCCGCCCGTTCGCCGAGCCCGAGGAGTTTCGAGTAGTGATGGATGCGCTCGAAGCCGAGTTTTTCGCCGATATTGGCGAAGTAGGGGTTGTTGGAGCGCGCCATCGCCTCGGTGAGGTCCATGGTCTGTCTGGCCGTCAGGCGCAGACGGGTGTCTTTCTCGATCAAACCCTCCGTCAACCCGGCCAAACCCGCCACGATCTTGATCGTCGAACAAGGGTAATACGCCCCGCTCAACGCCAGTTTTTGGTTGACGATCGTGAGAATGCGCCCGGTGTCCGGTTCCGCCACCACCACCGTGCCATTGAACGGCCCAAGGGCCGCCACCGCCGCCCTCCGGACCACCAGGTCCTCGCCATCCACCACGTCCCCCCAGGTGGAATCGGCAAAGCTGGGCGTGTCCCAGGGGCTGTAGGTGCGCCGCTTCACAGGCGCCCGCCTCTTCGCGGGCGCACGGCGGGTCGTTTTCGTGACCTTCCGCGGCGCGGCCTTCCTGACCTTGGACTTCGTCTGGACCGCGGTGGACTTCTTCGCGGTGGTCTTTTTCGCAACCGTCTTCTTCTTGGCGGCAGCCTCCGCGGCGGTCCCGGTCAGAAAGATGGCGGAAAAAGCGAATAAACTGAGGCAGATCAGCAGGAAACGCATCATTCTTCGTCCTTGCGGTGTCATTGACAAGACTTCGCCCGTGGCGCTCTTCGGCACCTGCAGGACCCCTTCATTTTGGGACAGAACTCACCTTGAGTCAAGGCTTTTCCGCCTCCTTCAGAATCCGTGCCGCGTGCCGCATGGCCTCTTCGCTCACCTGCTCGCCCGACAGCATGCGCGCGATCTCTCCAACACGCTGCTTGTCTGCTAGTTCCTCTACCTCCACCACCGTTCGGCCGCGCGCATCGCGCTTCACCACCTGGTAATGATGATCGGCAAATCCCGCAATTTGAGCGAGATGCGTCACACAAAGCACCTGATTCGCGCGCGCCAAAGCCTTCAGCCGCCGCCCGACGGCTTCGCCGGCGGCGCCGCCGACGCCGGCGTCGACTTCGTCGAAGACGAGGGTGCGGCCGTTGTTGCTCGTATCTTGTTGTAAACAAGTCTTTAAGGCGAGAGCGATGCGCGAAAGCTCGCCTCCGGAGGCGACTTTGTCCAATGGACGCGGTTCTTCGCCCGGATTGGCGCTGAGAAGAAAGGTAATGGAATCAACACCATGCGGGGCGGGTGGAGCGGGGGCGCGGAGGGCCCGGAAACGCGCGCCTTTCATCGCGAGCGCAGAAAGCTCGTTTTCGAGCTGTTTTTGGAGGGTTTTTGCGGCTTTTTCGCGCGAAAAAGTGACAGTTTTCGCATCCTCGCGGAACGCGCGCTCCTCCCCGGCAGCCTGCTGTTCGAGCGCCGCGCGGCGCTCGCCGGCGTTGGCCACAGCGTCGAGGCGGGCGCGCGCCTCGGCGGCGAACGCCAGAATTTCGGGGATCGTGTTGCCGTACTTGCGTTTGAGCTTTTCGATGCGGGCGAGGCGGGATTCCACCTCTTCGAGCCGCGCGGGGTCGGCTTCGAGCGCGCCGAGATAGTGGCGCAACTCGTGGGCGGCGTCCTGGACGGCGATTTGCGCGGGTTTGAGCGATTCCGCGAGCACCCTTAACTGATCGTCAATTCCGGCGAGTTCCTCCAGTCTTCTGAGGGCGAGAGCGAGCTGAACGGCGGCGGAATGCTCGTTTTCCGACAACAGATCGTAGGCCAGAGTGACGTTTTCGGCGATTTTTGTCACGTTTTTTAGCACGCGGCGCTGGTTTGCGAGCTCCGCATCCTCGCCTTCGCGCAGATCGAGAGGTTCGATCTCGGCGCATTGCAGGCGCCAGAGGTCGGCGAGGCGGAGCTGTTCCTGTTCGGCGCGGTTGAGTTCGTCGAGTTCGCGCAGCGTGGACTGCCAGCGGGCGTAGGCGGCGGCGGTGCGCTCGAGGGCGGCGGCGGAATCCCAGGCCATATCGAGAAGTTCGCGCTGGGCGTCGGCGGAAAAGAGCTTCTGCTGATCGTGCTGGCCGTGGATGTCGCCGAGGAACGGAGCGAGGTCGCGCAGGAGGGCGGCGGTGACGGGGCGGCTGGCGGCCCAGGCTCGGGATTTACCGTTGGCGAGCAGTTCACGCTCGAGCAGGAGTTCGCCGTCTTCGGGTTCGAGGCCGGCTTCGGCGAGCAACTCGCGGAGCCGCTTCGAGGGGGGTAAAGCGAAGATGCCGGCGACGAAGGCGCGGGGGGCGCCGGTGCGGATCAACTCGACGGAGGCGCGCCCGCCGAACAGGAGGCTGAGGGCGTCGACGACGAGCGATTTGCCGGAGCCGGTCTCGCCGGTGAGGGCGTTGAGACCGGAGTGGAGGCGCAGGCGCAGGCGTTCGACGACGGCCAGATTCTCGACGATGAGTTCGACCAGCATTCAGCGAAGATTATAAGAGTTCCCGGTACGCGCGCGGTGGCCCCCGCGCGTCGAAAACATTGTCACAGGAAATTGCTCTGGATTCCGGCTATCATGAAGGCTGGAATCCCCGAGGGAGTTTGCCGTTGTCATTCATCAGTGTGTTGGCCTTCCTGCAGATGTCGATCTGGGAGATGGTGGTGGGCGGGTCCGTCCTGTCGAAGGTAGTGCTGGCGATCCTGCTGGTGGCATCCCTATTGAGCTGGACGATCATTCTGGCCAAGCATGGACAGTTCAAGGGGGCGTACAGGGCGAACCTCGCATTTCTGCGAGCGTTCCGGAAGGCGCCCGGGTTGGATGCCGTGGCGGTGGTGGTGGAGCAGTTCCGGGCGGCGCCGGTGGCAGCGGTGTTTGATTTCGGCTACCACGAGGTGATGCGCCAGGCGCAGAAAACGGGGACAGTACGAAACAAGATGGCCCTCGAGCGGTCGCTGCAATTGGGCCTGAGCGAAGAGCTGGCGCGGCTGGAACGGAACATGAGCTGGCTGGCGACGACGGCGACGACCGCGCCGTTCATCGGGCTGTTCGGCACGGTGCTGGGCATCATCGACGCGTTCCAAGGCTTAGGAATGGCGGGCAGCGCGAGTCTGCGCGCCGTGGCCCCAGGAATCGCGGATGCGCTGGTGGCGACGGCGGCGGGCCTGTTCGCGGCGATCCCAGCGGCGGTGGCCTACAACCAGTTCGGGCAACGGATCAAGGAACTCACGGCGCGCATGGACGATTTCGTGCTCGAGTTTCTGAACATGACCGAGCGGGTGTACGAGGAATAACGCGATGGCATTTTCGGCGGGCAACGGCAACGGAGGCAACGGGACAGGCGGCGGCGGGCGGCGCAGCAGGCGCGCGGGCGGCGCGCTGTCGGAGATGAACGTGATTCCGCTGGTGGACGTGGTGCTGGTGCTGCTGATCATGTTCATGCTGACGGCGCACGTGATGGAGTTCGGCCTGGAAGTGGAAGTGCCGAAGGTGCGGCAGGTGCGCAACAGCGCCGATGAACTGCCGGTGATCAGCATCACAAAGAGCGGCGAGCTGTACCTGAACGAGCAGCCGGTGAACATCCATCAGTTAGGGGAGGAGTGCCGCCGGAGGTTTCCGGGGCAGAACGCGGTGTACGTGCGCGCGGACAAGGCGACGGTGTGGGATCCGATCGCGCAAGTGGTGAGCGAATTGGGGGAGGCGAAGCTGGAGCCGCGGCTGGTGACGCAGCCGATGGATTCGGCGGACCGGTAAGCGAGGGCGACGGGCCATGCGCCATGTGGACATCCTCGACGAGCGCGACTCGCTGAAGAATCCGTTCTTCGGTTCGCTGGCGCTGCACGCAGGGTTGGCGGGCATAGTGGCGGCGATGATGATCGCAAACGTGGGCGAGCGCACGCCCTGGGGCGAACCGAACGCGTTTGGCGGGGGCGCGGTGGGGGTGACGCCGGTGAAATCAATTCCGATGCCGCTGCGGCAGGGGCCGGTGAACCGGCTGGCGAATGATACCCGATCGCAAGTGCCGGCGGCGGCCAAGCCCGAGCCGGTGAAGGCGGCGGCGAAGCCGGAGCCGGATGCGATTTCCATCAAGAGTAAGAGCGCCGCGGCGAAGAAGAAAGCGCCGCCGGCGCGGCCCGCGGCGAAGGCCGTGGAGCAGCCGAGCCACCAGGTGACGAGTTCGACGGGCGCGGCGGCCTCGTCGCCGCTGTATGCGATGACGCCGGGCACGGGCGGCGTGGGCGTGGGTACGGGAGCGCCGTTCGGTTTCCAGTTCGGCGCGTATGCGACGCTGGTGCGCGACCGGGTGGCGCAACGCTGGCGCACGGATCAGGTGGATGCGCGGCTGCGATCGCTGCCGCCGGCGATCGTCACATTCGAGATTATCCGTACCGGCGAGGTGCGGAACATACGCGTGGTGCAATCGAGCGGAAACCGCGCGCTGGATTATTCCGCGGAGCGCGCCGTGACGGAGGCGGCTCCGTTTCAACCGCTGCCGGTGCAGTATCGAGGCAACTCGGCAGTGATCGAATTCTGGTTTCAATTGCAGCGATGAAAAAAATGATTCCATTTCTGAGGAGTGCCGGGATACGGCGGCTGGGTAGGGGCGGAGCTGAAGCTCCGCGCGGGCTGAAGCCCGCCCTGCATGGGCCGGCCGCGTCAAGGGCGTTGGTGTGGGTTGGTGTGTTTCTGGTGATGGGGGCGCTGGCGTGGACGCAGACGCGGAGCGACATCAAGCTGATCCTCAAGGGCGGCACGGTGCGCAAGATCGCGCTGCCGGACTTTCGCGCGGCGGGCGGGGCGGCGCCGCTGGCGGCGGTTTTCAACCAGACGGTGTTCGACGATATCCAACGCTCGGGCCTGCTGGAGCCGGCGGCGAAGAGCTTCTATCCACTCAATCCGCCGCAACAGGAGAGCGACCTGCGAGCCACGCCCGAGCCGCGTCCGGCGCGGCGCGGCGCGGCTCCGGAGACGCCGAACTGCGGCGGGCTGTGTTTGAGCGATTGGGCGAATCCCCCGGTTGAGGCGGCGTATCTGGGTTTTGGCTATCTCGCCGAACAGGCGGGGCAACTGGTGGCGTTCGGGCATTTGTACACGACGTCGGTGCCGGATGTGGCGAGCGCGAAGGCGTTCCGCAAGCTGTACAACGCGCCGATGACGGAAGAGGGCGCGCGGCGGCTGGCGCATGAGTACGCGGCGGATATTCTGAAGCAGTTCGGCGGGCAATCGCTGGCCGGTTCAAAGATCTACTTTGTGTCGGACCGCGGCGGGGCATCGGGGACGAAGGAATTGTGGGTGATGGATTTCGACGGGCAGGACCAGCGTCAGTTGACCAAGTTCAATTCGGTGTCGACGATGCCGGCGGTGTCGCCGGATCACAACCGGCTGGCGTTCACGACGTTCGCGAAGGGGCAGCCGCAGATCATGGTGATGTCGCTGGAGACGTTCCGCTATCTGCCGTTCATGAATCCGCAGGCATCGTTGAACGCGACGCCGTCGTTTACGCCGGATGGATCGCGGATGCTGTTCAGCTCGACATTGGACGGGCGGTACACGCAGATCTACGTGGCGAACGCGGACGGGACGGGCGTGCAGCGGCTGTCGAATTCGCGGGCGATCGAGATGGAGCCGAAGGTGAACCCGAAGACCGGTCAGGATGTGCTGTTCGTGAGCGGGCGCGGCGGCGGCCAGCACATTTACAGGATGAATCTGGACGGAGCGGGCGTGGAGCGGATCACGGACGGTACGGGCGAGGCGGCGAACCCGGCGTGGCATCCCGACGGGCAGATCATCGCGTTCAAATGGACGCGGGGGTTTGCGCCGGGCAACTGGAACCTCTTTATTATGGATGTGGCCTCGCGGGAGACCGCGCAGTTGACGCACGGCGCGGGCCGGAACGAGAACCCGAGCTGGGCGCCGGACGGCCGCCATCTGGTGTTCAGCTCGAACCGGAGCGGGCGGTATCAGATCTACTCGATGCTGCCGGATGGAACCGAGCTCCGGCAGTTGACGCACACGGGCAACAACACGATGCCGGTTTGGGTAAAGTAGGCAGGACGGGCAGGAAGACGGCGCTGAGCCGGAAAGCCCGAGAAATGACCTTGAGGCAAGACAGCAGGAGGCTAAGGAATTCAGCCATGAAGCAACGCACGATCGCCACTCTCATCGTGGTGGGGGGACTCGCCCTGTTCGCGGCAGGGTGTAAGAAGAAGCCGCCGGTATCGGCGCCGCCGCCGCCGCCGCCCGTGACGGGCACGACGGGCCGGGGGCCGGCCGCGGTGATTGACAGTTTCACGGCGGAGCCGTCGACGATCGTGCGGGGCGAGTCATCGACGCTGCGCTGGTCGGTTTCGAATGCGACGGAAGTGACGATCGACAATGGCATCGGGACGGTGCCCGCGACGGGCAGCCGGCAGGTGAACCCGGCGCAGACGGCGACGTACCGGATGACGGCGAAGGGTTCGGGCGGCGATGCAATCGCGGCAGTGACCGTGGCGGTGACGACGCCTCCTCCGCCTCCGCCGCCGAAGGCGGCGCCGTCGGCGTCACTCGAGGAGCGGATGAGGACGGCGGTGCAGGATGTGTTCTTCGACTACGACCGGAGCGAAGTGCGCGAGGACGGGCGCGCCACTCTGCAGCGGAACGCGGACGCAATCAAGGCGATCTTCAACGATTTCCCGTCGGCGGTGATTTCGCTGGAAGGCCATTGCGACGAGCGGGGCTCGGCCGAGTACAATCTGGGCCTGGGCGACCGGCGGTCGACCTCGGTGCGCGAGTTCCTGGTGCAGTTGGGCGTGCCGGAACCAAGACTGAAGCCGATCAGCTACGGCAAGGAACGGCCGTTCTGCACCGAATCGACGGAGCGGTGCTGGCAGGAGAACCGGCGCGTTCACTTTGTGGGCGTGCAGTAAGAAGAAGCCCCTGGCGGGGTTGGCGAGGGCGCGCGGAACGAGACGCGCCCTCGACTCAACACAGAGAGGAAAGGCGAGATGACGATCAACCGCATCCTGGGCGTGGCGTTGCTGGGCGCGGTGCTGGCCTCGGGGCCGGCATGGGGACAGCGAAACGAGATCCGGCAGTTGCAGCGGGACGTGGCGATTCTGCAGGACGAGATGCGCATGCAGATGAAGGAGCAGACGGACCGGATGGTGGGCATCGAGTCGATGCTGAAGACGATGCTGGACCAGATCAATGCGACCAACCGGGCGGTGACGGTGCTGGACGACAGCCTGCGGTCGCGGATCGACGAGGGCATGGCGAAGCCGATGGCGAATGTCGGATCGAAGGTGGATTCGATGAGCGAGGATTACCGCTATGTGCGGGAGACGGTGGCGGAGATCAATTCGCGGCTGAACCGGCTGAGCACGCAGGTGTCGGATCTCGACAATGCCTTGCGGACGATGCAGGCGCCGCCGCCGCCGCCGGGCGGAGCGCCGGGGCTGGAGCCGTCGGCGACCACGCCGCCGCAGGGCATGAACGCGAAATCGCTGTATGACGACGCGATGCGGGACCGCACGGGCGGGAATTTCGATCTGGCATTGCGGCAGTTCAACGATTACCTGACGTGGTTTCCGGCGACGGATCTGGCGCCGAACGCGCAGTATTTCATCGGGGAGATTCTGTTCGCGCAGAAGAACTACGACGCGGCGCTGCAGGCGTTTGACGCCGTGCTGGAGCGGTTTCCGCGCAATGCGAAGACGAACGACGCGCGGTTCATGAAGGGGCGGACGCTGGTGGAGAAGGGCGAACGGAACGCGGGGGCGGACGAGTTTCGCGCGTTGATCAGCGAAGCGCCAAACAGCGACGTGGCGGGGCAGGCGCGCACGCAATTGCGGCGGTTGGGGCTGAGCGTGGCGCCGTCGAAGACGCCGGCGCGGAGGCGCTGACGCGCGGCGGACCATCCCGTTCAGACACAATGAAAGGGATGGGGAATCCGATTGATCCGGAGACTGTAGGCGCCGTGGAAGGGCGTCCGCCGCTGACAGATGCGGCGTCGCTGGCGCGGCTGATGGTGCGGCCGCTGCTGGCGCCCGATGCGGCGGACGACGCGCTGCACGGCGGCCTGCAGGCGGCATTGCGCGCCGGGTTTGGCGCGGTGTGCGTGCGCGGGTCGGATGTGGACACGGCGGTGCGGCTGTGCCAGGGCAGCGGCGTGAAGGTGGGCAGCGTGGTGGGGTTTCCGCATGGGGGCGCAACGACGGCGTCGAAGCTCTATGAGGCGCGGGACCTGTTGCGGCGGGGCGCGCGCGAGATCGAGATGGTGATTAATCTCGGCAAGCTGCGTTCACGGCAGTTTCAGTATGTCGAGGCGGAGATTTTGCAAGTGGCGCAGGCGTGCCACGAATCGCAGGCGATTCTGAAGGTGGTGCTGGAGAACGCGGTGCTCAGCGAGGATCTGAAAGTGATCGCGTGCAAGATCGCCAAGCGCGCGGAGGCCGATGTGGTGAAGACGGCGACGGGATTCGTGCGCCGCTCGCCGGCGTGGGAAGAAGATTTGCGGCTTTTGAAGCGCGTATTAAAGGATATTTGCGAAGTGGAAGCGGGCGAAGGGGTGGACACGCTGGAAGGGGCGCTGCGGGCTTACGAATTGGGTGCGGACCGGCTGTGCACGGCGAAGGCGGAGGAGGTGCTGGCGGCGTGGTCCGCGCGCCTGGAGCCGCCGCCCGTGTCCTGAGCCGCGCGTGGTATGCTCTGAAGAATTCATTAATGCTCATCCGGAATTCACTGCCCAGGATCTGTATCGCGTTGGGGTTGACCGATCCGAATCGGCTGCTGGAGCATGCGCGGCGCGAGGCGGCCGCGGGGGAACGATTTCTGGAATTCCGGCTGGATTATCTGCCATGGCCGGAGGCGGGGCCGGAGTTGATCCGGAAATTTTTGCGCGAGTATCCCGATTGCGTGGTGCTGGCAACGTGCCGCCGCCACCAGAATCACGGGCGCTTCAACGGGAGTATCGAAGAGCAATTACAGATTCTGACCGGCGCGGTGGAAGCGGGGGCGCGGGCGGTGGATATCGAGATCGAAACGGCGGAGACGGCGCGGGCAGGCGTGCGCGCGCTGGAGGGGCGCGCGGTGGTGGTGATTTCGTATCACAACTACGACGGCACGCCGGCGATGGAGCCGGTGATGCGGCGCATGCTGAAGGTGCCGGCGGACGCCTACAAGATCGTGACGACGGCGCGCAAGCCCTCGGACAATCTGCGAGTGCTGTCGTTGTCGAAAGGCCATCCGAAGACGCGGCTGGTGTTGCTGGCGATGAGCGAAACGGGCTTCCCCTCGCGCGTGCTTTCGACGGTCATGGGCGGGTTGTACACGTACGCGACGCCGTCGGCGGCGGAAGGCACGGCGGCGGGCCAGGTGTGCGCGCGGCAGATGCGGCAGGTGTACCGGGCGGACAAGCTATCGAAGAACTGCCGGTTTTACGGGGTGATCGCGGATCCGGTGCGGCATTCGATTTCGCCGGCGGTGCACAACCGGGCGATGCAGGCGAAGCGGCTGGATGGCTTGTATCTGCCGTTTCTGGTGGCGCCGCTGCAGTTGAAGGATTTCTTCCTGTTCGCCGAGAAGCTGCCGCTGCATGGCTTCAGCGTGACGATTCCGCACAAGCAGCGGATCCTGCGGTATCTGGACGCGGTGGATCCGCTGTCGAAACGGATTGGCGCGGTGAACACGGTGTGGCGGAAGGCGGGGCGGTGGCGGGGCACGAATACGGACGCGGCGGGGGTACGGGCGCCGCTGGAGAAGCGGACGAGGCTGGGGAACAAGAGCGTGCTGGTGGTGGGCAACGGGGGCGCGGCGCGGTCGGCGGCGTTCACGCTGGCGGATGCGGGGGCGCAGGTGAGCATTACGGGGCGCAATCCGGACCGGGTGCGCGCGCTGGCGAAGGCGTGCGGAGGGGCGGCGATCACCCCGGATGCCGCCGAGCAGAGCGATTACGACATCCTGGTGCATGCGACGCCGGTGGGGATGTGGCCGCACGGGGATGAGTGTTTTTTTGAGAAGCGGATCCCTGGGCGGCTGGTGTTCGATCTGGTGTACACGCCGCACCGGACGGGGCTGATCGAGATGGCCGAGGCGCAGGGGCGGACGACGATTCCGGGCATCGAGATGTTCGTGGAGCAGGCGTTGAAGCAGTTCGAGCTGTTTACAGGCGTGGCGGGGCCGCGCGCGGTGATGGAGAAGGCGGCGCGCGAGGCGATCGAGGAGCAGCAGGGGAGGACGGGCGCGTGAAGCGGGTGACGCGCAGAGCGTTGGGAGGGTTGCTGGCGGCGGCGGCTGTGCGGCCCGAGGCCAGGGCACAGCAGGATGCGCCTCCGGCCGGTGAACTGGAGCGCGCGCGCGAGGCGGTTCGCGCGCAGGGGCGGACACTGGCCGAAGCCGCGGCCAAACTGCCGCCGGAGACCGAACCCGCGTTTCGTTTCGAGGCCTAGGCGCGATGGCCCGCGTACCCGAGGAAGTTTTCTTCGAATCGATCGTCGAGATCCACGCCCGGCTGGTGAAGAAGGAGTTTTCCGCGCGGGATCTGGCGCGGGACTTCAGCGAGCGGCTGGAGCGGCAAGGCCCGCGTTTCAATGCTCTGGCACTGTCATTGCGCGACGTGGCGATGCGGCGGGCGCGCGACATCGACCGCGAGATTGGGCGGGACCGGATTCGCGGGCCGCTGCAGGGGATTCCATACGCGGCGAAGGATCTGTTGAGCTTTCCGGATCACCCTACGACGTGGGGCGCGGAGCCGTTTGCCGATCAGGAATTCGACCGCACGGCGACGGTGCTGCAGAAGCTTTCCGGCGCGGGCGCGGGGCTGTGCGGGAAGCTGGCGATGGTGGAACTGGCGGGCGGAGGCGGGTACCGTTATGCGGCGGCCTCGCTGACGGGTCCGGGTCTGAATCCCTGGGACCGCACGCGCTGGGCGGGCGGCTCGTCGAGCGGTTCGGCGGCGGCGGTGGCTGCGGGGCTGGTTCCCTTTTCGCTGGGTTCGGAGACGTCGGGATCGATCATCACGCCGGCGGCCTTCTGCGGGGTGACGGCGCTGCGGCCCACCTACGGGCTGGTGAGCCGAGCGGGCGCGATGGCGCTCAGCTGGACGCTGGACAAGATCGGCCCGTTCGCGCGCACGGCCGAGGATTGCGGGCACATTTTGCAGGCGATCGCGGGCGGCGATCTGTTGGATCCTGGTTCGGCGCGCAAAGGATTCCGGTATGCTCCTGAGTACACGCGGCCGGCGGATCAATACAAGGCGGGTTTTGCCGAATCCGATTTCGAGGAGGCGGCGGACGAGGAATTACGGCCGGCACTGCGTGATGCGCTGGCCGTTTTACGCGAAACCGGCACTGAAATGGAGCCCGCGGAGCTGCCCGATCTGCCCTATGGGGCGGCGATCTCGACCATCATCAACGCGGAAGGCTCGGCGAGTTTTCGCGAATTGATCGAGAGCGGCAAAGTGGACCGGCTTGCCGACGCCCGCCAGATAGCGGGCCTCAAGGCCGGCCTGGAAATTCCCGCGTGGCAGTATCTGGAAGCGATGCGCGTCCGGCGGCAGGTCCAGCATGAATTCGCTCAGATTTTCAGCAAGGTGGATCTGCTGGTGACGCCCGCGCGGATGTCGGTGGCGCCGCTGGTGAGCGAGCCGCTGGACCGCCCCTCGGGGCGCAGACCCGGGCGCACAGGCGGCGGGCTGCGCGCCATTATTGCGGCGGCGAATTTGGCCGGACTGCCCGCGCTGGTGCTGCCGTGCGGTTTGGCCGGGGGGTTGCCGGTGGGGATTGCGCTGGTGGGGCGGCCGTTTTCGGAAAATACGCTACTGGCGGCGGGGGTGGCCTTTCAGAAGCGGACAGACTGGCACCGGCGCCGCCCAGTACCAGCAGTTCCAGGACCAGCCTAGCTGGAACCATTGGTCCTTTTTTCACTTAATTCGGTAATTTTCTCGTTTCGTTTGCCGCGTGGTAAGCGAAAATATGGGCATGCAACCGAAGCCAGCGCCGATCCGGGATGAATTGACCGGACTGGCGCGTGGGGCTGAATTTGAAGCCTGGGTGGCGGAGGCGACGCGCGGGAATCCAGGGGGGCGGCCGGTGGTGCTGGCCATCGCGGGTCTGGACCGTTTTCGTCATCTCAACGAACTGCTCGGGTATTCGGCGGGGGATGCGGCGCTCGTGGCGTGGTGCGACGCACTTCAGCACTGGATGCGCGAGGATGCGCCGCTGCGCGGCGGCAGGATGGCGCGGCTGGGCGGCGACGAGTTTGCGTTTTTGTGGCCGGTTTGTCCTTCGGTCGCCGAAGGCATCGCGCTCGGGGAAGTGTTGATGGAGCGGATGCGGCGGCCGCTCTCGGTCTCCGGCAGGGAAGTTCACCTGCTGGCGAGCGTGGGTCTTGCGGTGACGGAGGCAGGTTTCGGCGGGGCGCTGAGTCTGATCCGGAAGACCTCGGCGGCGATGCGCCGCGCCAAGCGCCGCGGAGGCAACACTCTGGAGACAATCCGCTGGGAGGAGTCGCTTGCCCCCGAGCGGCGCTACCAACTGGAGTCCGCACTTCGGACAGCGCTCGATCGCGGCGAATTCAGTCTCCGTTTTCAGCCTCAGGTGGACCGCCAGTGCCGCCTGGACGGACTGGAGGCGCTGCTCACCTGGCGGCATCCGGACTTCGGCGAGGTATCGCCGGACCTTTTCATCAAGCTCGCGGAAGAAATCGGAGCGATCGTGGAGATAGGCGACTGGGCGCTGCGGCAAGCCTGCATCCAGATCGCCATCTGGCAGGAAGCCGGTCTGAATCCGCCTCGCGTGGCCGTCAATGTCAGTCCGCTTCAGTTTTCGACGCCCGATTATGTCCGGCGGGTGAAGGAGATCCTAGGTGAACAGGGTGTGCCCGGATCGTGTCTCGAATTCGAGATTACCGAAGGCACTTTGCTGCGGGATCTCCGGGAGTCGGCCGCGCGCATGCATGCCCTGCGGCGTCTTGGGATTTCCATCGCCGTGGACGATTTCGGCGTGGGTTATTCGCCTCTCACCTACCTGCAGGAATTGCCGCTGGATGCCGTGAAAGTCGATCGTGGGTTCACCAGCCAGATCACGAAGCCCGCGGGATCGCTGCCGCTGATTCACACGATTACCGTGCTGGCGCATCACCGCGGATTGAAGGTGGTGGCCGAGGGTGTGGAGACGCATGGCGAAATGGAGTTAATCCAGGCCGCGCGTTGCGACCGGATGCAAGGCTTCCTGTTTGGCACACCCATGTATCCACACGAGATCGAGGAGCTGATCCGGCAGCCCGATCTGCTCGCCAAGAAGGTTTTTTCCGGATTGTCCTCCTGATTCCGGCCACTTCCGTCCCAAAAACGGACAGAGAGGCGATGGAAGAGCCCGCGCGGTGACGCGCTAAATGATTGATTATAAAAGCAGCCAGTGCGTCGGTTCCCAACGGCCCCCGGAATGCGATCCAATAGACCGAGACTGCCATGGACGTACCCCGCACAGGCGCCCGCCGCCGCAAACTGATTCGCCGGAGCGTGCTGGCTCTTCTGCTTCTGGCGGCCGTGCCATTGATCACGTGGGGGCTGTCGCGTCTGAAGCCCGCGGCGCCGAGCGTGGACCGGGCCACCTTGTGGACCGACGAAGTAAAGCGCGGGCCGATGGTAAGGCAGGTGCGCGGCCTTGGCGTGCTGGTGCCCGAGGAGGTTCTGTGGATTCCCGCGACGCACGACGGCCGCGTGGAGCGCGTGCGGCTGCGCCCGGGCGCGAACGTGAAGCCTGACACAATTCTGGTCGAATTGACCAATCCGGACATGGTGCTGGAAGCGGAGGACCTCCGCTGGCAGGTGCGCTCGGCGGAAGCCAGTCTTCGAGACCTGCGCGTGAAGCTGGAAACCACGCAACTGGACCTTCGAGCCACGCTGGCGCGCGCCGAGAGCGAGTACGTCCAAGCCAAGCTGAAGTCCGACCGCGAGGAGGCGCTGGCCAAGGAAGGGTTGACGCCGGATCTGAATGTGCGATTGGCGCGTGCGACAGCCGAGGAGCTCGCGAAGCGGTTCGAGATTGACCGGAAGCGTCTCGATATCTCTTCCGCGTCCACGGAAGCGCAAATCGCGGTACAGCAGGTGCAGATTGAGAAGATCCGCGCGGCGCTGAAGCTGAAGCAAAGCCAGGTGGAAGGCCTGAAGATCCGCGCGGGCGCCGGCGGCGTGCTGCAGCAGATGGCCGTGGAAGTGGGCCAGCGCGTGACGCCCGGCACGGTGATTGCGAAAGTAGCCCAGCCCTCCCGGCTGAAGGCGGAGATCCGGATCCCCGAGACGCAGGCGAAGGATGTGATGATCGGGCAGGTAGCGTCGATCGACACGCACAACGGTGTGATTCCAGGCCGCGTGGCGCGCATCGACCCCGCCGCGGTGAGCGGGAATGTCACGATCGACGTTCACCTCGAGGGCGCGCTGCCCGCGGGCGCACGGCCGGATCTCAGCGTGGATGGCGTGGTGGAACTTGAGCGCCTGAGCGACGTCTTATACGTGCAGCGTCCGGTGTACGGGCAGGCAAACAGCCTTGTCGGGCTGTTCCGGCTCTCACCCGACGGCAAAGAGGCCCAGCGCGTGCAGGTGCGAATCGGCCGCGTGTCGGTGCAGACTGTGGAGATCGTGGAAGGGCTCGGCGTGGGCGACCGCGTGGTGCTCTCCGATATGTCGGCTTGGGATGGACACGACCGGCTCCGGCTGAACTAAGCGCCGGAACCGAGGATACATGCAGGAGTCAGCATGAGCGAACAGCCATTGATTCAACTCGAAGGCGTCACCAAAGTCTTCGTCACGGAGGACGTGGAAACCCACGCGCTCTCGGGAATTCATCTGGAGATCCGCAAAGGCGAATACGTCTCGATCGCCGGCCCCTCGGGCTGTGGCAAGTCCACGCTGCTGGCGATTCTGGGACTGCTGGATTCCCCGACCGAAGGCGCTTACACGCTGAACGGCCAGGCGGTGGGCAACCTGAAACTGGGCGACCGCGCGCGGATCCGCAACCGCGAGATCGGCTTCATCTTCCAGGCCTTCAACCTTATCGGCGACCTCACGGTGTACGAGAACGTGGAACTGCCGTTAACATACCGCGGCATGGGCGGAGCGGAGCGGCGCAAGCGCGTCCATGAAGCGCTGGAGCGCGTGGGGATGGGGCACCGTGTGAAGCATTACCCATCGCAGCTTTCCGGCGGCCAGCAGCAGCGCGTGGCGGTGGCGCGCGCGCTGGTAGGCAGCCCCTCGATTCTGCTGGCCGACGAGCCGACCGGCAACCTCGATTCGGCCAATGGCGAACAGGTGATGGAACTGCTCAAAGAACTTCACAGGAGCGGCGCGACGATTTGCATGGTGACGCACGATCCGCGCTATGCGCTGCTCGCAGACCGCTCGGTCCACCTGTTTGACGGCCGCATCGTGGAGGAGGGGCAGATCCAGGCGCAGAGCACGGGAGCCGCGTCATGATTCGCCGCCACCCGGATGCGTTTGCGCTGCTGGCTTTGGGGCTGGCCTTATGGACCGGCGCGCCCTCCTGGCCGCGTGTGCAGGAGGTGGAGTACCGGGCACGGCCGGCGCTGCTGGCGGGCGTGGAGCGGGCCGATCATTGGATCGAGCGTTTCGAACGGCGTAAGGACGAAGTGTGGCGCCGCCTGGATGAGCGCATGCGGGAATTCGAGCGGCGCCTCGCCGAGAAGGATCAGCGCCGCCGCATCCGCACCGTCAGTTCATGATCCGCCTGCACAACATCGAGAAGTCCTACCCGCAGGGGCCGAACCGGTTTTACGTGCTGCGGCAGATTGACCTCGACATAGAAGAGGGCGATTTCGTGGCGGTGATGGGGCCGTCGGGCGCCGGGAAGTCCACGCTGCTTCATATCCTCGGTATGCACGATACGGAGTGGAGCGGCGAGTACTTCCTCTATGAGCATGCCGTGCATGCTCTCCACCGCCGCCACCGGCTCGAACTCTATAAGCGTTACTTCGGATTCGTGTTCCAGAGCTATCATCTGCTCGACGATCTCACCGTGTTCGAGAACCTCGAAGTGCCGCTCACCTACCGCGACATCCGCAAGCCGGAGCGGCAGTCCATCGTCTGCGACATGCTGGACCGTTTTCAGATCGTGGGCAAGAAGGACCTGTTCCCCAACCAGCTTTCCGGCGGCCAGCAGCAATTAGTGGGCGTGGCGCGGGCCCTGATTGCCAGTCCCAAGGTGATCCTGGCCGATGAGCCCACGGGCAATCTTCATTCGAGCCAGGGTCTGGAGATCATGGAGATGTTCCGGAAACTGAACGAGGAAGGGACGACGATCGTGATGGTGACGCATTCGGAGACCAATGCCGCTTACGCCCGGCGGATCATCCGCCTCGAGGACGGCTGGATCGCGGGCGCGCCCCGGCCGAGTTAGCCCGCCATGACGCCGCGTCTGCTCATCGCCGACGACCAGGAGGACGTGCTGGCGGCGCTGCGCCTGCTGTTGAAGCCCGAGGGCTATCAGGTGGAATGCGTCACTTCGCCGCGTGCCGCGCTGAGCGCGCTCGAGCAGCGCGAGTTCGATGTTTTCCTGATGGACCTGAATTATACGCGCGACACCACCTCGGGCGAAGAAGGGTTTGACCTGTTGTCGCGCGTGCAACAGCACGATCCGCTATTGCCGGTCGTGGTGATGACCGCCTGGGGCAGCGTGGACATCGCCGTCGAAGCGATGCGCCACGGCGCGCGCGACTTTGTCCAGAAACCCTGGGAGAACGCGCGTCTGCTGGCGATTCTGAAGACGCAGATGGAACTGGCGGCGGCGCTGCGGCGTGGCGCGCGCCTGGAAGCGGAAAGCCGGCTGCTGCATGCCGAGGGGCGTCCGGTGATGATCGCCGAAGCGCCCGCCATGCAGCCGGTGCTCGAGATGATTTCGCGCGTGGGTCCTTCCGGGGCCAACGTCCTGATCACCGGTGAACCGGGCACGGGCAAGGAAGTGGTGGCGCGCACGCTGCACGCCATTAGCGAGCGCGCCGCCCGGCCGATGGTGACGGTGAATATGGGCGGGCTGGCCGAAGGCGTCTTCGAAAGCGAGCTGTTCGGCCACGTGAAGGGCGCGTTCACCGACGCGAAAGCCGACCGCGTGGGCCGCTTCGAACTGGCCGACAACGCGACGATCTTCCTCGATGAGATCGCCAATCTGCCCTTCAACCTGCAGGCGAAGCTGCTGCGCGTGCTGGAAACCGGCGAGATGGAGCGCGTAGGTTCGTCGAAAACCCGCCGGGTGGACGTGCGCGTCGTTTCCGCCACCAACGCCAACCTGCACGCCGATGCCTCCGAAGGCCGTTTCCGGCAGGACTTGTTGTACCGGCTGAACACCGTGGAGATCCACCTGCCGCCGCTGCGCGACCGCAAGGAGGATATCCCGCTGCTGGCTGTGCATACTCTGGCGCAGATGGCGCGGCGCTACCGCAAGCCGATCACCGGCTTCGATCCGGCGGCATTGCGCTCGTTGCGCGAACATCCCTGGACCGGCAACGTCCGTGAGTTGAACCACGTGATCGAGCGCGCCGTGCTGATGGCGCGCGAAACGCTGATCCGCCCCGGCGACCTCGCTCTGCGTGCCGGCGCCGGCGCGCCCTCGAAACTCGACGAGATGAGTCTCGAAGAGGTGGAGTCGTTCCTCATTAAGAAAGCGCTTGCGCGGCATGGCGGCAACGTCAGCCACGCCGCGCAGGCGTTAGGGCTGAGCCGCAGCGCGCTGTACCGGCGCCTGCAGCGCTACGGCTTATGAGGCGAGCGAGCTGGTGGCACGCTCATGAGAATCGCGTGCTGCTGGCCTCGCTGGCGGCGGGGCTTGCGGGCGTGCTGTCCGCGATCGGATTCGTGTGGTTCGGCGATTTTTCCGATAAAGCGCGCTGGACGATCACCCTGGCTGTGTTGCTGCCCTGGTGGGCGTTCGCCTGGTCCGCGCGCGAGCGCGTGATTTCTCCTCTGCGAACCCTCGCCAACCTGCTGGAGGCGATGCGCGAGGGCGACTATTCGATCCGCGGCCGGGGCGCCGGCAGCAGCGATGCGCTCGGCGAGGTGATGGCGCAGGTGAACGCCATGGGCGCCACGTTAAGGGCGCAGCGTCTGGGCGCGGTGGAAGCCACGGCCCTGCTCCGAAAAGTGATGGAGGAGATCGACGTCGCGGTGTTCACCTTCGACGGCGAGCAGCATTTGAAGCTGGTGAACCGCGCGGGGGAACGCCTGCTGGCGCAAGATGCCGCGCACCTGCTGGACCGCACCGCCTGCGAGATTGCCCTGGACGAATACCTGGCGGGTGCGCCCGCGCAGACCGTCACGCGCACCTTCCCTGGCGGCGCGGGCCGCTGGGGCATCCGCCGGTCGAGCTTCCGCGAGAGCGGACTGCCCCTGACGCTGCTGGTGGTCAGCGATCTCACGCGCGCGCTGCGCGAGGAGGAATTGCAAGCCTGGCAGCGGCTGGTGCGCGTGCTGGGCCACGAACTGAACAATTCGCTCACGCCGGTGATGTCGATCTCGGGCAGCCTGGCGGGGCTGCTGGCGCGCGATCCGCGTCCGGACGATTGGGAACAGGACATGCGCGACGGCCTGACGGTGATCGGCGCGCGCGCGGAATCCCTGAGCCGCTTCATCGGCGCGTACTCGCGGCTGGCGAAGATGCCGAGGCCGAGGCTGGCTGAAGTGCCGCTCGCTTCCCTGGTGCAGCGCGTCGCGGGCCTGGAGACGCGGGTCAAGGTGGACGTGCGGCCGGGGCCGGCATTGCAGTTGCTGGCTGACGGCGACCAGCTTGAACAACTGCTCATCAATCTGGTGAGAAATGCGGCCGACGCCGCACTGGAGACGGGCGGCGGCGTAACGGTGGAATGGCGCGCCGAGCCGGCGGCGGCCCTGATCCAGGTGATTGACGATGGCCTAGGACTGTCCAATACGGCGAACCTGTTCGTTCCGTTCTTCACAACGAAGCCCGGCGGCTCGGGCATCGGGCTGGTGCTGTGCCGCCAAATTGCCGAAGCGCACGGCGGCTCGCTGGCCCTGGCGAACCGCAGCGATCCCCGCGGCTGCGTGGCCACGCTCCGGCTGCCCATGGATTCGCGAACAGACTGACGGCTCCAGGGCCTGGGGCGCGGCTTGTTCCCGTTTGGCGGCGCTTGGTATTCTTGGTATCTGGGTTCTTTGCAGCCGGCGCGCCTCATCAGGCGCCTGATGCCGGCCGCCGTCAGTGAATCATCAGAGCCACCAGCACGAGGTTCCTTCATGTCCGGACATTCCAAATGGGCGACGATCAAGCATAAGAAGGCCGCCCTGGACGCTAAGCGCGGGAAGGTGTTCACGCGCATTATTAAGGAGATCATGATCGCCGCCCGCTCGGGCGGCGATCCCGACGGCAACCCGCGGCTGCGGACCGCGGTGGTGGCCGCGAAGGCCGTCTCGATGCCCAATGACAATATTCAGCGCGCGATCAAGCGCGGCACGGGCGAAATCGAGGGCGGGCAGATCGACGAAATCATGTTCGAGGGCTATGCGCCCGGAGGCGCCGCCATCATGGTGGAATGCGCCACGGACAACCGCAACCGCACGGTGTCGGAGGTCCGGCACATCTTCTCGAAACAAGGCGGCAACCTCGGCGAAGTGGGCTCCGTCGCATGGATGTTCGACCGCAAATCGCAGATCATCATCGAGAAGGACAAGGCCACCGAGGAGCAGTTGATGGACCTCGCGCTCGAACTCGGGGCCGACGACGTGAAGGAAGAGGACGAAAACTGGGAAGTGCTGTCGGCGGCGGAAATGCACGCGGCGGTGGTGGAGGGTATTGAGAAGGCGGGCATCCCCACGGTCTCGGCGGAAATCGCCATGATTCCCAAGAACCTGTTCGAAGTGGATCCGAAAAACGCGGGGGCCTTCATCCGCCTGACCGACGCCCTCGAAGAGCACGACGACGTGCAGAACGTGTACACCAACGCGGACCTGAGCGACGAAGCTATGGCCGCGAGCGAAAAGTAACCGCCCGTCTGGGTCAGACTCCCGTGCGCATTCTCGGCATCGATTGCGGCTCGCAGATCACCGGCTTCGGCGTGATCGAATCCGATGGCGTGAGCCACGCGCTGATCGAGGCCGGCGCGGTGCGCACAGACAGCCGCCAGGCCTTGCCCGCGCGGTTGCTCCACATCGGCGAGCAGTTGCGGGCGGTGATCGCCCGGCATCACCCGGATTGCGCGGCGGTGGAGGATACATTCACCTCGGTGAACGCGCGGAGCGCCCTGAAACTCAGCCAGGTACGCGGCGCGGTGCTGTTCGTGCTGGCCGAGGCCGGTCTCGAAGTGGGCGAATATTCGCCCGCCACGGTCAAGGGCAGCGTGGTGGGCCACGGCCGGGCGGAGAAGGAACAGGTGGCTTTCATGGTGCGTTCGCTGCTGCGGCTGGACCGGGAGTTGCGTCCGCTGGATGCTTCCGACGCCGTGGCGGTGGCGGTCTGTCATGCCGTACACCAGCCAAGGAGGGCCGCGTGATCCGTTCTTTGCTGTTGTTTGCGCTGCTGGCGCACACTGCGCCAGCGCAGGGCGAAGTCAGCCTCTGCTTCACGAAATCGTTCCCCGGCAGCAAGCCTGAGTTCTACAAGATCGATCTGACTGCCGCGGGCAACGTGGAGTACCGTGAAGCGCCCGACGAGGAACCGCCGCTGAAGTTTCAGTTGAGAGAGGCCGAAACGGCGGCCATCTTCGAACTGGCGCGCAAACTCGACCGGCTCGGCCGCCCGCTCGAGTCGGGGCTCAAGGTTGCCCGCATGGGCGAGAAAAAGTACGCCTGGATCGAAGGCGGCGCGCGCCGCGAGCAGACGTTCAACTATTCGCTCGACCCCGACGCGCAGGCCCTGCAGGAGTGGGTGGAACGCGTCGCCGAAGCGGCGGTGCTGTTTTACGACCTTGAACGCACGGTGAAGTACGACCGGCTGGGAACCTACAAGATGCTGCTGAAGATCGAAGCGTCCTGGGACAAGCGCCGGCTCGCCGGTCATGCGCTGTTTCTGCCGCTGCTCGACCGCGTCGCAAAAAGCACGAGCTATATGAACATGGCGCGCGAACGGGCGGAGTATCTGGCCGAGGTCTTCCGGAACCCCGAAGCCCACGTGGAGAAGACCAGCCCATGAGGCTGCTTGTCCTGGTGGCATTCGCCTTCGCCGCGGCTGCGCAATCGCCCGGCGGCGACGCCGAACAGGAGCAATTGGAGCGAGCCCTGGCCGAGGCGGGCAACAGCGCGGTGGACTACGCCCGCGCGCTCGAGGCGCATCTCGAAAAATTCCCCTCCTCGGACCGCCGCGACGAAATCGAGCGCATCCTGGTGCAGGCGGCGGTGGACCTGAACGACCGGCGGCGGCTGTTGACCTTTGGTGTGAAAGCGATCGAGAACGGCTCGCGCAACCCCCGCCTGCTGGACTTTGTGACTCGCGCCCTGCTGGACCGCGCCGATAAGGAGTCGGCCGAACGCGCCCTTCGGTATTCCTCGGCTCTGGTGCGCGAGTTGGCAGGCGTGCTCGAGCGAATGAGCGCCGAGGAGATCGTTCCAGGGCGCGGACGGCGGGCAATCGAGTCCGACACGCAACTCGCCCGGGCGCACCTGTTCCAGGCGCGCGCTCTCGGCCGGCTCGAACGCTTCGACGAGGCCGCCAAGGCCGCCCGGCAAGGCTGGGAACGCAACCCCACGGCCGAAGCCGCACGCGAATGGGCGCGCTGGCTCGAAAAGGCGAACCAGCCACAGGCAGCCCTGGAAGCGCTGGCGGGCGCGGTGGCCGCCGAACCCCTCGATTCGCCGTCACGGGCGCGGGACCGGGAACGGCTGGGTTCCCTCGCGCGCGCGGCCGGCGCGAACGCGGGCGCCGCGCTGCTGGCCGCCTCGGACCGCGCGGCGGCACTGCACACGGCCCGCCGTGAGCGCATCGCGGCCATCGATCCGAACGCATTCGCCGCGGCGCCGGCGGACTTCACGCTGTCGGCCCTGGATGGTCCGCCGCTGGCGCTGGCTTCCTTGTCGGGCAAGGTGGTGATTCTGGACTTCTGGGCCACCTGGTGCGGACCGTGCCGCGCGCAGCATCCGCTCTACGAAGAGACCCAGCGCCGCTTCTCTGACCGGGACGATGTGACGTTCCTGGCCGTCTCCACCGACGAGGAGCGCGATGCCGTGGCGCCGTTCCTGGAACGGAACGGCTGGTCGAAAAGCGTGTACTTCGAAGACGGTCTGGGGGCGCATCTGCGAGTCTCGTCGATCCCCACGACGGTGATTTTGACTAAGTCCGGGCGGGTCTACAGCCGGATGAACGGGTTTATCCCCGACCGTTTCGTCGATATGCTGACCGAACGGATCCGCGCGGCGCTGGCCGAGGAGTAAGCCATGTTCCAACGCGTGGCGCTGATTGTGCTCGACAGCGTGGGCGTGGGCGCGATGCCGGACTGGGCGGCGTTCGGCGATCCCGAGCCGGGCGACACGCTGGGCCATCTGGCCAGCCGAAGGCCGCTTGCGCTGCCCAACCTGTGCCGGCTGGGGCTCGCCAATATCCGGCCGTTCGATTATCTTATGCCCGCCGGGGCGCCCCTTGCCTCCTATGGCCGCTGTGCGCTGGCTTCGCCCGGCAAAGATACGACAACGGGCCATTGGGAACTGGCCGGCGTGATCCTCGACCGGCCCTTTCCGCTCTACCCGCAGGGCTTTCCGCTGGAAATTCTCGATGAATTCCGCGCCCGCACCGGGCGGGGCGTGTTGGGCAACAAGCCCGCATCGGGCACGGAGATCATCAAGGAACTGGGCGAAGAGCATCTGCGGACCGGCGATTTGATCGTCTACACCTCCGCCGACAGCGTCTTCCAGATCGCCGCGCACGAGGAGACCGTGCCGCTCGATGAACTGTACCGCTGCTGCGGGATGGCACGCGAGATCCTGCGCGGCCCGCATGAAGTGGGGCGGGTGATCGCGCGGCCGTTCGTGGGTGCGCCCGGCAGCTTTGTCCGCACCGCGAACCGGCACGATTACGCGGTCGCCCCGCCGCCGGACATGCTGCTCGACCGGCTATCCGGGGCGGGCGTCCCGGTGGTAAGCGTGGGCAAAATCGCGGACGTTTTTCTGAACCGGGGCGTCAGCCAGAGTTACAAGACGAAGTCGAACGAAGAAGGCATGTGGTGTACCCTGGAGGCGCTAAATGCCCATTCCGAAGGGCTGATTTTCGTCAATTTGGTGGATTTTGACATGCTTTTTGGCCACCGGAACGACCCGGAAGGCTATTCTTGCGCGCTGGAGCAGACGGACCAATGGGTTCCGGCGCTGCTCGATTCGCTGCGGGACGACGACCTGCTGATCTTCACCGCCGACCACGGCTGCGACCCTACAACCGCCTCCACCGACCACACTCGCGAGTACGTTCCACTGCTGGCCTATTCACCGGGCTTGCGCGGCGGAGTGGACTTGGGTACGCGAGCCTCGCTGGCCGACATCGGACAGACGGTGGCGGAGAATTTCGGCGTCAAACTGGAACAGGGCGAGAGCTTTCTTGAGGCGATGCGGCCGGCGCGGACCGGCCCTCCCGCGAAGTGAACCAGAGCCAGGCGCAAATCACGGGCACAAGCAGGAACCAGCCAGCTCCTCCGGCTAGAAAGGCCATCATCAGCGGCGGCAGAGCGATGAGCCAGACCAGCGCGCGGACCGGCGCGGCGGCGCCTTCGCGCATCGAGAGCAACAGGGCGGGCAGCAGAATCGTCAGGTCGTATAGATAGACGTGCGGTGTCAGGATCAGGCAGCCGCCCAGGGCGAGGCAGAACTGCCGCCACCACGGGCCGCGGCGCAGACCCATAACAAGCAGCGCAACGATGGCCATTCCAAGCGTGGCGTAGAGCGCGGCGAGGGACACGCCCAGAGATGCCGCCAGGCCCTCCAGATTGGCCAGCGTCTCGCGGCCTGGATACAGGCCCTCGGTGCCGGGATCGGTCAGGATCCGGACATAGGCCACCGCGCCGCCCCACCCTCCAAGCCAGAGGCTGGCCAAGGCGAGCGCGCCCCCGCCCGCGGCGAAAGCGCCCAGGGCGCGCCAGCGGCGGCTCGCCAGCAGGGCCAGCCCGAGGCCGGGGGCCAAATGAAACTTCACGAATAGAACGCTCCAGAGCAGCCCGGCTGGCACGTCGCGCCCTTTAGCGAGGAATCTGAGGCCGGCCATCACCGCCAGCCCGAAAAAGAGGTGGTCCTGTCCGTGCATCAGGCCGAGCGCCACGGGCAGGAAGATGGAGGCCAGAAAGACCCCCTCGCTGCCGAATTCCCGCCAGATCATGAACAACATCAGCAAAAGGCATCCGCCCTGCAGAGCGAGCCAGGCAGCGAACGCCCCCCGGTGACTCAAATGAGCGAGCGGCGAAAGGATGGCCGCGTACACATGCGGGCGGACGAACGGGATCAGGCTGGTCCGGTGCGGCAGGATCGCCTGTTCGTGGGCCAGCCGCGCGGCGGGGTCGTGCAGTTCCGCAAAGCGCCCCTCGGTGGCGAGGAGCGCGCCGGTGTAGAGCACCAGGAAGTCCTTGTCGCGGCCATGCGGAAAGATGCTGGCGCCCATGCCCAGGATGAAGGCCAGCAAAGCGGCGGCGGCCAGCAGGTTCCCTGCGTCGCGCATCGTCACCCTGGTTGCCGGTCGAAAAGAGGGCATTGAATGGATGATCGGCGTGCGGCCGCGCCGCCTTTAGCCGCGCCGAACGCAGAAGTAGGGCGGACTTTGGTCCGCGCGGAGCTTCAGCTCCGCCCCCGCAAGCCCCGATCCTGGATCGAGGCCCACAAAAGCGGCGCCCCACTTGGCGGGGCGCCTGAAAATATGCGATTTCTGGATTCAGCTTGAGCAACGCATATCCCGACTCCGTTCAATTCCTCTACGCGCTCGGCAACGAGTACAAAACGCTGAAGCTCGGCCTCGACCGCGTCCAGGCGCTGCTCGACCGGCTGGGCAGCCCGCACCGCGACTGCCGGTTCATCCACGTGGCCGGGACCAACGGCAAGGGGTCCACGTGCGCGATGCTCGAAAGCGCGCTGCGCGAGGCGGGCGTACGGACGGGCTTGTTCTCATCGCCCCACCTGGTGGAACCCACCGAGCGCATCCGCGTGGCGGGCGCGCAGGTGAGCCGGCAGGATTTCGCCGCGGCCTTCGACGAGGTGCACCGCACCGCGCTCGCCATGATCCGGAAGGGCGAGCTCGACGGCCATCCCACTTATTTCGAATCCATTGCCGCGATGGCGTTTCTGCTCTTCCGCCAGCACGCGGTCGGGATCGCCGTGCTCGAAACCGGCATGGGCGGGCGGCTCGACGCCACGAACGTCGTGGACCCGCTGCTGGCCGTGTTGACGCCGGTCGACTTCGATCACGAGAAGTTCCTTGGCTCGACCATCCCGCAAATCGCCTTCGAAAAGGCGGGCATCTTGAAGCCGGGCCGTCCGGCGGTGGTGGCCATACAACGCCCCGAGGCCCTCGCCGTCATCGAACAACGCGCCCGCGAGACCGGCTCTCCGCTCACGCACGCTTCCAGCTGGCGCGCCGAGGATCTGCACCAGCACGCCTACGGCAACAGCTTCACCGCCACATTTCGCGACTATGCCACCCCCGTGGAACTACCGCTGATCGGCGCCCATCAGGTGGACAACGCGCTCACGGCCGTCGCCGCCCTGGTCCATCTGGGCATCGCGCCGGAACACATCTCGAACGGGCTGGCGCGCGTCCAATGGCCGGGGCGGCTCGAGTGCGTCCGCCGCGATCCGGACGTCTTTCTCGACGGCGCGCACAACCCTTCCGGGGCCGCCGCGCTGGCCCGCTACATCCGCGAGTTTCACACGAATCGCGCCGGAGGCGGCCGCGTGTGGATGCTGTTCGGGGCGATGAACGACAAGGATCTGAAGGTGCTGGCGCCGCTGCTGTTCCCGCTCGCCCACGAACTCGTTTTCACCACCCCGAACCAGACCCGCGCCTACCCGGCGGAGGCCATCCGCGAGATCACCGGCGAAACGCGCGCCCGCCTGATCGCCTCGCCCTCCGAAGCGCTGGAACGGATTCTCGCCGAGGCCCGGCCCCAGGACGCCGTCTTCATCACCGGCTCGCTCTATCTGGTGGGCGAGGTGCGCCCCCTGCTCGTGCCATAATCAGGAGTTCCGCCCGCCGCATGTGGTTCAGCTACCTCATCGCCCTGTTCATCCGCGACCCGCTCATCATCCTCGCCACGGCCGTGATGGGCACCATCAACCTGGCGGCGGCTTTCTGGGACAAGGACGGCAACCTGCAACTGCGCATCGCGCGCCGCTGGGGCCGTATGCTGCTGGCCATCGCGGGCGCGCGCGTGAAAGTGGCGGGCCGCGAAAACATCCAGCCGGGGCGCAGCTACGTGGTCTCTCCGAATCACGTCAGCTACATGGATACGCCCGTCCTGCTCGGCCACCTGCCGGTGAACTTCCGCTTCATGGCCAAGCGCGGCCTGTTCGACATCCCCTTCATCGGCAGCCACCTGGCAAAAGCCGGCCACATCGCCGTGCCGCTCGACGACCCGCGCGCCGCGTTAAAAGTCCTGTCGCACGCCGGCCGCGCCATGAAGGAACGCGGGCTTTCCGTGCTCGTATTCCCCGAAGGCGGCCGCTCGGAGGATGGCGAACTGCAACCGTTCAAGGATGGCGCGGCCTACCTCGCCATCAAGGGCGGCGTCCCCATCCTGCCCGTCGCGCTGGTCGGACTGCGCGAGATCCTCCCGATGCACTCCCACCATATGCGCCCCGGACGCGTCACCATGCGCATCGGCAAACCGATTGAAACCGAAGGCCTCGCCAGCTCCGCCCGCGTGGAACTGACCGAACGCCTCGCCGCCGAAATCCGCGCCCTCCGCGCTCAGGGCCACTCGGACTGAGTGCTAAATTATAGATATCTCCCCGTTTCGCAAAACCTTCGAGATCACCGCGGGCATTATCCTCGTGATCATCGGCCTGATCGGCGGCCTGATCCCTGTCCTCCAGGGCTGGATGTTTGGTGTGCCCGGACTCATCCTGCTCGCCCGCCATTTCAAATGGGCCCGCCGGCTGCTGGATTGGGTGAAGTCGAAATGGGCAAACGCCCGCCAGGCCGCTTCGGCATCCAAGATCAAGGTCTCCGAGGACCGGCGCAATTCCGGCTAGTCCCCATGCTGAAGAACATCTCGGTCCACGGCGCGCGCGTCCATAATCTGAAGGACGTCAGCGTCGAGATCCCCCGCAACACGCTCACGGTGGTCACCGGGTTGAGCGGCTCCGGCAAATCGTCGCTCGCCTTCGACACCATCTACGCCGAGGGCCAGCGCCGCTACGTCGAAACCCTTTCTCCCTACGCCCGCCAGTTCCTCGACCAGATGGAACGCCCCGATGTGGATTCCATCGACGGCCTCTCGCCCGCCATCTCGATCGAGCAGAAGACCACCAACCGCTCGCCGCGCTCCACCGTCGGCACGATCACGGAAATCTACGACTACCTCCGCCTGCTCTGGTCTTCGCTCGGCACGCCGCACTGCCCCGGTTGCGGCACGCCCATCTCGCGCCAGAACACGCAGCAGATTCTCGAACAGATCGAGGCTCTCCCGCCCCCTCCCGGCCACGACGCGCCCCGCCTCATGATCCTCGCGCCCGTCGTCCGCGGCCGCAAGGGCGAGTTCAAGAAGGACCTCGAGAAGTTCGCCCGCGCCGGCTACGTCCGCGCCCGCATCGACGGCGAAATGCGCTCCCTCGACGAGGACATCAATCTCGACAAGCGCCGCAACCACTCGATCGACGTCGTCGTGGACCGCCTCCTGCTCAAACCCGGAACCGGGAAGCGCCTCGAAGCCTCCATCGAGACCGCCACCCGGCTCGCCAACGGCATCGTCACGGTCGCCGTCGTCGATGGCCCCGAGTTCCTCTACTCGCAGAAGATGGCGTGCCCGGATTGCGGCGCGTCGGTGCCGGAACTCGAGCCGCGCTCGTTCAGTTTCAACAGTCCCTACGGCGCCTGCGAGGCCTGCAACGGGCTTGGTTCCACCTGGGCGTTCGACCCGGCCAAGGTCATCGCCGACCCCTCGAAACCCCTGTTTGACGGGGGCCTCGGCCCCGGCGGCTCTTCGGCCACCATGCAGCAGGCCGTCTCAGCCGCCGCAAAAACCCTGCGCATCGACCTCCGCAAGCCCTTCGACGCGCTCACCGCCAAGCAGCAATCCGCCCTGCTCGATGGCGCGAACGGCTTCATCGGCATCCTGCGCCTGCTCGACCACGCCTTCCAGCACTACACCGAGGGCTATCGTGACTGGCTCATGGGCTTCATGTCGGCCACCGAATGCACGGCCTGCGGCGGCGCCCGGCTGAGGCCCACCTCGCTCGCCGTCCGCTTCCAGGGCGATTCGATCGCCGCCTTCACGGCCAGGTCCGTCACCCGCGCGCTCGAGGCCGTGCGCGGCTGGAAGCTGAACGAGCGCGAGACGAAGATCGGCGCGCGCCTCGCCGACGAAGTCCGCCACCGGCTCGAATTTCTCTCGCAGGTCGGCCTCGACTACCTCTCGCTCGACCGCTCCGCCGCCACGCTGTCCGGCGGCGAAGCGCAGCGCATCCGCCTCGCCACGCAGATCGGTTCGCGCCTGCGCGGCGTGCTCTACGTCCTCGACGAACCCTCCATCGGCCTCCATCCGCGGGACAACTCGCGCCTCCTCGACACGCTCACCCGCCTGCGCGATCTCGGCAACACCGTGCTCGTCGTCGAACACGACCACGAAACCATCGAACGCGCCGACTACGTAATCGACCTCGGCCCCGCTGCCGGACGCCTCGGCGGCGAACTCATCGTTGCAGGCCCGCCCGCCGCCATCGCCGCCGCGCCCCACTCGCTCACCGGACAATACCTCAGCGGCGCGCGCGCCGTCGAAACCCCCTCCGTCCGCCGCGCTGGCAACGGCCAACGCCTCACCTTGCGCGGCGCGCGCGAGCACAACTTAAAGAACGTCACGGTCGAGTTCCCGCTCGGTACGCTGATCGTGGTCACGGGCGTATCTGGCTCGGGCAAATCCACGCTCGTTCACGACCTGCTCTACCGCACGCTCGCCCAGTCCATTTACCGCGCCAAGACCACGCCCGGCGACTTCGACGGCCTCGACGGAGCCGATCTCATCGACAAAGTCGTCGAAATCGACCAGGCCCCCATCGGCCGCTCTCCGCGCTCGAATCCGGCCACCTACACCGGCGTCTTCACGCCCATTCGCGACCTCTATGCTCAACTGCCCGAGTCCCGCGAACGCGGCTACAAGCCCGGGCGCTTCAGCTTCAACGTGAAGGGCGGGCGCTGCGAGGCGTGCCAGGGCGACGGCGTCAAGCGCATCGAGATGTCGTTCCTGCCCGACGTCTTCGTCACCTGCGACGTCTGCCGCGGGCGCCGCTACAACTCCGAAACTCTGCAGGTGAAATTCCACGGCGTCTCCATCGCCGCCCTGCTCGACACCGCCATCGAAGACGCCCTGCCGCTGCTCGGCGCCTTCCCCCAGATCGCCGCGAAGCTGCAAACCCTGGTGGACGTCGGCCTCGGCTACCTGCATCTCGGGCAGTCCTCCACCACGCTCTCCGGCGGCGAAGCGCAACGTATCAAACTCGCCCGCGAACTCTCGCGCCGCCAGACCGGGCGCACGCTCTACATCCTCGACGAACCCACCACCGGCCTGCACTTCGAGGACGTCCGCCGCCTGCTCGACGTGCTCAACCGTCTGGTGGACCTGGGCAACACCGTGCTCGTCATCGAACATCATCTCGACGTCATCAAGTGCGCCGATTGGATCATCGACCTCGGCCCCGAAGGCGGCGAGGGCGGCGGCATGCTCGTGGCCGCCGGTCCTCCGGATCAAATCGCCCGCCACCCCGGCAGCCACACCGGGCGCGCGCTCCAGGAATTGCTTACACTTGAAAAGCAGCGTTCGTCGCGGCCAAGTTAGGGAAGGACTTTCCCGCATTGAACGACATCAGCCGTCAATTCCCTGATCCCGCCGCGGCGGAAACTCTCGCCTCGCGCGAGCAGCCGCCCGTGCCGGATTCGCCCTTCTGGGGCTGGCGCGACGCCGCCCTGTTCGTGGGCATGGGGATTCCTTCCTTTGCCCTGGCCATCGCCCTGACCCAGGGCCTGTTCCATCTGCTGCCCGTCAACACGCCCGCCCCGCGCGTGATGACCATGCAGTTCTCGGGCTTCGGCTTCTGGTTCCTGTCCCTCTACGTGATGCTGCGCGTGCGCTACCACCGCCCGTTCTGGGCTTCGCTCGGCTGGGTGTTTCCCCGGAGCGGCCTGCTGCTCACGCTCGTGCTGGGCCCGCTGCTGGCCATCGCCGTAGCTATCGGAAGCGTGCTGCTGCGGACGCCCGAGATCAAGTCCTCGATCCACCTGCTCATGCAGGACCGCTGGTCCACCTTGCTGATCGGCGTCCTTGCCACCACTCTCGCCCCGCTATTCGAGGAACTCCTGTTTCGCGGCTTCTTCCTGCCGCTGCTGGTGCGCAGCGCGGGAACGGCGGCCGGCGTCGTTCTCTGCAGCCTGCCGTTCACCCTGCTGCACGGCCCCCAATACCAGTGGACCTGGCAGCACATGCTGCTGCTCTTTGCCGTGTCGGCGGCGTTCAGCATCGTCCGGCTCAGGACCGGTTCCACCGCCGCCGCCACGCTGGTCCACGCCGCCTACAATCTCACCTTCTTTGTCGGCTACGTGCTCACCGGAAAGGACTTTGGCCCCTGATGGCTCCCACCATTCAATGGACGCCCGACGGCGTCGTGATGATCGACCAGACCCGCCTGCCCCGCGAAGAGAGCTACGTCACCTGCCGCACCTACCTCGAGGTGGCGGATGCGATCAAAACCATGGTCATCCGCGGCGCGCCCGCCATCGGCGTCGCCGCCGCCATGGGCATGGCCCTCGGCGCCCTTCACGCCGATCCCGAACGGCTCGACGAGGAGATCGAAACCATCGGCGCCACGCTCGCCGCCACCCGGCCCACCGCCGTCAATCTCTTCTGGGCCATCGACCGCATGAAGCGCCTCTACGCTTCTCTCCGCGGCCAGACCGCCGGACAGATCCGCGCCGCCCTCGTCCGCGAAGCCCAGCAGGTCTATCTCGAAGACATTGCCATCAACGAGGCCATCGGCCGCCACGGCGCCGCGCTCGTCCCCGACGGCAAGACCGTGCTGACCCACTGCAACGCGGGCGCCCTCGCCACCGCGGGCTACGGCACCGCGCTCGGCGTCATTCGCGCCGCCATCGCCGCCGGCAAGAAAATCGACGTTTTCGCCGATGAAACCCGGCCTTTCCTGCAAGGCGCGCGCCTCACCGTGTGGGAACTCATGCAGGACGGCATCCCCACCAAGCTCATCACCGACAACATGGCGGGCCACTTCCTTCGCTCCGGCCGCATCGGCTGCGTCGTCGTCGGAGCCGACCGCATCGCCCGTAATGGCGACGTCGCCAACAAGGTGGGCACCTATTCGGTGGCCGTGCTGGCGAAGGAGAATGGCGTCCCGTTCTATGTCGCCGCGCCCATCTCCACGCTCGACCTGACCCTCGATACCGGCGACCAGATCCCCATCGAGCAGCGCCCCGCCTCGGAAGTCACCGAAGTCTTCGGCGTCCGCGTGGCCCCCGAAAACACTCAGGTCGAAAACCCCGCCTTCGACGTCACCCCCGCGCGGTACGTCACCGGGATCATCACCGAACGCGGCGTGGCCCGCGCGCCCTTCGAGGAATCCCTGCCCGCGCTCGCTACACTGAAGGGATGACCCGCCGAAGCCTGACCCTCGCGGCCCTCGCCCCGCTGCTGGGGCGCACCGCCCTCAACGCAGGCCCGCTCGACGGCCAGCGCGCGCTCAGCTTCGCACTGCCCGACAGCAAGCTGAAGTACCACGACATTCTCGACTACCGGGGTAAGCCGCTGCTGCTCGATTTCATGCTCACGGCCTGCCCCCACTGCCGCACACTCGCCGCGAAGCTCGAACAGGTCAGCAAGGCGATGTCCGGCAAGGTGAATGTGCTGTCCATCGTGACCCCGCCGGACACGAACCAGACCGTCGCCGCCTTCATCAAACAGCACGGCATCACCTCGCCCATCCTGTTCGATTGCGGCCAGACCGCGGCGTACTACCTGCGCGCCACGGCCCAGAACCCGCGCGTGGACCTGCCGCAACTCTTCCTCATCGACGCCAAGGGCATCATCGTGCATTCCTGGGTCTATAGCGAAGCGAACAAGGGCATCTTCGAAGGCGACGACCTGCTCCCCCTCGTCCGCAAACTGGCCGCCACGCCAGCGCCAAAGTAGGGCGGACTTCAGTCCGCGCGGGGCTTCAGCCCCGCTCCCGCAACCCGCCGCCCCCGCCCGTGTCATACTACAAATCACGAATTGCGCCCACGAATTATTAGCTTTACCACCGTTTTTCCCCGCCCCGGCGAGGAGAATTACGGCATTTTTGTCCGCTCGCGCCTGCACGCAGCGGCCGGACACGCCGACATTCATGTGGTGGCGCCGGTGGCGCGCATTGAATATGGAAACCCGGGGCGGCGCTTTCCGCTGCTCGCCGGCGTGCCCCGGCGCCGTCCGGATGGCCCCCTCACGGTACATCATCCCCGCTGGCTCTACCCGCCGCTGCTGACCTCCTGGAATCCCTCGTTCCTGGAACGATGTCTGCGCGGCTTTTTCCACGGCCTGGGCCGCGAATTTCCCTTTCAGTTGATCGACGCCCACTTCGGCTTTCCCGATGGCGTGGCGGCGGCCCGGCTCGCGCGGTCCGCGGGTGTACCCTACACCATCACGCTGCGGGGCAACGAAACCATGCATGGAGCCGCGCGCGAACGCCAGCTCGCAATGGCGCGCGCCTTCCAGCGCGCCGCGCATGTGATCACCGTTTCCTCTCCCCTGCGCGACTACGCCATCTCGCTCGGCGCCGCGCCGGAGCGCGTCACCGTGATTCCGAACGGCGTCGATGGCGCCACGTTCTATCCGCGCCCCCGCGCCGCCGAGCGCGCCCGCCTCGGTATGAACGAACCCGGACCCCACCTGCTCTCAGCCGGCTATCTGATTGAGCGCAAAGGCCACCATTTGCTGATCGAAGCCCTCGCGCGGCTGCGCGCCGAAGGCATCGCCGCCACGCTTTGGATCGCCGGCGGACCCGGACGCGAGGACAAATTCGCCGCCCGCATCCACGAGGCCGCCGCGCGAGCCCAAATGACGCCCCACGTCCGCTTCCCCGGCGCCGTTTCGCCCGGCGAACTCGCCGCCTATATGTCCGCCTGCGACCTGTTCTGCCTCGCCAGCAGCCGCGAAGGCTGGCCCAACGTGGTGAATGAGGCGCTCGCCTGCGGCGCGCCCGTGGTGGCGCACCGCACCGGCGCGGTGCCCGAAATGCTCCCGTCCGAAGACTACGGCCTCGTCGCGCCTTCCCTCGAACCCGCCTCGCTCGCCGGCGTGATCCGGCAGGCGCTCGCCCGCCCGTGGGACCTCGAAGCGATCGCCCGCTGGGGCCGCTCCCGGACCTGGACGCACACCGCGGCGGAAGTAGCCGCCGTTTGGAGACAATCGATTGAGGAGGCTCCCGCGCGTTCATGAAGATCCTGGTCACCGGAGGCGCCGGTTTCATCGGCTCTCATCTCTGCGAACGCCTCCTCCAAGACGGACATTCGCTGGCCATTGTGGACGAGCTGAATGACTTCTACAGCATCGAGGAGAAGCGCGCCAACCTTGAAGCCGTCCGCCAGGCCGGAGATTGCCTGTTTCAGGCCGCGGCCGTCGAGGACCAAGCCGCGATGAGCGCCCTTTTCGCCGCCGCCCAGCCCGATGCCGTGATTCACCTGGCCGCGCGCGCCGGCATCCGGCCTTCGCTCACGCAGCCGTTGCTTTACGAACGCGCGAACGTGCGCGGCACCCTGGTGCTGCTCGAAGCCGCGCGGCAGGCCGGCGTGCGGCGGTTCGTATTTGCTTCCTCGAGTTCCGTCTACGGCGCGGCCAACCAGGTCCCCTTCCACGAAAACGACGATTCCCTGCGCCCCATCTCGCCCTACGCCGCCACCAAAATCGCCGCCGAAAAGCTCTGCTATACCTACTCGCATCTCTACGGCCTCTCCGTCGCCTGCCTGCGTTTCTTCACCGTCTACGGCCCGCGCCAGCGGCCCGACCTCGCCATCCGCAAGTTCATGGAGCGCATCGAAGCCGGCAAGCCCATCACCGTTTTCGGCGACGGCTCCATGGGCCGCGATTACACCTACGTGGACGACATCGTGAACGGCATCGTCGCGGCGTTGGACGACGAAGCGCCATTCGACATCTTCAACCTCGGCAATTCCAGCCCCGTGCCGCTGCTCGACATGGTGCGCGCCATCGAAGCCGCCCTCGGCAAGGAAGCGCAGATCGACTGGCAGCCCGAACAGCCCGGCGACGTGCCCATCACTTTCGCCGACATCTCGAAAGCCCGCGTGCGGCTCGGCTACGCCCCGGCGACCCCCTTCGCCGAAGGTCTCGCGCGCCAGGCCGCGTGGCTGCGCTCGCGCCGCTGACGCCATGCCCGCGCCGCTGCTCCTCCACGTCTTCTACAGTTTCGAAACCGGAGGAGCGCAAGTCCGCACCGTTACGCTGATGAACTCACTCGGCGGGCGCTTCCGCCACGCCATCGCCGCCATCAACGGAGACATGAGCTGCGCCGCGCGCATCGCGCCGCATGTGGACTGGCGCTCCGTCACGCCCCGCGGCTTTCGCGCGCTCATCCGCGAAGTGAAGCCCGCGCTGCTGATCACCTACAACTGGGGCGCCATCGATGCGCAGCTCGCGCTGCTGCCCGGCCGCCCCTGCCCCGCGCTCCATGTCGAGGACGGCTTCGGCCCCGATGAGGCGCGGCGCCTCAAAACCCGCCGCGTCTGGACCCGCCGCCTCGTGCTGCCGCGGACCGCACACGCTCTGGCCGTTCCTTCCCAAACGCTTCGGCGCATCGCCCTGGAACGCTACCACCTGCCCGCAAAGATGGTCCGCTACATCCCAAACGGTGTGGACACAGAGCGTTTCGCGCCACGCCGCGACCGGGAACTGCGCCGGTCCCTCGGCATCCCCGAAGAGGCCGTGGTCTTCGGCTCGGTAGGCCGGTTGCGGGCGGAAAAGGATCTGGTTTGGATGGTCCGGCGCTTCGCTGAAGCCGCGCTGCCGGAGGCCCGGCTGGTGCTGGTGGGCGCGGGTCCGTCGGAGCCGGAAATCCGCGCCGCGGTGCGCGATCTCGGTGTCGAAAAAACGATCATTTTCAGTGGAGAAACGGCCGATTCTGCGCCGTTTTTCTCTGTTTTTGACGCATTCCTGATATCGTCCGCCACCGAACAGATGCCCATGGGGCTACTGGAGGCCATCAGCAGCGGCCTGCCCGCGCTCTGCACCAGCGTGGGCGATTGCCGCGCCGTTCTGCCGCCCGCGCACGCTCCGCTGGCCGTCGATCGGGACCAGCCCGCCGCCTACGTGAACTATCTGCGCCGCCTCGCCGCCAACGCCGAATGGCGCGCCGCGCTCGGCCGCGGCAACCGGCAGCGCGCCGTGGCCGAGTTCTCATTGAGTACGATGGTGGACCGCTGGGAGCGGCTCTATCTCGAGGCCCTGGGCATGTCGCCGCCACCACAGCAGCAGGACGAAAACGTTCCATAGCTTGCGCGCGTGGTCGTGCCGCCCGGTGTCGTGCTGCTGCTGTAATCGCCGGACTTCCCGCGGTTCCACCAGCGCCTGCTCCGCGGTCAGCAGGCCTTCCAGCGCAGGCCCGAGCGGCCCCCGGAACCACTCGGCCAGCGGCACGGAAAACCCCATCTTGGGCCGGTAGAGGATCTCGCGCGGCAGGCGCCGCTCCAGCATTTTCTTGAAGATCCACTTTCCCTGCATGCCGCGCAGCAGCCATTGCGCGGGCATCCGCGCGGCGGCCTCGGCGATACGGTGGTCGAGCCACGGCGACCGGCTTTCGAGCGAATAGGCCATGGTGGCGCGGTCGGCTTTGACGAGGATGTCGCCCGGCAGGTAGGTTTCGATGTCCACTGCCTGCAGTTGTTTCAGCGGCGGCAGATGGGCATGTGGCGCGAACCGCGCTTCGTAGCCGGGCCGGGGATCATAGCCGCGCAATTCGGGCGCGAGCACGGCGTGCAGGCGCCCGTCGCGGAAGGCGGTCATCGAGGTGTAATACGCGCCGCCGAGATCCCGAGCCAGGTTTTGCAACGTGGTTTTTGCGCGAAAAACACGCGGAAAATGGTCCAACTTGGGGTAAATATCGCCGATTTTGCCCGCCAGCGCGCGCGCCCGGCCGCCGGGCAGCAGACGCCGCGCGCGCTCCTCGGCCACGCCCAGCCGGTACCGCCGGTAGCCCGCGAAGATCTCATCCGCGCCATCGCCCGAAAGCGCCACCGTGACGCGCTCGCGCGTCATCCGCGCCAGATACAGCGAGGGAATCGCTGAGGAATCGCCAAACGGCTCGTCAAAACACTCGGCGAAGACGGGCAGTATTTCCGCGATATCGGGCGTCACCACGCGCTCGAAGTGATCCGTACGGAAGCGGTCCGCGATCTTGCGCGCGTAGTCCGTCTCGTCGAACGAAGCCACGTCAAAGCCGATCGAAAAGGTCTTCACTTCCGCGGCGCACTCGGTCATGAAGGCCGCGACGGCGGAGGAGTCCACGCCGCCGCTCAGAAACGCGCCCAGCGGCACCTCGCTCATCAGGCGCTTTCGCACGGCTTCGCAGGCGAGGGTTTCGAGCTGTTCCATCGCCGCGGCCTCACCCTCTTGTTCGCCGGCGCCGAAATCAAGCTGCCAGTAACGGCGCGGGCGGGCGCACCCATCCTCGCGCACCCGCATCGTGCAGCCCGCGGGCAGTTTGCGGATGTCCTCGAAGATCGTCTCCGGCTCGGGCACGTAGGAAAGCGCCAGAAAATCCGCGACGCTTTCGCTCCGCACCCGCCGCTGCAGGCCCTCGATCGCAAGCAGGCCCTTCAACTCGCTTGCGAATGCGAAGGCGAAACCCGGCGCGGACTCCGTATAGTAGATCGGCTTCTTGCCCAGCCGGTCCCGCGCCAGGAAGAACTCCTGTTCGCGCGCATCCCAGATCGCGAAAGCGAACATGCCTTCGAGGTATTCGGGCAGGCGTTCGCCCACTTCCTCGTAGAGGTGGACGAGCGCTTCCGTGTCGCTGCGCGTCGTGAACCGGTGGCCGCGTTTTTCCAGGTCCCGGCGCAGGTCGAGGTAGTTGTAGATCTCCCCGTTGAAGACCACCTGCAGGCGCCCGTCCTCATTCCCCATGGGCTGGCCGCCACCCGCGAGGTCGATAATGCTCAGGCGGCGGTGGCCGAGCGCGGCGGGCCCGTCCACATGGAAACCCGCGCCATCCGGTCCCCGGTGCGCGAGCCGTTGCGTCATCCGCCGCAACGGGGCCAGTTCCGCGGGCCGGCCGCCGCGGGTCAGAAATCCAGCAATTCCGCACATAGACGGAGAGTTCGTCTTCATCATAGCCTGCCCGATATACTGGTGATCCGTGGCGATTCCCATTCTTTGCGTAGGTGGAGCAAGGCCGAATTTCATGAAACTCGCACCGCTGGTGCGGGTTTTGCGCAGTGATCCGGACTTTCGCGTGGTGCTGGTCCACACCGGCCAGCATTATGACGACCGCATGTCCGGCGCCTTTTTCCGCGATCTGGGCCTCCCCGAGCCGGACTATCACCTCGAGGCCGGTTCCGGTTCGCATGCCCAGCAAACCGCCGAAATCATGCGCCGCTTCGAGCCGGTGGCCGAGCTGGAACAGCCCGGCGCCGTGCTGGTGGTGGGCGACGTGAATTCCACGCTCGCCGCCTCCATCGTCGCCAAGAAGCTGCAAGTGCCCGTGGTGCACGTCGAAGCCGGGCTGCGCAGCCACGACCGGTCGATGCCCGAGGAGATCAACCGCCTGGTGACGGATTCCATCACGGACCTGTTCCTGGTCACCGAAGCCAGCGGCCGCACGAACCTGCTCAAGGAAGGCGTGCCGGAAGCGGCCATCCACATGGTCGGCAACCTCATGATCGATTCGCTGCTCGCCAACCTGCACCGCGCCCGCGCTGAATCTTCGATCCGCGCGGCGATGCGGCTGGAAGGCGAGCGCTACGGGCTCGTCACGCTCCACCGCCCGGCGAACGTGGACGGTCCGGAACAGCTGCGCGGGATACTCGAAGCGCTAGATGAGATCGCTCGCGAACAACCGCTGGTCTTTCCCGTCCATCCGCGCACGCGCCAGCGCCTGGAATCGCTCAATATGCCTACGACGCGCCTGCGCCTGTGCGAGCCGCTGGGTTATCTGGATTTCCTGAACCTGATGTCGGGCGCGGCCGTGGTCCTCACCGATTCGGGCGGGATTCAGGAAGAGACCACCGCGCTGGGCGTGCCCTGCCTGACACTGCGCGAAAACACCGAACGTCCGGTAACGGTCGAGGAAGGCACGAACATCCTGGCGGGCACGTCGCGCGATTCGATCCTGCGCGCCTGGGCCGACTTAAAACGGAACCCGCGGCAAGGGCGCGTGCCGGCTCTGTGGGACGGCCGGGCGGCGGAGCGCTGCCGCGCGGCGCTGCGTGATTTCTTCTCGCTACCATAGAAGCGTGCCCGCCCCGACCGTCCGCTCCATCCCCATGCTCGACCTGCGCGCGCAACATGCCACAATCCGCTCCGAAGTTCTGGCAGCGGTGGAACGTGTGGTGGACTCGCAGATGTTCGTTCTCGGCCCGGAGGTGGCCGAACTCGAATGCGAACTGGCGGGCTATTGCGCGGCGCCCTACGCGGTGGCCTGCGCCTCCGGCACCGACGCGCTGATCCTCGCCATGCGCGCGCTCGGCATCGGCCCGGGCGACGAAGTGATCACCGTCCCGTTCTCGTTCTATGCCACTGCCAGTTGCATCGCGTTGACCGGCGCCCGGCCCGTGTTCACCGACATTGAACCGGACACCTTCAACATGGACCAGCGCGCGCTGGAGCGCACGCTGGAGCGCCACCCGCGCACGAAGGCCATTCTGCCCGTGCACCTGTTTGGCGCTTGCGCCGACATGGATGCGATCAACGAACTGGCCGACGGCCGCGGCATCCCGGTGGTGGAAGACGCCGCGCAAGCCATTGGCGCGGAGTGGAACGGCCGCCGCGCCGGTTCGCTGGGCCGCATCGGCTGCTTCAGTTTCTTTCCGACGAAGAACCTGGGCGGCGGCGGCGACGGCGGTCTGTTGACCACCGCCGACCGCACCATCGCGGAGCGGCTGCGCTCCCTGCGCGTGCACGGCTCGAAACAGCGCTATTTTCACGAAGAATTGGGCATGAATTCGCGTCTGGACGCGCTTCAGGCGGCGATTTTGCGCGCGAAACTGCCCTATCTGGACCAGTGGACCGCCGCGCGGCAGTCGCATGCGGCCCGGTTTGCCGAACTGCTCGCCGGTGTCCCGGTCATCCTGCCCGCCGCCGCGCCCGGTTGCACCCGCCACGTCTTCAACCAGTTCACCATCCGCGCGCCGCGCCGCGACGAACTCAAGCAGTACCTGGCGGAGCAGGGCATTCAGAGTGAGACCTACTATCCGCTGCCGCTGCACCTGCAGCAATGCTTCGAGAACCTCGGCTACCGGGCGGGCGATTTCCCGGTGAGCGAAGCCGCCTCGCGCGACTGCCTCTCGCTGCCCGCGTACCCGGAACTGCCGGCGGAGGACCTGGAGACCGTGGCGGCGGCGATTCGTTCGTTCTACAGCTAAGCCGGCTAGATCTCAACAGGGACCGTTGATTGCCCGGCCCGTGGAGCCTATGGTGAAATTGAAGTCTCGGCATGGCCGTGCAAAGTGAAACCCAGAATCCCGCGCCGGCCATCCCCGACTCATCCGGGCTCCCTTGGCCTGCTATCGCCTGGTTCGGACTGCTGCTGGCGGCGTGGTACGCCCCCGTCCTTCATCTGCTCGGCCGCGACTGGATGAGCGACGACGACATGGGCCACGGCCTGTTCGTGCCGCTGGTGGCGGGCTACATCGTCTGGCTGCGGCGCGAGGAACTGCTGGCGCTGAAGCCGGAGCCGAGCCGCTGGGGCTTTCTGCTGGTGGCTTTCGCGGGCGCGCAACTCATCGCCGCCACGCTTGGCGTCGAGTTTTTCCTCGCGCGGACATCCTTCGTTTTCGCTCTTGCGGGCATCGTGCTGACCCTCGGCGGCTGGGTGCTGCTGCGGGTGGTGGCATTTCCGCTGGTCCTGCTGTTCTTCATGATTCCGCTGCCGGCGATCATCTTTAACCAGCTCACATTCCCGCTGCAATTGCTGGCCAGCGATCTGGCCGAGCGCGCGCTGACGCTGATCGGCATCCCGGTGCTGCGCGACGGCAATATCCTCGAGTTGCCCAGCCAGCGGCTGAGCGTGGTCGAGGCGTGCAGCGGCATCCGCTCGCTGCTGTCACTGTCGTTTCTGTCGCTGGTGTACGGGTTCTTTTTCGACGATCGCGTTTGGATGCGCTGGGCGCTGCTGGCTTGCACCGTCCCCATCGCAATCATCGCGAACGCGGGCCGCGTGACGGTGACGGGCCTGTTGTGGGAGTTCAAGCCCGAGTATGCCGAGGGTTTCTTCCACGCCTTCGAGGGCTGGATCATCTTCATGGTGGCGCTGGCGCTGCTGGCAGGGGCGCACCGCCTCATCGCGATGGCCGCGGCGCTGCGCGGGAGTCCGCCGTCATGAAGCTGCCGTCGTTTCTCTCCTGGCGCTACGCGATGCCGCTCACGCTGCTGCTGGTGTTGCAGGCGGCGGCTTTCTATTCCACCTCGACACCCGAGAAGGAGATCGCCATTCGCGAACTGGCCACGTTCCCCCGCGAACTGAACGGCTGGCGCGTCGTGGCCGAGTACCCGATCGAGGAGGAAGTGCAGCGGGTGCTGCGGGCCGACGACACCCTCAACTGGAGCTACGCCACCAGGGACAACCGCCTGGGCGCAAATCTCTTCATCGCCTTCTTCCGCTCGCAAAAGACCGGCGCCGCGCCGCATTCGCCCAAGAACTGCCTGCCCGGCTCCGGCTGGTCGCCGATGGATTCAGGCACCGTCACGATTGAGGCGCCTGGCTGGCCCGAGCCGATCACTGTCAACCGTTACATTGTGGCGCGGGGCGATCAGCGGACCCTGGTCTATTACTGGTATCAAACCGCCCACCGCGTGGTCGCCAGCGAGTACCTCGCCAAGGTCTGGCTGGTGCTCGATTCGCTGCGCTACCGCCGGTCCGACACTTCTCTTGTGCGCGTCGTCACGCCGCTGGATCCCAGGGATCCCGATTCGGGCGACAGGGCCGCGGCTCAATTTCTTCGTGATTTCTTCCCTGCGATTCGCGAAGCGCTGCCCCAGTGAAGAGGACCCGGCCCTCGGCGTAGCCTGCCGCTACTCGCGTCCGGTCGTCCAGTAAATCAACAGGAAGGTGACCGCGCCCACAAGCGCCGAACAAGGCAGCGTGAGGATCCAGGCCCAGAGGATATTCGTGGCCAAACCCCAACGCACGGCTTTGACGCGCTGGATCGAGCCCACGCCCGCGATCGCGCCGGTGATCACGTGCGTTGTCGAGACCGGGATCTTGAGGTACGTGGGAAACAGGATCGCGATGGCCCCGGCGGTCTCCGCCGCGAAGCCACCCCGTGGCTTCAACCGGGTCAGGCGAGCGCCCATGGTCCGGACAATCCGCCAGCCGCCCGACATGGTCCCCAGGGCGATGGCTGCGTGCGCGGACAGAACGACCCACCAATCCACGCGGAACTCTGGAATGTAACCCGCCGTCACCAGGACGCCCGCGATAATGCCCATCGTCTTCTGCGCGTCATTGGCGCCGTGGGAATAGCTGAATGCCGCCGCGCTGATCAACTGCAGCTTGCGGAACCAGACGTCCATCCGCTTCGGTGAACTGTACCGGAAGATCCAGTGAATGGCGATCATCAAGACGTAGGCCAGCGTCAGGCCCAGCAGAGGAGCCACGAAGATGAAGGACACCGTGACAAGCCATCCCTTCCACACCAGCGCCTCCGGCACCTGTCCGGGGCCCACGGTGGCCAGCACCTTCGCCAGGGCCGCCCCGGCATAGCCGCCAATTAAAGCGTGCGAGGAACTCGATGGAATGCCGTAGTACCAGGTGAGCAGATTCCAGACGATGGCTCCCACCAGTCCGGCGAGAATCACCATCTCGGTGACGAACGCCAGATTCACCATCCCCGCGCCCACCGTCTTCGCTACGCCCGCCTCGTGGAAAAACAACAGCGGCACCGCCGCGATGAAGTTCCAGAACGCGGCCCACAGCACCGCCTGGAACGGCGTCAACACCCGGGTCGCCACAATCGTCGCCACGGAATTGGCCGCGTCGTGAAAACCGTTGATGTAGTCAAAGATCAAGGCGAGCGTCACAATGACGATCACCAGAAGTAAGACGCCGTCCATCGTTTGATTCCGCTAGCTGTTCTTCACGATGACGTTCTGCAGCGCATCCGCGACGTCCTCGGCGCTGTCGGTGGCGTCTTCAAGGTACTCGTAGATCTCCTTCAGCTTGATCAGCGCGATGGGATCCTTTTCGTGCTGAAACAGATCGGCGATCGCCGCGCGCACCACCACGTCGGCGTGATCCTCGAGGCGGTTGATCTCGATGCAGTGATCGAGCATGGGCTTGTCCGCCGCCAGCGCTTCAATCGCCTTCACCAGGACGATGGCGCAGTTTTCGATGATTCCGCACAGGTCCACGACGGCTGGCGGAATCGGATCCACGCGGTAGGCCACAATCCGGTGGGCCGACTCCTCGATGGCGTCCAGCACGTCGTCCAAATGCGAGCCGAGCGAGTGGATGTCCTCGGGGTCGATTGGCGTGATGAACGTCTGGTTCAGCCTGGTAAATATTTCGTGGATGATCGCGTCGCCCTTGGTTTCGAGACTGGTGATCTCCTGGGCCGCCCGCTGAAGCGCTTCCGGCCCCTCGACCGCGCTCATATGCAACAGGCGGGCCGCCTTCACGATGATTTTTGATTGCTCGAGGAAGTACTCGAAGAACTTAACTTCGCGCGGAAGAAATCTCATGACCTGATGAACGGTTCCCTGGCATCCGCCACGGCGCCGCCATCAGACAGTATCTCTCATTCTTAAGGCCTGTGTTAAACGTCCACGGTGGCTTCATCGTGCAGGATGGGAAACGCCTCCGCCGCCGGCTCGCCGGTCTGATCCAGGTCGAGGTAGCGCAAATCCAGCAGACGGCTGGTTTCCAGGTTGCCCATGGCAGTCAGCAGGGTCTGCTTCAGGTGGGGGTAGTCGCGTTCAAGCTCTTCGAAGATCCCGCGCAGAGATTTGCGCACGGTGCCGGTTTTGAGCGAGCATCCGCAGGGGATTACCGGCGCCGCGGTGGCGCCGGCATAGGCGCGGGTCAGATCTTCGGTCACATACATGAGGGGCCGGATGAGCCGGAACTCCCCTTTGCGCGAATGGGTAACTGGCGGCAGGGCGCTTAGCTTGCCGGTAAACAGCGCATTCCGGAGAAACGCTTCGCAGAAGTCGTCGGCCGTGTGGCCGAACGCGATGACGTTGGCGCCGAGCTCGCGCGCCACCTCGTACACCGCGCGGCGGCGGAAACGGCTGCACAGGTCGCACCCATGGCCGGGCTGCTCGCTGAGCAGTTGAAGCGATGCGCCGTCCACCTTGTAGGTCCAATCCACGCCGCGCTCGCGCAGGTACTCGCCGAACGGGGCGACGGGCTTGAGGAATTTGCCTTGTTCGATGGTGAAGGCGCAAACGGTGAAATCCACCGGGGCGCGGTCCCGCAGCAGCAGTAGCATTTCGAGCAGCGTGAAGGAATCCTTGCCGCCGGAGAAACCCACGGCGACACGATCCCCGTCGCGGATCATTTTGAACCGGCCAATGGCCTCGCCTGCCTTACGCAGAATGGTTTTTTGGATGTCCAAGCCCCTATTATAGAGGCGTGAGCCCCTCCCGCCGCGCCGCTTTCGAGGTTCTGCTGGCGGTGGAGGCCGGAGCGCTCTCCTCGCCGTTGCTGCCCGAACGGACCGCGCGGCTCGATACCCGCGACGCCGGCCTCGCGACCGAACTGGCGCTCGGCGTGCTCCGCCGGCGCGCTCAGCTTCACTGGCTGATCGGCGAGCGTGCGGCGCGGCCCGTGACTACGCTCGACCCGGCAGTGCGCGTGGCGCTCGAGCTGGGTGCGTATCAGCTCCGCTTTCTGGACCGCATCCCCGCGCACGCCGCAGTGGACGAATCGGTGGAACTGGTGAAGCGGGCGGGTATCCGGCCGGCCGCGGGGTTCGTGAACGCGGTGCTGCGCCGGCTGCCGCGTTTGCCCGCCGCGTGGCCGTCGGAGGACGTGCGGGTGTCGATGCCGGTGTGGCTTCTGGACCGGTGGATCCGCCAGTTCGGCGCCGAAGCCGCGCTCGCCGCCGCCGAAGCCGCGCTGACCGCGCCGCCGGCGTATGTGCGAGTTCCGCCCGGAATCGAGCCTCCCGAAGGTCTCGAACCGGCGGGCATCCCCGGCTGCTACCTTGCCCCGGCCGGTGCGCCCGCCGGCCTGCGAATCATGGATATCGGCTCGCAAGCCATTGTTCCGCTCCTGGATCTGCGGCCCGGCCACCGCTTTCTTGACCTCTGCGCCGCCCCAGGCAACAAGACAGCCGTTGCGATCGAAACTCCGGGAATTCGCGCCGTGGCTTGCGATGCCAGCCCGCGCCGCCTCCAGGATCTCCTTTTGCCCCCGGATGCCGTGGCGCGTGTCCAACTGGATGCGGCGCGACCACTGCCCTTCGGCCCGGTATTCGATCGCATCCTGGTGGACGCGCCCTGCTCCGGCACGGGCACTCTCGCCCGTCACCCCGAAATCAAATGGCGGCTGACGCCGCAGGATCTCACCCGCCATGCCGCCCGCCAGCGCGCCATTCTGCGCAGCGCTCTGGCCTGTCTCAGGCCCGGCGGGCTGCTGGTGTACGCCACCTGCTCGCTCGAACCGGAGGAGAACGAGCAGGTGCTTGCCGCTTTCACCCAGGCCAGCGCGGCAAGGGTCCTTCTTCGGCTTCCCGGCCGCGATCCCGGCGACGGCTTTCAGGCCGCGATTCTACGGCGCTAGCAGGCGCCCCCCTCAACGGCGTCCGCGCCAGGCGCGAAACCGGCGCCCGGATGGGCAGATCGCCGAAACGCGGAGCGGCGCGACGCATCTATAATCGTGTCAGGGGCATAAGACCATGAAGTTGAGCCGGATCAGCCTGAGCATCGTGTTAGCAGCCGCGGTGGTTTTCGCGCAACCCGCGGCGCCGCCCATCCCGGAGCCGCCCCCCGGCGACCCAGCCGGCGGCAACCAGGCGGCATTCACCGCCTCGGTCACCGAGGTCATCGTCCCGGTTACGGTCACCGACGACAAAGGGCGGTTCGTGCGCGACCTCGAGGAAAAGGACTTTCTGATCTACGAGGAAGGCAAGCTGCAAAAGATCAGCTTCTTCACGCGCGAACGCAACCAGCCCGTCGTGCTGGGCTTTCTGGTGGACCTGTCGAACTCGAACCGGCTGCACTGGGACAAGTTCAAAGAGGCGATTCAGGATCTGATCCTCGCCACCATGGAGCCTGAAGGTAAACCCGATGAGCGCTTCTCGGCCTACCTGATCGGTTATTCCACCGAAGCGGAACTGCTGGTCAACACCACCAACACGCCCGAACCGCTGCTCGACCGGATCCGCAAGGTTAGGCCCGGCGGCGGATCGGCGCTCTACGACGCGCTCTACATGGCCTGCACCTCCCGCACCCTGGTGAAGGGCGAGCCGATCGAGCCGCGCCGCGTCATCATTATCGTCGGCGACGGCCGCAACAACGCGGGCAAGAAGGGTCTCGAAGAGGTGCTCGAGATCGCACAGCGCAACCTGGTCACCATCTATGGGGTGTCCACCACGGCGTTCGGCTTCGCCTCGGAAGGCGAGAAGAACTTGCGCCGGCTGGCCGAATCCACCGGTGGCCGCGTGGTCTACCCGTTGGAGGACGTCTACTCCGATGTGGCCGGATACCTCTCCAAGCCTTCCGATGAAGGCAATTTCGCGATCAAAGTCGGCACCGGCGGCTACGCGGCGGCGATTATGAAGGGGATCGTGAACGCGATTGAGGCCACCGCGGGCGAGATCAATACCCAGTACATTCTGCGCTATGTGCCTTCGGAATCCGATGTGACTCGGGCGTTCCGCCGGATCAGCATTGTAGTGAGCGTTCCGAACGCGAAGGTTCGGGCGCGGGAAGGGTACTATCCCTTCCCGGTGCAATAAATCCGGCGCATTCCGCGCCAATCCGTGCGAAGATACGGGCTGATGGGTGTCGCGCAAAGCACCGCCCTGGCGCAATTGAGGGTCTTCGAGGCTCTGGGCGAGAATTGCGGCATCGCCCTCATTCACGTGGAAGCGGGAGAGTCGGCCTTCCGGTTCCGCCAGGATTGGGATGAGTTCGCCGGTGAGGAAGCAGATGTTCTGCGTGCCATCGCCGAGGATCTGCCGGGGAAACTGGGAACAATGGGCGCGGAAGCGTTCCTGGAATGGGTGGATTCCACCTTTTCCAACACTTTCCGGGTTCAGGAGCCAAGAACCGCCCTTATCGGCCATATCGACCGCTCCGCCCACCTGCTTTACCGGAAATTTGTCAACGCCGCGGTCCAGCCATTCCGTACCCATCTCCCCCTATTTGAGTTGCGCGCGACAGGCGGCTCGTTCCAGACCGATCTCTCCGTCACGCCTGACGTCCGCTGGCTTGAAGTCCACGTCCCCGGCCGCCGGAGCCTCACCGAGGACTACTTCTGCGCCTACATCGAAGGCGCATCGATGGAGCCGGACATCCCGGACGGCTCGCTCTGCCTGTTCCGTTTCTACCGCGCGGGCACCCGCCAGGGCGGCATCTACCTCATGCAACGGTTCGCGACCAGCGAGGGCGGCGGCGAATTCACCGTCAAACGCTACGAATCGCGCAAGCGGCAGCGCCCCGATGGCGCCTGGGAGCACGAATCCATCACCATGGACCCCCGAAACCCCGAGTACGCCGCGTGGGAACTTGAGCGGGACGAATCGGGCTACGTCACCGTTGCGCAGTTCGTGGCTATCCTCGAAGATCCCGAGCGCTAACCCGCCCGCTGCGGCGGCCCATCCGCGCAAGCCCGGCCGCGCCGCCCGGCTAAACTAGGACCTGAAGTGGCTGGCAAGGTTCTAGTTTCGGCGGGCGAGGCCTCGGGTGACCGGTACGCGGCTCGGCTCGTGGAGCGGCTCCAGGCGCGGCGGCCCGATCTGGAGTTCTTCGGCTGCGCGGGGCCCGCCATGCGCAAGGCGGGCGTGCGCGCGGATGTGGAGGCGGAAAGCCTGTCGGTGGTGGGCTTGGCCGAAGTGGTCCGGCATCTGCCCCGGATTCACCGCGAATACCGGCGGCTGCTCGCGGCGGCGGAGCGCGAGCGGCCCGCCGCGGCCGTGCTGACCGACAGTTCCGGTTTCCATCTGCGCGTCGCGCCGAAACTGAAAGCGCTGGGCGTCGAGGTGTTCTACCTTGTGGCGCCTCAAGCCTGGGCCTGGCGCGAGGGACGCGTCCGCATTCTCCGGCGAAACGTAAAGGAGCTCCACTGCATCTTTCCTTTTGAGGAGGAATGGTTTACAAGCCGCGGCGTGAACGCTGTGTACATCGGCCATCCGCTGGCCGTAATGGCGAAGGCGCGGTGGAGCCGGAGCGAGTTTTTCGAGCGGTATCAATTGCCTGCGGATGTGCCCATTTTGGCGCTCTGTCCAGGAAGCCGTCAGGGAGAGGTTTTGCGCCATCTGCCCATTTTGGCCGGAGCCGTGAAGAAGATCCGGACGGCCATGCCCGTGAACGCGATTCTGGCGCTGCCGCCGGACTTGGACTGGACTGGCGCAGGCGCGATTCGGCAATTCATAGAGCAGACCGGCGCATTCCTGATCGAGGGCCAAACCTGGGACGCCATGGCGCATGCGGATGCCACGCTGGCGGCCAGCGGCACGGTCACTGTGGAAGCCGCGCTGCTGGGCGCCCCGATGGCGGCTTTCTACCGGGTGCAGCCGCTCACCTACTGGGTGGGCAGGCCGCTGGTGAGGACGGCGTTCTTCTCGATGGTCAACCTGATTGCCGGTGAGGGCGTCGTGGAAGAGTTGATTCAACAACGCTGCACACCGGACGAACTGGCCCGGGCGGCGCTGGCTTTGCTCCAGGATGAGCGGGCGCGGGCGCGGATGCGCGCCCGTCTCGCGGACGTGGCGGCGGCGTTGCGCACGGATCACGATCCACTCGATCGCTCCGCCGCCCGGATTGCTGCATCTTTAGAAGTGAGGGGAGTGTTGTAGGATGAGAACCCCAGTTGCTGTTCTGTGCCTGATGGCATTGGCGCTGCCGCCCGCGCATGCCCAGATGGGCCGCGGCACAATCGATGCCGGCAGCTATAAGATCGAGGCGCGCGTGGACCTGGACGCCCAGACCCTCCAGGCCACCGCCGAAGTCGTGTTCACCCCGGAAGACGACCGGTTGATGAGCGCCAGCTTCGAGCTGCACGGCGCGCTGAATGTCACGCGCGTCACCGACCAGGAGGGCCGCACTTTGCAGGCCGCCCGGTCCTACGAGGACTCCGGCTTGCGTGTCAGCTTCGCCGAACCCCTTGCCAAAGGCAAGCCCACCTCGCTCAAGTTTGAATACGAGGGCCGCCTGACCGGCAACGAGGAAGGTCCCATTTACGGGCTTGCTTTCGCAGCGATCAGCGAGCGCGGAGCGTATTTCCTTTACCCCGGGCGCTGGTTCCCCGTCACCGGCTACACGTCGGACCGGTTCACGATGGACTTGACCGTGGAAGCTCCCGATGGGTTCCGCGCCGTCGCCAGCGGGCTGGAAAAGACCGATGGGAACCGCTACAACTTCCGCACCACCCAGCCGGGTTTCGCGGGCAACTTCGCGCTCGTGCGCGGGGTGGCGCAGCGGGTCTCCGCGGAAGGATTCAACGTGGACGTTTGGTTCCGCGATGAAGACGCCAAGCCCCGCGAGTGGGGCGAGCAGACCGGCAAGGTGATGAGTTACCTTACCTCCGTCTTTGGCCTGCCGCCCGTCAGCAATCTGATGCTGGTGGAAACCGGGACGCGCGCGCCCGGCGGGTATTCCGCTCCGGGCATTCTCTTCGTCTCCACGGGACAGGCGCGGCGCGATCCCTCAGATCGCGTGCTGGCTAATCAGCTCACGCGCCAGTGGTACGGCAACCTGGTGTCGCCCGTGAATCGCAACCATATCTGGATCGCGAACGGCGTTGCGAAGTACGCCGAATTGCTCTATCAGGTGCACCTCAACGGCGAACAGGTGATTGAGCCGGAGATCCGCGATCTCTATGTCGACGCGATGACCGTCACCGATGCGCCCGTGCTCCAATCGGCGCGCTACGAAGACTACAGCCCCGAGTTTTACGCCGTCACCGGCAGCAAGGGCGCGGCTACGCTCCATATGCTGCGCTCGGTGATGGGCGACGAGAAATTCGGCCAGCTTCTCAAGGCCGTGCCGGAACGTTACGCCAACCAGTCCATCCACACCGACGAGTTCCGCAAGTTGGCCGAGGAACTGGCCGCCGCGAACCTCCAGGGCTTCTTTATCCAGTGGCTCGAATCCACCGGCGCGCCTGAGTTCAAGGCCGATTACACGATCCTGCGTACGCAGTCGGGCTTCATGGTGCGCGGCAAAATCACCCAGGATCTGGATACCTTCCGGATGCCCGTGAAACTCAAGATCGAGACCGAAGGCAACCCCGAGTTCGAGACCATCGAAGTGGTTGGTCCGCAAACCGACTTCCTGGTGACCACCTTCGGCAAGCCCCGCCGCGTGGTTGTGGACCCGGACGCCAACGTGCTGCGCATGACGCCGCAGATGCGCGTTTCAGTCGCCATCCGCCGAGGCGAACAGTTTGCCGAAGTCGGGGCCTACAACGAAGCGCTGCAGGAATACCAGCGCGCCCTCGAAGTGAACCGCATCAGTTCGCTGGCGCACTATCGCGTCGCGGAAATCTTCTTCCTCCAGGGGAATTATCAGTCCGCCGCGAACGAATTCCGCGAAGCGATCAACGGCGACCTCGATCCGGCCTGGACCGAGGTCTGGAGCCATATCAACCTGGGCAAAATCTTCGACATCACCCAGCAGCGCGAGCGCGCGATCAACGAATACACCCAAGCCATCCGGACGAAGGACAATACCCAGGGCGCACAGGAAGAGGCCGCCAAATACATGAAGCAGCCTTACGAACGCCAGGGGCGGGGCGTCTAAGGCTCCGGCAGCACGGGCGCATCCAGCCGCACTTCCCGGAAGAACCGGCCGCGCATGTGCCCGAGCCACCGGTCGGCATACCGCTTCTCGAGATCGATCTCGGCGACAGCGATGGTGCCGTCGGTTTCCTGCGACGTGAGCGTTTCGCCGTCCGGGTCAATGATCGCCGACGGATAATCGTAGCCCGAAGAGGCCAGGAACACGTGGTTTTCGATGGCGCGGGCGCGTCCCAGTACCTGATTGCCGCCCCAAATCGGCATGAGAATCAGCTCCGCGCCGCGCAGGGCGAGCGCGCGGGCAGGGTCGGCGTACTGGACATCCCAGCAGATCATCATGCCGACACGCCCAAAGTCGGTGTCGAATACGGGGTAATCATTCCCCGCGGTGATTCCGCCTTCAAGTTCCTCCCGCGGGATGTAAACCTTGCGGTACTTGCCCGCGTAGCGGCCCTCGCGGTCGATCAGAACGGCCGTGTTGTAAACGGCCCCGCCTTCCTTCTCATAGACACCCGCCACGACCCACGCTTTTTTCGCGCGCGCCAGTTCGCCGAGACGCAATGTGGACGGCCCCGGCACCGGCTCGGCGACGTCGGCGTAGGTGCGGCCGGTTCCCACGACGGTTGCGCCTTCCGGCAGCAGGATGAGATCGGCGCCGGCAGGCGCTTTGTGTGCGAGTTCGATGAAGCGGGCGAGCGGATCCTCGCCTTTCGGCCGCAGCCGCAGCGTGGCGATGCGCGCCTTGCGCGGCGCGGGCGGCTCGGCCTCGGCGAATGAGATGTCGCGCCAGTGCAAGACGCCGTCCGCCGCCTCCACCAGCCACAATTGCACGGTGGCGGCGGCCGCCTGCGGAGGGGCCTGCGCGAGCAGTGTGAGGTGGCGGGCCGCGCCCTCGCGGCGCTCCTGCCAGGCATATTCGGGCTGGCCCGCGCGGCGGCCTTCGGCGCTGCGCCAGTCGATGCGCGCCACCACCTGGCGTTGCGGTAACGCGATGCCCGCGCGCGGCTCATAGGTGGCCGTGAGGCGGTACCATTGTCCGGGCCGGATGCCCGGATGTGTGCGCTGCCAGCCGCCCACGGCGGCGGCATTGCCCGCGCCGCGGAGGATCAGAGCGCCTTCGCGCTGCTCGCCCTGGGGCTGAATCTCCGCGCGGGGGGCCCAAAGCGACCATTCCTGCGCGCAGGATGCGCCAAAAATGGCAAAGAACAGCGCAAAAAGACGCCTTAACATGGCTTTTTACCGCCTTTTTTAGTGTTCCTCGCCCTCGAGGAGCCGTTCGGCCTCGATCGCCGCCATGCAGCCGGCGCCCGAAGCGGTGATCGCCTGGCGGTACACGCGGTCCTGCACGTCGCCGGCATGGAAAACGCCGTGGATATTGGTCCGCGCGCCGCCTTTCGAGATGATGTAGCCCTCGTCGTCGAGTTCGATCTGGCCCGCAAAGGGCTTCGTGTTCGGGATATGGCCGATGGCGAGGAAGAAACCGTCCACATCCTGCTCCCAGGTCTCGCCGGACTTCACATTCTTGAGCTTCACGCCCGTGACGTAGCCCTTTTCCACGTCCAGAATGTCCTCGACCACGGTATGAGTAAGCCACTTGATCTTGGGGTTGGCCTTGGCGCGGTCGAGCATGATCTTCGAGGCGCGAAACTCGTCGCGGCGGTGGACGATGGAGACTTCGCTGCCGAACTTGGTGAGGAAAGTGGCTTCTTCCATCGCGGAATCGCCGCCGCCGATCACCATGATCTTCTTTTCTTTGTAGAAAAAGCCGTCGCAGGTGGCGCAGGAACTGACGCCGTGGCCGATCAGCTTTTGCTCGTTGGGCAGGCCAAGCCAGCGCGCCGAGGCGCCGGAAGCGATGATGAGCGTCCTGGTTTCGATCCACTCGTCCTCGATACGAAGGCGGAATGGACGCTTGGAGAGGTCTGCCTCCTCCACCTTGCCGTCGCGGTATTCGGCCCCGAAGCGGATGGCCTGCTGTTTCATGTTCTCAACGAGCTGCGGCCCCTGGATGCCTTCGGGGAAGCCGGGGAAGTTTTCGACTTCGGTGGTGAGCGAGAGCTGACCCCCGGGCTCGTGTCCGCTGATGACGAGCGGTGACAGGCTGGCCCGGGCGGCATAGATGGCGGCGGTATTGCCCGCGCAGCCGGATCCGATAATCACGACTTGATGCATAGGACTCCTTGGGTTTGAAACCACAATGCTAGCATTGGCGGCGTCAAAGGCTCAGGACAGCACCTGAAACGTTACCAGCGCGCAGACGTAGGCCAATCCGCTCATGAAGACGAACTGCACGGCGGGCCACTTCCAGCCGCCGGTTTCGCGGCGGACGACGGCGAGGGTGGACATGCACTGCATGGCGAAGGCGAAAAAGATGAGAAGCGCCACGGCGCCGGCGAAGCTCAAGTCCTGCTGCAATGCGGCCTGCAGGCCGCGCGGATCGCCTTCCGCTTCCATGCCGTAGATGGTGCCAAGGGTGCCGACGATCACTTCGCGGGCGGCCAGCGAAGTGATGAGTCCGATGCCGATTTTCCAGTTGAAGCCAAGGGGCTCGATCAAGGGTTCAATCGCGCGGCCAAGAGTGCCCGCGAGACTCTGTTCGATCGGCGGCGGCTGCCCATCGACAAAAGGCACACTGGCCAGACACCACAGAACGATAGTGACCGCCAGAATCACTGTGCCCGCGCGCTGTAGAAAGGCGAGTGCGCGCTCCCAGAGACGGAGGGCGACCGAGCGCAGATTCGGACGCCGGTAGGGCGGCATTTCGAGGACGAAAGGCGTCCGTTCGCTCTTCAGGATGGAGGACTTCAACAGGCGCGCGGTGACGACGGCGGCCACAAACCCAAGAACGTAAAGCCCGAGCATCGATGCCGCGCGCGTGCCGAACAAGCCCCCCAGCAAGGGTTGCTCGGGAATGAAGGCGGCGATGATCAGCGTATAGACGGGCAGCCGCGCGGAACACGTCATGAAGGGGGCGATCAAGATGGTGGCGATGCGGTCGCGCTTGCTTTCGATGGTGCGAGTGGCCATGATGGCGGGCACAGCGCAGGCATAGGCCGAAAGCAGCGGGATGAAGCTCTTGCCTTGCAGGCCGACGCGCGCCATGGTCCGGTCGGCGATGAGGGCCGCGCGCGCGAGATAGCCGGAATCCTCCAGGACCACGATGAAGAGGAAGAGAAGCAGGATCTGCGGCAGGAACACGATCACCGCGCCGACGCCGCTCCACACGCCTTCCACCAGCAGCGAGCGCCAGAGCGTATCGGGCAACTGCGAGGTGAGCCAGCCGCCGGACCAGGCGACGAACTCCTCGATGGCCTCCATCATCGGCCGCGCCCAGCTGAAGATCGACTGAAACACTGCGCCGACGACGAGAATGAAGACCAGCGGCCCCCAGACCGGGTGCAGGAAGAGCCCATCCAGGCGGCGGGTCCAGGCTGAGGGGGCGGGCGTGAGGTAATCGGCGCCGGAGGAGATCTGCCGGGCCCACTGGCGGCATTGCGGCACGTCCTGCAGCACGGGCAGTTCCACCGGACGCGGCAGGGCGATGCCGCCGCCCAGGAAGCGTGTGACCGCGCCGAGGCCTTCGCCTTTGGCGGCGCTGATCAGGGCGACTGGCGTGCCGAGTTGCAGCGCAAGCTTTTCGGCATCGACTTCGCCGCCGCGTTGCGCGAGGTCGTCGGCCATGTTGAGAAGAACGAGCGTGGGCAGGCCGAGGCTGAGGATGGAAGCGGCCAGCGGCAAGTGGCGGCTGAGGTTGGTGGAATCCACCACCAGCATCACGGCGTCGGGGCGCCGCAGTCCGGGCATCTCGCCGTGCAGTACATCGTGGGTGACGCGCTCGTCCTCCGAGCGGGGGCGCATGCTGTAGATGCCGGGCAGGTCCACCAGGTCCACGTCGTGGTGGCCGTGCAGGTGAGCTCGGCCGACGCGGTGCTCCACCGTGACGCCGGGAAAATTGGCGACCTTTTGCCGCAGTCCGGTAAGCCGGTTAAAGAGGGTGGATTTGCCGGAATTCGGAGGGCCGACGATCGCGACGAGGCGCTTGGACGCGGCGGCGGGCGCGGTGGCGGCAGCCGCGGGAGTCTCGGCGCGATCGTTCATCAATCACTAGTTTACAGGGCTGGCCTGCAGGTAGATATGCAGGGCGGTCTCGCGGCGCAGGGCCACTTCGGCGCCATCGATGCGAAACACGCGCGGGTCGCCGCCAGGCGCCGAGCGCGCGGCGGTGACGGCCTGGCCGGGCACGAATCCGAGTTCCATCAGACGGCCCGCCAATTCCTCGGGAAGATCGAGCCGCTCCACAAGCGCCTGCTGGTTTTCGCGAAGATCGGCGAGGGTGCGGTGGGTGCCATTATTGAAACTCATTTGCAGATTCGACCTACCCGTAGTATCCGCCCCGCGGCGGGCGTTCGTCAATGGCGATGCGCCTGGCACGCCCGCGGCAACAGCATGCTACAATCGGCGGCGTGGCAGACCCTGGCGCAAGGAATGGCTATACCCGCTTGGAGGTCTGCCGTCTGCTGGGTATAGCGGAATCCGTCATCGAGGATTGGGAGCGGCACGGCTTCCTGCCGAGGCGCACACACTACGGCTTCCGGGAGATGGTGGCGCTCAAGACGCTGCGCGAGTTGCGCCGGAACCGCTACCGGCCGGAGCGGATCCGGCTGATTATTGAGTCGCTCCGCGAGAAATTGCAGCACATCCAGAATCCGCTGACCGAGTTGAAGATCTTCACCGACGGGCGCAGGCTTGCCGTACAAGTTGACGGCGGGCGCATGGAGGCGCTGACCGGGCAGCTGCTGCTCAATTTTGATCGCGAGGAGCTGAAGCAACTGCTGCAGTTTCCAGGGCGCAGGGCCGAGGACGAACTCGCGAAGGCGATGGCCGCGAAGCGGTTCGAGGCCGACCGGTGGTTCGAGAAAGGTGTGGAGGTGGAGCAGACGGGGGGCCCTATCGAGCGCGCCATCAGCGCGTACGAGAAGTCGATCGAGGCCGATCCCGAGCATGCGGCTTCGCTGGTGAATCTCGGGACGATCCATTTTCATCTCGAGGACTGGCCCCGCGCACAGGCCTGCTACGAGCGTGCGATTCAGGCATCGCCGAACTATGCGCTGGCGCATTTCAACCTGGGCAACCTGCGGGACGAAGTGGGCGACCGGGCGGGTGCGCTGGAGTGCTACCTCGCGACGTTGCGGCTGGACGCCGGCTACGCCGACGCTCACTACAACGCCGCGCTACTCTACCAGAGCCTGGGCGAGCCGCTGAAAGCCTTGAAACACTGGCGTACGTATCTCAAGCTCGATCCCCAAGGATACTGGGCGGCGATCGCGCGGCGCGAACTGGCTCGCACGCGCGCCGAGGCCGTCGTCCCCGGCAGGAGCGCGCACCACGCCTAGGCTTCAACTCGCGCCTGTCGAGCAAGCGTCCATTTCACCCGCGCGCCCACCGGAATACTTGCGGTTGATCCACAGCGAGACGCCCACCAGCAAGATCAGCACGGGCACTTACACCAAAGGACCGATGACGGCCGCGAACGCCGCCCCATGATGGATACCGAAGGTGGCGATCGCCACGGCAATGGCTAGCTCGAAACAGTCCGGCGCGGCGGTGAAGGACAGAGTGGTGGACTCCGCGCAGGTTCCGCCTGCTTTCGCGCTCATCCAAAACGACACCAGAATCATGCGGGTGAGGATGCCCGCGATGAAGGGGATGCCGAGGCAGATAAAGACGCTCCCGGCGATGTCGCGCATCGTGAAGTCGACCTCCACCCCTTCTATTCCGAGCCAGCGCGGCAATACGGCGAGAACCAGGTAGGCGTAGGGTGAAAAGAAAAGCACCTGGAACATGGAGTTGAACGCAACCAGCCCGGCGCAGTATTCGCGGTCTCCGCGCGCCAGGTGGTTCCACGCGATGACCATCGCGATGCAGCGGGCCAGGCCGATGAGGATCAGGCCGGTCATTTATTCGGGCTGGTCGCGCAGGAACACCGCGGCGAGAACAGACATCAGCAGAGGGCCCGCCACCCAATTCCGCACCAGCGATAGGATCATCACTTCGCGATGGGCGAACACGCGGCCCATCTCTTCAGAACGGACATTCGCAAACGGCGGATACATCATCAGGATCAGGCCCGCCGCGATCGGAATCGACGTCGTGCCGATGCTCATTCGATCAAACGCCGGCACGATGTTGGGGAAGAAGCATCCGGTGACTATGCCAGCGGCCATCGCCGCAAAGTCCACAGAGTGAGGTGCCGGTCCAGGAAGGAGAGCCGGGCGAGGCAGGTGCGCTCATGACAAGATACTTCGATTCTCCTCGAATTAAGCAAAAAGCTCGATCAGCAGGGTGCGCGGTATCCTGAAGGATTGGAGGTGAACCCCGTTTGAGCCGTATAGGAATGGCGTTTCGCGCCTTTTTCAGCGTTCTGGGCGGAAGATTGCCCGAGGACATCGCGAAGGCGTTCGGATATTCGAAAGAGGTTGCGCGCCGGCCGCCGGAACCCGCCAAGGAGCCCTCCGCGAAGCCCGCCGATGGCGCGATGCAGATGCTGGGGATCCTGCAGCGCGATGCGCGCCTGGTTGATTTCCTGATGGAGGACATCGCGCCCTACTCCGACGAGCAAGTAGGCGCGGCGGTGCGGAACGTCCACGAGCAGAGCCGCGAGTCGCTGCGGAAATATATCAAGCTCGCGCCGGTGATCGACGGCGTCGAGGGGACCTACACCAAGCCCGAGGCTGCCGGGGCTGTGGCACGCGACCCGAAGGCGATCCGGTTCATTGGCAACCTTCCGGCGCAGGGCAAGCCGGAGGGCGGATTACTGCGTCACAAGGGATGGCGGGTGGATAGCGTCAATCTGCCCGGGATCTCCCCCAAGGAAAGCTTGGCTATTCTGGCTCCGGCGGAGTTGGAAGTCGAGTAGGCCGGGGGCGAGGAGGATTTCCTCTTTCGCGGTATTCGGCAGGTCCGGTTTGTTTTTCACATGAGGAATCAGCGCAACGGATGAAGATCGGCATCGACCTCGGCACCACGAATTCGGCCCTCGCGTTTATCGACCCGCGAGAGGGGGAGGGCGCCGATTTTCCGCCGGTGCATGTGCTGCCAGTAGAGCAGCAAGTGAGCGCGCACGCGACCGAACCGAGGCGCACGCTGCCTTCATTTCTGTATTTGGAAGGCGAAGGGTTCGTGGGCGAGTATGCCCGCGAGCAGGGCGCGCTGGCTCCGTCCAAGCTGGTGCATTCAGCAAAAAGCTGGCTGTCGAACGCAGAAGTGGACCGTACGGCAAAGGTGCTGCCGTGGGACGCGCAAGAGGCGGGCCGGGTAATGTCGCCTGTCGAAGCGTCGGCACGTTACCTGCGCCAACTGCGCGAAGCGTGGGAGCGCGACGGACGGCCGCCGATGGCGGCGCAGGACGTGGTGTTGACCGTGCCCGCGTCGTTCGACGAAGAGGCGCGCGAGTTGACCGTACAGGCGGCGGCCGAAGCGGGTTTGCCGAAAGTCACCCTGCTGGAAGAACCCGCGGCGGCGTTTTACGCCTGGATCGCGAATCATCTGCGCCAGTCGCAGAAGTCGCTGGTCGATGGGATGACGGTGCTGGTGTGCGATGTCGGCGGCGGCACCAGCGACTTCACGCTGATCCGCGTGGCGCGAGAAGGCGACCGTGTCGAATTCACGCGCACGGCGGTGGGCAAGCACCTGCTACTGGGCGGCGACAACCTCGACCTGACGCTGGCATGGCTGGTGGAATCGAAACTTGGCGCGAAGCTGTCGTTGCGGCAAAGAAGCGCCCTGCGGCGGCAGTGTAGCGCGGCCAAGGAGCGGCTGTTGGCTTCGGAAACTCTGGCGCGGGAAGAGATCACGGTGTTGGGCGGAGGCTCTTCACTGGTGGGCGGCACGCTGAAGTCCGAGGTGTTGCGCGAGGAGGCTCTGGAACTCGCGCTGGAAGGCTTCCTGCCGTTCTGCGGCCTGAACGAAAAGCCGCAGGAGGACGCCAAGAGCATGTTCCGCGAGTTGGGGCTGCCCTACGTGTCGGACCCTGCGGTGACGAGGCACCTGGCCACCTTCCTGACCGGCGCGCAATCGCCCGCGCCCGATGCGATTCTCTTCAACGGCGGCTTTTTCATCCCGGAACTCCTGCGGCGGCGCGTGACGGATGTTGTGGAGCAGTGGTACGGCAAGCGCCCGCTGGTGTTCGAGAACAATGAACTGGATCTCGCAGTGGCGGCGGGCGCCGCTTACTATTGCTACGTGCGCGGAGGCGGCGCGGGTGTGCTGGTGCGAGGCGGGCTGCCGCGGGCCTATTTCCTGGGTGTCGAGAGTCCGGGTGAGGCGTTGAGCACTGTTTGCCTGGTGCCGCGCGGGTCCGAAGAGGGGTCCACGCAGACGCTCGACCTCGAGAATCTGCAACTGGTGGCGAACAAGCCCGTGCGTTTCAACCTCTACAGTTCGCTGGTCCGTACAGAGGACAAGGTGGGCGACGTTGTGGACTTCGCACGCGATGAGGTGGGGCAATCTTTGCACCAGCATGCGCCGCTCGAAGCCGTGATCCGTTTCGGGAAAAGGGCTGAGGAACGGACTGTGCCGGTGAAGTTGGGCGCGCATCTCACCGAGGTCGGCACGCTCGAGATCTGGGCGGAGTCGAAGGTCAGCGAACACCGCTGGCGACTGCAGTTCGAATTGCGCAAGCCGGTGATGGCCGAACAGGCGAAAAAGGCGAAGCCCGCCGCCGTGGTGAGCGCCGAAGCGGTGGCGCGTGGCGAGGAATTGATTCGCGAGTGCTTCGAGCTTTTCACGCTTGCGCCCGAGGCGCTGCCGGCGCAGTTAGAACAAACTCTCGCGCTGGGGCGCAATTCCTGGCCGCTCGAAACCATCCGGCGGTTCGGCGATCTTTTCCTGGAACTCAGCGATGGACGCAAGCGGAGCCCCGCGCATGAAGTGCGCTGGTTGAATCTGTGCGGCCTTTGTCTGCGGCCGGGCTTTGGTTCGCCGGGCGATGATCTGCGGATCGAACTGGCGCGCCGCGTGTGGGCGCAGGGCCTGACGTTCGCCTCGCGCGTGGAATGCGAGACGCAGTGGTGGATCTTTTGGGGACGCGTGGCGGGCGGGATGAACCGCAATCAGCAGGCCGACTGCTTCCAGCGTCTCGCAGCGACATTGCTGCCCCGCGGCAAGCCGCCGCGCGTCAACACGAGCCTCCTGCGCGAGATGTGGCGCTGCGCGGCCAGCCTCGAACTGCTGCCTGCGGGCACGCGTACCAGCCTGGGCGACGCGCTGGTGAAACGCATGCGCAACCGCGACGCGGGGGCTTCGGAGTTCTGGTGCCTGGCACGCATCGGGGCGCGCAAGCTCTTCTATGCGCCCGTGAATCAGGTGTTGCCGGCGGCCTTGGCGGCGCGCTGGGTGGACTCCATCGCAAAGGTGGACGGCGCGGGCGAATGCATGGCGCGGCTTGCGCAGGTGACCGGCGACCTGGCGCGCGATTTGCCTCCATCCACGGTGGAAATGGTGCGGCGCGCGGCCGAGGGACAGCCGGAATGGCTCGCGGTGCTCGAAGGCGAAGCGGCGGGCGATCTCGAGTCCATGGGGCGCGTGTTCGGCGAGGAACTGCCTTCGGGCCTGGTCCTGCGCAATGAATGAACCGGCGCTGATCCGGGCCATCGCGCGCTGGGCCGCGGCCCGGCCGGACGGCGATTTGATCGCGGGCATCGGCGACGACTGCGCGATACTGCGGCCACGCGCCGGCGAGGATCTGCTGCTCACAACGGACCTCGCCGTCGAGGATGTTCACTTCACACGCGCCACGCATCCGCCCGCGCGGGTGGGTTGGAAGTGCCTGGCTCGCGGTTTGAGCGATATCGCCGCGATGGGCGGCGTGCCGCGGTTCGCGCTGCTCTCGATCGCACTCGCGCCGTGGAGCGGCGCGCGCGAGCTGCGCGCCTTTTACCGGGGCGTGAAGAAACTTGCGGACCGGTACGGCGTAAGCATCATCGGCGGCGATATCACTCGTAGCGAGCGGTTTGTCTGTGACGCCGTTGTGATCGGCGGCGTGCCGCGCGGGCGCGCGCTGCGGCGCGACGGCGCTCGGGCGGGCGATGGGATTTACGTCTCGGGGCCGCTCGGCCGGGCGGCCGCTTCGCACTGGCGGGCGATGCCGGAGCCGCGCATCGAACTGGGCATCGAACTGCGCCGCCGCTTTCGCGCCACCGCCTGCATGGACCTGAGCGACGGGCTTTCGCTCGACTTGCACCGCATGATGCTCGCCTCGGGCGTCAGCGCGGAACTGCGCTCAGCGGCGATTCCGCTGGCGCGCGGCGCGTCGGTCGAACAGGCGCTCCATGGCGGCGAGGATTACGAATTGCTGTGCACTCTGCCGCCGACGGCGCGCCGCGACCCGCGAAGCGGGCTCGCCCTAATCGGTTTTGTCACGGAAGGGCCCGCAGGCCGGGTCCGGCTCGACGGCAAGTCCCTCAAGCCAGGCGGCTGGGACCCGTTCCGCCCGCCGAAATCCTAAAGCTCCGGCACCGCGAACAGAATCCCGCCGAAGATCAGGTAAGCCAGAATCAAGGTCCAGATGATGTTGGCGAACTGTGCGCCCACAAACGCGACAAAGGGCCGCCCGTTCTCCATGGACCACAAGTCGGTAAACTTCGTCTCCAGTCCGATGGAGACGAAAGCCATCGCAAACCAAGCGGTGCGCAGGCCGGAGATCGTGCTCTTGGTGGAGGCGACCAGCCCGGGCGAGATCAGCGCGGAAAACGCCAGCGAAGCCACCATGAAACCCAGTACGAACTTCGGGAACCGCTCCCAAATCACCCCGATGCCCGGCTTTTCGCGGTTCCCTCCGGACTTCTTCATCGTCCACCACAGCGACAGCAGGAAAGCCGCAAGCCCGATAAGCACATTCTGTGAGAACTTCACGATCGTGCCGATTTTCATGGCTTTTTCGCTGATCAATGCGCCGGCGGCCACCACCGAACCCGAGGTGTCCAATGTGCCGCCCAGCCATGCCCCGCCCACCACGTCCGGGATGCCGAACGTTTTCACGATCCACGGCTGCAGGATCATCATGGGCACGGCCACGATCAGCACGACACTGGCTACGTAGCTCAGCTTCTTCTTGTCGCCTTGAATCGCGCCGCAAGCCGCAATGGCCGCCGATACGCCGCAGATCGCCACGGCCGTGGTCAGCATGACCGAAAACTCCTCGTCCAGCCGCAGCCGCCGCGCCAGCCAGTAGCCGAAATACCAGATCACGGACACCACCAGCACGGCCTGCAGCATGCCGAGCACGCCTGCCTGCATCAGTTCGCCGAATAGGATTGTGGCGCCCATCAGCACCAGTCCGGTCTTGATGTAGTACTCGGTGCGGACGGCGTCGGCCATCCAGCCGGGCAGCCCCACGACGTTGCTCAGGAACAGACCGATGGCCAGCGCGAATATCACGTACTCGACGCCCCAATAGCTCACCGTCGCATTGCCCGCGAGCCATTGCGCTACCAGAGCGAGCGCGAACACCACCGCGAATCCCGCCGCATACCGCGCCACGCGCACGCCCAATATCAGCGCGCCTGGAAGCGAAAGAAGGAACAACCCCGCGCCGAGCAGAGCGGCAGCCTGGAAATTCCCCGCGCCGAATACCGCGGCCAGGCCGCTTGCGTCCTTCCATTTCAAAACCGGCAGCTCGGGCCGAAACCCAACGAGTACCAGAATCAGGATCGCCGCGGCCAGCCATACGGCCAGCCAGTCCTCTTGCTTCCACCAAGCGGGTTTTGTTGCCTGCATCTTTCTTGATCAGTTTCGCACGAGCGCCGTACGCGCCTGGAATTTGATCCACAATTCACCGGGATGAAACGTCGCCGTCACGCAGGCCCGCTAAACTGCAATTCGGCGGGCGGTGATGGATGAACCGTTGCGCTCCGATCATAGCTTCCGGGCAACCGCTGTCATTTTTTTTGTTGGCAGACCCCCTTGCTTCCGGCAAATGGCAAGTTTATACTGAGCCAGATTTTGTGCAAGCTGGGATCTTGCACTCGCAGCAACCGTCAGAGGAGTAGTGCAAATGAAACGATATCTTTCTGTTCGTGGCCGGCTGCTCGTGCCGGCCCTCTTGCTGATCGCCGTCCAGGGGCTTCACGCGCAGTTCGACACCGCTTCCGTACTTGGAACGGTCCGGGATTCCTCCGGTGCGGCCGTCCAAACCAGCCAGGTCACGCTCGAAAACTTGCGGACCGGCATCAAGGTGACCGCCGCCACGAACGAGGCCGGCGACTATCAATTTCTCACTGTCCGTATCGGTCAATATCGTGTCACAGCCGAGGCGTCCGGCTTTAAGCTGGCCGTTTCCCCCTCGTTCACGGTAACCGTGAACGCCCGCCAACGAGTGGACCTCACGCTCGAAGTGGGAGCCGTAAGCGAAACAGTGACTGTCAGCGATGCCGTGGCGAAGCTCGAGACCGACACCAGTTCCCGCGGCACGGTGGTCGGCAGCCAGCAGATTGTCAACCTTCCGTTAAACGGCCGCGCCTACGCCGACCTGGCTTTGCTGGCGCCGGGCGTGCGGCGGTCTGGCATCGCCGGTTCCCGCGACGCCTCGTTCAACGTCAACGGCATGCGCAGCTCGCAGAATAACTTCGTCATCGACGGCGTGGACAATAACTCCTACGGCACTTCGAATCAGGGATTCTCGAACCAGGTGGTGCAGCTCTCGCCGGACGCGGTGCAGGAATTCCGCCTCGAGACGAACAACTTCTCGGCCGAGTTCGGACGCGCCGGCGGCGCCGTGATCAACGCCACCATCCGCAGCGGCACGAACCAGTTCCATGGGGCTCTTTGGCAGTTCATGAGGAACACCCCGCTCAACGCCACCGGCTTCTTCAAGCCCGTGAACAATCAAAAGCCGACGCTGATCCAAAACCAGTTCGGCGCCGCCGTGGGCGGGCCGATCGTCCGGGAGAAGCTGTTCTTCTTCGCCGACTATGAGGGCTTCCGCCGCGTGTCCCGCCAGATCACCTTCGCCACGCTGCCCACCCTGGCGGAACGCAGCGGCCAGCTCGGCATCGTGACGCGCAATCCCTATACCGGCGAGATCTACAACGGCACGATTCCCCAGGCCCAGATCACCCGCTTTGCCCGAGATGTACTGGCCGACCTGCCGGCGCCCAACCGCATCACTTCCAGCCGGGCCAACAATTTTGAGTCCCAGCCCCGGCGCAGCGACGAGAACAACAAAGGCGACGTCCGCTACGACCAGTACTTCAATTCGAACACCAGCGCCTTTGTCCGCTACTCCCACCGGTTAATGGAGAATCTCGAACCTCCAGCCATCCCGGGGCCCTCCGGCGGCAATAGCAACGGCAACGTTCGCGTCCTCAACCAGCAGATCGTCTTCGGCTTTACGCGGACGCTGTCGCCCACTTCGCTGCTCGAATTCCGCATGGGCGTTTCGAAGACCGAAGGCGGCAAGTTCCCGCTCTTTGTCGGCACGCCCACCATCGGCGACCGGTTCGGGATTCCCAATATTCCGAACGATCCCCGTTTCACGGGCGGCGTCTCGGCCCAGGGCATCAATGGCTTCACGGCGCTCGGAGTGCAAAGCTCGAACCCGCAGTTCCAGAACCCCTTCCTCTGGAATCCCAAGGTCAATTACTCGAAGGTCATGAGCCGCCACACCCTCAAGATGGGCTACGAATACCAGTCCATCGACACCGACATTGACGATTTCAACCCCAAGTACGGTAGTGACAGCTATGCCGGACGGTTCTCTCGCGCGCCCGATACTCCGAACAACGATCTGCAGTTCTTATCGGACTTCCTGTTCGGCGCGCGCAGCCGGTACCAGCTCAACAACGCCGTGATCATGAACTACCGCCAGCGCATGCACTTCCTTTACTTACAGGACGATTGGAAAGTGACGCGCAACCTCACCCTCAACCTGGGAGCGCGCTACGAATTCGCCACCCCGCAATTCGAGGCCGAAAACCGGATCTCGAACTTCGACCAGAGCAACAATACCCTGGTCACCGCGTCCTCCGGTTCGCTCTTCAGTCGCGCCCTTGTCCAGCCCGACCGCAACAACTGGGCCCCGCGCATCGGGCTGGCTTACACGCTGACGCCAAAGACCGTTATCCGATCCGCTTACGGCATCAGCTACATCCACTTCAACCGCATGGGCGGCGAGAACATCCTGGCGTACAACCTGCCGCACGTGATGAACCCGTTCGTGGATCAACTCGCCCCGGCCTCGGGCGCTTCCGGACTGCCGCTCTGCACATCGCCCTCACAGGCGCCCTTCTCCTGCTTCCGTCCCATGGAGCAGGGCTTCCCGAATAACTTCCTGAACCCCGCGAACATCAACCCGCTCCTGGTCCGCACCAATCACATCCCCTTCGACAACCCCACCGGCTACAACCAGAACTGGCACTTCACCATTCAGCGCGAACTGCCCGCGGGCTTCCTTTTCGACATCGGCTACGTTGGCACCCGCGCGGTGAATCTGCTCATCCTCGGCGACCTGAACCAGGCGCGGCCGAATGACCCCGGCCAGAACATCGCTCTGCAAGCCCGGCGGCCCATCTCCAACTTCGGCTACATCCAGTCGGCCTTTGGCGCGGGCTTCCTGAACTACCACGCGCTGCAGACCAAAGTGGAACGTCGCTTCGCTGGCGGCCTCTACTTCCTGAACTCGTTCACCTGGTCGAAGGGTATAGACAATGCCAGCGGCCACCTTGAGGCGCAGAACGGCGACGGCTCCCGCGTCAATATCCGCGACCTGCGCAATGAGCGCGGCGTTTCGGGCTATAACCAGGCGCTCAACAACACCACGACGCTGATCTACGATCTGCCCTTCGGCAAGGGGCTCCGCTACGGCTCGGGCTGGAACACCCCCGTCGACTTGTTCCTCGGCGGCTGGCGCATGACGATGATCAACTTCGCCGCCGCGGGCACGCCGGTCAACCTCACTTACAGCCCGGCATCGCAGTTCCAGGTGAGCGGCGCTCCGCCCTATCGGCCCAACATCACCGGCGACCCGCTGGTTCCCGCGGGCCAGCGCACGCCCGCCAACTGGCTGAGCCGCGATACCGTCCAGATCCCCACCGACCCGTCCCGGCCCTTCGGCAACGCCGGCCGCAACATCGTCACCGGCCCCACTCTGCACCAGATGAACTTCGGCCTGCACAAGGACTTCCGCATCACCGAGTCCCACAAGCTCGAGTTCCGCATGGAAGCCTTCAACTTCCTCAACAAAACCAACTTCAACAACCCGAATGGCAACCGCTCGGCGGGCGCCTACGGGACGATCACCTCTACGCAGCAGCCGCGTGAAATTCAATTCGCGCTGCGCTACGCCTTCTAAGCAGAGGAAACGCTGGCCAAAGGCGGGCCCGCTCCGGCGGCGTCCGCCTTCTGCTTGCCCGGCCGCCCCGCCGCTGCTCTACACTGAGAAAATCGCCGCGCCGCGTCACCGGCCGGCTTTTTTGTATGAACCGCGAACACCACAAATGGTTCAGCCCCCGCCTGAACCGCGATATGGAACTGCTCGTACATGGACACGCGGGCGTCCCCGTGCTCGTCTTTCCCACCTCCATGGGCCGTTTCTTCGAGTTCGAGGACCGCGGGATGGTGAATACGCTGCGGCCGGCGATCGACGCGGGCCGCATCATGCTCTTCTGCGTGGACAGCATCGACACCGAGAGCCTTTACTGCAAATGGGCCCATCCGAGCGGGCGCATCCGCCGCCACCAGCAGTATGACGACTACCTCGTCCACGAAGTGCTGCCCCTGATGCGTATGCGCGCCCACGCGCACCGCGTCGCCGCCGCCGGATGCAGCTTCGGCGCCTATCATGCCGTCAATTTCGCGCTGCGCCACCCGGACGCCGTGCGCGCCAGCGCCGGCCTCAGCGGCGCCTACGACATCAAGCCCTTCCTGGACGGCTACTACGACGACCTGTGCTACTTCCATAACCCTGTGGATTCGCTGCCCAACCTGGGCGACGAATGGTACCTCGGACAGTATCGCCACGATGTGCGCTGGGTGCTGGCCGCCGGCGAACACGATATCTGCCTCGACGCCACCCGCCGCCTCGCCGGCATCTTCCACGCGAAAGGCATTCCGCACACCTTCGACTGCTGGGGCTATGGCGCCTATCATGACTGGCCCCTGTGGCATGAAATGGTGTGGAGATACTTAGGCTGCTGACGGAGGAACGCATGCGCAAGATCGCTCTGCTTTACGGGATGGAAAACACCTTCCCTCCCGCTCTCATTGACCGCATCAACAGCCGCGGCGTGGACGGCGTCGTGGCGGAAAGCCTGTTGACCGGCGGCTTCCGCATCGACCAGCCCTCTCCCTACCGGCTCATCATCGACCGCATCTCGCACGACATCCCCTTCTACCGCGCCTATCTCAAAAACGCCATCCTGCACGGCGCGCACGTCATCAACAACCCCTTCTGGTGGAGCGCCGACGACAAGATCTTTAACTACGCCATCGGTCTCAAACTCGGCGTGGCCGTCCCCAGAACCGTCATGCTGCCCCACCACGCCCATCCGCCCGGCACCACGCCGGAATCGATGCGCAACCTCCAGTTCCCCCTCAACTGGGAGGAAATCTTCGACTACCTCGGCTTCCCCATGTTCATGAAGCCCCACCTCGGCGGCGGCTGGCGCAATGTTTTCAAAGTCCACAACCCCGAGGAACTCTATGCCGCCTACGCCCGGACCGGCGACCTCGGCATGGTGCTCCAGGAATCCATCGAGTTCACCGAATACTACCGCTGCTACTGCATCGGGCGGCGCAACGTGCACGTGATGGCCTACGACCCGCGCTACCCGCACCACGAACGCTACCGCCTCGACCAGGACCCCACGCAATCGCCGCTCTACGGCCGCATCGTGAGCGATTCCATCGCGCTCTGCGAAGCCCTCTCCTACGACATGAATACCGTCGAGTTCGCCGTGCGCGACGGTGTCCCCTACGCCATCGACTATCTCAACCCCGCCCCCGACGCCGACCGCAACAGCGTCGGCGAAGCCAACTTCGATTGGATCCTCAATGCGATGGCCGATCTCGCCATCGAACGCGCCCTTTCGGACGAGGTGCCGCAGGCCGATTATCACTGGGCTCGCTTCCTCGCCGGCGGCGAAGGCAGGAGCTGACATCATGGACGACCGCCCCAGCTTCACCCTCGGCATCGAGGAAGAGTACATGACCATCGACCCGGCCACCCGGGAACTGCGCAGCCACATCGAAGCGGAGATGATCGAGCAGGGTAAGCTCCTGCTGCGTGAACGCGTCAAGCCCGAGATGCACCAGTGCGTCGTCGAGGTGGGCACGCAGATCTGCCGCAACGTCGCCGAAGCGCGCGAGGAGGTCACCAATATCCGCCGCCAGATGGTGCAGCTCGCCAAGGCCAACGGCCTCCGCCTCGCCGCCGCCGCCACCCATCCCTTTTCCGACTGGCGCAAACAGGGCATCTACCCCGACGAACGCTACATGACCATCATCGAGGACATGCAGCTCGTCGCCCGCGCCAACCTCATCTTCGGGCTCCACGTCCACGTCGGCATCGAGGACAAAGAGACCACGATCCACATCATGAACGCGGCGCGCTACTTCCTGCCGCACATCCTCGCGCTCTCCACCAACTCGCCTTTCTGGCTCGGCGACGAAACCGGCCTGCGTTCCTACCGCTGCAAGGTGTTCGACAAGTTCCCGCGCACCAACATCCCCGACTACTTCACCAGCTACAGCGAGTACGAGAACTTCGTCAATCTGCTCGTCAAGACCGGCTGTATCGATAACGCCAAGAAGATCTGGTGGGACATCCGCCCCCATCCGAGCTTTAATACCCTCGAATTCCGAATCTGCGACCTGCCCCTGCGCCTGGACGAAACCATCGCGCTCACCGCGCTGATCCAGGCCACCGTCGTGATGCTCTGGAAGCTCTACTCGAACAACCAGGGCTTCCGCCTCTACCGCCGCGCGCTGATCATGGAAAACAAATGGCGCGCCGTCCGCTACGGCATCAACGGCAAGCTGATCGATTTCGGCAAGCGCACCGAGGTGCCGTTCCGGCAGCTCATGGAGGAATACTTCCAACTGATCGATCCGGTCCTCGATGAGCTCGGCAGCCGCGAGGAGGTCAACTACCTCCGCAACGTCCTGGAAACCGGCACCGGCGCTGACCGCCAGCTCAAGGTCTTCCACGAGACCCGCGACCTCAAGGCCGTCGTGGACTACATCATTCAGGAGACCGAAGCGGGCCTGTTCGACCCGCCCGCCGCCGCATGACCGATCTCGCACAAGTCCCTTTCGATCCGGAACTCGCGCCCGGCGCCGCGAATGCCGTACACGCCTGCCTCCGCATTCAGCCGCATGAAAAGGTGACCCTCATCGCCGACCACGCCTGCCTCGAGATCGCCGCCTCGCTTGCCGCCGCGCTGCGCTCACTCGGCGCGCCGCACCGGGCCTTTGTCCTCGAAGACCTCGCCGCGCGCCCGCTCACCGGTATGCCCGCCACCGTGCTTGAAGACCTCGAAACCAGCCGCGTCTCGATCTTCGCCGTCGTCGCGCAGGCCAACGAACTCCGCAGCCGCATGCAGATGACCGATGTCGTGAACCGCCGCCTCATCCGCCACGCCCACATGGTGAACATCGAAAAGCGCATCATGCTCGAAGGCATGCGCGCCGACTACGCGGCCGTCGATGCCCTCAGCCTGCGCGTGCTCGAGTTCACCCGTCCCGCGAAGCTGATCCGCGCCACCACCCCCGCGGGTACCGATCTCACCGCCGCGATGAACCCCGCCTACAAGTGGCTCAAGACCTCCGGCATCATCAGCGAAAACACTTGGGGTAACCTGCCCGGCGGCGAGGTCTGGACCACGCCCGGCGAAGTGAACGGCGTCTTTGTGGTGGATGGGGTGGTCGGCGACTACCTTTGCGCCAAGTACGGCGACCTTGCCGCCACACCGCTCACACTGCGGATCCGCGAGAACCGCCTCGTCGAAGCTCACTCGGCCGACAAGGCGCTCGAAGACGAGTTCTGGCGCTACACGCACACCGATGAGAACTCCGATCTGGTGGGCGAGTTCGCCATCGGCACCAATCTCGGCGTTCGCGACGTCATCGGCAACATCCTGCAGGACGAAAAAATCCCCGGCGTCCACATCGCCTTCGGCAACCCCTACGGCGATCACACCGGCGCGCAATGGTATTCCTCCACCCATATCGACGTCGTCGGCCGCCGTTTCAGCATTTGGGCCGACGACCGCTGTATCATGCGCGACGGGGAGTTCACTCTATGACCGGCGAACAACTGCGCAAGCTCTTCAATCACACCTACACCCCCGAACGCTACGAGCGGTTTCTTTCACTGATCGCCGCGCGTTGCGGCGAACCGGTTCCGTTCCGGCTCTGCGAAACCCCCTGTTTTTTCGACTGGGACTTCATGCGCCGCTGCTCCCGCGAGGGCGAACAGCTCATCGAACAACTCACGCACAATCCCGGCTACCGCGAAGCCTCCGAAGCCGCCATCCCCGCGCAGTACCGCGCGCCGAACGAACCGGATGAGCCGTTGTTCGTGCAGGTGGACTTTGGCGTCATCCGCGGCGAAGACGGCCTGCTCGCTCCACGCCTCGTTGAAATCCAGGCCTTCCCCTCGCTTTACGCTTTCCAGCCAGCGCTCGCCCAAGCCTACCTCGAAGCCTACGATCTTCCCCGCGACCTGCACTACCTGCTCGATGGCCTCGACATGGATGCGTACCGGAAGATCCTCAACGAAACCATCGTGGGCGATCATTCGCCCGCGAACGTGGTTCTGCTCGACATCGATCCCGCGGGCCAGAAAACCCGTCCCGATTTCACGCTGACGGAGCAAATGCTCGGCATCCGCACCGTCTGCATTACAAAGCTCCGCAAGGAAGGCCGCCGCCTGCTCTACGAGCGCGACGGCCAATGGACGCCCATCGAGCGCATCTACAACCGCACGATCATCGACGAAGTCGAGCGCCGCGGCGCGGCCATTCCCTTCGACTGGCGCGATGAGCTCGACGTCGAGTGGGCCGGACACCCGAACCACTATTTCCGCATCTCGAAGTTCTCGCTGCCCTTCCTGGATCACCCGAGCGTCCCCAAGACGGTCTTCCTCAGCGAGGCGGACGGTCTCGGCGATTCGCTCGACGGCTGGGTGCTGAAACCGTTGTACAGTTTTGCGGGTTTTGGCGTCATTTTGGGGCCCAAACGGGGTCAAATTGACCAAATTCCGCCCTCCGAACGCCAGAACTGGATTCTGCAGGAGCGCGTGGACTTCACCCCCGTCATCGAAACCCCGCACGGCTACACCAAGGCCGAAATCCGCGTCATGTACGCCTCCGGACGCCCTGTCACCCACATCATCCGCCTCGGCCGCGGGGCCATGATGGGCGTCGACCACAATAAGGACCTCGAGTGGGTGGGCGCCTCCGCGGCGCTGTACCATGAAGCATCATGACCGCCGCCGAAGACCGCGAACTTGCCGGATTCATCTTCGATCATCTCTGTGAGGAACAGCCCGAGGCCGTGGCCGAACTGCGCGACGCGGAAATCATGCGCCGTGTCCGCCTCGGCATTGACCGCGCGCGCTCCCACGAGCTCACCACCGAAGGCTCCATCACCGCCTTCGTCACCCTGATGTTCCTGGTCGCCCCCAATTTTGACGAACACCCGCGCATCCGCAAAGCGCTGGACAACGAGACGCCGGATCCCGATCAGCGCATGCAGCGGATCTTCCAGCAAACCGCCGAGGCCGATTGGGACGAAGCTGGCGAAAACGCCTGCTCCTGGGAGGATCTCGGCGAGTGAAGCGGGTCCTCCTGGCCTGGTCCAGCGGGAAGGACTGCGCCTGGGCGCTGCACTTGCTGCGGCAGCGCGCGGAGGTCGATGTCGCGGCCCTGCTGACCACCTTCGACGAAGCGGAAAACGCCGTCGCCATGCACGGCGTGCCGCGCGCTCTGGTGGAAGCGCAGGCCCGGGCGGCGAGCCTGCCGCTGTGGCCGGTGGATCTGCCCTGGCCGTGCCCGAACGATGAGTACGAAGCCCGCATGGCCGCCGCGTGCGCCCGGGCGCGCGCCGAAAACATCACCGCCGTCGCCTTCGGAGACCTCTTCCTCGAAGACGTCCGCGCCTACCGCGAACGCATGCTCGCGCCCACGGGCCTGGAAGCGCTCTTCCCTCTTTGGGGTCTCGATACTGACGGCCTCGCGCGGGCCATGATCTCCGCAGGCCAGCGGGCCATCGTCACGACGATCGATCCGAAACGCCTGCCGGCGGGCTTCTGCGGACGGGAGTTCGACGAGGAGTTTCTCAAAGACCTGCCCTCCGGGATCGACCCCTGCGGCGAGAACGGCGAGTTCCACACCTTCGTCCACAATGCGACTGTGTTCGCCGAACCGGTCCGGTTCGTGAAGCGCGAAGCAGCGGAGCGTGCCGGGTTTCTGTACACCGCGCTCAAGCCGCTATAATCAGCACAGAAGCGGGCCCGTAGCTCAGTGGATAGAGCGTCTGGCTTCGAACCAGCAGGCCGGGGGTTCGAGTCCCTCCGGGCCCGCCATGCTTACTGCGGCTTGCGCTCCAGGAGCCAGGCGCAATCCTCAAGCCGCGATTCATCGCCATCGTTCACTGCGAAGCGCGGCGCAGCCCAATAGCCGCCCTGGCGGGCGCCTCCGCTCCAGAGCGCGGCGCCGGCGTAGGCGCCGTCCTTCCGCAGCGCATAGAAGTTGATGTCGAAGAGATTCAGCTTGCGATGGTCCCCGTTGAAGTTGCGCACAATGCGTTTCAGGCAATCGAGGCAGGCCTGTTTGGGGTCCATGCCGTGGCGCATATTCTCGACAATGGTGTGCGCGCCGGCGACGCGGATATTCTCCTCGCCCCGCCCGGTGGAACCGGCCGCGCCCACGTCCTGATCGACATAGAGACCTGCGCCGATGATCGGCGAATCGCCGATGCGCCCAGGGATCTTCCACGCCAGCCCGGACGTGGTGGTGACGCCCGAAATTTCGCCTTTCGTGTTCATGGCAAGGCAATTAATGGTGCCCGTGGGCGGATTCTGTGTCACATCGAGCGCCCAGGCGATTTCCCGCTCAGTGGCGTTGGGGAACTGGCGGCGCAGGCCGGCTCGAGGTTCGTAATCCGGAGCATCGATGCCCGGCGCCCAGGTGTTGCCGCCGTTGCGGTCGCGGCGGGACTGCATCCAGGCGATCCAAGCCAGGCGCGCCCGCTCAGTGAGCAGATTCTCCTCGGGAAAGCCCCACACTTTGGCGAAATCGAGAGCACCCTGCCCGGCGAGCATGATGTGGTCCGTCTGTTCCATCACCAGCTTGGCGACGCGCGAAGGGTAGCGGATGCCCGTGATCCCGGCGACGGAGCCGGCGCGACGGGTGGGGCCGTGCATGACGCTGGCGTCGAGTTCAACGACGCCGCGCTCGTTCGGCAACCCGCCGTAGCCGACCGAGGTGTCCTCGGGGTCCTCTTCGTTCAGATTGACACCCGCCACGACGGCGTCGAGGGTATCGCCGCCGGACTTCAATATCTGCATGGCGAGCGCACAGCACTTCAGGCCATTCGCCGATGAGATCACCAGGTTCCCTGGAGAAGCGGACTGTCCTTGCGCGGAAAGCGCCGCCGGCAGTGCGGCGGAGGAGGCAAGCAGATCACGGCGTCGCATGGCATTTCATTCTGAGGCCCGAACGGGGGGCGGCGCAAGCGGCGGGCCGGGTACACTGGAGTCTATGTGGATCAGGCCGGGATTGCCGTGGATGCTTGCCCTGGCGCTGGCGCTCGCGGCGCCGGCCCAGGAGCGCCGCCGCCCTGCCGAACTCACAGTAGTGGAATTGAAGGCCCGCCATGCGGCGGACGTAATTCAGATCGATGGGCGCGTGAAGAATGTGGGCCAGCGGCGCGCCGAGGGCGTCACGCTGATCGTGCATGTGCTGGCGCCCGGAAAGCAGCCTTTGGAGACGCGCGAGGCGCCGCTGGATGAAGACAATGTCGAGCCGGGCGAGGACGCTTTGTTCTCCTTCGAGACGCCCTTCCCGGCGCGCGCGATCGAAGTCCGGCTGGAAGCGAAGGACGCCTCGGGCAGAGATCTTCGCCTGAACCGGGCGGGGCCATACAGAATCGAGTAGAGGACGAACCATGCAGCAAGTTGTAGCTCCGGCGGCGGGGCCACTGGAAGGAACCGTGCGCCTGCCGGGCGATAAGTCGATTTCGCACCGGTACGCCATGTTGGCAGCCGCGGCCGAGGGCGTGTCGAAGATTGGCAACTATTCCTCGGGCGCCGATTGCCATTCCACGCTGCGCTGCGTGGAGGCGCTGGGCGCCCGGGTGGAGGTGGCGGATCGCGAGGTGACAATCGAAGGCCGCGGGCTGGAGTGGGCCGCGCCCGCAGGCGATTTGGACGCAGGCAACTCCGGTTCCACCATTCGCATGTTGTCGGGGCTCCTGGCGGGGCAGAGCTTCACGTCGCGCCTGATTGGCGACGAATCGCTGTCGCGGCGGCCGATGCAGCGAATCATGACGCCGCTGGCGCAGATGGGCGCGGTGCTCAGCGCGCGCGACGGCAAGTTCCCCCCGATCGAGATCACCGGCGGCGCGCTGCGCCCGGTGGACTACGCGATGCCGGTGGCGAGTGCGCAGGTGAAGAGCTGCGTGCTGTTTGCGGGCCTGTTTGCCGAAGGCGTCACCACGGTGCGCGAGCCTGCGCCGACGCGCGACCATACCGAAGTGGCGTTAAGGGAGTTTGGCGCGGAGGTCGAGCGCTTCGCGGATGGGGTGAGCGTGCATGGCCGCGCGAAGCTCCGGGCGCGCGAGTTGACCGTGCCGGGGGACTTAAGCTCGGCTGCGTTCTTTCTGGTGGCGGCGGCAATTGTCGAAGGATCGAATCTCATCCTGCAAGGAGTGGGACTGAACCCGACGCGAGCCACGCTGATCGATTTCCTGATGGGCATGGGCGTCGAGGTGAAGATCCTCGATCTGGCGATGCGCAATGGCGAGCCGGTGGGCGACCTGCTGGTGCGCGGCTCGAAGCTGAAAGGTGGCGTGATCGAAGGCAAGTGGGCGGCCGCCTTGATCGACGAGATCCCCGTGCTGGCCGCGCTGGGCGCGTGCAGTGAGCAGGGCCTGCTGGTGAAAGACGCTGGCGAGCTTCGCGTGAAGGAAACCGACCGCATCGAAACCGTAGCCGCGAATTTGCGCAACATGGGCGCCGAGGTGGAAACCTTCGATGATGGCTTCCGCGTGGCGGGCGGCCAGCGGCTGCGCGGCGCGCAAGTGGATTCGTGCGGCGACCACCGCATCGCGATGGCCTGCGCGGTGGCGGCGCTGCGCGCCGATGCGCCCGTCACTATCGAGAATGCGGAGGCCGCCTCCGTGTCCTTCCCCGAGTTTTGGGATACACTGGCTCAGGTTCGGGGGTGAGCCGCCTGGAGGACCGCATGATGTGGCGAACCAGTGAACGTGGCCGGGACGTGGCCGGGCTGGCTCACGATCTGAACAACGTCTTCGAGACGATCGCGGAGGCTGCCGAATTGCTGAGCGACGAGGCTTGCGCGGCCCCGCTGGCGGCAGCGATCTCCCGGAGCGTGGAGCGCGGCCGCCGCCTTGTGGACGGCTTCGCCGACGAACACTATGCTCCCGTGGACCTCGCCATAGTAGTGGAGCGCGCCGCCGATTTTGTCCGCGACCTCACCGTGCTGATGGGCCGGCCCAACGTAAGCGTGCTGCGGGAGTTCGAGCCCGGCCTGAAGCTGAAGGGGCCCGACTCGGAATGGGAGCGCGTCTTCATGAACCTCTTCCTGAATGCCGCGCAGGCGATGCCGGGCGGCGGCAATATTACCGTTCGGGTTTCGGACCATGGAGAAAAGGCGGAGATCCGGGTGGCGGACGAAGGCCCCGGCATCCCGCCCGAGATCCTCGACCGGCTGTTCCAGGCCAATTTTTCTACACGCAGCAATCAGTTCGGCCTCGGTCTTCATATCGTGGACACAATCGTACGCGGGCAGGGCGGCGAGGTGCGTGCGGGCAACCGTTCGGACCGCTCCGGAGCCGAGTTCCGCATCTCGCTGCCCAGCGGCGCGGGATGAGCAAGCTCACCGGCCCTTTCTGGGCGCGGGCGGCAATTTCTTTACCGGTACGGCCTTGCCGCCGGCCCAGCGCTCGACAGTTACCGACTGCAGAGTGACCGGCGAATTAGGCCGGTTTTCGCCGTTGCGCGGCACGCGGGCGATGCGGGCCACCACGTCCTGGCCGTCCACGACCTGGCCGAACACGCCGAACTTCCCGTCCAGGTGAGTGCCGGGTCCGTCGGTAATGAAGAACTGGCAAGACGACGTGCCGGGCCCGGAATGGGCCATGGCCAGCCTGCCAGGGGCGTCGAACTTGTATTGCGCGGGCCATTCATCGGGGATGTAGGCGGTCTCGCCTTCGCCAGTGCCGGTGGGGTCGCCGCCCTGGATCATGAAGCCGGGAATGACGCGGTGGAAGATCGTGCCAGGGTAGAGCGGCCGGGTAGAGGCGCGCTTCGTCTTCGGATCGGTCCAGCGGACGCCGCCCAGGGCGAGGCCCAGGAAGTTACGCACGGTGGCGGGCGCATCGTTCTCATACAACTGCACGGTAATCGGCCCCTCAGACGTGGCGAGCGTGGCGTACAGCCCGTCGGGACGGGGCGTTTGGGCGGCCAGCGGCAGGGCGAGCAGGACGAAGGCGGCAGCAAGGCGCATGTATGGATTATGCCACCGGCGGACTCGCCTGAAACGTGTCCGCAGGAATTCGCGGGTCCGTCAAAGGCGGTTCCACGCGGATCCTTTCCTAAGCGCGATTGATCAGGCTCGCCACATAGCCGCCGCCGAAGCCGTTGTCGATGTTCACCACCGACACGTTCGACGCGCACGAATTCAACATGCCCAGCAGCGCGGCGAGACCGTTGAAGCTCGCGCCATAACCGACGCTGGTGGGCACGGCGACGACCGGACACGACACCAGCCCTCCGACCGCGCTCGGCAGCGCGCCCTCCATCCCCGCGCACACCACGATCACGCGCGCCTGATGGATCACGTCCATGTGGCCGAACAGGCGGTGGATGCCCGCCACACCCACGTCGGTGATCTGTTTCACCTCGTTGCCCATGATCTCGGCGGTGACGGCGGCCTCTTCGGCCACGGGCAGGTCGGTGGTGCCCGCGCAAACCACCGCGAGCAGGCCCTTGCCGCGCGGCGTGCGGTCGCGCCACACGCGGACCGCGCCGGAACGCGGGAAGTATTCGGCCTCCGGCGCCTGTCGCCGTAAAAGCTCGTAGGCCTCGGGCGCAACGCGCGTTGCGAGGACGTTGGCGGAGCGCTCGAGCAGCCGCGTGGCGATGCCCGTGATCTCCTCCGGCGTTTTGCCCATCCCGAAGATCACTTCGGGCATGCCCACGCGAATGGCGCGGTGATGGTCGATGTTGGCATAGCCGATGTTCTCGAACGGCATGTGCCTGAGCCGGTCGAGAGCGGCGTCCACCTCGACGGCGCCTTCACGCACCTGTTCAAGCAGGGTCTTCAGTTGGTCGCGATCCATGGTGAGTCAGAAAGTCAGTGTCATGCCCGGCTTCAGATTCTTCTTTTTCGCCACGCCGCCTGCGAGTTCAAGCACATATTGCGCTTTGAATGCGCCGCCGTAGGTCGGGCACACCGCCTCCGGGCCCGGGCAGGGCGGGCAGTTGTGCACGATCTGGACGATGGTCCGGTTCCGGTCCAGCCAGATCATGTCCAGCGGGACCTTCACCTCGTACATCCAGAAGCGGTAGAAATCCTCCTGGGCGTGGATGAACAGCATCCCTTCGTCCTCCGGCAGCGAGTCGCGAAACTTCATCCCGCGCATCAGGTCGGTGGGGTGCGTCATCATCTGCGCGCGGATCTGCTCGCCGCCCGGCAGCGTGACGGTCTTCACGTTCAGGTCCGAAGCGCGCGTGGGCCTTTCGCCCGAGCAGCCCGTCAGCCACAGGCAGGCAAGAAGACCCAGAAGTCGTAGTGCTGGCATCCAATAAAATGGTAGCTGGTATCGATTCCCCGATGCAGACGATCACTTCAACGGCAGTTGCACGCCCCGGCCCGTGGCGTAAGTTCGTGCTGACGCTTGAAATGATCAAGATCGAGCATTCCGTGTTCGCGTTGCCGTTTGCGTTGACCGGCGCGCTGCTGGCGTGGCGCGCGCAGGGCTTCGCGGCGGAAGGCCTCGCCGGGAGGCTCGGCTGGATTATCGTGGCGATGGTGGCCGCACGTTCGGCGGCGATGTCCTTCAACCGGGTGCTCGACGCCGCCATCGACGCGCAAAACCCGCGCACGAAGATGCGCCACATCCCCGCCGGCCATTTATCGAAGGCTTTCGCCTGGGGTTTCACCGCCGCGGCTTCGGCCCTTTTTGTACTGGCGGCGGCGATGTTGAACCCGCTCTGCCTCGCGCTCTCGCCCGTGGCGTTGGGCGTCGTGCTGTTCTATTCATGGACGAAGCGCTTTACGTCGCTCTCGCATCTCGTGCTGGGTCTCGCGCTCGGCATCGCCCCGGCGGCGGCCTGGATCGCAATGACGGCGTCGCTGGACGCGCGCATCGTGTGGCTCACCGCCGCGGTCCTGTTCTGGACCGCCGGTTTTGACGTGATCTACTCCTGCCAGGACGTCGGGTTCGACCGGGCGGCGGGATTGTTCAGCCTGCCGGCGCGCCTGGGTGTGGCCGGCGCGCTGCGGGCGGCGCGGATCTTCCACGTCCTGATGGTGCTCTGCCTGGTGGCGCTGGCGGCACAATTCGAGTTGGGCGCGGTGGCCGCCGTGGGCATCGGCGTCGTGGCCGGATTGCTCGTCTATGAACACCGTTTAGTCCGCGCTGATGACCTTTCAAGGGTCGATGCCGCCTTTTTCACGCTAAACGGTTGGGTGAGTGTGCTATTTTTCGGTTTCTGGGCCGTGGATGTGTTCTTGGGGAGGTAGGACGAAGGATGCAATTGTCGCCAAGCTTTGAGGACCAGAGGCTCGAGCCGATTCTGGAAAAAGTGCGTGCGCAGCAGCGCCTGTCGCCCGAAGACGGCCTCAACCTCTACAGAACAAACGACCTGCTCGGCGCCGGCTACCTGGCCAACCTCGTCCGCGAGCGCCTCCACGGCAACGTGACGTACTTCAACGTCAACCGGCACCTCAACCCCACCGACGTTTGCGTGGCGGCCTGCAAACTCTGCGCCTTCGGCAAGAAATCGAAGGACCCCAAGGCCTACACCATGTCGCTCGATGAAGTGTGGCATCGCGCCGGCGAAGGCTACTCCGAGGCGGTCACCGAGTTCCACATCGTCGGCGGACTGCACCCCGAACTCGACATCGACTGGTATGCGGAAATGCTCCGCGGACTCAAGCAGCGATTCCCCAAGGTCCACCTGAAGGCCTTCACCATGGTGGAGATCGCCTATTTCGCCAAGCGCTTCAAGACGCCCATCCCCGAAGTCCTGCGCCGGTTCCGCGAAGCGGGCCTCGATTCCATGCCCGGCGGCGGCGCCGAAATCTTCACCGAGCGCGTCCGGCGCATCATCTGCGATCACAAAATCGACGGCTCGGAATGGCTCGAAGTCGCCCGCATCGCCCACAAAATGGGCATTAAATCGAACTGCACGATGCTCTACGGCCACATCGAGAACGAAGAGGACCGCGTGGACCACCTCGTGCGGCTGCGCGAGCTGCAGGATGAGACCAGCGGCTTCGTCACCTACATCCCGCTCGCCTTCCACCCCGACAACACGCCGCTCGAACATGTCGCCCGCACCACCGGCTTCATGGACCTCAAGAACATCGCCGTCGCCCGCTTGATGCTCGACAACATTCCGCACATCAAAGCCTATTGGATCATGATGACGCCGAAAATCGCTCAGATCGCCCAGCGATTCGGCGCCGACGACGTCGACGGCACGGTGGTCGAGGAGAAGATCTACCACGACGCGGGCGCCGAAACCAGCCAGGGCTTACGGCGCAATGAACTCCTGCGGCTCATCCGTGAAGCGGGCCGCGAACCGGTGGAACGCGACACTGAATATAACCGCGTGGAGCGGACCGAATCGGCGTTCGCGATTCTCGTTTAGCGGCGTCAGGCCCTCTATCCTGCCCGCCGCCTTGCGTTATCGTTGGGTTGAATGCGCTACTGGCTTTTGATGTCCGTTCTCGCCACCTTGGTTCCCGCGCAGGAGACGCCGGAGCGCCCGCCAGAACGGGCCATCGTCGTCCGCCCGGTCCTGAACATGTATGCCGAGGCCACAAACGATTCGCCCGTGGTCTCCCAGGCCCTCTATGCCGCCGCGGTGCTGGCGCCCGAGTGGCGCGGCGCGTGGACCCGGATCCAGACGCCGGACCAGTACTTCGGTTGGGTGGAGACCGCCGGGCTTCGCCTGCTGGAACCAGATGAACAGTATCCCGAACCCGGAAAGCCCTCCGCTGTAATCGAAAGTTTGGCCGCGCATTTGTACGCTACGCCCTCGGTCACCAGCCGCGCGCCCATGCTTACCCTGCCCTACGAAGTTCGCCTGGAAATCGAGGAGGAACTGCCCGACGATAACCACCGCTGGCTGAAGGTGAAGCTGCCCGATGGCTGGTCGGCGTGGATCCAGCGCGGCGATCTCCGCTTTGATGCGCCGCCCGCGGACTTCCCCGCGCTTGCCGCCTTCGCCCGGAGATTCCTGGGCTTGCCCTACACGTGGGGCGGCACTTCCGCCTTCGGCTTCGATTGTTCGGGCTTCACTCAAATGCTGAGCCGCCGGGCGGGGATCTCGATCCCTCGCGACGCCAAGCCGCAAGCGCACTGGGATGGCATGAACGAGGTGGCCCGCGACTCCCTGCAGCCCGGCGACCTGATCTACTTCGGCACGGAATACGACAAGATCAGCCACACGGGCTTCTATCTCGGCAACGGCGAGTTCATCCACGCCACCACGCATCAGAAGCCGGTGCTGCAGATCAGCCGCCTTGACGAAGAACATTGGGACAAGCTCTACGTCTGCGCGCGGAGATGGCGGCGATGAACCGCCGGGACTTGTTGAAGGCCGCGCCCGTCATGGCCCTGCCCGCCTGCACGGCGCCGCCCGGCAGCGGCCCGCCGCGGCTTGAGTTCAAATCCCGCCAGTTACGTTTGAAACATACCTGGACTACCGTGATGTCGTCGTCCACCACGCGCGACACTTTCCATGTCGAATACACGCGCGATGGCGTCACCGGACGCGGAGAGGGCGCGCCCATCGTGCGCTACGGTGAATCAGCGGCGCAGGCCATCGAGCGGCTCGAGCGCGAGCGCGCCTGGCTGGAAGCCGCCGATCCGTGGCGCTTCGCCAAGCTGATGGGCGAGGTTTTCGAGAAAATAGAGGCGAATTTCGCCGCCAAGGCGGCCCTCGATATCGCCCTGCTCGATTGGGTGGGGCAGCGGCTGGGTGTGCCCCTGTACCGCTACTTCGGGCTGGATCCAGCCGATGCCCCGGTCACCACGTTCTCCATTGGAATCGACACCGCCGAGGTCATCCGCAAGAAAGTGGAGGAGGCCGCCGAGTATCCGGTGCTCAAGATCAAGGTGGGGCTCGACAACGACGAAGAGATCATCGGCGCCGTTCGTTCGGTGACGGACAAGCCGCTCCGCGTGGACGCCAATGAAGGCTTCAAGACCAAGGAAGAGGCGGTCGAGAAGATCCTCTGGCTCGAAAAGCAAGGCATCGAATTCATGGAACAGCCCATGCCCGCCGCCAATCTTGAGGACATGAACTGGATTCGCCAGCGAGTGAACGTGCCCATCATTGCCGACGAAAGCTGTCTGCACCCTGAAGACATTCCCCGCCTTGCTCCTCACTTCGACGGCGTGAATATCAAAATCGACAAGTGCGGCGGCCTGCTCGAGGGCTGGCGCATGATTCAGATGGCGCGAGCGCTGGGGCTGAAGACCATGCTCGGCTGCATGATCTCATCCTCATGTGCGATCACTGCCGCCGCGCACTTGTCGCCCCTCGTGGATTACGCCGACCTCGACGGCCACCTGCTCATCAGCAACGACCCCTTTGAAGGCGTGAAAGTGGTGAACGGTAAACTCGTGCTCCCGATTGCGCCGGGGCTTGGGCTCCGGGTCAGGGAAGCCTAGCCGATCCCAAGCAGCTTCCGGACCTCCCCCTCCAATGCGGGCGTGCAGATCACGGCGTTGTCGCCGTAGATATGGTCCTTCCCGGAGTAGTCGAAGAAGCGGCATCCCGCGCCGTGCGAGATCACCTGCAGCACGGCCAGGTCCCAAGGCTTACAGGTGGGTTCGAGCCACACGTCGGCCGACCCCGAGCAGACAAACATGGCGTCCATCGCTCCGCCCAGGCTCCGCACGGCCCAGAACTGGCTCATGAAATCGAGCAGTTTTTTCGAGTAGGGAACGATCAACCCGTCCTGCATCCGGTTGACGCACAGCACCGACTTGCGGACATCGGTGATCGAGCTGTGATGTAACTGTTCGGTGCGCGAACCGTGGCAGCGCCACGCGCCCAGGCCGCGAACGCCCCAGTACACCTCATCCAGGGCGGGGAACGTCGCCACGCCGATCTCAACGACGCCATCCACCTCGAGGGCGATCAGGTTGGCCCAAAGGCGGTTTTTTCGCACGAAGTCGCGGGTTCCGTCCACCGGATCGATGATCCAGCGGCGTCCGCCCACACTTTCCTTCGAGGCGCCCTCCTCTCCCAGCAGGCCGTCGTCGGGGAATGCGGCGGTCAGCCCCGCCACGAAGAGCTTTTCGGCATCGCGGTCGGCGATGGTCACCGGGGAGTCGTCGGACTTGTCCTCGGCGGTGACGCCCTGGCGCATATATTGGAGGGATTGCTGGCCCGCGCGCCAGGCGAGATCGCGCGCGACATCGAGTTCACGTTGGAATCGCATCAAGGATATTGTAGAAAGAAGGCGGGAGTCCGAGGGGAAGGAGCAAGGACCTCTGATGGGCAAAACAGCACCCGCGCTCCCGGAGGAGCGCCGCACGGTTTACCAGCTTCTGTCCGCCGCCGCTGCGGCGTGGGGTGAAGCCAAGGCGCTGCACCAGCCGCGCGGCGACGGCAGCTACCAGAGCTATAGCTGGAACGAATACCGCGCCATCGCCGAAGAAATCGCGCTCGGGCTGCGTTCCCTCGGCGTCGGTCATGGCGACATCGTCGGGCTGGCGTCGGAGACGCGCGCCGAATTTTACCTCGCCGACGTGGGCGTGATGACCAACGGCTCCATCGCCGCCGCGGTCTACACCAGCCTGCCGCCCATGGAGCAAATGAAGACGATCGCCGCCTGCGAACCGAAGGCCGTGTTCGTCGAAAACGCCAAGGCGCTCGCCGGTCTCGAGAGCGCGGGACTCAACGCGCTGAACGCGCCCCGCATTGTGCTGAGCGGCGAAGCCCAGGGCGCGATCACCTTGGACGATCTGCGCGCGCGCGGCCGCGCCGCGGCCGCGGCCGACCCGGACCTGCTCGGCCGCATCATCAGTGAAGCGAAGCCTGCGGATTACTGCATCCTCTATCTGACCTCCGGCGCCACCGGCGAGCCCAAGATGGGGCTGGTGACCCACCGGTCGCTTGTCGTGAACTGCGACATGGGCCCGAAAGTGCTGCCCGTCGGCGAGGACGATTGCACGCTGGCCTTCCTGCCCTCGGCGCACATCACCCAGCGAATGGTGATGGAGATGCTGATGATCCGCATGGGCGTGCCCGTGTGGTTCAGCGAGGGATTGTCAAAGATGCCCGCCGAACTGCGTACGGTGCGGCCCACCTTCTTCGTCGCTCCGCCGCGCGTGTGGGAGCGCGTGTACGCCAGCGTCGCAAACGAGATTCGCAAGAAGCCGGCGGCGATCCGGAAGCTCTTTTACACCGGGCTCGGCGTGGGGAGCGAAATCAACCGCGCGCGCCAGGAAGGCCGCGAGCCGTCGCTGCTCGCCCGGTCGTCAATGGCCTTCTTCAATAAGGTGGTGTTCGCCAAAATCCGCGCGCGTCTCGGCGGACGCATGCGGATCGCGGCCAGCGGCGCCGCGCCCCTCGGCAAGGTGCTGGCGGAGTTCTACGCATCCATCGGCATGCCGCTCATCGAAGGCTACGGCCTCACCGAGGGCGGTGTGGTGGCGCTGAATCCGGTGGACCGGCCCGTATCGGGATCGATCGGCGTGCCGCTGCCGGGCGTCGAATTCAGGCTGGCCGACGATGGCGAACTTCTGATTCGCAGCGAAACGCTCTTCTCGGGTTATTACAAGGACGATGCGGCGACCGCGGCAGTGCTGCGCGACGGCTGGCTCTATACAGGTGATATCGCCTCGTTCGACGAACGCGGTTATGTGTGGATCACCGGCCGCAAGAAAGAGCTGATCGTCAGTTCGAACGGCAAAAAAATTTTCCCGGCGCGCATCGAATCGCTGTTCAAAACCGAGCCGCTCGTCAATCAGATTATGCTGCTGGGCGACGACAAGCCCTACGTCTGTGCGCTGTTCACCATCAACCCGCAGGCCGCCGAATCCATCCCCGGCGTGGCGGAACTGCCGTCGAAGGACTTAGAGTCGCTCGTGAACAGCGAGCCGGTGCAGGCGGAAATGAAAAAAGTCGTGGCGCGAATCAACAAGCAACTGGCCGATTTCGAGCAGATCCGGAAATTCCGGATTCTCGAACGCGAGTTTTCACTCGAAACCGGCGAATTGACGCCCACCATGAAGCTCCGCCGCGGCAAGGTGCTCGAACACTACCGCGAATTGATCGCTTCGCTCTATCCGGTGCGTGAGGAAATGGCCTAGCCTGCTTTTGCGCGGCGTCCGGTTGCCGTGTCTCGCGACGTTCCGCGCGGGTACGGCGGAGCCGGATCGATTGCTAGAATACGGTCATGGCATCCTTGCTTGAAAAGGCGCTGGAGCGGGTGAACGCCCTGCCGCAGGATGAGCAGGACGCAATCGCCGCCCAGATTCTCGATTCGCTCGCGGATGAGGCGTTGTGGAAGCAGCGATTCGGGGCGAAGCGCGCTATTCTTCGGAGCATGGCCGAGGAAGCCGCCGGCGAAGACGAACGAGGCGAGACTACGCCGCTGAGTAAGCTGATTTGATCCAGTCTCGGACGACCCGCCGGTTCCGGAGCCTTTTCGCCGGATTGCCCGCGGCGCTTCAAAGGGACGCCAAACCCCATTCCGTCTCTTCGTGAGTAACCCGTCTCATCCCAGCCTGCACTTTAAGAAAGTGGAAGGACTGGAGAACATCTATTCCGTCCGAATTGGCCTGGATTGCCGTGCCCTGGCGGTCAAGAAGAAGGATGGGTTGGTGTGGTTCTGGATTGGCACTCACGCTGAATACGACCGGCTGGTTTGATTCCTGATCGTGATTCGAGAGCGCGGCCGCGCGGCAAGGTGCTCGAGCACTACCGCGAATTGTTCGCTTCGCTCTATCCGGTGCGCGAGGAAATGGCCTAAGGAAGCCGCAAGCGCGTGAAATAGATCGCGGACTTGCCCTCGTGGCTTGAATAGTAACTGACCAGCAGTTCGCCGCCTTCGTAAACCAGCCCCGGGTAGCTCGAGTCGCCTTTCGAAGGCAAAACCCGAATCTCCCGGAATTGTTTCTGCTCCCGGTCGAGCCAGAGCAGGGCCGTGCGCGAGCCGCCTTCGGGATGAATCCGGCCCGCGGCGAGCAGACGCCCATCCGGCAGCCGCAGCAGCGCCGGTCCGCCGAGTTGCCGGCCAAGGTCGTCCACGCGCCAATCGGTGTACGGCGGGCTCGCGGTGAGCAGCGCCGCCGTGCGCGCGCCGCCGCCCCGGCGGGCGAGGATCAGCATGGTGTCGTCGGGCAGGAAGGCGAAATCGGTTTCGTTGGGCGCATCGGGCGCGGGGAGTTCCGCGACCAGCGTGCGGAATGTTCGTCCGTCCTCGCTGTGATAGAGCCGCGCAGCGCGCCCGCCAGGGTTTGTCGGATACCCCACGGCGTAGGCTTTGCCCTTGTGCCACGCCACGCGCCAGAGCCAGTAGTCCGGCTCGCCGATTGGTGTTGGTTCGCTCCAGTTGGCGCCGTCCCGCGAGAAGAACGCGTGGGTCTGGTGCCGGTGCGGGCCGCCGGGATTGAGGGCGATCGCCGCCACCAGCATCAGTTCGCCCCGCGGAGTAACGGACAAGTGCGGATCGCGCAGGTCGCCGAGTTCCGACGCCAGCAGCGCCACCGAAGTCCATTCGCCGCCATCGCGGCTTGCCAGGACACGGATCTTGCCGTCGGGCGAAACCTGGTGCTTCGCCCCTTCCCTGAACACGCAGAACAGACGGCCCTCATAGCGGATCAGATCGGTGAACGCATTATGCACGCCGGCATCCCAGATCTTGCGGACCTCAGGCGCGGGCTGCGCGGCCAGAAGCAGGGGAGCGAAAAGAACGGCCAGGACACGGATCATCGCTCTGTTATCGTACTGGTTTCGAGGCCGGTCCGGCGGCAGCGCCGCCTCTCCGCGGCCGGGACCGTTCACCGGAGGTACACCATGACGCGACGTGAACTGATGATCGCACTCGCCGCCGCTGGCACGGGCCGGGCAGCCACGCCCGAGTCGGCCTACGACACGCCCTACAAGTGGGGCAAACTGGTGCTGGCGGCCGATCCCGACCCCGCCTCTTTCGACAGCCGCGCCGTGGATTGCCCGTTCGTCTTCCACCACGACGGCAAATTCCACATGACCTACCTTGGCTTCGATGGTACCGGCTATCAGACCGGACTCGCCTCCTCCACGGACCTGCTCCACTGGACCCGCCGCGGCTGCATCCTCCGGCGCGACCCGGCCAACCCCATCACGCGCTACAACATCGCCCTCAATTGGATTCTGCGCGACACCCGGCTGCGTTCGCGCGGGGACTTGAAGAAGGTCAACGGCCGGTACCTCGGCGTATTCCATGCCTATCCGAATCCCGGCTACGAAGCCGGCCCCGCCGTCATTGGCCTCTGCTGGAGCGCCGATCTGCTGAAGTGGGAAATCGGCGACATCTGCCTGAGGCCCGAAGACGGCGCCGATTGGGAAAACGGCGGTCTCTACAAACCCTGCCTCATCGAGCACCGCGGCACGTACTATCTCTTCTACAACGCCAAAAACCGCGAAAAACGCTGGCGCGAACAGACCGGCGTCGCCACTTCGACCGACCTCAAAACCTGGCGCCGGTACGAAGGGAACCCCATCGTCCGCAATGGCGGCGCCGGCAGTTGGGACGAACGGTTCGCCAGCGATCCTTGCGTCATGCTCGATGGGCGCAAGTGGCTCCTGTTCTATTTCGGCCTCGATGCTCAAGGCAAGGCGCGCGACCTGCTCGCCACGGGCGACAGCCCCTTCCAGATGATCAAGGCAGACCGCATCCTGATTGACGTCGGTCCGTCAGGCTCGGTGGACTCCGTCTATGCCCACAAACCATCTGTCATCTGGCATCGCGGCGCGCTGCTGCATTACTATTGCGCCGTCTCCGGCAAGTGGCCGGACGAGGTGCGGGGCATCTCGGTGGCAAGCTCCCGCCTATGGGGGTGAGCCGCTGTCGGGCTACCCCGGTCGCCCGGGCAAGGCCATCCCGTCGCGAGTACGCCGCGGTTGCAGTCAAGGCGCGCTGAGGTGGATTCTGGAATTGCAGGGCCTCTCCTTCAACACCCATGGACCGGCGAATCTTCCTGATGGGATACGCGCCGCCGCTGCTCGCCGCTCGCGCCGCGGCCGGCGCCCAGCCCGCTCCGCCGTTCTTCCTTCTCGATCCCGATTCGCTCCGCCACCACGTGGATTTCTTCAATGGAATGGCTCCGGAAGAGGTGGTCAACGCCATTCCGAATGCCGGGGCCTGGGCTTGGATGGTCGCCAACGTGCCGCTGCTCCTTTGCCCCGATCCCGAAGTCGAGCGCACTTACTACTACCGCTGGTGGACGTTCCGCAAGCACATCAAGCAGACTCCGCGCGGGTATGTGATCACGGAATTCCTCAAGCCCGTGAAGCATGCCACCGATCACAACGCCATCAGTTGCGCCCTCGGACACCATCTCAATGAAGGCCGCTGGATTCGCGACCACCGGTATCTGGACCAGTACCTCGAGTTCTGGCTGCGCGGCGGCGGCGGCGGGGGACTGCAGCGGCATTATCACCAATACAGCAACTGGACGGCGCATGCCGTGCTGGACCGGTACCGTGTGGACCTGCGACGGCAGGCCCCGGCGTCGTTGCTCGACGCGCTCGTGCTCGACTATGAAACTTGGGAGCAGGAACGCCTGCTGCCCTCGGGCCTGTTCTGGCAGTACGACGTCCGCGACGGGATGGAGGACACCGTCAGCGGTTCCCGCCGAAACCGGAACGCGCGGCCCACGATCAACAGCTACATGTATGGCAACGCGCTGGCGATCGCCGCGATCGCCGCCGGCAGCGGCCGCCCGGATCTCAGCCGCGCCTACCGGCGCAAAGCGGCGCGGTTGAAGGCTCTCGTCCAGAAGGGGCTATGGGATCGCGAAGCCCGCTTTTTCAAGGTGCGGCTCGACAACGGGCAGTTGGCCGGGGTCCGAGAGATCATGGGCTTCACGCCCTGGTATTTCGCGCTCCCGGACGCGCGGCGCGGCTACGAATCGGCCTGGCGGCAACTGGGCGACCCCGAAGGTTTCCGCGCGCCCCTTGGCCCCACGACCGCGGAGCGCCGCCACCCCGGTTTCCGCATCGCCGAAGACGGAGACGACTGCCAGTGGAACGGCCCCAGCTGGCCCTTCTCCACCACCGTCACGCTCAAGGCGCTGGCCAACACCGTCCGGGATTACCCGCAACGCGTGGTTGGCGTGGAAGACTACTTCGCGGCCTTCCTGACCTACACAAAAAGTCACCGCCTGCGGCTGCCTGACGGGAGCGCGATCCCTTGGATCGATGAGAACCTGAACCCCTTCACCGGCGCATGGCACGCCCGGGCGCGCAAGATCGCCAAAGGCACGTTCAACGGCAGGGGCGACCATTACAACCACTCCGCGTACTGCGACCTCGTGATTACTGGGCTGGCCGGGCTTCGGCCGCGTGCTGACAATATCGTCGAAGTCCACCCGCTGCTGCCCCCGCGCCAGTGGGACTGGTTCTGCCTGGACGGCGTTTCCTACCACGGCCGCAACCTGACCATTGTTTGGGACCGCACAGGCGAGCGGTTCGGCAAGGGCGCCGGGCTGCGCGTCTTCGCCGATGGGCGGCAGATCGCCTCAGCGCGGGAGTTGACCCGAGTTACCGCTGCGCTCCCGGCGGGCTGAACTTTCGCGCGGCGTCGTCCAGCACCAGAACCCAATCGTTGCCCTCGCCGGGCGTTCCAGGCGGCTCGAAGGTCCTCACGCCCTTGTTGGCGAACTCACCCTGGCGGCGCGCCTGCCCGGTGCGCGGGTCGAACCACCACGCCGTCACCTTGCCGCCGCTGATCCTCCCCATCCGCACCTCAAACGGACGGCCGGTGAAGGTGTAGAGGAAAGCGTAAGATTCGCCTCGCGTGGCGATGATGCGCTCGTAGCGTTCTCCATTCGCGCCGGCGATGAGGTCCTGATCCGGAACCCTCTCCAAGGCCGGGCGGGACAGAATCAAGTTCTTCAGGTACGGCGCCTGCCGCGCCCCCGGCGCATCGAGCGCCTCGCTCCAGGTTTCCCGCACGCCATAGGCGCCCTTGCCGGCCCCGGGCTTGTACATCTGCATCACCGCATTGTGGCCGTAGGTGTGGCCGAACGCCCCGGCGAAGACGGCCCAGTAGGCGTAGCGCCGGATGTGGTTGGCGTCCCAATACGGTTCCTTCGGGTCGTGCAGACCCTGGGGGATGCTCTCGTAGCTGGGCTCGGCGTCGATGGTGGGTTTGGGCGGGCGTTTGGCAAGATCCTCCTCGACGAAACGCCAGCCGTCTTCGCCCTTCCAGAACGTCTTCTGCTCCTCGCGGACCTGATCGTAGCGGCGGTGCCCGCTCTGGAACATATTGAAGTCGAGCCACTCTTCGTCGTGAAACCACATCGATGAGGATGTGCCGCCAAACGGATGGAACGTGACGAGCCGCTGCGGATCGCCGCTCTTGAGCGCGCCTCCGGCCAGCCTCCAAAGCCCCGCGAAGTCCGAGCCCCGGCAGTCGCCGCCATTCACCCAGATGACGTTCGGGCGGTGCCGGTAACGGCCCACCAGAAAGCCGATATACGCGGGGGCGTTGCTCTCGTTCAACCCAGCTTTGGCCAGCGAACACCACGCTGGCAGCATCGCCAGGTACATGCCCCGGGCTTCGGCCTGCCCGAGGATGTAGTCGATGTGATCCCAGTAATCGTCCTCTTCGGTGGTTCTGGGCCGGCCCGGATCGCCGCCCGTGAAGGCTTCATGCCCGTAGTGGTTCTTCTCGCCCGCGCTGCTGGCGATCATCACCTGGATGACGTTATACCCCTTGCGGCGGCGGTCCTCCAGATACGCCACCGCCTCCTCGCGCGAAAGCCGCTGAAACAGGCGCCATGCCGTGTCGCCCATCCAGAAAAAAGGCGCGCCGCCGCCCGTCTGCAGATAACGGCCGTTCTCTGAGACCTTCAGGCCGCCGTGCCGCCAGGGCGGAGCAGGCTCTCCGGCGAAAAGCGCCGGCAAAGCCGCGAGCAACAGACCGCCTGCCATCGGCAGCAGCCGCGCCGGAATCGAACTCATACCGGGATTGTGGAATGCGGCCTCGCCGACGGTCAACCCAGGCGCCATCAGGCATTGGCCGAATCCCCCGTCCCTGTTCACGAATAAGAAATATTTTTATCCCGCCCCATTTCAACGAATTACCACGATTTCCGCCCTCCACCGCCCCATTGACAATTCCTTCGCAATGCTAATGTGGAACCGGAGCAGGTTCCCAGCCGGCCGGCAAAGACCTCTCAAACGCTGACGAACCAAATTCGCCCAAGCGTAGCCGTCGAGCCAGCGATGTGACAGAACGGCGCCGATTCACAGTGGCTATCTGGCCTTGGCCCCGAGTCGGACCCGATGACGCGTATTGATGTTCTGCGTGACCATAATAGTCGCCCTTCCAGCTTCTCCGGAAGCACGTGGCGGCGGGCGCCCGGCATACATTGCGGCCCCCGGGTACTTATAGGGTGGGAGTTGAAAAGGACACTGGAAGCCTCTCCCATCCTCCGTTGGCTATTGATTTTGCCCCTTGCTGATGCGCGGGGCGTCGAAGCACCGACCGTAAGGGAGGTGGATGGCATGGAACGACGAAGCGCAGCCCCTTGCTCACGCGCGCGGCTTCAAAGCACCGACCGTAAGGGAGGTGGAAAGCATGGAGCGACGAAGCGCAGCCCCTTGCTGACGCGCGGGGTTTCGAAGCACCGACCGTAAGGGAGGTGGATCGCATGGAACGACGAAGCGCAGCCCCTTGCTGACGCGCGGGGCTTCGAAGCACCGACCGTAAGGGAGGTGGATCGCATGGAACGACGAAGCGCAGCCCCTTGCTGACGCGCGGGGCTTCGAAGCACCGACCGTAAGGGAGGTGGATCGCATGGAACGACGAAGCGCAGCCC
>JAHDVK010000027.1 GCA_023384675.1 Bryobacteraceae bacterium | reverse complement strand
TCCAGCCAGCACAACGCCTTTCATATCATCTCCTAGGGGCGGAACTTTCTATCTTAACGCAGGCCCGCAGCGGCTCCCGTCATGATACGCTGCCGCATATGACTCTGCACGAATGGTCCGGCGTCCCCGCCGAGGCGATGAATCCGAAGATGACCCGGCGCGTGATTCACGCCGCGCGCATCACCATCGCCCGGCTCGAAATGCTCGCGGGGGCTCATGTCCCCGAACATTCGCACGAGAACGAGCAGATCACCATGGTCGAACGCGGCCGGCTGCGATTCCACTTCGGCAGCCGTGAAGTGGTTGTGGGCCCGGGCCAGTGCCTGGAGATCCCGCCCAATCTGCCGCACAGCGTGGACGTGCTGGAGGATTCCGAGGTCACCGACCTCTTCAGTCCGCGGCGCGAGGATTGGATTCGCGGCGAGGACGCCTACCTTCGCGGCTAGCGTCCATTAGGGCTCCGGTTGCCGGATGAAGGGCATGACGTCTTCGGTCCGCGGCGCCTGGGCTTCCAGGAATTCCATCCCGCTCACGGTAATCTGGATCGCGCTCTTGTCATCCACGCCCGCCAGTCCGCGCTGTTTCAAAAACCACATCGAGAAGCTCAGCTCGCTGGAGGACAGGTTCATCAGCCCCTCCAGTTCTCGAAAGGTGAGGCTCGGCGTGTCAGGCTGCCGCCGCCGCTGGTCGTAGAGCACGCAGAGAACCGCCGTGCGCCGGCGCATCTCCTTGTTGAGTGCGTCGAAGAACTCGCCGGCGGCGAAACGCGGCCCCTCGCGTTGCGCGACTCCGCCCGTGAACAGCCGATCGAACGCCTCTCGGGCCGCTGGGTCCGACAGCGCTTCGTAAGCCTTGTTCAGCTTGTCGAACGCGGCCTTGTTTCCGGTCCGCGGCGTATTCGGGTGCAGTTCCCGGGCCAGCAACTGATACGCGCGCGAAATCTCTTCGCTGGAGGCGCCGTGGCTCAGTCCGAGCACTTCGTAGTGATTCTGGAATTCCGGTTTGGTCAATGGCACCCCTTGCAGGTGAAGTTCTTTCCGTGGCAGCCGTGGCAGACCTGCTTGTCCGGCACGGCGCCGGCGCGGGCGTGCGCGTCCACGAACTCCGGCGTATGGTCGGCCGGCCGGAAATTCGTGGCCGGATCGTGACAGGTCTTGCACGATTCGGGCGGGTTGATCTGGTTATGGCAGGTGAGGCAATCGGCCATGCGCGGGTAGTGCGCCTTCCCGATCGCGTCCGTGATCGCCTCGCTCTCTTCAATGTCGTGATGGCAGGAGACGCACGCGTTGGCGGTGTTCAGCTTCTTCGGCATCTCCTTGGCCGTGCCGAGCCAGGTCTTGCTCTTGACGGCCGCGGCGATGATCGGACCTGGATTCGCGCCCATGTGGAGCTCGTGATTGAACTGATGGACGGTCGTCTTCCTTGGCTCCTTGATGTGGATGTCGTGGTGACAGTTGACGCATTCGGTCTCGAACGGCAGCAGGTTGTCCGAAGCCTTGGTGGACTTCGCCGCGTTCGTATGGCACGGCTCGCAGCCGCTCACCTGTTTGAGGTGCAATTTGTGCGAAAAAGGCTGCTGCAACTGCGCCAGGGCCTGAGCGAGCGCGAAGGTCAGAAACAGAATGACTACTTTTTGTATGAGATGTGCCACAGTCGATTTCCGCCGTCGTCGGACACCAGCAGGCTGCCGTCAGCCAACTGGAGCAGCCCGACGGGGCGGCCCCAGACTTCCCTCTTGGTGGGGTCAAGCATGAAGCCGGCGAGGAAGTCTTCGACGGGACCGGCAGGCTTGCCATTTTTGAAGGGGACGAAGGCCACCGAATAGCCCACGCGCTCGGCGCGGTTCCACGACCCGTGAAAGGCCAGGAACGCCCCGCCCTGATACTTGGCCGGGAACTGCTTCCCGGTGTAGAAACGTGAATCCAACACGGCGACATGCGCCTGCAGCACCACGTCCGGCACGATGGTCTGCTTCACCAGGTCCGGCCGCTGGCCCTTGAGCCGCGGCTCCTCGGTCGGACCGATATAGGCGTAGGGCCAGCCATAGAAGCCGCCTTCCTGGATGGAGGTGAAGAAGTCGGGGACGAGGTCATCGCCGAGGCCGTCGCGTTCCTGGACGGCCGCCCAGAGCTTGCCGGTGGCCGGTTCAAAGTCGAGGCCGATGGGATTGCGCGTGCCGCGCGCGATGATCTCGCAGCCGCTGCCGTCGGGATTGCAGCGCGAGATCGCGGCACGCTGCTCGGGCTCGCCCGGATCGACGTTGGAGCGCGAGCCGATGCCGAGATAGAATTTGTCCCCGGCCTTGTTGAACCGGATCGACCGGGTCCAGTGGCCGGTGGCGAAGTCCTTCATGTCCACCACCATCTCGGGCGCGCCCAGGGTAAAGCTCTTCGCGTCATACTTGTAGCGCTTCACGGCGGTGGTTTCGGCGATGTAGAGATAGTCGCGCCACAGCGCCAGACCGAAGGGGCGGTCGAGGCCCGTGATGAGCTGCTTGCGGTCATCGGCCTTGCCGTCGCCGTCGCGGTCGAACAGGGCGTAAACAGAGCCCTTCTTTGCCGAATCCGAGAGCAGGATCTCGCCCGAAGGCCCCTGGATCATGTAGCGCGGCCGTTCGAATCCCCCGGCGAACTCGCGCACGGAAAAGCCTTCGGGGACGCGAAGCTGCGAGTTTTCGGGCCGGGAAACCACGGTGGGCGCATTGGACACTGAGGGGGTGTGATAAGGCTCTGGCAGCGGAGGCGGCGATTGGGCGGCGGCCGCGATGGCGCCCAGAGCCAAGGCGGCGGTCATTGGAAGCTTGCTCAGTCTCATTGCTCTCTATTGTAGGGGAGCGGCCTGCTCCGGGAGGGGCCAACCCATCGGCGCTTGCCGCGGCGATAAAAAAAATCATTCGCGCCCAGAAGAAATTTCTGTTTCCTTCCGCAGCTGAACAAGGAGTACCATCGTGAAGAACCCCCGTCCGGTTTGTATCCCCAATAGGAGTTGCCCCCGGAAGTGAAACGACTTTTCACCCTACTCTTCGTGTGTCTGCCTGTCTTGCAGGCCCAGGATGCTCCGGCCGTTGAGGAGCGTCTTGCTTCGCTGGAACAGGCGGCCAAAGCCGCGCACATGGCCGGCGACAACGCCTGGATGCTGGTCTGCTGCGCGCTGGTGCTGCTGATGACCGGGCCGGGTCTCGCCCTTTTCTATGGCGGACTGGTCCGGCGCAAGAACGTGTTGAGCACGCTCATGCACAGCTTCGCGCTGATGGCGCTGGCCTCCATCATCTGGGGCCTGTTCGGTTACAGTCTGGCCTTTGGTGAGGGAAACGCCTTCATCGGGGGAACGCAGTATCTGCTGTTGAACGGCGTCGGCAAGGAGCCTTCGGATTACGCCGGCGTGCCGCACCTCACCTTCATGGCCTTCCAGATGATGTTCGCGATTATCACTCCGGCGCTGATTTCCGGGGCCTACGCCGAACGCATGCGGTTTAGCGCGATGCTCGTGTACACCTCGCTCTGGCTCGTGATCGTTTACTTCCCCCTGGCGCACATGGTGTGGGGGACAGGCGGCCTGATGAACGCCTTCGGGGACGGCGCCTTGCCCTGTTTCGATTTCGCGGGCGGGACGGTGGTGCATATTTCCTCGGGCGTGTCCGCGCTGGTGGCTGCCCTCTATTTGAAGCCGCGGCTCGGATACCGGCAGGAACCGATGAAGCCGCACAACCTGATCCTCAGTTTGACGGGCGCTTGCCTGCTGTGGGTCGGCTGGTTCGGCTTCAATGCGGGCAGCGCGCTGAGCGCCGGAGGCGATGCGTCCAATGCGTTCGTCACCACTCATTTTGGCGCGTCGGCGGCCACCATCGGCTGGCTGCTCGCTGAATGGTTCCGTCATGGCAAACCCAGTATGCTCGGCGGCATCTCCGGGGCGGTGGCCGGCTTGGTGACGATCACTCCGGCGGCGGGTTTTGTGACGCCGATGTCGGCGTTGATCATCGGGTTCCTCGGCGGGGTGTTCTGCTTCTGGATGGTGGCCGTGGTCAAGATGAAGCTCGGCTATGACGATTCGCTCGACGCCTTCGGCATTCACGGCGCGGGCGGTTTTCTGGGCGCGCTGCTGACGGGCGTATTCGCCACCAATGTCATCAACGGCGGCCTCACCGACGCCGCGGGCAACGTGATGCCGCTGGGCCTGGTGGACGGCAACGGCGCGCAGATTTTGAATCAGGCCGGCGGAGCGCTGGTGGCAGTGGCGCTTGCCGCCGTGGGGAGCTTGATCTGCCTGAAAGTGGCCGATCTCGCTTGCGGCCTGCGGGTTCGCCCGGAGGAGGAAATCGAGGGTCTTGACCTCAGCCTGCACGGCGAGGATGGGTATAGCCTGGAGGCCTGAACGGGAGTCACGCCATGAAGAAAATCGAAGCCATCATCCAGCCCTTCAAGCTTGAGGACGTGAGGGAAGCCCTCAAGACGATCGGCGTCGACGGGTTGACTGTCACCGAGGTCCGCGGCCATGGCCGCCAGAAAGGCCACAAAGAGGTCTACCGCGGCCAGGAGTATCAGGTGGACCTGCTGCCCAAGGTGAAAGTCGAACTCGTGGTGCCAGACGCCCGGCTTGAGGAGGTCGCCCAAACCCTGATGACCGCCGCCCGCAGCGGCAAGATCGGCGATGGGAAGATCTTCATTTACGCCGTGGAAGAGGCCATCCGGATCCGGAATGACGACCGCGGCGAAGCAGCGCTGTAGCTCGGCACTGGACCTATGGCGGGCGCGATTTCTCGCCTCCGGCGAGGCCCTGCCGGTGTTGCGGGAGCGCACAGCGCTGGTGGACGATCTCGTCCAGCAGGCCTACGCGGAGGCGCTCGCCCCGGCGTTTCCCGGGGGGTTGTCGCTGCTTGCAGCGGGCGGGTACGGCCGGCGCGAATTGTTTCCCAGTTCCGACGTGGACTTGCTGGTGCTGGTGCGTCGCGCGCCGCAGGAGCCGGAATTGAGGGGAGCGCTTTCGGAATTTCTGCGCCTGCTCTGGGACTCGGGCTTGCGCGTCAGCCACAGCGTCCGCACGCCCGAGGAATGCTGCCAGGTGATCGATGGCAATCTCGAACTCACCATCAGCCTGCTGGACGAACGCATCCTCTGCGGCGACCGCGGCCTCTACTCGCAGTGGCGAGAGCGCTTCGCCGGCTTTCTCAAGACATCCCGCCGCGAGATCACCCGCCGCCTCTGCCGCCTGACCCGCAGCCGGCACAGCCGGTTCCACAACACCATCTACCGCCTCGAGCCCGACGTGAAGGAGGCGCCCGGCGGCTTGCGCGACCTGCAATCGGTCCGGTGGCTGCAGGCCCTGCGGGATCCTGCCAATGGCGCGCCCGCCGACCCCAGGCCGATCGAATTTCTGTTCGCTGCGCGCTGTTTCCTGCATTTCCGCGCGGGCCGCGACTCCAACCTGCTCAACTTCGAAGCGCAGGACGAAATCGCCGCCTCGCTGTTTTCTCCCTGGCAGGATCCCGCCGAGTGGATGCGCGCGTGGTTCCGGAACTCCAAGGTGATTCACGCGGCCGCGCTCGAGGAGTTGGAAGCCAGCGAGGGTCTGGACCGCTCGCTGTTCGCCAACTTCCGCGACTGGCGCGCCCGGCTTTCCAATGCGGACTTCACCGTGGCGCGAGACCTGGTGTTCTTGCGGCAGCCGAACGAACTGGAGGTGAACTCGGGCCTGCCGCTCCGGCTTTTCGAGTTTGTCGCCCGCCACGGCGTGAAACCCGCCGCGGACACAGCCCGGCGCATCACCACGCATCTATTCCGCTTCGCCCAGGACTTCACGAGCCAGCCGCCAGGGCCCGAATTCTGGCGCACCCTGCTGAGCCTGCCCCACGCACCGCTGGCGTTGCGCGCGATGGCGGAAACGGGCTTCCTTGGGGTTCTGCTCCCCGAATGGGCTCGCATCGAGCACCTCGTGGTCCGCGACTTCTACCATCAATACACTGTGGACGAGCACACGTTTGTGGCAATTGAGATTCTCGATGGCCTGCCTCAAGCCGAAGCCGCCGGCGCCAGCCGTTTCGCCACACTGCTGGAAGAGTCCGCCAGCGAGACATGGCTGATCCGTATGGCGCTGCTGCTGCACGACATCGGCAAGGGTAGCGGCCGCGCGCACAGCGAGGAAAGCGAAAGCATCGCCGCGGATTTTCTCAGCCGGATGGGTCTGGACGATCTAAGCCGCGACACCGTCCTCTTCCTGATCCGCCATCACCTCGCGCTCTCCGCCGCGATTCAGAGCCGCGATATGGACGACCCCGCCACCGCCGTCCGCCTGAAGCTTCTGATCCGGACCACCGAGCGCCTTCGCGCTCTCACGCTGCTCACCTACGCTGACATCAGCGCCGTCAACTCGGCGGCCATGAGCCCGTGGCGCCGCGATCAACTCTGGCGGCTCTACCGCATCACCCACCGCGCGCTGACCGGAGCCCTCACCGCGGACCGCGTGCAAACGCCCGAGGAGGCATGGGGCCCCATCAGCCCCGGCCTGCGCGAGTTTGTCGCCGGTCTGCCCGCCCGCTACCTCTGGACGCACACGCGGGAACAGGCAGAGTCCCATTTCGCGCTCCACCAGGCATGTCCGCCCGGCGGCGCCGCCGTCGGCGTCGAACGCCGCGAGGGCGCCTTCTCGGCGACCATCACGACGCCGGACCGCCCCTTTCTATTCGCTTCACTTGCCGGCGCGATTTCCAGCTTCGGGGTGAACATCGTTCAGGCCGAAGCGTTTTCCAACGCCCAGGGCGTGGCCATTGACCGCTTCGTGTTTACTGATCCTTTTCGCAGCCTCGAGCTCAATCCCCCCGAACAGGAACGGCTCCGGCAGACCTTGCGCCGCGTGGCCTCCGGCGAGATTCGCGCGGAGGACCTGATGAAGCAACGCGCCAGCCGCCCCGGCCCGCGGACCCGCGCGGCCGCCGCTCCGCAAGCCGCCATCGACAACGAGGCCTCGGCCGCCGCCACCATGGCCGAGGTTGTCGCTCAGGACCGCCCAGGCCTGCTCTACGCCCTTGCCTCCGCCATCTCCCGCGCCGGCTGCAACATCGAGGTGGTGCTTGTAGACACTGAGGCGCACAAGGCCATCGACGTGTTTCACATCACCCGCGAGGGAAGAAAACTCACCGAAAGCGAAAGCCACGAACTGCGCGGACTCCTGCTCGCCGCCTGCGGCGCGAGTGATCCAACCGTCTAAGGCCCGTTCAGCCGGCGTCTCGCGGCGCAATCCCCAGCGCGCGCATTTTTTTGTACAAGTTGCTGCGCTCGAGCCCCAGCAATTCCGCCGTCCGGCTCACGTTGCCGCCGGTTTCGTCGAGTTTGCGGAGGATGTAGTCGCGCTCGGCCGCCTGCCGCACTTCGTGCAGCGTGGCGAACTGCTGCTGTTCGGATTCGGCCGCCCGGCGCGCCACATGCAGCGGGATGTGGCGCCCATCGATGCGCACCTGGGGATACATGATCACCATCCGCTCCATCAGGTTCCGCAGTTCGCGCACGTTGCCCGGCCAGGAGTGCGCTTGCAGGACTTCGATCGCCTCCGGCGTCAGCTCCTTCGCCTTCCGGCCGTACGCCGTGGTGAATTCGTCCAGGAAATGGGCCGCCAGCGCGGAAATATCGCCGGTTCGTTCCCGCAGCGGCGGCACCGCGAACGGAATCACGTTCAGCCGGTAGAACAGATCCTCGCGGAAATTGCCCCGGCTGATCTCATCGCTGAGGTTCTTATTGGTGGAGGCGATCACGCGCACATCCACCTGCAGCGGCCCGGCCGAACCCACCGGCTCGATGCGCTGCTCGTCCAGCGCGCGCAGCACCTTCGCCTGCGTCTTCAGGCTCATGTCGCCCACTTCATCCAGGAACAGCGTTCCGCCGTGGGCCTTCTCGAACTTGCCCGCCTTGCCGGGGTGATTGCCGAACAGTTCGCTTTCGATCGCGTCCTCGGGGATTGCGGCGCAGTTCACCTCGACGAACGGTCCATCGGCCCGCAGGCTTTGGGCGTGAATCGCGTGCGCCACCAATTCCTTGCCCACGCCCGACTCGCCATAGATCAGCACGCGCCCGTTGGTGGCCGCCATCAGCTTGATCTGCTGCCGCAGCGCCTTGATCGGCACGCTGTCGCCGATGATTTCGAGCCGCCCCCGGCCCGCCTCCTTCAACTCGCGCAACTCAAGGCGCAGCCGCCGCTGCGCGAGAGCGTTGTTCACCACCACCATCACCTTGTCGATGGTGAGGGGCTTTTCGAGGAAGTCGAACGCCCCGCGTTTGGTCGCGCGCACGGCGGTTTCAATCGATCCGTGCCCCGAGATCATAATCACCGCCGGGCGGGCGGCCCGCGCCCCGTCCTCGATGCGGTCGAGCACCTCCAACCCGTCGATGCCGGGCAGCCAGACATCGAGAAGCACCAGATCGTAAGCCAGCCGCGCCAGTTCCTCCAGGCACGCTTCGCCGGATTCCACCGCATGCACGGCGAAACCTTCGTCTTGCAGCACACCGGAAAGCGAGCTCCGGATGCCGGGCTCGTCGTCGACAATCAAAATTCGGGCGGATTTCATGAATGGCTCAGGACGCGGCCGGCGCTGTCCGCAGGCGAAAGCGCCGGTAACTCGATAATAAATCGCGCGCCGGCCGGGCGGTTGTCCTCGACGCGGATTTGCGCGCCATGTTCGCCGACAATGTGGCTGACAATAGCCAGCCCGACGCCTGTACCGCGATTCTTGGTCGAAAAATCAGGCAAAAACAGCTTCGCTTTGTCGCCGGTCGAGATGCCGCAGCCCGTATCGGCGATCACAAGCTCCACGGATTCGCCGGCCACCGAGGTCTCGATCAGCAGTTCGCGCAGCGGCGCGTCGCGCATCGCCTCGGCCGCGTTGTCCACCAGGTTCACGACCACGCGCTTGAACTGTCCCGCATCGAGCGCCACCGGCGGCAGGTTCCCGGCCAGCGCCAGCCGCAGAGTGATGCCATCCAGGCGGCCCTCAAACACCGCCAGAGCTTCACGAACCACGGCGTTCAAGTCAGCCGGAACCGGCTGCGCAGTGGGGAACCGGGCGAAGCGCGCGAATTCGTCTACCAGCGACTTCACCGACTGCACTTCTCTTCCAATCGTGGCGCAGCATTCGTGGATGATCCGGTGGACCTCGGGCGGCGGCTGGCACTTGTCCAGTTGCCGCAGGATCCGTTCTGAACTCAGCGCGATGGGCGTGAGCGGGTTCTTCAACTCGTGCGCAATGCGCCTGGCCACCTCGTGCCACGCCGCCGCCTTCTGCGCCCGCAGCAGTTCCGTCGTATCGTCGAGAACCATCACAAAGCCCGAAGTGACAAGCTCGTCAAGCGCCGACACGGTGACGGTCACCTGGCGCGCCGCTCCCTCGCCGGCCTCGAGTTCGATCTGGCCGCTCGCGCTGCCGCGCCGCCGCGCCCGGCCTAGCAGGCGCGCGAGTTCCCGCTGCTGCTCGGAGGTGAGCAGATCGCTCAGCCGCGCGGCCGGGCGCAACCGCTCCTCGGGAAAAATCTGCCGCAGCGCATTGTTCGTCAGCTGAATCGCCCCATCGTGAGCCAGCGAGATCACTCCCGTCGGGATGGACTCGAGTACCGCCTCGATGAACCGCCGCCGCCGCTCCAGTTCGTCGCGGTTCGTCTCCAGATCCTGGGTCATTTCGTTGAACGCGCGCACGAGCGTCGCCAGCTCGTCGGTAGCCTGCACGCGGACCCGGTGCGCCAGGTTGCCGGAGCGCACGGCGCGTGCCGCCTCCAGCACCGCCGTCAGCGGCGAGGTAATCTGCCGCGCCAGGAACAGCGCCACCCAGGTGGCGACGAACAGGATGAAAAGCGTGATCAGCAGCAGCAATTGCAGGTAGAACCGCCGCGTTTCGCGTTTCGTGAGCGCCAGCTGGCTGTAGTCCCGCACCTGGTCGTCGATCTCCTGCTTCACCGCTTCGAGATCAAGCGGCATGCGGATCCGGACCGCCACTTCGCCCAACTCACCAGCAATCGGAGCGCGCCCGGCGATCTCCATGCCCAGCGGCCGGACCGCGGTGGCGCCATTGCGCGGCGCCACCGGCGGCTCCTCACAGATCGCCAGGTGGCCGCCATCGGGCCGCACCACATGCGCTTCTTCAATCGCCGTGGATTCGCACACCGACAGCAGGAATTCGCGCGGCGGATGCCCGGTCTCGAGATACCCGCGCAACTCCTCGGAGCCTGCCACCCAGCGCGCCAGCGCGTCCGCATGCCGCCGCGATTCGCCTTCCAGTGATTTCGCCACATCCACCAGGCTGAAGGTGACCCGCTCGCCCGGCCGTGAGAACCACTTGTCGAGATTGCGGTTCAACACCTCGACGCTCCACAGCACCAGAAACAGCATGGGCAGAAACGTCAGCGTCAGCGCGCCGATGACGATCTTGGTTCTGATCCGCGAACCTTCCTGACCGGCGCGCCGCGCCACGTACAGCTTCACCGCGTCGCGGAACAGCATGAACGCGAGCAGCACCGTCAACAGGAAAATCAGGGTGGAGAGGCCCCAGAAGACGTACGTCTGCTGGGGGCTCGCCGGGCCATAGTCGCCGACCGAGAATGATCCCTGCCAGATCACCAGCCCGGTGAGAATCAGCAGCAACGCCAGGCCAAACCCGAACTTGTAGCGCTGCTTCATAGGTCGATTCTCTCATTATGGCTGGCTGATCCAGGCCTCCACTTCGATCTCCACGAGTAGAGCCGGGTCCACCAGCGCCGCGACCACGATCATCGTGGCCGCCGGGCGGATCCCCGCAAACACCGCCGCGTGCGCCCGGCCCACCGGACCCTGGTCCTCCGCCCGCGTCAGGTACATCCTGGTCCGGACCACATCCTCGAATGAAGCCCCCGCCTCGGCCAGCGCCCGGCCGATTTTTTGCAGGATGAACTCGGCTTGCCCGTACGCGTCGCCGGGAGCGGCGATCTCGCCGCCGGCATCGACGGCCGTGGTTCCAGCCACCCAAACATGTTGACCCACGCGGACAGCCCGCGAGTAACCTACCGAGGATTCCCAACGCGTGCCGGATGAGATGTTCCGGCGGCTCATCGCGCCGCCTCCATGGCCAGCATCAGCGCGCCCGCCAGTCCCGGGTACTTGAGCGCGGGGGCTTCGATCCGGGGCAACGCCACATAACCGTTCATCAACTCCGCGGTCCGCGCTCGAGTGAATTCGTAGAGCTGCGCCTGCTCCATCACGCCTCCGCCCAGGATGATCATTTCGGGCGAGACCGTGCAGGCCAGGTTCATGCAAAGCTGCGCCAGGTAGTCGGCCTCGATCCGCCAGGCCGCGTGGTCCTCGGGCAGTTCGTGCGCCGGGCGGTCCCATCGCGCCTGCAAAGCCGGTCCGGAGGCCATGCCCTCCAGGCATCCTCTGTGATAAGGACAAATGCCCTCGAATTCGGGCAATTCCTCCGGCGCACGCCGCACCAGCAGGTGTCCGATCTCGGGATGGACCAACCCCTGCACGGGCGCGCCGTTCACGATCACACCGCCGCCGATGCCCGTCCCCACGGTCATGTAGATCGAGTCGCGCAGGCCCTGGGCCGCGCCGAGCCGCGCCTCGGCCAGCGCCGCGGCCGCCACGTCGGTCTCGAAGCCGATGGGCACATTCAGCGCGCGCCGCAAAGCGTCGCGCAGAGGGAAGTCCTTCCAGCCGGCCTTGGGCGTGTTCGCGATGGAGCCGCTCCGGTGGTTCACCGGACCGAACGAAGCCACGCCGAGCGCTGCCACCTTGGGGCGGTGTTCGAAGTACTCGACAACCTCGGCGATCGTCTCCAGCGGATTGTGGGAGGTGGAAACGCGCCGGATGTCCTGAAGGCGGTCGGGTGCGGCTCCCACCGCGAGGACAAACTTCGTTCCGCCCGCTTCGACGGCTCCAAACAAAGGGTCGCTCATTGCCAACCCAATATCTCACGGGAAAGCATGAGGAGGTCCATCAACGGACTCCCCGCCTCCCTCACCAGTTCGCCCGTGGCCGCCGGCAGCGCCTGCCGCCAGACGAACAGCCAGGCGCCCGGAGCCGTTCTCTGCAATTCGGAATCCTTCAACAGCCGCAACCTCCACCGGATCACCTCGCGCCGCGTGTCCCCGTCTGCCTGCTGCAGCAACGGCGCCACCACCGTCATCCGCATCTGAAGCCACTGCTCCGCGGTGAACCCCTCCACCGGTGCGCTCCACTCCCCGATCCGTTCGAGTACATCCAGCACCGCCCGCCTCGCTTCGCCCGGCGACGCCTGTGGTTCGAGCGCGGGCACAACTTCTTGCACGCTCCCCGACAGGGCCATCCACTCGTCAAGCCGCGTGCGCGCTTCCTCGTCCCGCCGCTGTCCGAAGGGAATCACGCGCGCCGGCTTCGCTTCCTCCTCGAAATCGATCTCGGGCGCATCGCTCGCGGCCGCTTCCCGGAGCCGCTGGTTGTACAAAGTCTCCGTGCGCTGCCGCCAGGTGATGCGGTTCACCTGCGAAGCGAAGTTCTGGCATACCTCGCCGCGCCAGTGCGCGAGCACGTAGGTGCGCCAGGCATCGGCCAGATATGCGGCGTTCTCCCCTTCCGCTCTCAGCCTTTCGGCCACCACCGCCATCCGCGCCGGTAACTCCCGCGTGCGGTCGAAGCTCTCCGAATCCCCGCGCGCCGCCGCCAGCGACGCCGCCCACCATGTCGCCAGCAACCCGCGCTCCTCGCCCTTGCCTGTGTATCCCCAAACCAGTTCCAGAGCCGGCGCCAGTTGGCTGGGATGCGTGACCCCCCGCACCGCCCGTGCCCGGTCCTCCAGCGTTCCCAGCGCTTCCACGGCTTCGTACCACGGCGCCGGATCCCAGACCCACTGCGATCCGCAGTCCAGCGGCTCGGGCACGGGCGCCGGCATGCCACGCATCCACTCGCGCGCCTTTCCCGCGTCGAACTCCCGCAATTGCCTCAGCACCCGCACGCGCAGAGTGAGCGCGTCCAACCCGGAGTCCTGGATCAGTGTGCCCACCAGGCTGCCCGTGCGCCGGGGCATGGGCAGCCGCGCCTCTCCGGCGAGGTGCCAGGCCTGCTCCAGCAGTTCCACGGCGCGCTTCGGTTCCCGCACCAGTCGCTTTTCCACGACCCGCACCAGCAGGTCCGCCCCGATCTCCGGCGGCGCCACCGGGATCGCATCCAGCAACCGGTCCACCGGCCGTGGCTCCGCGGCGGCGGCGGCCGCCATCAGCAGCAGCGCCACCGCCGGTGTCATTTTCTGACCCGTTGCAACACCGCGGCTACGGTATCCGTGACGCGCTCCTCCACATCTTCGGCGAACGGAGCGTCCAGCCCGTACCACTTCATCGAATCCCCGCCTTCGTAACCGCCCTCGCGCAAGATGCGCAAGCTCGGGATGTAGCACATCACGTCGTTCGAGTAGCCCGCCACCATCAGCCTTTCACCGGGATACTGGTTCGTGAATTTCAGGGCGTAATCCACCACCACTTCCCCGCCCAGAGCGATCAGCGTGAAGCCCTTCTCGAAGCGCACCGCCTGCACGGGGTAGTTCACCTGCTTCATGTTATTGAGCGCCAGCCGCGTCAACTGGAATGCGGTCCGCAGCCGCCCCTCCACTGGCTGCATCTTCGTCCGGGCCAGGCGCGCCACCTCGCGAGCCAGTTCCCCGCCGTGCTTCTCGGCCAGCTCGCGCCGGCTGCGCGGCTCCGGATTCTGGTCGCCTCCGCAGAGCATGAAGAACAAGGCCGTGGCGCCGGGAAACTCCTTTTCGAGTTGCGCCTGCGCGTATCCGGCATAGTCGCCCGAAATCTCCAGGAATTCCGCCGTCAGTGTCGTATTGTGACAGGCGTAGCCGAACAGCAGCGCTCGGATCTGCCCGTTGGGCGCGGTGACGCGCAGCACCGGCACGCGGTGGTCCACCGGAGCGATTTCGAGCTTGCGCCGGTTGATCGCGAAGCCGGCTTCGCCATAGTCGAAGTCGAAGCGCGCGGGCGAGAGGTCGCCCAGGGCCGCGCCGATCACCGTCACCAGCTTGCCCGCGAGCGTATTGGTGTATGCGCGGATCTTCTTCAACTCCGCATTATCGGCGGGCGCCATCGGCATCAGGTTGGCTTCCACCATCGGCCCCGTGTGCGTGTGCGAGGCGTTCAGCACGATTTGCGCCCGGTCCAGTTTGTAGAGCTTCGCGGCTTCGGCCGCCACGCGGTCGCTGAGCGCGGCGGGCAGACCGATGATGTCGATCGCCACCAGCACCACAAGGCCGCCGCGGCCGTCATCGAGCGCCAGCGCCTTCGCCTGAATCGGCATTTGCACGCCCGTGGAGGGCCGCTTGCGCGCGGCGTAGCCCGACATCCAGATCGATTCCTCGGGCGTAATGTCCACCCGGGCCACGCCCGCGCGGGGCGCGGCCGCCCACACCGGCAGGGCGGGGAGAAGCAGGGAAAGCATCAGAAGGTACCGCATCAATCCTGATGCTACACCTCCGCGCGATACGATATGGACCATGAACCGAAGGACCTTCGCCGCGCTCCCGTTCGCCGCCGCGGCCGCCGCCGCGCAGCCGGCCCGCGCGCGCACCACCTATTGCCTGTTCTCGAAACACGTTCACTGGCTGCCTGTGGGTGAAGCCGCGCGTATCGCCAAGGCCCACGGCTATGACGGGCTCGACCTCACCGTTCGCGGCAGCGGCCACGTCGAACCTGCGAAGGTGGAAGACGATCTGCCCGCCGCGCTGGAAGCCGCGCGCGCCGCCGGCTCGGACATCCCGATGATCACCGCCGGCATCCGCGACACCGGCTCCGCGCACGCCGAGCGGATCGTGAAGACCATGCAGCGGCTCGGCATCCGCCATTACCGCTGGGGCGGCTTCCGGTATGACCTGGCCAAGCCCCTGCCGCCGCAACTCAAAGAGATCAAGAAACAGGTGAGCGAACTCGCCGCGATGAACCGCCAGTACGGCGTCTGCGCGATGTATCACACCCATTCCGGCATCGGCCAGGTGGGCGCCTCCATGTGGGACCTGGCGCAACTACTCGATGGCGAAGACCCGGATCATGTCTCGGCGAACTACGACATCGGCCACGCCACCATCGAGGGCGGCTTCGGCGGCTGGATTCACAGTGCGCGCCTGCTCGCGTCCATGATGCGCGGCGTGGCGCTGAAGGATTTCCTCTGGCAAAAGAACCCCAAAGGCCAGTGGCGCCCGGCATGGAAGCCCGCCGGCGAAGGCATGGTGGACTTCCCTCAGTTCTTCGCCATGCTCAAGGAGGCCGGCTTCGCGGGGCCGTTGCAGGTGCATCTCGAACATCCGATGGGCGGCGCGGACACCGGCCAGCGTACGCTCACCCTGCCCCGTGAACAGGTGCTGGGCATGCTCGAAAAGGATGCGCGCTATCTGCGGGCGCAGGCCGAAAAGGCCGGGTTGCTCACTGCGGCGACTTGAGCGGCGGCGCGACCGAACCGCCCAGGCCCGCGTAGTGGTCCGCCACCTTGGTCACCGTGTTCCCCGCGAAGGTGACGAACGTGATCTTGCCCGGCGGCATGCCGTAGATCCAGTCCTCCAGGTCCTCGCCATCCACGGATTCCCGGATGCGGTCGCGGGGGCGGCCGATGGCCATTTCCACCTGGTCGCGCGTCATGCCCACTTCGGCGCGCTTGGCCTTGATCGCTTCCTGAATCTCCGGCGGGAGGGTGTCGAAGTAGTTCTCCGTGGCTGACCGCTTCGAGAAATCAAGCACCGGCGCGAGGAGTTTCTTCACTTCCTGCGCGGTCATCGGCGGAACACGGTCGGGGAAGTGCAGCGCGATGGTGGTGCCCGCCGAGCGCGTGATGCCGCGCGAAAGCGGCACGCCCCGGTTGCCCGAACCCATGCCCCCCTCGATGCGTTCGTACCACCTGCCGCGCGTATTCAACCCGCCATTGATCTGGAACGTGATCTTGTCCTTCGACAGGTCGACCTTCGTGATCTGCACCTCGTCGCCGACCCGGGCGACGGGTCCGTACTCCCGGCCGATCACCTTCCATTCAGCCTGATCCCAGGTGCCGTCGGCGTTGAACTCGAGCGCTTTCTTTGAGCGCGGAAGAAACGTCTTCACCACGCCGGTTTCCGCGGTGAGTCCGCGGATCAACTCCACCTTCTCTTCGCGGGAGAGGTGCGGAGCGGGGTCCTCCTCGCCCTTTTGCGCCGCAATCGGCACGACAGGGAAGCCCGCCAACAGCATGGACAGAACAATTCCGCGCATGGCCCAGTGCCTCTACCTGTATGATGCCCGAAACTCAGTCCCCGTTGCGAGCCCATTTCGCACGGAGCAGCCAAAAGATCAGCGCCGAAGCCGCCAGCGTCGTGAAGACCGACGCCTCGATTCCGTAAATCCCGCCCGAAACCAGTTCCGGCGCACGCCATTCCAGCACCCAGGGATGCAGCCGAACTTCGAAGCCCGACAAGTTGATTCCCAGTAGCGGCAAAGCCCAGTTCCAGCCCACGTGCAACCCGATCGGCAGCCATAAACTGCGCGTCCGGGCGAACGCCACACCGAATACCACACCCCACAGAAACGTATTGCTGAGCGAGAGCGGCGTCGAGCCCAGATTGCCCATGTGGGCGACCGCGAAAAGCACTGAAAACGGGAGGATTGTGCCCCAGACGCCGAAGATCTGCATCACCGCCTGGAAGGCGTAGCCGCGGAACATCAGCTCTTCGCCGGTGGCTCCAAAAAGCAGCAAAATGAGCACAAAAACCAGCTTCCCGGGGCCAAAAACGGCTTCCGGAGCGGGGTTTTGCGCATAAAATGCCCACCCGGAGAGCAGCGCGGGCAGGATCACGGCCACTGCGGCGAGCATTCCAGCCGCCACCCCGATGCGCAAGTCCCGCACCGCCAGCGAGTTCCACGCCAGCCCCAGATCCGTCAGCCGCCCGCGCTCAAACACCCGAACCGCGAACAAAGAAGCGAGAATCGCCGCCACGAACCCGCTTATCGCAGCGCCCGCGAAGTAAGCCACGTCGCCCAGGACGCTGTAAAACAGGCCTCCTAGCAGGCGCACCGCGACGAGGAACAATCCCGCGCGCAACAGAACTCCGGTCCGGTTCAGCTCGGGCGCGGATGTCATCAGAACAAGGGTAACGTACTCCACGTACAATGGGATCGCCATGCCCGTACGGCCCATCCTGCTGCTTGGCCACCCGATGCTGCGTGAGACCTCGACGCCCGTTGAGGATCCTTCCACCGCGCGGCTACTGCTACGTGACTTGCGGGCGACTCTGCTGGATTTCCGCCGCCGGCAGGGATTTGGCCGCGGAATCAGCGCGGTGCAGATCGGCGAAACCCGCCGCGTGATCTATATGGAGATCGAGGGGCGCGAATACGAACTCATCAATCCGGAATTTACATGGCGGTCCGAGGAGAAGTTCGAGCTGTGGGACGACTGCTTTTCGTTTCCCGAACTGATGGTGCGGCTGGAGCGCCACAGGCGAATTGTGCTTCGTTATCAAAGAGCTACCGGAGAATGGCGGGTGCTGGAGGCGGAGGATTCGCTGGCCGAGTTGATTCAGCACGAGATGGACCACCTGGACGGGGTGCTTGCCGTGGACCACGCAAGGACTTCGCATGATCTGGCCATGCGCGCACAGGTATTGCGAAAGTAGTAAGTTGAAAGCTAGGGTACTGGCAGCGGACCCGGTTAGCTGCTCGGGTTTCTGTGTACACCAAATTGAGGTATTTCTGCAGCGGGGTCCTCCCTGCACAAAGCGATTGGTACCGCCGATAGACGAGTAACAATGATCGAGCGACGCACAGAACCCCGAATGCTCTGCGCCGACCTGGTAGATGTCCGGTGGCAAGACAAAAAAGGCCGGAACTACAGGGCGATAGCCAACCTTGAGGATATCTCCATCTCGGGGGCCTGCATCCAGTTGGACGAGCAGCTTCCGCTCGGCGTGCGGGTCACCATCACGCATCCCAAGGGCGAGTACACGGGCGTGGTACGGTATTGTGCGTTCCGGCAGATCGGTTACTTCGCCGGGGTGCAATTCGAGCCCGGCAACCGGTGGTCACAGCGCGCATTCAAGCCCCTGCACCTGCTGGATCCGCGAGCGCTCATTTCCTCCTCTGAACGCGAAACTGGCGAGGACGGCGCACCGCTGCACTAGCGGCTATTCGATCATCACGCGGCGGCGGCTCAGCGTCGCCTCCTCCGCGCCGCCGTTGCGCGCCGCCGCCTTCAGCAAGTACTCGCCCGGTTCGCGCGGAGCTTCCAGAGCCACTTCGTAGGTGTGCGCTCCATAGGCGGGCAGGTCGAATTGGATCTGAGTGGCGGCGCGAGCCTGCCCGTCGCGTTCGAAAGTGAGATTCAGGGTTCCTCGCACGGGTTGCGCCGCGTCGTTCACCATCATCACGGAGTAGGCGCGGCGCTGACCCTGCTTCAGCCGGGGCTGCCAGAAGTTGATGTACACGCCCAGCGGCTTGAAGGCCTCGCCCATCCAATCGGCGAAATGAGGTTCGAGGGTCAGTGTGCCCACATCCTGCCAGTGGTCCGAGGTTTTCACGCCAGGATAGCTGCACGTAAGCCAGGTGAAATGCAGCACACCGGCGAAGTTGCGGTGGGCGCGCCAGAACTCGGTGAGGCCCGCAAGCAGGTAGGCGTATTCGCGCAGGCGCGCCGGGCCATCGGCGCCGGGGAGGAGCCTGTCCCAGACCTTTTCGGTCAACAGGGTGGGTGAGCCGTCGCGGTTCAGCCACAACCAGCCGTATTCATTGATCAGCACGGCATGGGCGGAGGGGTGGCCGGCGTTGGTGGTTTTCGCGCCGGTCATGGTCTCCAGTTCGGTCATGGAGAAATCGCGTCCGCTGTAAAGACGGCTAAAGAGGTAGGGGTGGTCCTCAACGGGGTCGTCCACCGCGGTGGGCGTCGAGTAGCCGTTGTCCCACGGGCGGCCCGAGAGATCGAGTTGCCGGACCTTGGGGATTACGGCATCGCGCAGCAGGGCCGAATCGGTTTCGTTGGTGGCGTCCCAGATGGCCACGCTCGGATGGTTCCAATGGTCGCGCATCCAATCGGAGTACTGCCGCACGAGTTCCTGTTCGGAATACGGGGGGAAATTGCCCCTTCCGTTCCAGATGAAGAATTCGTTCTGCAGCAGCAGACCCATCTCGTCGGCGATGTCGAACCACATCTTTGGCGCGGGGCCGATGCAGAGCCGGAACGTATTCCAGTTCATTTGCTTGGGCAGTTCGCCGAGCAGGCGGCGGACCCAGGCTTCATTCCAGGGGCGGTCCTTGCATTCGGGGTCCTCGAAAAAGCGGTGGAGCGTGATGTTGGACCCGCGCAGGAAGTAGAGCTTGCCGTTGAGATAGGCGCGTTTGGTGGCCGTGTCGAAGCGGAATTCGCGCATGCCGAAGCGGGCGGAGAGCGAGTCGCCGGGCGACTCCGCTTCGGCCACGTAAAGATGGGGCGTCTCCGGGGTCCAGAGCCGGGCGGCGGGGATTTTGAGCGTGGCGCGAACGGGCTTCCGTTCGCCGGGCAGCAAGGAAACGCGCACTCTCTGCGCCGCGACGCGCGCGCCCTTCCATTCGGATACGTTGAAGCGTAGCCAGGTATTGAGCGCGCGATCGGATTGGTTCACCACGATGGCCTCGATCAGGGCTTCGCCGGCGCCGATGCGCGGCGCCACCTGAAGAGATTCGATCCGCGGGTTATCGGCCAGATGCAGGCTGACGCTGTCATAGATGCCGGGCGTCCATTTGTACTTTTCGAAGTCCGTTCCGGCGGGCGCCCATTCGGGCAGCACGGCGGGGTGCGCGCCGATGCGGATGACGATCTCGTTTTCGCCCGCGCGCACGAACTTTGAGACATCGAAATAGCCCGCGCTGAAACAACCGAGAGAATCGCCGGCGGGCTGGCCGTTCACCCAAACGCCTGTGCCCCACTGGGCCTTGTTGACCTGGAGCGTGGCTGTGGCGCGCAGCGCGGGGATCGTGAACGTGCGGCGGTACCAGAGGTAGTTGCGTTCCTGCCGCGGCACGCCGGCATGGCGGACGGCGGCATCGGCGGGAAGGCGTTTCTCGCGGATCGAGGCGGCGATGAACTCGCGGGAGTCGAACCTGTCGATATCCTGGAGCGGCGGCTGCGCCTGATTGGCAAGGCCCGGCACGGCCACGCGATGGCCGAAGACGGCCGGAGCGGGCGCCGGGTGAACGCTATCGGCCAACTGCCATTCGCCATCGAGCGGGATGGTGGTACGGCCGGCGGCGGCGGCGAGACTGGCAAGAGCCAAGGCGCTAAGGACTAATTTCAGCCATGCGGATCTCATTTGCCCCGTATGCTATCACGCCCCATTTGGCGCGCTGCGGGGGCGGTAACGGGGAGGCCGGCGGGCCTGGGTGAGTTGTTCGAAGGCATAAGCGAAGGCGATGAGGCGTTCGTCGTCGTGGGCCCGGCCAAAGAAGGAGAAGCCGACGGGCAGCCCCTCGGCCAGGCCGCCCGGCACGGTGATGTGGGGAAAACCGGTGACGGCGGCCGGCGTCGAGCAGCCCTGGCCGAAGTGATCGCCGTTCACCAGGTCGGTGAGCCAGGCTGGGGTGTTTGTGGTAGCCACTATGGCGTCGAGCCGCTCCCGGTCCATCAGCGCGGTGAATTCCTTGCGGGCCTTTTCGACCTTGGCGCGGGCTTCGAGGTAGGGCTTGTCGTCGAGCCCGCCCACTTTGGCGGACATCTCGAAGTACTCCTGGCCGAACCAGCGGAGTTCGGCTTCGGCGTGAGCCTTGTTGAACTCGATCAGATCATCGAGCGAACGCATGGACCCGCCGCGCTGGCCGAGATAAGCCGCCATGTCCGCTTTGAGTTCATAGAGCAGCGTGTCGCGTTCGCCGGAGAAATCCACGGCGCTCATGTCGAAGGGGTCCACCAGGGTGGCGCCGGCCTTTTCGAGAGCCGCGAGACATTCATCGGCCACGCGCGAGACATGTTGGTTGCGGCCCATGAAGCGGCGGGCCACGCCCAGGCGGACGCCTTTGAGGGCGTCCTTATCGAGCGCGGCGGCATAGTCCTTGCCCTGTTCGTTGATGGCGCTCAGAAGCAGCGCGGCGTCGCGGACCGTGCGCGCCATCGGGCCGGCGGTGTCCTGGCTGTGGGAGATCGGGATGATGCCGGCGCCGCCCACCAGACCCACGGTCGGCTTGATGCCCACCAGCCCGCAGACCGAGGAGGGCGAGACGATGGAGCCGTCCGTCTCGGTGCCGATGGCGGCGGCGCAGAGGCTCGCGGCGGCGGCGGCTCCGGAGCCCGCGCTCGATCCTGAAGTGTTGCGGTCCAGGGCGTAAGGGTTGCGCGTCAGGCCGCCGCGGCCGCTCCAGCCCGAGGTGGAACGTGTGGAGCGGATGTTAGCCCACTCGCTCAAATTGGTCTTGCCAAGGATGAGGGCTCCGGCCTCGCGCAGGCGCGCGGCGACGGCCGCGTCCCGCCGCGGCGCGGGGGCGTCGAGCAAGGCGAGCGAGCCGGCGGTGGTCTTCATCGCATCGGCGGTGTCGATGTTGTCCTTGATCAGAATGGGCAGGCCGTGGAGCGGGCCGCGCGGGCCTTTGTCGCGCAGTTCGGCATCGAGGGCATCGGCGATAGCCAGGGCGTCCGGGTTGAGTTCGATCACGGAGTTGAGCGCGGGGCCGCGGCGGTCCACCGATTGAATGCGGTCGAGATAGGCCTGGGTGATCTCGCGGACCGTCGCGCGGCCCGCGCGCAAAGCTTCTCCGAGCGAAGCGATGTCCGCTTCCTCCAACTGCACAGGCGCCCGCCGCCCGCATGCCACCGCCGCCGCCAAAGCCAGGAAGACTCGTCGATCCATGTGGCCAGTGTACTTGGTGCGCAGGCGGGAGTTTGGGCGGCCGCTCGACGCTCACGGCCGGGGATGATACGATCCGCGTGAGAAGCTGTTGGAGGTGATTCCTATGTCCTGGACCCGCCGTCTGTTCATGGCCGCCACATCGGCGGCCGCCGTTTCGGCCGCGGAAACGCCCGTACGGTCAACGCCGCTGAGGCCGCGGCATTTCGGCCCGCTCTACTACGACCAAACCGAATGGGGTTTCCTCAAGGAGGTGTTTGACGCCCGGGCGCCGTTTCGCTTCTGGGGGTTGGACGGCCGCACCGCGCCCGACAAAGTCAGCACCTTCGAGCAGGAATTCGCCGCGTTCATGCACACCAAGTGCGCGCTGGCCGTCACCTCGGGCACGGCCGCCCTGCAGGTGGCTATGGCCGCGCTCGAGATCGGCCCCGGCGACGAGGTGATCGTGCCCGCCTGGACGTGGCACTCGTGTTTCAACGCGGTGGTGATGGCCGGGGCGCTCCCGGTGCTGGCGGAGATCGACACGAGCTTCAACCTCGATCCCGCCGACGTGGAGAAGCGCATCACGCCGCGCACGAAGGTGATCATGGCCGTCCATCTGCAAGGCAACCCGGCGCGCATGGACGAACTGCTGGCGATCGCGCGCAAACACAAGTTAAAGGTGCTGGAGGATGTGTCGCAAGCTGTCGGCGCGAGCTATAAAGGCAGGCCGCTCGGCTCGATGGGCGACATCGCCATCGCATCCCTGCAGGTGAACAAGACGATCTCGGCCGGCGAGGGCGGCGCCGTGTACACCAACGATCCGGTGATGTACGAGCGCGCGGTGCGCTTCCACGATGTGGGCACGATCCGCGCCGTGCACGAGAAGGCGATGGGCAAGGCTCAAGGGCCGTCGTTTATCGGCGTCAATTACCGGATGAACGAATTCACCGGTGCGGTACTGCTGGGGCAGATCCGCAAACTGCCGCGCGTGGCGTCGGATATTCGTGCCGCATCCAGGCGTGTTTACGATGGCATCCGCGACCTTCCCGGCATCGAATTTCGCGGATTGCCCGATCCGGCGGGCGAACTCGGCTCGGGTGTGTACATCGGGTTCTCCGGCAAGCCGCAGCGCGACCGCTTCCTCGAACTGATGCGCGCCGAAAACGTGCCGGGCGGCGGTCCCTCCGGCTCCGTGATTCTGCCTGCGCAGGAGCACATCATCGCCAAGCGCGCGCCGCATCCGAAGTGGCCCACGTGGAACAGCCCCGAGGGCAAGGCAGTCCGCTACGGGGCGGAGCTGTTCCCGAAGACGGTCGCCGTGCTGGAGCGCTTCGGCGGCGTGCCGCTGGATCCCAAATACAGCGAGAGCGACACGCGCGACATCGTCGCGGCCATCCGCAAGGTGTATCCGCGGGTGAAGGCTATGTCATAATTCCTGGAATCCGGCCGCAGAGTGAGCCCGCGGCGCGGGTCGGGAGGATTGCATGAGCATGCTCGCGCATTGGCTGCTTAGCGCTGTGGCGCTGATGATCGTGGCATATGTTGTGCCCGGCTTTCATGTGTCAGGCATCATGGCGGCGCTGTTCGCGGCGCTGCTGGTGGGCTTCGTGAACGCTACGCTGGGGCTGGTTTTGAAAGTAATTACGCTTCCGCTGACCGTGATCACGCTGGGGCTGTTCTGGCTGATTGTCAATGCTCTGATGCTGCTGTTGGCGGCGGCGATCGCCCCGGGGTTTTCGATCGAAGGATTCGGGCCTGCGTTCTGGGGTGGGGTGCTGCTGTCGCTGGTGAACGCGGCGTTCACGTCGTTGTTCGGCAAGAAACCGGCGGCTAAACCGTAAAAATGCGCCCGCCGGGCGCAAGCACGCGCTGCATGGCGGGCGTGGGTTCGCCACCCTCGGCGTCGAGGATCAATGTGAAGTAGTGGTCCCGCCAGGGAATGTCGTCGCGCGCGCCCGGCGCGAACATGGCGTTGTCGAGAGGCGCACAATCGCGGCGCGCCTCGAAGACGTCGTCATCGGCTCCGATCCCCACGAGCAGACTTGCGGCGCCGGCCCACGCGGCCAGGTGTTCGCGCCGGGCCAAGCCGATCACCAGGACGCGGTCTTCCGCTTCGATCATGAACCGGCAGCCGCAGCCGACGGAAAGCTGGCGATCGCGACAGCCTGGTCCTCGAAGCACTCGAAGACGGTGAGGAGTTTCGTGACCTGCAGCAGGTCTTTGATCTGCGACTTCAAATGCAACAGCTTGATGTCGGCGCCACGATTGCGGGCTGATACCCAGCCGCCAACCAGTTCGCCCAGGCCCGTGGAATCGATGTAGGTGACCTCGGCCAGATCGATAATCACCCGGGAGTTGTGGTTGAGACTGTGGCGGATGGCTTCGCGCAGCAGGCTGGCGCCTTCGCCGAGCGTGATGCGGCCGCGCATCTGAAGGATCGTGACTCCGTCAACGTCGTGGGTTTCAGCATGGACCTTCACGTCTGGAACTCCTTTCCGGATAAGACGATTCTACGCCCGAAAACGCGCCTGCGCCAGGACCCAGATTTTTTCCGCGGTGGAAAGCCGCACGCGGCGCGAGAGGACGTCGTAGTCCGCCTGCTCGATCCGTTCCAGCAGGCGGCGGTAGATCTCCATCAACGCCCAGAGGGCAGGCCGGGAGTCGCGGTGAACCAGCGGAAGCAGGGCACGCGAAGCGTCGTAGTACTGGCGGGCGCGGCGTCCCTGGAAGCGCAGCAATTCCTGCAATTCGGGCGTCATTCGATCGAGCCGCTCGACGCCGAAGTGCGCACGCTCCTCGCGCGGCAGATAGACGCGGTTTTGCTCGTGGTCTTCGCGGACATCGCGCAGGATGTTGGTCAGTTGAAAGGCGATGCCGCATTTCTCCGCAAGCATGCCCGCGCGGGGGTCGCTGAACTCGAAGATGTGAATAATCGTGAGGCCGACGACACTGGCCACGAGATAACAGTAGCGGTAAAGGTCGTCGAAGGTTTCGATCTGCGACCGGCCGAAATCGCTGGCCACGCCGTCGATCATCTCGTGGAAGAGCCTGTGCGGAATGCGGAAGCGGCGGGCGGTGTCGGTGAAAGCGGGCCAGAGCGGGTCCGGCGGGGTGTCCCCGGCGAGCGCGCGGTCGAGGTGGCCGCGCCATTGCTCGAGGGCTTGCGGCGAGGCGTCCGCGCCATCGCTGAGGTCGTCACAGCGCCGCATGAACGCGTACACGGCGCACATCGCCAGCCGCTTGTGGCGCGGCAGCAGCAGGAACGAGTAGTAAAAATTGCGGGCGCGGGCGCGGGCGATGGCCTCACAGTGCGCGTAGCTCGCGGCGGTGTCCATCATGCCGCAAGCGCCACCCGCACCAGGCTGCGCAGCAGCAGCGTGGCGCGTTCCAGCTTCGAAATGGCGGGCCGCGACCGCAGCACGTTGTAATCCTGAGCGCGGATTTTCTCGAGTACCTTCATGCCGCCCCGGCTGAAGAGATCGATGTCGAGCGCCAGCCGCCGGTCGAGCATGCGGGCAAGCGGGAGGCCCTGCTCGAACAACTGCTGCGCCTTGTCCACGGCTTCCACCATGACCTGCCTGAACGCGGGCGTGAAGCGCCGCGCGAGGAGATCCTGTTCGGTGTAGCCATGGCGCGCGAACAGATGCTGCGGCAGGTAAATCCTGTCCTTTCCCAGATCCACAGTCACATCCTGCCAGAAATTGGCGAGCTGCAGCGCGGTGCAGGTGGCGTCGGAGAGCCGCTGGCGCTCCTCGTCGCGATAGCCGCCGAGGTAGAGCACCAGCCGGCCGACCGGATTCGCGGAATAGGCGCAATAGTCGAGCACCTCGTCCCAGCCCGGGTAGCGGGTAACGCGCTGGTCCTGCTCGAAGGCGGTGATCAGGTTGTCGAACGGCTCCCGCGGCAGTCCGTGCCGCTCGATCGTGCCGCGCAGGGCGACAAACACGGGATGCGCGGCGGATTGACCGTCGAACAACTGGTGCAGCAACCCGCGCCACCAGGCCAGCAGGCGCAGGCTCTCCGCCGGATCGCCGATCTCGTCGCCCAAATCGTCCGACCAGCGGCAAAACGCGTAGACATTGTAGAAATCCTGATGCAGATGTTTCGGCAGCAGGAAGCTGACAACGTGAAAATTTTCGTAATGGTGGGTAGCCAGCCAGCGGGTGTAAGAAAGGGCCTGGTCTTCCGGCCAGGCCCTCTTCATGGCTTCGGTATTGGCGAGAAACTGGACGGGTTCGAGCGGCACCTTTACGGAATGATAGCCGTCTTCATGTGCCCGTTGTGGCTCATGAGATGCTTCATGACGTCGAGCAGATTGTCCAGAGGCTCCTGTTTATTGACAAAGTCGCGCGCGGTGATGTGGCCTTTGGTGACGATATCGAGAGCTTTTTGAATGTAAGCAGGCGTGTGGTGGAAGCTCGCCACGCAGGAGATCTCGGAATAGTGGAGCAGCGAGGTTTCCAGGTTGACGCGCGTGTCGTTCGGGCAGCCGCCGAAGAAATTCACGGTGCCGCCCCGGCGGACCAGTTTCACGGAAAGTTCCCACGTTTCGGGCTGGCCCACCGCCTCGATGACGATATCGGCGCCGTACCCGTTGGTCAGGGCGCGCACCTGGCGCTGGACATCCTCGCCGCCCGTGTTCAACAATGCATCGTCGGCGCCCATGGACAAGGCGCGGTCCAGTTGGGACGTGCGCCGGCCCAGCGCGATCACGCGGGCTCCGTACACCTTGGCCAGTTTCACGAACATCAACCCGATGGGGCCCTGCCCGATGACCACCACGTTGTCGCCGGGCCGCACGTTCGTATCCTCCAACCCCTTCAGCACGCAAGCCAGGGGTTCCGAGAGCGCCGCGTCCTGGTAGGACAGATGCGCCGGGATCTCGTACATATTGCGCTGAACGATGCGCGAGGGGATACGGATGTACTCGGCGTACGCGCCGTTGTTGAACAGCAGATCTTCGCAGAGGTTCTCCTGGCCTTTGCGGCAGTAGAAGCAGTGGCCGCAGGGCGCGGAGTTGGCGGCGACGATCCGCATCCCGGGGTGGAAATCTTCGACGTACTTGCCAACCGCCACGATGTCGCCGGCCAGTTCGTGGCCGAACAAAGCCGGGGGAACGATCATGCGGGCGTGGTAGCCGCGCCGGAACACCTTCACGTCCGTGCCGCAAGTAAGCGCGACTCGAACACGCACCAGCACGTCGCCCTTGTCGATTTCAGGGACGGCCACCCGCTCCACGCGCACATGTTCCTTGCCGTAAAGCACCGCGGCCAGCATTTCGGTATTCACTTAAGAGAACCTCTGTGGCTGAACCATTATTTTCAACGATTTGCCGTCCGGATGCAACGCCAGATCGATGCCCACCCGGATCTCATTGAGCGGTAAGAGGTGAGAGACCAGCTCTCCCACCGGCAAATCCCCGCTAAACACCAATCTGGCAGACTCGGCCTGCAGGTCCACCGAGGCGCTATACACGCCGATCAGCGAGCGTTCATCCTTGCAGATGTCCGCGCCCGACAGCTCGATTCTTTCCGTGTTCGATGTTTGTGCAAATAAGAGCAGTTTCGCTCCGGGCCGGGAGGCCGCCACGGCCTCGGCGACAATGCCGGGCGCGGAAGCCGCCACGAATATCTGATCCGCTCCCCGGCCCAGCGTGTAAGACTTACAGGCTGCCGCTACATCCGAGACGCGCGGGTCCAACACCTCCGCGGCCCCGAAGCGGCGCGCGAGCGCCAGCCGTTCCGGGATCGTGTCGGTCGCGATGACCGTGGCCCCGGCACGATGAACCAGCATCGTGAAAATCAAGCCGATTGGCCCTTGACCCTGGATCAGCACCACGTCGCCCGGCCGCGGATCCATCGCCACCGCCGCCTTGTGACAGGTGTTGACCGGCTCCACGAAGCTCGCCGCTTCGAAGCTCACCCCGTCCGGGATCTTGAGCACGCCATCGCGCACGATCCAGTCCATCACGCGCACATACTGCGAAAAACCGCCTCCGGCAGGCTCAAAACCAGCCGTGATGCCCACTTTTTTGTAAATTTTGCACTGCGCGTAGAGTTTTCGTTCGCAGTAGAAGCAGTCCCTGCACGGGATATGGTGAAAGGCCACCACGCGGTCGCCCGGCTGAAATGCCGTGACTCCCTCACCCACAGCAGCGACCACGCCGGCTGTTTCGTGGCCGTACACGCGCGGCGCGGGCAGCAGGTCGTACTCAATCTTCTTAAGGTCGGTGTGACAGATTCCGCACGCTTCCACCCGGATCAACAATTCGCCCGGCCCAATGACGGGAATAGGGATCTCCTGAATATCCACCAGGCCATGGCCGGTGTAAACCGCGGCGCGCATGGTGCCGTTCGCGGAAGCGAAATCAGAACTTGCAGTTGGCAAGGAACTCTCCCAATTTTATGGATGTTTGACGGCTCGCGCGCAACAGTCGCGCGAGCGCGGGCAGGCGATGAGGACGCAAGAGGGCCGCAAGGGCAATCCGGCCTGACAGAAAATTGCCTTTCACATCCCGGTACCGGTTGAAATCGAGCGGAAGCGTCTCCTGAGCTGGATCGCTGACGCCCTTGATGCAATAAAACGGCACTCCGGCGTGGACCGCCACTTCGGCGACGCCCGCCGATTCCATCTCCACAGCAACCGCCCCAGTCGAGTGCAGGGCCCGCTTTTCCTCGGCCGAGCAAACGACACGGGGTGAACACACCACTGGCCCCGACACCCGGGGGCGCGGCCCGCCCGCCGGTGCTGAGACCGCGTACCGTGTCACGTTCGGCGCCGGCAGCCGGACTTCGGTGGCAGCGACAATGTCTCCCGTCTTCAGTTCCGGGTCCAGACCCCCACACAATCCCACGCTGATCAGCGCCCGGAGCGGACCGCGATCCACGGCGGTCTGCGCAGCCTGCGCCGCCAGCGATGCTCCCGCCCCGTGCGCCAGCAAAAGCCAGTGCTGCCCGCCGATCATCGCCTCCAGCGCATAGCGCACCGGCCACCGCAGCGCGGTCACCGAAGTGGCGTGCGCCACCAGCCCCGCGAGCTCACGGGGTTCGGCGGCGACAGCGGCGATGGCGGGTTCAACAGTAGCCATGTTCTTGGAACCATTCCACTGCGTTGCGCAGGCCCGTCCGGGCCGGCGAAGGCCGGTACTGCAACTCGCGCGCGGCCTTTGCGTGCGACACCCACATCTTCTTGCGCGCCATCCGGACCGCATCCAGCGGCACGCGCGGCGGGCGTCCCGTCAGCCGCGCACCGGCCGTCGAAAACAGTCCCGCGACCAGCGCGGCGACCCAGGGCAGACGCACTCGCGGCGCGGGCTTTCCGCTGATCTCCGACAATTGCTCCAAAATTTCGCGCAACGTCAGATTCTCACTGCCGAGGATGTACCGCTCGCCGGACCGGCCGTGCAAATACGCGAGCCAGTGGCCCTCGGCGCATTCCCGCGCGTCCACCACGTTCAGGCCCGTATCCACGTACGCGGGCATCCGCCCGGAAAGAAAGTCGACGATGGTCTGGCCCGTCGGCGTCGGTTTGATATCGCGGCTGCCCACCGGCGCAGTGGGATTCACCGCCACCACCGGAAAACCCTCGCGCGCGAAGCGCAGCGCTTCCCGCTCAGCCAGGAATTTCGAGCGCTTGTAGGCGCCCGTCATGTCCTTCAGAGACACCGGCGTCTCCTCATCGCCCACGCCGCCGGGGACGAAGCCGATGCAACCGACCGTGGATGTGTACACCACACGCTCGACGCCGGCACGTCGGGCAGCCTCCAGCAGGTGGCGCGTGCCATCCACATTTGAACGATACAACTCCTGGGGCTCGCGCGCCCAGAGCCGGTAATCCGCCGCCACATGAAACACGGCCTGGCAGCCGGCCACGGCGCGATCGAGCGATTCCGGGTCGCGCAGGTCGCCGGCGACCTCCTCGAGATCCGGATCGCCCACCGACCCCGGCCTGCGCGCCAGCGCCCGCACCGGCAGACCGTGCCCCAGCACCACGCGCGCCACATGCCATCCCAGAAAACCCGATGCGCCCGTCACCAGAACCGGTTTCATGACCGCGCCTCGCGCACCGCCCGGATCGCCAGCATCGGAAAGACGACGGCGTCCAGCGGGTTGTTCAGAAACAGCGCAGGCGGCACGTGCATCAGCGACGTCGAGGGCGACTCCCAGGCCCCATCCGGTCCCTGCGAACCCAACAGGAAATCGAGCCCCCGGCGGACGCTCTCGCTCGCCGCATCTCCGCCCGCGACCAGGCCGAGCAAGGCCCACGCGGTCTGGGCCGGATGCGAGGGGGCCTCGATAAACTCGCCCGCCTCGACCGAAGCGGGCGATTCGCCCCATCCGCCATCGGCGTTCTGGCACGAGCGCAGCCACTCCCCGGCGCGCAAGACGACGGCGTCGTGATCGTCGAAGCCCGCCGCGCGCAGCCCGCGCAGAGCGAAGCAAGTTCCGTGAATGGAATAGACGCCCCAGCGCGACGTCCAGGAACCATCGCGCATCAGTTGTGTCCGAACGAGGAACTCCACTCCGCGCTGCACCGCCGCATCGTCTTGTGGAACGCCGCAGGCCGTCAACGCCTCGAGGGCCATCCCCGTCAGCGCCGGACACGCCGGATCGGCCGCCGCGAAAGGCCCAGGAAAAGGCAGGTCGGGCCGCAGGGGGATGCCCAGACCCGTGTCGCACGCGGCCCAACCGCCATCGCGGCCCTGCAGTTGGCGAAGCCAGGCAAGGGCCCCGGCAGGCGGATCCTCATCCGGCTGCGCGCGGCGCAGCGCCTGCAAGGCGAGCGCGGTTTCCTCCGTGTGCGAGTGCAACTCGGCGGCGAACTGCCGGGGCCAGCCGGCGCCGGGCAGCGTTCGGGTTCGAAGCCAGGCCGCGGCCTTCGGTGGCGGCGAAGGGTGGGCGAGCAGGGCCAGCGCCGTATCCCGATTGGGCAGAACCGACGGCAGACATGTGTCCGGGACGGGCTGCCCCATCGCCAACCGCGTCAGCAAGAGGCCGGGTGTGGGCGCCAGCGCTGCCGTGTCCGAGGGCAGGGTCGGTGGCGTATCCTGCTTACCTGGCGCCGCCAGCCAGCCGGCCAGCTTCGAGAAGGTATTCCGCAGGCCGCCCTCGACGCCGGGGCGAGGATCAGAGAAGGGCCGGTCGGCGCGCACCAGTTCGGCGAGCGTGAAATCCGGCGGCGTCCGGCGCGGCTGTGCCGCGGCAATGTGCCGGGCGTGCAGATGGCTCAGCGGAGCAAGTTGCGCACGCGCCCAGGCCGGCAGACGCCGCCACTCGCGCTGCGCCGGCAATGCGGGGAGGTGTTCCCCAGGATAGAGCTGGAACAGAGCCAGAATCAGCCGGGTGTAGGGATCGGCGGCTTGGATTCCGCCTGCTTCGAGGATGTGGCCTCGGAGGCGCTCCATCGGCTCCGCCGTTGCGGAAAGACCGGCAAGCTTGAGCAGCGCATAGCCCAGCACCGAAGCGCCCGTATCCACGGGTCCGCCGGGAAAGAGCGCAAAAAACCCCCGCGGTTCCAGCCGCCCCAGCACGGCCTGCGCAGCCTGATCCAGGGCCCCAGAGTCGATCCGAGGCAACCTGCACAGAGCCGCCAGGGCCTCGATCGGCGCATGCGCACCAATGGATCCGGCCCAGCCACCTCCCGGTGATTCAAAACGCACGAGGGCCGCGGCGGCAAGATAAATCGCGGTGGAAGGGGAATCGCCGCCGGCGCCGGCTTCGCTCATCGGATTGCGATGGTAGTGAGCTTCGCCGCCCCGCCCTGCAATTCGGGCGGCAGGTTGAACCGGACATCCTCATCGACGATGTCCATCTCCTCGACCGTGGCGTAACCCCGTTCGCGCAGCGCTTCGATGACGTCGAGCACCAGGTTTTCCGGAGCGGATGCGCCGGCCGTCACCGACACCGTGTCCACGCCCTCAAACCAGACGTCCTGGAAAAAACTGCAGTCGTCGATCAAATACGCCGGCACCCCGGACCTCTGGCACACTTCCACCAGCCGCTTCGAATTCGACGAGTTCTGCGAACCCACCACCAGCAGCAACTGGCACAGCGGCGCCACGGCTTTTACGGCCATCTGCCGGTTCTCGGTCGCGTAGCAGATGTCCTGCGATTTCGGCCCGGCGATCTTCGGGAAACGCCTCTCCAGAATCTCCACGATGCTGCGCGTTTCGTCCAGAGAGAGCGTGGTCTGCGTCAGGTAGCAGACCTTATCGGGGTTTGGCACTTGCACCTGCTCGGCCTCGGTCTCCGTCTCCACAATGATGGTGTTTTGAGGGGCCTCGCCGAAGGTGCCTTCCATCTCTTCGTGGTCGCGGTGGCCGATCAGCAGAATCGTGTAGCCTTCTCGCGCAAATCGGACTGCCTCGAAGTGAACCTTGGTCACGAGCGGGCACGTGGCGTCCACCACCTGCAGATTCCGGCGCGTGGCCTCCTCCCGGACGGCCGGGGATACTCCGTGGGCCGAAAAGATCGCGCGCGCGCCATCCGGCACCTCGTTCAGCTCATTGACAAAAATCGCGCCGTGGGCGCGAAGATCGTCCACCACGTGCCGGTTGTGGACAATCTCCTTGCGAACGTAAATCGGAGCGCCGTAAAGCTCGAGGGCGATCTTCACCACGTCGATCGCGCGCACCACGCCCGCGCAAAAACCTCGCGGGCGCAGAAGGATAGCCTTCTTCACCCCGTTTCCGTTTGTACTCATAACGATACCTTTGATTATATCAGCGGGCCTTTGGATGCCAGACCATCTCGGGAAGAGTTTGCACGGGCCGACGCCACTACTTTGCGGCGCAGCGCGGGATTGCAGGAATCCAGTCCAGCGGGTTCACCGGCACCCCATGCACGTACAATCCCCAGTGCAGGTGCGGCCCGGTCGCAAAACCGGTGGCCCCGGCCACGCCAATCAAGTCGCCCGCCGCGACCCGGTCGCCCGGCTTCACACTCAGCTTCGACAGGTGGATGTGGATCGTCGCCACCCCGTGCCCGTGATCGAGACCAACGCTGCCCCCATGCAGCCGGTACATTTCCGCAAGCCGCACCAGCCCGGCGGCGGGCGCGCGCACCGGGACGCCCACCGCCGCGCGCTGATCGATGCCCCGGTGGTAGTTGCCCGTCGGCTTGCCGTTGTGGTGGCGTTGCACGCCGAAGGGTGAAATCAGGCACCCGGGCACGGGCCGCCGGAAGGGCGTGCGCCAGTAGCGGCTTTCGCTCACGATGCCCTGAAACTCCCGGATGGCCTCCATTTCGCCGGGCGCGGCCCGCAAGGCCTGCACGCCCGGGGTCACGCGGATGTTCTGCACCGGGAAACGGGCATCCATCACCTCGACCCGCGCTTCCGTCACGACTCCACCCTCCGCGTCTTCCACGACGACCTGCGTGAACCCGGCGGCGTCGTCGGCGGCCACCGGCAGCAGGCCCAACTGGCCTCCGTCAGGATCTGGAAACAGCCGCACGCGCCGCTCGCCCATCCGCGCCGTGAACGCGCCCGCTTCCTTCGTTTCGATCCGGATCACGCCGCCCTGCTTCACCTTCTCCGGACCGATCGTAAAGACCGAAGCCAGGAGCAGCAGCGCCAGCGTCACAGCGCCTCCAGGATCAGACATTTCAGGTATAGGGTTTCGGGCACCGTCAACAGCACTGGATGGTCGGAAGCCTGCATGCGCCGTTCGATCACGCGCAGCGTGCGCCCGGCATCGAGCGCCGCTTCGGCCGCCACCTGCAGCAGGTCCGCTTCACTCACGTGGTAAGAGCACGAGCACGTCACCAGCACGCCGCCCGGCGAGAGAATCCGCAGCGCCTTCACGTGCAGATCCTTGTAGCCGCGCAAGGCCGCATCCACCGAAGCGCGGTTCTTCGCGAACGCGGGCGGATCGAGCACCACCGTGTCGTACTGCCGCCTCTGGCGCATATAGCCGCCGAGCAGTTCGAAGACGTCCGCCTCTCGGAATGTGACGTTGGCGATTCCGTTCAACTCGCGGTTGTGCACGGCGGTGGCCAGAGCCGCCGCGCTGGAGTCCACGCCCTCGACGGTTTCGCAGCGCGCCGCCAGGTGGAGCGCGAAGCCGCCGGTGGACGTGAAACAATCGAGCGCCCGGCCGCGCGCCTGCCGCGCCGCCGCTACGTAATTTTCGCGTTGATCGAGGTACACGCCCGTCTTCTGGCCCGCCCACGGCTCCACACGCCAGCGCAAGCGGTTAAAGCCAATCTCCACCTGCTGCGGAACCTCGCCGCGCAGCGCCTGGGAGACCTCCGTCAGCCCTTCGTGCCGCCTTGCCGGAGCGTCGTTGCGCGCCAGAATGCCCGCCGGCGAGAGCAGTTCCTGAAGACAATCGGCGATCTCCTCGCGCGCCGCGTCCATTCCTTGCGTCAGAAACTGCGCGCACAGTACGGACCCGTAGCGGTCCACGATCAATCCGGGGAGCAGATCGCCTTCCGTGTGTACGATGCGGCAGGCTTCCTCGGCCGGCGCGACTCTGACCCGATGATCGAGCGCCGCGCGCAATCGCGCCAACCAGAACGCCCTGTCCACGGCTTCCACTTTCGGAGTGAGCCTGCGCAGGGCGATTTGCGACGAAGTGCTGTAATGCGCCATTCCCAGCGCGCGTCCGCGCTGGTTCACCACCCGGACCACCGCGCCCGGCGGCGCTCCGCCATCACCGGTGATGTCCGTCCGGTAGACCCAGAAATGGCCCGAGGCGAGGCGATCCTCGCCCCGCCTCGTGATGGTGACCTGGGATTCCTGCGTCAAATCGCCAGCTTAGCCGATCTGTAGTGCGCGCAGCCGGGCGACGCGTTCCTGCGTCGGCGGGTGCGTGGAGAAAAGCTTCGCCAGGCTCTGCCCGGTAAGCGGCTTCACGATGTACATGTGCGACATCGCCTCGTTGGAATGCATCGGGATGCGCTTCGACCAGCCCTCGAGGCGGCCCAACGCGCTCGCCAGCCCGCCCCCCGTACCGATCGCCCGCGCCGCCGTTTCATCCGCCGCGTATTCGCGAGTACGCGAGATGGCCATCTGAATGATGCCCGCGGCCACCGGGGCCAGGAACAGCATCAGCAACGCCACCATGGGGTTCGGGCCTTCGTCGTCGTCGCGCCGTCCGCCGCCGAACCAGAGCGCCATCTGCGCCATGTAGGTCAGCGCCGCCGCCACCGTGGCGGCGATCGAACTGATCAAAATGTCGCGGTTCTTGATGTGCGCCAGTTCGTGCGCGATCACGCCTTCAATCTCGTCCTGGTTCATCAGTTCGAGCAGCCCCGCCGTAACCGCCACGGACGAGTTCTTCGGGTTGCGCCCGGTAGCGAACGCGTTCGGCGCCTGCTCGGGAATCACCCACAGCTTCGGCATCGGCAGGTCCATCCGCTGGCACAACTGCCGGGTCATCGGCTCCAGCCTGCGGTAGATCTGAGGATTCTCTGTCTCGCTCACCCGAATGGCTCCGCTCGCCTTCAGCGCCATCTTTTCGCTGAAAAAGTAGCTGAAAAAGTTCAGGCCGATCGCCATCACCAGGCCGATCGTCATCCCGTTGCCGCCAGGACTCAACAGGTTGCCGCCCACCACCAGCATTCCGCTCAAGGTACCCAGTAATAACGCAGTCTTCAATCCATTCATGGCTCGATTTTCACCAAATTTCCGATCTGATTCGATTGTCCCACACGCCACCCGGCTTGCCGGGACCATCTACCCACCCCCTTAGATGCAACGGGCGACACCGGCGTTACGATTCGATATGATAACGGGTTCGGCCGCCCCGGCGCGCCTGCAAATGCTAAGGAGACAACGCGATATGAGCCAGGAACTCTCAAGACGCAATTTCGTCCGCAACACCGCCGTTGCCGCCGCGATGGCCGGCCCCGCCGTCCTGCCGGCACTCGGACAGAACGAAAAGATCAACATGGGCTGGATCGGTACCGGCGGCCGCGGCTACTACCTGCTGCAGCGCGCCTACGATGGCGTCGCCTCCGCTGTCAACGTCACAGCCGTCTGCGACACCTTCGCGACCAACCTGAACCGCGGCAAGGACCTCGTCGCCACCCGGCAGGGCCGCGCCCCCAAGGCCGTCGCGGACTATAAGGAAATCCTCAACGACAAGTCCATCGACGCAGTCGTCATCGCCACCCCCGAACACCTGCACCACCGCCAGTTGCTCGACGCCCTCGCCGCCGGCAAGCACGTGTACGTCGAAAAACCCCTCTCCCACACCATCGAGGAGGCGCAGGAGATCCTGAAAGTCTCGAAGACCTCGAAGTCCATTGTGCAGGTCGGCACGCAGAACCGCTCGAACAGCCTCTACCAGATGGCTAAGACCATGATCGAGCAGGGTGTTATCGGCGATTGCCACTATACCCGCGCTTTCTGGTATCGCAACGCCCTGCCTACCGGCGCGGCTGCCTGGCGCTACACCATCCCCGAAGATCTGAGCGAAAAGACGGCCGATTGGCAGGGCTTCCTCGGCCCCGCGCCCAAACGCGAATTCAACCGCGCCCGCTATTCCCAGTGGCGGCTCTACTGGGACTACTCGAGCGGCATCGCCACCGACCTGATGGTCCACCAGACCGACGTCACCGCCTTCGTCATGGGCAAAGGCACGCCCTCCTCGATCATCGCCTCTGGCGGGGTGTACCGGTGGACGAAGGACGACGACCGCGACGTGCCCGACACCTGGAGCGTCCTGCTCGACTACGAAGCCGAGAAGTTCCACGTGAACTACTCCTGCTACCTCGGCAACGCCAAATTCGGCTACGGCGAGCAGTTCTGCGGCAATGAAGGCACCATCGAGGTGATCAACCGCTCGACGCTGAATTACTACCCCGAGGTGTTCGCCCCGGGCATGAGCGAGAACGTGAAGGAGCGCAAGGAGTTGTCGATCACGATCCCACGCAACGACAACCTCGCCGTCGAGGCCCACATCCGCAACTTCATCAACGCCATCAAGGGCAAGGAGCAGGCCGTCGCCCCGGTCCGCGCGGGCTTTGACGCCGTGGTGGCCGGGCTGCTTTCGGTGGTCAGTTACCGCGAGGGTAAGAAAATCCTCTGGGATTCGAAGACCGACACCTACCGCCGCGCCTAATCGAAACTTCCGCGCGAGTGATTGCGAAGGGCCGCCCTCCTGGGGTGGCCTTTCGTTTATCGGGCACACTTGTCAGGGCGTGGCGGTAATATACTCGATCCCATGAATTGCCGCCGTGAGGGAATCACCCGCCGTTCTCTGGTCGCTTCAGCCGCGCTGTCACCGCTGGCCGCCGCCCAAACCCCGTTCGAACTGGATGCCGGCGTGGACCGCGTTGTGGTTCTGCCGGGCAAGACCTGGCTCCGAGGCTGGGCGGGCACCGGGCTTGCGCCCTCCGCCACCCGCCCACGCAATGGCGTGCGGCCGGCCGTTGAAAGTCAGCCCGCGTCCGGAGTCCGAGCCGCCTGGAGCAAAGCTTCCGGTCCCGGCACGGTGAAGTTCGCCGAACCGGCCGCCCTGCAAACCACAGCCACGTTCAGCGCCCCGGGGCGCTACGTGCTTCGATTGGAAGCCGAATCCGAGGCCGGCAAGCGCGAGTCCACACTGACGGTGGACGTGGAGCCGCCCGCCCCGGCACAGCCCCTCGCCGCGTTTGAGCCCGCGGCTTTCGAAGTCACCAGCCCCTTCTGGAAGCCCCGTCTGCGGGGCCTGATCGTCAACTGGATTCCCCACTGCATCCGCCAGATCAACCGGGACGAAATCGAAGTGGGGCCGGGCGGCATCGACAATTTCGTCGAGGCCGGCAAGAAACTGCGCGGGGAGCCGCACGGCCATCACAAAGGCTACGTCTTTTCGAACGCCTGGGTGTACCAGACCATCGAAGCCATGAGCCTGGCGCTCGGCTATCCCGCTGAAGGCGATCCGGAAATGGAAGCCGCCCACAAGCTGATGCGGCAGATTCTCGAGCAGTGGATCCCGCTGGTCCTCGGCGCGCAGGAGCCGGACGGCTATCTCCAAACCGCCTTCACCCTGCCCCGCCAAGGCCGCGATGGCGCCCTGATCGACACGAGCGGCTTCCGCCACTGGGACCCGGCCCGCCGCCCCGACCATGAAGGCTACGTCGCCGGATACCTCCTGGAGGCCGCCCTCAGCCATCACCGGATGACCGGCGGCAAGGACCGGCGCCTGTACGACGCCGCGAAGAAGCTGGCCGATTGCTGGGACCGCAACCTCGGCCCGCGTCCCAAACAGGCCTGGTACGACGAGCACCAGGGCATGGAACAGGCCCTGATGCGCTTCGGCCGCTACGTGGATGAAGTCGAGGGCGCGGGCGCGGGCCGCCGGTACCTTCAACTTGCCCGGTTCCTCCTCGATTGCCGGCACCATGCGGGCACCGGTCCGCGCGACCAGAACGAATACAGCCAGTCCCACCTGCCGGTGGTCGAACAGTACGAGGCCGTCGGCCACGCCGTGCGCGCGGCCTACACCTACTCGGCGATGGCGGACGTGGTGATCGAGTCGGGAGATCCCGATTACCGCAGCGCCGCGAAGTCGCTCTGGTCCAATATCACGCACCGCAAGCGCTACCTCACCGGCGGCACCGGCAGCGGCGAAACCTCGGAGGGGTTCGGGGCAAACTACTCCTTGCGCAACCGCGCGTATTGCGAGTCGTGCTCAAGCTGCGGAGAGCTGTTCTTCCAGTGGAAGATGAACCGGATCTGGCACGATGCCCGGTACGCGGACCTGTACGAAGAGACGTTCTACAATGCCCTTGCCGGAGCCATGGATCTGGACGCCCGGCACTTCTATTACGACAATCCGCTGGAAGCGCGAGTGGCTCGGTATCAGTGGCACGTCTGCCCCTGCTGCGTCGGCAACCTGCCGCGCACGCTCCTGATGCTTCCAACATGGATGTACGTCCGCAACCGCGGCGGCGTCTTCGTGAACCTGTACGCCGGGAGCCGGACCGTCATCGGCGATCTGGAGATCATCCAACAGACCGATTACCCCTGGAGCGGACAGGTGAAGCTGACGGTGAATCCGGTGCGCCCCGGAAACTTCCGGCTCCACCTGCGCATCCCCAACCGGAACGCGAGCGAGCTCTACCGGGCGGAACCATCCAAAGCGGATGCCCCTGTGATCCTCGTGAATGGTACGCGGGCGAAAGCGGAGATGCGCGACGGGTACGCGGTCCTGAACCGCCAATGGCGCAAGGGCGACCGCGTCGAATTCGACGTGGCGATCGAGCCGCAGCGGATTCGCCCCGATAGCCGCATCGCCTCCTTGCGCGGCCAAACCGCCCTGCGCTTCGGCCCGCTCATCTACAACATCGAGCGGCAGGACCAGGACATCTCCAAGCCGATCGCGCCGGGGGCGCTGCGCGCCGAATGGCGGCAGGACCTGCTGGGCGGCGTCATCGTGCTGAGGGGACAATTCGCGGATGGAAGCCCTTTGCTGGCCGTCCCGAACGCCGTTCGGATGAACCGGGAACCGGGCACCGCCCTGCCTCCAGCCGCGCCGCCGCCCCGGCCGGACGGTTCGCGTCCGCCCCCGCCGCCGCCCAAGTCCGTCGTGTGGATCGCGGAAGGCTGACCGCCGCCGCTCAGCCCCGGTTCAGCCGGCGCAGGGTGTAAATGCCCGCGTGTACTGTGGCATGTTCCAACCGCCGCCAGTCGTCGTCGACGTGCAGAAGCTTGCCGGAGATGTGGTTTGAGCGATCCGACGCCAGAAACATCGCCAGATTGATTTGCTTTTCGGGCGGGGTGCCGCCGTGTGTTCGCACCTGCGAGGCCTCCTGCACTTCCTTCCAGCCGGCGCGCTCGCCCGCGCGCAATAGTTCGTCGGTCGTGTTCGTGTAGGTAGGGCCGGGATACATGCAGTTGATCTGTACGTTGTCCTCGCGGACTTCTTCCGCGAGCGATTCGGCGAAGCGCGTCAGCGCGGTCTTCGAGGCGGCGTAAGCGCTGAACCAGGGCCGGGCCTCTTCGGCCCCGCCGCCGGTCAGGAGAATAATCTTGCCGGAGCGCCGCTCGATCATCTGCGGCAGCACCGCACGGACGGCGTGCATCGCGCCGATGAGGTTCACGTTGAGCACTTCGGCCCACTCGCGGGGATTGACTTCGGCAAAGGGGCCGATGGGGCCGAGTTCGCCCGCCGCGCAGACCAGCACATGCACGCCGCCATAGAGGTTCCGCATCCGCTCGGCGGCCGCCGCCACCTGGTCATATTCGCGGACATCGGCTCGCAGACGCAGCGACGTGCCGCCTCCGTGTTCGATCTCGAGATCGGCCAGTTCCAGCTCCGCCTTACTTCGGGCCAGCAGCCCGACGCGCGCGCCCGCATGGGCGAATCCAATGGCCAGCCGTTTACCGATGCCGCGGCCCGCGCCGGTGATAAGCACGCCTTTGTCCTTAAACGCTTGCACGATCGCTCTCGAACCTCACCCCGATCGTAGCAGGGCGCGGACTCCCTCAGACGGCGCCCATCAGCAAGGATTCCGCCCTGGCCAACAGTTCGGCTTTCGAGTCGCCGTTCCGGCTTTCGGCGATGCCATAGCGCACCGTGATTTGGAATCGTCTGGGCCCGGATGGCCCCGGCAGCGTGTATTCGCCGGTCAATTCCCGAACGAGTTCCCGCGAACGCGCGATCGCCTTATTCAGCCCGCCCACCATCAGAAAGGCGAACTCTGCTCCCCGCCAGCGCGCCACCTTCTCCTCGCGGCCGCAGACCTCCCGCAGCCGCTCGCCCACCTGCTTCAGCAGTTCGTCGCCCCCTTCGTGACCCAACTGGCGGTTCACCAGCGCCAACTGCTGCGGCGTGATCAGAATCAGACTGAAGTGCACGCCCGACTCCAGATGCGAGCGAACCTCGCTTTCGAGCGCGCGGCAGTTCGGCAGCCGGGTGACCGGATCTTGGCCCGCCAGGCAGGTGGCCTCGTCCAGTTGCCGCCGGTAAGTGGCCATCTCCTCTTCCATCTCCGCCAGCATCGCGGCATTGTCCTGGCGCACGTCATCAATTGTTTTTTCGAGCAGCGAAATCTGCCCGGTCAGCGAGCGCCTCATTTCGTCCAGACTGTTAATCGTCATAGTCTGCTGCAGGCCGTTCCTGACGTCCTCCAGCCGTTCGGTCTGCCGGCCCGCACTGCCCCGCAGCCTGTCGTTGAGGCGCCCGATCCGCTCCAGCACATCGCTCATCTCCACCAGCCCGGTCATCCGGCTCGCGAAATCGTTGCCCGCCTTCACAATGCCCTCCCGGAAGGCCTCCCGGGCGACCCTGATGCCGGCCACTCCCGTGCGCTCCCGCAGCGCCTCGCGCGGCGCAATGAAATCAGGCTTCGGGATTCCCAGCTTCGACGCGTACAGCCTGAACAACTCCGTATCCACATCGGCAAAGGCCGCCCCGTAGGCTTCCAGCAGAACCTTCAGACGGTCCTCCAACTGGCCCAGTTCCTCGATGGAATCGCGGATCGAAATCAAATTGCTCTGCTGCATGATGGTCACTCTCTGAGGTGGCTTATCGTCCGGGAGCGGCCGGTCTTTGGGATATACTTTCTAATGACGGAACTGCGCAGGGGATCTGTGCGCGTGCGAATCTTCGTCCCAGGAGGCTGATGAGTAAAGAAGACTGTATCGAAATGACAGGCGTGGTGGTGGAAAAGTTCCCCAGCGGCCTGTTCAGCGTGCAATTGGAGCAGGACCGGATCGTCCTCGCTCACCTGGCCGGCAAACTGCGGCGCAACCGCATCCGCGTGCTGGCTGGCGACCGCGTCACTCTCGAGATGTCGCCGTACGACCTCACCAAGGGACGCATCACCTACCGCCACAAGTAGGCGCCCGCCGCCGTTCGCCGCCTCCCCCCATGCGCGTCCTTTTCGTCTTCGGCACCCGGCCGGAAGCTGTGAAGCTGTGCCCGCTCGTGTTGGCGATGCAGACGCACCCCGCCTTCGAGCCCCGCGTCTGCGTCACCGCCCAGCACCGCGAGCTGCTCGACACCATCCTGGAGGTCTTCAAGGTGCGGCCCCATCACGACCTGGGCGTGATGCGCCCCGGCCAAACGCTGGCCGGGCTGACCGCGCGCGTGATCGAAGCCCTCGATCCCGTGCTGGCCGAGGAAAAGCCTGGCTTCGTCCTTGTGCAGGGAGATACCACGACAACCTTCGCCGCCGCGCTCGCCTCCTTCTATCGCGGAATCCCCGTGGGCCACGTCGAGGCCGGCCTGCGCACCGGCAGCCTCGCCGAACCGTTCCCCGAAGAATTGAACCGCGTCCTCACCACCCGCCTTTCCGCGCTCCACTTCGCCCCCACCGCCCGCGCCGCCGCCCAACTGCGCCAGGAGCGCGTTCCCGGGGACCGCATCCACGTCACCGGCAACACCGGCATCGACGCGCTGCTGCTGGTGGTGGACCAGCTCGAACGCGGCGTAATCGCCGGCTACGGCGGGCCCCTGCCCCCGTCCGGCAAGAGCCTCGTCGCGATGACCGCGCACCGCCGCGAAAGCTTCGGTCCGGGGTTTGAACAGATCTGCGAGGCGGCGTTGCGCATCGCGGCGCGCGGGGACATCCAAATCGTCTATCCGGTCCATCCGAACCCGAATGTCCGCGAGGTGGTCCAAAGGCGGCTGCGCGGCGCGCCCGGCGTCACCCTGCTCGAACCCCTGGATTACGTCCCGTTCATCGACCTGATGCGCCGCGCCGACGTGCTGCTCACGGACTCGGGCGGCGTGCAGGAAGAAGGCCCCGCCCTGGGCAAGCCGGTGATCGTCATGCGAGCCGTCACGGAACGCCAGGAGGCCGTCGAGGCAGGCTGCGCCGAACTCGCCGGCACCGATCCGGAACGGATCTGTTCGGCCGTGTTCGCGGCTCTGGAAAAGCGCAAAACCGCCCCCGCCGGCGCACCTGTTGACAGCCCTTTCGGCGACGGCCGCGCCTGCGCCCGCATTTTGGACGCAATCATCACATTCCAAAGCAAATAAAAATTCGAAAGAAATCGCCGGACAGCCTGCTTTTGCCCCCGCCGGAGGCCGTTTTTTCGCTTCCGCCGTCTATAATTTCTTGCGAGGGAGGAGTCCTCGTCCATGAAGAGCAATGTCATTTCCCTGCGCGGAGCGCGCGCAGACGGGCCGTCGCGTGCCGGCCGGCTGGCGGAGGCGCTGCGGCGCCGCATCGCCGGCCAGGACGATGCGATCGATATCATCGCACCCTATGTCCAGCTCTTCGAATCGGGACTCGCCCCCACCGGCCGCCCCGTGGGCGTGTTTCTCCTGCTGGGCCCCACCGGCACCGGCAAAACCCGCACGGTGGAAGCGCTTGCCGAGGCGCTCCATGGTCACGAGCGCCATGTGCTGCGCGTCGATTGCGGGGAATTCCAGCTCGATCACGAGGTAGCGAAACTGATCGGCGCTCCCCCCGGCTACCTCGGCCACCGCGAAACACAGCCCATGATCAGCCAGCAGAAGCTGAACGCCGCCGCCAGTGAGAAATGTCCGCTTTCGCTGGTCCTGTTCGACGAAATCGAAAAGGCCGCCGGGTCCCTCACCCGCCTGCTGCTCGGCGTGCTGGACAAAGCCACCCTCAAGCTCGGCGACAACACGGCGGTGAACTTCGAGCGCAGCCTGATTTTCCTGACCAGCAATCTCGGCGCGAGAGAGATGATGGATCGCCTGGAAGATGGCTTCGGCTTTGCCTCTTTGGCTGCCGTCGCGGCGCACGGCGCCGCTGCGAAAATGCAGGCCATCGCGACGCGCGCCGTACGCCGGCGCTTCTCGCCGGAATTCGTCAACCGCGTGGACCAGGTCATCACCTACGCGCCGCTCGGCCGCCGCGCCTTCGAAGCGATTCTCGACTTGCAGCTTCACGCGCTGCGCGAACATCTCGCCCAGCGCCTCGGCGCCCGCGCCTTTCAAGTCGAACTGTCCGCCGAAGCCCGCGAATTTCTCCTGAAAGAAGGCACCAGCACGCGCTATGGCGCCCGCGAATTGAAGCGCGCGTTGCACCGGCACGTGATCCAAAAGGTCGCGGGGCTGGTAGTAGATGGCTTGACGCATCCGGGCGGCATCGTACGCGTCGAAAAGGCGCGCGGCCGCGATGAACTGACGCTGCGGCCACGCCGCGGTTCCGCGGCGGCATGAGGTTCCCGCGGACGCCCGGATCAGCGCGCGCCGCGCTCGTCGCCTGGGCGCTCGAGTCGCTTCAGCGCCCGGTACAGCGCCGAAAACAGAATCAGCATAAACAGGCCCCCGCCCACCGTCAGCAGCCACCGGGTCCAACGCGGGTCAAACAACGGCGGCGGCGTTTCGCCCTCCTTGATCAATTCCTGGCGATACAGGAGATAGTTCTGGATTTCTCCATTCCAGGCCATCCGCACCACCGGTTCGATCATGAAGTACAGCACCGTCACGGTGGCGAGGATCGCCAGCAGCATCACCCAGCGCATCACGCGCGCCGCGCGCGCGATGTAGGCGGCATCGGCAGCCGCCTTGGCGGGATCGCGGCTAGTTTTCCCAGACTTCGATTTCGGCACAGCTCACTCCCTCGGGCGGGGCGTCGCCCGTGATGCGGACCGCGTGCGCCTCCACCGGCGCGGGCAGTTTCAGCTCGAAACGCTCGCCGGGCTTCGCGAGAAACCCCTCCAGCCGCCCCGCCGGTTCCCATCCGCCGCCGGCCCGCCGCTGGACCTCCAGCACCGGACCCGGCGCGCGAAAGCCCGCACCCGCGGGCCCGGCCACAATCACCACGCGCCGGAACGATCCGGGCGCGCGGAGTTCGACGCCCAACGAAACCGGGCCACCTTCGGCCTCGCGCGGCGTCTGCAACCGGAAGGTCTCCACGCGCTCGTCCACCATCGACCCCTGTGCGGTATGAGTGCGGCGCAGCGCGAGTTCGCGCCCAAAAGCGGCTCGAGATACCGGCCCGGCCGGCACCCGGCCTGCCTTCGCCAACCAGATGCGGTAGTCCTTCGCATCGGCAAACGGGATCAACTTGAGATCTGTCTCCACCAACTTCCCATCGCGCCAAGCGATTCCCGGCACGGTGTAGCCGTCGCCAGCCTGTGCGGCGCTCCGCAGCCCGGCGCGGAACAGATGCGGCACGCCGGCGTTCGCCTGCGTCTCCAGCGCCATCATCATCGGACCGCGCTGGATGGCGAGGTGGTTCGGATAGGCGGCGCCGCCATCGTGGACCTGCACGCTCATCTCCATCTCGATGTCGATCATCTCCTTCACCCCCCACGCGCGGTCCACCCGCAGGAAGGCGCCCGGCTCGCCCTTCAAGGTCTCTCCATCGATTCGGACAGAATACGCCCGGGTCCATGACGGCACACGCAGCAAAATCGGCACGCGCTGTCCGCGGCCCAACCCGGTCACTGCCAGCCGCACACGGCCCGTGTTCGGGAAATCGGTCTCCGATTCGATCAGCAATCCGTTGATCGTCGCGCGGCCGGGAGTGTAGGTGAGGATTTTCACGGCTTCGCCCTCGGCGCCCCACACTGCCTGAGGGATCAGAGAAATGCCGCGCGGCTCCGAAGAACGGCAGCAGTTCACGTCGCGTCGCGGCGATTTCCGGCCATTCATCGGCGTGAAGTAGCAGATGTCGCCCGTCTCCGGTTCCTGCGCCGCCAGAAGCTGATTGAAGATGGTGCGCTCGAGTTCATCGGCGTAACGCGCCTCGCCGGTCAGCCGCAGCAGGTGCCAGTTGAGCTGCATCCAGGTGACCGTGGCGCAGCCTTCGCCCACATCGTTGATGGGTTCGCCGGGGAAGAGGTGGTCCTCCTGAAAATGCTCATGGTTGCTGGTGGAGCCGGTGAGAAAGCGCCGCTTCGCGGCGATATCGTGCGCGGCGCGCCGCGGCGCCTCCAGGTAATCCGGTGTGCCCGTGATGCGATACAACTCGAGCAGACCCACCAGATCCGACATCATCTCGTAGGCCTTCGCGTTCCCCGTGCGATGCACCTCGCCGTGGGAAAGCAGTGACGACAACAGCTTCGGCCCGTGCGGGGTCTCCCAACTTTTGACCATCGCCAGCGCGGCGTCCAGATGCCGGTAATCGCCCGAATGGCGGTAAAGCTGGCAAAGCGGTTCCAGCACGCTCGAAGCGGCCATCCCCACGTGGGTCGAACTCTTCACCACGTCGCGCTGTTTCGTGACGAACTCGCGGTGCAGCAGCAGCCCGATTCTCGACGCCGCATCCAGCGCGCGCTCATCCCCTGAAATTTCGTAGTACGACAACAGCCCGATCAGGTTGTACTTGTGGACCCACACATCCCAACTGGTCCAGCGCTCTTCATCCGTGTACGTGCCGAGGTAGCCATCCTCTTTTTGCGTGGCGATCAGCGCCAGCGCCATGCGCGTCATCTGCGCGCGCAGCGCCTCATTCCTCGTCAGCCGCCATGTGTTCGCGGCCGCATGCAGGTACTTGCCGATGTGCTCGCCGATCCAAGGGTGCTTGCCAGGGCGCGATTGAAAGCCTTCCAGCAGAATCTGCTCCTCGATGTTCAACAGCCGCCGCTCGAGGTTCACCCGCATACGTTCGCCGAGAAATCCCTCGATCCGCTGGTCCTCGAACCGCGCCGGCTCGAAGCGGTCGCGGATCAGGTCGATCGTCTGCGGCTTCTGCCCCGGGGCGAGGCAGGCAAGGGCAATCAACAAGGCGATAAGGCGCATAGGGGACTCCGGGGTGATCGTACCGTCGATCCAGGGCCAGACGCAATTGCCTGGCGTCCATTAGTAATTTCTTATATACTGATACTTCAATGCACGAACTCCGCCAGTTCAAAGCCGAGATCTTCCAGGCGCTCGCGCACCCGACGCGCATCGCCATGGTCGAACTTCTGCGCGAGGGCGAACTTTCGGCCGGACAGATCATTGACCGCCTGGGCCTCGAACAGGCCAATGGGTCCCAGCACCTGGCCGTGCTGCGCTCGAAACAGGTGGTGGTCAACCGCCGTGAGGGCAACCAGGTGTTTTACTCGCTGCGAGACCCGGTGCTGGTGAAAGTGCTGGACATTCTGAAGCGCTACTTTCTGGAGCAACTGAAGGGAACCCAAATTATGATTGAGGAGATCGAGGCCGAAGGCGAATCGCCGCGGGCGCGGAGGGCGGGGCGATGACCAGCCTTCCGGGAGAATTACCTTTCCGCCTCTGGCGGCCAAAACTGTTCGAGTGCCTGCGCCACTACCGGCGGCAGGACTTGACCCGCGATACCATCGCGGGCGTCACCGTGGGGCTGGTGGCGCTCCCCTTGGCCATGGCCTTCGGTATCGCCAGCGGCGTGACGCCGCAAGCCGGTATCTACACCGCAATCGTGGGCGGGTTGATCGTTTCTTTGCTCGGCGGGTCGAAGATCCAGGTTTCAGGGCCGACGGGCGCGTTTGTCGTCATCGTCGCGGGCATCATCGCTCAGCATGGGCTGTCGGGGCTGTTGGTCGTGACCATGATGGCCGGCGTGATCATGCTCGTGCTGGGGCTGAGCGGCCTTGGCGCGGCGGTGCGCTATATCCCGCGTCCCGTCGTGATCGGCTTCACGAACGGCATCGCGCTGCTGATCGCCTCCACGCAGATCAAGGACTTCCTCGGTTTGAACCTGCCCGGCGACCCCAGCGAGTTTTTCGCGCGCTTGCGCGCGCTGGCGGAGAACTTCGGCGCCACCGACCCCGTCACCTTAGCCCTGGCGAGCGCCTCGCTGGCGCTGATCCTGCTCTTCCCCCGCTGGGCGCCCAAGGTGCCCGGCTCCATCGTGGCACTGGTGGCCGGCACGGCGGCGGTCGCCCTGTTCGATCTCCACGTGGAGACGATCGGGACGAAGTTCGGCGGCATTCCACAAGGCTTACCCGTGTTCGACATCCCCGAGTTCCGTCCGGACCTGATTCTCCCGCTCCTGCCTTCGGCGCTGACCGTGGCCCTGCTCGCCTCGGTGGAAAGCCTCCTGTCGGCGGTGGTCGGCGACACGATGATCGGCGACCGGCACAATTCAAACGTCGAGCTGGCGGCGCAGGGTCTGGCCAACATCGCCGCTCCCATCGTGGGCGGCATTCCCGTCACCGGCGCCATCGCGCGCACAGCCACGAACTTCCGCTCGGGCGCGCGTACGCCGGTGTCGGGCATTGTCCATGCGCTCACCCTCCTCGTGGTCATCCTTGTTGCCGCCCCGCTGGCCCGCTTCATCCCGTTGGCGACGCTGGCCGCGGTCCTGTTCGTTGTGGCCTACAACATGGGCGAGTGGCGCGAAACCGCAGCCATCTGGCGCCTCGATCTCGCGGACAAATCCGTGTGGCTGATCACGTTCGTGTTGACGGTGGTCGCCGACCTCACTCTCGCCGTGGAGGTGGGGATGGCGCTCGCGGCGCTTCTGTACATCTACCGCATCTCCCAGACCACCACGGTTTCGGCGGTCACAGTCGAGTACATCGAGGACGGCCGCCCGCACATCCTCCAGGACAAGGACGTTCCGCCCTACGTGACAATTCTCCGTATTCACGGCCCCTTCCTGTTCGGGACCACGGACCTGCTGGCGGACGAGACGCGCGATCTTTCCAGGTTCGCGCCCATTGTGATCCTGCGGCTCCGCAACATGACGGCGATTGACGCGACGGGCCTCCACGCGCTCGAAAAACTGAATGAACGGCTCCGCAAGTCGGGCCGCACGCTGCTGTTGTGCGGTGCGCTTTCGCAGCCCGCCCAATTCCTGAAGCAGGCCGAGTTTGTGGAGCATATCGGCGAAGCGAACATACTGCCCCACGTCCAGGCCGCACTGGCGCGCGCCCGCGAGATCTATGAAGGCTTTTCGGGCGTGGGCGAGGAAATGGCGCGCGATTTCAGCAGAAGCCACCTGTAGTGGGGCATAGTGGAGGCTGATGGAGCCGCGAACCTTCCTGCTGCGCGCCGAAAAACTCGCCAAACGCTATCGCTCCGGCGAGAGCGAACTTGAAATCTTCGCAAATCTCGATCTCGACGTCCGCCGCGGCGAACGCCTTGCCCTGATGGGCCCCAGTGGCGCGGGCAAATCCAGCCTGCTTCATCTGCTCGGCTTGCTCGATGCCCCCTCCGCCGGACGTATCTTTCTGGACGGCCGCGAACTCACCGGCCTGCCCGAACCCGACCTCGCGCGCGTCCGTAACTTCGAGATCGGCTTCGTCTGGCAGATCAATACGCTGCTGCCCGAATTCACCGCCGAGGAAAACGCCGCCATGCCGCTGCTCATTCGCGGCGAAGCCGCGCCCAAGGCAATCGCCGCCGCGCGCGAGCGGCTGGCAGAGGTCGGTCTGGCGGACCGCGCCCACCACCGCGCAGGCGAACTTTCGGGCGGCGAGCAGCAGCGCGTCGTGCTGGCGCGCGCGCTGGCCGGCCGGCCGCGACTCCTTCTGGCTGACGAACCCACCGGGAACCTGGACGAGGACACCGGCGCGCGCATCATGGAATTGCTCGAACGGCTCCACACCGCGCACGGCCTCACTTCCCTCTATGTCACTCATAATCAGGCCTTTGCTCGCCGCGCCGAACGGGTTTTGGAACTCCGCCACGGCGCCTTGCACCCCTTGGAAGCGTAAAAGTCCCGGTACTGGCGGGCAGAGAATTCCTGACGCGCCGTGAAACCTTCGCTCTCGCGGCAGCCGCGCTGCATCCTACAATAAGGAAGGATGCGCACCGTGGGATGGTGCGTGAGGGATCAACCTCCGGCCCCGGTCAGGCCGGCTACAAGGTGCGAGCGCCACGCCGGCGCATGGAACCTTGCGAGAGGCGCAAACCGAATGTTCGAACGCTACACAGAAAAGGCCCGCAGGGTCATCTTCTTCGCCCGTTATGAAGCCAGCCAGTTTGGCAGCCCCTATATCGAAACTGAGCATCTGCTGTTGGGATTGCTCCGGGAAGATAAGGCGCTGGCCAACCGGTTTCTCCGCAGCCAGGCCAATATCGAGTCGATCCGTAAGCAGATCGAGGCGCAAACCACGATCCGCGAGAAAGTATCCACCAGCGTCGACCTGCCCCTCAGCCACGAATGCAAGCGCGTGCTCGCCTTCGCCGCCGAAGAGGCCGAACGGCTCAGCCACAAGCACATCGGCACCGAGCACCTGCTGCTCGGGCTGTTGCGCGAGGAGAAGTGCTTCGCGGCCGAAATCCTGCACGACCGCGGCCTGCGGCTCACCACCGTGCGCGAAGAGATCGCCCGCTCCACCTCCGAGCGGACCACCTCCTCCAAGCCCAAGGAATCCTCGCTGCTCAGCGAATTCAGCCGCGACTTGACCCAGTCGGCCGCCGACGGCGCCCTCGATCCGCTGATCGGACGCGACTACGAACTCGAACGCCTCGTCCAGATCCTCTGCCGCCGTACGAAAAACAATCCCGTGCTGATCGGCGAGCCGGGCGTGGGCAAGACCGCCATCGTCGAAGGACTTGCGCAAAAGATCGCCGACGGCGATGTGCCCAGCTTTCTCGCCGACAAACGAATTCTTGCGCTCGACCTCTCGCTGATCGTCGCGGGCACCAAGTACCGCGGCCAGTTCGAAGAACGCCTGAAGACGATCATGAAGGAGCTGATGGATAACCAGAACGCCATCATCTTCATCGACGAGCTCCACACCCTCGTCGGCGCGGGCTCCGCTGAAGGCTCCCTCGACGCCGCCAACATCCTCAAGCCCGCCCTGTCGCGCGGCGAAATTCAGTGCATCGGCGCTACCACGCCCGGCGAGTTCCGCAAGTCGATCGAAAAGGACCGCTCGCTCGAACGCCGCTTCCAGGCCGTCAAGGTGCCGCCACCCACCGAAGCCGACGCCATCAAGGTGCTCTTCGGCATCAAAGAGCGTTACGAGAAATTCCATGCCGTGGCGTATACCGACGACGCCATCGAAACCGCCGTCTATTCCTCCTCCCGCTTCATCCCCGACCGCTGCCTCCCGGATAAAGCCATCGACCTGATCGACGAAGCCGGCGCGCGCATCAAGCTGCGCCAGACCACCCTGCCGCCCGAAATCGCCGACGTTCAGAAACGCATCAAGTTCGTCGTCCACCGCATGGAAACCGCCATCGCGAATCACGAGTTCGAGAAGGCGCGTTTCTACAGCGACGAGGAGCGCAAAGAGCGCGAGAACCTCCGTCAGTTGCGCGACAAGTACAACCTCGACGACTCCTCCACCGGCGTGGTGACCAAGGAGGACATCGAAGACGTCGTGGCGAGGTGGACCGGCGTCCCGATGACCGCGATCAAGGAAGAAGAGATCGCCAAACTGGTGCGCGTCGAGGAGGAGCTCCACAAGCGCGTCATCAGCCAGGACAAGGCCATTGGCGCCCTGGCCCGCGCCATCCGCCGTTCACGCGCCGGGCTGAAGTCGCCCAAGCGGCCCGCCGGTTGCTTCCTGTTCCTCGGTCCCACCGGCGTCGGCAAGACCGAAGTGGCCCGCGCCCTGGCCGAATTCCTGTTCGGCTCGGAAAAGGCGCTCATCCGCTTCGACATGTCCGAGTTCATGGAGAAGCATTCGGTGTCGAAGCTGATCGGTTCGCCGCCGGGTTATGTGGGCTACGAAGAGGGCGGCCAGTTGACCGAGCGCGTGAAGCGTTCGCCCTATTCCATCATCCTGCTCGACGAAATCGAAAAGGCGCACCCGGACATCTACAACATCCTTCTCCAGGTGTTTGAAGACGGCCAGTTGACCGACGGGCTCGGCAACCAGGTGGACTTCAAGAACACCATCATCATCATGACCTCCAACCTCGGGGCGCGGTTCCTCGATAAGAAGGGCCAGATGGGCTTCGGCAACGCCGAGGCCGGCATGCCCCACAAGGTCGAGGAGATGGTGAACGCCGAAGTGAAGCGCGCCTTCAACCCGGAATTCCTGAACCGCCTCGACGAAGTGATTCTCTTCACGTCGCTGGCGGAAGAAGATCTGCTCAAAATCATCGGCCTGCTGGTGGAACAGATCAACCAGAACCTGGTGGCGAAGCAGATCCGCATCCGGCTCAACGAGGACGCGGCGAAGTACATTCTCGAAAAAACCTGTGGCGACCGCAGCTACGGAGCCCGTCCGCTGCGCCGCGCGCTGCAGAAATACATCGAGGATCCGCTGTCCGAGATGCTCATCCAGGGCACTCTCGTGCGGCCCGCCGAGTACGAGATTTTCCTCGCGGAGTCCGGCATCCATTGCCGCCAGATCAACCCCGAGGGCGATGTCGCCGCGGTCACCGCGGGCGGCGGCTCAGAACCCGAGGGCATGATCCTTTACCCGTTCTGATCGCGGACCAGCCAGCAAGCCGAAGGCCGGCTGCCTTGTGGGCGCCGGCCTTTCCCGCTGTCAGTAATCGCTCATCTCCTTGAAAATCCGCCGGGCAATCACAATTGAGCCAACAAGCAGCGCGATTTTCACTAGATTCGACGGGTCCGTATAATCGATCTGGGACCAGAAGGGACGCTCGGGCGGCGCTGGCTCCGGCGGCGGCGCGTCCACGCTCTGGGGTTCGTACACGGGCGGCGGATCGAGATTGCTGCCCTGTTGTGCGCATACGCCTGCCGCGAGGCCGCAAAGAACCGCGGCTATAAGCAGAACGCGCTGGAACACCCTCGCCAAACCATCATCCTAGCGTAAGCCGCCGCCCCGTGGGCGGCAGGCAACCCTACTGTAACGCATGGATGAAATAGACCAGCAGGACGCTCGAAACAAGCCCCACCGTGACCTTCGCCAGGTCGCTGAGTATGAGCGGAACCACTTCGCGCCCCGGCCGCACCCGGTTGCGAACCGTCAGCGCGATCTCTCGCCCCGCCAGCAGCCCGACGAACACCCACGTCGTACTCATGGGCAAATGACTCAGTTCCTTGAAGAACAGAAGAACCAGTCCGTAAATAAAATCAATAATTGTCGCAGATCGTATATCGGTTGTGTTCGTTTTCGTCAGGACGATTTTTTGAATTTTTCCGCCGCGCTGCCAAAATAATATCGCCAGCAGGCTGATCAATAATAAAATCGCCCCAGCCAGCTCCCACGCCTTTTGCTGGCGCGGTACATAGACGAATATATTCGCGAGATCCTGAATCAGCCACTGACTCCACAGAAAACCCGTCGAGATCCATTGCAGCACCGTCCACATCCGCGGGCTGCGGTTCTCCTCGCTCAGGAACCGCCGTTCGATCCCGGATGCCAGCAGACCGTAGGCCAGCAGCGCGGAGCCAAACGCCACCAAATAACCCAGCAGCGACTTCCTCACGATCAGGAGCATCACCTCGCTCGTCGAGAAAACGCTCAGAATCAGAAAAGTCGTGCTGACCGGCAACCCCAGGCGGGTCAGGAACAGCAGCAGCAGCGGCGGCGCGACGTGCCACCACTCAAACTTCTCCGGCAGCGGAATCGCGGTTAACCGGCCATACGCCGCGTCCCCGCCGTTCCATATCCACCCCGTCAGCAGCACCCCCGCGAGAATCACCGCCGCGAAGATCCAAAGCACCCACCATGGAGTCTTGTGATTGGAACTCAGGAACGTGCCCAGCGTTTGAATTACGTCATTGGCAATAATGGAATATGCCGCCAGGACGAATCCTGACAACATAAATACAGTACTCCAATCGGCGGCCATACCGGGCATACGGCGAGTTACGGACGACCGTAATTCTCAGCATCTCAAGCCCGGCTACGGGTGTCAAATAAGACAGTGTTTCAGTTCAGTGAATAAATAGAGGCAATTCAATTACTGGCTTGAAAACCAGATTAGGCAGCCAGGCTCAGCGCAAGAATTTCGCGCACTTTCGCCGGCGTGATGTCGCTCCGCTCGCCGATCCTCGCCATGCCGCGCTTTTCCAGCTTGCCGGCGACTGCCTGCGGAGTCTCCGCCGCGATGCCCTCGTACTTCGCAAGTTTCGTGGGGATCCCGAGCGACTCGTAAAACTCCTCGGTCCGCCGGATGGCCGCTTCAGCCCTCTCCTCCACCGAACCCTCGCGGATGTCCCACACGCGCTCCGCGAACTGCGCGAGTTTCTCCAGCTTTTGCGCCTTCTGCACCCGCAGCAAATGAGGCAGCACCACGGCCAGCGTGCGCGCGTGGTCGATGCCGTAGAGGGCGGTCAGTTCGTGGCCGATCATGTGCGTGGCCCAATCCTGCGGCACGCCCGCGCCGATCAGTCCGTTCAGCGCCATGGTGGCCGACCATACGAACACGGCCCGAGACTCGTAATCCGTTGGATTGGACAGGGTTTTTGGCCCAACCTCGATCAACGTGCGGAGGATCGACTCCGCGAACCGGTCCTGCAGCGCCGCGCCCGCCGGATACGTCAGATATTGCTCGCAGACGTGGGTGAAAGCGTCCGCAACGCCGTTCGCCACCTGCTTCAAAGGCAGCGAAAACGTCGTTTCCGGGTCCAAAACCGCGAATTTTGGATACACTTTGGGGCTTCCGAAGGCCAGTTTTTCACCCGTTTCGCGCCTGCTGACGACGGCGAAAGTGTTCGATTCGGACCCGGTCGCGGGCAATGTCAGGATCGAAGCGAGCGGCGTGGCGCGCTTCACTTCGGCCCCCTTGGTCAAAATGTCCCACGGCTCGCCATCGAACTCCGCCGCCGCCGCGATGAACTTCGTGCCGTCGAGCACCGAACCGCCACCCACGGCCAGAATCAGGCCGATCTTCTCGCGCCGCACGATCTCGACCGCCTTCATCAGCGTGGCGTACTCAGGATTCGGCTCAATGCCCCAGAATTCAGTCACTTGGCGGCCTTCCAGCGCCTTCATGGTCTGCTCATAAACACCGTTGGCCTTGATGCTGCCGCCGCCGGCGGTCAGCAGAACACGCGCGCCCGCCGGAATGTGCGCGGAGATCGCGGCAATCTGTCCTTTGCCAAACAGGATGTGCGTGGGATTGTAGAAGTCGAAGTTCTGCATAGGGTCCACTTCCTACTTTACTTCCGCGAGGAAGCAAGCAGGATCGCGGACCCGGCGGAGACGGCGAGAACGGCGCCGGCGATGCCGGCGGTCAGGCTCAGGGAGGGGGAGACCGAGGAGAGCCAGACGAGCACGGCGACGCAGGCGGAGCCGAACAGGACGGCTGCGGCGCGTTCGGCGATGACGAGGGGGCGCAGCGCCCGGGCCCGTTTCTCGCGGCGGGCCCGGAGTTCGAGACGCCACCACATCAGACCGGGTTCGGGCACGGTGGCGGCCGGATCCTCGCCGCTCTGGAGGAAAGCGGCGACGGCCATCGCCTCGGCGCAGGCTTCGCAACCAGCGGCGTGTTCGCGCAGTTCCGCGCTCCACAGGCCGGAACGGACGGCGCGGGCGATGTCCTGCTCTCTTTCGCAGCCAGCCGGGTTCATCTTCTTCATCCTAATCATGTTTTTCCCTCCGGAGGAAGGCCGCCAGTTTCTGGCGGACGCGGTACAGCAGGGGCCGGATGCTGGCTTCCTTCAATCCGGTGATGGAAGCGATCTCGCGGTGGCTGGCGCCCTCGACGTAAGCGAGCCAGACCAGTTCGCGCTCGCGGGGTTCGATGCCGTCGAGAGCCTTCCGGACATCGGCGGCGGCATCGATCCCGAATGAGTGGGAGGCGCCGCCGTGGTCTTCCAGCTGGACATCCGTGTGCCTGTTACGGCGGAAGTGGTCGCGAACCAGGTTGGTGGCGATCCGGAAGAGGTAGTTCTTCTGTCCGGCGCGGTCCATTGCGGGCAGTTCGGCGCGAAGGAAGCGGTAATAGCTTTCCTGGAGGAGGTCGTCGGCGGTGGCGGCGTTGCCGGTAGTCCGGACGAGGAAGGACTTGACGGGTCCGGCGGTGAAGGCGTAGAACTCGCGGAATTCGCTCTCGCTCATCGAGAGCCTTTCGGGCCGCGCCATCGCGAGTTCAAAGGCATTCGTCATGGGCAGTTCTAGCACAAAGCGGCCGCCTCTAGACGGCATCAGGCTTGGCGCCGTCGACCAGACCGAGGTGCCGGGACAGGCCGTAGGCGGCGGCGCCGGCCAGCAGCAGGCCCCCGCCGGCGGCGAGAACGAGGGTGCCGGCGACCATCAACACCTCCTGAGCTTCGCCATGGAACATCCGGCCCAGCCACAACAGCGCGCCGCCGACCACGGAGCCGATGATGCCGAACTGAACAGCGTTCAGGATGCGCGAGTATGCCGCTGGCTGTTCGGGCGCCTCGGTCCGGAGCAGATTCATTCCTGATTCGGATTGAAGGTAGGCGACCAGTTCCGGGCTGGAGCCGAACTTGTCGATCATCTTCGTGTAGATGTCGGCCTGCAGCCGGTCGGACTTGGTCCGGCGGATGTTGTCGAGCAGGGAGCGGATGATGGTCACGACGCTGAGGGCAAGGGTCGCGACCACGACGGGGATGGCGATGTATTCGCCAGAATGCTGCATGGGTGTCTCCTTTTCTGGGGGGGACGCTGTCGTCCGGTTTCAATCGCTACAACGCGTTCGGGGGGCGAATGTGAACAAACCTGATATCGCTTGGTGGCGATTCTCCGTCCTGTTATACTGATAGATGCTGCTCAGGCGGGAGTGTGCCCGTGTGCGCGGCGTTGAATCCGTCCCATGTTTGATTCCCTCAGCGATAAGCTGCAGCGCGTTTTTAAGAACCTGCGCGGCGAAGGCAAACTAACGGCCGAGAACATGGAGGCCGCCCTCAAGGAGATCCGCGTGGCTCTCCTCGAGGCCGACGTCCACTTCAAGGTCGTCAAAGCCTTCATGGCCGCCGTGCGCGAAAAGGCCATGGGCCAGGAAGTGCTCAATTCCTTCACCCCCGCGCAGCAGGTCACAAAGATCGTCAAGGACGAACTCATCGCCGTGCTCGGCACGCACCCCTCGCGCCTGCGCACCGCCTCGCAGCCGCCCACGGTGATCATGATTGTCGGCCTGCAAGGGTCGGGCAAGACCACTTCCACCGGCAAACTGGCGAAGCATCTCGCGAAGAACGGCCATCGCCCCCTGGTGGTCTCGGTGGACGTGTACCGTCCCGCCGCGCGCAAGCAATTGTCCATCGTCGCCGGGCAGGTGAATGTCCCGGCGTACGAAGGCACGCCGGATGAGACCAAGCCGCTCGCGCTCGCGAAGTCCGCCAGGCGCCAGGCCGAGATTTCCGGCCGCGACCTGATCCTGGTCGATACCGCCGGCCGCCTGCATATCGACGACGAACTCATGGTGGAACTGCAGGAGCTGAAAGAGCACCTGAATCCCACCGAGATTCTGTTCGTCGCCGATGCCATGACCGGCCAGGACGCCGTCAAGTCCGCCGACGAGTTCCACAAGCGCCTCGGCATCACCGGCGTGGTGCTGACCAAGATGGACGGCGATGCCCGCGGCGGCGCCGCGCTTTCCATCCGCCACATCACCGGTCAGCCGCTCAAGTTCGTGGGCACGGGCGAAAAGCTCGATGCCATCGAAGCCTTCCACCCCGACCGCGTCGCCTCGCGCATCCTCGGCATGGGCGACGTCATGAGCTTCATCGAAAAGATGGAGCAGAACATCGACCAGAAAAAAGCCGAGGAGATGCAGCGCAAGCTCATCACCGACGACTTCACCCTCGAGGATTTCCGCGACCAGCTCAAGCAGTTGCGCAAGCTCGGTCCGCTGGAATCGCTGCTCGGCATGATGCCGCAGATGGGGCCGATGAAGCAGTTGAAGGACGTGAAGGTGGACGAGAAGGAGTTGACCCGCGTTGTGGCGATCATCGATTCGATGACTCCCAAGGAACGGGCCAACCACATGCTGATCAATGGCGCCCGCCGCCGCCGCATCGCCAAGGGCAGCGGCACCACGGTGACCGATGTCAACAATCTGCTGAAGCAATACGGGCAAGCCCGGAAGATGATGAAATCGATGTCGGGCGGCCTGCTCGGCAAAAAAATGGGTAAATTCAAGCTGCCGTTCGCGAATCCGTTTCAATAGAACGGCGCAGGCAAGAGATTCGAGTGCAGGAGATTTTGGAAAAGCTATGTTGATGATTCGCCTGGCGCGGTTTGGCGCCAAGAAAAAACCCACCTACCGCGTGGTGGTCATCGAAAAGGAGCGCGCGCGCGACAGCCGCGCGGTCGAAATCGTGGGCCATTACAACCCTGTGGCCACGCCGGTCGTCTGCGACTTGAAGCACGACCGCATCGAGCACTGGACCCGTTCCGGCGCGCAGATGTCCGATACCGTGAAGCGGCTGGTGAGGACTTTCCCGGCGGCCCCCCAGCAAACGGAGCAGCCCGCGGCCTAACGGTCCCGGTTCCCGCCGGCAGCGGCGGATGTTAGGATCAGGGCAGACGTGGAGGTTCTCCCGATGGCAAGCATGAAAGAACTCGTCGAGGAGATCGCGAAATCGCTCGTGGATGTTCCCGAAGAAGTTCAAGTGCGCGAAGTGGAAGGCGAGCAGACGACGGTTCTTGAATTGCGCGTGGCGCCCGGCGACCTCGGCAAAGTGATCGGCAAGCAAGGCCGCACGGCGCGGTCGATCCGCACGCTGCTCGGCGCGGCCGGCATGAAGCTGAACCGCCGCTTCTCGCTCGAAATCCTGGAATAGTGGCCGCGGCCCCCCCATGGGTGGTGATCGCCCATACCGGCAAGGCCAGGGGCCTGCGCGGCGAACTCTATGCCCGAAGCTGGAACGTCCCGGAACGGCTGCTGGGTTATGGGCTTGTGGCTTTCCGCCGTCGCGATGGCAGCCTTGTGGACCAGGGCCGCCTCGTGCGGATCCTCGAAGCCAGGCCGTACAAGGATGGCCTGGTGCTTAGGCTCGAAGGCGTTGAGTCCATCGAAGCCGCTGAAGCGTTCGAGCATTGTGAGATTCTGGCGCCTGCCGAGAGCCGGCCCGCGCTCGGCGAAGGTGAGTATTACCTGGCCGACCTGGTGGGCTGCGCCGTGATCCACCGCGATTCGGGCCGCGTGATCGGCACGGTGGCAAGTTGGCAGGAGTATGGCGGGCCCGAACTGCTCGAGGTGATTCCCGAGGGCCGCGGGCCCGAGGCGGTGATCTGGATTCCGCTCGTGCGGAGCATTTGCGTGGAGATTGACCCGGCCGGGCGCAGGATCGTCGTCGATCCCCCCGAAGGGTTGCTGGACTTGAATGAGTGATGAGTGATGACGTTCCATCTGCTCACGATCTTTCCGGACTTCTTTCAGGGTCCGTTCAACCACGGCGTGGTAGCCCGCGCCGTCAAGTCCGGCCTGCTCGAAATCAAGGTTCACGACCTGCGGGCGTGGACCAAGGATTTTCATAAGACCGTCGACGACCGCCCCTTCGGCGGCGGCGAAGGTATGGTGATGAAGCCCGAACCGCTTTTCGAGGCGGTGGAAGCGATCTGGCCCCGGCGCGACCCGGCCCGGCAGCGGATCGTGCTCATGTCGGCCCAGGGGCCGCTGTTTGACCAGCGCACGGCCCACCGGCTGAGCGGCTATGAAGAGGTTTTGCTGATCTGCGGGCGCTATGAGGGCGTCGATGAGCGGGTTGGCGAGTATTTGGCCGACGAGGAGATCTCGATCGGCGACTATGTGTTGAGCGGCGGCGAATTGGCTGCCGCCGTGGTGGTGGACAGCACCGGCCGGCTGATGCCGGGCGTGCTGGGCAACGAGGATTCGGCGCGCCGGGAGTCGTTCAGCGAAGCCGGCAGCGCGCCGGGCCTGCTCGATTGCCCCCACTACACGCGGCCGGCCGATTTCCGCGGCTGGCGCGTGCCCGAGGCGCTGCTGGGCGGCAATCATGCCGCCATCGAGAAGTGGCGCCGCGAGGCCGCGCGCGAAAAAACCCGCCGGCTGCGGCCGGACCTGCTCGCCCGCGCGGCGGCTGGCAGTGGCGGCACAGACCAGGAATCTGCGATAAAGAAAGATGGTACCGAAGTATGATTAGCCCCTACCTGCAGAAAGTGTTGAACAAGAACAAGCGGACCGACATCCCGGAATTCCGCATCGGCGACACGCTCCGTGTCCACGTCAGGATCCGCGAAGGTGAAAAAGAGCGGCTGCAGGCCTTTGAAGGCACGCTGATCGCCCGCAACCACCGCGGCGCGATGGGCGAGACCATCACCGTGCGCAAGATCAGCTTCGGCGGCAACGGCGTGGAGAGGATCTTCCCCGTCCATGCGCCCGTGATCGATCACATCGACATCGTGCGCTCGGGCCGCGTCCGCCGCGCCAAGCTCTACTACCTCCGCAACCTGCGCGGCAAGGCCGCCCGCCTCAAGGAGCGCAGCTAACGCTCCGACCGCCCGGCATGCCCGGCGTCCTCTGCAGCGCCGAACTGGAACTCGCCCTGCACCGGGAGGGATACGTGCGCGTTGCGGGCCTCGATGAAGCAGGCCGGGGCTGCCTGTTCGGACCCGTCTACGCGGCCGCCGTCATTCTGGCGGCGGACCGCCGCATCGCCGGACTCGCGGACTCCAAAACTCTTCCCGCGGAGCAGCGCGAATCCCTCGCCACCGAAATTCGCGCCGCGGCCGTCGCCTGGGCTGTCGCCTCGGCCACCGCCGAGGAAATCGACCGCGTGAACATCCGCGAGGCGTCGCGCCTCGCCATGGCCCGCGCCGCCGCCGCCCTCGATCCCGCTCCGGACTACCTGCTAATCGACGCCCTCACCGTGGATCTGCCTCTCCCCCAACAGGCGCTCATCAAGGGCGATGCCCGCGTCGAGGCGATCGCCGCCGCTTCTATCCTCGCGAAGACCGCGCGCGACGCCCACCTCCGGGAACTGGACCTCGAGTTCCCCGGCTACGGTTTTGCGAAACACAAGGGCTATGGGACGGGCGAACATCTTGCGGCGCTGGACCGCCTCGGCGTCACCACGCAGCACCGCCGCAGTTTTGCCCCTGTCCGCGAACGGCTCCAGTATAGACTGGCATGACTTGCGCCATGACGATTCCGGAGCCTGGCCACCGCCCCTACGATCCGCCGCCCGCCGGCCGCGCCACCTGGGTGGAACGGGCAGCAGCGGTCCTGTTCGCGGTGCTGTGCCTGGAGGTCGGGCTTTTCCTGCTGATCTTCCCCTGGACCGAGAGCTACGGCTGGAACTACCTGGTGACCATGAATCCCCGCCTGACACCCTATCTGCTCACCGAGCAGTTCCGCGGCGCGGTGAGCGGGCTGGGTGTGCTCAATCTCTTCATCGGTCTGTGGGAAGCCATTCGCCTCCACCGCTTCGCACGCCACTAGCGGCCGGCCCCGCAGGCCCCACACCGGAGAAGCGCGAACGGGGTGTCCGCGGTCCCTGCCGTGAGGATCCCGAAAAGCCGAATCGTCACTCCGCCGGGCCCAACCTTGTTTCCCCTATCCTGAAACATAGCCCATGCCCGTCAACCCCGCCGCCCGCGTCGCGCCCTTCACCGAATCCGTCATCCGCGAGATGACGCGCCTTGCCCTGCGCCACAACGCCGTCAACCTCGCCCAGGGATTTCCCGATTTCCCCGCCCCGGACGAACTCAAGGAAGCAGCCTGCAGGGCGATCCAAGACGACATCAACCAATACGCCATCACCTGGGGCGCGCCCGCCCTCCGTCAGGCCATTGCCGCCAAGTACCTGAGGCACTACCAGGTTGAACTCGACCCCGACGCCGAGATCACCGTCGTCTGCGGCTCCACCGAGGGCATGATTGCTTCCCTGCTGGGCATCGCCGACCCTGGCGCCGAGATCATCATCTTCGAGCCTTGGTATGAGAACTATGGTCCCGACGCGCATCTGTCCGGCGCGGTCCGGCGGTATGTCCGCCTGCACCCCCCGGATTGGTCCTTCGATCCCGAAGAACTGCGCCGCGCTTTTACGCCCAGCACGCGCGCCATCATCGTCAACTCGCCGCACAATCCCACCGGCAAGGTCTTCAGCCTGGACGAACTCTCCCTCATCGCCGCGCTCTGCCAGGAACACGACGCCCTCTGCCTGACAGACGAAATCTACGAACACATCACCTACGACGATCACCGCCACCACCCCATGCTCACGCTGCCCGGCATGCGCGAGCGGACCATCCTGGTGAATTCGATGAGCAAGACCTACTCGGTCACCGGCTGGCGCGTGGGTTGGGTGATTGCGCCGCCCTCGCTCACGCCCGCCATTCGCAAGGTCCACGATTTCCTCACGGTCGGGGCGGCCGCGCCGCTGCAGCAGGCCGGCGCCCTGGCGCTCGCCCTGCCGGACGAATATTATGTGCAACTCGCCGCCGGTTACCATGAACGGCGCGAAATGCTGTTATCCATTCTTGACGAATGCAACATTCCGGCCCTGGCGCCGGCTGGCGCTTACTACATCATGTGCGAGACGCGCGGCCTGGGCCTTGGTACGGACATCGAGGTCTGCCGTTATCTGATTGAAGAGATTGGCGTCGCCGCCGTTCCCGGCTCCAGCTTCTTCTCCCGCCCGGCGGACGGCTCCCCGTTTATTCGCTTTTGTTTTTGCAAAAGATATGAGACTCTGAAACAAGCAGGAGCCCGGTTGCGCCGCATGCCACGACGCTGACGCGGCCGGAGATTCCGGCCACAGGAGACTTCGCATGCTGCCTACTTTCTTACTGGAAGAGCAGGTAGTCCGGGCCAATGGCTCAGGACCTGTCACCGACCTCGGGTCGGGTCATCCCTCACTTGTCTCCCTGACCCTGGGAATTACTCGCGTCATCGAACAGGAAAGCCTGGACGTCGCTCTGGTTGGCTCCGCCGATGGCGAAACCTGGACTGAAAAGCCGCTGCTGGCGTTCCCGCAGAAGTTTTATTGCGGCGTGTACACGCTGCTGCTCGATCTGTCCGGCCATCCGGGCGTCCGTTACATCCGCACCGATTGGAAGGTCAGCCGCTGGGGGCGCGGCGACGCCACTCCGTTGTTCGGCTTTTACCTTTTCGCCCAGCCCGCGCCCGTGCGCGCTATGGCCTCCACCGCCGCCTGACGGAAGTCCTGTTGTTCTGTTCAGCATTGAGCCCAGCGCCCGCTGGTTCGCACCGGCGGCCCAAGCCGGTGTTCGCCTCCGGAAAGGTTCGGCGCACATTCCACCCGGCAGTTTTCGTTCGCACGCCGGGCTCCACCAGCGCCGCCACTTACGGTGCAATCCGGTAGCACGCCATCTCGGTCGTATTCCGCACCAGGAGCCGGCCTTCGGCCAGCGCGGGCACGTTCCAGGTCTTGCCGTCCAGGGCGCCAAACCGGGCAATTTCCTCGTGCTTGGAAGGGTTCGCCTTCACCAGGACGACATCGCCCTGTTCGGTGGACACCACCAGGTGGCCCTGCGCCAGCAGCAACTGCCCGTAGCCGTAACGGCCGCCTTTCCACAGCCGCTTGCCGGTGGCCACGTCCATCGCCGCGAGAATCCCCTCATCGAGGCCGTAGATCACGCCTTCGTGCAGCACCACGTTGTTGAATTTGGCCTTCATCGACTGGCTCGACCAGCCGTCGCGGGCGGTGAGCGTATCGCCCTCGCGCACGATATCCACCAGCTTCGCGCCGGTCCCATAGCCCGAGGTCAACACGAGCTGCGCAGGTCCGGTGATGACGGGCATGGCGCTGTTCACGTCGTAGGACGTCTTCCAGGGCGTCTCCCACAGCAGCTTGCCGTCTTCGATCGCCAGCCCCACGGCGCGGTCGGCCGTGAGCGCCACGATCTGCCGCATGCCCGCCAGTGTGGCGACGATGGGCGCGGCATAGCCCGCCTTGTCGTCGAGCACGCTCCACGCGCGCGCGCCGGTGAGCTTGTCATACGCCACCACGGAGCGCCCGCCGCCGCCGCCGGGCAGCACCACCACCTTGCCATCCACCACCAGCGGCGAGGCGGACATCGCCCATTGCAGATTCGCCGCGCCGTTTTCCTCGAGGATGTTCTTCCGCCACTGGAGCTTACCGCTGCGCGCGTCCAGGCAGCGGAGTTCGCCTTCCGCGCCGAGTACATACACGCGGCCCTCGTCATAAGTGGGCGTGGCGCGCGGACCCGGCCCGCCCATCGCTTCGCGGAAATCGCCCGCCCAGGCGGAGGACCAGCGCTGGCGTCCGGTGGCGAAGTCGTACGCGGCCGCTACTTCCTCGGCGCGGCGCTGCTCGATGGTGAACACCAGCCCTTCGGCCACCACCATCGAGGCGTAGCCGCCGCCCACAGGACGCCGCCACTCTTCGCGCAGGCCCTTGCCGGGCCACGCCGTCAGAATCGGCGTGTCGGTGTAGCGGCCGTCGCGATTCGGACCGTAGAACGAAGGCCACGGAGCGCGCGGGGGCGCGGGCGCAGCTTCGGGAACGGCTTCGGCGGCGGGCGCCTCCGCGGCAGCAGCCACCTCCGGTTCCGCGGGCGCGGGCGCGGCGGCCTGCTCTTCCTTGGCCAGCTTCTCGAGCTGTTCGAGGTGCTTGTCCGCCTTATGGAACGTGATGATGGGCCGCGACCCGGTTCCATCCATCTCCACTTTCATCCCCAGCGCAAACAGCACGCCGATCAGCGCCGCCAGCGCCAGAATCGCATAGAAGCCGTACTTGAGGAATTTCATACTTCCCATTCTAGGCGGCGGGCGAAACCGGAGTCGCGCGTCTGATAAAGTAATACCGCCATGACCCGCGACCTCGAAGCTCTGTATCAGCAGCGCCGCCAGCGCTACATCGCCGCGATGCGGATGGGCGTGCCGGATTGCGTCCCCATTCGGCCCTTCGCCGCCGAATTCACCGCCGCGCATACGGGCTTCACCTGCCAGCAGGTGACGCACGATTACCGCATCGCGTTCGATGCCGTGATCCGCTGCTGCCAGGACTACGATTGGGACGCCGCCGTGCCCAACATGGTCTATGTCTGGACCGGTCTCACGCACGCCGCCGGGCTGAAATACTACGCCGTGCCCGGCCTCGACATTCCCGCCGATGTGGCGTTTCAGTACCGCGAGCCCGATCCCGAAAACGCCTGGATGCGCCGCGAGGACTACGACGAGTTCATCGAAAACCCGGAAGCGTTTCTCTGGAACACCTGGCTGCCGCGCGTTTCGCGCGCCTTCGACGAACGGCGCTCCTCGCAGGCGCTCGCCACCAGCGCCTGGGCCATGGCCGATTATTTCACCGCTTTCGGCCCGCAAATCGAGCGCATGCGCCGCGAAACGGCCACCGTTTCGGCCATCTGCGGCATGCTGAAAGCGCCGCTCGACGTGCTGGCCGACAAGTTCCGCGGCTATCTCGGGCTGGCCTTCGACCTGAAGGAATGCCCCGAAAAGGTGATGGCCGCTTGCGAAGCGCTGCGGCCCTATCTGACTGGCGTCGCCCTCGGCGGTCTCGACCCCGCGCGCGAAATCCCGATCCCGATCTGGATGCACCGCGGCTGTGTGCCCTTCATCTCCTACGAGCACTTCGAGAAGATCTACTGGGCGACGCTGAAGCCCATGGTCGAGGCGATCGTCGAGCGCGGCAACCAGGTGCTGTTCTATGCCGAAGGCAAGTGGGACGCCCATCTCGAAGCCTTCGCGCAACTGCCCAAGGGCGGCATCATCTTCCACATCGACCGCTCCGATCCGGCGAAGGTGCAGGAAGCTCTCGGCGGCCGTTTCGCCATCTCTGGCGGCGTGCCCAATGCCCTGCTGGCCTTCGGATCGCCGGCGGAAGTCGAAGCGAAATGCAAGGAACTGATCGATCTGCTCGGCCGCGACGGCGGCTACATCATGGACGCCTCCGCCATCATGCAGAACGATTCCCGCCCCGAGAATGTGAAAGCAATGACGGATTTCACGCGGCGTTACGGCAGGTATAGCGAGACGCGCGAATCCACGATGGTATTGCCGCCCGCGCCCGCCGCGCCCCCGCCGCCGGAGGATCCGCTGGCCCGCATCGACGGCGAGATGCAGGGCCGCGCTTCGGCCTACATCTGGCACCTTGTGCTAAGTTTCTGATTCCTCAAGTCGCGCCGTCCGCGGCGCATTCAGATGACAACGTCCGTAATCCTGCGATATGGATAGGACAGGAGGCATTCCGCCATGCTGCTCATTCGCCAGGTCGCGGATGAACTTTCGATCCCCGACGAGTTCATGGAATACTACGGCCGCTACACGGCCAAGCTGCGGCTCGAACTGCTGGACCGGTTTCCGCCGCGCGGCAAATTGATCCTGGTCACCGCCATCACGCCCACCAGCCACGGCGAAGGCAAGACCGTGGTTTCGATCGGTCTCACGCAGGCGCTGCGGCGCATTGGCCACAAGGCTGTGGCCACCCTGCGCGAGCCTTCGCTCGGACCGGTCTTTGGCCTGAAGGGCGGCGCCACCGGCGGCGGCCGCAGCCAGGTGCTGCCCGCCGACATCATCAACCTGCACTTCAACGGCGATATCCACGCCATCGCCGCCGCGCACAACCTGCTGGCGGCGCTGATCGACGCGCATCTGCACCATTCCAACGCCCGCCGCATCGACATTGACCATTTGTGGTGGCCGCGCACGATGGATATGAACGACCGCGCTCTGCGCCACGTCGTCGTCGGCCTCGGCGGCAAACTGAACGGCGTTCCGCGCGAGACCGGCTTCGTCATCACCGCGGCCAGCGAAGTGATGGCGCTGCTCGCCCTGGCCAAAGACCGCGAGGACCTCCGCCGGCGCCTGTCCAACATCGCCATCGGACTCGACCTCGACGGCAATGTCGTCACCGCGGGCGATCTGCGGGCTACCGGATCGATGATGGTGCTGCTCAACGAAGCCCTCATGCCGAACCTGGTGCAGACCACCGAGGGCGCGCCCGCGATGGTCCATGCCGGGCCGTTCGCCAACATCGCCCACGGCACTTCCAGCGTGATTTCGCAGCAAATGGGCATCAGATTGGCCGATTTTGCCGTCAATGAGACCGGTTTTGCCGCCGATTTGGGCGCGGAGAAGTACTTCCACCTCGTTCTCCCGCAGGGCGGCGTACCCCCGGCCGCGGCGGTGCTGATCGCTTCCGCCCGCGCCCTGGTCGAACAGGGCGCGGGCGTACTGCGCGACGGCTTCGCCAACCTCGACCGCCACATCGCCAACCTGCGCCGCTTTGGCGTACCCGTGGTGGTGGCCATCAACCGCTTCGCGGACGACCCCCGGGAACAACTCGACGAGATCGCCGCCCACTGCCGCGAACTCGGCGTGCTCAGCGCCCTCGCCGATGTCTTCAACGAAGGCGGCGCAGGCGGCGAGGACCTGGCCCGCGCTGTCGTCGAAGCCGCGGCCGAGCCGTCCAATCCCGTGCAACTCTACCCGCCCGAGCTATCGCTCGAAGAGAAGACCCAGATCGTCGCCACCCAGGTGTATGGCGCCTCGGGCGTGCATTTTGAAGGCGAAGCGCGCCGCAAGCTGCGCCGCTATGCCGCCGCGGGCTATGCCCATCTGCCGGTCTGCATGGCCAAGACGCAGAGCTCCTTCACCGACAATCCCAAGGTGCTGGGCGCGCCCACCGGCTGGACCCTCACTGTCACCGATGCGCATCTCAGCGCCGGCGCGGGCTTCGTGGTGATCGTCGCAGGCAACATGATGCGCATGCCGGGACTCGGCAAAGATCCCCAGGCCTTCCGCATGGACGTGACGCCCGAAGGCGAAATCACGGGGCTGCGCTAGCCGCGCGCCGCGGCAAGTGAAAGCGGCCCTGGAAGCCGCGGCCCTGCGGGGCGGGACGGATTATCGGCCGGCTCGAGTGGGATTCGTCATCAGCCGTCGCTGGAGCCGGCTCCGGCGACGGTTTCTGCCGGGTTCAGGTACACTCATGTTCATGCGACTCGCCCTGATTGCCCTCCCTTTCGCCCTGCTGGCTCAGCCGGCGGCGAACCCGTTTCTGGGATCGTGGAATTTCACCGTGGAGACGCCCGGCGGTACGCGCGCGATGTGGCTGAAAGTTGAGAACGCGGGCGGGCAGCCCGAAGTGTGGTTCCAGCCCATGGGCGGCAACGTCTATCAGGTGAAGAACGTGAAGCACGAAGGCGCGCGCCTTTCGCTCGGGCTGAATGGCGGCGGGGCCCTCGAGCTGGAACCGGACGCCGGAGGCCTGAAGGGATTCTTCAAGCGCGGCGAGAACTCGATGCCGGTGACCGGGGTGCCCGCGCCGAAGCTCGACCGCCCCTGGCCCAAAACCTGGACCCGGCCGGAGCCGCTCTTCAACGGCAAGGACCTGACCGGATGGGAGCCGGTGGGCAACCCCGCCAACAGCCAGTGGGTGGTGCAGGATGGGTTGCTTTTCAATAAAGCCAAGGGCGCAAACCTGAAGTCGACCAGAAAATTCGACGATTTCAAGCTGCATTTCGAGGTAAAATGCCCCGATCCGGCCAATTCCGGATTCTATTTACGCGGCCGCTATGAGGTTCAAATCGAGTACAATGCGGGCTACAACGCGCCGCCGGATCGCGGCATGGGCTCGATTTATGGCCGAATCGCGCCCAGCGCGGCCGTGCCGCCCACGCCGGGCGAATGGGAGGAGTTTGAGGTGACGCTTGTGGGCCGCACCCTCACCTTGATCCGCAACGGTGTCACCATCATTGACCGGCAGGAGATCGAAGGCATCACCGGCGGGGCGCTCGACGCGCACGAAGACCAGCCCGGCCCGTTCTATATCCAAGGCGATCACGCCGGCGGCATCGCGTTCCGCAATATCCAGATCTCGCTGCCGCAGCGTTAGGAGCATGACGCGCTACGCCATCCTCGACACCCCGGCCGGGCCGTTGACCGTGGCCGGGCGCGATGGCTGGGTGGAGACGCTGCGGTTCGGGGCAGAGGCAGGCAAGGGGTGGGAACCGGGCGCCTTCCCGGACGCGGCCCGTCAATTGGAGCTGTATTTTCAAGCGAAACTCAAGGAGTTCGATCTGGCTCTGCGGCCGGAAGGAACGGAATTCCAGCAGCAGGTGTGGACAGAATTGCGTTGTATTCCGTACGGAGCGACGGTCACTTATGGAGAACTTGCGCGGCGCATCGGTCATCCGGCGGCGGTGCGCGCGGTGGGTCTCGCGAACGGGGCCAACCCCATCGCGATCGTGATCCCATGCCACCGGGTGGTGGGCGCGGGCGGCAAACTCACGGGTTACGCGGGCGGACTTGATGTGAAGCGCCGCCTGCTGGCGCTGGAGCGCGGCGAGAAGCTTCTCTGATCTGACGAAAAAGCGCCGGGCCCGCATGGAGCCCGGCGCTGAATCGCATTCGCAGGCGCTACCCCGCGGTGGATTTGAGCGAGTAGCTCGACAGCACCTTCATGTAGTTGGCCCGCTCGAACGCCGCCGGTTCGGCCACGTTCTGCGAGCTCATGCTGCCGCGCATCTGGAGGATCGATTCGTACTCGTGCTCCTCCATCCAGTCCACCAAGTCCTCCTCGACCTTGGCGAGGTAGTCGGTGCCATGGCGCAGCAGCGCGGAAGTCATCATGGTGACCCGCGCGCCCGCCATCACGCTCTTGAGTACGTCCTCGGCGGTGTGGACGCCGCCCGTGATCGCCAGATCCGGCCGGATCCGGTTGTGCAGCAGCGCCACCCAGTGGAGCCTGAGCCGCAACTCGTTCGAATCGCTGAGCACCAGGTTCGGCACCACCTCGAGCGCTTCCAGATCGAAATCGGGCTGGTAAAAGCGGTTGAACAACACCAGACCGTCCGCGCCGGCGTTGTCGAGGCGGCGGGCCATGTTGGCGATGGCCGTGAATTGCGAGCCGATCTTCACGCCCACGGGGATGCGGACGCTGGCCTTGATGTGGCTGACGAGGTCGGTATAGATCTCCTCGACCTTTTCGCCCGTCATTTCCAGATCGGTGGGCATGTAATAGATGTTCAGTTCGAGCGCGTCGGCCCCCGCCTGCTCCATCATCTGCGCGTAGCGGATCCAGCCGCCCGTCGAGACGCCGTTCAGCGACGCAATCACGGGCACGTCCACGGACTCCTTCGCCTTGCGAATGTGGTTCAGGTAGGGTTCGGGGCCGAAGGCGAAAGAGCTCATCTCGGGGAAGTAATTGAGCGCCTCCCCATGGCTCTCAGCCGATTCGGTGAGGTAGCGGTCGAGTTCGCCGCTCTCCACCTGGATCTGCTCCTCGAACAGCGAGTGGAGCACGATGGCGGAAGCGCCGCCGTCCTCGAGGCGCAGAATGCTGCCCAGGTCCTTGCTCAGAGGAGACGAGGAAGCCACCAGCGGCGTGCGCAGCTTCAGTCCCAGGTATCCGGTAGTGAGGTCGATCATGGCTTACTTGGCTCCTTCGGTGACGGGTTCGGCGACGGGCGCGGCGGGCATGGCCGCCATCTGCTCGTAGATGCGCCAGCGGTTCATGGCGTCGGCCTGCGCCTCGGCCAGCAGGCGCTTCGCATTCTCGGGCTGCGAATGCACCAGCATGGTATAGCGGGTTTCGTTGTAGATGTACTTTTCGAGGGGCACGGAGGGCGCCTTGCAGTCGAGGACGAACGGGTTCTTGCCCTCGGCCACCAGCATCGGGTTGTAGCGGAACAGCGGCCAGTGGCCGCTCTGCACGGCCAGTTTTTGCTGCTCGAGCCCGAACTGCATGTCGTATCCGTGCGCGATGCAGTGGGAGTAGGCAATGATCATCGACGGACCGTCCCACTTCTCGGCCTCGATGAATGCCTTCACCGTCTGCATGTCGCTCGAACCCATCGCGATGCGGGCCACATAGGTGTTGCCGTAAGCCACCGCCATCATGGCGAGGTCTTTCTTGTTGCTCGGCTTGCCCGCTGCGGCGAATTTCGCCACCGCGCCGCGCGGCGTGGCCTTCGAGCACTGGCCGCCGGTATTCGAGTACACCTCGGTGTCGAGCACCAGGATGTTCACGTTCTTGCCGGAGGCGAAGACGTGATCGAGGCCGCCGTAGCCGATGTCGTAGGCCCAGCCGTCGCCGCCGAGGATCCACACGCTCTTCTTCGCGAGCATGTCGGCCACGGCGAGCAGGTCGTGCAGGGCGGCGCCTTTTCCGTTCTGCCCCGCGGCGAGCAGTTCGTTCACCTTCGCCTTCAGCGCCTCGATGCGCTCGCGCTGGGCGAAGATGCCCGCCTCGGTGGACTGGTCGGCTTCCAGAAGCTCCTTTGCGAGATTGCCGCCGAGCTTCGCCGCGAACCGGCCCACGAGTTCACGGGCGTAGGTTTCCTGCTGATCGATGGCCAGGCGCATGCCGAGACCGAACTCCGCGTTGTCCTCGAACAGCGAGTTCGACCAGGTCGGCCCGCGCCCCTGCAGGTTTTGCGTGTAAGGCGTGGTCGGCAGGTTTCCGCCGTAGATCGACGAGCAGCCCGTGGCGTTCGCGATCAAAGTCCGGTCCCCGAAAAGCTGGGTGAGCAGCTTGACGTAAGGCGTCTCACCGCAGCCCGAGCAGGCCCCGGAGAATTCGAACAGAGGCTCGAGCACCTGCAGGTCCTTCACCTGGTTGTGGGAGAGCTTGGTTCGGTCAAACTCGGGCAGCTTGAGGAAGAAGTCCCAGTTGGCGGCCTCGGGTTCGCGCAGCGGCGCCTGGTCTTCCATGTTGATGGCGCGGCGCTTCGGGTTGGTCTTGTCCTTCACCGGGCAAGCCTGGACGCAGAGGGCGCAGCCGGTGCAATCCTCCGGCGCTACCTGAAGCGAATAGGCCATGTGCTTGTAGTCTTTCCAGCGCGCCTCGACCGCCTTATACGTAGCGGGCGCGCCTTCCAGTTGGTCGCGCTCGAAGATCTTGGCGCGAATCGTCGCGTGCGGGCAGACCAGCACGCACTTACCGCACTGGATGCACAGAACCTCATCCCACACCGGGATTTCCAGGGCAATATTGCGCTTCTCCCACAGAGCGGTGGCGCTGGGAAACGTGCCATCGACGGGCAGCGCCGAAACCGGGAGTAAGTCGCCGTCGCCGGCGATGATCGTGCCCAGCACTTCGCGGACAAATTTGGGCGCCTGCGGCGGCACCGGCGGGCGCATTTCCATCGTGCTGGTGGGCGCGGCGGGCACGTCCACCTGTTTCAGGTGGGCGAGCGTCGCGTCCACGGCCTCGAAGTTCTTCTGGACCACCGCTTCGCCGCGGCGTCCATAAGTCTTCTCAATCGCCTTCTTGATCTGAGCGATCGCCTCTTCGCGGGGCAGCACGCCGCTGATGGCGAAAAAGCAGGTCTGCATCACCGTGTTGATGCGGGTGCCCATGCCGGTGGCCTTGGCTACCGTGTAGGCGTCGATCGTGTAGAACTTCAGCTTTTTCGCGATGATCTGTTCCTGCACCTTGCGCGGCAGGTGGTTCCAGACCACATCGGCTTCGAACGGGGCGTTCAGCAGGAACGTAGCGCCATCCTCGGCCCAGCGCAGCATGTCGAGCCTTTCGAGGAACGAGAACTGGTGGCAGGCGATGAAGTTCGCGCGAGAAATCAGATAGGTGCTGCGGATCGGGTTCGGTCCGAAGCGCAGGTGGCTCACCGTGATCGCGCCGGATTTCTTCGAGTCGTACACGAAGTAGCCCTGCGCGAAGTTGTCGGTCTCTTCGGCGATGATCTTCACCGAGTTCTTGTTCGCGCCCACGGTGCCATCGGCGCCCAGGCCATAGAACAGGGCCCGCACCGACTTCGGATCCTCGGTCGAGAACGAAGTGTCCACCGTGAGCGACGTGTTCGTCACGTCGTCGTTAATCCCAACCGTGAAATGGTTCTTCGCGTCCCGCTTGGCGAGCTCGTCGAACACGGCCTTCACCATCGCGGGGGTGAATTCCTTGGACGAAAGCCCGTAGCGCCCGCCAATCACTTTCGGCATCGCCGCGAACGGAAGCCTGCCGGCCGCCTCTGCTTCGCTGAGTACGGTGATGATGTCTTCGTACAGAGGTTCCCCGATCGCGCCCGGCTCCTTCGTGCGGTCGAGAATGCCGAGCGCTTTGACAGTCTTCGGCAGGGCGGCCAGGAAACGCTCCGCGGAGAAGGGCCGGTACAGCCGGACCTTCAACATGCCCACTTTCTCGCCTTGTTCCACCAACCTTTCCACTGTTTCGTGCGCCGTTTCGGCGCCGGAACCCATCAACACGATCACGCGCTCGGCATCGGGCGCGCCTTCGTACTCGAACAGCCTGTACTGGCGCCCCACCACCTCGGCGAAGCGGTTCATCGCCTTTTCGAAGATCGCCGGCGCGGCCAGATAATACGGGTTCACCGTCTCTCGCGCCTGGAAGTACACGTCGGGGTTCTGCGCAGTGCCGCGGATCACCGGGCGGTCGGGCGACAGCGACCGGCGGCGGTGCTCGCGGATCGTCTCATCCGGCAGCATCGCCTTCATGTCCTCGACCGTCAACTGCTCTACCGGCACCACTTCGTGCGACGTGCGGAAGCCGTCGAAGAAGTGCATCACGGGCACGCGCGCTTCCAGCGTGGCCGCCTGGGCGATCAGCGCCAGGTCCATCACTTCCTGCACGGAGTTCGACGCGAGCATCGCCCAGCCCGTGGCGCGGCAGCTCATCACGTCCTGGTGGTCGCCGAAGATCGACAGCGCATGCGCCGCCAGCGAGCGGGCGGCGATGTGGAACACCGCCGGCGTCAGTTCGCCCGCGATCTTGTACATGTTCGGGATCATCAGCAGCAGACCCTGCGCCGAGGTGAACGTGGTGGTGAGCGCCCCGGCCTGCAGCGCGCCATGCACCGCGCCCGCCGCGCCGCCCTCGCTCTGCATCTCGATCACCGTGGGCACGCTGCCCCAGATATTCGGCCGGCCTTCGCTCGACCACTGGTCGCTCCACTCGCCCATCGGCGAACTGGGGGTGATCGGGTAGATCGCGATTACTTCATTCGTTTGGTGCGCGACGTACGCGGCAGCTTCGTTTCCATCCAGGGTTACTTTAATTCGGGGCATAGGAGTCTCATGATTGCCTTTCGCAAGTCTTCTGCCATTCTATCCTAATCGGATACTGTTATCTGTAACTGCCCTATATCCGCCGGTTTTCGCGATCCTGGCAATCCCTATCAATTTGTCCGTATTGGGCGAGATGCCCCAGTGCCGCAGAGTCCGGTCTGCTGTGGCCATCAGCTATGCTGAATATGACCCACCCCCAATATGACCCCCATTGCAGCAGGAGCCCTGGCGACGTTGGTCCGCGCGGTTTTGAACTTCATGCGCGTAATTGGGGTTCTCTTGCCGCTCATCGTCGCGCTGCCCGCGGCGGCGCAGCCGCGCCTTGAACTCTTCGAGGTGTTCGGAAACCGCCGAGTCTCCAGCGAGCGGATTCTGAAAGCGTTAAGCCTGAAACCCGGCGCCCCGTTGCCGAAGTCGCGGAACGAGGCCGAGGAGATCCTGGAATCCATCGATGGTGTGACGCGCGCCCACTTGGAGGCATTTTGTTGCGAGGGGGGCAAGTCGATCCTTTACATCGGGATTCAGGAGCGCGGACAGCCCGGCCTGGAACTGCTGAGCCCGCCCAGTGGGGATGTGCTTCTGCCGCCGGAGATCGTGTCGGTTTACGACGACTTCACCCAGGCGCTCGGCAGGGCCAGCGAGGAGGATCTCGTTGAGGACCTGACCGCCGGCCATTCGCTGATGCGCGGCGTCGCCCTGCGGACCATCCAACAGCGTTTCCTTGGTCTGGCGGAGTTGCACCCCACGGTTTTGCGGGAGGTGTTGCGCGATTCCGCCGACGAAGATCACCGCGCCATCGCCGCCTATGTCCTTGGTTACGCAAAGGATAAGGCCGCCATCACGCAGGATCTGCAACGGGCCTTGCGCGACCCGGCTCAGCTTGTCCGGACCAATGCTGCCCGGGCCCTGAAGGCTTTGGCCATACTCGCGGCGAAGCCCGAATCGGGGATTCAAATCAGCACGACCTGGTTCGTGGAGATGTTGAACGCCCCCGCCCTCACCGACCGGCTGGAAGGGGCCCGTGCCCTGCTGACTCTGTTCGACAGCATGAGCGATCAGACCCGTGCACACCTGCGCGACCGCGCGCTCCCGGCCCTGTTCGAAATGGCCCGCTTCCGCCACCTGCCGCACGCCCTGCCCGCGTTCCTGCTCCTGGGCAAAGTGGCGGAACTGCCCGATGGCGAAGTGGAGGAGGCCTGGTCCAGTGGCGGCCATGAGGCCTTCCTGGAGAAGCTGCGGAGATCACTGCGAAGGTGATTTCGAGGGGACGGCGCTCGCCGCATCCGTCCTTTCTCGGATTGACCTCACCTCTCGTAAGCAGCCCACCAGGAATCCGCAACAGTCTCGAAAGCTTGGGACAGGCGGAGGCTGGACACGATCTGGCGGCGGACGGACGGGCCAGCGCCTCGCATGCCGGATAGCAGACTCAAGTAGGCGTTCACGCTGATCCGGATGGCTGTCGTGCCGGCGCCACATGCCTGTCCGGGTAGCCGCGCCGGCAAGTCCTCATCGGTGAAAGCGCGCGCAGGGCTCCGCGGGATGCCGAATCGAGTGGCAAGTTCCAGGGTGATCTGCCGCCGCATGTGCAGCCGGAGGTTGATATCCACGCCGTGAATCGCCTCGTGGGCCACGGTGAAAGGGAGCCTGCCCGCATCGGTGTACACATGCGGCGGAATCCAATGAAATGTGGAGCGGCGGCGGCCTGAGTTATTTTTCTGCAGCAGATCCTGCAAGGCCTCGGTGGTGGCGCCGATATCGCTGGTCCGGCGTTGGATGAGAACGTCCGGCCGGTCGGGCGTACCGCCTCCGCCACCAGTGGAGGGGAGTTGCCCAGGGATGAACAGGATCGGGAACACGACTGCGAGATGCTCGCGCGGCATGGCGGCGAGGTGCGTCCGGGAAAGCTCGACCTTGGCCCGCGCGTCCTCGATCGAGACATCGTTAAACGCGTAGAAAGTCACCTTGACGCCGTTAATTCCTACCACAATGGCGCGATTCCGGTAGTCTGCGAGCGTGTAGAGAGGCATCGCACGCTCAGATTAACACCGCAGGTGATCCTTAAACAGCCCCTCATGGACTGGTAGCGGCTAACCTCGGATTGGCCTTGACGAAGGCAGCCCGGGAGCGAGTCCCTTGGGATTTTCGCGAATCCGGTGATACACTGCGGTCAACATGAAGCCGACACGCAGGTCCTTTATGGCCGCGGCCGCGGCTGCCCCGCTTCTCGCATCAGACGCCACCTTCGGACCGCACCGCATCTCCCGCCTGATCGTTGGGGGCAACCCGGTGAGCGGCAACTCGCACGTCTCCCCCGCGCTCGACCAGGAAATGTCCGACTATTTCAGCGCCGCCAATGTCAAGAAACTGCTGCGGGAATGCGAACTGGCCGGCGTCAATACCTGGCAATCCCGCGGGGACCGCCACATCCTCCGGCTGCTCCGTGAGTTCCGCAACGAAGGCGGGCGCCTCCATTGGATCGCCCAAACCGCCTCGGAATTCGCGGATTTCCGCGCGAATGTCCGCAATATCGCTGCCGGAAAGCCCATCGGCATTTACCTTCACGGCTCCCTCACCGACCGCCTCTACCAGGCCGGCCAGTTCGATGAGGTCCACGAACGCATCAAGTGGATCCGCGACAGCGGAGTCCGTACCGGGCTCGGCACTCACATCCCCGAGGTGATCGACGAGTTCGAATCCCGGGGCTGGCCGGTGGATTTCTACATGACCAGCCTCTATAACCTCAGCCGCCCGCGCGTGGCCGGCAAGGAGCATTTCCTCGAAGAGGACCGCGCCCGGATGCTCGCGCGGGTTCGCAAAACCCGCCGTCAGTGCCTGATCTTTAAGGTCTATGGCGCGACGCGCCGCTGCCGTTCCGAGCAGGATATGCGCGACGCTTTGCGCGAGGCCTTTGCTGCCGCCAAGCCCGAGGACTGCGTCATTGTCGGCATGTTCCCCAAACACTCCGAGCAGGTTGCCCAGAACGTCCGCCTGGTGCGTGAAGCGATTGCAACCTGACCTCGTTTCCGCGCGGGGCCGCCTTCCGGCCGCTGCGCCGGTACGCTTAGATGGCGCTGGGGGCGATCAGGGCGATTCGACGATGCTGGCCGGGGCCATGGTCAGTGAGACCTCGGCCTGCTCTTTTGCTTTCAGTTTGACGGTGCGGGCGTAGCGTTCGGCGCGCTTGCGGATCTCCGGATCGCGGTTCGAGCCGGGTTCCAAGTCCTCCCAGGCGTGGAGAATGTATTCGCCGGGCGCCAGCGCGTCAATGCGGAACTGGCCGTACTGGTCGGCGGTGACCGTGCGGGAGAGGCCCGCGAATTCGTCATCGGCGGGTTCGGCCAGCGCCGTCACCACCGCGCCGGGCACGGCATCGCCATCACTATTGACCACGACGCCGGCGATGCGCGCGGGATCGGAGCCGAAGACGATTTCGGCCTGCGTGGATGCGCCTTCGCTCACCAGCAGGCCGCTTTCGCGCACATCCTGGCCGCCTGCGAGAATGGCCTTCAGGTACGTGCCCGGCGGGGCGGAGGCGACGACCCGGTAGCGGTCCGCCGCAACGTTTTCGAGGGTGAAAAGGCCGTCGTCCTTCGTGGTGGCGAACACGCCGCCAATTATGGGTCCGTCCCTGGCGACCAGCCTGACAAGTATCCCGCCGAGGGAAGGTTTGCGGCCGGTTTCGCGTTCGAACTGTTCGATATCACCGTCGATGCGGAGGCGCCCAGAGAGTGCGCCCGTTGCGCCGCGTCGCAGGACGACATTTTCGACATCTTCGTTGCGAACCTCGAGTTCGAGGCGGGAGAGTGAATACATGCTGCCCATGACCGGCGCCAGCATAAGCCAATAGGCGCCGGGGCGCACGCGCAGGACTTCGAAGCTGCTGTCCGGCTTGACGATCGCGCCCATGTTCGAGCCGATCATTCCGTCCTGATCCCGCGGCATGAGCATCACGCGCAACTGTTCGCCGCCCGCGCCCTCGACGCGCCCGCGCACGCAGACCACGGGCGCTTTGCGCAGCCGCACGTCCAGGCCCTGTAACTCCAGGCCGGGGGTGAGGTCGAGCGGACGCGCGCCTTCGAAGTCGAGCGCATCGGGATAGTAAGTGGTGGTGTAGTCTTCGCCTTTTGGTTCGGGGGCCATGCCGGGCAGCATCATCGCTGTCTGCGCGGAGAGGTAGTAGCGGCCGGGCATCAGGGAAGCGAAGCGGAATTCGCCCGTATCCTGGGTCATTTGCATGCCCATCACCGCCAATTGCCAGCGCCCGTTGAAGTAACGCCGCTGGCGCAACATCACCTGGGCGCGCATCACGGGTTCGCCCTCCTCGTCGAGCACGCGGCCGGTGACCACCGCCTGCGGTGTGAGTTTGAATTCGAGGCCCGCGACGGTTTGGCCCGCGTTCACCTGGAGTGTGGCCCCGAAGGCGCCGCGCCCGCGCGCACCATACGTGCTCCGGACGAAACCGGCGCGCTCCCCGGAAAGCTGGAATTGGCCGGGCGGCACGTTTTCGATCCGGAATTTGCCTTCGTCGTCCGAGGCGGCAGAGTAGGAGGGCGGTGGCTGCAGGGCGATGGCCGGTCCTCCCGGCTGCAGACTGCGCAGCGTGACGTTCACCCGGCGCAACGGTTCGCCGGTGACCGCGTTCACCACCTTGCCCGCCACGGCGCCCAGCTTAGCCTGGGGCTCGGAGGTTTCCTGCGCGGCGGCCCCCAGCACCGCGGCGATTATGAAGACGAGCAGCCGCTGATTCATACAAAAACTTCCCCCTGTTGAGGGCTCAAACTCTGATTTAGCACAGAAAGCGACGCGGATGGTTCCAATTTGGTTGCATTTCGAGGGAATGTGCCGCGGTTAGTATCCGAAGGCCGCAACGGCCGGCGCCGCAATCAGGTCGATTTCGGCTTGCTGGCCAGGTCTGAGGTTGACGCGGCGCGCCCACTGCGCCGCGCGCGACTGCGTTTCCGGATCGAACTGCGCGCCGTCCTCGATGTCCTCCCAAGCTTGAATGAGATATTCGCCCGGCGCGAGGCTATCCAAGTGGAAGATCCCTTCGGGGTTCGAGTTGGCGGAACGCGGCCCGTTGGGGCGCTCGGCGATCAGCGGGAGTTGAGTCACGGTCACTACCGCGCCCGGCAGCGCTTGTCCATCCACGCCGGTGACCACGCCGCGGACGCGCGCGGAATCGAAAGCGAAGGTCAGTTCGAGATCGGCGGTGGCGCCGGCCTGAATATGGAAGGCGCCACCTTCGCTGGTCTCGCCATTCACCCGGACGGATTTCAAGTAAGCCCCCAAGGCCCCCCCTCGGCAGCGGAATGTGTAGCGGCCCCCGTTCACCGGTCCGATCTCGAATTCGCCACCGAGGCTGGCCACACGCACCGAAGTAGGCCGTCTTGGCAACAGAGGCTCCTCGATGGCCAGCAAGGTGACCTCGAACGGGTGAATCTCCTCGCTGGAAAGCCGTGAATAGGCGGCGGGCGCACTTTCCACGTGGACCCGCCCGCGGACCGAGGCGGGTGCCAGGGCCGGGACCACAACGTGTTCCAGGTCCTCTTGAGCGACCACGATATCCGCCGCCCCGCGGTAGATTTTTCGGTCGCTGGAGGCCGGAACGGCGATCCGGTAATTGCCCGGACTGACTCGCGGAAACACAAAGCGGCCGTCCGCATCCATCGTGACGGCCGACGCAAGACTCAGTTCCGAGCCATCGCCGTCGCGCCGCATGAGCCAGACAGAGTTAGAACTGACGGCTGAGCCCTCGAACACGCCCAGTACCTGGAACACGGGCGACTTCAGCAGCCGGATTTCGATGTCTTCCAACTGCGTGCCTGGGCCGATGCGAAGCTCCGCGGCCCCATCGAGGTTGGACACATTCGGGTAGTAGGTCTGCGCGAAGACTTCATCCTTGCCTCCCGCGGCCGTGCCCGTGGGATGGCTCGGCGCTGAGGCAGAGATGAGATAGCGGCCTGGCCGCAGGAACGGAAAGCGGAACTCGCCGGTGTCTTGAGTCATTCGATTCCCGGCAACGGCCAAACGCCAGCGGCCGTTTTCGTAGCGGCGTTGGGCCAACACGACATTGGCGAGCATCACCGGTTCGCCGGCTTCGTCAAGCACGCGGCCGGCGATCACGCCGAGCGGCTGGAGCAGGAACACCAGACCGTTGCGGGTTTGTCCCGGTTCGAGCCGGATCATTTCGCCTCGGCGGGTGCGCCCGGTGGCGGAGTATGTTGCGCGCGCATAGGCGGGGCTCTCGGCCGCAAGCCAGTAGGCTCCGGCGGGCAATTGGCCGATACGGAATGAGCCATCCTCGGCGGAGACTGCCGCGTAACCCTTCTGGTCTTGACCTGGTGTGTGATCGGGGCGGAGAGTGAGGGAGACGCGGCGGACCGGTTCACCCGTGAGCGCGTTCAGAACCCGGCCCGAAATGGAGGCACGGCTTACGGTGGAGTCCTGGGCAGCGAGCGCCAGAGGGATGAGGAGGATCAGGCCCGGCAGTGGCTTCAGCATGGCGCTTTTCCTCCTCATATGGATGGGATAACACAGGAATGAGGGACCGGTAAACGGGATTGGGGTGAAGCTTCCATTGAATTGAGAGGAATCTGGGCGGATGATTGGGACGACGTGGGGCAGACGCACTCCGGCATCACGTGAGGGGACGATGTACGTTCCACCTCCCTTACGGTCGGTGCTTCGAAGCCCCGCGCGTCAGCAAGGGGCTGC
>JAHDVK010000026.1 GCA_023384675.1 Bryobacteraceae bacterium | reverse complement strand
ATATAGATGCAGCATAGGCCCGGCAGGTGACACTATATTATGCGGGACTCAATAGAAACCACACGTAAAGTCCTTGAACAGCCTCTTTGGCTCTCGTTGTTTCACCGGCTCTTCTGGATCTTGATATCCAAGGACCGCGATTCCCGCGGTCCCAACTCCACATCCATGCCCTGTGCGGCCACTCGGGCAACCGTGGCATCGTCAACGAAGCTTGACGGCACAGCGTCTGGCATGGCCGCCAGGCTGTATTTCCCTGGCCTGATGTTCTGGAATCGGAAGGAGCCGTCCTGGCTGGAGTAGGCCACCTGGCGGGTTCCCGGACTCTTCGAAACCAGGAATACAACAGCGTCGGAAATCACTTCCTGATCCGCGCCAACTACCTGTCCTGTCACAGTGGCGCCGTCCGCGCCCAGGCTGATGCGCAGATTCCCGTTGGCGGGGTAGAATCCCCGCTCACTCACGTCTTGTCCGTTCTGATCCACTCCGGCAACGTAGTAGCCCGGCGGAGCGCTGACACGGACTTCGTACTCACCCGCCAGCATGCCGCTGAGGACAAATGCCCCATCGGACGCCACTCGCGCAGGCGGCAATGTTGCAAGGACCGCCTGCAGTTCCTGTGGAAAGATGCTGACCTGAATCCCGGTTGGCAGGGCCTGATCCCGCCCGGCGTCCTCGATCGTCACGACCCCTTGCACATCGTGGCGGGGCAGGGGTTCCAGGACTCCGGCATCGACATGCTGTTTGCCAACCGAAACAATCTCCATCTGGTGTCCGGATACGTTCAGGCGCTGCCCCGCGGCGAGGCTGGTGATGCGAATCCGGTACTCGCCGGGAACGGCGCCACAAAGTTCATAGTCACCGGGCACCACCTTCGCTTCGCCAAGATGGAGACCCTCGATCGCCAGCCGCTCCTGAATTCCCGCGCCGAGATGGTGTCCCCCCGCGAACCCCTTCCCCACCGTGAAATAGATACACCTCGCCGTCTCCTTCCGCAGAACGATGTCTATCCCCATTCGCTCTTCACCGGAACGAAGCTCTAGAACAACTGCCTCCTCGGGCGCACGCACGCCAGGGTAAAACGTCACTGGCGGAAAGACTTCGGCGGAATACGCTTCCGGCGACTGACTGCGCTTCTTCAGCGGAATCCCACCAAATGTGGCCGCGACGATGAACTCGCCAGCGGGAAGGTGGCGAATCCTGAAATCGCCAAGATCGTTCGTGAAGTCGCCGCCCTGCTCCTGGAACCGCAGCCGGCCATCCACACTGCTTCTCGACCAGGCGCGAACCAGAAAGTTCCTGACCGGTTGCCGATTGCTGTCGAGCAGCCGCCCTGAGATCACGGCCCCCTTGGGAAGCCGGATATCGGCCTTCAATCGCGCCCCCGCCACTACGCTGAGGGCGCGCGGCGGCGGCACGGCATAGTCGTCCTTTTTCTGTACCGATACCAGATACTGCCCAGGGATGGTCCCCTTCAGAACATAGACGCCTTGCCCGTTCGTGACAGCGCTCCTGTATACCGGTCCCCGGGCGATGACGCGTGCGTCCCGCACGGGACCGGATTCCGTCGTCACAGTTCCCGTCACTTCCCACTCCGGCTGGCTCTGGGCAGGCGCCAGCGACGTCGCCAACAGAGACGCCATGAACGTCAGCCTGGCCCACCCTGGATGAGTTGTTCGCTTCATTTCCGGATCATCCTCATATTCGCTGTCTGGCTCTTGCCGGCTTCAACCGTGATCGTCATCGCAGAATCGGGCGGAACCGCGAGCGGATCCATGATGCCGGCCGTGTCGACACGCTCCACGGCGGTCAGACGGTATGTTCCCGGCTGAATGTCGCCGAACCGGTATCGGCCCTCGCCGTCGATCGGCATCAGTTCAAGGCGCCCGGTCTCATCCGCACGGGCGAGGAGGACGAATCCGGTTGGTCGAGGCGCTCCATCCTCGGCGTGAACTTCACCGGATACCTCGCCTGTCGCGGTGGATAGGACGACCGTCAGCGATGCCGAGGCATCAACGTGTACCGTGCCCGAAGGCGCCGCCTTCTCTCCCTGCCGGATCGACAGGTGACAGCCCTCCAGTTGAGGGGCGTGGATTCGATAGGCGCCCACTGGCAGGCTGGTTACGGTGAAGCGCTTTCCGTCCGGCGAGTGAACCGCACTCCACGCGCCAAACCAGGCGTCGGCGGACCGGAAAGTGAGCGGCTCGATCCCGCGGCACTCGGAGCGGTTCAGGTTCGCGTTGTCCAGGACGATCTGTCCTTCAACTTGAACGACCGGTCTCAACTCCAGGTCAATCCGGGCGTTCGCACTTGAAACCGGCACGTTGACTGCGGCCGTTCTTCCTTCCTTGCCGATCGCGTGCACGTGCGGCTCCCATCCCTGGAACGGCGCCCACGCAATCACGGCATAGTCCCCCGGCGGCACGTTATCGAACGTGTATGCACCTTCCGGGCCGGTTAATGCGTACGCAATCGGCGCCCGCAGGCCGCGTTTTGCCACCAAAGCGACCGCGGCTTCTCTCCGGTCTTCGCCGTCTGGTATCCCGGTGATTGTCCCTGAAATCGAGATGGGCCACGCGCGTGCGACCGTCAAGTCCACGGAACTCCGGGTTTCGCCCGGCATTATCTGCATAAAAATTGCCTCCGCTGGACTGCCGGGGCCATAAAAAGTGGGCATGAATGGATCGGTTGACACATCGCCGCGTGGTGGGATAGCCGCCACCGAGTAATGCCCTGGCGGCAAGCCGTGAAGGCGATACATGCCTCGATCGTCGCTGTGGGCCGCGCGCCCAAACTCGATCAAGCCGGCTTCACTTGCTGTTCCGCGCCTGACGATGGCCACGACTCTCGCGCCGCTCAGGGGTCTGCCCTCTGCGTCGAAGATGGCGCCGGTGATGACCGCGGTTCGTGAGAGGTACGTGTGAACCGTCCCGCTGGGGGGCGGCAGTCTCAATTGGCGGCCCCTGCTTTGTGGATCCTGCAGGTCGATGTAGCCGGGCTTATCGACACGCACGACGTAGATGCCGGGAGGCAACTCCGGCAGGGCGGCGCGCCCGCCGGCGTCTGTCTCTGCCTCGACAACAACATTGCTTTGACGCGACAGGGTCACCGTGGCGCCGGAAACTCCCTGGCCGGTGCTCGAATCCAAACACACCACAACTTCCGCCGCGACCGGCACGCTGATGAGGCCGCCGAATACGAGGTAAAGCAACAGAATCTGCGTGGGCATTCTGAACACCGGCGGCGCCTTCAATCGCCTATTCGAATGGACTTGCGGAATGAGCGCGCCACTCGGGAGCCGGCGTACACCCAATCACTTTACTCCGAACGGGAGTGCTCCGTTTGTTGACGAACCCGAACCGGACGCAGTCCGCGGTGAAGCCCGCCAAGGCTGCCTGCAATCGACGGATCTGGCGCCGCCCTGGCACGCGATGGAGAAGGGCGCTACCTTTGTGACGTACGACCAGGGACTTAAGCAGGCGGCAGGCCCGGACTGGTCAACAGCACTTGTGGTTCTCAAGGATTGAGTTTCCTTCCGCAGTGGAAGGATAATGCCAGCACGATGACTCGCCGCCACCTGCTTGCCGCGCCTTTGCTTCCGTTCGCCGCCGCCGCGCAAAACGCCCGGCTTGCCCGCCGCCCCGGTGTGCGGCTGCGGCTTGCGCTGAATTCCTATTCCTTCAACCAACCGCTGCGCAAGGGCGAGATCACGCTGTTTGACGTCGTGGATTTCTGCGCCGCGCACAACATCGAGGGCCTCGATGCCACCGGCTATTATTTCCCCGGTTACCCGGCGGATCCTCCGGCGCGGTTTGTCCGCGACCTCAAACGCCATGCCCTGTTGAACGGCGTGACGATCCACGGCACCGGCGTCCGCAACGATTTCGCCACCGCGGATGAGGCACAGCGCACCTCGGACCTGGCGCTCACCAAGCGCTGGATCGACACGGCCGCTCAGCTCGGGGCCACCATCATCCGGGTCTTCGGCGGGCGCCCGCTGCCCGCGCACGAGAGCTTCGACGACGCCTTCCCGCGCATGGTGGCAGCGCTCGGCGAAGCCGCGGAGTACGGCCGCCAGCGCGGCGTGATGATCGGCCTACAGAACCACAACGAGGCCATCAAAACGGCCGCGCAAACCATTCGCATCCTCGAGGCGGTGAACTCGGAATGGCTCGGCGTGGTGCTCGATATCGGTTCGCTTCGCCAGCACGATCCTTACAGAGAGATAGAAGCCCTGATGCCCCACGCCATCTCCTGGCAAGTGAAGGAATTCGTCTGGGAGAACGGCAAGGAAAGCCCGGTGGACATCGCGCGCCTGGGCGGGATCATCCGGCGCGCAGGCTACCGCGGCTGGTTTCCGGTGGAGACGCTCGGTCCCGGCGACCCCTTCCAGAAGCTGCCGCCGTTCATCGCGAAAGTCCGCTCGATAGTAGGATGAGGGGCATTCTGTAATCCGTTCCGCGGTCGGCTGCAAAAAGGAGACACTGGCTGTTTAGATAAAGGTCCGCCATCATTCTTCCTGCGTGATGCGGCGACGGGAACATCGCACATCGTGCACCCATCATTGACAAAACTGTGTAACCGGCATCATGAAGCCATGCGGACCACACTTCAGCTCGAGGATGATGGGATGCGTGAGATTCGTATGTACGCCAGGGAGAGAAGCCTGTTCCTCGGACAAGCGGCTTTCGCTTTTCGATCGGCTACACCCTGCGCAAGGGAGTTCCCGTGTTCGACGTTGCCGACGATTTCCCCGTTGTGACCGACGAGGACATCAAAAGGGCGCTAGACGAAGAATGAAGCGGCACCTCCTGGACGTGGGCGTTCTGTTCGCGCTGATGTGGCTGCGCCACAAGGGCCACACCGCCGCCAGCAAATGGTTTGATCAGTGGGGACACGAATCCTGGGCAACGAACCCGATCACCGAACTTGGAGTGCTCCGTTTGTTGACGATCCCGAACCTGACCCAGTCCGCGGTGAAGCCCGCCGGAGCTGCCGCAGTCCTGAAGCACTTTTTGCAGCATCCGGGGCACGAGTTCTGGACGCCTGACCGGAAATGGCCGAATGCGCCGGGTGAAATCGCATCCCGGGTCCAGGGCTGCGGGCAATGGAGGGATCTGGCGCTGCTCTGGCACGCGATGGAGAAGGGCGCTTCCTTTGTGACGTTCGACCAGGGACTCAAGCAGGCGGCAGGCCCGGACTGGTCTACAGCAATTGTGGTTCTCAAGTATTGAGTTCCGCTGCGCCACAGCAGGATAATACCGCGAGCACGACCCGCCGCCACCTGCCTTGGCGCGCCTTTGGTTCTCCTTCGCCGCCGCCGCGCAAACGGCTCGCCCGGGTGCGCAGGGGTTGGGTTCGACAGAGGCAATAGCCCATCAGGAATCGGTGATAGCCTGCGGCGCGGTCCTCGAAGAATTGGAGGTAGAGCAGGTCATCCTGGCCGGAGAAGCGGATCTGCTTGCGGTTGTTGCCGCGCTGGGTGACGTAGAGGCGCCGGGGATGACGAGCCGGGCGATGCGGACCATACGTAAGATAAGTGCCCGCCGATGGGGGATTCTGTCAGGAAGAGTGATTGAGTATCCTTCTTGAATGTCGCCGAATTCCCGCATGCTGCGCGTTGCGCAGCGCCCGAAAGCGCAGCTGCGGATAAACCTTCGCGAAGGCCGGCGAAGGCCTCGGCCGTGACACAAGGAAGTCGCGTTAGCCTGGGCCAGTCTAATGGACACAACTCTCTTGATCCCGAGCTGCGCATCACGTAGCATTGATCTACAGACCGGACGAAAGGACCTCGACCCCATGGTGATTCGTATCTTCATTGTGACCGCGATCTTTGCCACTTCGCTCATGGCCCAGAACGCAAACCTGCAGGGAATAGTGACCGATGCTTCCCGCGCGACGGTGCCGGGAGCCACGGTGAACGTGACAAATATCGAAACGGGAGTGGCGCTGACGTCGACCACGGGGCAAGAGGGGCGGTATCTGTTTCCGAGCCTGATTCCGGGGCGCTACCGGATTGAGTGCAGTGCGCCGGGCTTCGCGGCGCGCGTGGTTCCGGAGATCCGGCTTGAGGTGAGCCAGACGGCGAGGCTGGACTTCGAGTTGCAGCCGGGCACGGTGTCGGAGTCAATCGAGGTCTCGGCTACCGCGGTGCTGATCAACTCCGAGACGACGGAAGTCGGCCAGGTGATCGACGGCAAGCGCATTCTGGAAATGCCGCTGAACGGGCGGAACTATCTGCAGTTAGCCCAGTTCACCGCCGGGGCGTTGCCGGGCGGCGGAGCGGGCACCGGCGCGCGCGGCCGCGATGAGGGGCAGTTCGCCGCCGTGGGCATGCAGATGGCGCAAAACAACGTGCTATTGGACGGCAACGACAATTCCTCGCGCACCTCGGGCGGCCCGCTGGGCTTCGAGGCCCAACAGGTGAAACCGCCGGTGGATGCCATCGCCGAGTTCAAAGTCGTGACGAACAACATGAGCGCCGAGTACGGCTACCGGGCGGGCGCGAAGGTGATTGTCACGTCGCGCTCGGGCACGAACGAGTTGCACGGCTCCGCTTATGAGTTTCTGCGCAACGAAAAGCTCGACGGCGCGAACTTCTTTGCGAATCGGGCGGGCAGCGCCAAGCCGACCTACCGGCAGAACCAGTTCGGCGTGTCGCTGGGCGGCCCGGTGGTGATCCCGAAGTTGTATGACGGCAAGAATCGCACGTTCTTCTTCGGCTCCTATCAAGGCACCCGCATCCGCTTCGGCCGCGCCTATGTGAGCACTGTGCCATCGCGGGATATCATCGAGCGCTTCGATTTCAACCGGCAGCCGGTGCAGCGCAACCGGATCTTTGATCCTCTGACGATCACCGGAACCGGCGCGGCGGCAGTCCGCACGCAGTTCCCGAACAACATCGTTCCGCTCACACGCGTGGATCCGGTGGTGGCGCAGGTCATCAAGCTGTACCCGGCCTCGAGTATCGCCGGCCGCGACGATCTGCCGAACAACTACTTCTTCTCGCCTTCCGACGCCGATGACGGCGGGCAGTACGATTTCCGCGGCGACCACAACTTCTCGGATAAGCACCGCTTCTTCATGCGCTACTCGCTGCGGGACCAGTTCAAGAACGAACCGGGCACCCTGCCCTTCCCGGCCATGGGCGGCCAGGGGCAGACCGTTGATATCCGGGCGCACAACATCTCCATGGCGCTCAGCAGTTCGCTCGCTCCGACGGTCTTTAACGAGTTCCGCGTGGGGATTTCCAGATTTAACACGGTATTTGACATTCCTTTCACCGAGAATCTCAACAAGCAATTCGGCATTCTGAATGCTCCCGGCGACGGCTTCGGCGACGGTGAAGACTATGGAATGACGCGATTCTCTCCCGGCGGTTTCGCGGAAGTGGGTGCGCGGTCGTTCTGGCCGAACCGGAACAACCTGCACAACACGATGTTCACCAACTCGACCGTGCTTATGAAGGGCAAGCACACGATCAAGTTCGGCGGCGAATACCGCCACCAGTCCGTGTTCCGCAACGCCGCGCGGTTCCGGCGGGGCGTGTTCAATTTTTCGGGCCAGTTTACGGCGCAGAACCCCAACGTGGGCTCGTCCCGCGCCAATACCGGCAACGGCATGGCCGACATGCTGCTCGGTTGGGTCAGCGGCGGCAACTATGGGAACAATCAGGGCGAAGAGCTGCTTGCGCCTTACTACGGCCTGTTCGTTCAGGACGACATCAAAATCAGCTCAAGGCTGACCCTCAATGTCGGTTTGCGGTGGGAGATGTTCGCGCTGGGCACCTTCCCCGACCCCGACCAGCAGACGGTCTCGCGGTGGCTCATTGCCGGGCTGAATGTGCCGTCCATGGCCGATGAGCGGATGGTGTTCCCCACGTCCGCCTCCGATAACGGCGGGCGCAACGACCGGAACAACTTCGCACCCAGGCTGGGCATCGCTTACAGTGTGAACGACAAGACCGTGATCCGCACGGGCGGCGGCATCTTCTATGGCGAGCCCAACTCGCTCTCCACCGAAGGCGCGAATTTCCGCTCCGGCGCGCCGCGGCACACCGAAATCGGCCTCCTGACCAACTTCATGGCGACGAACTTCTTCGTTCGGGAGGGCTTCCCCGTTTTTGACAATTCAACCATCCGCCCCAACGTAACTGTATACGTGTTCCCGGACCGGCGGGACAACCTGGCTGCTTACCAGTGGTTCTTCGACCTGCAACGGAGCTTGCCGTTTGACACGCTGGTGACCCTCGGCTACGCCGGCACGAAAGGCGTCAACCTGTTCGCAGGCCGCAACATCAACCTTCCGTTTACGCCGAGCGCGACTGTGCCCGCCAACCAGCGGTTCATCCGTCCGCAGTTCAACAACGTGACCGCTCACGACACCATGCTGCACTCGAGCTACAACGCCTTCACGGCGAAGGCGGAGAAGCGTTTTTCGAAGGGGCTGACCTTCCTCACCGCATTCACCTATTCGAAGAATATCGACCAGGGGAATGAAGACCTGTTCGACGGCGGGCAGGGCGCGCAAACGCCTTACAACATGCGGATCGAGCGTGGGCGCTCGAACCTGGACCGCACGCTGGGTTTCATCTCCTCGGTGGTGTACGAACTGCCCTTCGGCAAGGGCCGCTCTTACCTGCAGTCCGGCCCGGCTTCGTGGATCCTGGGCGGCTGGCAGATCGGCGCCATCGTCAGCGCCTACTCGGGCTTCCCGATTCCTCACTCGATCAACGTGAACAATCAGAACCTTGGCGGCAGCGTGCGCGGCGATTGGGTCCGCAGCCCGAACCTGCCCACGTCCGAGCGCACCATCGATAGCTGGTTTGACACCGGCTTCGTGGTGGCCTCCGCGCCCGGCGTGCTCTCCAATGCCGGCCGCAACCTGATTGAAAGCCCTGGCCTGAAGAACCTCGACGCAATGGTCGCCAGGGATTTCAACATGCCCTGGGAGGGGCATCAGGTGCAGTTCCGCTTCGAGAGCTTCAACTTCACCAACACCGCCAACTTCGGCCGGCCGAACACCACCGTGGGCGCGCCGGCCGCCGGTACGATCAACACGGCGGCCGACCCGCGGCGCATTCAGTTCGCGCTCAAGTACGTATTCTAGGCCATCACGATGACTCCCCAATCCCGGCGGCGGTTCCTGCAGATGGCGGGAGCCGCTTCCGTCGCGCCGCTCGGCTGCGCGCCCCGGAAAGCGGCTCCGCCCAACATCCTCTACATCATCGTCGACGACCTCGGGTTCGACCTCGGCTGCTATGGCGGAACCCAGATCCAGACTCCGAATCTCGACCGCCTCGCCGCTGAAGGCATGCGCTTCACCGAGGCCTACTCGGGGTGCTCGGTGTGCGCCCCCGCCCGTAGCACCCTCATGACGGGCACGCACATGGGCCACACGCCCGTGCGGCGCAATAGCGGCGGCGTCTCCCTCACCGGGAACTTCACCACCGTGGCGAGCCTGCTCAGCGCCAACGGCTACCGCTGCGGCGGCTTCGGCAAGTGGGGACTCGGCGATCTCGACACCCCGGGCGTGCCCGAAAAACAGGGCTTCGAGCGCTTCTTTGGCTATTACCACCAGGTCCACGCCCACTACTTCTATCCCGAATACCTCATCGACACCGGCCGAAAAGCCGGGTTGCCCGAAAACCGCGGCGCCTACGGCCCAGAAGGCCCCAAGGCGCCCCAGCAGCCATTCCCCGGCAAGAACCCGCTCACCGGCGAAACCCTCACCTTCAGCCACTACCGGATCGTCGAGGAGATGAAGAATTTCGTTCGCGACAGCCGCGGCGGCCCCTTCTTTTGCTACGCGCCCTGGACCCCGCCCCACGGCCGCTTCGAGATTCCCGAATCCGACCCCGCCTGGGACCTCTACAAGGATAAGCCCTGGAGCATGCAGGCCCGCATCTACGCCGCCTACGCGACCATGGTGGACCGCCACGCCGGTGAAGTGCTCGACCTGCTCAAGGAACTCGACCTCGACGACAACACGGCCGTCTTCTTCTCTTCCGACAACGGCGCCGCGGACCAGTATCCCGGTGAACTCGATTCAGCCGGCGTGTTCCGCGGCCAGAAGACCACCATGTATGAAGGCGGACTGCGCTTGCCCTTCCTCGCCCGCTGGCCGGGACGGATCGCGCCCGGTTCGCAGTCCGATCTGCCCATCTATTTCCCCGACTTCCTCCCCACCGCCGCCGCCATCGCGGGCATCGAGCCCGAGGTGCCGCAAGCGATCGACGGCATCTCCATCCTGCCCGAACTCACCGGCGCCGAAAAACTGCTGCGCGAACGGCCCATGTATTGGGAATGGAATCAGGGCCACTTCGCCCCCTACGAAGTGCATATGCAGGCGCACCGGAACGGCAAATGGAAGATCGTCCGCCACGGCGCCGCAAACCCGTGGGAGCTTTACGACCTCAGCGAGGACCCGTCGGAGAAGAACGACCTGGCCGCCGCGCACCCGGACATCGTTGCGCGCATGGACGCCTGGGTCGCCCGGAACCGCGTGGACCCGCCTGAGCAGGTGGAACCCGAAAAGCCCGACGGTCAGCGCTGGCGGTAGCGCGCGCTGCGGGCCGCCGTGCGCTTTTCTACATGGGCAATGGAAGCCGGACCGGCCGCCGTTGCTCGAGTGAAAGTCCCGCCGCGAGGCAGATTTCGTGGGTCTTCACCGTATCAGCCACACTGCAGTGCGATTCCGCGCCCGTGCGGATGCACTCGACGAAGTGGGCCATTTGCGGGACGAACGGGTGATGATCCACCGCACCGCTGTCGGGCAGAATCGTGGGGATGGTGGCCCAGTTGGTCTGCCCGGTCCATTGACGGCTGAACACGCGGTTATTGCGGATGGTGCCCTGGTTGCCCATCAGGGCGATGGGAAACGTGTAGGGCGCCACGGATTCGATGGACGTAGCCACCTTGCCCATCATGCCGCCGGCGAATTGAATCAGGGCGACGCTGTTGGGCTCGTACTCGTAGTTCAGCGGATTGCCGGGGCTGGTGTTGGCGTAGCAGAAGACTTCGGTGGCCTCCTGTTGAGCGAACCAGCGCAGGGCGTCCACGGCATGGCATCCTGCCGTGAGCAGCGCGGAGCCGCCATAGGCCCGCTGGCGCACCCACGGGTACAGCGGCAGCGCCGGTGTGATGCCGTGCAGGTAGTCCACCTCGCCATAGAACAGCTCGCCGATGGTGTTCTTCGCCAGCAGCGCGCGGATCATCTCGAACAGCGGATTCCAGCGCAGCACGAAACTGACGATGCTGCGGACATTGGCTTCGCGGATCGCGCGGTCAAGCTTGCGCAGGTCCTCGAGGTTGAGCGCGACGGGCTTCTCGACCACCACGTGCCGCCCGGACTGCGCGGCGGCGATGCCTTGTTCGGCGTGCAGATGATGCGGCGTACAGATGGAGACGATGTCGAGGCCGTCCTGCTTGAGCAGTTCATCGAGGCTGGTGTAGGCGCGGCAGCCTTCCAGACCGTGAGTGCGGACGAAGGCTTCGGCGCGGGCGCGGTCGCGGCTGAGGATGGCGCGGACTTCGGTTTCCGGATGCGTCTTCCAGGCGCGAATGTGGCCGTTGGACACATCGCCGGTGCCGAGGATGGCGACGCCGAGAGGTGGGTTCATGTCTGGCTCCAGGTTTGAAATTGACGGTCGAAGGCGGCGGCGTCCGGCGCCCCGCGGAAGGTGAGCACGCCCCACCGCAGGCGCAGCGCGGCGCCGGTCGCGAGGCGGAAAGGCTCGCGGAACGTGGGCGCGGCGCTCAGGTAACCAAAGGGGCGGTTCATCACGAAAAAGGCGTTGGGATGGCGGGGGTTGGAGGGGTGATCGAAGAGCGCGATGCCCAAACTTCCGCCGTGATAGGCGCACCAGGCGGCGTTCTGGCCGTTGGCTTGTTCGATGGCGATTGTACCCCGGGAGTTGAGCACCGCGCCCCCATCCATGGCTGGCGTGACGCGGACGCCCAGGCCGTTGTAGGTGTGCTTGCCTGCCGAGAGCAGCACGGGTTCATCGTGGGCGGTGAACTCGGACGACCAATCGAGCCAGACGCCCGTGGTGCCCGGTTCAGGCACGCGTAGCGTGCGGCGTTCGCGCAGCAACACGCGGCCCGATGCGATCCAGTGGTTGACTTCGGTCAGTACGGCCGGGTTGCCGCCGGATGTGCGCTCGAAACGCTGGTGGACGATCTCGCCGTGCGGTGCGGGGTTCACCTCGCCCCAGAAGTCGATGCCGTTCACCTCGGACCAAGCCACCATGAGGCCGCGATGATGGACGTGATCCTCGGGTCCGTCGAGGGTGACCGGCGTGCCGTCGGCGAGGCAGAGCGGGTGGACGTAGGTCTTGGGACGGGCGGAAGAGAAGCGGTGTTCGAGCAGCGTCGCGCCCTTGTGCGAGAAGGTGAGCTTCTCGCCCGCGGCGAGGGCGATCCCGACATCCGGGGCGAGGGCCTCCGCGCGCGTGGCGGCGGCGGCGGTGAGAAGGAACAGGCGGCGGGTGGGCATCGTGACTCGCTTCACGCCGGGCGGCCCGGCAATCACATCGTATAAGATGCTGGGCAAGCTCATGAATGGCAGTCAGCGAATGCGCGCCGCCCTGTCGGGGCAGATGCCGGACTCGCCGCCCGTGATGCTGCACAATTTCATGATGGCGGCGGCCGAAAGCGGCGTCCCGATGCGCGATTACCGGCGCGATCCGCGGCTCATCGCGCGCTGCTTCAGCGAGAGCGTGGAGCGTTACGGCTACGACGCCATCGTCGTCGATGTGGACACCGCTACTCTGGCCGGGGCCATGGGGGTCCCGGTGGCGTTTCCCGATGACGAACCCGCGGTGTGCCAGGGCGGGCGGATTGCTTCCCTGGATGAGGCGGGCGATCTCGAACCGCCGGATCTCGAAAAAGACGAGCGCGTCCAGGTGTGGCTCGAAGCCGTCCGTCTGCTGAAGCGCCACTTCGGCGATGAAATCTATCTGCGCGGCAATTGCGACCAATGCCCGTTCGCGCTGGCTTCGCTCGTGCGCGGAGCCGAAGGCTGGATGATCGACCTGATGGATCCTGAACGCGAGGAGGCGGCGCACCGGCTGCTGGAGTTGTGCGCGCGCGTCACCGGCGAGTTCATCCGCTTGATGTCCACCACCGGCGCGGACATGGTGTCGAACGGCGACAGTCCCGCCGGGCCCAGCATGATCTCGCCGCGGCTCTATCGGCGCTTCGCGCAGCCCTACGAGACCCGCATGGCGGAAACCGCGCATGCTTTGGGTCTGCCCTACGCGCTTCACATCTGCGGCAAGACCGAACCGATCCTCGAGCAAATGGCGTACACCGGGGCCGATGCGCTCGAACTGGATTCACTGACCAGCGCGGCGCGCGCCCGCGCTGTTTTTGCCAGACGCGTTGCCTTCATCGGCAACCTCGATCCCACGGCCGTGCTGGCGCACGGCTCGGCCGCCGAAGTGGAACACTGCACCCGTGAGTTGATGGGGACTTTCGCGGGCGAACCCCGTTTCGTGCTGAACGCCGGATGCGCGATCGCCGCCGGTACGCCGCCCGCAAATATTCACGCGATGATTCGCACCGCCCGGCAAGGGCTATGAGGAAGTACGTATGACACACACGAAAATGGAAATCACCCGGCGAAGCCTGCTGCAGGCCGCGCCGCTCGCCGTGCCCTCATCGGCGCTGGGCCGCGGCGTCACCGCGCCGAGCGACCGCATCAACGTCGGCATCATCGGCGTGAACGGCATGGGCCGCGGAAACCTCGCCAATTGCGCGAAGCACGCCGATGTCGTTGTCACGGGCATTTGCGATGTCTCCACGGATCGCCGCGAAGCCGCGCTCGCGCTGCATCGCGGCACGGCAAAGGGGTACTCAGATTACCGCGAACTGCTCGCGCAGCCCGGCATCGACGGTGTGATCATCGCTTCGCCGCCCCACTGGCACGCGCTGATGGCCATCGACGCCGTGAAGGCCGGCAAGGACATCTACCTGCAAAAGCCGATGACGCTCTATCCCGACGAGACGCTGGCCGTGCGCAATGCCGTCCGCCGCCACAAGCGGATCAGCCAGGTGGGCACGCAGATTCATGCGGGCGCGAATTACCGCCGCGTGGTGGAGTGGATCCGGTCGGGCAAACTCGGCCCGGTCAGCACCGTGCGCACCTTCAACGTGATGAACCAGGGTCCCGAGGGCATCGGGCGCGCGCCGCGCGAGAATCCTCCGCCCGGGCTCGATTGGGACTTGTGGCTCGGCCCTGGCCCCGCGCGCCCCTTCAATGCGCTGCTGTTCGCCGACAGTTACAACCACTGTTCGTTCTGGGCCTACACGCATGGCTGGACGCCCGGCATGGCCCCCCACATCATCGACCTGCCCATCTGGGCGCTCGAACTGGGCGTGCCGGAGATCACCACCTGCACCGGCGGGCGCGATGTGATCCAGGACGACGGCGACGCCCCCGATGTGCAGGAAGTCACCTGGCGCTACCCGAAGCTCACCATGACCTGGTCGATGAACTGCGCCAACAGCTTCGCCTACGACTTCGGCCGGGGCAAGCCCGCGCGGCGGCTCGGCATCTATTTCCACGCGCTCAACGGCACGCTGTACTCGGATTACAGCCGCCACGAGATCGTGCCCGAAGGCGCGTTCCTGAAAGATGCCGCGCCGCCGCCCGAGACCATCGCGCCGTCACCCGGCCATGAACGCCAGTGGCTCGATTCCATCAAGTCGCGCATCGAGCCCGACTGCTGCGTCGATTACCACTACAGGGTGGACATGGCGATTACGCTGGCGAGCCTGTCCTATATGCTGGGCCGGTCCATCCGGTTCGATCCGGTGAAGGAGCGTATCGTGGGCGACCGCGAGGCGGCTCGCCGGGCACGCCCCGAATACCGCCGGCCCTGGCGGTTCCCGGCGGAATACGTTTGAGCGGGCCTTTGTCCAAGGGCGCGTGAGTCAGGCAGCATTTCGGCATGAAGCGGAAGCTCCCGAATCTTCCTAACGTGTGCCGGTAAGCTCGCGGAATACCCGGTCGGGTTCCCCTCAACCTGGCTCGTCCGCGGCGCGCGCGGGCTTCAACTCCTCGTGGACCTCACGGCCAAGCCGCAGCACCAGTTGCGGCATCGCCTCCACGTCGGCGGTGGAGGTCCGGAAGTTGACAATGCAGAATCGTAGCGCGTATCGCCCATCGATAATCGCGTTGGAGGCGAAGGCCTCGCCGCTGGATTCGAGCAAGGCCAGCAGCCTCTGATTCAACTCATTCAGATAGGCCTCGGTCTGCTCCGCGCCCAAGCTGGCTCGCAGTTCGGGAGGCACGTAGCGAAGCGTCGTAATGCTGAGGTTGTGCGTGAGCGCCTCCAGTTCGGGATGCGCTTCCGCGAGGCTATACAGATGTTTTGCGAGATCGATGTCGTCTCCGATCATTTTCCGGTAACCAGCCGCGCCGGCCTGCTGGAAGGCGAGCCAGATTTTCAACGCGCGAAATCCCCGCGAGTTTTGGGGGCCCAGATCGAAATAGTTCACGGCATCCACCTCGAAGTTGTAATAAGGCGGATGGTAGGAAAACGCCCGCAAAAGCGCCCCGGGTTCGCGCACAAGCGCGCATCCCGCCTCGAGCGGCGCGTAAAGCCACTTGTGCGGATCCACGGCGATCGAGTCCGCCAGACTCAGGCTCCCCAAATCTTCGGGCGCTCCCGCGGCCGCCGCTGCGAATGCCCCATACGCGCCATCGACGTGGAACCAAAGCGTGTGCTCCCGGCAAAAAGCCGACAATTCCCCGAGCGGATCCACCGCGCCGGTACTGACCGTGCCTGCCGAGCCAACCACCAGGAAAGGCCGGTGGCCATCATCTAAGTCCCGCCTGTATTGTGTCCTCAATGCGGAGAGATCCAAACGCTGACCCGCGGTAGCGGGGAGCCAACGGATTGAATCGGTCCCAAGCCCCGCGATGTCCGCCGCTTTCTGAATCCAGGTGTGCGTTTCGGTGGAAGCGTAAACGCAAAGCCTCGGACCGCCCGCGAGGCCGTCCTTGCGGATGTCCCAACCCGCCAGTGCGGCCCGGGCCGCGAGGAAGCACGTCAGGTTGGCCATATTGCCCCCGCTCACAAGCAGGCCGCCGCAACCGGCGCCGTAGCCTATGAACTCCGCGATCCAGCGGACCACCTGCGCCTCGATCTCGCTGGCCATCGGCGCCAGCTTCCAGCCGCCCACGTTGGCGTTCACCGCGGCGGCCAGCAGTTCCGCGAGCACTCCAACCGGCGCAGGGCTCGAGGTGATGTAACCACAGAATCGAGGATGGCCATTCAAGAGAGAGTGGTCGAAGAGCAGATCCGCGGCGCGATGCAGCAGTTGTTCCGCTCCGGTTCCCTGCTCGGGCAGCGTCTCCGCCGCGCCGAGGATGGCGCGCACCGCTTCCGGCCGCTCAGCGGGAGTCACCCTCCGTGAGCGGATCGAGCCCATGAATTCAGCGATGCGATCCACGAGCGCGTGACCAAGCGCACGAAACTCTTCGCTTCCCATCTCGAGCGGAGCTTCGCGGGACCGGAGTTGTTCAAGGCGGAGTGACGAAGGCATACCAATGCTTACCGTAACCCTTCGAACAGGTCGGCCTCCACTGCCCGTCCGCCGTTCACCGCGCTATAGGCGCGATAGAACTCCTGCGAGCCCCACAGTTCGCGGTGCAGTGTGCCGGGCAGATGCTCCAGCCGCTCATAGATCGACATCTGCGTCTTGTGGCACGACACCGCCCGCCACGCCACCGGCCAGTAGGCGGACGTGTCGATCTCGGTGGTTACCGCCCAGTCGGGCCAGGGTGTGGCTTGCCGTTCGATGCCATCCACCTTCGAGGTGAGCTTCCGCAGCGCGGCCTGGTAGGCGTCCCATTTTCCTGTGCGCCAGGCCATGTAATACAGCTTGGATGCCCGGTGCGGCGGATGCGCGTGTCCGTTCATGGCCTGGTATCCGGGGTCTCCCGCGCACACCACGGCGGCGGTGGTGAACTGGCTGATCGCGATGTGATCGGGATGGCCGTAACCACCTTCTGGTCCGAAAGTCACCACGATCTGCGGCCGGATGCGCCGCAAGTGACCGGCGATCTCACGGATCGCGAGCCCTGCATCCACCTGGTCCAGGGCGCCGTCCGGATAACCCAGCACCATCACCTCGGAGACTCCGAGCACCGCGGCAGCGGCGCGGAGTTCCGCCTCTCGCACCCGGCCCACCTCCGGGGGATCGCCCCTTTTGCCTGCCGCTCCGAAACGTCCGCGTTCGCCCCGTGTCGCCGTGATGAGATATGTTTCCACGCCTTCCGCGGCATACTTGGCCAGGGTGCCGCCAACGCCGAGCGACTCGTCGTCGGGATGGGCCAGCACTGCCAGCAGCTTGAGAGGCGATCGAGAGGATTGTTCGGAGGGTGTCATGCCGGTCTTCTCCTGAATCGCGGAAAACAGCGGCGAATCGGAGCAGTTTTGCGCGTAATTCGCTGTCTTCGACGGCTGGGCGCGCAGGCTTCCAGTATCCGGATTTAAATCAGTTCCTCAGTCAATGTGATGGGCCGGGCGAGCCTGAACGGGATGCGGGTCCCGGCGGGGAGGCGGGCATGTTCGCCGCAGGTGGCCATAGGGCGCCCGCGGCGGCGCTGGCTGCGGCTTCATGCCGGAAGAGCATCGGTGCGGAGATCGAACCGCTGGCCTTCGGCGGCATTCAGCAGTTTCGGGGACTCGGTCACTTCATCCCGAACCGCGGAGCCACCGGGCAAGGGGGAGGATCCGGGCTGGACGTGGCTACTCGCCCGCCTGGTTGTCTCTGTTCATGGGGATCGCACGCCCGGCACGACGGTTTGGCGTTCCCCAGGCTCAACGATCTGGTTGGGGTTTGGGGATTGAGTGCGGCCCCCGAAACCCGACCTCCACCTGGCGATCGGGGCTTTGGGTTGGCGTGGACGTGTGCACAGTTGTCTTAAGACGATGGCGCAGATGACAGCCCACTCTATCGCTTCATCTCGAGCCGAAGAGCCGCTGGGCGAGCAGGCGCATCCCGGCCGAACGTGGTTAGGCGCACGCCAAGACGGTTTCGCGTTCATGGGGCCGCCCCCTGTCCAGCGGCCCGATTGGAGAAGTCTTCGAAACCGCGGAGATCGGTGATACGATGTGGGCCAGCCATGACACGCAAGAGCTTTCTCCACACTGCAATCGGCGCGCCCGCGGTGGCGCGAGCCGCGGCGCCGTCCGACACGATCGGCCTGGGGATGATCGGGACCGGAACGCGCGGAGGCGACCTGATCAAGGACGTGCTGAAGACCACCGGCAGCAGGATCGTGGCGATTTGTGACGTTTACAAACCGCACGTCGAGAAGGGCGTCAAGATGTGCGGCAACGCGGAGGCGAAGCGGTATACCGACTACCGGGATCTGCTGGCGGACAAGAACGTCGACGCGGTGGTGGTCGCCTCGCCGGATCACTGGCACGCGAAGATGCTGACCGACGCCTGCGATGCCGGCAAGGACGTGTACATGGAAAAGGGGTGGACGCGGACGGTGGAAGAAGCGAAGTCGATGCGGGCGAAGGTCAAACAAACAGGCCGGGTGATGCAGTTGGGGCATCAGGGACGGCAGTACGCGGCGGCGGCGCAGGCGCGGGAGCTGATCGGGCAGGGCTATATCGGTCCGGTGACGCTGGTGACGACGGGGCGGTGCGGGAATACGCCGCCGGAGCGCGCGACCTGGCGCTGGTACGGCTACTACAGCGCGTGGGACCGGCCGGACGAGGCGCAGGTGGTGAAGGACCTGGATTGGGAGCGCTGGCTGGGTCCGGCGCCGAAGCGGCCGTTCAGTATGGAGCGGTTCTGGCACTGGCGCTGCTATTGGGATTACGGGACGGGCGTGGCCGGGGATTTGTTGTCGCACGAACTGGATTACGTGCAGTCGGTGCTGGGTTACGGCATTCCGGATCGGTGCTCGACGCTCGGCGGGATTCACTTTCTGACGGACGGCCGGGAGATTCCGGACACGACGAGCACGACCTATCAGTTCGACAAGCAGAAGTGCACCGTGACGTTTGCCAGCAGCATGAATAGCGCACAGCCGCTGACGCCGGAGTTCCGGGGCAAGTTCGCAGCGATCCGGTTCAACCGGATCGGGCAGGATGCGAACGATTTCGAGGTCATCGGGGAAAGGAATGCGGGCAAGCATGCCGGCGGCGTGATCCGCAAGTTCGACCCGGCGGCGACCCCGCCGCAACCGAGCCACATGCAGGACTTCCTCAATTGCATCCGGGAGCGCCGCAAGCCCAAATGCAACGAAGACGAAGCGTTTGTGGAGGCAGTGACGTTCATCATGTCGGCGAAGGCGTACCGGGAACAGCGGGTGGTGCGGTGGGATGGGGGGAGGGAGGAGATTGTGTGAGCGGGGGTGGGGCATTTGGGAGGATTTTGGTGACGTTCACCATGCTCCATTCGGATCGCCGGACGAATAGGCTGACGGCCCTGTCCTATCCGCGGGTGGCGCAGCTGCCGATTCCTTGATTTCCTGTGGTCGTGCAGTCGAGTGGCCCTTCAGCCCGGATACTCCCCGTTGCTCTGGGGCAGTCAAATCCGAGATAAAGTGAGTGAGCAAAAAGTCACCGATATCGAAATCCCTCCTTATGCCTTGGCAAAAAGTCGCATTTCGGATATACTGGCAGTCCTGGTCACGGCATGCCTATATCCGAAAAGCTTGCACTCTTCTCTGGACAGACGGGCGGAATCGATTCATGGCTCTCGCCAACAGGTGAGGGGGTCGTCTGGGAGCGGCTTCGAAAGCTCGAAGCGCCAACATCCGGCAACGAACCGGTTAGCAGAGCAACTCTTAACCAATTGCTAGCCCTCTCGCATCAACCTGGCGTGTCGGATGGTTTCTTCGAATATTACTGGTGTAGCGTGCCGAAGCACATCTACAATATCGAGGCTCTTCCGTATTATGATAATAGTTATTCGAAATGCGAAAGCATTCTGACGATTGATCAGCTTGCATGGGGGCTTTACAGGCTTTACATTGACTCACTTATGTTCTTCGGAAGTATCAGGAATGGATTTTCTGTCTTGCGTGATCTTTCTTTCGAAGAAATAGAAAGTTACTACAATTCACAAAAATTCGACACTGCAGGCATGATTAGAAGAGGAGCCTCGCTTGAATTGAATCGCATACCGCAAGACGACAGGTACCTGATCGCCGAGCAAGCATGTAAGACCTTCGAACCCCCTGATGGCGGCGATGAGGATTTGTGGCATGCGCTCTTAGGTGCCTTCCTCAAGCTAAGCAACGGTGGAAACAGTGGGCCGCTCCGCACGAAGGACCTTCTTAGTGAGGCTGCTATTGATCCACGCTTTCGCGAAAGGCAATCCGCTTTTGCTTTCTCTACTGACGAAATTCTAGAAGATGAAGTTACCTCACAAGAGGCCCTTCGCGAGAAATACGATACTATCAGAGGCAAGTTTACAAGATCTAGGTCCGCAGCACTCCAGAATACGACGCTTTATCTGTCTATGGCTAATGATCTAGATGTGTACGTTGCAACCAGCATGCGAAACCGTGACCAGTTCCGCACGATGGCGAAAACTTGTGATGCTATCTTTTCGCACAATACACTTGCACCGTATAACCTGCGATTCTTCGACCCGACGCTAAGTGCGGCACGTGGACACGAGGATAAGGGCCTGTTGGAATGCCTAATGGTCAAGTGCGCGAAGGTCTTGGTGTATACGGCAGGATCTGGCGACAGCTACGGGAAGGATGCCGAGGCTGCTATGGCCCTCAGCCTTGGGAAGCCCGTGATTTTCTATTGCGACGATGACGTTCGTCGCCGATTCTTTAGCGAGATTCATCCGCTAAGTCGACTCATTCAGTTTTCCTCTGGCGTTGCAGTAGGAGCGATGGCATGCTGCTCTGTCGAGGACGTGATCACATTACTGTATCGAATTTTCGAGAATCGAATGGAATATAGCTTATCGCAACCAAGGCAGGGCTACTTTCGTGTTACAGAGCGGATAACCAATTCGACGGTTCGCCTACAAACAAACGATACCCTCCTGCGGGAGACCTTTTGGAACTGTTATCATGCCCGAGACGAATGGGAGCCAAGCGGTCGCTTGGAATAGTCGGCGCTCATCGCAACAGCCTGACCCGTCCCAGGGCACTTTTTGGATCTAAGTCATTCAAAGGCGCTTCTCCGCAGCGATAGTCCGGTTGCCGCGGCCGTCGGTATAATCGTGAGTGCCTGGTGCGGCGGAAGTTCGTTTATTTTCAACCATTTAAGATTTCGTAGGAAAGTGCGCTGGGGCGGGTCAGGCTGTCCCGGGCTGCTCGTAAACCATGCCGCCGGATTGGACCCCGCTTGAGCCCCCGGTGTCAGCCGGGGGCAACGCAGGGCCGTAGCCTATCAGAATTAGTGGGTTAGGGCGGACTTCCGAGAGTGTCCCGGGCTGGCCTGCCCCCTTGCACCCGGCGGGCTTGTGCGAACAAATCGCGGCGTCAGTCCAATTTTTCGGTCAGCGTGATGGGCTGGGTGAGCCGGAATGAGATGCGCGTCTCGGCGGGGAGGCGGGCCTCCTGGCCGCGGGTCGCCATGACGGTGCCCGCGCCTGCTGCGCCGCCGGCGGCGGCTCCGATGGCCGCGCCACGGCCGCCCCCGGCCATGGCGCCGATGGCCGCGCCGATGCCGGCCATCACGCCTGCTTTGGCGGCATCGCGTCCGGCGCCGGATTCGGCTTCATGCCGGAAGATTTCGGTATGGAGGTCGACCCGCTGGCCGTCGGCCGTATTCAAAGCCACCAGTTCCAGGCCAAAAGCGGCCCGGCCTTTCACGCGGCCCGAGCGTTCGGAGAAGGAGACCTTGCCCTGCTGCCGGGAACCGCGTTCGGCGATCACCAGACCATCCACCACCAGCGGCTGATCGAGCGTGGCGGTGAAGGCGTCGCCCTCGCTATTGCTTCCTGATTCAATGGCCTGAGCCAATCGGACCGTGATGAGCGTGCCCGCCGGAATGGTGATCGAACGCGGGGGCGGAGGCGGCAGTTTCTGGACGGGAAAGATGGGTGGCGCGGCGGGCCGGGATTCGGCCACGGGTTCCTCGCTGGCGGTTCGCGCGGCTTCGGCCGGCTCCGCTCCCGTGATACGGACTTCGCGCGCGGGTTCGGGTTCCTGAGGGGCCGGTTCCGGCGGCGGAGCGGGTCTCGCGGCGGGGGCGGGGCGCGCGGGGGCCGGCCTGGCGGCAGGCCGGGCGGCGGGACGCGGCACGGGCGCGGGCTTCGCGGCAACAGGCTCAGGCTCGGGTGCGGGCGCGGGCGTCACCGCCATGGCGGGCGCCTGAGGCGCTTGCACGATAATGACCGGCGCCGGCTGATCGCGGTTCGCCGACGCGGCCAGCCAGCCCAGAGCCGCCGCCGTCATCCCGCCCAGCACGATCAATGCGATGTTCTTGTTCATGGGCCGCAACTCCTACTCAAATCAATACGACGCAGCCGCCAGGGGCTGCGTTTCGGTCATGCCGCGCCCGTTACAATAGGGATTGGATGGTCTCCTTTCCGTCAAGCTACCAGATGGGGCCGGTGCATGTCGCTCCGGCGACCGTGCTGGCTCCGATGGCCGGCGTCACCGACACGGTCTTCCGGCGGCTGATCCGCCAGCAGGGCGGCTGCGGCCTGCTGATGACCGAGTTCACCAGCTCGCACGGCGTGGTGGCTACGGAGCGCCACCCCGGCCGCCGCAAATCGAAAAGCTTTCACTATTTGTACTTTGAGCCGGACGAGCATCCCATCTCCGCCCAACTATTCGGCTCCGATCCCGAGGTGATGGCCGAGGCCGCGCGGATCTGCGAGGACCAGGGCTTCGACGCCGTGGACATCAACTTCGGCTGTCCGGTGAAAAAGGTGGTGCGCTGCAATGGCGGCTCGGGGTTGTTGAGGGACCTGCCGCTGGTGGACGCGCTGCTGAAGAAGTGCCGCGAGGCCATCAAGATCCCGTTGACGATGAAGTTCCGCGCGGGCTGGAGCGATGAGGAACTGGTCCACGTGCGGATGGCGAAGCTGGCCGAGGACAATGGCCTGGCCGCCATCGCGCTGCATCCGCGCACGCGCGAGCAAGGCTACGCCGGCCGCGCCGACTGGCAGCGCATCGCGGAGGTGAAGGCGGCAGTCAAGATCCCGGTGATCGGCAATGGCGATGTCATCGCCCCTGAAGACGCGGTGCGGATGGTGGAGCAGACCGGCTGCGACGCGGTGATGATCGGCCGGGCGGCGAGCTCGAACCCTTGGATTTTCAGGCAGATCGGGGAGTATCTGGAGCGCGGGTCCTACTATCAGCCCACCGAGCGCGACCGCTACGAGATGATGCGGCGCTATTACCGGATGCTGGCGGATAAGGGCGGTCTGGACGTGGTGGGCAAGATGAAGCAGTTCGCCACGTACTTCACGCATGGCGTGCGAAATGGCGCAAAATTGCGCGTTTTGATCTATCAAACACGCGAAATTGAGCAAATTTTGAAGCATGTGGAGCGCCACTTCGAGGCCGAACTGGAAGCCGCATGAAGAAGCTGAAGGTGATCACCGACGGGTCCTGCCTGGGCAACCCGGGGCCGGGCGGCTGGGCGGCGATCCTGCGCTATGGCCCGCATGAGCGCGCGATGTCGGGCCACGAACCGAATACGACGAACAACCGGATGGAACTGACAGCCGCCATCCGCGCGCTGCAGGCGCTGAAAGAGCCCTGCGAAGTGGAACTGGTGACGGATTCCGAGTATTTGAAGAAGGGCGTCGAGCAGTGGATGGCGAAGTGGAAGCGGAACGGCTGGATGACCGCCGCGAAAAAGCCCGTCCTCAACCAGGATCTATGGCAAGAGCTGGACCGCGAGCTGATGCGCCACCAAACCAGCTGGCGCTGGACCAAAGGCCACGCCAACGACGAGGACAACAACCGCTGCGACGAACTGGCGAGGGCGGCAGCGGCAGGGAGACGGCGCGATTGAGAATCGCATTATTCGGAGGGACGTTCGACCCGGTGCACGAGGCGCATCTGCGGGTGGCGCGCGAGGCGGCGGAGCGGTTTGCCCTCGATCAGGTTTGGTTTATCACGGCGGGCAATCCGCCGCATAAGCCGGCCGGGGCGACGACGGCGTACGAGCACCGGCACCGGATGGTGGAGTTGGCCTGCGAGGCCGATCCGCGGTTCGTGCCGTCGCGGCTGGAGGAGCGCGAAGGCAAGAGCTACACGATCGACACGCTGGCGCGCGCGCGGAAGATGCTGGGTCCGGACGATGAGCTGTTTTTCCTCATCGGGGCCGATGCTTTCGCTGAGGTGGGCACGTGGCGGCGTTCGGAGGATGTCCTCCGCGAGGTGGAGTTCATTGTGGTTTCGCGCCCCGGATACGAGTATCCTGTACCGGAGGGCGCGCGGCTGCACCGGCTGGAGACGCTGGCGCTTCCGGTGAGTTCTTCGGATATCCGGCGAGCGTTCGCTGCCGGCCGGCGGCCGGCGGAGGCGCCGCCCGCAGTGGCGGCCTACGCGTTGGACAAGGGTCTGTACCAGGGGGAATAATGAGCCGCTCAATGACGGCGCGAATCTTCGGCAAGCTGGTGCTGGTGGTGATCGTTTTGATCGCGGTGGCGCTGGCGGCGATCGATTTTCTGGCTTCGGAGATGGCCGAGAAGGTCTATGTCGCGGCCTTGCGGCAGGAGATGACCGAAAAGACGCGGATGCTGGGTCTGCTCAACCGCGAAGAACTGCTGCACCTGCGCCGCGAATCGGTGAAAGTGATGGCGGAGGCGGCCAACGGCCGGTTGACGATCGTGGACCGCGACGGGACCGTGCTGCTGGATTCCGAAGCTGACCGCGCCAGCATGGAGAACCACGCTTCGCGGCCGGAGATCAGGGCGGCGCTCGAAGGCAGGACCGGCCATTCGGTGCGCGGCAGCCCGACAACCGGAGTGAACTATTTGTATGTGGCATCGCCGCTCGAGGGCGGCGCCGTGCGCCTGGCCATGCCGCTCAGAGAAATCAGCGGGCAGATTGGCGTGTTGCGCCGCCAACTGGTGCTCTACACCGCCGCCGCCTTCGTGCCGGCGCTGCTGCTGGCGCTGTTTTTCGCGCGAAGCTTCGCCCGCCGGCTCGGGGCGATTATCGACTACGCCTCCACGCTCGCCACGGGCGATTTCCGGGCACGGCTGAATGTGAAGGGGAATGACGAGTTGGGCATTCTCGGGCGCCAGTTAAACGAAACCGGCGCGAAGCTCCAGAAGATGTTCGAGGAACTGGAGCGCGAGCACCAGGAGATGGAGAAGCTCGAGCGCATCCGGAAGGACTTCGTCATCAACGTGTCGCATGAGTTGCGGACGCCGCTGGCTTCGATCCAGGGCTACACGGAAACGCTGCTCGATGGAGCGCTCGAGGACAGGGACAACAATATCCGCTTCCTCAATATCGTGCGGCAGAACGCCGAGCGGCTGGGACGGCTCACCGCCGACCTGCTGACGGTTTCGCGGATCGAACTGAAGACGCAGAGGTTCCAGTTCGCCTCCTACCGGCTGGCCGCGCTGTTGAACGAGTGTGTGGATACGCTGCGGCCCGTGGCGCTGAAGAAACGGGTGAGTATGGAGATCGATCCGGGGCCGGCGGATCTCGAGGTCTTTTGTGATGCGGAATCCGTGCACCAGATCATGAGCAACCTGCTCGACAACGCGATCAAATACACGCCCGAAGGAGGACGGATCTTCATCGGAACGAGAATGACTGAGGATTCGCGGGTGGAAGTGAGCGTGCGGGATACCGGGATGGGCATCCCGGAGGAAGACCTGGGCCGGCTGTTCGAGCGGTTCTACCGGGTGGATAAGGCCCGTTCACGCGAGATGGGCGGCACGGGGCTGGGTCTGGCGATTGTGAAACACCTGGCGCGGGCGCTGGGCGGCGATGTGCGGGTGGAGAGCGAGTTGGGGCAAGGCTCGGCGTTTGCCTTCACCCTGCCTCTGGAGGATATCGGTCTCTCCGAAGACGGACATCTTCAAACACAGTTCACACAAAAGTAATCTAATTGAAACTCGCTGGCGGCTAAGATTTCATAGGGCACACTGAAATGAAAAAGATCATGCTCATCGAAGACGACTCCGACTTGTACGCTTTGCTGAAGTACAACCTGGAGAAGGAAGGGTTCCAGCTTGCCGGGGCGCAGACGGGAAAGGGCGCGGTGGAGTTGTGCCGGCGGGAAAAGCCGGACCTGGTGATCCTCGATATCATGCTGCCGGATTCGGATGGTCTGGACATTTGTAAAGGAATCCGGAGCCATCCGGAGCTGGCGCACATCCCGGTGATTTTCCTGACGGCGCGGGCGTCGGAGACGGACCGTATTGTCGGGCTGGAGCTGGGCGCGAACGACTATATCGTGAAGCCGTTCTTCGTGCGCGAACTGGTGGCGCGGATCAAGATCCAGTTCCGCACGCAGGCGCAGCCGGTGCGCTCGCTGAAAGTGGGCGGGCTGGACCTGGACCGCCAGAGCTGCCGGGTGAAGCTGCACGGACAGACGCTGTCGCTGACGGCGACCGAATTCCGGCTGCTTGAGTTCCTGATGAGCCGTCCGGGCGTGGTATTCAGCCGCGAACAACTGCTCGACGCGGTCTGGGGGCACGACCGGGCGGTGACGGACCGGACGGTGGACGTGTACGTGCTGCGGCTCAGGCAGAAGATCGAAGAGGATCCCGCGAACCCGCAGATGATCCGGTCCGTGCGCGGCTTCGGCTACAGCTTCAATGACGTGGTCGGGGAGGAGCAGCGGGCGGAAGCGCGCATGGCATAACGCGATTTCGGCACCGGTTCAAAGAAGCCCGGCTCCGGCCGGGCTTTTTCTTTTTGACGCCGGCAAGCGGCGTGCGATTACTGGAGGCTGCGCGAGCAAAGTGACCATTGAAATCGAGCCGACTTATGTCAATTCAATGAATGACTAAATCGAAACGTTTTTACCTGAAGAAGAGGCGGCGAATGAGCGCCGGGGCGCGCCGGGGACCATCGCACAGGCGCGGCAAGGGCGCGCAGCAGGGGCAGAAGACCTTTCTTGAAGCGGTTCAGCCGGGCCGTGAAACGGCGCTCCGGGGATAGCCTATTTCCACATGTGCCGAAATCAGTCAAGAAATAGTCGCGCGTAATTTACCCTTTATTCACCGGAATTAAACGATTGTCTTGGTAAGGTGGCTTTTGGCTGCGGAAGCCGCTTATGTACTCCCTCCCAAGTAAAACAATTCCCGTCTCCATTGGTTTATTGCTCGCGAGTCTGGCCCTGCCCGCGCAGACCGGACGGAGCTCCATCTCCGGCACGCTGTACGACGGCGCGAACGGGCAGCCCGTCCGGGGCGCCGTTGTGGAACTGCAGGGCGGAAGTCAGAAGACGGCGACCGATCTGGATGGGCGCTACCGCATGGAGGTGGCGCCAGGCACGTATCAGGTCAAGTTCACGGCGCCGAACTATCTGCCGGCGACGATCGAGGGTGTGGTAGTGGTGGCGGGGGCCAACACAGACGCCAGCACGATCGTGGTGACGGCGGCATCGGTGACCACGGTGGAGGTGACGGAAACGATTTCGGCCGTGGCTGCGACTTCCGAGATGGTGACGCAGGAGCGCAAACTGGCGGCGGCGGTATCGGATGGCATTAGCGGGCAGGAGATCCGCAGTTCAACGGCGTCGGACGCGGCGGCGGCGATGCAGCAGGTGACGGGGGTGTCGATTGTCGAGAGCGGCTACGTCTACGTGCGCGGTCTCGGCGAACGCTACAGCGCCACGATGCTGAACAACGCGATGATTCCGACAACGGAACCGGAGCGGCGGGTGGTTCCGCTGGACCTGTTCCCGGCGTCGCTGATCGACAACATCAAGGTGCTGAAGACCTACACGCCGGATCTGCCGGGCGAGTTTTCGGGCGGGCTGGTGCAGATGACGACGATCGAGTTCCCGAACAAGCCGGTATTCAGGGTGAGCGGCAAGACGGGCATGAACACGGTAACCAGCTTCAAGCCGTTCAGCACGCACCGGGGCGGGCGCCGGGACATCTTCGGCTTCGACGACGGCACCCGGCAGTTGCCGCCGAACGTGGCGGCGGACACGCGGCTGTTCCGGGGCGTTTTCACGCCGCAACAGTTGCAGGAGTTCGGGCGGGCCTTCGATGTGAACTACGAGCTTGAGCCGGTGGCTTCGATGCGTCCGCAGCAAAGCTACTCGGTGGCAGCGGGGAACACGTGGGGACGATTGGGGCTCGTCGGCGCGATCACCTTTAGCAACAGCCCGCAGGCCAACTTCGAGGAATTGAATTTTCTCACGATGTCTGGAGGGCGGCCCATTCTTTTCAACACGATTCCCCAGTTCAACTCGTTCAACGAAGCATCGCGGCTGGGAGGCGTGCTGAATGCGGCCTACAAGATCAACGGCTCGAACAAACTGATATTCCGCAACACGCTGACGCGCGACACCGACATGGAAAGCCGCCTCTTCCGGGGCTTTAACAACAGCATCGGATCGGATATTGAAGCGACCCGTCTGCGCTGGGTGGAGCGCGGGCTGTATTCGGTGAGCGTGGAAGGCGACCACGCGGTGTCGAAGCTGGGTAACAGTGTTTTTCACTGGCAACTGGCGGTTTCAAACTCGAGCCGGAACGAACCCGACCTGAGGGAGACGATCCGGCAGATCGAAGAGGGCGGACGAACCCGGCACCTGCCGCTGCCGGAATCGGGGCTGCGGTTCTTCAACCAATTGCAGGACCGCATCTATGAACCGCAGGCAGACTGGTCGAAGCCGTTCTTCAAGGGGCCCGTGACCGGGGTCTTCAAGATTGGTTTTCGCGGTACGTTCCGCACGCGCGATTTCGGCGCACGGCGCTTCCGTTTCGTTCCGGTCCGGACGCAGACGATCAACTTCTTCGCACCGGCGAACGAGGTGCTGGGCCGGGATAATATCCGGCCGGACGGGTTCGAGATTCGCGAGAACACGCGCGGCACCGACACGTACGACGCGAACATGGACATTTACGGCGGCTACGGGATGGTGGATCTGGCGCTGGGCGGACGCTGGCGGCTGGTGGGGGGCTTCCGCGTGGAAGACGCCGCGATCCGCGTGGAGACGGTGGACCCGCTGATCCCCGGCGCGGTCCCTTCCATCGCGGACCTGCGCAATCGCGACCTGCTTCCGAGCATCAACGCGATCTACGCGCTGACTGGGCGGCAGAATCTGCGGTTCGGCTACGGGCGGACCCTATCCCGGCCGGACTTCCGGGAACTTTCCCCCTTCGACTTTACCAACGTGCTGGGCGGGTTCAACACCGTCGGCAATCCGAACCTGCGCCGGGCACAGATCGACAACTTCGACGCCCGCTGGGAATGGTTCCCCGGCGGAGACCAGGTGATCGCGGCGAGCTTCTTCTTCAAGGACTTCACGGATCCGATCGAGGTGACGATCCAACCCACCACCGACCTGCGGCAGAGCTTCCTGAACGCGGCCGGCGCGCGGAACTACGGCATTGAGCTGGAATTCCGGCGGAATCTCTCGTTCATCCACCCCCGGTTGCGGAGCTTCGGCTTGCAGAGCAACTTCACTTTCGTGGAATCGAACGTGGAGATCCCGGACGATCTCGCGCTGCTGCTGACCTCACGGAACCGGCCGCTATTGGGCCAGTCGCGGTTCATCTACAACATCATCACGGACTGGGCGAGGCCGCAGTGGCGTTCGAGCGCGCGGTTTTCCCTCAATTCGGTTTCGCGGCGGATTACCGATGTGGGCGCCGTGGGACTGCCCGATATCTTTCAGGAGCGGAACAATTTTGTGGATTTCGTGTACCAGTACGACTTACGGGAAGACGGCAAACTCAGCCTGCGTTTCACGGCCGAGAATCTGTTGGACAACCGTTACCGCTGGACACAGGGCGAGTTTGTGCACCGGGCCTTCCGGCTCGGGCGCACGTATAGCTTCGGCACAAGTTTCTCGGTGTTCTAGAAAAGCGGCCGGAGCATTGGCAGGAACAACAACAGAGCAAGGAAAGGACGGAAGTACAGCGTATGCGCAAAACAATCCTGATGGCGGCCGCGGCAGTGGCGCTGCTGGGCGCTTCGGCGCAGGCGGCGGCTCCGCGGTTTGAGTTCGTGCGGGCGGCCGACGCGGCGCGCGGCACGTCACCGTTTGAAAGCTATGAATCCAGTGCTTCGGCGTGGCTGTGGACCGACAAGATGGCCTATCAGCCCGGCGAGAGGCTAAAACTGTGGTGGACGGTGCGCCGGTTCGACGATGCGAACCCTTACACGATCGTCGCGTACCGGATCAACAACCAGACGGGACAAAAGACCTTTATCTCGACGCAGGGCGCCTCGGAGGAGCCCAAGGACTTGTTCGGCAGCAAGCTGGGCGACTTCTTTGTGGTCCGGATGCCCGACGGCGAGGGTCAGAAGCTGGTGGGCGAGGGCGGTTTGTTTGGCGAAGAGGTGGGGACGATTCCGGAAGAGTACGGCATGCACACCATCGTCGTGCAGTTCCGGGATTACACGGGCTCGCGAGTGGTGAAGTCGCTGTACGCGAAGTTCGTGGTGGTCCGGGGCACACGTGAGATCGCGGGCATCCAGAACGGCGACGCGACGTGGACGAACGATTGGCTGTGGACGCTTTCCGGCACCGTTGTGTGGCGCAGTGGCACGCTGACCATCGAGCCGGGCACGATGATCTTCGGCTTGCCGGGATCGAATCCCGCCTCCGCTTTGTTGATCACCCGGAACGCGAAGATTCACGCGTCCGGCACTCAGGCGCGGCCGATCATCATGACGAGTTCTCTGCCGGTGGGCCAGCGCAGGCCCGGCGATTGGGGCGGGCTGTCGCTGCTGGGCAAGGCGATCACGAACTGGCCTACGGGCGAAGGCGCGCTGGAAGGTCTGGCCTCGGGCGAGGACACCGCTTACGGCGGGCAGGACGACGATCATGATTGCGGCACGCTGCGGTACGTGCGCGTGGAGTACGCCGGCGCCGAGTTTCAGCCGAACGAAGAGCTGAATGCGATCACCTGGGGCGGCTGCGGGAAGAAGACGGTTTCGGAGTTCCTGCAGGTGCGCTACGGCTTGGACGACAACTTCGAGTGGTTCGGCGGTTCGAACGATGGCAAGTACCTGGTGTCGCTGTACGCGCAGGACGACCACATCGACTGGCAGATCGGCTACCGTGGACGCCTGCAGCACATTCTGGCGGTGGCGGGTGACGATGGCTCGAACCGCGGCGTGGAAGCCGACAACAACGAACGCGGCTTCGACCTGCTGCCGCGCTCCAACCCCACGCTTTGGAACATGACCATCGTAGGCACCGAGAAGGCAACCCGCGACGAAGGTTCCTCGGTGGCGGGCATCTGGCTGCGCCGCGGCACGGGCGGCCGTCTGAACAACACCATCGTGACGAACTACTTCCAGAACGGTTTTGAGATCCGCGACAACGCGACCGTGCAGGCGATCGCCAACAACGAACTGCAGATCGATGGCCTTTTGATGTGGAACAACGGCCGCAACGCGGACAAGCCGAACACGATCGAAGGGCAGTCCAACGCCTTGGCGCAGCCGTTCCTGAAGGGCGAAACCGGCATCGCGAAGCGCGTGTATATCGAAGATCCGCAACTGCGCCGGCCGCTGAGTTACAGCGATCCGGACCATCGTCCCGCGTTCGCTTCGCCGGCGTTGCAACCGATCTGGTCGCAGCCGCCGGACGACGGGTTCTTCGATCAGTGGGCGAACTGGATTGGCGCCTTCGGTGGCATCGAATGGACCGAGGAGTGGGCCGACTTCATCCAGGAAGAGGACATCATCGTCGTCGACTAACCGCTTTTCAGCGGGGCTTGAATCAAGGGGCCGTCCTTCGGGGCGGCCCTTTTCCTTCGTACAATGGAGAGATTCACCGCATGAGCCAACGAAACGAGCGCAGGCAAGCCCTGCTCGACGCCCTTAGTACGCGCATTCTGGTGCTGGACGGCGCGATGGGGACGATGCTGCAGCAATACAATCCCACGATTGAGGATTGGGGCGGGCCTCATTTCGAGAATTGCTCGGAGAATCTGCTTTTCACACGGCCGGACTGGATTCGCGCGGTGCATCGCGCGTATTTCGACGCGGGCGCGGACATCGTGGAGACGAATTCGTTCGGCGGGCATCCCATCACACTGGGCGAATTTGACATGGCGGACCGGTGCCATGAAGTGAACGCGCTGGCGGCGAAGCTGGCGCGCGAAGCGGCCGAGGAGTTCGCCAGGCCCGGGCGGCCGCGCTTCGTCGCGGGTTCGATGGGGCCGACGACGAAGGCGATCACGGTAACGGGCGGCACGACATTCGAGGAGTTGCGCGAGGGCTATTTCCGGCAGGCGATGGGCTTGATCGACGGAGGCGCGGACCTGTTGCTGGTCGAAACGTGCCAGGATACGCGCAACGTGAAGGCGGCGCTGCTGGCGGCGGACCAGGCGGCGCGCGAGTGCGGCTTTCAGGTGCCGGTGATCGTTTCGGGCACGATCGAGGCGACCGGCACGATGCTGGGCGGGCAGGGGGCGGACGCGCTGGTCGTGTCGGTTCAACATGCGCCGCTGCTGGCCATCGGACTGAACTGTGCCACGGGGCCCGAGTTCATGACCGATCATTTGCGGACGATTCATGAGCTTTCGCCGGTACGCGTGTCCTGTTATCCGAACGCGGGATTGCCGGATGTGGACGGGCAATATGGCGAGACCCCGGATTCATTGGCGGCCCAGCTCGAGAAGTTCGCCGCGCACGGCTGGCTGAACATGGTGGGCGGCTGCTGCGGGACCACGCCCGCGCACATTCGCGCCATCGCACAAATGGCCGGGAGCCATCAGCCGCGGCCGGAGCCGGGGCGCAAGCCGCGCACTCTGTTCAGCGGCATCGACGTCGTGGAGGCGGACGAGCAGACACGGCCTTTGATCGTCGGTGAGCGGACGAACGTCATCGGCTCGCGGCTGTTCAAGAATCTGGTGGCCGAGGAGAAGTGGGAAGAGGCGAGCGAGATCGCGCGGCGGCAGGTGCGCAACGGCGCGCATATCGTGGACGTTTGTCTGCAATCGAGCGACCGCAACGAGATGGAGGACATCGGTCCCTTCTATGACAAGCTGATCCGCAAAATCAAGGCGCCGGTGATGATCGATACGACCGATCCGGAGGCCGTGGAGCGCGCGCTCACGTATTGCCAGGGCAAGGCGATCATCAACTCGATCAATCTCGAGGATGGCGAAGAGAAGTTCGAGAAGATGTGTCCGGTCGCGCGCGCATACGGAGCGGCGCTCGTGGTGGGCACGATCGACGAGGACCCGGTGCAGGCGCAGGCCTTCACGCGCGAGCGCAAGCTGGCGGTGGCGCGGCGAAGCGTGGAACTGCTGACCACGAAATACGGCATTCCGGCCGAGGACATTCTCATCGATTCGCTGGTGTTCCCCTGCGCCACAGGCGATGAGAACTACATCGGCGGCGCGGTAGAGACGATCGAGGCGGTACGGCTGGTGAAGGAACAGCTTGCGCCGGCGCGCACCGTGCTGGGGGTCTCGAACATCAGCTTCGGTCTGCCCGCGGCCGCGCGCGAGATCGTCAACTCGGTGTTTCTGTATTACTGCACGAAGGCCGGGCTGGACCTGGCGATCGTGAACGCGGAGAAGCTGGAGAGATTCGCGTCGATTCCGGAGCACGAGCGGCGCCTGGCAGAAAACCTGCTATTCAATACGCCGCCCGCCGAAGTGCCGGACTCCCACCCGCAATCGGAATTGCTGCGGGAAACCGCCGCCGATCCCGTCAAGCAGGACTGGCGCCAACAGACCCGCGAGGAGAAGGCGGCGATCAACCAGTTCCACATCGCGGCCATCACCGAACATTTCCGGGGTGCGGCGGCGCGGGTCAAGAAGACCGCGGCCGAACTGCCTCTGGATGAGCGCCTGGCGAATTACATCATCGAAGGGACCAAGGACGGGCTGTTCGCCGACCTCGACCGGAAGAGGGCCGAAGGCGCGGCGCCGCTCGACATCATCAACGGGCCGTTGATGGCGGGCATGAGCGAGGTGGGGCGGCTGTTCAACAACAATGAGCTGATCGTCGCGGAAGTGCTGCAGTCGGCCGAAGCGATGAAGGCCGCGGTGTCTCATCTCGAGCCGCACATGGAGAAGGCCGATGTGGCCGCGCGCGGCAAGGTGCTGCTGGCCACCGTGAAGGGCGACGTGCACGATATCGGCAAGAACCTGGTGGAGATCATCCTCGCCAACAACGGCTACGATGTGGTGAATCTGGGCATTAAGGTGCCGCCGGAGGAGCTGATCAAGGCCTTCCAGGAGCACAAGCCGGATGCGATCGGGCTTTCGGGGCTGCTGGTGAAAAGCGCGCAGCAGATGATCGTCACGGGCGAGGATTTGCGCGGCGCGGGGATCGATGTGCCGCTGCTGGTGGGCGGAGCGGCGCTGTCGGAGAAATTCACGGTGACGCGCATCGGGCCGGCGTACCAGGCGCCCACTTTCTACGCGAAAGACGCCATGACGGGCCTGCGGCTCATGAACGAAATCATGGACCCCGCTCTGCGGGCGGACGTACTGGCGAAACACGTGTTCACCATCGCCGCGCCCGCGGCGGCCGCGCAGGAGGAAGCTGTGCCGCTCAGCGAAGCCCGCAGTTCCAAGGTCCGGCTGGACATTCCCATTCCGCTCGCCCCTTACCCCGACCGGCGTGTGCGCACGGTGCCGAACCTGGCCGAGATCTGGAGCTACATCAACCCGCATATGCTCTACGGGCGGCACCTGGGCTACAAGGGCAGCTTCGAAAAAGGCTTGCATGAACGCGAACCGAAGGCGCTGGAGCTGTTCCACCAAATGGAGGAAGTGAAGCGCCAGGCGGCGGAATTCATGAAGGTGCGCGTGGTGTGGCAGTATTTCGAGGCCGAACGCGACGGAAACCGGATTTCTCTCTTCAAAACGGGCGCCGCGGAGCCATTGCACACGTTTGCATTCGGCCGGCAAGCAAAAAACGACGGCCTTTGTCTGAGCGATTACATCCTTGGTCCGGATGAAAACGGCCGCCGCGACCATCTGGCGCTGTTCGTCTGCACGGCTGGTGAAAGCGTGCGCGAGCGAAGCGAAGCGGCGAAGCAGCGCGGCGAATTCTTCCTCGCGCACGCCATTCAGGCGCTGGCGATCGAAACCGCCGAAGGCTGCGCCGAATGGATTCACCGCCGGATTCGCGAAGATTGGGGCTTCCCCGACCCGCCCGCGCTGACGATGCAGGAACGCTTCACGTCACGCTACCGCGGAAAGCGCTACAGCTTCGGCTATCCCGCATGTCCGAACCTCGACGATCAGCAGGGCATCTGGAAGCTGCTGCAGCCGGAAGAGATCGGCGTGCAGTTGACCGAAGGCATGATGATGGAGCCGGAAGCTTCAGTGAGCGCGCTGGTGTTCCATCATCCGGATTGCGCGTACTTCACCGCGGCGGAATCGGCGGAGATTGCCGCCTTGCCATGATCTTGAACGGCAGCCAGAGCGCGAAGAACAGCACGATCGCAACCACCTCGCAGACGGCCAGGTACCAGGGCCAGGGCCCGAAGAAATCCAGCAATGTGGGGCTGTAGGGCTTCTCGCACAGGAACATGTAGTTCGTGCCGAAGATAAGGTTGAACGTGCCCACGCCGAGCGCCCACAGATTCACGCTGATCAGGGCGCGCAGCCAGCCGCCGGGTTCGGGGCGCCGCAGGCCGCTTATCGTCAAGGCGAGCGCGGCGGCCACCACGCCGCCATGCGCGGTGAAGAAGTAGATGGTGGGGTATGAGAGCGGCGGCGCCCAGAGCTCGGGCGTGAGCACGGTGAGCAGCGTGGCGCTGAGGCCCGTGAAATAGAGGATTTCGAGCGGCCAGCGGCGCAGCGTCAGGCACGCCGCCACGGCGCACCACAAGGTGAGATCGCACAACTGCAGCGGCAGGGCTTCGGGGAAGCGAAAACCTTCGTCACGCAGCCGCCAGACATACCAGGTGAGTTCATTGGCGGCGAGGAAAAGGCCCAGCGCATAGCGGCCCTTGGGGAATAGGCGGAAGAGCAGCCCCAGGCTCAGGCCCGCGCCGAGCATCAGCGCGATCACGACGCGATGGAATGGGCCGAAGATCTGGAATTCGCCGGTCATTTCATTGCGGCTTCGGGTAATGCGGCGAATGCAGGATCGACTGTGGCCGCGGGACGAGGCGTCCGTTGCGGACCCACGCCTCGCCGCGTTCGGAGAGGTGCTCGACCATGCGGGACCGCCACAGCCGCAGCGCGGGTTCATGCGCGGCTTGCGGCGCGAGGTCGTTCAATTCGTGTGGATCCGCGGCGAGGTCGAATAACTGCTCCTCGCCCTGCTGCGCGTGGTAGATGTACTTGTGGCGGCCATCGGTGAGAGCGTTCCAGTGGTTCGCGGGCGAGTAGCAGACGTCGTGTTCGAGGTCGATCCACTGGCGCTTCGCGGTGAGCAGGTTCTGGCCGTCGAGCGGTACGGGCGCGGCGCCACCCGCGGCTTGAAGCAGCGTGGGCAGCACATCGCGGATTTCAACGGGAGTCATATCGACGATGCCCTTCGGCGCGCCGGGGCCGCGGACGAGCATCGGGATACGCGCCGACGCTTCGTAGGCATAGGACTTGCGCCACAGGTGATGATCGCCGGTCATGTCGCCGTGATCGGAGAAGAAAACGATGAGCGTTTCATCGAGCAGGCGGCGGCGTTCGAGCGTCTCGAGAATGCGGCCGATCTGCTCGTCGATGAAGGTGACCGCGCCGGCGTAGGCGGCGCGCGCGAGGCGGATCTCCTCGATGGGCAGGCGGCCGTGCCAGAGGTCGTCGCGCTGGCTGCTGCGGGGTTCGTACTTGCCCGCCCAATTACCGATGACCGGTTCGGGGAGCGGCTTCTGCTGATAGCGGCGAAGCAGGCGCGCGGGCGGATCGTAGGGGCTGTGCGGACGCGCGAAAGAGACCTTGAGGAAGAACGGCTCGGCGCGTTGATAATCGGCGATGAAGCGGGTGGCGCAGTCGCCGGTCCAGCGCGTGGGGTGGAGATATTCGGGCAAACGGTATTCCCCGCCCCGGTAATCGTTCCAACCAATACCGGTGGCGTCGGGATTGAGCAGGGGCGCTTGCGAGGCGAACCACGCGCGGTAGTCGCTGCGGAACTCGGGCGATTGCGCGCGGCCGGATTCATCGAGTAGCACCTGATGAAACCCGTGGGTGTTGCGCTGCGGATGCCAGTGCATCTTGCCGATGCCGCAGGTGTAATAACCCGCGGCGCCGAGCACACGCGGCATCTCGACGGGGTAACGCTCGGCGACGCGCGAATAGCCGAGCATGCCATGCCGCCAGGGCGAGAGCCCGGTGAGCAGCGCGGCGCGCGCGGGCGTGCAGGTGGGCGTGGAGGAATAGGCGTGGCGGAAGCGGACGCCTTCGCCGGCGATGCGGTCGAGGTTGGGGGTTTCGATGAGCGGGTTTTCCGCGCCCAGCGTATCGCCGCGCTGCTGGTCGGTCATGATCATCAGCAGGTGGGGCTTCGAGACACTGCGAGCGCTGAGCACGGCGGGCGCGCTGCCAAAGAGCTTGAGGGCGGTTCGGCGGGGGATCATCTCACGGCTATCTTGTCATAGCGTGAGCGTGGCGGCGAGGCGGTCGAGGTCGGCTTCGTTGTTGTAGAAGTGCGTGGAGACGCGCAGGCGGTTGTGGCGGGCGGACACCAGCACGTTGTGTTGCTTCAACGCGCGCGCCACGGCGGAGGCGTCGCGGCCGGGCAGCGTGGCGGCGATCACCGGCGAATCGGTGTAAGGCAGCGGTTCGGCGCCGAGGTCTTCGAGGCGGCGGCGGGCGCCGGCGGCGAGCGCAAGAACGCGCGCGTCGATGGCCTCCGGGGTGAGTTCGAGCATCAGATCGACGCTGGCCTCCAAGGCATAGAGCGCGGAAGAAGGCAGCATGCCGCCCTCGTATTTTTCGGCCGACGATTTGAACTCGGGCGCGCCGTGATGCAGATGATCCACGTTGCGCCAGTCATGATGCGAGCGCCACCCGACGGTGAGCGGCGGCAGGCGTTCTCGCAGGCGCGGATGCACGAGCATGAAGCCCGCGCCGTTGGGGGCCAGCATCCACTTATAGGCGTTCACGGCGAACAGGTCCGGCGCGGTCTGGCTGAAGCGGAAGCGCAGCGCTCCGGCGGATTGCGTGCCGTCGAGAAACGTGACGATGCCGCGCTGGGCGCATTCCTGGCACAGTTCATCGAGCGGGGCGCGGAAGCCGGTGGAGTAATTGACGGTGCTGAAGGCGAGCAGGCGGGTGCGGGGGTTCAGATGATCGAAGACGCGCTCGAACGGGAGTTCGTGGACGATGACGCCGAGGCGGCCGAGATGGGCCGGCGCATAGATCTGATTGGGGAACTCGTTTTCGAGGGTGATGATCTCATCGCCCGGTTTCCAGTCGAGCCCGGCGGCAAGCAGCGCGAGAGCCGTGGCGGCGTTTGGGATGAACGCGACATCCTCCGCCGTGCAGTCGAACAGGAGTGCGAGCTTCACGCGCAAGCGGTCGTGGTCGTCGAACCAGGTGAGGAATTCGGAGCAGGCGGTGGCGTCGCGGTGCGCGAAATGCCGGGTGATGGCCTCGACGCCGCGGCGCGGGATTTGTCCGAAGGTTGCCGTGTTGAGAAAGGTCCATTCGGCGAGTGAAGGAAACTCGCGGCGGACGCTTTCCCAATCCGGGCTCATTGCTTCGCCGCGGCGATCTGAGCGGCCAGCAGGGCGGCGGCCTCGCCGACAGCGACATCGGCCGATTCGCGCGTGCGCCGGTTGACCACTTCCACTTTGCCCTCCGCCAGCTTCTTGCCGACATTGATGCGGAAGGGTACGCCGATGAGGTCGGCGTCCTTGAATTTCACGCCGGGCGAGAGATCGCGGTCGTCGAGCAGCGCATCCACGCCGAGGGCCTTGAGCTGCGCGTAAAGCTCGCGGGCGGCGCTTTGCAGCGATTCGTCGGAGGACTTCACCGGCGTGATCACCACTTCGAACGGAGCGATGGAGGCGGGCAGCGCGATGCCGTTGGCGTCGGCGAAGAGCTCGACGGCGGCGCAGAGGATGCGCTCGACGCCGATGCCGTAGGAGCCCATGATGACGGGGGTTTCAACGCCATCGTGGTTGAGCACGTTCAGCCCCATCGAGTGTGAATACTTGTAGCCGAGCTTGAAAATATGGCCGATTTCGACGGTTTTCAGGATCTCGAGCGGCAGGCCGGAGTCGACTTCGGTGTCGCCCGCGGCCACCTGGCGCAGATCGGCGAACTCCGGTTCGAAGTCCTCGCCGGGCGTGACATGGAGGAGGTGATAATCGTCCAAATTGGCGCCGCAGACCATGTTTTTGCGCGTTTTCAACGCCAAATCGGCAATGATTCGCATGTTTTTGAGACCCACGGGACCGAGAGAGCCGGCGTCGGCGCCCAGCAGTTCACGCATCTCTTCCGGGTGCGCCGGGCGGAATTCGTTGCAGCCGGCGGCGGCCTGGAACTTGGTCTCGGATAGCTGATGATCGCCGCGCAGCACGGCCAGAACGGGCTTTTCGTCGGCGATGAGAACCAGCGATTTCATCAGCGACGTTTGCGGCAGTTTGAGGAACTCGGCCACATGCTCGATGGTCTTCGCTCCGGGGGTGTGGACCTTCTCGGGGTCGAGGTCCGCTTCGGGGTCGGGGGCGGCGGGCGGCACGGGCCGCGAGACGGCCTTTTCGAGGTTGGCGGCGTAGCCGGTGGGGCGGCAGATGACGGTGTAGTCCTCGCCGGCCTCGGTGGCGACCATGAATTCCTGGGATTGCGAACCGCCCATGGCGCCGGAGTGGGCATCGACGGTAACATATTCGAGACCGCAGCGGTCGAAGATGCGGCAGTAGGCAACGCGATGCTTTTCGTAGCTTTCGTCGAGTCCGGCGGCGTCGAGGTCGAAGGAATAGGAGTCCTTCATGATGAACTGGCGCACGCGCAGCAGGCCGGACTTGGGGCGGGGTTCGTCGCGGAATTTCGTCTGGATCTGATACCAGATCTGGGGCAGTTGTTTGTAGCTGCGGACCTCGCCACGGGCGATGACGGTCATGACTTCTTCGTGGGTCATGCCGAGGCAGAGATCGCGCCCGAAGCGGTCCTTCAGGCGGAACATGTTGTCGCCCATGACATCCCAGCGGCCGGATTCCTGCCAGACCTCGGCGGGGTTGAGGGCGGGCAGCAGGAATTCCTGCGCGCCGATGGCGTCCATCTCCTCGCGGACGATCGAGGTGATCTTCAGCAGCGAACGCTGGGCGAGGTAGAGGTAGTTATAAATGCCGGCGGAAAGCTGGCGGATATAACCGGCGCGAAGCAGCAACTGGTGACTGACGACCTCGGCTTCGGCAGGGTTTTCGCGCAGAGTGGGGATGAAGAGACGGGACCACAGCATAGGAGTGAAACTTTTAAGAATAGCATGTAGCGCATGGGCGGACGGCTTGCGTATGCGGATGCACGAAGAGGATCGGGCGCGGGCGGGGCTGTGCGCGGGATGCGCGCACGTGAAGGTGATGGTGAGCGACAAGGGCAGCCGCTTCTTCCAATGCCAGCGCGGGCTGACGGATCCGGCATTCCGCAAATACCCGGTGCTGCCGGTGTGGCAGTGCCACGGGTATGAAGAAAAGGGCGCGGACGGCCGATCAGAGAGATCATGATCACAGTTCGGAACCGGACGCGCGATGTACTGCTGGGAGACCGCATCGGCAGCGCTTCCGACAGCGCGACGCGGCGTGAGGGGCTGCTGAAACGGACAGGCCTGGAAACGGGCGAGGGTCTGTGGATCGCTCCCTGCGAGGCGGTGCATTGCTTCTTCATGAAATTCACGATTGACGTGCTGTTTTTGGACAAGAAGAAGCGGGTGGTGAAGGCTGTGCCGTCGTTGAAGCCGTGGCGGGTGGCGGCCTGCATGAGGGCGCATTCGGTGCTGGAGTTGCCGGAGGGGACGATTGTGGCGAGCGGAACGGTGAAGGGGGACGAGTTGGAATTTGTGCGCGGGGAGTGAGCCGGGGCGGGAAAACCCAGCTAGAATGAGGCTATGCTGACGCAGTATTTGCGGGCAGCCATGCATCGGGCCAAGTACGAAATGCTCGAGGGCGATGAGGGGTTCTATGGCAGCATCCCTCGACTGGATGGAGTCTGGTCGAAGGCCAAGACGCTGGAAGCGTGCCGTGAGGAGTTGGAACAGGTACTCGAGGACTGGATCCTGATCCGGCTTTCGGAGAAACTGCCGATCCCGCCTCAGTATTGTGCTCCATTGATCGTTCGGCAGTAGGCTGGCCCGAATCGTTCACACGGTTGGAGAATCACTGCGCGGGCCAGAGCGACTTCAGGACACCCGGCACGCTCGCGCGGCGCCGGGTATAGTAATGGGGAAGCCGTGCGTGAAGCCGTATTCAGTGCCCGTGGAATTACGAAGATTTACGACATGGGCGAAGTGTCTGTGCAGGCGCTGCGGGGCGTGGATTTCGAATTATTCCGGGGCGAACTGGTGGTGCTGTTGGGGCCTTCCGGTTCCGGCAAGTCCACCCTTTTGAATATTTTAGGGGGATTGGACCGGCCCACGGCCGGCGCCGTGCATTTCAGGGGGCGGAATCTGAGCCAGGCGGGCGACCGGGAGTTGACCGAATACCGGCGCAATGAAGTCGGCTTTGTTTTTCAGTTTTACAACTTAATTCCAAGCCTGACGGCGCGGGAAAACGTTGCAATTGTAACAGAGATCGCAAAGAATCCGATGAAGCCGGAGGAGGCCCTGGCGATGGTCGGGCTGGAGGACCGGCTCGATCACTTTCCGTCGCAGCTATCGGGCGGCCAGCAGCAGCGCGTGGCTATTGCGCGGGCGATCGCGAAGCGGCCCGGGGTGCTGCTGTGCGACGAACCCACGGGCGCGCTCGATTCCGCCACTGGCGTCGTGGTGCTCGAGGCGCTCGAACGCGTGAACCGCGAGTTGGGAACGGCCACGGCGGTGATCACGCATAACGCGGATATCGCCGCGATGGCGGACCGCGTCGTTCACGTCAGCGACGGGCACATTGCGAGCGTCGAAACGAACGCAGTGCGCAAAAGCCCCAGCGAGATTCATTGGTGATGCGCGCGATCAACCGGAAGCTGTTCCGCGACCTGTGGCGCATGAAGGGCCAGGCCCTGGCGATTCTGCTGGTGATCGCCAGCGGCGTGGCCACGGCGGTGATGTCGATCTCGACCAACGATTCGCTGCGGCTCACGCAGGCCGTGTTTTACCGGGATTACCGCTTTGCCGATGTGTTCGTCTCGATGAAGCGCGCGCCGCAGTCACTCGCGCAGCAGATCGAAGCGATTCCCGGCGTGCTCCAGGCGGAGACCCGGGTGGTGGCGGCGGCGCGGCTGGAGGTGGAGAACTACGCGGATCCCATCACGGGCATGATCGTGTCGCTGCCCGGAAACCGGCCGCCGCTGTTGAACCGGCTGTTCCTGCGTTCGGGCAGGCTCCCCGATCCGGACCGCGAGAACGAGACGGTCGTCAGCGAGACCTTTGCCCTGGCGCACACGCTCCACGCTGGCGACACGCTTTCGGCGGTGATCAACGGGCGCCGCCGCACCCTGGTGATCAGCGGCATCGCCCTGAGCCCCGAGTTCATCTATCCGATCGCGCCCGGCTCGCTGATTCCCGATTTCGCGGGCTACGGCATTTTGTGGATGGCGCGCAAGCCGCTGGGCGCGGCCTACGGCATGGAGGGCGCGTTCAACGATGTGGCTCTTTCGATTGCTCCGGGGACGAACCCGCGCGACGTGGTGGACCGGCTGGATGAGCTGACGCGCCGCTACGGCGGGCGCGGCGCCTATGCGCGCGCGGACCAGATCTCGCACCGCTACCTCTCCGAGGAGTTCAAACAGCTCGAGCAGATGGCCTTTCTATTTCCGGCGATTTTTCTCGGCGTGGCGGCATTTCTGCTGAACGTGGTGGTGACGCGCCTGATCGCCACGCAGCGCGAGCAAATCGCGATTCTCAAAGCGTTCGGATACCGCAACGTCGATCTGGCCTTTCACTATCTCGAGTTCGTGCTATTGATCGTTGCGGCGGGCTCGCTTGTGGGCATCGGAGCCGGTGTCTGGCTCGGGCGGAACCTGAGCGAGATGTATCTGGACTTCTACAAATTTCCCTTCCTGCTGTACGAACTGACGCCCGAGGCGGTGGCGCTCGCCGTGGGCATCAGCGCGGGGTCGGCCATCGCGGGGACGCTGGTATCGCTGATCCGCGCCGCACGGCTGGCGCCCGCCGAGGCGATGCAGCCCGCCTCACCTGGCCGTTACCACCGTGGCCTGCTGGAAGTCGTCGCCTTCGCGGGCCGGCTGGGCCAGCCCACGCGAATGATCATCCGCAATCTGGAGCGGCGTCCGGTGAAGGCGTTGCTCACCGTGATCGGCGCCTCGTTCGCGGTGGCGATTCTGGTGAGCGGCATGTTCTTCACCGACGCGGTGGGCCTGATGATCGATGTCCAATTCAAGCTGGCGAACCGCTACGACCTGACGGTGAGCTTCACGGAGCCCACCGCGCGCCGCGCCGCGTATTCGCTATCCGCGCTCGATGGCGTGGAGCACATAGAGCCGTTCCGCAGCGTGCCCGCTCGCTTCCGCGCGGGCCATCGGACCTACATGACGTCGCTCGACGGCCACCCGCCCGGGGCGCGCTTGCGGCACCTGCTGGACGATCGCTTCGAACGGGTGACCCTGCCGCCGGAGGGCGTGCTGCTGACCGACGCGCTGGCCGATCTGCTCCAGATTCGTCCTGGCGAACTGCTCACGGTGGAAGTGCTGGAAGGGGCGCGCCCGGTGCGGCGGGTGCCGGTGGTGGGCACAATCAAGGAGTACGTTGGCGTGTTTGGCTACATGGATCTTTCCGCGCTGAACCGGCTGATGCGCGAAGGCGACCTGATTTCCGGAGCGTGGATGACCACCAATCCCTCCACCCGCGACGGCCTGTTCGCGAAGCTGCGGCAGATGCCGCGGGTGGCCGGAGCTACGATGCAGGCCAAGGCGCTGGCCAACTTCCAGGAGACCATGGCGCAGCAGATGCTGACGTTCGCCTTCTTCAACACGATCCTCGCCGGCGTGGTGGCGTTTGGCGTGGTGTTCAATAGCGCCCGCATCGCGCTGTCGGAGCGCGCGCGTGAGCTGGCGAGTCTGCGGGTGCTGGGCTTCACGCGCGGCGAGGTGGCCTATATCCTGATAGGCGAGATGGCGCTGCTGACGTTCGCGGCCTTGCCCGTGGGCCTGCTCATTGGCCGCGGTATTGCCGCATTCGCCATCCGCAACGTGCAGACGGATCTGTTTCGCGTGCCGTTGGTGATCCACCCGTCGACGGACGCCTTCGCGGTGGGTGTGGTGCTGGTGTCGGCACTGATCTCGGTGTGGCTGATCAAACGCGATCTGGACCGGCTCGACCTGGTCGAGGTTCTGAAGACAAAGGAGTAATGCGAATTGAAGTGGAAGCCCTGGATCTGGATCGCGCTGCTGCTGACCGTCACGGTGGTGCTGGTGGTGCGGGGTCTGCGGCCGAAGCCCGTGCTGGTGGAGGCCGCGGCGGTGGGGCGCGGCCCGCTGGCGATCACGATTGAGGAGGAGGGCAAGACGCGCGTGGCGGACCGCTATGTGATTTCGGCGCCCGTGGCGGGCATCTTGCGTAGGATCGCTTTGGACGTGGGCGACGTGGTGCGCGAGGGGATGGCCATCTCGCGGTTAACTCCCATGCAGCCTGTGTTCATCGACACCCGCAGCCGCGCCGAGACCGAGGCTCGCATCGCCGCCGCGGAGGCGGCCGAGCGGACCTCCGCGCAGCAGGTGCGCGCGGCGGAGGCGAACGCTTCGCTGGCGCGCACCCAATTGGCGCGCTTCCAGAAGCTGGTGGATTCGGGCGATCTGGCGGGTGAAGTCCTGGACCGCGCGAAGGCCGAAGCGGATGGCGCCGAGGCCGCGCTTTCGGCGGCCCGGTACGCGGTGGAGCAGGCGCGCAATACGGCTGCGGCGCTGCGAGCCACGCTGCAAAGCGGCACTGCGCCGGCCAACCCGGCTCCTCCCGAATCGGTCCCCGTGATTGCCCCGGTCAGCGGGCGCGTGCTGCGCGTGGTGCGAAAGAGCGAAGGCGTAGTGCAGGCGGGCGAGCCGCTGGTGGAGGTGGCGAACGCGCAGGCGCTGGAGGTGGAAGTGGAACTGTTGTCCGCGGATGCGGTGAGGGTGCGGCCGGGGACGCGGGTGGAGTTCGTCCGATGGGGCGGCGAGGGTCCGCTGGAAGGGCGCGTGCGGCGGATCGAGCCGACCGCATTCACGAAGATCTCGGCGCTGGGCGTCGAGGAGCAGCGCGTGCGGGTGTTGATCGACTTTACTTCGCCACGGCGGCAATGGGAGCGCCTGGGCGACGGTTACCGCGTGGAGGCGCGCTTCTTCCTGTGGGAGAGCGCGGACGTGTTGCTGGCGCCCGCGACGGCATTGTTCCCGCACGAAGGCGGCTGGGCCGTCTTTGTGGTCGAGGAAGATACGGCGCGCCGCCGGGCGGTGTCCATTGGCAAACGGAACGGGCTGGCCGGAGAGATTCTCGACGGCCTGCGGGAGGGCGAACGGGTGGTGCTGCATCCCGATACCAGCGTCGCCGAGGGCGTGCTGGTGACCACCGAAAAGCCGGAGGTGCGGTAAGCGGCGCGCGGCGCGCGGGAATACGATGGAAATGTATGGCCACTTATAAGGGCGTTGATTATCTCCAGATTGACTCGCTGTTGAGCGAGGAAGAGCGGCTGGTCCGGCAGACGGCGAGGCAGTTTGTAGAGGACGAGGTTCTGCCCGTCATCAAGGATTGCTATAACGACGGGCGTTTCCCCGCGCACCTGATTCCGATGATGGGCGAACTGGGCTTCCTGGGCGCGAACATCGATGGCTACGGCTGCGCGGGCATGAGCGCGCTGGAATACGGGTTGATCATGCAGGAGATCGAGCGCGGCGACTCGGGCCTGCGCAGCTTCGTCAGCGTGCAGGGCGCGCTGGTGATGTATCCGATCTTCACCTACGGCAGCGAGGAGCAGAAGCAGCACTGGCTGCCGCGACTGCAGAGCGGCGAAGCTATCGGTTGCTTCGGGCTGACCGAGCCGGGCTATGGCTCGAACCCCGGCGGCATGACGACGCGCGCCGTGCGCGACGGCGGCGATTGGGTGCTGAACGGCGAGAAAACCTGGATCACCAACGGCACGGTGGCGGACGTCGCCGTGGTGTGGGCGCGCACCGATGAAGGAGTGCGGGGGTTTCTGGTCGAAAGAGGCACGCCCGGGTACACATCCTCGGACATTCACGGCAAATTGTCGATGCGCGCATCGGTGACCTCGTCGCTCGCGTTTTCCGATTGCCGAATTCCGGAGGCGAACCGACTGCCTGAAGCGATCGGCTTGAAAGCGGCGCTGTCGTGCCTGTCGCAGGCGCGCTACGGTATCGGCTGGGGCGTGATCGGCGCCGCGATGGACTGCTTCGAAACCGCGCGCGTTTACTCGCTCGAGCGCAAGCAATTCGACAACAAGCCCATCGCCTCCCATCAACTGGTGCAGGAGAAGCTGGCCTGGATGGTCACCGAGATCACGAAGGCGCAATTGCTCGCCCTGCATTGCGCGCGGCTGAAGGATGCGGGCCGCATCGCGCCGGCGCACATCTCGATGCTGAAGAAGAATAATACGGCGATCGCGCTGGAGTGCGCGCGCCTGGCGCGCGATCTGCTCGGCGCGAACGGAATCATCGACGATTACCCCGTGATGCGCCACCTGTGTAATCTGGAGACGGTCAAGACCTACGAAGGCACGGATCACATTCATACGCTGGTGCTCGGCGAGATGGTGACGGGCGTTCAGGCCTACCGGTGATTGGGGAAGGAGACAGACGATGACACGGCGGATTCTGGCGGCCGCGGCGCTGCTGGGCTTGCTCGCATGCGCGCCGGCGCGACGCGAACCGGCTTTTGACTTTGGCGAGGCGAAGGAGAAGCATCCGATGCGCGGCGAAGTGCTCCGCCTGCGTCCGGAGAACCGCGTCGCGGTGATCAAGCACGAGGACATCGACGGCTGGATGAAGGCCATGACGATGGACTTTCCCGTGCCGGACGCGGCGGAATACGCGAAGTTGAAGGAAGGCATGACGATTCGCGCCACGGTTCTGCGGAACGATCTGCACTACTGGCTGGTGGATATTCAACCCGAACCATGATTCCCCGCATTCTTCTCCTTGCTCTGCTGGCGCTTCCCCTGACCGCGCAGCGCCGCTCCGACGCTCCCACCTGGGATGAGATCTACGCCGCCCGCGGGGGGAACGTCCCGGTGAAGCCGAGCGCCCTGGTGCTCGAAACCACGGCGAGCCTGCCTCCGGGAGAGGCGCTCGATATCGGCATGGGGAATGGACGCAACGCGATCTATCTCGCCCGCAAAGGTTGGAAGGTCACCGGGATCGACATCTCCAAAGAGGCCGTGAAGCTGGCCGAGGCCGAAGCGAAGAAGTTGGGCGCGCCGATCGAGGCCAAGGTGAGCCGCTTCGAGGATCTGCCGCCTTACCTGAACCGCTTCGACGTGATCCTCTGCATGTACGTCCAGGATTTGGCGACGAAGAACGCCCGGAAGATCATGGACATGCTGAAGCCGGGCGGGCTGCTGATCGTGGAAGGTTATCACGATGCCGCGCCGGCGCTGGCGGGCCGGGCCGGCTACGGTACAAACCAGCTGCTGCGCACCTTCAACCGGCTTCATATCCTTCGCTATGAAGACCGGGAGATGCAACCGGAGTGGGCTGCCGTGCCGCAGGCTCGCGTACCGGTAGTGCGGCTTGTCGCGCGGAAGGATTAGGCGCTCAGACGCGGTGATGATCCGCGCGCCAATTCCGGATCGCCTGCTTGATGGCGTCCGGCTCGAGGGTTTCCGCTGCCGCCTTCCGGGCGAGTTCCACGAACTCCTCATCGCCGGCGAAGCGGAGCGCGACGATCTGTTTGGGGTGCAGACGCGGGTCGAGGAGCTGGCCGGTGATGACGAAATGCCGGAGGTTCTCCTCGGCGCGAATCGCGCGGTCCTGGGCTCTGAGCGCGAACACGCGCGCGTAAATCCCCAGCGCCATCACGGCAAAGATCAGCACGAACAATAGCGCGGCGCTGTAGAAGCGGTTGTGGTCGCCCCAGGATTGCCACAGGTTCACAGCGGAGCCGAGCCAGCTCGCGAACAAAACGGGATAGAGGATTTTGTGAAAGCCTGTGACGAGCCGGGCGTGATTGGCGTAGTTCTGTCCGGTCATATCAGGCGCTCTGGCGGGCGCAGAATTCGTCGAAGGCCTTGGTGATGTCGGCGGCGATTTCGGGCGCCAGACGCGCCTCGATCTGGAAGCGGTGCATGGCCCAAACGGCCTTGCCGTCGCGGAAAAGCGCCAGGGAGGGCGAGGAAGGCGGTACGCCGTGAAGGTGTTTCTCGCGCAGGTGGGCGACCGCTTCCACGTCGCCGCCGGCAAACACGGTGACGGCCGCGTCGGGCTTCACCGCGTGCCGCAGTGCAAGCCCAACCGCCGGGCGGGCTTTGCTGGCGGCACAGCCGCAGACAGAATTCGTCACAACCAGAACCGTGCCGTGAGCGTTGATCGCCTGGTCCAACTCCTCGGGGGTACGGGTCTCCTGGACGCCGTATTGAGTGAGGTCGGCGCGCATCGGGATCAAAAGTTGTTCGGGGTAGGCCATAAGTTTCCAGATAGCAGAGATGCTGGAGGGGCGCGCGCGGATTCAACGATAAAGCCCGCGCAGGTCGTTGCGCCTCACCTCCAGCGGATCGAGGAAGGCCTGCAGACCATTCCACAAGCTGACCTTGGTTCCTTCGACGTTATTCCAACGCACCGGCACCTCGATGATGCGGAAGCCATGTTTTTGCGCGATATAGAGGATCTCGACGTCGAAACCGAAGCCTTCGATGCGCTGCCGCGAGCAGACAGCTTGGGCCGCGGCGCGGCTGAATAGTTTGAAGCCGCATTGCGTGTCGCGGTAGGGCAGCCCGGTGATCATCCGCATCACCAGGTTGAAGAACTTGCCGCTGGTTTCACGGAAGAACGACTGGTGCACGCCGATTAGCGACCGGTCGAGGGCCCGCGAACCGATCGCGCCATCGCCGCCTTGGCGTTCTACGGCGGACCAGAGCTTATCCAGCTCTTCAATCGGCGCGGAAAGGTCGGCGTCGGTGAACAGGACCCACTCGCCGCGCGCCTTTTGCATTCCGTGGCGAACCGCATAGCCCTTGCCGCGGTTGCCTGGGTTCTCGAGCAGTACGAAACGCGCGTCGGCGGCGGCAAAGCCGCGCACCACGTCCGCTGTGCCGTCGCGCGAGCCGTCGTTCACCACCAGGACTTCGGCGAAAGCGGGCGCACGGGCATCCAGGTACGATGCCACGGTCTTTAGGGTGGCGGGCAGACGCTGCTGCTCGTTGAATGCCGGGATGAGGATCGAAAGCGACTGCAAACTCCCAATTATAATTAGGTTTTACCCAAGGAGTCCTCGTTGTCCCTCGAACAGGAACTATTCAACCAGCGCTTCGCGCGCATTCGCGAGATTGAAGCGCTGGGATTCAAGTCCTACGGCCACCGATTCGACCCCACCCACACGCTGCCTGGAATCATCGCCGCCTGGCAGCCGAAGACGGCCGAAGAACTCGAATCGGAAAAACCGCGGGTCCGTATCGCGGGCCGCATCAAGACCATCCGCCGCATGGGCAAGGCGGGCTTTCTCCACCTGCAACAGATGGGCGTGGCGCTCCAGATCTATGTCCGTCAGGACGCCGTGCCTGAAAGCGAATACTCGCTGTATCAGTTGCTCGATCTGGGCGACATCATCGGCGTCGAGGGCCACCTGTTCCGCACGCGTACCGGCGAGCTTTCGGTAGCGGTGGAGAAGCTCGCGTTTCTTTCGAAAAACCTGCTTGGAATGCCAGAGAAGTATCACGGGCTGGAAGACGTCGAGATCCGCTACCGCCAGCGCTATCTGGACCTGATCGCCAATCCCGAGGTCCAGCAGGCCTTCGAGACCCGCGCCAATGTGGTGCGCAGTTTCCGCCGCCAACTCGAGGAGCGCGGCTTCATCGAGGTCGAGACGCCCATGATGCAGCCGCTCTACGGCGGCGCGGCGGCGCGCCCGTTCGTCACGCATCACAACACGCTCGACATCGACCTCTACCTGCGCATCGCGCCCGAGCTCTACTTGAAACGGCTCGTGGCTGGCGGCATGGAGCGCGTGTACGAAATCAACCGCAACTTCCGCAACGAAGGCATCTCCACGCGCCATAACCCCGAGTTCACGATGCTCGAGTTTTATCAGGCCTACGCCGACTACCGCGACCTGATCGAGCTTTCGCGCGCGCTGCTCAGACAAGTCGCCTTGGACGCCACGGGCAACACGGTGGTGGACTATCTCGGCCAGCAACTCGACTTCGGCAACGTGCGCACCTACACGATCCGCGAAGCGGTAATCGAATTTTGGAAGGGCGACGGCAAATTGTCGATGGACGACGTGAAGGACCCCGCCTGGCTGGCGCGCCACTCAACGAAACCCACTCCCGGCGAGCAGCTCATCGACATCTTCGAGCGCCACTGCGAGGACGCGCTCGTCCAACCCACGATCATCTACGAATACCCCGTGGAGGTATCGCCGCTCGCCAAGCAGAACGCCGAAGACCCCTCCATGACCGACCGCTTCGAGATCTTTGCCGCCGGCATGGAGATCGGCAACGCCTTCACCGAGCTGAACGATCCCGACGAGCAGCGCCGCCGCTTCGAAATGCAGCTCAGCATGCGCGAACGCGGCGACGAGGAAGCGCACCAGATGGACGAGGACTATCTGCGCGCCCTCTGCTACGGCCTGCCGCCCACCGCGGGCGAAGGCATCGGCATCGACCGCGTCACCATGCTCATGACGGGCGCGAAATCGATTCGCGACGTGATTCTGTTTCCGCTGCTGCGCCCCGAAGGCCCTATCGGCATCGCCGATTGGCTGCGCGGCGCGGCGGAGCGCGAAGGCTGATTCCCATGACGCGCGCCTTCGAACTCTTCGTCGCCGCGCGCTACCTGAAGGCGAAGCGCCGCCAGGCTTTCATCTCGGTCATCACCGTGATCAGCGTGCTCGGCGTGGCCGCGGGCGTGATGGCGCTGGTGATCGCCATCGCCGTTAACAACGGGTTTCGCAACAGCCTCGAGCGCAATCTACTGGGCGCGACGCCCCACGTCGCGCTGCTGGAAAAGGAACCTTCGGCCGGAATCGAGAATTGGCGCGAGTTGACAGGAAGGCTGCAAGCATTGCCTGGCGTGCGGCAAGCCTCGCCCGCGCTTTATGGCAAAGTGCTGATGAGCGGCCCGATGCAGTCGTCGGAAAGCACGCTGAAGGGAATGCCGCTCGACCGGTTGAATCTCGGGCCTTTCTTGCGCGAAGGTTCGATCGAGGCCCTGCGGGAGCCGCGCACCATCCTGCTCGGCACGCAGCTCGCGCGGCGCACGGGCATGCTGCTGAACTCGTGGGTCACCGTCGTCAGTCCGCAAGGCGAACTCACCCCGTTCGGTCCGCGCCCGCTGCAGGTCCGCTACCGCGTGGTGGGCCTCTTCGAAAGCGGCTTCTATGATCTGGATAACCACTTTGCGTTCGTCACGCTCGAAGCCGCGCAAGCGCTGTTTCAGACCGGCGACGTGGTGAATGCCCTGGAGCTTCGGATTGACGACCTGCGCGCCGCGCCCGCCATCGCGGCCGAAGCCGAGACGATCGCGGGCCCCAAACTCGGCGCCACGCACTGGATGGAGCAGAACCGCCAGCTGCTGGGCGCGCTTGAACTGGAGAAGCGCGTCTCCGTCATCACCATCAGCCTGATTCAGTTGATCGCCGCTTTGAACATCCTCACGGCGCTGGTGATGTCGGTAATGGAGAAGAAGCGCGACATCGCCGTGCTCGTGTCAATGGGCGCGCGGCGGGCGCAGATTGCCCGCATCTTCATCGCGCAGGGGCTGATGATCGGGTTCACCGGTCTTCTGCTGGGCCTCGCTCTGGGTTATGGGCTCAGCCATCTGGCCGACCAGCAGCAATGGATCGCGCTCGACGAGGAGATCTACTCGATGAGCTACGTGCCCTTCGAGCCGCGCGCGTGGGACGCCGCGTGGATCTCGGCCATGGCCTTGGGCGTGAGTTTTCTCGCCACCTTGTACCCGGCGCGCGCCGCCGCGCGCATCATGCCGGTGGAGACCCTGCGCTACGAGTGATGCCGTAGCGCGACAGCGCCGCGTCGAGCGTCAGTACCCCCAGCAAGCGGCTCTCGTCGCGCCGGTCGACCACCGGGACGAACTCGTGCGCTCCCACCACCGGCAACGCAGCCTCGAGCGTCTGGTCCGCGTACAGGCAGGGGACGGGGTCGCCAGGATGGCCGGCTGCGGGTTCGGTGCGCCAGCGCCGGGGACCGCACCAGATCAGGTGGTGGCCTTCCACCTCATCGGGCGGGCGCATCGCGTCTTCCACGCGCCAGGATCTCTGCTCGCGAATCTCCTCCTGCGAATCCAGCCGGATGCCTTCGAACCCGGCGATGCGGTCAAAGAATGGCACAGGCTGCAGCCGCCTCGAGATGATGTACGCGAGCATGTTCGCCACCATCACGGGCGCGATGATCTTGTAGCTGGCGCTCACTTCGAACACCATGAAGACCGACGTCATTGGCGCGCGGAACACGCCCGCGAAGAACGCGCCCATGCCCACCAGTACGAACACACTGTCGGGACTGATCGGCATCGGCCAGAACAGGCGCGCCAATCCTCCCAGCCCCCCGCCAACCATGGCGCCAATGAACAACGTGGGCGCGAACATGCCACCCGGCACGCCTGCCGAGAAGCACGCCGTGGTCGCCAGCATCTTCACGAGCCCGATGGCAATCAGGATCTGCCATGCGTAGCGACCGTGCAGAGCGCCGTCCACCGGACCATAGCCCGCGCCCAGCACCTCAGGCAGCCAGAGTCCGATCATGCCCACCAGCAGCCCCGCCAGGGCCGGCTTCACCAGCGTCATTCTGGGGCCCGCAATCGCCTGGATGCGGCCCCGGATCGCGATGATCGTGCGCGTGAACAGCGTCGCCAGCAGGCCCGCCGCCAGACCAATCACGGCGAACACCGCCATTTCCGACGGATGCATGATGTCGAAGGGCGGCACGCGGAACAGCGGATTGTCGCCGAGAAAATAACGGCTCGTGACCACGGCCGACACCGACGCCAGCACCACCGACCCAAGCGCCATCGCGTTCCATGCGCCGATCACTTCTTCGATCACGAACAACACCGCCATGATCGGCGTGTTGAACGCCGCCGCGATGCCCGCCGCCGCACCCACGGGCGGGATCAGACGCATCTGGTCCCGCGGCAGCCGGAATGCCCGCCCGAGTACCGACGCCACCCCCGCGCCCATGTGCAACGATGGATCCTCCGGCCCCAGCGCGTTGCCGCTGCCGATCGAGATCGAGCAGGCTGCCAGTTTTCCCGCCACTCCGGAAGCCGGGATTTCGCCTTCCGGCTGCGCCACCGCCACCTTGGTCTGCACCACGCCACTGCCGCGCGCGGATGGGAAAACACGGAGCACGAGGAATGTGGAAATCACAGCGCCAGCCATCGGGCCGAACAGCGTGCCCCATTGCCTTGAGCCCGCCGGCAAACCCAGCACCGCCCATGACACAAGTTCGATGAAGTTATGGAAACAGACGATCAGCAGCCCCGCGCAGACGCCGATCAGCACCGAAAGCAGAAAGAACCGGTGCGCTTCATCGCCGCGCACACCCGCCGCCAGACGCAGCCAGAGTTGCTTCACCGGCCCTCCCTTTCCAGCCGCACAAAGACATGGGCGAGCGGGCCGGAGCCTGCATCAGGCGCCCGGCAGGCCGCGGGCAAGAGATACCACAGCCTCTCCGCCGTCTGTATGTTCCGTTCGAGCGTGGCCTCGGCGGAAGCCCGCGTGTAGGCCTCCTCCGCCTCTTTCCGCGCACCTTCCAGGTGTTCGCCGATCGAATCCACGCCGCCGCAATTCTCGCCGTGCTTCATCGTCGCCTCGATGAGCAGGCGGCTGCGGCGGTGCCTTTCGGCAAGGCTTAAACGCCGGCCCAGCGGATCGAGCGCGAGGACACTTTCGACCAATGCGAGCCTTTCCGCTGTGCGCTGCTCCTCGGGGTGCTGACGCTGGATCGCCCGAAGCTGGGTGCGGGCCGTGATGTAGTTGCCGAGCATCACTTCCGCTTCCACGAGGCTCAGCTTGAGATCGGGGTCTTCCGGATGCGCCTCGATCAGCGCGCGGAGTTCGCGCGACGCTTCATCGGCCAAACCCGCTCCGAGCATCAGCAGCGCGGTCTCGCGCCGGTACGGAGAATTCTCCGGCAGTTCCCGCTGTAGCCGGAGCAATTCGGGCACCAGCGCACCACGGTCCTGCCGTTGCGTCAGCAGCCGCACCATCAACATGCGCGCCCGCGACCGTTCCTCCATCTGCCCCGGCGGCCAGTAACCGTACACGGCCCGGTGGAAGTAATCGGTCGCGAGTTCTAATTCGCCCGCCTGCCACGCGGCTCGGGCCGACAACAGGTTCACTTGGCTCGAAGCGGGATCGGCGGTTCGCAATTGACTCAGGTGCCCTTGCGCCTCGGTCCACTGCTCCATGCGCACCAACACGCGCGCCAGGCCCAGCCGCGCCGCGAACGACCCGGAGTCCAGTTGCAGTGCCCGCCGGTAGGCCTGCGCCGCCTCGGCATTCCGCTGCGCCGCCGCCGCCTGTTCGGCTTCCCCTAGCAGGCTCATGAGCGCCTCTTCCTTGCGGTGCTCGGCGGAAGTGGTGGTAATCCGGGCGGCGATCAGCAACACCGCCAGTGCCAGCGCCACGGCGGCGATCACTTGGCCGTTCACCCGTTGCTCGACATCCATGGCTCGTTTACCAGCATAAACGCATCTTCGGGTCCGGCCCCTATTCCACCAATCCGCTATCCTGAAAGTTTGTGTGCGGCATCGCAGGTTTCACCACGCTCGACCACGCCGTGCCGCGAGGACGCATCGCCGGCGCGCTGAAGGCCATTCATCATCGCGGACCCGATCAGCGCGGCTTTCACGAATCGGACCTTATTGCCCTCGGCGCCACGCGGCTGGCGATCATCGATGTCGGCCAGGGCGACCAGCCCATGTTCGCCAACGATGGTGACGTGGTCATCGCCTTCAACGGCGAGATCTACAACCACCCGGAACTCCGCGCAGATCTCGAACAGCGCGGCCATCGTTTCGCTACGCGCTGCGATACCGAAGTCGTGCTGCGCGCCTTTCTCGAGTGGGATACCGGCGCGTTCGCCCGCCTGCGCGGCATGTTCGCCGCCGCCCTCTGGACCGGGTCCAAACGCCGCCTCGTGCTGGCGCGCGACCGCATGGGCATCAAGCCCCTCTACATCGCCCACCGTGGCCGCGACCTCTACTTCGGCAGCGAGCTCAAAACCCTGCTCCATCACCCTGAGATCCCGCGCCGCCTGGATTTGAACGGCCTGAGTCTGTATCTCTCGCTGAATTGGACGCCCGCTCCCTACACGCTCGTCGAAGGCATCGAGAAGGTCTGGCCGGGTGAATATGTCGAATGGGTGGACGGCGAACTCACCCGCGCCCCCTACTGGTCCTTGCGGTTCGAGCCGCATTCCCGCTGGACCCTCGACGATGCCAAAGAGCGCCTCGACGAACTCCTGCGCGCCTCCGTCCGTGAGCATCTCATCTCCGACGTGCCTCTCGGCGTCTGGTCGAGCGGCGGTGTGGACTCCTCCACCATCCTCCATTACGCCGCGCAGGAGGTTCCCCGGCTGAAGACTTTCAGCGTCAGCTTCCGCGGCGCCAGTCATGACGAAAGCCCCTGGTTCCGCGAGGTCGCGCAAAAATACGGCACCGATCACCACGAGTTCGACCTCAACCCCGAACACGATCTGCCCGACACCATCGAACGCATGGTGCATTTCCTTGACGAGCCGACGGCCGACGCCGGCGCGCTTCCTGTGTGGTACCTGTCGCAGATGACGCGCCGCCACGTTACTGTCGCCCTCAGCGGCGAGGGCGCCGACGAACTTTTCGGCGGCTATCTCACCTACCGCGCGGACGCGCTCGCCGCGCAGGCGAGGCGCGTCCCGGCGTGGATTCGCCGTCTGGGGTTGCAGGCGTTGCGTCTCTGGCCCGTGTCCGACGACAAAATCAGCTTCGAGTACAAGGCCAAACGCTTCCTCGCGGGCACGCTGCTCGATCCCGCCGAGGCGCACCCCTTCTGGAACGGCGCCTTCGACGAGCCCACAAAGCGCTCGCTCTATACGGCCGGCCGTTACCCCAATCCGCGCCAGTTGATGAATACGCTGCCCACCGAAGCGTTCCGCTGCGGCGAAGTGAACCGCTTCCTCTGGCTCGATCAGCGCTACTACCTGGCCGACGACATTCTCACCAAGTGCGACCGCATGAGCATGGCTCATTCGCTGGAGGTCCGCCCGCCTTTTCTCGACCACCGCATCGTCGAATTCGCGGCCACGCTGCCTGAGGAGTTCAAAGTCCGCGGACCCGTGCTCAAATTCCTTTTGCGCGAGCTGATGCGCGGCAAACTGCCGGAAACCGTGCTGACCCGCAAGAAGGAAGGCTTCGATATTCCGGCACACAAATGGTTCCGCGGCGCGCTGCGCCCGATGATGGAGGACGTGCTCAGCGAACCGGCGATCCGGGCCTCTGGCCTGTTCAACGCGGAGGCCATCGCCCGCGTCAAGCAGGCGCATCTGCGCCGCCGCGCGAATCTCGGCTATCCGCTCTGGGGCCTGCTGATCCTCTTTCTCTGGATGAAGGAATGGAAAATCGATTCCGCTACCGCGCGCTGACCGCCGTCGCCATCGCCGCGCTGATCTACTCCGCCACGCTGATCGCACCGCCGCACCTGATGGACGACGTGGACGCCGTGCAGGCGCAGATCGCGCGCACCATGCTCGAATCCGGCGACTGGGTCACCGCCCGGCTCAACGGTGTCGCTTATCTCGAAAAATCCCCGCTCAAGTATTGGATAATCGCCGTGAGCTACGCCATCTTCGGCGTCAGCGACTGGGCCGCTCGCCTGCCGGTGGTGCTTTCGATTCTCGCGCTCATCTTTCTTGTGGTCCGCATGGGCCAGTGGGCATTTGGCCCGAAACCGGGCTTTTATGCGGGCCTCGCGCTCGGCACATCCATCGGGCTGTTCCTCTTTACGCGCATTCTGATCCCCGACGTGATCCTCACCGGGACTATCGCTCTCGCCTTGTGGGCCATGCTGAGGGCTCTCGACGAACAGGAGACCCGCCCTCGCCTATGGGCTTCGGTAATGGCCGTGAGCATGGGCACGGGGCTGCTCCTGAAGGGGCTGATCGCGCTCGTCTTCCCGTTTGCCGCCGGCGGGCTTTGGTTGCTCTTCACCGGCCAGCTATTCACGCGCCGCACCTGGCAAAGGCTGCGGCCCTTCAGCGGCTCCGCGCTGATCCTGCTCGTGGCCGCGCCGTGGCACGTACTCGCCACCCTGCGCAACCCGCCCTACTTCGACTTCTCCATGGAATCCGGACCGGGCCAGTATCGCGGCTTTTTCTGGTTCTACTTCTTCAACGAACACATCCTGCGCTTCCTCGACCGCCGCTGGCCACGAGACTATAACACGGTGCCTCGGTACCTGTTCTGGCTCTTTCACCTGCTCTGGTTCTTCCCCTGGAGCGCGTATCTCCCGCGCCTCGCCAGGCTTCAGTACCGCGGCGCGGACCGCGCCGCGCGCATGCGCCTGCTGTGCCTCTGCTGGGCCGGGTTCATCCTCGTCTTCTTCACCTTCTCCACGACGCAGGAGTACTACTCGATGCCCGCGTATCCGGCTTTCGCGCTGCTGCTGGGCTGCGCGATGGCCGGGAATTCGTCGTGGATTCGCGCGGCGAACCGCATTGTGGGAGTGATCGCCGCATGCGCGCTGGCGGCGGTCGTCTTCATCCTCGTCAACGTGTGGAACCTGCCCGCGCCCGGCGACATTTCAGGAGCATTGACGCAGAATCCCGAACTCTACACGCTCTCACTGGGGCACATGGGAGACCTGACCCTGCGCTCGTTCGCCTACCTGCGTCTGCCCCTTGCTCTGGCAGGATTCGCGTTCCTCGCGGGCCTCTACGCCGCCTGGCGCCTGCGAGGCCACGCCGCATTCCTCGGCCTCGCTCTGATGATGGTGTTGTTCCTGAACGCCGCGCGCGTGGCCATGATCGCCTTCGACCCCTATCTCGGTTCCCACGCGCTCGCCATGAGCCTCCGCGCGGCCCCGCCCGGCCGTGTGATCATCGACAATCAGTACTACGCCTTCTCCAGCGTGTTCTTCTACGCGGACTTGAAGAAAGCCCTGCTGCTGAACGGCCGTGTCAATAACCTCGAATACGGCTCCTACGCCCCCGGCGCCCCCCAGGTCTTTATCAACGATTCCGAATTCGCTACTCTCTGGAAGGAGCCGCGGCGCACTTACCTGCTCGCGGAAAAGCCTGCCGTACCGCGCATCCGGAAGCTCGCCGGACCGGAATCGCTGCATCTCGTCAAGGAAAGCGGAGGCAAGTTCCTCTTCGTGAACCAGACGCCATGAAGGTGACAATCGATGCCACGCCGCTGCTGGTGCGCAGCGCCGGCGTGAAGAACTACCTCTTCCATTGGATCGCGGCTCTGCAATCCGCTGCCGGGCCGCACTTGCTGACAACTTGGCCCCAGGTGCAGCCGGGCGCCCTCCTGGATCATCAACGCAGCCCGCTTCCGCCGGTCGGGACGGCAGTTCACCTCGTGCGCGCCGCGCTGGCGCGCTATGCCGGATGGGCGCCGCCAGCAGCGGACCTGTTCCATGCTTCCAACCTCGTGCCCCGCGCTCCGCGGCGCTCAGTGCTCACGGCGTCCGTTTACGATCTCACGTGCTGGCTGATGCCGGAGTTGCACACGCGCGCCAACACGGCTGCCGACCGAGCCTTCGCCGAACGCATCCTCGTCCGCGCCGATGCCGTCATCGCCATCAGCGAGCATACCCGCCGCGACGCTATCCGGCATCTGCGCCTGAAGCCCCACAAAGTCCACACTATTTATCCCGGCGTCGCCGATGCCTACTTTCAGGACCCGGCGCCTGTGGCCGAGCCGCGGCCCTACGTCCTCTTCACTGGATCCGTCGAGCCCCGCAAGAACCTCGATCGCCTGCTCGACGCCTGGCTCGCCCTGCCTCGCGACTACCGCCGCTCATTCGAACTCCGCATCGCGGGACCTGTGGGCTGGCGGGCCGAAGCCACCGAGGCCCGCTTGCGTGATGCCGAAGGCGTCCGCCGCCTCGGCTACGTCCCGGAACAGGACTTGCCCGCTCTGTTCCGCGGCGCGTCGCTCTTTGTGTATCCGTCGCTCTACGAGGGTTTCGGGCTGCCTGTCGCGCAGGCGCTGGCTTCGGGCGTGCCTGTGCTCACCAGCAATGTCAGTTCCTTGCCCGAAGTCACCGGCTCGGCCGCCGAACTGGTCAATCCGCTGAGCGCCATGGATCTCGCCGCGGCCCTGCGCCGGCTTCTTGACGATCCCGGGCGCCGCGCCGCCTTGAGCGCCGCGGGCCGCGCGCGCGCCGAGAGCTTCCGGTGGCGGCGTTGCGCCGAATCCACCTGGCGCCTGTTCGCCTCGCTCGCCCGGTAGGAATGCGATACTCAAAAATGGTCAAAAAAGCGTCCAAATGACGGCAATTCGCTTCGAAAACGTGTCAAAAACCTTCAGTCTTCACCAGGGCCGCGCCCTGGTTGCGGCCCACGTCCGCACCATGCTTGGCGCTCGCCGCAAACCGAAGGACACGCTCTATGCCCTGCGCGATGTCTCTTTCGAACTGGCCCGGGGAGAGTCGCTCGCCTTCATCGGATCGAACGGCGCAGGCAAGAGCACAGCGCTGAGCCTGATTGCGGGGTTGTCGCGGCCGGACTCGGGAGGTGTGAAAGTGCAAGGCCGTCTTGCCGCACTGCTGGAACTCGGCTCCGGCTTTCACGGCGATCTGACCGGCGCCGAGAATGTGATGATCAACGCCGCGCTGCTCGGGATGTCCCGCGCCGAGGCGCACGCGGCGCTGCCGCGGATTGTGGAATTCGCCGAACTCAAGGATTTCATCGGTGAGCCCTTGAGAACTTATTCACTGGGCATGTCCATGCGCCTCGCCTTCGCTACGGCCACGCACGTCGATCCCGACGTGCTGCTTATCGATGAAGTGCTGGCAGTCGGAGACCAGGATTTCCAGGCCAAGTGCGCGCGGAGGCTCGATCATTTGCGGAGCGAGGGCCGCACGCTGGTTTGCGTGTCGCACGATCTTGTCACCGTGCGCCGGCTTTGCGACCGCGCCATCTGGCTCGACCACGGCCGTGCCCGCATGGACGGCCCCGTAGCCGAGGTGGCCGCCGCTTATGAAAGCCAAGCCGCCGTAACTTCCTAACGCGCCGCCGCCACACGGAAATCCCACGCCTGCGTGTTGCCCTCGCCTTCGGTGTATTCGATCACCGCATACTCGCCCGGCTCCAGCGGCTGCACCGGCCAGATTTTGAACAGCCCGTCCTGAAACTGCTGCCGGAAGATCTCCACTTCCTCCCGATCGGCAAAGATCTCGCGGGTCACCGGCACCGTGTTCCAGATCTCCAGTTCGCGGACACCCTTCTTCGTCTTCACTTTCACCAAAGCGATCCGCCCCTGGGCCGGCATCCGGAAGTAGAAATACGGCCGTGCGTCTTCCACCGTAAACGCCGATCGCTCGCCCGCCATCTCCACGCTCGCCTTGCCGGCGACCACCGGGATGGGCGTGAGGACCTTCAGGATGCTGCGCCGCTTGTTGTTGACGATGCTGAGCTCGGCCTGCTTCACCGCGCGCACTTCGCCGCCCACGACCATGTAAACGCCGGGCTCTTGGGGAATCTTCGCCACCTCACGCCGCTGCTCACGCTCAAACTCATCTTCGGCGCCGGCCAGCGCGGCCTGCTCGCGTTCGCGCTCCGCCTTGTCCTTGATTTCGCCGCGGGTCCGCTCCAGATCCACGAGATCGGTGGGAATTTCCTCCCAGTCGCGTCGCTCGGTGGAGTAGTAACGCACCCGGTCCTCGATGACCTCGTACTCCCGCACCAGGTGGAACCCGCCATCCTTCAAATACAATCTGATCTGCTGAGCCGTCAGCAGCCCGGCGGCCAGCAGCAACATCGCCAGGAGCCTCATGCCTTCATCATCGCGCATCCGCTCCCCGTGTTCTTTATGATGGAGAAGCTATGCATACCAGAATCCTCGGCCGCACCGGCTGGAGCGTTACTGAAACCGGATACGGCGCCTGGGGCATCGGAGGCAATCAGTGGCGCGGGCACAGCGACGAGGAGTCTCTGACCGCCCTGCGCCGCGCCCTCGAACTCGGGCTCAATTTCATCGACACAGCCCTGGCCTACAACGAAGGACACAGCGAGCGGCTCATCGCTCGCGTACTGCGCGAAACCGGCGCCCGCGCGTGGGTCGCCACCAAGATCCCGCCCAAAAACCGGCTCTGGCCCGCCCGCCCGGGAATCCCGCTCGACGAAGTGTTTCCGCCGGACTACATCCGCGAAGGCACCGAAACCAGCCTGCGCAATCTCGGCGTCGAGACCATCGACCTCCAGCAATTCCATGTGTGGAACCCGGAATGGCTCGAACGCGAGGAATGGCGGCGCTCGGTCGAGGACTTGAAAGCCTCCGGCAAGATCCGCTACTTCGGCCTTTCGATCAACGACCATCAACCCGATTCCGCGCTCGAAGCCTGCCGCACCGGCCTGATCGACACCGTTCAGGTGATCTACAACATCTTCGACCAAAGCCCCGAACACCAGCTTCTGCCCTTGTGCCGGGAACTCAACATCGGCGTGCTTGCCCGCGTGCCGTTTGATGAGGGCGCGCTTACCGGCGCAATTACACCCGAAACCACGTTCGACCCCGGCGAGTTCCGCGCTGCCTATTTCGCCGGCGACCGCAAGCGGCAGGTCTTCGAGCGCGTGAACGCCCTGCTGGAGGATCTCCGCGCCGCCGGGCTCGATGAGCCGCTGCCCCACACCGCGCTGCGCTTCGTGCTCTCTCACCGGGCGGTTTCCACAGTGATTCCGGGCATGCGCCGCGTCCGCAACGTGGAGGATAACCTCTCGGTTCCCGCGAAGGGAGCGCTGTCGCAGCCCATCCTCGATCTGCTGCGCAAACACGCGTGGGAGAAGAATTTCTACGGGGCCTGACCGCGCGGCTCAGCGCCCCGGATTCTCATACCAGATCACGCCGAGGTTATCCGCCTCCTCGCAGGTGATCAGGTCCAACCGCCCATTGCCCGTCAGATCGAGCAGTTCGATCAGGTCGTATTTCACCCCCGGCCGCCCCGCAAGCGAGCGCGCACGCCATTCGCCGTCCACTCGCTTCAGCATCATCACGCCTTCCAGTTCGCCTTGCGCCTGCTCGCACGAGAAAACAATCTCGGGTTGACCATCGCCATCGAGGTCCGCGACACGCACCGCCTTGGCCGTGCCCGCCGTTTCCGGCAGCGGAATCCGCGCGGTCTCCCACCGCAACCCCGAGCGGTCCAGCCGCCGGTGAAAAAGAATCTCGCGCGGTTTTGCCGCCGTCAGCACATCCTCAAGACCGTCGCCGTCCAGATCCGCGCGCGTCAGGAACATCACCTCGCGGTCCTGCCCGCCGACCGGGTGTTCCGGCCAGTCGCCCTTGCCCGTGTTCTCGAGCCAGAACACGCCGCGGCGATCGCCGCGCCGGTCGCTCACCAGCAGGTCGAGCCGTCCGTTGCCGTTCATATCGACGGCGTCAATCGACATCACCCACCCCACGCGCCGGATCGGGTGCCAGCGCCATGCCTTGAGGTCGCGCGGATTCTCCGGGACCTCGAACCAGCCGATCCAGGCGCCTTCGTTCTTCCCCGCCGCGACTAGGTCCACGCCATGCCGCCCATCCACCTGCATGGGCACGGCGAACATCCACTGCATCACGTTGACCGACGCGGGCAGCGCCTCGGTCACCCAGCCTCCGGGGCGGTTCCAGTGGACATGCATCGCGCGGGTCTTGCCTTCCGACGAACTCACCACGTCGATGCGCCCGTCGCCGTCGAGATCCACCGGCACAGCGTCCTCGGGATCCTTCACCTCGCCCACCGTTTCGCACGGCCACTTGTCTCTGACCTTCGCGCGCTCCGGCTGGTAGCACACGCGGATCACGCCGCCCTCCTCCCAGCCTGTGACAATGTCCAGCCGCCCGTCGCCGTTGATGTCCGCCAACCGGACGCCGTCCGCGCCCTGGCTCGCGTCGTCGATCGTGTGCCGGAGCCATGGCCCCTGCGCCAGAAGCGCCAGCAGGAAGATGTGGATCAAACCTTTTCCATCGCCTTTCTGAGCAGCGTCAGTTCCTTCGGCGTGCAATCGTCAGGCACCGAACAGCCCGGCGCCACGATCAGATTCGGAGCTGCCATGTCGCGTGCGCGCCGCGCCGCCGCGCGCAGTTGCTCCACGTTGAGATTGCGGTAGCTGCGGTGGTCGATTCCGCCCATCAACGTGCCTGGGAAGATGGCGTGCGCCTCGGCCAAGGAAAAGCCTGTTTCGGCCTCGGAATAGTGAATCGTCACGCCGCGCCAGTTGCGCAGGAAATGCTCGTGATAGATCTTCGGCCCGTGCAGATGGACGATGTTCAAGGGCAGATCGTTCACCGCCTCGATCACCATCCGGTCATAGGGCTCGCTGAACTCCCGGTAGTCGTCGAGCGAGAGGATGCCGTCCTGCGCGTTGGCGATGGCCAAAAACACACCGGAAACGCCCCTTTCTCGCGCGTTTTTGGCGTGATTTGCCTCACTTTTGGCGATGTTTTCGAGCATGTCGCGGAGCTTCTGCGGAGCCTCGGCGTGCAACCGGGCGACCTCTTCCTTCGAAGTGAGCTTCTCGGCGACATTCCAAGGATTAAACACGGTCTCCACGAAATGCTTCGATCCGTTCAACCCGTCCCGGACCAACTCCAACGCCCGCAACTGCGCGGGAAACGGCGTAGCCTGCACACCGGACTCGCGCGGATATGGAAAATCGCTCATAACCTTCACAAGATCGGTGCCGTAGCGCGTGTGAAAGTCGAGCGTCGCGCGGGCGTGCGCCTCGGGACCCTGCGATTCCAGTCCGAAATGGTGCCACAGCGTGAACGGCGGCCGGTCCGCGGCCTCGCCCCGCAGGACGGCGTCGATCCGCTTCCGCGGCGTCATCTTCTTCCCGCGCGCCAGCAAGGGCGTGGCCGCGCTGAACAGGAAAGTGCGTCGATTGATCATCCCCGGCACTCCTTTCGGGGCATTGTGACGAACTTCGCCGCCCGCGTCAATGGGGCCGGTAGTCGAGTTCGCCGGCTTCGATGGCGAGCGTCAGCCGGTTCTGTGGCGGCGGCAGCGGGCAGATGGTCCAGGGATTGTACGCGCAGGGCAGATTGATCGCCTCGTTGAAGTCCAGCGTCAAACGTCCGTCCGTCGGCACAGGCGTGTACATCTGGCGCGCGCCCTTGTAAGTAGTCTTGCCGCTGGTGCCGTCGCGGAACAGGAACCAAAGCCTTCCGCCGGACCGCGCCGCCTCAAGCCGGTACTGCTTTCCGCCCTTGGAAAACACGGCGAATCCCGCGCTCTCGTAGGTCTCCTTCGTACCCGCGAGCGTTTCGGCCGAGAATGTGGATCCGCCCGCGGCCGGCTCGAATCGCGCTTCCAGCCGCCACGCTGGGTCCACGGGATACCATCGCGTGCCCGCGAACTTGCGCCGCAGTTCGCTTTCGCCATCCCACAGACGCAGGCCGAGGCGCTCCCCGCGCTTAATCAGGGTGAGTTTCAAGCGCCCCGTGCCGATCTCGCTCGGCTGTTGGCCTTTCCCGTCGGGCCGCAGCGTCACCCGCGCGCGCAAGGGCTGCCCATCCAGCGTCACCGCCGCGCCGCGCGACGGCTCGAATGTGGCCACGCCCCCGCGCAAATTGAGAACCCCCAGCGCGGCCGGCGCCGCGCCTGCCGGTAATTCCACTTCACTGCCCTTCGCCGAGCCGAGCCGGTTTGTTCCTTCTTTCAGCCAGAACAGACCCGCCACGCTTAGCCAGCCGCCCTCAGCCTTGAGATCCGCCTCGCGCGCGGCGCGGAACTTCTCCATCCGGGCGAGATATGCCGGATCGGAGGCGAGCACAGGAATCCCAAGCAACACGAGCGCGCCGAATTGCAGAAAGCTCATGGACCCCAGTGTGCAGGGTCAGGGCCAGGGTTGGCAAGCGGTGACGGAACTAACGGAATCGCTTGACCAGCACGAGCAGGACGCCGATGCCTGCAAGCAGAAGTGTGCCGGGCTCCGGGATCTCGCCGCCCGGCTGTCCCGGCGCAAGTTGCACCAGCAGGTTGTCCAGGGCCACGGCGTTGAGGGCGCCGGCATCCAAGCCGTTTTGCGCATGTTCAAGTGTCTCGTAGTTCGCGATTCGCAGAAGGGTGAAGCCCGCCTGATCGGAGATACCAAAAATCTGCTCGCTGCCGAGGTGGCGCGTGAAGTACCCGCTGCCGGTCTGCAGACCGTTGGACCATGTGTCCCAGGCGAAGTAGGCGTTCGCTCCCATGTGGCTGTAAAAGCCCGACCCCAGGTGAACTTCCAAGGCGAACATCAGCAGGTTGTCCACCGTCCGGATCCGCGTCGGCGCGTTGTAGCCTCCGGTTGGGTAGTGGAACCCGCCGGAGAATCCGATTCCAGGGGTGAAGTTCGTGTAGGCGGAATTTGGGATCGTGATGCTAAGTCCGCTCTCGGAATAGGCCGACAGATCGGTCCCTGTGGCAATCGAGTTAAACGTGGCGCTGCGATCCGCCGAAGTCACAGCCGATCCCTGACCCCACGTGACGATTGGGGCAGCGGACAGCAGGGCCGCACCCAGGCAACCCAGCAAGCAACCAACCAGAATCCGGCGCATTGAATCTCCTCCGGGCGACAATCCGAACCAACAGTATTATGGCCGAATCTCCGCGATAAAACAAGCCTCCTGGTACCACCCGCGCCTTCATCATTCCTGACCTTCAGGTCATGAGACAATGAAACCTGGAATGTCTCAGGAACCCACTATTATTCAAGGCGGCATGGGATCAGGCGTCTCGAACTGGCGCCTGGCCCGAGCGGTCTCTGAACGCGGCCAGTTGGGAGTCGTATCCGGCACCGCTCTCGATCAGATCCTCGCGTGGCGTCTGCAGGACGGCGACCCCGGCGGGCACATGCGCCGCGCTCTCGGCGCGTTCCCCATCCCCGCCATCGCGCAGCGCGTGCATGATCTTTATTTCATCGACGGCGGCAGGGCCAGCGGCACGCCCTATAAGCGAATTCCGATGCCGACGATTGATGCGCCCGTTAGTGTCCGTGAACTCACGATCGTGGCCAACTTCGTCGAGGTGTGGCTCGCCAAGGAGGGCCATTCCAATCCCGTTGGCATCAACTATCTCGACAAGCTTCAACTCCACCACCTGCCCGCTACCTACGGCGCGATGCTGGCCGGCGTAGACTACGTGCTGATGGGCGCGGGCATCCCGCTTAAGTATCCGGGCGTGCTGGACGCCTTCGCGAACCACCAGCCTGCCAAATATCCCCTGAACGTCACCGGATCTCAGCCGGATGACGACACCCTGATGCGCCTGGACCCGAGCGACTACCTGGACCGCGAACTGCCGCCTTTGAAGCGTCCCAAATTCCTCGCCATCGTCGCTTCCAACACCCTCGCGCTGACGATGCTGAAAAAGGCCAACGGGCGCGTGGACGGCCTGATCATCGAAGGTCCCACGGCCGGCGGCCACAACGCCCCGCCGCGCGGCGCACTCCAATTGAGCGAGAAAGGCGAACCGATCTACGGCGAGCGCGACGTGGTGGACCTGGAGAAACTGGCGGCGCTCGGCGCCCCATTCTGGCTGGCCGGCGGCTATGGCTCGGCGGACAGGCTCAGAGAGGCGCTGGCGGCCGGCGCCGCGGGCATTCAGGTGGGTACCGCCTTTGCCTACTGCGACGAGTCCGGGCTGGCGCCTGAAGTCAAGCGAGCGATTCTGGAGGACGTCGCCGCGGGGCGCGCGCAGGTCTTTACCGACCCGCTGGCCTCGCCCTCCGGCTTCCCATTCAAGGTCGTCAGCCTGGCGGACTCGAATTCGGAGAAGGATGTGTACGACGCCCGCCCGCGTGTCTGTGATCTCGGCTATTTGCGCGAGTCGTACCGCACGCCCGAGGGCGAAATCGCATACCGCTGCCCCGCCGAGCCGGTGACAGTCTTCGTCAGCAAGGGCGGCGCGGCCGAAGAGACCGAAGGGCGCAAGTGTCTCTGCAATGGGCTCATGGCCAACATCGGCTTGCCGCAGATACGCGGGCAGTACCAGGAGCGCCCCCTGGTCACCTCCGGCGACGGACTCGAAGACCTCACACGTTTTCTGCGTCCGGGGAGTTTCCACTACACCGCCAGCGACGTGCTTGACGACCTGCTCGCCTGCTAATCTGCCGCATGTGAGCGCTATTAACCGCCCGTCCAGGCTGCACCTCGTTCTGTTCTTTCTCATCCTCGCCGCGGCGCTCACCGCCCGGCTGGCGAACCTGCCCGCGGAAAGCCTCGATGGCGATGAGGTTTTCACGCTCGGCGTCGCCACCGCACCCACACTGAGCGCCGCGATGCAGGCGATCCATGAGGATCTGGTTCATCCGCCGTTGTACTACCTCGTGGCGCGCGCCTCGACGCAGATGACGGACGCCGGCGATTTCGGCTTGCGGTTGCCCTCGCTCGTCTTCGGACTGCTCTCGATCGCCCTGCTGTGGCCCATCGGACGGCAGATGGAGGGGCTGGAAAGCGCAGCGATGCTCGCAGCGGGCCTGCTTGCATTCCACCACTGGCACATCTTCTACAGCCAGCAGGCGCGCTCGTACGCGCTGTTCTGCTTCCTGACCAGCCTGCTGGCGCTTTGGGCGTTGCGGGTGAATCGCGCGCCTGCGCCCTCCTGGCTGCTGGCGGCGGCTTTTCCTTTAGCGGCGGCGCTTGCCTACACGCACTATGTGGGCGCGCTGACCGCGCTGCTGGTGGCGGGCGCCGTCTGGCTTGGACCCTCGGCCTCGCGCAAAACCGCCGCGGCGTTCGCGGCCGCGGGCGCACTGACGCTGGTTCCCTGGCTTGTCTCGCTCGTTCCCGTCTATGAAAGCCGCCGGGGGCTCGAAGCGAACCTGGGATGGGTGAGCGTGCCCTCGGGAGCGGAGATTCGCACGGTGTTCGCGGAATTTATCGGCGTGCCGGACCTTGCCGGCGCTACCTCGGCCGCGCTCATCGCCGGGGTGGTCCTCGTGGCGGCCGCGGTGTGGAAATGGGAGCGCCGTCTACTTCCGCTGGCGGCAGTGGGTCTGGTTGCGCCCGCCTTGGTCGTCCTGCTCGCGCTACCGCCGTTCCGGATTCCCGTGTTCGGCATCCGGCACCTTTTGCCCGCGGCCGGTATCTGTCTCCTGCTGGCGGCGCTCGGGTTGATGAAGCTGGCGGGACACACCCGGCGCCCGCGTACCGCCAGAACCGCGGGGGCAGCTCTGCTACTGCTGTTCGCAGCGCTTCCCGCGTGGCAGACGCGCAGGGATTTGCCCATCCGTTATCCGCTGCGTGAAGCCGCGGCGGAGCTACTTTCGAAACCGCTTGCCGCCGTGCCGGTCTATTCGGCTTACTCCTACGGCATCTCCGCGGTGCTTCGCCATTATTTGCCGCCGTCGCGCACCATCCATTCGCTGCGGGACGCCGCCAAGCCGCTGCCGCCCGAACTGCTCGTCTTCTACCGCCCCAATTTCGGCCCGGAAAGCGAAGCGGTGGCGGCCCTGACCCGGCAGGGATATCAGGTGGTGGACCGCCGCCCGTACCCCAGCGGCGCCCGCTTCTCGCATTATCCGGAAAGAATCCACCTCCGGCGCGCGCCGGCGGAGGTCCGTTAGTTCAGTAGTTCCCGGCGGTAATGCTCCAGCGCCACGCGCACCAATTGGCTGCGCGTCCGGACCCCTGTTTTCGAGAAGAGCTGCTGCAGCGACGCCTTCACCGCGCTTTCGGACACGTGCAGGCGTTCGGCCAGTTCCTTATTCGCGAGGCCCTCGAAGACACCGCGCAGGACCTGCCGGTCGCGCTCGGTGAATTTCGCCCGGCGCGCGAAGGCGCTGGGGGAGTCGTCCGCCATCGGATCCAGGTACTTCGGGTCGAGCCAGCGTTCACCGGCCACAACCTTATGAATCGCTTCCAGCAGCATCTCGGGCGGATGATTCTTCAGGAAGATGCCATTCACGCCATGATTGAGCATCTGCCGGACCTCAGCCCGCGTCAATCCCACCGTCACGATCAGGATGCGGCCGTCGAATCCGCGCTCCTGCGCGGCCAGCACCACCTCATTGCCCCGGCGGTCGCCGAGTTCGTAGTCAAGCAGCACAAGGTCGAATTTCTGTGAGCTCATCAGCTCCAGCGCTTCGCCCACCGTGGCGCACTGTGCGGCCACGTGAATGTCGCTGTCCGCCGCGAGTAAGCGGGATAGGCCCTCGCGGAACAGCGCGTGATCGTCAACCAAAAGGACATTGGTCATGCATGAATCTCCGGTGATATCAATCGGGCAGTCTGGTCCTGCCCGGCGGCGATGCGCAGCCGTACGCACATCGTACAGCCCGCCGGGCTGGGTTCGTGATAGAGTTCACCGCCCGAGGCGCGGACCAGTGAACGCGAAACAAAAAGGCCGAGCCCGACGGAATCCGCACCCTCCTGGAACGCGCGGAACATCCGCTCGGGGTGCGCCGGGCCGGGACCGGAATCGTTGAAGCGCACGAGCGCATGGCTTTTCTCCACGCTGGCCTCCACCGTGATCCTCCGGACCGGCGCATTCTCCATCGCGCGCAGCGAATTGCGCGCAAGATTCAGAAATACCTGCAGCAAACTGTGGTGATCGCCGATCACCATCGGCAGATCATCCACCCCGCGCAACTCCAACTCGATTTCGCTCGCCGACAGTGCAGGCTGGAGCACGATACGAAACTCCTCCAATAGACCACCCAACTTGAGCGTCGCCAGATCGTTTTCATTGGCCGACTGCAACTCGACCGTCGCCAGCCGCGACAATCCATGCGCCAGCGTGCTCAGCGCCGCGTAGTCCGCGTTCTCCGTCACGCCGGGAATGCGGCCCAGATTCGCATGCACCACCGCGATCGCCGCGCACACATTGCGAATCTCGTGGGACACGCTGCCCACCAGAACGCGCGTGCTCCGCAGCAGGCTCTCCAGATTCGACTCCTGCTGATCGCGCAAGTCCTCCGAGTTGTCCGTAAAAATCGCCGCTAGTTTGCGGCCATCGCGCGTGGCAAAACTCGTGAACCACACCGAGGCCAGAAACTGTTCGCCGCCGGCCCTCTTGCCCCGGCACGTTGTCGTGGTGCGGTACTCGAACGTGCCTCTCCTGTCCTGCAGATCCCCCATTGCCGGCAGGAATTCGCCGATGTTCCTCCCCAGAAGTCCGCCAGGTCCCACTTCGAGCAGCGAGTGGGCGGCCCGGTTGGCAAGCTCGATGAGCCCTTCCGCATCGGCGGTCACGATCGCGGCCGGGCTGGATTCCACCACCATCCGCATTTGTTCTTCGGCCGCCTTCCGGCGCAAGCTTTCCACGCGAATATCCCGCAGGTAGCTCAACTGCATGCGGCGGTTGCGCGCGATTTCGCCCAGCAGCAACCCCACCATGCCGAAGGTGACAAACGTGGAAAGAAGGCGCGTCAAGGCATGCGGCTCCCAGGAATAGGGGCCGAGATGCTCCCGCAGCACGGAACACACGAGGGCCAGCGCAATGATTTCCAGGCGCCCAAAAGCCAGCGACCCCAACGCAATTGGGATCATGTAGAGGATGCCCAGCGAGACGTTCCTCTGCGTGGTGCTGTCCGCAAGCACAATCAAGCTGACCGCCGCCAGCACAAGCAAGAGCACGCGGACCCGGGGCAACTCGAACAGGGTATCGAGAAGTCGAGGCTCGGCCGCTTCCGGACGGTCGAAAGAGTCGAGTGCTGGGCGGCCCTGAAGCGGATCGGAGGTCATGCAGTCGCGCTGCCATTCTCAGCCTACAACAAGACGCCCCCGGCCGAAAGGTGGTTACTTCCCGCCCGGCCGCGCCGCCGTCAAAAGAGCGGCGCCTGCGGGTCGAACGGCCGCCGCCGGTCGATCTTGAAGTAGCTGAAAGCACGATCCGTCGCCATCCGCCCCCGCGGCGTCCGGTCCAAAAACCCCAACTGCATCAGATACGGCTCGTACACTTCCTCGATCGTGTCCGGCTCCTCGTCGGTCGACGCGGCGATCGTGTTCAGCCCCACCGGCCCACCGGCGTACTTTTCCAGGATCGTCAGCATGATCTTCTGGTCGATCTCATCCAAACCCCAGGGGTCCACGTCCAGCAGATCGAGCGCCGTCCTCGCCACCTCGATGGTGATGTGACCCCCGGCGCGGACCTGCGCGTAATCCCGCACCCGCCGCAACAGCCTGTTCCCAATGCGCGGCGTGCCGCGCGAGCGACGCGCGATCTCCGCCGCCGCGTCGTCATCCACCGGGACCCCGAGTATCCGCGCCGCGCGCTCGACGATCTGAGTCATTTCTTCCACTTCGTAGTGCTTCAGATAGAGCACCAGTCCGAAGCGGCCGCGCAGCGGCGCGCTCAGCAGGCCCTGCCTCGTGGTCGCGCCGACGGCCGTAAACGTCTGAATCGGCAGAGAATGCGTGCGCGCCCCGGGCCCCTGGCCGATCACGATGTCGATGCGGAAGTCCTCCAGCGCCGAATAGAGCACTTCTTCGACATCCGGCAGCAGACGGTGAATTTCATCCACAAAAAACACTTGCCGGCCCTTCAAAGCGCTCAAAATGCCGGTTAAATCCACCTTTTTTTGCAGCATTGGACCGCTGGTGAGATCGAACGCCGCTTCCAGCTCCTGGGCGATGATGTTCGCCAGCGTGGTCTTGCCCAAGCCCGGCGGGCCGATCAGCAGGACATGATCCATCGCTTCGCCGCGCTGCTTGGCCGCTTCGATCGCGATCGCGAGAATTTCCTTCAACTTCGGCTGGCCGGTGAATTCGTCCAGCCGCCGCGGGCGCAGCGTGGTCTCAAACTGGGTATCGTCCGCCTGGACGTCGGCCGACACCAGGCGGCGGGCTGGGCTCGAATCGGGCATCGGCGATCTTCAGGTTAGCGCATCAGTTGCAGCGCCCGGCGGAACAGCGCCTCGAAGTCCTCGCTGCCCGTCTCCGCCGCCGCCTTCCGCACCGCCGTTTCGGCCGCCTCGGCTTTCCCTCCCAGGTTGACCAGCGCACTCACGCAATCCTGCTCCAGGCCGGAAAGAGCGCGCGCCGCCGGCTGGCCGGCCGATGCCGCGGGCGCCGCGCCGAAGTCGATCTTGTCGCGCAGTTCCAGCACCAGCCGCTCGGCCGTCTTCTTGCCGATCCCCGGAATTCGCGTCAACTGCGCCACTTCGCCCGTCCGGATGATCCCGGCGAGTTCCCGCGCGGGCACCCCGCTCAGGATCGTGATCGCCAGTTTCGGACCCACGCCGGTGACGGTGATCAGTTTCTCGAACAGCGCCTTCTCCTCCACCGTCGCGAAGCCATACAGCACCAGGGCATCCTCGCGCACATGCGTGTGAACCCGCAGTGTCACCTCCTCGCCCATGGCGGGCAGCGTGCTGAAGGTGGTCACCGGGATGGCCACGTCATAGCCCACCCCCTGGCACACCACAATCGCCTGATTGGGGTGTTTCTCTTCCAGGATTCCGCGAAGCAAAGCAATCATGCTGGACTCCATCTTCGCGCAATGTGGCAGACTCAGGGGATGGCGGGTCCCGAAACCGGAATCGCGAGCTTTCAGCTCAAGTCCAGCGGCGTCACCATTCAGGGCGAAGTGGAGTTGCCCAATGCCCCGGTCACGGTGGAGGAGATGCTGCCCGTTTTTCACGGCATCGGCAGTACGCTCATCCAGATCACCGTGAAACAGATCGAAAACGAGGGCCGCGCCATCAGCTGCCGCGCCGGCTGCGGCGCGTGCTGCCGCCAGATCGTGCCGATCACCGAACATGAAGCGCGCGCGCTGGCCCAGTTCGTTCTGGACATGCCCGAACCCCGGCGCACGCGAATCCTGCTGCGCTTTCGCGACGCCGTCGCGCAATTGGAATCTGCAGGCCTCCGCCTGCGCATCGAGCAGCTTCACCAGATGCTCGATGCGAAAGAGCGTGAACGGCTGGGCCTCGATTACTTCAAGCTCGGCGTGCCGTGCCCGTTCCTCGAGGACGAATCGTGCAGCATCCACGAGGTGCGGCCGATGAGCTGCCGCGAATACCTCGTCACCTCCGACGCCATCCATTGCCAGGACCCGGCCGGGAAAAAGGTGGAAGGCGTCTATCTGCCCGGCAAGCCCTCGCACGCGCTTTCCACGTTTGGTGACGGCGACGGCCGCACCCGCTTTATTCTCGTGCCCCTGGTGCTTTCGCTGCAGTTCGCCGCAGCCAATCCGCCGCCCGAAGCCAGCGTCTTCGCGCCCGACATGCTTAAGCGATTCCTGGCCAAACTGCAAGGTCTGGAGGACTTACCCGCCGGTGCCGAAGGCTCGCCGGATCAGGGGTAGCACTGCGCGCGCCGGCTCGCCCTGCTCCGCCGCCGCAGGGAACTCGACGGTCCACCGCACGCCCGGCTTGAACACCAGCACCGTCCCCTCCAGCGTTTCCGACAGCACCCGCCTCTCCGCGTCCCAGAAATGCCGCACCCGGCCGTCCCCGAAGCGTGTCGTGTGCGCCCGCAGCGGCTTCGCGCCGCGCCACACCGCCAGCAGCCGGACTTGCGCCCCGCGGTTCTCCCGCAACACCCGCCGTAACGCATCCACATCCTGTTCGGACGAAAGCGAACCAGCGCTCAACAGAACCATCACGCGCGTCTGGTCAGCCGCGTTGTTAAACTCGGCCTTCAGTTCCGCCTCCGCGTCGCTGGCCTCCTTGAACGCAGGCTCATCCAGGCTGCCCGTCAGCTTGATCTCCATGAACCGCTGCACGGCAAACCCCGCGAAAATCACCGCGCAGAGAAACAGCGCCAGCGTCACATATCTGTTCCCCGGCCTCGCGCTCATGGCGCCTCCGCCGGCTCTTCCGCCGAGTCGCCCTCGCCCGGCGCCAGAAACAGGTTTCGCTCCAGCCCGTGCTGGCGTGTGTACAACTCGTGATAACGCCCGCGCGCCTCGTACAGTTCTTCGTGCGTGCCGCGCTCCACGATCTCCCCGCCCTCCATCACCAGAATCTGATCCGAGCGCCGGATCGTGGACAGCCGGTGCGCAATCACGAACGTCGTTCGCCCCCGCATCAGATAGGCCAAACCTTCCTGGATCATCGCCTCCGTCTCGCTGTCCAGGCTCGACGTGGCCTCGTCAAGAATCAGGATGCGCGGATCGGCCAGAATCGCTCTGGCAATCGACACGCGCTGTTTTTGCCCGCCCGAAAGCCTCACGCCGCGCTCGCCCACCACGGTCTCATAGCCATCCGGGAACCGCTCCACGAACTCGTCCACCCGCGCGATCCGGCACGCCTCCAGAATCTGTTCCTCGCTCGCCTCCGGCTTCGCAAACGCTACGTTTTCGCGAATCGTGCCGTCAAAAAGGAACGTCTCCTGCAGCACCACGCCGATCTGCGTGCGGTAGCTATCGAGCCGCACCGCGCTCAAATCCACACCATCCACCAGCACCCGGCCCGCGCAGGGCTTGTGAAACGCCGCGATCAGGCCGATCGTGGTGGACTTGCCCGACCCCGACGAACCCACCAGCGCCGTCACCGTCCCCGGCGCGGCTTCGAACGAAACCCCGCGCAGCACCGGCTTGCCTTCTTCGTAGTGGAACTCCACCTGGTCGAAGCGCACCTCGCCCTGCAGCGGCGGCAACGTCTCGGTTCTGCACGGATCCCGGTCCTCGGCCTGCTCGTCCAGGATCTCCCGCGTCCGCTCCAGCCCCGCCACCGCTTCGGTAAGCTGCGTCCCGATGCCCACCACCTGAAAGACCGGGGCCACGAGGAACGCCATGAAGGCCGTGAACGTGACAAAGCCGCCCAGCGTGAGTGTGCCGTCCAGAATCTGGCGCCCGCCCATGTACATCACCAGCGCGCCCACGATGCCCAGCAGCACCGTCGCGGACAGGCTCAGCAGCGCCACGCCGGTCAGTGACTGCATCACGTTGTTCAAAATCCGCTGCGCGCCCGCGGCAAACACGCGCTCCTCGCGCTCCTCGGCGTGGTAGCCCTTCACCACCCGGATGCCGCCCAGCGTTTCCGTCAGCCGCCCCGTGACTTCGGCCGTGATCTTGCCGCGCTCGCGGAAAATCGGCCGCAGCGTGTTGAACGCATACCGCAGCACCAGCGTGAACACCGAAACCACCGCCAGCGCCATCAGGGTGAGCTTCGGGCTGATGTTCAAAAGCACGACAAACGACAACACAGCGGTGAGGAGACCGCCCACAAATTCCACCAGTCCCGTCCCCACCAGGTTGCGCACCCCTTCGACGTCGTTCATGATGCGCGAAACCAGTTGTCCGGACTTGTTCGTGTCGAAGTACACCACCGGGAGCCGCCCGACATGGGCCTGCACCTTGCAGCGCAGCTCCGCGATCAGCTTCTGCGCCGACTTCGAGAGCAAATGCGTCAGCCAGAAGCCCGTCACGCCCTGCACCGCCGTCGCGCCCAGTACCGCCAGAATCAGCGGGGCCAGCAGTTCCACGCGCCGGTTCGCCAGGACATCGTCGATCAGGAACTTCGTGGACGCCGGTAACACCAGGCCCGCCACGCGGCTGATGATGATCAGCGCCAGCCCCAGCAGAAGCTGACCACGGCGCGGGCGGATCAACTCGCGGATATCCGGCCAGACGGCAGACCAGTTGGCGCTCTTCTTCTGTTCCACAGGATGCAGTCCGCGGGCTTGCCGCCGCGAGGTGCGCTCCGAAAAGGACGTGTGCCGGGGTACCATGAGAGGGTGCGAACCTTCCTATTGTCGATGCTTTGCGGCGCCGTGTGGGCGCAAACGCCCGCTCCGGCCCCTCCGGACCAGGCCGAAGACCCGGTGGTCTTCGCCGTCGGCGGCGAGAAAATGACTCGCTCGGACTTCGAGGCCCTCATCGCCGCGATGCCCGACAAAGCGCGCGCCGAACTCGCCTCGCCCCAGGCCAAGCGGCGCTTCGCCGAGAACCTCAGCGAGATTAAGGCCCTGGCCCAGGAGGCCCGCCGCCGCAAGATCTCCGAACGGCCCGATGTGAAAAAACAGCTTCAGTTGACCGAAGAAAACCTGCTCGCCAACTCGCTGTTTCAAGACCTTCTGAAGGAATCTCAGCCCAGCGAAGAAGAGGTCCGCGGCTATTACGAAGAGCACAAGTCCGAGTACGAAACCGCCAAAGCCCGCCACATTCTGATCCGTTTCCAGGGTTCGCGCGTGCCCATCCGCGAGGGCCAGCCCGACCGGACCGAAGAAGAAGCTCTCGCTCAGACCGAAGCCATCCGCAAACGTCTTCTGGCCGGCGAGGACTTCGCAGAAGTGGCCAAGGCCGAAAGCGACGACACCGGCTCCGGCGCCGAAGGCGGCAGTCTTGGCGAGTTCGGCCGCGGCCGCATGGTGCCGGTCTTCGATCAGGCCGTTTTCACGCAGCCCGTCGGCGAAATCAGCGAGCCGGTGAAGAGCCCGTTTGGCTATCACCTGATTTTGGTGGACGAACGCGGCACGAAGCCGTTCGAGGAGATGCGCGAGGAGATCGAACAGCGCCAGAAGCCCGCCAAGGCACGCGCCACCGCGGAAGAGATCCGCAAAAAAGCGGCCGTCGTTCTCAACGAAGACTACTTCGGCGGCTCGGCCGAAGAGACGCCGCCCCCCCAGCCGCCCGCGGGGCAGCCGTAGCCCGCGAAGCTCGAATTGCGTGTAGAACCCCATCCCGGCCACCATTTTATGGCCCGGATTGGAGAAAACCCGCGCGCGGAAGCCCCGAAACAGGTCCCATCTCCAGACTAAGTGCTTCCTATCAAACCACTTGCAGGTGAGGTGAAATTTTTCCTTATTCCTGTCACACCCGCAGGACCCTGGCCGCCAGCGGCGCGAAATACGTGATGATCATGTCCGCGCCGGCGCGCTTGATGCACGTCAGCATCTCCAGTATCAGACGCTCCAGGGCCTGTTCGTCGCCACCGGCGGCGGCATGGATCATGTTGTATTCGCCGGAAACCTGATAAGCCGCGATGGGCGCGTTGAACTCGCGCCGCGCGGCCGCGACCACGTCCAGATAGCCCAGCGCGGGCTTGACGATCAACATATCCGCGCCTTCCTCCAGGTCCAGGCGGATTTCCTCAAGAGCCTGCCTCAGGTTGGCGGGATCCAGTTGATGGGTCGCGTGCCTGCTCTCGGCCGGAGCAGAACGCGTAGCGCTCTTGAAGGGCCCGTACAAACTCGATGCATACTTCGCCGCGTACGGCATCAAGAGGGTACGCTGCATTCCTGCCGAATCCAGAGCCGACCGCAGCGCGCCTACCACGCCGTCCATCATGCCCGACGGGGCGACGACATCCGCGCCGGCCGCAGCGAGCGAAACCGCCGCGGGCTGCAGCCGCTCCAGGGTGAGATCGTTATCGATCACGCCATCGCGCAGGACTCCGCAGTGCCCGTCCGTGGAGTATTCGCACATGCAAAGGTCGGCGATTACGGTCATCTCCGGCGCGGCGGCTTTGATGCTTTCGATGGCGCGCTGAACCGGCCCCCGCGGGGAGCGCGAGAGACCGGCCTCGGGCTCTTTCTCCGGTTCATCGAGCACGGCAAAGAGCAGCACGGCACGGATGCCGGCTTCGAGCAATCGTTTCGCTTCCTCCGCCAGCGGGGCGCCCGACAGCAGCATCATTCCCGGCAGCGCGCCCAACGGCTCACGGACATCCGGCCGCGTGGTGACGAACATCGGGAAGATGAGGTCCTCCGGCGCCAGGCGCACTTCGCTCACCAGTTGACGGATCGCGTCACTGCTCCGGAGCCGCCGCATCCTTCGCTGGGGGAAACTCATGGGATTCTCCACTCCTTCGGCTGTTTTCCGGCCGCATCGCCGGGCATCGCGGCTACAAATTCGATCACCCGGGGGATCTTGTACTCAGCGAGCCTGCCGCGGCAATGCTCCACCACCTGCTTGCGCGTGACAGCAGCAGCTGCGCGCGGCTGAATCAGGGCCGACAACACCTTCCATCCCTGCCCATTTTCGCTTTCCATCACCCGGCAGCAGGCGACTTCCGGCAGCTCGTATAAGGCGTTCTCCACTTCGACCGGATCCACCTTCACGCCGCCCAGGTTGATCCAGCGTGTGAGGCGTCCATCCAACGCGAGCGAACCACCGGGCAGGATGCGCCCGGAATCGCCGGTGCGGAAATGGCCGTCCACGAAACAGGCTGCATTCAGCGACGGCTCATCCACGTAACCGCTCATCAGCGCGGGCCCGCGCACCGCCACCTCGCCACTCGCGCCCTCGGCCAAAGGCACGCCCTCTGGGCTGAGAATCCGCAGCGAAACCGGCTTCAGCGGAGGCCCCACTTCGCCCGGTTGCGCTTCACCGTCCTGACTCTGGATGCAGATGGTCCCGGTCTCCGAGGATCCGTACAACTGACGAATGGGCACTCCGAAGCGCTGCCGCCACACACGTCCAAGCGCGGCGGGCAGGTGCGCGCCGGTCGAAATGCAGATCTCAACGCTCTCCATCCATTCAGGCGCCAACTCCTGATCGGCCAGGAGGTTATACAGAATGGGCGACACGTTGATGAGCCGGACCCGCTCCTTCCGCGCGCAATCCGCCACCACGCCCGGCAGCGCGCGCCGCACCGCCACGCAAGTCCCGCCGGATAACAAGGGCATGAGCAGGCAATTGCTGAATCCGTTCGCGTGATGAAACGGCACCGCCGCCAGCACGCGGTCCCCGGCTCTGACGCCCAGTTCTTCGCCAACGGAACTGGCGCCGGCCAGCAAGTTCGCGTTCGTTCTCGGCACGATTTTGGGCTGCCCGGTGGAGCCCGACGTCGCCAGCAGCAGCGCTCTCCGGGCGGACTTCGGCGGGGCTGAATCGCCACGGGCGGCATTTCCTCGCAGAGCCTGCGCCGCTTCGCCCTCCTCGATTTGCAGGACTTTGTCCTCCGGTAGCACCCCTTTCCATTCCAGGGCAGTGGCCGGGTTGACCAGCGCGGCCTGCACACCCAGTTTTTCCGCCAGCCAGGCCAGTTCAAGCGGCCGCCATTGCGGATTCACCGGCAGAAAAACCGCGCCGATCCGGTTCGCAGCCGCGAAACAGACCGGGTACTCCCAGCCATTCTGCAGCGCTGCGGCGATCACGCTGCCTTCTCCGAGCCCATACCGCTCACATAACCATTGCCCGAAGGCGGCCGCGCGTGTGGCCAGCTCTCCGTAGGATAGACGAACCTCTCCGTCCACCACGGCCTCGGCCGCCGGCGTCTCGCGGGCCCAGCCCTCGAAGCGCTCCCAGAGCATCCGCCTAGCCTGCCGCCCCCGCCGCGCCGCTTGAGTTCTTTCGTTCCGCGACGTAGGCTGAGAGCGCAGCCAGATCGCCTAGCCTTTCCAGGTCCAGCCACTGCTCTTCCATTCGGATGCCGAAGCGGCGCTCCAGCGCGACGACGAACTGGAGCGCGGCCACGGAATCGATGGCCACCGCCTCGGTCAGGCGGCTGACGCCGCTGAGTTCGTGTTCCTCCAACCGCAGGCCCAACGCCTCCACCATCACCTGGCGGATTTCGCGGGCAATCGCAGCGGTATCCGGCGCGGGCCTGTTCAAAGGCGCTGCCACAATTCCCATTCCTCCGGTTTCTCCAAAATCATCTCCTCCAGCCGTTTGACGATTCCCGGCAGATTCGCCTCCGCGAAATCGAGCCGGCCGTCCGCTTCGGCCATTTCGAGCGGCGGACCCAAACGGATCGTGCAGCGGCGCTGATTTCCCAGGCAGAGCATCGGCAGCACAACGCATCCGGACAAGCGGATGATCTCCAGAAGGCCGGTGCCGAAGCGCCGCCGCCGCCCCAGAAACGGCATTTCACGCCGGCCGGTGGCGAACCCAACATCCACGTGGACATTGACCAGACCGCCGGAGCGCAACCGCTGAAAGATCTTCAAACTGCCATGCGGATCTCCAATGTACACTTCCTCGCCGATCACTTCGTGGAGAAATCGAATGTATCTGGGCTGCAGCCATTTGCGCCCCATGCGGCCCATCCAGCGGTCGGGAGGCTGCCCATGCCGTACCGACATCACGGGGTAGCCCAGGCGGCCGAGCAGGCGCTTCCCTAACCGGTTCGCGTAGAAATGGCCGCTGATCAACAGCACCCCTCGGCCTTCAGCCAGGGCGGCCTTCAGGTGCTCCCGTCCTTGGATCTCGGGATGGGAGATACGCTCCACAAATCCCGGCTTCACCAGGTGAAGATCGTCGAGCGCGCGAAAGACGGCGTTGGACACGAACCTGCGCGCCAAACGGTCGAGCGCTTCTGAGGAGGTTTGGCGGGGCAGCGCCTCTTGCATCCAGCCCCGCGCACGACCTCTGCGCTCGGCGGCGATGATCTGAAACACAGGCTCCACCAACCGGCCGAGCAGATACGTGGGCCGCATGCCGAGCGCCTGCACCAGCCAGCGCATGGGGTAGAGATAGAGCAGCCAGAGAACATCTTTCACGCTGAGCAGAGTGCGCCTGTCACGCGATGATGCGAGGCCGCTCACGCTGTGCAGGCTGTTCGGTTTGTACGCGTGCAAACTGTCAGTCTATCGAAAGATCACTGGGGAGGAGCGGTCCGTCCCGGTTTGCTCCTGCCCGGACCGGGCACTCAGCCTTCGGCGGAAACCCCATCAATGATCTGTTTCGACTTGAGCCTGATGTCTTTTACTCGGAAGGACGCCGAGGGATCACCCACAGGTAGAAATGGCTGCTGAAGTAGCCGGCATCGCTGTCATTGAGCGAGCGCTCGGCGTCCGCTTTCCAGTCGCCCATGTCAAAGGTGTTGGAGACCACGCGTGTGCCCGGCTTCAGGTCGGCCATGAGTTTGGGCTTGAGCTTCGCGTTGACATGGTTGAGCAGGAACAGGGTCACCACAGTTGCTTCACGAATGTCGGCTTCGAAAAGGTCCTGCTCGACAAATCTCACCAGATGCCCGACCCCAGCCTTCCTGGCTTTGGAGCGCGCCTCGGCGATGCGGTCGGGGTCGATGTCGATCCCCACCCCGCGCGCCCCGTACTTCTTCGCTGCCGTGATCACGATCCGTCCGTCACCGCAACCAAGGTCGTAAACCACATCGGACCTGCCGACCTTGGCGAGTTTCAGCATCTCCTCGACCGCCGGCTCCGTTGTCGGCACATAGGGCACATCAGGCGCACGGACTGCCTGAGCCGCGGCGGACCCGAATGCCGTCAGGACGAGAAATACGGTGGATGGCCAGACTGTCTGCATGAAGCCCCTCGTTTGAGCATAAACCAAGAACCCTCTGGCCTGGGCTCTCGTTCCGGGGCCTGAGCACCTGCAGGCACAGTTCCAGGGATATGCTGAGAAGGGGAGGCGAATGACTTAGAAGACCCAGGGGAAGAAATCCTTAGTAGAATACAGGATTAATCCTAGGTGACTAGTACCTATGGGCCCGATAACATACAAGCATACGCTTAGATTGGGCGTAGCCTTTATCTTAGAGTTTGTACTTTGCGTCCTTAAGGTGAAAACCATGACATTACGCATCAGCCTGACGCTTCTATGTGTTACACTCATTTTGGGCTGTGGCACGGCTATGGCATCCGTCGTTGTGCCAAGTCTGGAGCACAATGTCCCATCAATCGGCCCGTTCCCGCCGCCTAGCCCCTGGGATGACAATCTGGCGATCGGCCCGT
>JAHDVK010000025.1 GCA_023384675.1 Bryobacteraceae bacterium | reverse complement strand
TATCAGTAACTTATGGAAGGTATGGTGTGACGGGGCAGGCTGTCCCGGATGCTGCCCGGGTGCTCGGATGCTGCGGATGCTGCTCCGGATGCTGCGGATGCTGCGGGGCAGGCTGTCCCGGATGCGTGCGGATGCGTGCCGCGGGGAGGGACACAGGCACCCGTCCCACCGCACTTTTCGGGGAAATCGTATGTGATAGAAAGGAATGGACTTGGCGGCACGGCAGGGGAGGGGGCAGGGCTGGGTGGGGCGGTTGAAAGCCGGCAGGCCCATATATATCAGTAACTTATGGAAGGTATGGTGTGACGGGGCAGGCTGTCCCGGATGCCGGATGCGGCCCGGATGCGGCGAAAGCTCGCGGGTGTCCCCCTCCCTCATGGTCGGGGCTGGCACTGGCCATACTCTTTCAGAACCAGTGGGTTGTGGAGGGCGTTCGAGAGCGTCCCTCGCGCCCCTCTTGCACTGGAAAGGAAGGGGCACTTTGGCGGATTGGTGATTTCACGCAGTCCCGGTGGCGAGGAAGCGGCGGAGCGGGTTGTGGCAGGGTCCGATCTTGCTTATTTGTAGGGAGGCGGATCGAAGACCGACATAATGTCGCGGATCATCGCCTCGCGCGTAATGAAGCGCGTCTCGTCATAGCAGCCCAGCGGGTTCTCCACGACAGTGACGAGGCACTTATTGCAGTATGTGCAAGGCACCGGCGGCCGGTCGAGCCCGCGCTCAAACATCTTGACCAAGTCGGGGTTTGCTATGAGCGGGCGGGCGATGCTCACCGCGTCGCACTGGCCGCTGCTGATGGCCGCGCGGATCACGCTCGCAGTCTGGAACCCGCCAGTGCAGATCACGGGAATCGACACGGCCTGCTTGATCGCCGCGGAGTCAGGCAGATTCAGCCCCTCGATCACAGTGCCACGCTCCTTCTCCCATTGCCGCTTGAACAGCCGCCCGGTGAGGTCGTTGCGCAGGATGAGAAAGTTCCGCAGCGTCTTCGTGCCGCTTGAGATCATCGAGTCGTACACGCGCAGGAACTCATCCACGGGCAAGTCGCCCGCCGGGTTGCGCGGGTGCGGGAAGTAGCTGCCATTGGAGACGTGGATCGCGTCCACGCCCTCGGTTTCAAGCCACTTGCACACCTGAACCGAATCCGCGATCGTGTTGCCGCGCTCCTCGCGCAACACCATTGCGTTGTTGTTCTCCGTCGCGCTGATCTTCATCTGGAGATGAAAGTCGCGGCCGCACCGCTGGCGGATCGAGCGGACGATTTCGAGCAGGAACCGCGCTCGGTTTTCGAGCTGGCCGCCATAGCCATCCTTGCGGTCGTTGATCGCCGAGCTGAGGAACTGCGTGATCAGATAGCCGTTAGCGCCGTGCAGTTCGACGCCGTCCAGCCCGGCTTGCTGAGCGCGCTGCGCTGCCTGGCCGAACTGCTGCACTACCTGTCCGATCTCGTTTTCCGTCATCGCCCGCGCCTCGAACCCGTGCAGCGGATCGGGCTTCGACGTCGAACTCCAGCTCTCCGGGTATTCGATGCCCGTGATGTCGCGCTGCCGCCCGCCGTGGCTCAACTGCAGGATGAAGCGGCAGTCAAACTCATGCACGCGCTTGCCGACCTCGCGCCAGAACGGGATCTTGTCGTCGGCGTCCATCATGGCGTAGTTGGGCAGGATGCGCCCTCGCCCGTGCACAGGAACGAATGACGAGATCACCGCCCCCACGCCGCCGCGTGCGAACCTCGTTTCCCAATTGATGCGCGCCGGGTTGCCGGAGCCGTCGTAGTTGTCAAAGCGGCCGGACATGTTGGACCGGAAGACGCGGTTTTTCACCTTCAGCGTCCGGAACTCGAGCGGTTTGAAGATCATGTCGGACATGGCGCCCCCCTCAGGGTCTTGGCTTCAGAACGTTTTGATGTACTCGATGAGCGCGCGTTTGTCCTCGTCGCTCAAGCCTGTCGCGAACGTGTGCCCGCGGTCCTCCACGAAGTCCGGCGCCAGGTTGCGCCGCAGCAGCGTGTTATACAGACGCCCGCGTCCGATCATCCAACCGATGAGGCGCGACAGGAACGTGTCGTTCCGCAATAGTTGCAGCTCAGGCGCGTTGATGTTGGCGATCAGTTTCACGGGGGTGTCCTTGCGGATCTTCAGCCGGTAGCCGCTTTCCAGTGGCAGTTCGGAATCCTCGCTGGTGATCATCATCGAACGGAGGCCGAGCCGTTTCTCCGGCCACAACAGCTTTTCGATCGCGTCGTTAAACGCGGCCATGCGGCCGTCCACGCTGGGGTCGGCGTTATAGAGCCCGAGTCCGTTGTTGTGGAAGAAAGGCGCCGTCGCCCAGATTCCCGCGAGCGTCGGCGTGCGGTAATAGCCCACGCCGCCGCCGGGCGGTTTGAAGTCGATTGGCCTGCCCGGCTTCACGGGATTGTACAACCCCTTCACCTCGTCCGCCGGAGGCTGTTGTTTATAGGTGCGCGAGGAGAACTCCTCCCACACGTGGCCCTGCGTGGCGTTCGTGGCCAGCGCGCGGCCCATGTTCGTGCCGATCTCGCTGACCGAGTGGCGCTGGTCGTCGGACAGGAAGTTGTTCTCGAGAAAGTCGGGTTTCGTCACAGCCTCGCGGAACCAGGCGCGGCGGGCCTCGTCGCCCGTCACGTTTGCCGGCGGCTGTTTGCTCGAGTGGCACGTCGCACAGCGGTCGGCGAAAGCGAGCGCACCGCGTCGCAGCACGTCCGCGTCCTTCGTCAGGTACTTATCGCCGCCCGGCGCATCCTTCAACAGCGCGGGATTGACCGTGAGCAGAAATGCTTCGGCGTCCACCATCCGCGCCTCGGTCGCGCGCCAGTCCTCGCAATCCTTGCGCGCAAGGTCGATCCGGAAAGGCTGCTGGGGCTTCTTGACGCCGTAAATGGGGTCGTGCAGGGTCAACCAGTAGTCCGCGCACATGCCGATGTTGACATAGACCCTGAGCGACGCCCCGGCGGTGCCGATCGAATCCGCGCCGTCCTTCAGAATATAGTGGACCTGACTGGTGGTTCCGTCGTTCATCACCTCGGAATGGCTTGGGCGGTGCGCGAGATGGACCACGGAATTGATCGCATTCGGATTGAAGATATTGTCGGTCGCGAAGCGCGAGGTGTCCGAAGTGCCGCGCGGCTGGGTATTGGCAACCTGCCAGCGGAAATCCTTGGAATTCAACTTCAGGCTGAACAGCGTGCCCTCGTGGAAGTATTGGTTTCCAATCGCTGGCGCCATGTTATACCAGCGGGGGTTTTCTATGTCCTTCGGCGGACTTAACGGATCGAATCCAATGTGACAGAATCCGCAGGTCATGCCGATCAGGTAGGGTGGCTCCACGCTCGCGGGGTCCGCCATGTACTTGTCCACGCTCCAGGTGAACCTGTCAAACTTGGGATTTTTGAATTTGCGCAGCCCGACAATCCCCGAGGACTCGCTCGGAATCGATGGAATCGCCACCGGCTTGCACACATCCATCCAGAGCCCGTATTCGTCCGGTTGGGTCGCCTGGGTGCAGTCCGGATCGTTCAGCACCCCCAACAACTTGAATCGCTCGGGGCGCCGCCGGGAATCGACGTACTGCAGCAGATCCGTCACACCGTGAGTCAGCTTAGCCACCTCACGCCAGAACTTCTCCCCGCCGCCCGTCCAGAAATACCACGTATTCCGGCCAGCCCTCTGCTGCGGAGTGAGATTCTCCCCGCCGTATTCGTAACTGTCGTTCTTCTCAGGATACTGCTGGCCGGCACCCGCCTGGGCCAATAGCAGCAATAGCAGCAAACACCGGTACCCTCGCATGAGTCTTCCCCCTGATTCTTAACCTTACTCCAAAATCAATATTTTGAAAAGACTATTTTTCGCAGCCGTGGCATTCGCCCGGGATGCCTGTACCGCGTTATTCGAAGGAGTATTACAGATAATTAAACCTGTTTATCTGTCTTAATGAGGGAAAATAGTGTCAACGGCCATTTAGCGATTTTCTGGTTCTTTAACTTATTGATTCCAAATGCGCGCATTCGGTGCGGCAGCATAGGGCCGGGCGAATGCGCCGCAGACCGCGGGCGGATTACGCTGTACCGGCGGGACTTTCGTCTGAAACAAGTTGGTCATGAGTCGTTCTGGAACCAACCCAATCCCAGAGATGGACGCCGTGCCGGAGGCGTCAGACGCCATTTCTGCCGATGATCGCTACTCCTGGCGGAGGGCGACCATGGGATCGACGCGGGCGGCGCGCCAGGCGGGGGCGAGCGAGGCCAGCGACGCCGCAAGGATCATCGCCGCGGCGGTGAGGACATGGGTGGCCGGATCGGTGGGCGCAAGTCCGTAGAGGAAGGATTCCATGAGGCGGCCCGCCGCCGCGGAGAGCGCGAATCCGGCGGCGATACCAAGGGCGGCGAGGCGCAGGCCCCGGCCCATGACGCCGCGGGCCAGGCCGGCGCGCGGTGCGCCAAGAGCGAGCCGCAAGCCCATTTCGGGCACCCGGCGCTCGACCAGATAGTTGATCACTCCGAAGACGCCGGCCATGGCGAGCAGCAACGCCACCGCGCCGAAGACCATCACGAGGACCGTCCGGAACCTGGGCGCGGCCATGGAGCGAGAAAGCAGAGCGGGCATGGTGGTAAAGCCGAGGGCCATTTCCGGGTGGCGGGACCGGATCAGTTGGGTGACGGGATTCTGCAGGGTTTCGGGCGGTACGGCGGTGCGGAGCACCAGTTGGACTTCGTTGGCGCGCGTGGGGTGCTGGCGCAACGGCATATAAAGTTCGGGGCCGGGGGGCACGCCGGGCGAGTCCTGGCGGGTGTCGCCAACAACGCCGACGATGGTCATCCACTTGGGGGAATCGAGGCCGCACTGGAGGCGCTTGCCGATGGGGTTCTGATCGGGGAAGCTCTGCCGGGCGAGCGATTCGTTGATGATGGCGACGAATTCGGCTTCGTAGTGGTCGCGTTCGGTAAAATCGCGGCCACGAAGGAGCGGGATCCGCAGAGCCTGGAAATAGCCGGGCGCGGTGAGCCGGAAACCCGCCTGCGGCAGCAGGCCGAAGTCCTTGGGGAGTGGCATGCCTTCGACAATGTAGCCGCCATTGGAGCCGTAGCGGCCCATGGGCAGGCCCATGACGCCCGCGGCCGCGGTGACGCCCGGGAGCGAGAGCAATTCGCCGGACAGGCGTTCGAAGTCCTGGGTGACGCGGACGTATTCATCCATTGTTCCGGCGGGCTGATGGGCTTCGACCACTAGCACGCCTTCCGGCTCGAAGCCGAGGTGGGCGTTTTCCATTGCGAGGAAGCTGCGGAACAGCAGGCCCCCGCCCGCGACGAGCGTGACGGCGAGGGCGATTTCGGCCACCACGAGCGCGTCTTTCAGGCGGGAAGCGCCGCCGCCGAGCAAACCGCGCGAACCGCCTTGTTTCAGGCAATCGTTGAGGTCCGTCCGCGAGGCCCGCCAAGCGGGGAGCAGTCCGAAGCTGAAGCAGGAGAGCAGCGACACCACACTGGCGAAGGCGAGTACGCGGCCATCGACCGCCACTTCGTGCAGCCGGGGCAGGTTTTGCGGGGCCAGCGCGAGGAGCAGGTCCGAACCGAGCAGGGCCAGCAGCATGCCGAGCGCGCCTCCGGCGAGAGCAAGCAGCAGGCTTTCCGCCATCAGTTGGCGAACGATCTGGCGGCGGGACGCGCCCAGCGCGGCACGAAGCGCGATTTCGCGGGTGCGGGCCGTGGCGCGCGCTAGCAGCAGGTTGGCGACGTTGGCGCAGGCGATGAGCAGAACCAGCATCACCGCGCCGAGCAGCACATACAGCATCTGCCGGACGCCGCCCGTGAGCGTCTCCTGCAGCGGCACTGCGGCGAAGGACTTGCGGCCGTTCTCGGCCGGGTATTCGCCGGCCAGGCGGAGGCCGATGGCCTCGAGTTGGGTGGAGGCCTGGGTGAGATCGCTGCCAGGGCGGATACGCGCCAAGGCGCGGTAGTTGAAGGCTGTCCGGTTCGTGTTGATGGGCCGCTCCGGGGCGGCGAGGAAGACCTCGCCGGCGAGCGCCCAAAGCCGTGGGAGCGGCGCGACGCCAGTGATTTCGTAGGCTGTTTCCTCGACCCGCAAGACCCGGCCGAGGGCCGCTTCGGGCGAACCGAAGTGCCGGATGGCGAAGTCCCGGCCGACGACAGCGGTGCGGCCGGCTTCACCGGAGTGGAAGAAGCGGCCCGCCGCGGGGGAGAGTCCAAGGACGTCGAAATAGTCCGCGTTCACGAACCAGGTGGAGGCGAATTCGGCCTTGTCGCCGAACTGAACGCCGATGTCGCCGCCGTAGTACAGGCTGGAGGCGGAAAAGACATCGGCGGAGGGACGGATGTCGATCCAGTCGCCGCCGGTGATGCGCGGGTGCAGACGGCCGGTGTCCGTCCAGCGGGTTTGGATGCTGACGATGCGCGCGGCATCGGGCAGGTCGAGGGGCCGGAGCAGGACTCCGTCCACCACGCTGAAGATGGCTGTGGAAGCGCCGATCCCGAGACCGATGGTCAGGATGGCGACGATGGCGAAGCCGGGACTTTTGCGCAAAAACCGGAAGGCGCGGACGAAATCATGCCAGTGGAACACAGCCTCTCTCCTTGAGGCTCATTCTGGCACGTGCGGGGCCGCGGGGCTAAGTCACATTGGGAGAAGGCTTTGCGTTCGCGCGGGGGCTGCGCGGGTGTCCGCCTGTGGGACGCTGGTGTCGCAAAGGCGAACGGCAGGGTTCGTGGCGGAGCCAGAGCTTCGCAGGGCCAGCGCGCCTGCCTCCGACAGAATTCGTCCGGTCCGGCGTTTAGCTGTGGCGGGTTTTGACGATTTCGACGGCCTGGAGCCAGTCGGAGCCGGCGTCGCCGTGGGCGCTGCCGCGGCTGAGCCAGAGGAAGTAAGCTTCCCGCTCGATCTCGGCGCGGTGGAGTTCGATGTCGAAGGCGGGCGTCTTCGCGGTGGTTTTGCGCGGCGTCACCTTGCGCGCGGGCGCTTTGTGGGTGGCGGCGGGCGTTTTGGGCGCGGCTTTCTTACTGGCGGGCGCCTTCGCTTTGGGGCTTTCAGGCGCGGCTTCGGCCGCCTTCGTGCGGGCGGGCGCGCGGCGCTTCGGCGCGGGCGCGGCGGCTTCGGGCTGGGTATCGGTCACTTTCTTCTTCGCAGGCATACCAGAATCTCTCCTTGTTGATTGGGGTCATCCGCGAACCAATTCCCTGGAGAACTCCAGCTACGTGGCCAATCAAGCCCCCGCCCGGTCACGCGGAACAATGTGAATCCAACTTGTTTTATTATCGCTCAATTTGGAGGTTCAAGCACCTGGCCCTGCTCGAGAAGCAAGGCTTTGACGGCGGCGGCGGCGGCGAGTTTAGACTATCGTCTCGAAGCCGTGGACATGATGGCCGGCGAACCGTTAACTTGGAGCAAGTGCGACAGGGCGTTTCTTTCCATGCCGCGAGGGCGATTTCGGTGCCTGGGCGGGTGAATCTGATTGGGGAACATATCGACTACCACGGTCTGGATGTGCTGCCGATGGCGCTGGAGCGGCGGGTCCGGGTGCGGTTCACGCCGCGCCAGGACACGCGCATCCATGCCGTCAGCCATAACGGATACGGGCGGCGGGCATTCGAGTGGACCGGCGGCCTCGATCGCGCGGCCGAGGGCGATTGGGAGAACTATCTGCGTGCGGCGGCGGTCACGGTGGGTGCGCGGTGGGGCCTGGGACGAGGGATCGATGCGGAGGTGGATTCGGACCTGCCCGCGGCGGCGGGGCTTTCGTCGTCATCGGCATTGTACGCGGGCTTTGTGCTGGCGCTGCTGGAGGCGAACGGCTTGCAGGCATCGTTCGAGGAGTTGATGGAGGTGCTGCCGCCGGGCGAGCAGTTCGTGGGCACACGCGGCGGCGGGATGGACCATGCGGCGGTGCTGGGCGCGGTGGGCGGAGCGGCGTTGCGGGTGAGTTTTGCGCCGGTAACGGCGCGCGCCGTGGCGGTGCCGCGGGATTGGGCGTTCCTGGTGGCGCACAGTCTGACGACGGCGCAGAAGTCGGGCGGCGCGCGCGAGGAATATAACGCGCGGCGGCAGGCCGGCCACGAGGCATTGAAGCGCCTGGGGCTGCCGTCTTACAAGGAGGCGCGCGAAGCAGACGCGGGGCGGCTGGACTCGGATCTGGAACGGGAGAGCTTCCTGCATGTCGTGACCGAGCGCGAGCGCGTGGAGCAGGCCGTGGCCGCGATGCAGGCGGGCGAAGCGGAAACGTTCGGCGCGCTGCTCACGGCCTCGCACGCAAGCCTGCGAGACCGCCTGAAGGTAAGCTGCGCGGCGTTGGACGGGCTGGCGGAAGCGGCGGCGGAAGCGGGCGCGTTGGGCGCGCGGCTGACCGGCGCGGGCTTCGGAGGCTGCGTGGTGGCGCTCTGCCGCCGGACGGAACGCGCGGCGGTGCGGGAGCGGTTGAAGGCGGGGTTCTACCTGGGGAAAGCGGAGTTCGACGAGCAACGGCATCTAATCGACGCCGAGCCGGGCGCGGGCGCGCTGGCTTCGCTGGGGGCAATAGAGTAGAATCACGGGCTTATGCATCTGGCGCCGCTCGATTGGATCATCGCGATTGGCTCGCTGCTGATCTGCTTCATTCCGGCTCTGTTCTTCGCGAAACGCTCGGGGAAGAACACGTCGGAGTTCTTTGCGTCCGGACGTGCCGTGCCGTGGTGGCTGGTGGGCTTGTCGATGGTGGCCACGACGTTTTCGAGCGACACGCCCAACCTGGTGACCAATTTCGTGCGCACGCAGGGCGTGGCGGGCAACTGGCAGTGGTGGGCGTTCACGCTGACGGGCGTGGCGACGGTGTTCTTCTATGCCCGGTTGTGGCGGCGCTCGGGGGTGTTGACCGATCTCGAATTTTATGAGGTGCGTTATTCTGGCAAGGCGGCGGGGGCGGTACGCGGCTTCCGGTCGCTGTACCTGGGCTTCTTCTTCAATTGCATCATCATGGCGACGGTGAACCTGGCGGCGTGCAAGATCGCGGCGGTGCTGTTCGGGCTGGACCGCTGGCAGACGCTGCTGGCGGTGGGGATTTTGAACGTGGTTTTCGCCGCGCACTCGGGGTTGTGGGGCGTTCTGGTGATCGATACGATCCAGTTCTTCACGATGATGACGGCCGTGATCGCCGCCGCCTATTTTGCCGTGACCTTGCCGGAAGTGGGAGGGTTGAGCGGGCTGGTGGACAAATTATCCGCGACACAGGGGCCGGGCGGGCTGAATTATCTGTCGATGCTGCCGGATTTCAGTAGTAATTGGGACCTGGCGGTGGCGATTTTCGTGATGCCGCTGGCGGTGCAGTGGTGGTCGATGTGGTATCCGGGCGCGGAACCGGGCGGCGGCAGCTACATGGCGCAGCGGATGCTGGCGTCGCGCACGGAGAAGGATGCGCTGGGCGGAACGCTGTTCTTCAATCTCGCCCACTATGTGCTGCGGCCGTGGCCCTGGATCCTGGTGGCGCTGGCCTCGCTGATCGTCTATCCCGATCTGAGCGATATCCGGCGCGAGTTTCCGCATGTCGATCCGAGCCTCGTGGGCCACGATATCGCTTACCCGGCCATGCTGCGGATTCTGCCGGTGGGCTGGCTGGGGCTGATGGTGGGCGGATTGATTTCGGCGAATTCGTCGACGATCCTGACCCATTTGAATTGGGGCGCGTCCTACATGGTCCACGATTTCTACCGCCGGTTTATCAGCCGGGACCGGGATGAAAAGCACTATGTTTTCGCGGGGCGCGTGTCCACGGTGCTGTTGTTTATCGTCTCCTCGGGCATGGTCTTCTTCCTGGAGACGGCGCAAGACGGCTTCAACATCATCCTGCAGATCGGCGCGGGCACCGGGTTGTTGTATCTGGTGCGGTGGTTCTGGTGGCGGGTGACGGCGTGGTGCGAAATTGTGGCGATGGTGGTGTCGTTCGGGATGTCGATCCTGCTGCTGTTCGCCCGGCGCGGCGGTTCGGGGTTGGGCACGCATCAGGAATTGCTGCTGACGGTGGCGGTGACCACGGCGAGCTGGCTGGCCGTGGCCTACCTGGGTCCGCGGACGGACATGGAAACCTTGATCAGCTTCTACAAGCGCGTCCGGCCGTTCGGGCCCGGCTGGGAATACGTCCGCCGCGCGGCCAACATTCCGCTGGCCGAAGCGGCCGAGGATCTGCGCGCGGCCGATGTGCCCGCGGCGATGTTGGGATGGGTGGCCGGTTCGGTGCTGATCTGGTCGGCGCTGTTCACGGTCGGCAACTTCCTCTATGGCCGCACCGGTTACGCGCTCGCGCTGCTGGCGGTGAGCGTGGTGAGCGGCGCGATGGTCGTACGGACCGTGAACCGGCTGTGGCGGTGATTTTTCCGGCACACAGGGACGAATCTGCGCTATAAACTTAAAGCAGACGTTGCAGTCTGATATAAGTTCGCGCCCATGGAGGTGGAAGCGATGTTCAGCAAGGATCGTCCCGTGGAAGCTCTGGTGGTGGGCGCCGGCCCGGTGGGCCTGTTCACGGCGCTGTCGCTGGCGCGGCGCGGCGTGGGAGTGGAGGTGGTGGACACCGGCATCTGGCCTTGCCAGCACAGCTATGCGCTGGCTATCCATCCGTCCGCTCTGGCCCTCTTTGAGGAGCTTGGCCTCAAGCAGCAGATTCTCTCTCGCGCCTTTCCGGTGCGCACGCTGGGGCTGTGGGACCGGGCAGGCTCGCGCGGGCAGATCCGGCTGGCCGAAGGCGAGGACTGCCTGGCCGTGGTCCGGCAGGACGTACTCGAGGAGATGCTCGAAAAGGCTTTACGCGAGCTTGGCGTGAAGGTCTCCTGGCGGCACGAGGTGGCGAAGATCGAACAGGCGAACGGCGGGGTGAATGTCCAGGTGAACCGCTTCGAACGCGAATCGCGCGGCTACATCGTGGCGCACACGGAGTGGGTGGTGGCCGAGTCGAAGGAACTGGAAGTGCCCTTTGTGATCGGCGCGGACGGCCATCGCTCAGGTGTGCGCAGGGCGCTGGGGGCGGAGTTTCCCGAAGTGGGACCGCCGCTGTATTTCGCGGTTTTTGAGTTCTCGGCCGATGCCGGCCTCGAGCAGGAAACCCGTCTCGTGTTGGGCGAGGAGACCACCGATGTGCTGTGGCCGCTGCCCGGCGGCGCGTGCCGCTGGAGTTTCCAGCTTCCGGGCTACACCGATGAGCAAGCGGAAGCGTTGAAGGACCAACTCCTCAAGTCGGGCTTCGGCTATTTCCCGACCGAGCGCGAAAAGGACCGCGGCGCGGGCGGCGGCGAGGGTCTGCCGGTGCTGGAGGAGTCCAGTCTCAACGAGTACATTCGCACACGCGCGCCGTGGTTCCGCGCGCAGCCGACAGATGTGACCTGGCGGACGCTGGTGCGCTTCGAGAAGCGCCTGACGAGCCGCTTCGGTAAGGGCGGCATGTGGCTGGCGGGCGACGCGGCGCACCTTACCGGGCCGGCGGGCGTGCAGAGCATGAACCTCGGGCTGTTCGAGGGGCGCGATCTTGCGGGACGCATCGCGGATATTCTCAAGTCCAACGGATCACAGGCCTCGCTCGAACAGTACAACGCGCATTGGACACAGGTCTGGCGCGAGTTGCAGGGATTGACCGGCGGACTGGAAGCGGCGGACGATTGTCCGGAATGGCTGCGCGACAAGGCCGGCCGGCTGTTGCCGTGCCTGCCCGCGCACGGGGACGCGTTGCGCGCGCTGGCCGCGCAGGTGGGACTGCGGCTGAAGGGGTAGATCGAGCGGACTGCAGCGGCCGGCGTCCGCCGGAGGCGCTGTGCGGCGATGCCCACGATGCATCAGTCTCACTCCCTCTCGGTCTGGCTGATCAGCGTGCCGAAGCGTTTGCCGATCGCGAGCGCGGGGTCGAGCGGCACGTCCACGGGCGTGCAATCGGGCGGGACCGAGATGGCGGGCCGCGGCGCGACGGCGCGCCCTTCAAACCCGGGAAGCCATTCGCGCTGCGCCTCCAGCATCTCCGAACACATGCGGCGGATCTCGTCGAGCGTGCAGACGGCCGAGGAAAGCGGATCGAGCGCCGCGGCCTGCATCACGAGTTCGGGATCGCCGTTCAGCGCCGCCCCGGCGGTGAGCATCTGCACATTCACGTTGGTCATGCACAGCGCGGCGCATTGCGGCGGCAGACTGCCGATGAAGGTGGGATGCAGGCCCGTGTCATCGGCGAACGTGGGCACTTCCACGCAGCAGCCCGCGGGCAGGTTCGTGATGTACCCATCGTTGCGGACGTTGCCCATGAAGCGGAACGGCCGCCCGGTGGCCACGGCTTCCATGATCCACGAGCAATATTCGACGCTGCGCGGCTCGAGCGCGGTGGACTCGAACTGGAGCGGGTCGTGGCCCGCATAATAGTCCGCCACGGTGCGGCACCACGAGTAATACGCTCCGCTTTCGCCGCCGAAGCTCGGCTCGTCGCAGTAGGCTTCCAGCGCCGCCTTCGACTTGCGGAACCAGGGCACATATTCGCTCAGATGGCCCGTGGATTCGGTCATGAAGTAGCCGAAATGGCGGAAAACCTCGCCGCGCACCTTTTCGTTCTTGTAAAATTCGGGCTTTTCGAAGACCTCGCGCAGCAGCGGGTAGAGGTCGCGGCCTTTGTGTTCGAGCGTCAGGAACCAGTCCATGTGGTTGATGCCGCCGCAGGTGTAGGTGATCTCCTCCTTGGGCACCCCGCAGTAACGTGAGATCAGGTCGAGCGTGGTCTGCACGCCGTGACAGAGGCCCACAAAGGGCACGCGTGAGGCCTGGCCGAGGGCGAGGCAGTTGGCGGCCATCGGATTGGCGTACTGCAGCATGATGGCGCCGGGGCGCGCGAGGCCTTCCATGTCGCGGGCGATCTCCACCAGCAGCGGTATCGTGCGCAGGCCGCGGAAGATGCCGCCGGGGCCGAGCGTGTCGGCGATGCACTGGTCGATGCCGTAGCGCAGCGGGATCTTGTAGTCGAGCTCGAATGCCTCCACGCCGCCCACCTGGACCATGACGACGACGAAGTCCGCATCGCGGATCGCTTCGCGGCGGTCCAGCGTGGCCCATACCTTTGCGGGCAGGCCGTTATCCTTCACCATCCGCTGCGCGAACTGCTCCATCGCGCGGAGCTTCGGTTCGGTGCGCGACATCAGCGCGACTTCGGAATCGGCCAGCGCGGGCGTGGCGAGAATGTCGTTTAACAGGGTGCGGCAGAAGACGATGCTGCCGGCTCCGATCATGGCGACCTTTTTCGGCATGGGAGGGCTCATCCTTTCGCAAACGGATTTGCTGCCATCATATGCCGGAACGCGGGCGCGCTTCAGCGTTTGCGAAGAAAGCAACCGCGGAGCGAAGGTCCGCCCTTGGCGTCTGCCTTCACCCGGCAGGTGTGCGAGAAAATCAGCGGCCAATCAGAAGTCCTCGCTTGGGCGTGCCTGCCACCTTACGGTGGCACCTGTAATACATTGAAAATAAATCACTTACAAAAACGAACAGGACAGCTGCCGGCGTCAGGGTGTGTGAGAAAATCGGCGACTCGCAAACCGGTTTCTACCTCCACCCGGCGTTAGAGGCTCACACCAGCAGTCAGCCCCGACCGTGAGGGAGGGGCACTCCTGACGACTGCGTGCTGGCCCCTCACTCGCGTTCGGGGCTTGCATACGCCGGGCACACAGACACTGCCGGGGAGGATTTTTTCACAGACCCGTCAGCCGGCAGGCATGCGTGGAAAGCGGCGGGACAAAGCCTTCAGGCGGCGGTCTTAAGGATTTCCGCGATGCGCCGCGCCACGACTTCCGCCTCGCCGGGCTGGAGCATCCACACGGTGAGGACCAGTTCCTTCTCATTGGTGGAAGGCGTCACCTCGATCGACGGGTCGCCCTCGAGCAATTGCCGGCGCACCTCGACGGGGCTGATGTTGAGCCGCGTGCGGTCCCAGCGCAGTTTCAGGTGCGGGGTGTGGTTGGCGACCGGCGGCACGTCCACCTCCCAGGTGACGCTCTCGAACTCACGCACAGCCTGGGTGATCAGCTCCACCTGGAAATCCCAGGCCTGGCGGTCGGCGGCGTGGTCGCGCTTGAGGTAAAGCTCCAGAGCCACCAGCATGCCGAGCATCTCTTCCTTGTTCACCTTCATGCCGCGGGCGATGGTGTCGCTGTAGGGCGAGGTATTCAGGCGCGCGGCCTCGATCAGATGCTTGCGCCCCATCAGGATGCCCGCGCTTTGCGGCCCGCGAATCCCTTTTCCGCCGGAGAAGGTCACCAGGTCGAAGCCCATGCGGTTGTATTCGCTCAAGCGGGCAGCGGGCGGCGTGTCGGCGGCGGCATCGTTGAACGTGGGGATTTTGAGTTTGCGGCCCAGCCGGACCCAGCCCTCGGCATCGATTTTGCCCCGGTGCAACGCATCGTTGAAGAACAGCATCATCGCCGTTTGCGGGCCGGCGGCGCGCTCGAGTTCCTCCTCGGTCTCCACCTCCACCATGCGGACGCCGCAAGCGCGCACGGCGTGGTCGTAGGCGAAGCGGTGGGACTTCTGGATCAATACCTCGGACTTCATGCCGGTGAGGTCGGGCAAGCGGCGGATCTTCTCCTGATCCGTGCCGGTGAGGATGCCGGCTGTGCCGACGGTCATCGCGCCCGCCGCGCCGCTGGTGACCATGGCGGCCTCCGCGCCGAGCAGCGAAGCGATGCGCGCGCCCACGGCGTCCTGCAGCTTCACGAGATGCACGAACCGGCGCGAGGCGTAATCCATCGCGGCCATCACCTCGGGCGGCATCAGCGAGGCGGTGAGCACGGTGTAGGTGCCAGCGGCGTTGATGAACGGGCGCAGGCCGAGTTCGCTGAAGTAATCCCGCGTGGCGGTCTGCGCGCCCAGCGCCCCTAGCGCGGGCAAGCCCGCCACCGATTGCAAGAACGTGCGCCGCTTTGCCATGCCGCAACCTCCTTAGCCATTATTGCCGGGATACTAGCACACTGGGCGTTCGCTTGCCGCCGGACGCGGTTTTGGAGAGAATACGCGCCATGGTCCGCAATCTGCTTTTGATGTTCCCACTCGCCCTGGTGATGCAGGCGCAGCCGGGCGGCGCGCCGTTTCTCAACGAAATCCGCATCGAGCGCTATCAGCCCGTGAAGATGCGCGACGGCGTGACGCTCTATGCCGATCTCTACCGGCCCGCCGCGGAAGGGCGCTATCCGGTGCTGGTCGTGCGCACCCCTTATGGAGTGCAGCGCGACGGCGTGCATCCGGTGATGACCCGCTTCGCGCAGCGTGGATATGTGGTCGTGATGCAGGACACCCGCGGCCGCTACGAATCCGAAGGCCGCTGGGACCCGTTTCGCGACGAAGCCGCCGACGGCAAGGACACCGTCGAGTGGGCCGCGCGCCAGCCCTGGTCCAACGGCAAGGTGGGCCTGCAGGGCGGCTCCTACCTCGGCCACGTGCAATGGGCCGCCGCCTCCCAGCAGCCCGCGGGCCTGCTGACGCTGTTCCCCGGCGTCGCATCCACGAATATCTACGCCAACTGGATCACCTTCGGCGGCGCGTTCCGGCTGTCGTTCAACTACGGCTGGGGCGTGGTGCGCATGCCCAACCGCATCATGCTGCCGCAATACTGGCACACCGAAGCCTACACGCCAGAGGAACTGCGCTACGAGCAGATCCTCTACCACCTGCCGCTCCGCGACGGCGACCTCCGCGCGTCGGGCTACGCCGTGCCCCACTACCGCGCGTGGCTCGAACACGAATCTTATGACGAGTACTGGAAGGCGATTTCGGACGAAGAGCGCTTCGACAAAGTCACCGTGCCCGCGCACAATCTCGGCGGGTGGTTCGACATTTTCCTCGCCGGCACGCTGAACGGCTACACCGGCATGCGCGCGCGGGGCGGCTCGGAAAAAGCCCGCCGCGAAACGAAGCTGATCGTCGGTCCTTGGGGGCACGGGCCGTCGCGGCGCGTGGGCGACGTCGAGTTCAGCGAGGATGCGGGCCTCGATCAATTCGCCCGCGAACTCCGCTGGTTCAACCACTATTTGAAGGGCGAGGACAACGGCATTGATCGCGAGCCGCCTGTCCGCATTTATTACATGGGCGCCAACAAGTGGAAGGACGAGCAGGACTGGCCCATCCCGGGAACCGAGTACCGGCCGCTTTATCTCGCTTCCGGCGGCGCCGCGAACAGCCTGCGTGGCGATGGGCGCCTCGAATGGGCGCTGGCCGCCGCGGGCCGCGATCAGTACACCTACGATCCCGCGCAGCCCGTGCCCACCACCGGCGGCAACAACTGCTGCGGAACGCCCACACTCGCAGGCCCGCGCGACCAGCGCCCCATCGAGCGCCGCGCCGATGTGCTCGTCTACACCTCTGCGATCCTCGAAAAGCCCGTCTCGATCGCCGGTCCCGTGCGCATGAAACTCCACGCCGCCACCGACGGTCCCGACACCGACTGGATGATCAAGCTGGTGGACGTGTACCCGAACGGCTTCGCCATGAACGTGGCCGAAGGCATCCTGCGCGCGCGTTTCCGCAAGGGACTGGACCAGCCCGAACTGCTCAAGCCCGGCGAAACCTACGAATTCGAAATCGACATGGCCGGCACCGCCAATGTCTTTCTGCCCGGCCACCGCATTCGCGTGGACATCACGTCGTCAAACTTCCCGCAGTTCGACCGCAATCCGAACACCGGCGAGCCGTTGGGCCGCTCGGCGAAGGTGCGCGTGGCGCGCCAGACCGTCCATCACGGCGGCGCGCGCGCGTCTCACATCCTGCTGCCGGTGGTGCCGCTGCCGTAATTACAGCGCCGCGATCACGTCGATTTCGACCAGCGAATTGCCCGGAATCCACGCCGCCGCGGTCGTCGAGCGCACCGGCGGATCAGCGCCAAACCGCCCGCGGTACACCTCGTTCATCGGGCCGTAGAACTCCGCCTTGGCCAGATAAACGGTCACTTTCAGCACCTTATCCATCGAGGAACCTGCGCTGATCAGATCCTTCTCGATCTCATCGAGCACATGTTTCGTGTGCGCCTGAATGTCGCCCTCGAAGTGCGCGCCCTTGCCCGAGATATAGATCAGCCCGTTGTGGATGATCATCGGCGAATAGAGCGGCGGCTTCGCGGGGCGTTTTCCGTCGCGGTAATGCGCCCGCCGCGCGCCCGTCTGCGCCTTCGCCGCCAATGGCGCCGCCGCGGCCACGCCCGCGGCCTTCAGGAGGTTTCTGCGTGAGTTGCCGGCCATTTCCTGACTCCTTTATCCGACGGTGAACTTCCGGACGTCGATCTTCTTGTCGTCGTACACGCCCAACCCCATCGCCCCCGAAATCTCGATATGCTCCACCTGCATATTCAGGAACGTGGAATCGGCGTCGGGGCGGCCCATCGCGATCGTCGGCATGCCCGCCTCGGCGCGCTTGGCGTCGATCGCTTTCCAGCCCACCTTGTCCATCGCCACGGGGTCGGTCGAGAAGTACATCGTCTTGTGCTCCCACACATACTTCTCCACCTTGCTGCCCGGGCCGCCGTGATACGCGCCCAGCACCCCGTCGAGAATGTTCAGCACCACCTTCTTCCGGATCACGGGATGATCGACGATGGCCGGAATAAACGTGCCGCACGTGTTCAGCGTGCGCGTCGAGTGGCTCCGGCTGACGTTGTTCACCAGCCCGTGCGACAGGTTCTTCAGCGCCAGCGTCACCCCCGCCGACTGGTGATGCTTCAGCACGCACAGGTTCACCATCTTGTTCACGTCCTGCGTGATAAACTTCGCCAGGTAACTCCGCCGGTGGTGTGGATCGGCGGCGTTGGCGCGCGGCAGCACCAGCGGCAGCTCGATGTACTGCTTCTCGTCGTACATGTCCATGTCGAGCTGCAGCGGGTGCGGCTTGTCCGTGCCGTAGGTCCAGCGCACGCCCTCGGGCAGCCATTTGTCGAAGCCCGCGGCGATAAACTCGGACCGGTAGCGGTCGTAGGCCACCATGTTGGCAGGCTTCACCCCCGCCATTTTCAGGCCTTCCACAATCTCCAGGAAGACCTCGGGCGCCGAAACCACGAACGGCCGCCCCACGGGATTCAGCTTGATGCCCACAACATCGCCGGGCTGGAAAAACACGCGCCAGGCCTCCGCAGGCGAAGGCGCTCCGGTGAGTTCCATCATGCCCTTGTTCATCAGCGAGCGGATCGCCGCCCGGTCGTAAACACGGTTGCGGACACAGGCCGGGTGATCCACCTCGACCACGCGCCCCGGGTACGGGCCGGGCAAGCCGAGTTCTCCCGCCGCCGGCTTGGCGGCTCCGGGCGCGGCCGCATAGGCGGCCCCCAGCAAAGCGGTTTTCAAAAAGTCGCGCCGGACTTCTGTCATAGGCCCTCCAACTCTTCAATCCTTGGCGTTATTGTACTCACGCCCGCCTCCTGGCCGCCAGCCCGGTTACACTGTGAAACAGCGTGACGGGGAACCCGATTCGATGGATGGCGCCGCTGGCCGCATTCGCGGCGCTCGTGTGGTTCACGCGCGCGCCCCTAGCGCCGGAATCGCTCTTCTACTTCGACTCTGTCAACTACGCGCTGGCGCTCGACGATTTCAATCCCGCCCGCCATCAGCCGCAGCCCCCCGGGTCGCCGTTCTACGTCCTGCTGGCGCGCCTGCTGCGGCCGGTCTTCCTCACGCCCGAACGCACGTTCCTTTGGACCGGCGTCCTCGCATCCGCCCTCGCCGCGTGGCTGTTGCTGCGTCTCGCGGCGCGGCTGTTCAATGAACGCGCAGGCTACGCCGCCGCCGCGCTGCTGCTGTTCCATCCCGTGCTCTGGTTCGCCGGACTCACCAACCAGGCCCGCGCCTGGCTCGCCGTGGCAAGCACCGGCGTCGCGCTGCTCGCCCTGCGCGCTTCCACGCGCGAGGCCCCGGCCTCCTGGCTCTACGCCGCGGGCGCCTTCGCCGGCTTCATGGGCGGCTTCCGCGCCGAAGCCCCCGTACTGCTCGCGCCCCTGCTCGCCTGGGCCGCCTGGAAACGCGGCGCTTCGCTCAAGCAGTGGCTGGGCGTGGCCGCGGCCGGGGCGATCCCTTCCCTGGTCTGGACCGCCTGGGTCCTTGAAGCCTCCGGCGGCCCGGCGGCCTACCTGCAACTGCTGCGCGACTACAGCGCCGACCAGTTCACCGCCTCCTCGCCGCTGTTCGGCGCCACCTGGCGGCAGACCTGGCGTATGACCGAAGTCGCGCTCGTCTTCAACTTGCTCGGCGTGCTGGCGTGGATCTGGGCCGCCGCGCGCCGCCGCGCATCCCTTGGCGGCCATGGCGGCTTCCTCGCCCTCTGGTTCCTGCCGGCCTTCCTGTTCCAATGCACCATCCATGTTTACGACCCCGACCATGCGCTGCTCACCGTCCCCGCGCTCTGCCTGATCGGAGGCCATTTTCTGACGAGCGCATTCCCTTCGCGCCGCGCCGCCGCCGCCGTCACCGCCGTCGCCTGCGCCATCAGTGCCGGGTTGTTCTTTCATCCGCTGCGCGGCGCCGCGCGGCCCATGAGCTATCAGGTGGTGCGGCGCGTGGATCAGTCCCTGCGCGAAGCCTTCGCCGTAATCCGCGCCGAAATGGCCCGCGCACCCGTCACCATCGTCGTCGGCAAGACTCTGGTCACCTGGCGCCACATCACGTATTACTTCCCGGAGGCCGAAGTGTGGGTGGGCGAATGGAGCCCCTCGGGCGCCTCCGCGCCTTCGCGCGAACCCGGCCGCCGTTACATCCACCTCGGCGAGCGCATCACCGTGACGGACAACTTCAGCGGAGATATTTGATTGCCGCGAACCCGCCAATCAGCAGCACCGCGAAGGCCAGCGCCAGCCAGTCGAAGTACTTGTCGATGAACCGCCGCATCGGCTCGCCCACCAGCCGCAACAGCCCCGCCACCAGGAAGAACCGCGCCCCGCGCCCCACCGCCGAAGCCAGCGCGAAGCCCAGCAGGTTCATGTGCAACGCGCCCGAGGCGATCGTGAAGACCTTGTAGGGAATCGGCGTGAACGCGGCGGCGAACACGATCCAGAAATCGTACTGCTGATACCACAAGGCCACCTTCTCGTAGTAAGGCTGCGCGTTGTAGAAATCGATCACTTTCACGCCCACCGTATCCATCAGGAACATGCCGATGGCGTAGCCCGCGATGCCGCCCAGCACGCTGCCCAGCGTGCACAGAGCCGCGAACGTCAGCCACCGGTGCGTGGAGCCAAGCACCAGCGCGATCAGCAGCACATCCGGCGGGATGGGGAAGAAGCTCGATTCGGCGAATGCCAGCAGAAACAGCGCAGCCAGGCTGTGCGGGCTTTCGGCCCAGTGCAGGACCCAGTCATACAAACGGCGATGGATACGCCACACTGCGGTTGCGGTTGTCGTGGAGGACATGCGGGAGAACCTTTAGTGTACGGCAGGCGCGAGTTGTCACGCCGCCCGTGCGGGCGCTTTAAGGGGGCACATCAGCCCGGCGTGTGTCCATCGCCCGGCGTGCTCGAGCACCGGCCGATCTCCTGAATGCACATCAGCAGCACGCGCGGCACATGGAAGCAGCCCTTGTAGTGATTACCTTTAAGCGTGTGGGTGAGGTGGCCGCGGCGGTCGCAATAAGCGAACCATTCACCATACTCGGGGCTATCCACGAAGTGGCGGAAGGTGTATTCATGGAGCCGCTCGAGCCAGCCGAGCCAGCGCGCCTCGCCGGTGCGCGTGTAGGCCAGCACCGCCGCGTAGAGCGCTTCGGCGTGCGGCCACCAGAGCTTCATCGAGGCTTCGAGTTGCAGAGGCGGCTTGCCTTCCACGTCCATGAAATAGTACAACCCGCCGTACTCGCGGTCCCAGCCGAACTCAAGGCTGCCTTCCAGGATGTCGAGGATTCTCTGGCGGTACTGCCATTCGCCGGTCCGCTCCATGGCGTGCCACAGCAGCCAGGCCGCTTCGATGGAGTGGCCGGGGTTGAACAGGCGCGCTTCGGGCAGGTCCGCTGCGGCGCCGGGGGCGATGAATTCGCGCAGGATGTTGCGCGCCGGGTCGTGGTGCTCGAGCGATTCGCGTAGGCCATCGCGCAACACCTCGAGATAGCGGCCGTCCGCGCCGGGCGCGGCCAGCTCGAGCGCCATCTTGGCCACCACAAGCGAATCGGCCAGCGAGCGAAAGGCGGGCTGTCCCGCCAGCGGTGCGCGCCCGAGCAGCGCGGGGTTGCGAATCCATTCCACCACGCGCCAGAACAGGTCTTCGGCTTGAGCGCGATAGTGGCCGCCGGCGCCGGTGTTCGCGTATTCGTTCAAGGCAAGCACGGCGAACACCGCCGCATAGGGCTTCCTCTGAAAGAAGGACGGCTGGCCGTCGCGGGCGAGCCGGAAGTAGTAGCGGCCCTGCTCGTCGCGGGCGTGGCGAAGCAGGAAGTCCATGCCCGAGGCGGCGATGTCGACCCATTCCTGGCGGCGCTCCACCTGGTTGTAGAGACGGCTGTACATCCACACCTGGCGGCCCTGGAGCCAGACGTACTTGCGGGGGTCGTACACGGACCCATCGCGTTCGAGGCAGGTAAAGTAACCGCCATGCTCCCGGTCGATCGAATGTTTCGACCAGAACGGGATGACGGACTCGAACAGGTTCAACTCGTACTGCGCGCGAAGCTCGGCCAGGGTCAAGGGCGCACCCCCCGGTTCCGGCGGCAGGCTACCGTGGCCGCGACGGCGAACGTTCCTCGCGAATAATGCCGCTCATGGCGGCGAGGCGCGCGGCCTGCGGGATGTCGGGCGCGGTGAGCACGGCATAGAGCGCCAGGGCCTGGTCGCGCTGGCCCGCTTCCAGCATGCGTTCGGCGCACACCAGGCAGGAGTCGGCGACGATCATGCGGGTCATGCCCGTCGTCCGGCGAAGCGCGCCTTGCAGTTCCTTGGCGGACGCGGCGTTGCCGATGCTGCCGAGCGCGGCGATGGCGGCCTGGGCCAGGGCGGCGTCGGAGCCGTTCATCATTTTGACCAGCGCGGCCGTGGCCTGCGCATCGCGGCGTTTGCCGATCGAATTGACGGCGCCGATCAGACGGTCGCCCTTCAGTTTGGTGAGCGAGGCGCGCAATGCCTCGCTGGCCGAGGCGTCGGCGATGGGTTCCAGCCCGTAGCGCGCATAAACGCTCAGGTGTTCATCGTCGAGCAACGCGGCGAGGGCGGGCACGGCCTCTTTCGCGCCCAGTTCGCCGGCGCGCATGCAGGCTTTGGCCTTGCGGAACTCGGATGCGGCAGGGTCCTTCAGGATGGCGGCGAGGCCGGCCGCGCCCATGGTGGCGATGTCCTTCTCCTGGAACTCCGGCGGGGGAGTGGGCCGCTCGGGTTTAGGTTTGGCGGCGGCGGGTTTCGGCTGCTGTGCTGGTTGTTGCATGGGAGTCTCCTTCGCTCAAATCCGCCAGGGTTCGCGCAGCGCGCGCGAACGCATGTTGTTGGCTACGTCGCTATTGGTGAATTCGTGCTTGGCGGTGTCCCAGTTGAGGGTCTTGCCGAGCTGGTAAGCGATAAAGGCGGCGTGGCAGGTGACGTGGGAATTGGCGGCCGCGGCGGCGCTGGCGCTGGGTTCCTGGCGGCTGCGGATGCAGCGGACGAATTCCTTGACGTGATTCTCCAAGGCCATGCGCGCTTCCTCGGTGGGGCGCAGCAGGGGCTTGATGTTGTCGGAGGCTTCGATCTTAGTCTTGTCGCCGGTTTCGACCCAGCCGTCCTCGCCTTCAATTTTGAAGCTGCACGAGCCGGTGTCGAGCGCGCCGTCCCAGCCGTTGTCGCGCATGACGAGTTTGACGCCGTTTTCGTAGCGGCAGTTGACGTGGTAAGGGCCCACGTTCGTGCCGACGGGTTCGTATTCAACGGGCTGCGTTTCGTCGAGACCCGCGGCCCAGTGGCACAGGTCCACGGTGTGCGAGCCCCATTCGAGGATTCCGCCGCCGTGGAAGTCATAGATGTTGCGCCAGCCGCCGCGCACGTAAGAGGAATGATAAGGGCGCCAGGGGGCGGGGCCGAGCCAGCGGTCCCAATCGAGCACCTGTTTGGGCGGCAGCGGCTCTTCGGCGAGCCAGTCGCGGCTGGGCAGCGGCGGCCAGTTGACCGACGGTCCGACGTTGGCATAGAGCGCTTTCAGCTTGCCGAGCGCGCCGGAATTGAGCAGGTCCTTGCAGAGGATGAAGTTCGCGCCGCTGCGCCGCTGGCAGCCGGCCTGATAGAGGCGGTTGTACCGGCGGAAGGCGTCGGCCAGGGCCCAGCTTTCCTCGATGGACATCGAGCAGGGCTTCTCGCAGTAAACGTCCTTGCCGTGCTGGGCGGCGATGATGGAAAGCGGAGTGTGCCAGCGGTCGCCGGTGGCGATCAGCACGGCGTCGATGTCGGAGCGGCCGAGCAGTTCGTACTGATCGCTGTACATCCGGCAGTCGCGGTCGCCATAGTTCTTGTCGGCCATCGACTTGATGGTCTCGCGCCGTTCATCGCGGACATCGCAAATGGCGATGAACTTGGCGTCTTTGAGCGGAAGGATTTTGGAAAGGACGTGCGTGCCGCGCGAGCCGAGACCGATACCCCCAAACAGGATGCGGTCGCTGGGAGCGACCGCGCCGGCCCTTTGGCCGAGCACCACGCTGGGAACGATCATCGGCGCGACGGCGGATTTTAGAATTTGGCGTCGGGTAGTCATGGCGTTAGAGGAATTCTACACCCGAACGCGGAGCTATGGGGGAGTTCAGGCGATCGCCAGGCTGAGCAATGGCCGCAGAGCCTCGCGCAAAGTGACCACTTGACCGATGACCAGGACGGCCGGCGATTCCACCACCACACAGCCGGCGGCGATCTCGCCGAGCGTGGTGACGGTGACGCGCTCCCTCGGCGTAGTGCCGTTTTCGATGAAGGCGGCGGGTTCGCTCGCGGGGCGGCCGTGGTCCAGCAGGCATTGGGCGATCTCCGCCCGCCGTTTGACGCCCATCAACACAATCAGCGTATCCGCCTGCGCCCACGCGGCCCATTGCTGGCACCCGCCCGCCTGCCGGTGGCCGGTGACCACGGCGAAACCGCCCGACAGGCCGCGGTACGTGGCGGGTATCCCCGCCATCGCCGGGACCGCGACGGCCGAACTGATGCCGGGCACCACTTCCACGTCCCAGCCGCGTTGCGCGAGCCAGAGCCACTCCTCCGCTCCGCGGCCGAAGACCATCGGGTCGCCGCCCTTGAGACGGACAACCGTCGTGTGGCGGCGCGCGCAGTCCTCCAGCAGTTCGAGGATCGCGGGTTGGATCAGGTCCTGCTCGCCTTCGGCTTTGCCCACGTAATGGCGTTCCGCCGTTTCGGGCAGCAGGCCGAGAACTTCCGGGGAAACGAGCCGGTCGTAAAGCACCGCGCCGGCCTGCGCAAGAATGCGCGCGGCGCGCACGGTCAGCAGATCGGCGCGGCCGGGTCCGGCTCCCACCAGGTAGATGCGGCTCATTCGGGCCCCACACGGTGGAACCAGTCGCCGAAGCATTCGGTCTCGAGCGCCCCGGCCTTCCACTGTTCAAACAGCGGCCGCAGCGTGGCGGCCAACTCGGTGAGCGGGATCAACCGGCGGTAAGCAGTGGCCAGGCGGTTGCCCACCGGGGAGCCCCCCAGATAGATCGTGTACAAGTGCACGCTCTCGCCGACGATCCCGATTTCAGCTGTGTACGGGCGGGCGCAGCCGTTCGGGCAGCCGGTGGTGCGCAGGTGGACGATGCGCTGGTCGAGTCCGAGGGCGTTCAGTTCGTTCTGGACCTGCGCGGCCACATCGGGCAGGATGCGTTCGCTGTCGGTCAACGCCAACCCGCAGGTGGGCAGTGCCGGACAGGCCATCGAATGGCGCAGCACGGGCGGCAGTTCGTGAGGCAGCGCGACGCCATTGCGCCGCAGGATTTCCTCGACGACAGGCTTCTGTTCCGCCGTGAGACCGGCGAAATAGAGGTTCTGTTGCACGGTGAAGCGGACCGCGCAGCGCGTGGTTTCGACCACCTCGCGGATGGCCGTCCGGACAGGGCCGGCGATGCGCCCGCTGACGACGCGCAGCCCGAAAAACCAGCCGCCTCCGGCCTGCTCGTGCCAGCCGAGGTAGTCGTCGGCGCGGGTCCAGACCAGTTCGCGCGGCGGCGCGAGGGGCTTGCCCAAACGCTGCGCGAGTTCCTGCTTGAACCAGTCGAGGCCGCGGTCGTCAATCACGTACTTCAGGCGCGCGAGCTTCCGGTTGGAGCGGTTGCCGAAGTCGCGATGGATTGACACCACAGCTTCGCTGACCGCAAGCACTTCCTGAGGCGCAATGAATGCGACGGGATCGGCCAGGCGCGGATAGCTGCCCTTGATGCCGTTGGACTGGCCCATGCCGCCCCCGGCAAGCACGGTGAAGCCGGCCAGTTCGCCGTGTTCGTAATGCGCCACGAAACCAAGATCGTTCGAATAGATGTCGGAGGTGTTGTCGCCAGGAAACGCAAAACCGATCTTGAACTTGCGCGGCAGGTAGGTGGCGCCGTAAAGCGGTTCGTCTTCCTCTTCCAACGTGGCGGCCTTCTCGCCATCGAGCCAGATTTCGGCATACGCGCGGCTCTTGGGCTGCAAGGCGCGGCGGAGTTCGCGGACCAGCGCATCGAGATCGCCGCGCTGCTCGCCCGCCACCGGCGCCGAGCAGGCAGTGACGTTGCGGACCACGTCGCCACAGGCGGCATAGGTGTTCAGGCCGGTTTCGTTGATGGCGCGGATCAATTGCGCGAGCGACGTCTTGCCCACATAGTGATACTGAATGCCCTGCCGCGAGGTGATGCGCAGCGAACCGTCGCCGGTGCGGTCGGCCAGGGTGTCGAGGCCGAGGTATTGCTCCGCGGTCACGCCGCCGCCGGGGACGCCCACACGCACCATGCAGCTATAGACCTTCGCCGGTGCGGTCTTGCGCAGATCGCGGTCGTCCTGCTGGTAGATGCCGTGGAATTTCAACAGACCCGTGGACGGCCGCGAGAATTGATCCAGGTCATTCGCCAGATCCTCGGCGATGGGACCCCGCAGGCGGCGGCTGTTTTCCTTCAGGTCCTCAGCGGGGGAGCGCTTGACGGCGGTGGACACACCTCTACGCTAGCATAAATCCCAATCTCTATCAACAAAGTATGGATGGGGGCTATTCGGCCGGAGTTGTGTCGGATTCGGCGCGGCGTTGCCGCCGCCGGACCAGCGCTCCGGGCGATTTGAAGAAGGTGATGAGCAGCACGCCAAACAGCGCCGCGAGCGCGAGCAGCGTGGCGATGGAGCCGATCACCAGGTAATCGGTATCGGTGTGCGGCTGCGGCGCCAGTCTCAGGCCGATCGCCACGGTGACGCCGAAGACCAGTATCACGGCAACGGCGAGTACGATCCAGTTCTTCACCCTCGGGGACATCTCTCAAATTGTACGCCTCCTGGGGGCTTCAGTCGTACTTTTCGTAAACGATTTGTCGCCTTTCGAAGCCTTTTTCTTTCAGGAGCGCGCGCACATCGTCGACCATCGCCTTGAGGCCGCAGATGTAGACGTCCACATCGCCGCGCCCGCCGAGGGCCTCTTCGAGGTGGGCCTGGACGCGGCCGGCGCGCCCGTTCCACGCCGCCGGGGGCCGGGTGAGAGTGGGGACGAAGCGGAAGCGGGGGTTGCGGGCGGCCAGTTCTTCGAACTCCGCCCGGTAGAGCAGCCCTTCTTCGTGGCGCGCGCCCATCAGAAGAGTGATGGCCGCGCCTTGCTCCAGCAATTCTGGTGCGCGGAGGAAGGAGCGGAAGGGCGCGATACCGGTGCCGGTGGCGACGAAAACGGCGTCGCGGAATGGCTGTTTCGGGGTGAAATAGCCGAGTGGGCCGCGCATTTCGACGCTTTCGCCCGGCCGCATGCCGAACAGGCGGGGAGAGAAGAGACCTTCTCTCACGCGGTTGAGGCACAACTCGAAGCGCTTGCCGTCCGGCGCGGAGGCGATGGAGTAGGCCCGCGTGACTTTCTTGCCGCCGATCAGATCGCTGAACGAGACGAACTGTCCGGGCGTGAATGACAGCCGCTCCAGGTCGCCGGCTTCGAAGACGAAGTGCCTCACTTCTGGCGCGATTTCGCGCGATTCCACCAGGATGGCTTGCATCTGTTTCCCCAGTTATTAAGATGCGCGGGCCGGGGGCGGCGATCCTTAGCGGGGCTGGGTGAGGTCGCGATACAGTTCCGGGCGGCGGTACTGCAGCAGGGAGCCTTTGCGGCGCGACGGCGTGGTGAAGCGCGCGAGGACGATCTGGTCGTGTTCGCCGTCGTTCTGCGCGAGAATCGTGCCGCCCGCGTCGATCAACAGCGCGCGTTTCGGATGGACGAAGGCGAGATGGACGCCGTTCTCGTAGGCGCGGACGCGCATCATCAGGTCGTTCATCTCCCCGTAGCCGCCCCAGGCGGGGACGAAGAGGATGTCAGCCCCTTTCAAGGCGAGAATGCGGGCGGTTTCGGGCACCTGGCGGTCGAAGCAGATCAGCGCGCCCCACTGGCCGTACTCGGTGGCGGCCACGGGAAACTCGACGCCCTTGGTGTTGAAGGGTTCGTCGTTCATGGTGTGGCTTTTTGAGTAATGGAGGACGATCGCGCCGTCCGGCCCGAACATGACGGCGGAATTGAAGACGCGGCCGTCGCGCAGTTCGGCGAAGCCGGTCATCAGGTAAACCTTCAGTTCGACGGCAAGCGAGCGCACGCGCCGCATGAGGGGGCCGTCGAGCGGTTCGGCGGCTTCGGCGGCGTAGCGTTCCCGCGTGAGGCCGGGCGTGCGGTGCTGATTGCCGACATAGCCTTCGAGATAGCCTTCGGGGGCCACGATCACCTGCGCGCCCTGGGCCGCGGCCTGGCGCGCGAAGCGCTCGAGCTTGGCATAGTTGGCCTGTTTGTCCCAGGGTTCGGGCGTGAGGCTCAGCGCGGCAAGGACGAAGGACTTCTCGGCGGGTGGCTGGGCGAGAACAACAGAGTTGGCGAGAACAACAAGTGCTGTAAGGAGAGAGCGCATGTCCGGCCCAGAAAGTCCCATCATCGTAGCATACGGCGACGAGTTGATAAGGGCCCCGTCGGGGCTGGTGACAGGGCTTTTTGACGGGTTTGCGCCGGTTAGCGGACTGGCCGCACGTCGCGTAGCGTGACGCACCAGCCGCTGTAGCCGCGTTTGAGCGAGTACAAATCCTGGTCGATGGTCAGCGCCAGATCCACACGCCGCCCGGGAGCGAGTTCGTCGGCCCGGGGACCAAATCGCCAGGCCTTGGCGGTCATGAAGCGGCCGTTGCCGGCGGGCAGACGAACCCGCAGATGGTCCTGACCCGAACCGAAAGGCTGCACAGGCTCTTCGATCACCACGCCGGGCACATAGAACAGCGGCGCGGGATTCCCAAAGCCGAAGGGAGCCATCTGGAGCACCTGGCCGGCGGCGCCGGGCGTCAGTTCGGACAGCGTGAGCGGGGCGTCGAAGCGGATCTCGCCGGCCAGTTCCTCGCTTGTCAGCGCGCGCGCCACGGCCTCGTTGAAGCGTTCGCGCAGCTCATCCACGCGGCTGGCGCGCAGCGTCACTCCGACCGCGGCGCGGTGGCCGCCGAAGCGGTCGAACACATCCGCCATGGATTCCAGAATCGCAAGCAGGTGAAAGCCTGGAATGGAACGGCCGGAGCCCTGCGCCATGCCGGTGGAGCCGTCGCGCCCGAGCACCAGCGCCGGGCGGTGGTAGGACTCCGCGACGCGATTGGCCACAATGCCTACCACGCCGCGGTGCCATTCCGGGTTGTAGAACACCAGGCCGGCCTTTTCGGGCGGCAGCGGGGGATCGCCGAGTTCGGCGAAGATCTGTTCGACGATGGCCTCGCAGGTGCGCTGGCGTTCGGAGTTCAAAGCATCGAGCCGTTGCGCGATTTCATGCGCGCGATGCTCGTCGGGGGTCAGAAAGAGTTCGATCACGTCGGCGGCGTGGTCCATGCGGCCCGCGGCATTGATGCGGGGGCCGAGCCGGAAGCCGACATCGGTGGCCGAGATGGGATCGCCAAGCTCCAGCCCGGCGGCGTTGAGCAGCGCGCGCAGGCCCTTGTTGCGGGTGCGCGCGAGGCCCTCGAGGCCGCGCTTGACGATCACGCGGTTCTCGCCGGTCAGACCCACGACATCGGCGACCGTCGCGATGGCCACCAGCACGAGCAACGAATCCGACAGCTTCACGATGCGGTCCGGCGGCATGCCGGCGCGCTCCATCAGCGCCTGAATCAGCTTGAAAGTGACGCCCGCGCCGCATAACGCCTTGTTGGGATACGCGCATCCCGGCTGATTGGGATTGAGAATCGCGACGGCGGGCGGGAGTTCGTCTTCAGGCAAATGATGATCGGTGACGATTACATCGAGGCCCAGTTCCGCGGCCCGGCGCAGGGGTTCGAGGGCGCGGATGCCGGTATCCACGCTGATCAGCAGGCTCGCGCCCGCGCGCGCCGCCTCTTCGAGCACCTCGGTCTGGATGCCGTAGCCGTCCTTCAGCCGGTTGGGGATGTGAAAATCGGCCGTCGCGCCCAGGCGCTCGAGCATCAGCTTGAGGATGACGATCGATGAGGTCCCATCCACATCGTAATCGCCATAGATCAGGATGCGCTCGCCCGCGCTGGCAGCTCGCAGAACACGCTCGACGGCCGCTTCCATGCCGCGCAACTGGAAGGGATCCTCGAGGTCCGACAGCTTGGGATGCAGAAACGGTTCGACGGCGGTGGCTTCCCGCAACCCGCGCGTCCACAACACCCGAGCCGCGGGGGCCTCGAGCCCGCACTGGCGCGCCAGGCGCTCCACGCCCTCGTCGTCGATTTCAGGCAGAACCCAGCGCGCGGAATGGCTCATCCGCACCCTTAGTTATTCGAGTAGTAGCTGCCGCCGGCGCCGCCCAGGCCGGGGCTGAAATCGTCGGGCATCGCCGCTTCGATCTCATCGAGGATGTCGTGCCATTCCTCGTACCACTCGGTTTGAATCTCGAACAGGTAGATGCGCCCTTCGTAGTCGAAGCTCAGCTCGACGGCGCAGGTGAAGCCTTCGTAGATGGCGAGTTCCTCGATCCGCCTTGCCAGCGTGCGTTTTTCTTCTCGTGGCAAGTCGGCATCCTCGAGCTGGTCGAGAGCCTCCTCGCGGTGGGCCTGCGAAAACTCGCGGGCGTGGAAATGCATCAGCCGCAGTCCAAGCTGCTGGGCACAGTCGAGGAACGCTTTGTAATCCGGGTGGCGGCCGGTGTCCCAGTAGACAAAGGCCTGGCCGTCGGCGGCCCGGCTCAGGCTGCGGAACACAATGAACTGCTCGGCGGCGAGGTATTGTTGAATCTCTTCGGTCAATGAATCAAGGTTGGGTCGCATGACTGGCGTCTCCTTCGCCTGAAGGGGCTAGCGCTGGGCCAGCACGAGGATCTCATCATGACCCGCAAGCTCGCGAGCCGACGGCGTGATGATGGTCCGCGGACCGACATAGATCTTCTTCTTCTGTTGAATCGCCGCGCGCACATCGGCCTCGCAGACGAAGTCCACGATGTCGATTTTCGGTGCGGGCACGGCCGCGGGGGCGGCCGGGGGCGCCGGCGGCGGCACTGCGGGAGCAGAGGGCGCAGCCGCGGGCAACGGACACCCACAGGTGGGAGCCGGCGCCGCAGCCGCTGTCCGAGTCGCCAGGAAGCGGTCCACCACGCCCTCGATCGTGGGACGGAGGGGGGACGGAGCCGGTTTCGGCTTTGTGGCCGCCGCAACGGCCTCCGCCACGCTCGCGCCCGTGACCGCTACGCCCTTCTGCGCCAGATACTTCTCCACCGCGGCCACCAGGGCATCCTTATCGACTGTGGCCCCGGCAGCGGCGGGCGGCGGAGCGTCCGGAAACGCTTCGGCGGGCGTGCGAATCGCCCAGGCGATCCGCTTGATGTTGATCAAATGCTGCGGGCCGACGTTGTCCGACGTGATATTGCCCGCCATCGCGCCGCAGCCCAGCGTCATCGAAGGCTGCACGCCCGTCGTGATGCCCGTCGAGCCTTGCGGCGACGACGTATTCACGAGCACGCGAAATGCCGGCATGCGCAGGCCGAACTCCCGCACGCGCGCTTCGTCCTTCGCGAAGATCACGCAGGTGTGGCCCAGGCCGCCAAACTGCAGAATCTGTTCGCACGCCGTGCAGGCGGCGTCGAAGGAATCCACAAACAGCAGCGCCAGCACGGGCGAGAGCTTCTCTGCCGACAACGGATGCGCCTTGCCCACTCCGCCGATCTCCGCCACCAGGATGCGCGTGCCGGCCGGAACGCTGATGCCGGCCATCTCCGCGATCCGCTGCGGCGATTGACCCACGCATTCGGCGCTCACCGCCGTGCCATGGCGGAACAGAACTTTCTCGACCGACTTCCGCTCCGCGTCGCCCAGCAGGTAGGCGCCGCGCGCCTTCAATTCGGCGAGGATCTTGTCACGCAGGCCCCGCTCGGCCACCACGGTCTGCTCGGAACTGCACACGGTGCCGTAGTCGAAGCTCTTGCCGTCCACCACCTTGGCGATGGCTTCGGCGATGTCGTGGCTCGGGTCGAGCAGCACCGGCACGTTGCCGGGACCGACGCCAAACGCGGGCTTGCCGGAAGAATAGGCCGCGCGAACGATGCCCGCCCCGCCCGTCGAGAGGATCACGCCGGTCTTCGGGTGCTTCATCAGCGCCGAAGTGCCGTCGAGCGAGGGGTTGTTCACGCACTGGATGATGCCTTCAGGCGCTCCCGCCTCGCGCGCTGCGTCGATCAGCAGCGCTGCCGTCGCGCACGTGCAGGCCTTCGCGCGCGGATGCGGCGACAGCACCACCGCGTTCCCTGCCTTCAAACTGATGACCGCCTTGTAAATCGCCGTGCTCGTGGGATTCGTCGTCGGCAGAATCGCGGCCACCACGCCCACGGGCACACCCACTTCCAGCACCTTCAGTTCGGGGATTTCGCGCAGCACGCCCACCGTTTTCATGCCGCGGATCGTGCGCACCAGCAGGTCGGCGTTCAGCAGGTTCTTGGCGACCTTGTCCTCGACATTGCCCATGCCGGTTTCCTTGACCGCCATCTCGGCCAGCCGCCGGGCATGCGCGCGCGCACGGGCCCCCATCGCCTCGACGATGGCGTCCACCTGCTGCTGCGAATATTTCTGATAGATCTGCCACGCGGCATGCGCGGCGTCCACCTTGCTTCGGACCTCCTGGACCGAAACCAGGTCAGCGTCCTGCAACATGACTCATTCCCCCAGGGAGCGCCCGTGCGGCCTCCATGTTTCTGCCGATGCGCGCCGAGGCGGCGCGCCTCAGCCCTGAGAACCTTTCTCGTTCTTCTTCGCGCTATAGCCGGGGAGCGTCTTTTCGGTCTCCTCGTGCGGATTCGGAATCACATGGACGGCAATCAGTTCGCCCACGCGCCGCGCCGCGGCGGCGCCCGCGTCCGTGGCCGCTTTCACCGCGCCCACATCCCCGCGCACCGTCACCACCACGTAAGCGGCGCCGACAAACTCCTTGCCGGTGAGCGTCACGTTCGCCGTCTTGACCATCGCATCGGCGGCTTCCACCGCGCCGATCAGGCCTTTGGTTTCGATCATCCCGAGGGCTTCCATCCAACCTCCTGCTTTGCGGGGCGCCTTGCCGCGGAACCCCGGAATCTTTCACGGTATCACAACCGGCCCGCCCATCCCGTTCACTGGAAATTCAAAGCCGCGAACGAAACCACGCTTTGCGGGTCGATGTTCCACTGCTGGTAGCGCAGCAGTTCCGCGCGGGCCTCGGGTACGGCGCGCAGAAACGTGTACAAAGGCGCGGAACCGCACCAGCGCAGGTCGTCGTGGTTGGGCTGCACCAGCGCCCAGTAGTCCTCCGCGCTGCCGCCCGCCAGCGCGGCGATCCGCGCGCGGTCGCGCTCTTCCACCTCGGCCATCCGCTCGTCGCCCGCCTGCGTTTCGAACGGGTCGCCGTAGCGCCCGCCGATATGGGCCATATCCACACCCAACACCCAGAAAGCGTTGCGGCCCGCGCCCGCGCGCCACTCCCGCAGCGCATCCAGGAAGGCGGCGACGCCCGCATCCTCCTCCGGCAGGCCGCCCTGATCCAGGCTGCGCGCGAACGGGCCGCACAGCACGGGCAGCACTTTCACTTCCGGACCAAAGAGCGCCTGCAGAAAGACGATCTGAAATTCGATTGAATGTTCAATGGCGTGGCAGTAATCCTCCATTTCGACGGCCGCGGGCGCGCGCCGCTGAAGGAATTCGGCGGCTTCTCGGTCGGTTTGCGCCGCGCCGAAGGGCGTCGTGTAGTTCTTGCGCGTCAGGCCGAAACGCTCCGGCGGGCCGTAGTGCGACGTGCCCAGCACCACGAACGTGCGCCCGTCCGCCTCGCGCGGCAGGGCGAGATAGGCGTCGCGGTAGCTCTCCCAGCCGCCTTCGGGACTGACGTGGGGCGCGGCGACGCCATAGCGGGCGTCCTGGGACCCGGCCGCGCCTTCGGGGTTCAGATAGCGCTCCATCATGAGCGTACGCAACTGCTGCTGGTCCGCGGGATAACCGCCGTTGCCGCTAAACCGCGCCGGCCGGTCCGGCTGGGCGGCGAAGGCTTCGAGAGCGGCGCCGCGCATCTGCTCGTACCGCTCGTTGTGCAGGAACCCGGCGTGATCGAGCGAGTCGATCAGATGCCGCGCAACCGGCGCCACGTCGAGTTCGCCGGTCATCTCGTAGAGGGCGTAATGCAGCTCGCGCTCGTCCTTTTCTCCATCAAACAGCCGCAACAACGGCAAGAGCGGCGGCGGCAGGATCAGCGTCGCGTCCGAGAATCCATAGGTGTCGCGGATCAACAGTCCGGGCCGCTCCTCCAGGGGCGAAGGCATGAAGTCCAGGTCGTATCGCAGCCGGGGCAAGGCGGGCATTTCTTCATGATGCACCCGATTCAGGCAGAATGAGAGAATGCGCCACGACGTGAACGGCTTGCGGGTGCTCATCGTGGGGGCTAGCGGCGCCCTCGGAGGCCCGGTGGTGGAGACGTTTCTCGCCGGCGGCGCGCGCGTCGCCGGCACCGCGCGCCATTGGCGGCCCGCGCCCAAAGCCTTCACCGGCATCAACGCCGATCTGACACGGCCCGGCGAAGCCGAGCGGACCGTCGAAGCGGCCGTGGCCGCGCTCGGCGGTCTCGAGGCCGTCATTCAACTCGCGGGCGGTTTCGCCATGGACGGACCCATCGAGCAGACCAGTATCGAAACCTTCGACCGCATGCTCGATCTCAACCTCCGCGCCGCTTTCGCGATGTTCCGCGCGGCCGTCCCCGCGCTGACCCCCGGCCGCGGCCGCCTGCTCGCCATCGGCGCGCTCGCCGGTCTCAAACCCGCTCCCGGCCTGAGCGCCTATGCCGTGTCCAAAGCCGGGCTGCACGCTCTCATTCAGGTGCTCGCCGCCGAAGGCCGCAAGAGCGGCTATACCGCCAACGCCATCCTCCCCGGAACCATCGATACGCCCGCCAACCGCGCCGCCATGCCCGAAGCCGACTTCACGAAATGGGTGGCCCCGGAGAGAATCGCTTCCCTGCTGGCCTGGCTCGCATCGGAGGCGGGCGCCGGCACAAACGGCGCGCTGATGCCGCTGGAAGGGCGCTAAAACGCGCAAAAATGCATCAAAAACACGTCAAATTAGGGGAAAAACATGCCAATCGCGAAACTGACCGAAACTGAACTCAGCGAAGCGCTCGCCTCGCTGCCCGAGTGGCGGATCGTAGCCGGCAAGCTCCACCGGGAATACCAGTTCCCCGATTTCGTGCACGCCTTCGCGTTCATGAGCGCCTCGGCGATGGAGATCGAAAAGCTGAACCACCATCCCGAGTGGTTCAATGTCTGGAATCGCGTGGCCGTGGACCTCACCACGCACGACTCCGGGGGCATCACTGCAAAGGATGTCGAACTCGCGCGCGTGCTGGACCGGTTTGCCCTGAGAATGTCATGAAATTCGCTTTTTTTCTACTAGTCTGCGCGCTGGCGCTGCCTGCCCAGGAGCGCTTCGCGGGCTCGCCCGAGTTGGACGAGGCGATCGAGGAGGCGATCAAAAACGACCAGATCCCCGGCGCGGTGCTCATCGTCGGCCAACCGGGCAAGATCCTCCACCGCAAGGCCTACGGGTCGCGGGCGCTGATGCCGGCGCGCGAGCCGATGGCGCTCGACACCATCTTCGACGTGGCCTCGCTGACCAAGATCGTCGCCACCACCTCCGCGGTGATGGCGCTGTTCGAGGACGGCAAGATCCGGCTTGCGGACAAAGTGACCGATTATCTTCCGGACTACCAGGGCGGCAAGAGCGACGCCACCATCCGCCAACTGCTCGTTCACTTTTCCGGGCTGCGGCCGGACGTGGACCTCAAGCCGAAATGGTCCGGCTACGACACCGGAATCCGGCTGGCGCTGATTGACCGGCCCGTCGCCGAACCCGGCCAGCGCTTCATCTACAGCGACATCAATTTCGTGCTGCTGGGCGAGATCGTCCGCAAGGTGAGCGGCAAGCCGCTCGACCAGTTCGTGGCCGAGCGTGTCTTCCAGCCCCTCGGCATGAAGGACACCCGCTTCAACCCGCCCCCCGCGCTGCGCAAGCGCATCGCTCCCACGGAAAGAGTGGAAGGCCAGATCCTGCGCGGCATCGTCCACGACCCCACGGCCCGTTACATGGGCGGCGTGGCGGGCCATGCCGGACTGTTCTCCACCGCCGCCGACCTCTCGCGTTGGGCCGAGATGATGCTCGAAAGCGGCCAGCGCAATGGCGGCCCGCGCATCTTCAGCCCGCTCACGGTGCGCAAGTTCACCGAACCGAATACGCCGCCGCACCAGCCCATCCTGCGCGGCCTCGGCTTCGACATCGACTCGCCCTTTTCCTCGAACCGCGGCGAACTCTTCCCCGTCGGCTCGTTCGGCCACACCGGCTTCACGGGCACCTCCCTGTGGATGGACCCGGTGACGAACACATACGTGGTGCTGCTGTCCAATAGCGTCCATCCGCGCCTCCGGCGCGCGATCAGCCCGCTGCGGGCGCGCGTGGCCACCATTGCCGCAGCCGCTCTGGGCGTGGAGGCGCAGGACGTCCTGCTGACCAGCTACCTCGAAACCGCCCAGGGCACGCCGCCGCGCCGCATGATCGCGCGAACGGTGAAAGTGATGACCGGCATCGACGTTCTCGAAGCCGAGGGCTTTGCGCGCCTCAAGGGCCGCCGCGCCGGCCTGATCACAAACCACACCGGGCGCACCCGCGACGGCCGCCGCAATATCGATGCGATGCTCGCCGGGGGTGTGAACTTGACCGCCTTATTCAGCCCCGAACACGGACTGCTGGGCACCGAAGATCACGAAAATGTCGGCCACGGCAAGGACGAAGCCAGCGGCCTGACCGTCTGGAGCCTCTACCAGGGCAAGGACCGCAAGCCAAGCCCCGCGATGCTCAATGAAATCGACGTGCTGGTCTTCGATATCCAGGACATCGGCGCGCGTTTCTACACCTACTCCTCGACCATGAAAAACGCCATGGAGGCCGCCGCCGCCGCAAACAAGGATTTCATCGTGCTCGACCGCCCCAACCCCATTAACGGGGTCCATGTGGAAGGCCCCATGGTGGACGAGGATCTGATCACATTTGTCGCCTGCACGGTGATGCCGCTGCGCCACGGAATGACACTGGGCGAACTGGCGCGCATGATCAATACCGAAGACAAGGTCGGCGCGCGCCTGGAAGTAATCCAAATGAAGGACTGGCTCCGCGGCGACTGGTGGGACGCCACTGGGCTGACGTGGGTGGACCCCTCGCCCTCGATGCGCAGCCTCAATGCGGCGCTGCTCTACCCCGGGCTGGCGCTGATCGAATACTCGCGCAACTGGAGCGTGGGCCGCGGCACCGATGCGCCCTTCGAACAGGTGGGCGCGGACTGGATCTCGGGCGTGGAACTGGCCGCGGAGCTGAACCGCCGCCAGGTGCCGGGCGTCCGCGCTTACCCGACGCGGTTCACGCCGCAATCGTCGAATTTCGAGGGCAAGACCATCGAAGGCGTGCGCTTCGTCGTCACCGACCGGGAAGGTCTCTCCGGAATCCGGCTGGGATTGGAACTGATCGGCGCGATCAACCGGCTGTATCCTGGGCAGATTGATCTTGACAGAAATATCAGGTTGATTGGGAGCCGGGAATTGGTAGAGCAACTCAAAGCGGGCGTGGATCCGCGGTTTCTGGAGCCGGCGCTGGCGGAAAAGCTGGCAGGGTTTCTGGAGAAGCGGCGGAAGTATTTGCTGTACCGGTAGGGAGGCCGCGGAAATGGCTTGGGCCCGGCGAACCGGGCCCAAGGTTGATTGGGGTTGATAAAAAGCCTTCCCTTACGGCGGTCCGGCCGAAAGCCTAGCCTTCTTTCGAAGCCTTCGGCGGACGGCCGCGGCGGCCGGGGGTTTTGGCCGCGGGCTTTTCCTTGAGGGCTGCCATCCAGGCGGGTGGACGTCCGCGCCTCTTGCCCTGGCCGCGAGCGAGGCGGTCCAAAGTCAGAATGGCTTCCTCAATCGCCTGGCGTTCCTGGCGTAATTCCGCCAGCATTTTAGTAACATCCATGTTGTTAGCTCCCTGCAAATTTGGACCTGGGCCGCTCCGTCTTCCTCCGGTCAACGGTTCCGAAATCGGAACAGCGGCGTTTCAGCCCAAGCCGCCTAACATTTTTTTACCTTACTTTTTCCCAAGTTACAAGAGGTTTGTTCCGATTCCGGAACAAGATTCGCATTTCAGGGGTGGCGAGGCGGGTCGGGAGCGGAACCAGCGAGGCGGCGCTTCCAGTGGAGATAGAAGGGAATTCCGGCGGCAATCACGATCAGCCCGAGGGCCGATTCGCGGGGAGATTTCTCGAGAGTTACCGCCAAAAGCGCGGCGGCAACCCCAACAAATAGAAGGGGCACAACAGGATAGCCGAGGGTACGATAGGGGCGGGGCAGATCCGGATGCTTACGCCGGAGCACGATCACAGCCGCGGTGCTCATGCCGTACAGAATCCAACTGGGAAAGATCACCATGGTCAGCAACTGGTCGTAGCGGCCGCTTAATACTAGTACCGCGCTCCAGGCGCTGAGCGCGAGAACGGAGAATCCGGGCGTACGGTGGCGCTCGCTCACTTCGGCGAAGCGGCGGAAAAACAATCCGTCGCGGGCGAGCGCATAAGGAATACGAGAGCCGGAGAGCAGGCTTCCATTCAGCGCCGCAAACATGGAGATCAACGCGGCCACAGAAACGGCTGTCGCGCCCCATTCGCCGACAACCGCACGCATCATGACCGAAGCCACGCGGTCGCTGGCGGCGACTTCCGCGGCCGGCAGCACGTAGAAATAGGCCAAATTCGTCAGCAAATAGATCCCCATCACAATCCCGGTACCCATGATCAGGGCCAGCGGGAGATTGCGCTGCGGCTGTCTGATCTCGCCCGAAACCATGCTGACGTTATTCCAGCCGTCGTAGGCCCAGAGCGCCGCGACGAGAGCGGCAAAAAAGCCAAGAATGCCACCTGGAGCGGGCGTATTGGTGGCAAAATTCGCCATTTCGCCCTTCCCGGCGAACAGCCCGGCGGCGATCACGCCGCCGATCAAGGCGACCTTGAGCAGCGTGACGGCCACCTGCACGCCCGCGGCCTCGCGGACCCCGAACCAGTTCAGCCCGCCCAGGCCCAAAATCAGCGTGATGGCCGCCAATTGGCCCCCATTTACCGGCAGAAACGCACCGCCTTCACCGATCGGCAAGGGAATGAAGAACAGGGTGTGATCGAGCGCGGGATAGAAATTGGCGAGATACAGTGCGAAACCCGTGGCGATGGTGGCGATGGATCCGCTCTTGGCGACCCACATTTGCGTCCAGCCGAACAAAAACCCCCAGAAAGGACCGTAAGCTTTGCTGAGATAGACGTACTCGCCTCCGGCCTCGGGCATGGCGGCGGCCATTTCGGCGTAGGTCAGTGCGCCCGCCAGCGAGAGCAGCCCGCCGAAAACCCACACGAGCAACACCATTTCGGGAGTGCCCGTATTCATTACCATCGTCTTGGGAACCAGGAAAATACCGCTGCCGATCACGGTGCCGACCACGATCGAGGCGGCGCTCCAGGGGCCGAGTTCACGACGGAGGCCTGGGCTACTCATGCGCGGGCGCCTGCTTCCGGTAGTCGCCCAGCAGGACCGAAGCGAGCATCGCCACACCCGCCGTCACGAGGGTACCGATGAGCACATACCAGGTCCAGGCGATGGGCGTGGCGAACCGGACGTAGAGATTGACGGAAAACCCGGCCACCATGCCCGCCATCGCGGCGCGTTCCGAGACTCGTTTGGTCAACACGCCCAGCAGGAAGACTCCGAGCAGCGCGCCGTAGAGAATCGAAGCGATGCCAAGCCCCGCTTCGAGCACCGAATCCACATGGCGGGCCACATAAGCGATGCCAAACATCACGACACCCCACACGAGCGTGGCCATGCGAGCCATTCGAAGGTAGTGGCTTTCCTGCCGCCCGGTGAATCGCAGCTTATAGAAGTCCATGATGCTGGTGGAGGCGAGCGAATTCAGCGCCGAACTCAGGTTGGACATGGCCGCCGCCAGCACCGCGGCCATGATGAGGCCCGCCACGCCCACGGGCAGGTGGTCCCAGATGAACTGCGGGTAGATGCGGTCGAGCTTGGCCGGAACAGCCAGGCCCGTATCGCGGTAGTAAACCCAAAGAATGAGGCCGATGAAGAGAAACAAGGTGAACTGGAAACAGATCACGGCCCAGGAGGCGAACAGCGCGGTGCGCGCGTCGCGCTGGTTGCGGGCCGACAGCAGGCGCTGCACGAGCATCTGTTCCGTGCCGTGGCTCGCGGTGGTGAGGAAGCAGCCGCCCAGCACGCCGGCCCAGAAGGTGTAGGTAGTCGAGAAAAAGCCCATCGAGAATTCGAACCGGAAGTCGAACACGCTCAGCTTGCCTGCTTCGGCGGCCAGGTTCATCACGTAGGGCCAGCCGCCGGGGATCAGGTCCAGCATCACGATGAGGCTGACCAATGCGCCCGCGATGTAAAGGATCATCTGCACGACGTCGGTCCAGATCACGGCCGTCATGCCGCCGTGGAACGTGTAGAAAAGCGTCAATCCCACAATGACCGCGATGGAAAGCATTTCGCCCGTGCCCAGGATGACGGAGACGACAATCGAGATCGCGAACACCCGCACGCCCTCGGCGAGGGCGCGCAGCACCAGAAAAAGCCCGGCGGTGAGTTTGCGGAGCCGGACGCCGAAGCGGCGCTGCATGAGTTCGTAGGCGGTGAACAGGTCGCCCTTGAAATAGTGGGGCAGGAAGAGAACGGAGATGACGATGCGCGCCAGCAGATAGCCAAACACCACCTGAAGGAAACCGAGGTTTCCGCCGAAGGACAGTGCGGGGGTGCCAATGACGGTGAGCGTGGAAGTTTCGGCGGAAACGATGGTGAAAGCGATAGCCCACCAGGGCGAGGTTTGGCCGCCGAGGAAGTAATCGCGCAGGGAGTGTTGGGACTTGCGGAACTGGGCGCCGAACCAAGTGATGCCGACAAGATAGAGGGCAATGACGCCCAGGTCGATCGCGCGCATGAAGAACCGGATTTTAGCATATGCGTGACGCGGGAACATTCCTGAACGCGCAGGCATCTAACGGGCAGGAATCAGTGCTGTCCGCGGGATAGCCTGGAACGAGTATGATAGGAGGTTTACGGGCGGAACCCTGTGGTACTCCGTACGGTTGCCCCGGCCGATGGCCGTTCGTTATACTTCCGCAAGTACAATTCGTTGCGGACCTGAACGGACGGACGCCGTGTTGAGCAGGCGCCCCGCATCGTGAACCATGAACCGACCTTAGGAGGCATGTGGTGCTGTTGAATCTAAAGAGCGCGATCGCGGCCGTCGTTTTGGGGGCTCTTTGCACTGCTGGTGCACTGGCCCAGGAATGGAAGGACCGGGCCGAATACGACCTGGTGGTGGAATCCATCGGCAAGGCCCAGGATCCCAAGACCAAACTGGGACTCATCAACCAGTGGAAGCAAAAGTATCCGGACACCCAGTTCAAGACGCTGAGGCACAACCTGTACGTCACCACGTATCAGCAGTTGGGCGACGGCAAGGCCATGAAGGCCGCCTCGGAAGACTGGCTGAAGGACGACGCGAAGGCAATCCCCGCCTATTACTGGCTGAACCTGCTGACGATCTCGCTGAACGACACGTCTCCCGACGCCCTCGCCGGCGGGGAGCGGGCGGGCAAGGGCCTATTGTCCATTTTGGACGAAGCCTTTGATCCCTCCAAGAAGCCTGAGAGCGTGAGCGAAGCCGACTGGCGGACGCAGAAAGTCGCCATGGCGGGTATCGCGAACAAGACGCTGGGCTGGGTGGCGATGCAGCGCGATCAGAATGTCGAGGCGGAGAAGTATTTCCTCGAATCGCTGAACCATGCCCCGAACGATGCCGCGGTGAGCCTCTGGACGGGCACGGTGATCGCGAAGCAGCGGAACCTGGAGAAGCAGTCTGCCGCGTTATACCACTTCATTCGCGCGGGTTCGCGGGAGGGCGAGGGCGCCCTGCCGCCGGACCAGAAGAAACAGATCACCGCGTATTACGAGAAGAGCTACACCAACTTCCACGGCAGCAAGGAGGGTTTGGCCGACATTATTGCGCAGGCCCGGACCACCCCAATTCCGCCCGCCGGCTTCAAGATCGAGTCCAAGGACGAGATCCTGATCAAGCAGGAGGAGGAACTGAAGCGGACGCAGCCGGTGCTGGCGCTGTGGGTGGGGATTAAGCGGGAACTGAGCGGCGCGAACGGCCCCGCCTACTTCGTGAACTTCAAGGGCACTCTGGTTCCCGGCGGCGTGGAAGTCGGCGGGACCAAGGTCGAGAAGTTCAAGGGCGTGGTCGTGAGTTCCAGCCCCGAACGGCGGCCGAAGGAAGTCGTGCTCGGACTGTCCTCGCCCGACATGTCGGAAGTGACGATCCGGCTCGACAACCCGATGCCAAACCCGATCGAACCTGGCACCGAACTGGAATTCTCGGGTGTTCCGGTGGAATACACCGCGGATCCGTTCATGCTGGTGTTCGAAGTGGACAACGAGGATGTCGTCGGCTGGCCAAAGCCGGCGCCTCCGGCCAAGAAGGGTGCTGGCAAGAAGAGATAGGCCATCGCCATACTAAGGTCAAAGGGCGGAGTCTCGCGGCTCCGCCCTTTCTGCTTCTCTGGAAGGCGCCCTCAGCGGGGAGCCGCGCTCCGGGCATGGGCGTGCGGCGCGGCCTTCCCGGCGCCACGCAGCAACAGCAGGCTGAAGGTGAGCCGCTCCCACATTGAAAGCGGCTCGGCAGTGGCGCCCAAGGCCTGGTACGTGGCCACAAACTGCTGCGCGGGAGGGACTACCGGAATCACAGCAAACGAGGCCAGCAGCGCCGCGCTGAGCAGCGCCGCCTTTGCCTTCGAGATGATGATTCTGGCCCTCACATCAAGGAAGACGCAGCACAAGGGGCGGGGATTACAGTTTCTGGGGTGGTTTGACGCTAATTTAACGCCTGTCGCAAATCCCGCAACAGGGCGCGGGCGGCCTCGGCCTGCTCCGGCGTGGCGGGCCGCTCATCGCCTTTGAAGACAAACGCAGGCCCACTGGGCCGCTCCACCAGGGCCTCGAAGCCGCGTTCGGTCAGCGCGCCGGGCGAACCGATGCCGCCGAACTCGTTGTCACGCCGTTCCACCAGCACCACGCAGCCAGCGCGTTCGAAGACGAAATGGCGCGGCAGTTCCGGGGTGGGCAGCAGCTGGATGCCTGCGGCGGCGATCCGTTCCAGTTGGGCCAGCAGGCGTGCGTCCATCGCGAGATTTACATCTTGTAGCGGCCGAAGTCTTCGTCGTTCAGGCCTTCCAGCCACCGCTTGAGCTCTTCGTTGGCGCCCTTGTCGCCGATGTTGGCGGCGGCTTTCGAGGACTTCAGCACCTGCTCCTCGACGTAGATCGGGCAATCCAGGCGCAGGGCGAGGGCGAGCGCGTCGCTCGGGCGCGAGTCGATGCTGATCAGCTCGCCGTCGCGTTCGAGCCAGATGACGGCGTAGAACGTGTCATCTTTCAACTCGTTCACCACGACCTTTTGGACGCCCGCTTCGAGCCCCGTGAGCACGTTCTTGATCAGGTCGTGTGTCATGGGGCGCGGTGTGGTGACTTTCTCGATTTCGAGCGCGATGGCGTTGGCTTCGTAGATGCCCACCCAGATGGGAAGGATGGCGTCGCCGCCCGCGTCACGCAGAATGACGATCGGCATGTTGGTCACCGGATCCATCATCAGGCCCCGGATTCTCATCTCGACTTCCATGGCGTTCCCTCCTATACCAGCATCGCGCATTCGCCGGCCAGAGAGTTGGGGCCCGCGCGGGTGACACGAATGGGCAGGTAGCGGCCGAGCATCTCGCGGCGGCCGGGCTGCTCGCCGCCGTTGCGCGCGGGCAGTGTGAAGTTCAGCACCCTGTTTTGCGCCGTGCGGCCGATCCACTGGCTGGTGGAGGAGTTGAAGCCCTCCACGAGCACCTCGAGTTCGGTCCCCACCAGGCGGGTGTTGCGGCGCAACTGAATGGCGCGCTGCCGCTCCTGGAGCGCGGTGAGGCGGCGGCCTTTTTCTTCGTCCGGAATGTGATCGCCCAGGGCGAGCGCGGCGGTGTTGGGCCGCGGCGAGTATTTGAAGCTGAAGATGCTGTCGTATTCGACTTCGTCGAGCAGCTGGAGCGTCTGTTCGAAATCGGCTTCGGTTTCGCCGGGGAAGCCCACGATGATGTCGGTGGAAATGGCGATATCGCGCCGCGCGGATTTCATCCACTCGATGCGGCGCATGTATTCATCACGCGTGTACTGGCGCTGCATCGCGGCCAGCACGTTCGTGGAGCCGCTCTGCACGGGCAGGTGGATCTGGTTGCAGAGCGTTTCGGTGCGGTCGATCGCCTCGACGATGTCGCGGCCGAAGTCGCGCGGATGCGACGTCGTGAAGCGCACCCGGCGGATGCCTTCCACGCGTCCCACTGCTTCGAGAAGCTGTGCGAAGTTGAACCCGGCCGGCGACGGGTCGCGATAGGAGTTCACGTTCTGGCCGAGCAGCTGGATCTCGGTGTAGCCCGCGCGGGCAAGCTCGCCCGCTTCGTTGAGCACGCTTTCGGAGGTGCGGCTTCGTTCCGGGCCGCGCGTGAACGGCACCACGCAATAGGCGCAGCTTTTGTCGCAGCCCTCGATGATGGTGATGTAGGCGCGATGGGGGTTGTCGCGGCGCGTGTAGGGCGTGTCGAAGGTCTCGTCCGTCTCCAGACTCAGGCCAGTCACACGGCGGTCGCCGCTTTCGATCTGCACCAGCATCTCGGGCAGTTTCGTGTAGCTGGCCGAGCCCGCCACCAGGCTGACGTGCGGCGCGCGGTCGAAGATCTTCTCGCCCTCCTGCTGCGCCACGCAGCCGATCACGGCGAACACCTTGCCCTTGCCGGCCTCGCGCTTGAACTGATCCAGGCGGTGGAAGACCTTCTGTTCGGCCTTATCGCGAATGGAGCAGGTGTTGTAAAAAACGAGGTCGGCGTCTTCGGCCGTGTGGACCTGCTCGTAGCCGCGCTGTTCGAGCGTCCCGATCACCTTTTCGGAATCGTGGACGTTCATCTGGCAGCCAAAGGTCTCGATATAGAAGCGCTTCATGGACGATGGGGCGCCCTTTCGGGGGGATTGCCGGCCCGGCGGCGGTTTGCTTCTATTATAAGCAGGGGCCTATAGCGGGCGGCGGATGCCGCCGATAGGAGTAGTGATGAGGGTGATACTGCTTGTCCTGCTAGCCGCCTCGGCGCTGTTCGCGCAGAAGTCCGAGAGCCGGACCTATGTATTTGACTCTGAAGGCCGCCGCACGGCCTGGACCTCGCAAACCAGCGGCGATACCAGCCAACTCACCATCGGCCGCGACATGAACGGCCGCGAGGCGAAAGTCGAGGAAGTTCAGGAGAAAGTGATCCGCGATGCGGGCGGCGTGAAGGTTGTGGAGCGGCTGATCAAGCGGTTCGACCCGAGCGGGCGGCCGCTGCCTCCCGAGAAGGAAGTGGTCGAGACCACCACCCGGCCGGGCGGGGCCTCGACGACCGCGGTCACGGTCTTCCGGGCCGACCTGAACGGGCGGTTGCAGCCTGCCGAGAGGACCGTCTCCGACACCCAGGAATCGAATGGAACAAGCAGGACGGAAACGCGCGTCGAGCGCATCACCATCAACGGTTCTTTTTCGGCCGTGGAGCGCAGAGTCGCGCAAGAGCGAGCGGACGACCAGGGGGGCGAGCGTGAGGAGACCTCGTTCGTGCCCGACCTCAACGGCCGGTTCCAGGAGGCCGCGCGGCGTGTGGCGCGCACGGTGAAGGAGAACGGCGCGACGCGCGAGCAGGTGGACGAGTACGAAACCGCGACCTCGGGCCAGATGCAGTTGAGCCGGCAGTCCATTGCCCGCATTGAGAAGGATCCCTCGGGCGCCGAGCGCCGCGTTGTGGACGTGTACGGCCCCGCCGCTCCGGGCCGTCCCGCGGTCCCCGGCGAACTCGCTTTGCGCGAGCGTCAGATTGTCGAAGTGAAGCCGACGGCTTCTGGCGCGGTGCAGACCTACTCGATTCAGAGGCCCGATCTGCAGGGCCGCGGCCAGCTTGGACCCGTGGTGAAGGTGGCCGAGACGGTTTGCACGGGTAAGTGTCAGTAGCATCCCCATCGGAGTAACGGTTTGCGCTGCGATCGAGACGAATTGTACTCGTGGCGGGGCTCGAGTACATTGGGATCACGAGTCAGATGCGCAGCTCACTGATTCCATCTCTGCTTGCCCTGTCGGCGTTGGCCGCTGTTGTACCCCCGCCGGTGACTGCCGGCATCACCTCGACACGTTCGCTGTCCGCATTGTTGGCTGAGTCCGGTTACATCGTGATCGCCGATGTGGTTTCCGGGCAGTCGACGCAATCCGGCAGCAAAGCGATGGTCAGGGTGATACGAAGCATCAAGGGTTCCGCCTCTGAAGGCCAACTTCTTCACATTTGGAGCGACGCAAGATCGCAATCCGCAAAGGTTCCATACCCGATCCCTTCAGGCCGTGGTCTGTTCTTCCTGAAAGGGGAGTCTCAAGCCGATCTGGAAATCGTCCCGGTTATGACAGGTTCGGTGGTCACATTCAACGACTCCTACTTCGACGTGCCCGCCTCCAGCGGCATCCAGCCCTTGCCCGGACCGGCCGTGAGCAGCGTGCTGGCAGAAATCCTGATCACCCTTTTCCGAACCGCCGAACAGGGGAGAACTCCAGGCCGAGGCGCGTTGTTCGACCTTGCGCACATGGTCAGGAGCCATTGGACAGAGTTGCCCGAGAGCGCTTACCACGCGCTGCTGGTATCGCCGTCGCCCAAAGTGGTGGAAGCGGCCGCGGCGGGTCTCATCGGTTATGGCCGAGGGGATGCCGTACTCGCACATATCGAAGCGCGGCGACACCAGATGGGCCCGCACGAGCGCAAGGCATTACTCGCGGAAGTGGCTGCACGCACGCGGCAGGCGGAAGCCGGCGAAATCCAGCGGCTGGGCCTGGCCGCGACGTTGGCAGGCGAACCGATGGATGCGAGGGTCGCGGCCGCAGCGGCTCTGGCGCGAGCGCATACCGCCCCAACACTTCCCTTCCTTGCGGCTCTCCTCGCCGATCCAGATCAGCGGTTGCAGGCGCTTGGGGTGGGCGGGCTCGCCGCTTTCGCGAACAACACCGAAACCGGAAGCTTCGCGATCCGGCCGGGTCCTTGGGAGTACCGCACTGAAGAGACGATCCGCATGTCGGTGATGGACGAATCGGCATTCGCGGCCAGATCCGAGGAGTACCTCTCGTTCTGGCTCGGATGGTGGGATTCGCACCGAGGCAGAGTCGCGGCCGCCTCAGCCGCGAACGCTACCCCTCCAGGAGAGGTAAAAAAGAATCCCGGCCAGTAGCGGCGGGCCGGCCAGAATCGAGCCCACCTGCAGGACGAAAAGCGTCCCGCGGTGGCCCATGAACTCGTTATAGGTGTAGAGTATGCCGGCCGCCACGGCCAGCAGCAGCCAGGCCGCCACGCGCTCGTAGCGCCAAGCCACCGCTGCAATCACCGCGAACACCAATCCTGGAGCCGCCGTGTGAATCAGGATGCCGAGCGGTGATAAGTGTTCGCTCAAGCCGGAAGCGAAGCCGAACCAAATCCAGAACGCCGCCCACAACAGAAGGATCGCCCGCGCGGCGTTCCGTTCCCAATGCGCCACGGGCCAGGCGCGCCATCCGAGTCGTTCCATGGCGCCTCCCTGGCCCCAGTATAAGGCTGTTTTGTCCGAATTGAACGACGGGCCGGGGATGGCGGCCAAGAGACCCGTCCACAGCGCAGTGCGCCCCGGCCTGTGGCATATCCCCCAGCCGGAAGACCGCGCCTGCACCGCCCGCCCACGCTCAGGAAGTCTATTCAACCAGGCTGATCACCATCGTCGGACAGTTGGTGACGCAGTCCTCGCAACCATCACAATTTTCGGGGTGATCCACTGTGGGCTTGCCGTCGTCATCAAGCCCATAGACGTCCTTCGTACAGTACTGCAGGCAGGCCTGGTCGGCGATGCAGTTATCGAGATCGATTACAGGATGAATAGCCATAGCACACTCCTCACAGCAATCGAAGTGCCAATGCAGACTCGCAACTCTCTCATGCCGGATCTTCTGGATTGTCATGGGCGAATGTTGAATTCCACAACGGATAAGGGGGAACATGGAAGAGTAAAGGACTTTTCTGTCGGGAACTCTGTTCATGAAACCACTCAAAACTTCAAAACCGGAATCGGCTCATGACATTCTCGGGCACGAGGCGCATCCGCTCGACCCATTCTTCCAACCCCGCAACGTCGCCGTGATCGGCGCAACTGAAAACCCTGGCAGCGTGGGCCGCACGACGCTGTGGAACCTGATGAGCACCCCGTTCGGCGGCGCTGTGTTTCCGGTGAACCCGAAACGGGACAACGTCCTGGGCATCAAGGCCTACAAGAGCGTCCGCGAGATCCCGGCCGAGGTCGATCTCGCGGTGATCGTTACGCAATCCAGATTCATCCCCGGCCTCATTCAGGAATGCGGCGAGGTGGGCTGCAAGTCCGCCGTCGTCATCTCGGCGGGCTTCAAGGAAGCCGGCGAGGAAGGCAAGGAACTCGAGCGCCAACTGCTGGCGAACGCGCGCGCCGCGGGCATTCGCGTGATCGGCCCGAACTGTCTCGGCATCATGATCCCGCCCACGGGCGTGAACGCCACGTTCGCCGCGGGCATGGCGCGCACGGGCAATGTCGGGTTCCTGTCGCAATCCGGCGCTCTGTGCACGGCGGTGCTGGACTGGTCGCTGCGCGAGATGGTGGGCTTCTCGGCGTTCATGTCGCTTGGCTCGATGGCCGACGTGGGCTGGGGCGACCTGATCTATTACCTCGGCAACGACCCCAAGACGCGCTCGATTCTGATCTACATGGAGAGCGTGGGCGACGCGCGGAGCTTCCTGTCGGCCGCGCGCGAGGTGGCGCTGACCAAGCCCATCATTGTGATCAAGGCGGGGCGCACGGCGGCCGGCTCGAAGGCGGCGGCTTCGCACACAGGTTCGATGACCGGTTCGGACGACGTGCTCGATGTGGCCTTCCAGCGCTCCGGCGTTCTTCGCGTGAACGATATCGCCGAACTGTTCTATATGGCCGAAGTTCTCGCCCGGCAGCCGCGCCCCAAGGGTCCGCGTCTCACCATCTTGACCAACGCGGGCGGTCCCGGCGTGCTGGCGGCGGACGCCCTGCTGCTCGGGGGCGGCGAACTGGCGGAGATCTCCGCGGAGACCATCGCCGAGTTGGACAAAGTCCTCCCGTCGGTCTGGTCCAAGGGCAATCCCATCGACATCATCGGCGACGCCGAACCGGCCCGCTACGCCAAAAGCCTCGAAATCGCCGCCAAGGACCCGAATTCCGACGGTCTACTAGTGGTGCTGACGCCGCAGGCGATGACCGATTGCACCCAGACCGCCGAGCACCTGCGCCCATACGCCAAACTGGGCGACAAGCCCGTGCTGGCATCCTGGATGGGCGGCGTGGACGTGGCCGCCGGCGAGCAGATCCTCAACGCCGCGGGCATCCCGACCTTCGCCTACCCCGACACCGCCGCCCGCATGTTCAATTACATGTGGAAGTACACGCGCAACCTCTCCGCGCTGTACGAAACGCCGCAATTGGCCGAGGGTTTCGAGGCCGAACACGCGCGCGCCACCGAGATCATCGAGAAGGTCCGGCAAAGCGGCCGCACGATTCTCACCGAGATCGAGTCGAAGGAAGTGCTGGCCGCCTACGGCATACCCACACTGCCTTCGATCATCGCCGGCACGGAGGATGAAGCCGTGGCCGCGGCGGAAAAGCTCGGCTACCCGGTGGTATTGAAGCTTCACTCGGAGACCATCACGCACAAGACCGACGTGGGCGGCGTGCAGTTGAACCTGAAGGACGAAGCGGCGGTTCGGCGCGCTTTCGGCCTGATCCGCGACGGCGTCACGGAGAAAGCCAGCGCCGCCGATTTCCACGGCGTGAACGTGCAGCCGTTCGCGAAACTCGATGGTTACGAAGTGATTCTCGGCTCCTCGCTCGATCCGCAATTTGGCCCAGTGCTGCTGTTCGGCATGGGCGGTTCACTGGTGGAGGTCTTCAAGGACCGCGGACTGGCGCTGCCCCCGCTGAACTCGACGCTGGCCCGCCGCCTGATGGAGCGCACGAAGATCTACACGGCGCTGAAAGGCGTCCGCGGGCGTCCGCCGGTGGATCTCGCGGGCTTGGAAAAGCTGCTCGTGCGCTTCTCGCATCTGGTGGTGGAGCAGCCGTGGATCAAGGAGATCGACATCAATCCCCTGCTAGCCGCGCCGGATCAACTCCTGGCGCTGGACGCGCGTGTCGTTCTGCATGACCCAGACACGCGCCCCGAGGAGCTGCCAAAGACGGCGATTCGCCCGTACCCCGCGCAATACATCAGCCAATGGACAACGCGAAGCGGCGAACCAGTCACCATCCGGCCCATCCGTCCCGAGGACGAACCGCCGATGGTGGAGTTCCACCAGTCGCTGTCGGACCGCACTGTGTACCAGCGCTACCTGCAGGCGCTGAACCTGACACAGCGCACGGCGCACGAGCGTCTCACGCGCATCTGCTTCATCGACTACGCCCGGCAAATGGCGCTGGTAGCGGAGCGCAAAGACCCCGCGACGGGCCAGCGCTCGATCATTGGCGTCGGCCGTCTGCAGGGGCTCACCGCCGCTGCCGAAGCCGAGTACGCCATCGTGGTCAGCGATGAGTTCCAGAAACAGGGCCTGGGCACCGAACTGCTTCGGCAACTCGTCGCGATCGCCCGCGCCGAAGGCGTGAAGGTGATCACGGCGGACATCCTGGCCGAAAACACGGCCATGCAGAAGGTGAGCGAGAAGCTCGGCTTCAAGCTGATCCGCGAAATGGGCGACCCGGTGGTATCGGTGCGCCTGGAACTATAGCGCTGCGATAGCCTTGGGTTCATGACCGTTAACGTGACCGGCGCGGAAGCGCTGCTGCGCACCCTTGCCGCGCATGGCGTCGACACCTGCTTCATGAACCCGGGCACCAGCGAAATGCAGTTCGTCTCGGCGCTGGACCGTGTGCCTGAAGTGCGCGGCGTGCTGTGTCTGGACGAAAGCGTGGCGGCGGGCGCGGCCGACGGCTACGCGCGCATCGCGGGCAGACCCGCCGCCACGCTGCTTCATCTGGGCCCGGGCCTCGCGAACGCGCTGTCGAACCTGCACAATGCGCGAAAGGCGCGCTCGGGCGTCGTGAACATCGTCGGCGAACATGCCTCCTGGCATCTGGCGCACGACGCGCCGCTGACGGCGGACATCGAGGCGATCGCCCGGCCGTTTTCAGACTCTGTATCGACGGCGCGCACGGCCGCCGAGGTGGCCCCACGCGCGGCGGACGCGATCGCCGCTGCGCGCGCTGGCCGGATCGCGACCCTGATTGTTCCCGCCGATGCTTCGTGGGATCAATGCGAACTGACGATTCCTCCGCTCGCGGCGCCCGTTCCTCCCGATGCTGCCGGAGCCCAGGCGGAAACGGCAGCCGCTACCTTGGAGCGCCTTGGCCCGCGCGCCGGTTTGCTGCTGAGCGGCGAGGCGCTCAGCGAAGCGTCGCTCGAAGGCGCTGCGCGCATCCACGCCGCCACCGGCGCACGCGTTTTCGCCAACCGCTACTCCGGACGTTTGCCGCGCGGCCGCGGCGTGTTTCCCGCGCAAAGGCTCGCCTACTTTCCCGAACCGGCCGAAGCCATGCTGGCCGGGCTGGAACTGCTCTACACAGTGGAAACCGGCGCGCCGGTGACCTTCTTCGGCTACCCGGGGCGGGCCAGCAGCGTGGCTCCGCCCGATTGCCGGATCGAACCGATGCCTTTGGCCGCCCTGTTGGCCTTGGCCGCACGGTACCCGGCCTCGGAGATCGCCGCTGGGCAGGGCGGGGAGCCGTTGACGCCGGCCGAAGGCCCGCTGAATCCCGAGACGCTTGGCGCGGTGCTCGCCGGAATGCTGCCCGAAGGCGCCATCGTCTCCGATGAGATGGTGTCAAGCGGAGAGGCGGTGAACGCCCGCCTGGCCCGCGCGGCGCGCCACGATTTGCTGCCGGTGACCGGCGGCTCGATCGGCCAAGGCTTGCCCGTAGCGCTGGGTGCGGCGCTGGCCGCTCCATCCCGCCCCGTGATTGCGCTGCAGGCCGACGGCAGCGCGATGTATACGCTGTCCGCGCTCTGGAGTTACGCGCGAGAGAACGCGCAGGTCATCACTGTGATCTTCGCCAACCGCCGGTACCGGATCCTGGATGTCGAGATCGAACGGACGCGCGCCGGGGCGCCCGGGCCGCTCGGCGGCCGCATGCTGGATCTCGCCTCCCCTGCACTCGATTTCGTGCACCTGGCGAACGGCTGCGGGGTTCCCGCGAGCCGGGCGAGCACCGCCGGCGAATTCGCCGTGCAATTCCAGGCCGCCCTCCGCCAGCGCGGACCATCGCTCATTGAAGCCGTGCTGCCGTCGCGGTAGGGGGCGGCGGTTGCCGGCCATGCTCCCAGATCTGATAACGTGAGTGGCCATGAGGCTCTTCTTCGCGCTTCTACTCCTGGCCGCGAGCGCGCTCGCGCAGACCCGCCCGCATGTTGTCTTCGTCCTCGGCGACCATGAATACTCCGGCGAGCAGACGCTGCCGCTGATCGCGGCGGCCCTCGAAAAGGATTACGGCCTGCGCTGCACCTTGCTGAAGTCGGCTCCCGACCAGAATGGCGAAACCGATATCCCCGGCCTGGAAACGCTGCGGACGGCCGATCTCGCGATTTTTTACCTGCGCTGGCGGCAACTCCCCGCCGGGCAGCTCGCGCATATCGACGCCTACGTCAGGTCCGGCAAACCCGTGATGGGCTTCCGCACGTCCACGCATAGCTTCAACTACCCGAAGACCAGTCCGTTGCTCCACTGGAACGCATGGGGTTCGGAGGCGTTCGGCTCGCCGCCCGGTTGGGGCGGCGATGGCCACACCCATTACGGCCACAATTCTTCGACCGATGTAAAGGCGGCCGCGGAGCACCCCATTCTGACCGGCGTGGCCCGCGAGTTTCACGTCCGGAGCTGGCTTTACCGTGTTGAGCCGAAGTGGCCTCCGCCCGACGCGCAAGTGCTGCTGATGGGCACCGCGCGTGAACCCAACAAGCCCGCCAACCCGAATGCGGTCGCGTGGACGTGGGTGAATTCCCACAAGGGCCGAGTGTTTTTCACGACTCTGGGCCATCCCGAGGATTTTTCAGTGGAAGCCGTGCAGCGGCTGACGATCAACGGCATCCACTGGGCACTGGGGAAGCCCGTGCCTCAGTGGAAGGGCCGCATTGAAATCGATGTTCCCTATCGTGGAATCGTGAAGGTACAATAACCCCATGTTCACCCGTATCCTGTTGATCTTGACGTTTGCTGCCGGGCTGGCGCTGGCGGACGAGAAGGCCGTAGAGGCCGCCGAGCGCGCCTGGGCCGCGGGCGTCATCGGCAAGAATTACCCGGTTCTGGAGAAAGTCCTGGCCGACGACCTCATCTACTCGCACTCCAACGGAGTTGTCGACGACAAACGCTCCTATATCGACGCCCTCAAGACTGGGAAAGCCGAGTATTACCAGATCAACTACGACTCAATCCGGGTGAAGATGCTGGACGCCGGCACTGCCATGGCCTTCTGCCGGGCCTATTTTCAGACCAGGGCCGCCGATGGCGGCAAGCAGGAGATGGTGCTCGCCCTGCTTCATGTGTTCCGGAAAAAGGGTGGGGACTGGCAGTTAGTCGGACATCAATCCGCGCGGATGCCCGCTAAGTAGCTGTCGCGCGGATTCCCGCCACCGGGCCGCTCCGGGACGGGTGAGGTCCGCCCTCCACAAGCCTTCCAGAAACGGAAAAACCGGGCCTACCAAATCGTGGAACCGGGCCTCCTTTCTCTCTTGTAAACGGTTGATTTCTCATGTATTCTTGGGGGCAAGGAGATGTCTCGCGTGATGGCCCTGCGCGTGCATATGATTTCGGTGGGGTCGTGTATCTACGATTCCGGCGTTTGCCGGCCAGATGGGAACCCTGAACGTTGAAGGAGCTCAAGGCACAGATCGTCAACGCCCTACTCGTCATCATGACGGTGGCGGCGGTGATCTGCGCCGCAATCAACTATCAGCAGCAACGCAAATACGCGCTCCCCGACGATGGCGCCACCTGGATGGAGGTCCCGGCGGAAAAGCCTGGGGAACCGCCGCAAGTGACCGCGGTCTACCTGACGCCGGGTGGCCCCGCCGATGTGGCGGGCATTCGCAAAGGCGACGTGCTCGAGCGCATCGGCACGGCGGTCAATCCGAACGGGATGGCGGTGGAGCACGCCATCGACGTAGCGCGCATCCTGAACCGGATCGGGGTGTGGGGCAAAGCCGATTACACGCTGAAGCGCGAGGGGGCCGAACTGAAAGCGCTGGTGATCGTCTCGGACGCCAACCGCGACCGCGCGCTCTACTGGCAGTACCTGATCGGGATCGCCTGGCTCGGCATCGGCCTGTTTCTATTTTTCCGGCGGCAGCGCGCGCCGAAATCGCTGCACTTTTTCCTGCTGTGCCTGGCGAGCTTCGTGCTGCATACGTTCCACTACACCGGCAAGCTGAACGGCTTCGACACGGCGATCTACATCAGCAACATCGTGGCCAGCCTGATGGCGCCGGCGCTTTTCCTTCACTTTTGCCTGACGTTTCCGGAATCGCGCCGTGAGCGGACCGCCTGGCAGACGCTCGGCATTTACTTGCCCGCGCTCTCGCTGATCGCGCTGCAGATCGCCGTGGCGATGGGCGTGATCCGCACGGCGCTGCCGCTGATCGAAATCCGCTGGCTGCTGGACCGCGCGTGGCTGCTGCTATATTCGGCCACGTACCTGGCGGGCGGTGTGCTGCTGCATCTGAGCTACCGGCGCAGCGAAGACGCGATCGTCCGCCAGCAATTGAAATGGCTGCGCAACGGCGTTTTCGCGGGCGTGGTCCCGTTTGTGGCGTTGTATGCCGCGCCGTTCATTCTGGGTCTGGTGCCGACGCCGTCGATGCGGCTGTCGGTGCTTTTCCTGGCGCTGGTGCCGCTGGCGTGGGCCTATTCGATCCTGCGCTACCGGCTGATGGATGTGGACATCATCTTCCAGCAGGGCTATGTGTACCTGCTGGCGACTCTCGCGGTGCTGGGGATCGTTTCGTCGCTGGTGTTTTCGCTGGCGCGGCGCGACGAGCTTTCCCCCACGGCGGTGGTGCTGCTGGTGCTGGTGGCCGGGTTCGTATTCGAACCTCTGCGGAACTGGATTCAACAGCAGCTCGACCGGTATGTCTTCTACAAGGACCGGTACGATTACCGCGTGACCCTGGTGGGGTTCGCGCGGGAGCTTTCCTCGGAGATGGATCTCGACCGGTCACTGCTCGGGGTGGGCGACCGCCTGGTGAGCACTCTGCAGGTTGGCCATATCGCCTTCTTCCTGGCGAATGATGAAGGATCGGGCTTTCACCTGCACTCCACGCTGGACCGCGAGGGCCATCCCCGGAACCTGAATCAGCAGGCGCTCGACTTGAGTTTTCTTTCGGCGCCCGGCAGCCGCCCGTACCTGTTCTTCGAGAGCACCCGCCGGGCGATTGACGTGGTGACGCGCGAGATGCCCTCCTCGGTCCGCTCCACGATCGCCGAGTTGGACCTGACTTACTATCTGCCCTGCAAGTTCCGCGGCCGGACACTGGCGTGGATGGGCGTTTCGCGGACGACCAAGGGCGATTTTCTCTCGTCCGACGACGTCGAACTGCTGCAGACGCTCTCGGGCTATGTGGCGATGGCGGTGGAGAACGCGCGGCTGTACAACTCCCTGGCGGCGAAGGCGGAACAGGTGGAGCGGCTGAAGGAGTTCTCCGAAAACATCGTCGAGTCGATCAACGTGGGCATTCTGGCGGCCGACCTCGAGGACCGCGTCGAGAGCTGGAACTCGCGCATTGAACGGCTCACCGGCATCCCGCGGCACGCCGCCGTGGGCCGCAAATTGAGCGACCTGTTCCCGCCCGAGATGGCGCTCCACTTCGAGCGCTTGCGGGCCGACAGCACGGTGCATCAGCTCTACAAGGTGCCGCTGCGGGCGAACCACACAAACGGCGATGCCGCGCCGAACGGCAACAACGGCGATGCCCGCGACACGCTGGTGAATCTCGCTATCGCTCCGCTGGTCACCAAGGATGGGCAGCGAATCGGCCGGCTGGTGATCATCGACGACGTTACCGAGCGTGACGAACTCGAGCGCCGCCTCGTGCAGGCCGACAAGCTCAGCTCCATCGGCTTGCTGGCCGCGGGCGTCGCGCACGAAGTGAATACGCCGCTGGCGGTGATTTCGACCTACGCACAGATGCTCGCAAAGCAGGTGCATGGGGACGAACAGAAAAGCAAGCTGCTCGACAAGATCGCCAAACAGACGTTCCGCGCCAGCGAGATCGTGAATTCGCTGCTGAACTTCTCGCGCACGTCCTCCACCGATTTTGCCGAACTCGATTTGAACCGGGTGCTGCGCGAAACGCTGTCGCTGCTGGAGCACCAGTTCGAAAAGGCCGGGGTCCAGGTGGCCGTCGATCTCGCCGAGCCGCTGCCCGTTATCCGTGGCAACGCCGGCAAGCTCCAGCAGGTGTTTCTAAATCTGTTCCTGAATGCGCGCGATGCCATGGCCGAACTGAGCGGCGGCACGCTTTGCGTTGCCACCTCGGCCGGAGGCGCGAGCGTCCGGGTGGAAATCCGCGACACGGGGCCCGGCATCGCCCGCGATCATCTGGACCGCATCTTCGATCCGTTCTTCACCACCAAGTCGGCGCGCAAGGGCACCGGCCTCGGGCTCTCCGTCACTTATGGCATCGTGGAAGAGCACGGTGGTTCGATCGAAGCCGACTCGCGGCCCGGCGAAGGCGCGGTCTTCCGGCTCGAGTTCCCCACCGTCCGGAAGACTGTTCATGCCTGACGCTGAGACCCTCGCGAGCCCGCGCGGCCGCATCCTCGTCATCGACGACGAAGCCGATATTCGCGAATCGCTCGAAACGCTGCTCGACCTGGAGGGCTACCAGGTTGCGACCGCCGACGGCGGCGTCTCGGGGCTCGACCGCTTCGAGCGCGGGGTGTTTGACCTCGTGCTGCTGGACCTGATGATGCCCGACCGGTCGGGGCTCGAGGTGCTCGACGACATCCGCAAGCGCGACCGCGACACGCCGGTCTTCCTCATCACCGCCTACGGTTCGGTGGAAGTGGCCGTGGAAGCGCTGAAATCCGGTGCAAACGACTACTTTTCGAAGCCCTGGGACAACGAAAAGCTGATCATCGAGATCGACCGCCAGATCGCGCGCACACGCCTCGAGCAAGAAAACCGCGAATTGCGCCGCGCCCTCAAACAGCGCTATTCGTTCCCCAACATCGTCGGCAAGAGCGACCGCATGCAGCGGGTGCTCGACCTGGTTTCTCAGGTGGCGCCTTCGAAATCGAACATCCTCATTACCGGCGAAACCGGCACGGGCAAGGAGCTGATCGCCAAGGCGATTCACGCCGCATCGCCGCGCGCCGAGCGGCCATTCGTGGGCGTGAATTCGGGTTCGGTGCCGCCGGACCTGCTCGAATCGGCGCTGTTCGGTCACGTCAAAGGCGCCTTTACCGGCGCCGTAGCCAACCGCAAAGGCTACTTCGAAACCGCCGACCACGGCACGCTCTTCCTTGACGAGATCGGCACGCTGACGCCCGACATGCAGGTGAAGCTGCTGCGCGTGCTGCAGGAACGCGAGTTCATGCCCGTGGGCTCGAACGACGTCGTGCGCGTGGATGTCCGCATCATCGCCGCCACGAACTCGGACTTGAAAAAGCTCGTGGACGACGGCAAGTTCCGCGAGGATCTCTATTACCGCCTGAACGTGATCAACGTCCAGTTGCCGCCGCTGCGGGACCGCAAAGAGGATGTCCCGGCGCTGATCGAACACTTCTTCCAGATTTATTGCCGCGAAAACGAGAAGTTTCTCGATGCGCAGGGCCGGTCGCGGCTGCGCTTCGAGCCGGAAGCCCTGCACATCCTGATGGACTACAACTGGCCGGGCAACGTGCGCGAACTTGAGAACGCCATCGAGCGCGCCGCCGTCCTGGCCACCGAGGAGGAAGTGCCTGCGGCGGTGCTGCCTGAGCCGGTGCTGCATTCCGCGGGCGTCCGCATTCCCCGCGAGCCGGGCGAGCAGCTTCCCTCCGACGCTTCGCTGTTCGAAGTGGTGGCGGACTTCGAACGGCGCGCCATTATCGACATCCTCGAACAGGTGAATTACTCGCAGACCGAGGCCGCCGCCCGGCTCAAGATTCCCCTGTCCACCCTGAATCAGAAGATCAAGCGGCTGGACATTCCCATCCGCAAGAAATCCGAGAAGGCAGGTTGAGGCGAATGCGATGCCCCGTTTGATTCAAGCCCCCACGCGCGTAGAGGCCGCCGGCACCAAGCCCAAGCTGATCGATGAATACGTGGGCCGCGTGAATACCGCCACGGCGCACTGCTCCATCGCCCACATGCGGAGTCCCGGCGGCTGGGAGGAGCCCGGCCAGCGGCCGGAGTTCGACGAGTTCACCATTGTCCTCCGCGGAATGGTGCGCGTGGAGTTCGAGGGCGGCGCGATGGACGTGCATGCCGGACAGGCGGTTCACACCGCGGCCGGCGAATGGATCCGCTATTCCACGCCGCTCGACGAAGGTGCGGAGTATATCGCCGTCTGCCTGCCCGCCTTTTCGCCCGGAACGGTGCATCGCGACGAATAGCGATGCGCTACTTCGCGCGCGGGTGGGCCTTGTCGTACACCTTCATCAGATCCAGCAGCGAGAGCTGTGTGTATTTCTGCGTGGTGGAAAGCGAGGCGTGGCCGAGCAGCTCCTGAATCGCGCGCAGGTCGGCGCCGGCGCTCAGCAGGTGGGTGGCGTAGGCGTGCCGGAGCGCATGGGGATGCAGGCCGCCATCGCCCGCCAGCGCCACCGCGTAGAGCTTCAAAATGCCGCGCGCGCCGCGGTCCGACAGACGCGTACCGCGATGGTTCAAAAACACAGCCGATTCCTCCGGCCCCGGACGCCGCGCTTCGAGCCAGCGGTTGAGCGCGGTGAGCGCGCGGCCGGGAACAGGCACCTGCCGCTCCTTCTTCCGCTTGCCGCGCACCCGCACCCAGCCTTCGCGCGGGTCCACATCCTCGACATTCATCCCGCACAACTCGCTGATGCGCAACCCGCAGCCGTAGAGGATTTCGAACAGGGCGAGATCCCGTTCGGGATGCGGCCGTTCGAGTTGGCGCGCGGCGATGGAATCGATGAGCGTGTTGGTCTGCTCCTCGGTCGGAACGTTGGGCAGGGTCTTCGGGAGCCGCGGCGTGGTAAGCAGTTTCGCCCGGTTCACGGCGATCCGCCCTTCGCGTAAAAGATGCTCAAAAAGGCCTCGAATCGACGCTAATTTGCGCCGAATCGTCACTTTTTTGAGGTTTTGCGCATACAGATCCGCGAGCCATTCGCGCAGCAGAAGTTGATCCACCCCGTCCGCGGCGGGCAGCTCGGCCCCGCCCCGGCCGAGATAGCCGAGGAACTGGTTCAAGTCGGCCGCATAGTTGCGGATGGTGTGCGCGGAGGCATTCTCGCGCGCCAGTGCGGCGAGATAGCGGTCCACGGCTTCGGCGAGCTCAGACATGTACGGCCAGGTATTCGTCCATCGCCGCCACGGCGCGCCGGCAGATCTCGGCGTGGCGGGCTTTGCGGTCCTTGCGAAACTTTGCGTGCGCGGCGTCATCGAGCGCGGGCAGCAGGTCAAAAGAGACATTGGCAGGCTGGTAGCGGCGGGGATCGGCCGCCGAAACGTAGTGGCACAACGAACCGAGCGCGGTGGTGCGCGGCATGGGCCGGGGCGCTTCGCCCGCCGCCAGCGCCGCCGCCCAACGGCCCGCCAGCAGGCCCGTGGCGATGGATTCCACGTAGCCTTCCACGCCCGAGATCTGGCCCGCGAAGAAAACGCGCGGGTCCGGCTTCAGTTGGAGCGTGGAGTTCAGCAGTTCGGGGCCGTTGATGTAGGTGTTGCGGTGCATCTGTCCAAATCGCAAAAAAACGGCGTTTTCGAGGCCCGGAATGAGCGAAAAAACGCGTTTTTGAGCACCAAATGTCATGTGGTTCTGGAAGCCCACCAGGTTGTAACTGTCCGCGCGCTGGTCCTCCTGGCGGAGTTGGACCACCGCCCAGGGGCGGCGGCCGGTGCGCGGGTCGGTCAGGCCCACCGGCTTCATCGGCCCGAAGCGCAACGTATCCGGGCCGCGCCGTGCGATCTCCTCGATGGGCAGGCAGGACTCGAAGAACGGAATCCTGCCCTCGTGAATCTCCTGGTCCTCCGGGATGTGCGCTGGGGCGCTTTCGGCGGCGAGCAGCGCCTCGACGAAGACGTAGTATTCGTCGCGCGTGAACGGGCAGTTCAGGTAATCGGCGCCGCCGTCGAGCGACTTGCCGTAGCGCGAGGCGGGAAAGGCGATCTCGCGATTCACCGTGGAGGCGTCCACGATGGGGCTGATCGAGTCGTAAAAATAGAGCCGCTCGCTGCCCGTGAGGTTCGCGATATCGGCGGCGAGCGCGCCCGAGGTCAGCGGCCCGGTGGCGACGATCACGATTCCGGTCCGCGGGATCGCGCGCACTTCCTCGCGGCGGAGTTCGATCAGCGGTTCGTCTTCGATCGCGGCGGTGATGAACGCGGCGAATCGTTCGCGGTCCACCGTGAGGGCGTGGCCACCGGGGACGCGCGCCTCGGCCGCGGCGCGGAGGGCGAGGGAATCAAGACGCCTCAACTCGTGCTTCAACAGCCAGGAGGCTGTGTTTTCCGCGTCGCTTTTGAGCGAGTTCGAGCAGACGAGTTCGGCGAGCAGGGCGGTCTGGTGGGCGTTGGTCGATTTGGCCGGCCGCATCTCGAACAGATTGCAGCGCACGCCAGCGCGCGCAAGCTGCCAGGCGGCCTCCGCGCCCGCGAGTCCGCCGCCGATCACCTGGATCGAAGAGTCAGGCATGAATCCATTACCATTGTAGGTTCACCCCGTAGCCAGCCATGAGACTCGTCATACATCTTTCACTCCTCGTGTTTTCATGCGTTCCGGCAGTCGCGCAGGAAGCGATTCAGTACACGCTGCGCTTCCCCGCTCCGCACACGCACTATTTGGAGGTGGAGGCCTCGATTCCCGCGGCCGGGCCGCAGGTGGAACTGTTTATGGCCGTGTGGACGCCCGGCAGCTATCTGGTGCGCGAGTATGCGCGTAACGTCGAGGCTTTCGAGGCGCGCGCGGCGGCGGGCGCGCCGCTCCAGTGGTCGAAATCGCGGAAGAACCGCTGGCGGATCGAAACGGGCGGCGCGGCGCGCGTCACCGTGAAGTACAGGGTATACGCGCGCGAGATCAGCGTGCAGGGCAATTGGGTGGATGCGGACTTCGCCATGCTGAACGGCGCGCCCAACTTCATGACGCTGGTCAACGGGGAAAAGCGGCCCTACGAGGTGCGCCTGGAACTGCCGGCGGCTTGGGCGAAGTCGATCAGCGGGATGAAACGCAAGCCGGGCGAGGCGCACACCTACGCGGCGGAAGATCTCGATGAGTTGCTCGACTGCCCGATCTATGCTGGCAGCGCGCCGATCCACGAGTTTGTGGTGGCGGGCAAGCCGCATTACCTCGTGAATCAGGGCGAAGGTCCGATGTGGGACGGTCCGGCGTCGGCGCGGGACGTGAAGCGGATTGTGGAGGAGTTCACGCGGATGTTCGGCAGTCTGCCTTACGACCACTACGTGTTCTTCAACATGATTGTGGAATCGGGCGGCGGACTGGAGCACAAGAATTCGACGTGGCTGAACGCGTCGCGGTGGGCCTATGGGAACAACGCGGAGCCGCCCGCGCCCGGCGCGGCAGGAACCCGCGCGCCCAGCCGCCACCGCTGGTTGAATCTGGTGAGCCACGAGTTCTTCCACACGTGGAACGTGAAGCGGCTGCGGCCTGTGGCGCTGGGACCTTTCGATTACGAGAACGAAAACTACACGCCCGATTTGTGGATGGCCGAAGGCTTTACCTCGTACTATGGCCCGCTGGCGTTGAAGCGTGCCGGACTGGCTTCGCAGGAGAGGCTGCTCACCGACATCTCAAGCGCAATTCACACGCTGCAAACGACGCCCGGGCGGCTCGTGCAGTCGATGGAGGACTCCTCGTTCAACACCTGGATCAAGCTGTACCGCCCGAACGAGAATTCGGCCAACACGGCGATCAGCTATTACACCAAGGGCGAGGTGATTGCCTTCCTGCTCGATGCGAAGATCCGCAAGCTGACGCGCAACGCCAGGTCGCTCGACGATGCCATGGTGCTGGCCTACCAGCGATACGGCGGCGATCGGGGCTTCAAGCCCGAGGAGTGGCGCGCGGTGTGCTCCGAGGTCGCAGGCGCGGATTTGAGCGCGTGGTTTGACAAAGTGATCGGGACGACGGAGGAACTCGATTACACCGAGGCGCTCGATTGGTATGGGCTACGGTTCCTGCCCGATGCGGCCCGGCGTCCGGTGGAGACAGGGCTTGCGACACGCGGCGACGCGGGGCGCGTGGTGGTGTCCACCGTGCGCCGCGACACCCAGGGCTGGGATGCGGGCTTCAATGTGGACGACGAAATCATCGCCGTGAATGGCATCCGCGTGCGCACCACCGATTGGCCCGCGCGACTCGATCGCTACAAAGAGGGCGAGACGGTGCGCGTGCTGGTGGCGCGGCGGGACGAATTGCGGACCATCGAAATGCGGGTGGAGCGCCGCGCAGCGCCGTCATGGATCTTGGCGCCCCGCCAGGACGCCACCAAGCAACAGCGGGAGAACTGGCGCGCGCTGCTGCACGAACGGTAGGGCGGATGTAAATTCACTTCACCCGCCCTGCCCCGGCGGCGCCGCAGGCGTTACGATTGAGTTCAGCCTTCAATGAAACCCATTGCATCCGTTCTTTTTCTACTAGCCACGGCCCTGGCCCCGGCCCAGAGTTTACTTCCCCAGCAACCGGCATTGAGCCGGACCCACATCGTCTTCAGCTATGCCGGGGACTTGTGGAGCGTTCCGAGGCAGGGTGGCGCGGCGGTGCGCCTCACCACGGGCGACGGTCTCGAGACCGGACCCATTTTCTCCCCCGATGGCGCCACAATCGCCTTTTCCGGAACCTACGACGGCAACATGGACGTGTTCACAATCCCCGCGGGCGGAGGCGTGCCGAAGCGCCTGACGCACTTCCCGGGTCCGGACGCGCCTGTGGATTTCACTCGGGACGGGCAACAACTATTGATCCGCAGCGCGCGGACCAGCCCGGTGGGACTGCCCGAGTTCTACCGGATCGGACTTGATGGCGGGCCCGGCGAGAGGATTCCTCTGCCGGCGGGCATTTCCGCGGCATACTCTCCGGACGGCGCGCGCCTGGCCTATACGCCCGTGCCTCCGGCTTTCACGATCTGGAAGCGATACCGTGGCGGACGCACCTCCAAGGTGTGGCTGGCGCAATTGTCCGATTCGCGGGTGGAAGAGATTCCCCGCGAGAATTCGAATGATTTTAATCCAATATGGGCCGGGGATGCAGTTTATTTTCTTTCCGACCGGAATGGGCCGGTGACGCTATTCCGCTATGAGCCTAAGTCCAGGAAAGTGGTCGAGGCGATAAAGAACTCGGGGCTGGATTATAAAAGCGCCGCTCTCGGGCCGGGTGCGATTGTATTGGAGCGCTTCGGCGGACTGGAGCTGTACGACTTGAAATCCGGGCGGGTGACGCCCGTGAAGATCACTCTGGATGGAGACCTGCCCGGAGTAAGGCCTTCGTTCGAGAAGGTGGGGACGCGAATCAGCCACGCCGCACTCAGCCCCACTGGGGTTCGGGCCGTGTTCGAAGCGCGCGGCGAGATCTTCACCGTGCCCGGCGAGAAGGGCGACGTGCGGAACCTGACCGCCACGCCGGGTGTAGCCGAGCGGATGCCCTCGTGGTCGCCCGATGGTCAGAAGATCGCTTATATGAGCGATGAATCGGGCGAATATCAACTGCATATCGCGCCGCAATCGGGCATTGCCGAGGTAAAGAAAATCGACCTCGGGGGAAACGCGTTTTTCTACTATCCGGAATGGTCGCCGGACAACAAGAAGATCCTTTTCCGCGATTCCATGCTGACTGTCTGCATCGTGGACGTGGAGACCGGGCAGATCACGAAGGTGGATGGGGATCACTACGATTCGCCGTTCCGCGATGAGGTGGCGCCGAAATGGTCCCCCGACTCCAAGTGGATCGTATACACGAAGGTGCTGCCGAACCAGTTGCGCGCGGTCCACGTGTATTCGCTCGAGACGGGCCAGAAGACCCAGATCACCGACGGTTTGAGCGACGCCCGCCATGCGGCGTTCGACAAGGATGGACGGTTTCTCTATTTCACGGCGAGCACGAATCAGGGGCTGAACACCGGCTGGCTGGACATGACGAGCCAGGAGCGCGTTCAGAACCGCAGCGTGTACGTGGTGGTGCTCCGGGCGGACGACCCCTCTCCGCTTGCGCCCGAGAGCGATGAGGAAAAGACGGAACCGGCGAAGAAAGAAGAGCCGAAGAAGGAAGCCGCGAAAGTCGAAGTCCGCATTGATCTCGAGGGTGTCTCTCAGCGGATCCTCGCGCTGCCGCCGCCCGCGCGCAACTACTCGGACCTGGTGGCAGGCAAAGCAGGCGTCTTCTATCTGCTCGAGGACCCGCCCGCGGGCACGCCGCAGCAAGGTCCGCCATCCCGCACCGCGCACAAGTTCGACATGAAGACGCGCAAGCTCGACAAGGTGCTCGACGGCGTCCGCGAATTCATTGTGTCGCGCAACGGCGAGAAGATGCTCTACCGGCAGGGCCAGCGTTGGGCCATCAGCGGTACGGCGGCGCCCCCGAAGCCGGGCGAGGGTACGATCAAGACCGCCGACATGGAGATGCGCGTGGACCCGCCCGCCGAGTGGCGGCAGATGTACCGTGAGGCGTGGCGACTGCAGCGCGATTTCCTGTACGCTCCGAACTACCACGGCCTCGACCTGGCGGCTGCGGAAAAGAAGTATGCGCCTTACCTCGCGGCGGTGGCGCACCGCGAGGATCTGAATTACCTGTTCCGCGAGATGTTGGGCGAGTTGAGCGTCGGTCATCTCTATGTGGCTGGCGGCGCGTTTCCGCCGTTGCGGCAGGTGCAAGGCGGCCTGCTCGGCGCGGACTATGAGCGCGCCGGCGGCCGATACCGCTTCGCGAAGGTCCTCACCGGCGAGAACTGGAACCCGAATCTGCGCGCCCCGCTCACACAGCCTGGCGTGAACGTGAAGGCGGGCGAATTCCTTCTGCAAGTGAACGGCCGCGAGGTGCGGGACACCGATGATCTCTATTCGTTCTTCGAAGCCACGGCCGATAAGAGCGTCCGGCTGAAGGTAGGGCCCAATGCCAACGGCGAAGGCGCGCGCGATGTGACCGTAGTGCCAATTGCCAGCGAGCAGGGGCTGCGTTACATGGACTGGGTGGAGGGCAACCGCCGCAAAGTGGAGCAGCTTTCAGGCGGCCGGCTTGGCTATGTCCACCTGCCGAACACGGGCGCCGGCGGGTTCACGAACTTCAACCGCTGGGTGTTCGCCCAAATCGGCAAGGAAGGGTTTGTTCTCGACGAACGTTTCAACGGCGGCGGGCAGATCGCCGACTACATCGTGGATCTGCTGCGGCGCCCGCTGTTGAACTACTTCACGACGCGCGCGGGCAACGATTTCACGACGCCCATGAACGGCGTGTTCGGCCCGAAGGCGATGATCATCAATGAATTCGCGGGTTCGGGCGGCGATGCCATGCCGTGGATGTTCCGCAAACTTGGTATCGGTCCGCTAGTCGGCAAACGCACCTGGGGCGGGCTGGTGGGCATTTTCGGCTTTCCGGAGTTGATCGACGGCGGCCGCATTACCGCCCCGAATCTCGCCTTCTACAATCTGGAGGGCGAATGGGAAATCGAAAACTGGGGCGTGGCTCCCGATATCGAAGTGGAGCAGGACCCCGCCCTGGTGCGCCAGGGACGCGACCCGCAGCTTGAGAAGGCCGTGGAAGTGGTGCTGGAGGAGTTGAAGAAGAATCCGCCAGTGAAGCACCGGAAGCCGGCGTATCCGGATTATCACAATCAGCAGTAGCTCCTGTTCACCGCTGGCCGAGAACCCGCGGGAGATCGCGCGCCGCGTGCAGGATGCCAATGATCTCAATGTACGACCGGCCCCGGCGGTAAAAGATCATGTAGGGTCGAACGGGAAAGAAGAGCACATCCGGGCCCGCAAGATCTTCGCGGCGGTGCCCGATGCCCGGATTTTTCGCAAGTTGCTTGAGTGTGGCTTTGAACTCCGCGAGTATTCTCAAGACCACTTGAGGGCCCGCTTCACGCAAGTAGTAATCCGCGATATCGGTCAGATCTTCTTGCGCGGGACGAGAGAGGACAAAGCCCTTCCCCATTCGCTCAGCGCCTCTTGCTCTTGGCCTTCTTGACTGCGCCTGTCAGCCTGGCAAGAAAATCATCGCCGTCCACGCCTTCGCCGCGCTCCAGAGAACCGATACCTGCCCGAATCCGGCGGCGAACCTCTTCGCGGCGGATCTCCATAAGTTCGTCCCGCTCTTCCAGCAACCGCAGAGCTTCGCGCACCACCTCGCTGGCAGAGTTGTAGCGACCCGATTTCACCTTACTGTGAACCAGCGACTCCAGTTCTTCTGTCAGGTTTACGTTCATCGCACGCCACCACTCCTGCTGTCAGGTTAGGCCGCACTGACAATCTTTGTCAATCCTTGACAACCGCGCTGCCAGCGTCCACCCCCCGCGCACCCCACCAGCTCGCCAGCACCGAGCCCGTCACATTCATCAGCGGCCCAAAGATGGCCGGGGCGATGGCGGAGTTCACGTTCTTGAGGACATTGATGGCCAGACCCGAGGCCATCCCGGCGTTCTGCATCCCGACTTCGATGGCCACGGTGCGGCAGGCGCGCTCATCCAGGCGGCCCAGCCGCGCGCCCCAATAGCCGAGCAGATAACCCATGCCGTTATGGATAACGGCGGCCAGAATGAGCGCCGGTCCCAGCGTCATCAATTGGTCGCGCGAATTCGCCGTGATGATGGTGATGATGACCACGATGCCCGCCATCGACACCACGGGCAAGAGCTTGTACAGCCATTGCGCGCGGCCCTTCAGCAGATGGTTGAGCAGCAGCCCGCCCGCGACCGGAAGGATAATCATTTTGACGATCGAAATCATCATCTCGTTGAACGACACGGGCACGTACTCGCCGGCCAGCAGGGTCATGGCCAGCGGCGTCATCACGGGGGCGGCCAGCGTGGAGAAAGCGGTCATGGTCACCGAGAGCGCCACATCGCCCTTGGCCAGAAAGCTCATGACGTTCGACGCCACGCCGCCCGGACACGCCCCCACCAGGATCACGCCCGCCGCCACCTCCTTCGGGAATCCGAACGTGGCGGCAATGGCGAAGCCCAGCACCGGCATGATGGCAAACTGCAGCAGCAGCCCGCACAGCACCGCGCGGGGCATCTTGAAGGCGCGGGTGAAATCGGCCACGCTCAGCGTGGCGCCCATTCCCAGCATGATGATCTGAATCAAAGGGACGATCAGGCGAGTGAGGTCGTAGCCGCCCACCTGCCGGAACGGCGCGGGCCAGATCATCGAGACGGCCACGGCGGCGAGTACAAACGCGGTGAAGCGGAGTCCCTTAAGGTTTTGCTTATCCATGACGCGAGACACCAGCATACCCCTTTCCTCACCCCGATGAACAAATCCGTCCAGAATCCTGCCCTCGGCGTGTTGATTCCGATACTCCAGTCCTATATGCTAGTTTCTTGGGCCTGGATAAGCGCAAATTTCCGATCTCTTACTCCTCAACGGCGCGGCCCAAGCCGTTGAGAACAAGACTCCGACAAACCGGGAGGATGGACTAAATGTTCCCCACAGCAAGCCTGACGCGTAAGCCGCGTCAGGCGAACTCGATGAAGACTCAACCCAGAGCGTGGTTCCGCCGGAGCCGCGCCTTCGTCTCGATGGTGGTCCTGGCGATGATTCTGTCGCTGGGCACGGCCCCCATGTTCGCGCAGCAGCCCGAGCACCGTCCGGGCGGCGAAGCGAATCTGGTGATGCCGGATCTGGACCAGGCGACATTCCTTGACGGCATCGGCGGCCGCACCCTGCTGATGATCGGCATTGTGGTCAGCATTTTCGGAATGCTTTTCGGCCTGATGATCTACACGCGGCTGAAGAACATGCCGGTGCACAAGTCGATGCTGGAGGTATCGGAGCTGATCTATGCCACCTGCCAGACGTATCTGCAGACGCAGGGCAAGTTTCTGCTGATTCTGGAGATCTTCATTGGGGTGATCATCGTGTTCTACTTCGGCTTTTTGCTGGAGTTTGAAGCGATCAAGGTGGCGATCATTCTGTTATTCAGCATGATCGGCATTCTGGGCAGCTACGCAGTGGCGGCGTTCGGCATCCGCGTGAACACCTTCGCGAATTCGCGCTGCGCGTTTGCGAGCCTGACGGGCAAAGCGTTCCCTTGTCACGACATTCCGCTGCAGGCCGGCATGAGCATCGGCATGATGCTGATCTCGGTGGAACTGCTGATCATGCTGTTCATTCTGCTCTTCATTCCGGGCGACTACGCTGGTCCCTGCTTCATCGGTTTCGCGATCGGCGAATCGCTGGGCGCGGCGGCATTGCGCGTGGCGGGCGGCATCTTCACGAAGATCGCCGACATCGGCGCGGACCTGATGAAGATCGTGTTCAAGATCAAGGAAGACGACGCGCGGAACCCGGGCGTGATCGCCGACTGCGTTGGCGACAATGCCGGTGATTCGGTTGGACCTTCGGCCGACGGTTTCGAGACCTACGGCGTCACGGGCGTGGCGTTGATCACGTTCATCCTGCTGGCGGTGTTCGACCCGCTGGTGCAGGTGCAATTGCTGGTGTGGATCTTCATCATGCGCGTGATGATGGTGATCGCATCGGCGGCCAGCTACTTCATCAACCACACGATCGCGAAGGCAAAGTACGCCGACGCCAAGAAGATGGATTTTGAAGCGCCGTTGACGAACCTGGTGTGGCTGACGTCGATCGTCTGCGTGGGCCTGACCTACCTGGTGAGCTACTTCATGATTCCCGAGCTGAAGGGCGATTCCAGCCTGTGGTGGAAACTGGCGACGGTGATCACCTGCGGCACGCTGGCGGGCGCGATCATTCCGGAGTTTGTGAAGGTGTTCACGTCGGTAAATTCGCGGCACGTGCGCGAGGTGGTGACGAGTTCGCGGGAAGGCGGCGCATCGCTGAACATCCTGTCGGGACTCGTTGCGGGCAACTTCTCGGCGTTCTGGCTGGGCCTCGCGATGACGGGTCTGATGTGGATCGCGTACGGGGTCTCGATGCTGGGTCTGGGCGAGTTGATGCACGCACCGGCCGTGTTCGCTTTCGGTCTGGTGGCGTTCGGCTTCCTGGGCATGGGCCCGGTTACGATCGCGGTGGACAGCTATGGTCCTGTGACGGACAACGCGCAGTCGGTATTCGAGCTCTCGACGATCGAACAAATCCCGGGGATCGAAGCCGATGTCGAGAAGACCTTCGGCTTCAAGCCTGACTTCGAGAAGGGCAAGGAGAACCTGGAGGAGAACGACGGAGCGGGCAACACGTTCAAGGCGACGGCGAAGCCGGTGCTGATCGGCACGGCGGTGGTTGGCGCGACGACGATGATTTTCTCGATCATCATGACGCTGACCGACAAGCTGAACCCCGAACTGTTGAAGTTCCTGACCATTCTGCACCCGCCGTTCCTGCTCGGCCTGATCATGGGCGGCGCGGTAATTTACTGGTTCACGGGCGCTTCGATGCAGGCCGTGACGACGGGCGCGTACCGCGCGGTGGAGTTCATCAAGAAGAACATCAAGCTGACGGATGACGCCACGAAGGCCAGCGAGGAAGATTCCCGGAAGGTGGTGGCCATCTGCACGCAGTATGCGCAGAAGGGCATGTTCAACATCTTCCTGGTGGTGTTTTTCGCGACGCTGGCGTTCGCGTTCTACGAAGAGTGGTTCTTCATCGGCTACCTGATCTCGATCGCGATCTTCGGCCTGTTCCAGGCGGTGTTCATGGCGAATGCCGGCGGCGCCTGGGATAACGCGAAGAAGGTGGTGGAGACCGAGTTGAAAGCGAAGGGCACTCCGCTGCATGATGCGACGGTGGTGGGCGACACGGTGGGCGATCCGTTCAAGGACACGTCATCGGTGGCTCTGAACCCGATCATCAAGTTCACGACGCTGTTCGGGCTGCTCGCGGTGGAACTCGCCGTGGAGATGCGCCACAGCGATCCGACTTCGCCGCTTTCGCACATCCTGGCGGTGATTTGTTTCGTGATTGCGCTGGTGTTCGTGTACCGCAGTTTCTACAACATGCGGATCGAGGGCGCTCATATCGAGTAACCCGGATCCTCCCGGTTGACCGCAAAGGCGGGCGCGCTCAGGCGCGTCCGCCTTTTCTCTGCTCCGCGGGCGTGCTTGACGCCGCCGCGGTCCGCCGATAGGCTGGACCGGAACAGCCATGAAAAAATTACCCGACAGCCTTCTCGACAAACTGATCGTTCCTCCGGGGAAAAAGATTTCGCTCGCGAAGGATTATGATCCTGGCTGGACGCCGGAATCGATGAAGAAGAAAGAGGCGGCCGCGCGGTTGAACGAAGGCGTGGAGCTGCTGGCCGAATTCCAGGACAAGCTCTACGCCCAGGACACGTACGCCATCCTCATCATCTTCCAGGCCCTCGACGCCGCCGGCAAGGACGGCACCATCAAGCACGTGATGAGCGGCATCAATCCGCAAGGCTGCCAGGTGTTCTCCTTCAAGGCGCCGTCGTCCGAGGAACTGGACCACGACTACCTCTGGCGCTGCATGAAACGCCTGCCGGAACGGGGGCGGATCGGCATTTTCAACCGCTCGTATTACGAAGAGGTGCTGGTGGCGCGGGTCCACCCGGCGATACTGGAGCGGCAGAAGCTGCCGAAGCGCTGGGTGGACAAGAACATCTGGAAGCGGCGGTACCAGGAGATCAACAATTTCGAGGAGTACCTGACGCACAACGGCGTCGAGGTGCTGAAGTTTTATCTGAACGTTTCGAAGGAAGAGCAGAAGAAGAGGTTTCTGGAGCGGATCGAACGTCCGGACAAGAACTGGAAATTTTCCGATTCCGACGTTCGCGAGCGCGGGCACTGGGATGCCTACGTGGAAGCGTACGAGGACTGCCTGCGGCACACGAGCACGGAACACGCGCCGTGGCACGTGATTCCGGCGGACAACAAGTGGTTCACACGGCTGGCGGTGGCCTATGTGATCCACCGGAAACTGAAGTCGCTGAAGCTGGAGTACCCCGCGGTGACCAATGAGCAGCGCGAGGCGCTGCTGCTGGCCAAACTCCATCTGGACAACGAGAGCTGATCAGCGCAACATGTCGTTCAGTTCCTTGATCGCCTTCGGATCGAACTTCGGCTTCCGGTCGTAGGTCAATAGACCATTGATCTCCTGTTCGACATCGGTGATCTGCGTGTAGCAGATGCCGATGAACGGCGACTTGGCGATTGCCTCGTAGAGCCCGCGCAGCCGTTTGAGCGCCGCCTCCTGGTTCGGCTCCACCCCCGCGTACCCCCACGCCGATTCAGGCACCTTGACGCCCGCGGGAATATACGCGATACCGCCGAATTCCGACAAATACAGCGGCGCGCCGTTGTACTCATACCCCGGAATCAGGTAGCCGCGCGAATGCGAAGGAAGCGCCGCGCCCGGCTTCACTTCAATGCTCTGCCACCGCGCAAGCAGCCCCGCTCCGGTTGCAACGTAATCATGCACCGCGAACAGGTCCGTCACCTCGAGATTCTCCCAGCCGTCGTTCGTGACTACCGGACGCGTAGGGTCCAGCGATTTCGTCGCGTGATACAGCGCCCGCAGGTGCGCCTGCTGGCGCGGATCGCGGAGGTTCGGCACGCCCCAGCTTTCGTTAATCGGCACCCACATCACGACCGACGGATGGTTGATGTCCCGCAGCACCGACTCCTTCCACTCGCGCATGAAGCGGAAGGCGTACTGCTCATCGTAGAGATAGGCGTTCGCCATTTCGCTCGACACCAGAAAACCCATCTTATCGGCCCAATAAAGAAACCGCGGATCCTCCAATTTCTGGTGTTTTCTCGCGCCGTTGAAGCCCATTTCGAGAGTTTTCTCGATGTCGAACTTGATCGCGTCGTCCGATGGAGGCGTCAGAAGCGACTCCGGCCAGTAGCCTTGGTCCAATACAAACTTGAGATACACCGGCCGGTTATTGAGATAAAAGCGACCGTTTTCAATCGCGATCTTGCGGAAGCCGAAGTAGGTCTGCACCCGGTCGAGCACCTGAGTTCCGTCGCGCAACTCGAGCGTCACGTCATAGAGCGCGGGCCGGTTCAACTGCCAGAGCTTCGGGCTGCCTACTCTCGCCGCCGCCGCGAGGTACTTCGACTCGCGCACGCCGCTGGAACTGCCCGTGGCCACCACTGTTTCGCCGTCGCGAACAGTGAAAGCAAGCGTCAGATCCTTCTTCGCCCGCGCCACGCGGGTGTCGAAGGTCACGGCTCCGCTGATGTCGCTGTCGATTCGCAGCGAGTCCAGATAGCTCTCGCCCGCGGCTTCCAGCCACACCGGCTGCCAGATGCCCGTCGTTCTTGTGTAGAAAATGCCGCGTGATTTCGGCTCCCAGTACTGTTTGCCGCGCGGGATGGCGCGGTCTTCAGGCGGGTCCCACGCGCGCACGGTCACCGTGTTCGCGCCCGTCTTCAGGTGGGGCGTGATATCGAAGCGGAACGGCGTGGAGCCGCCTTCATGCTCGCCCGCCATCCGCCCGTTCACCCACACCATCGCGTGATAATCCACCGCGCCAAAATGCAGCAGCACCCGCCGCCCCTTCCATGCCGCGGGGATTTCGAACGAGCGCCGGTACCACACCACCGGGTGGAACGACGTGTCGCCAATGCCGCTCAGCTTGGTCTCGAATGCGAAGGGCACCACGATCTGCCGCGAGAACTTGCGCGCGGCAGTCGCCCAATCCTCCGCGAGACCCCTGTCTCCGTCGTCGAATTCAAATTCCCAAGGGCCGTTCAGCGTCTGCCACTGTTCGCGCTGAAATTGAGGCTGCGGATGCTCAGCCCGCGGGATGGGCTGCGCTGTCAGCAAGGGGACGGCAAGAAAGCCGAGGAGAATGTGCGTGCGCATAGCAAGTATTCTATGCTCTTCCCGGCCGGCCGCGCCCGTTCTTCCCGGATAATCGGATGCTTGAGTACCCAAGCCCGGATGTGCTATCAATAATTCAAATCTTGCCGTTCTGCCCGCTGAACCCGGCGCGGCGGCGGTCCACACCAGGAGCCATCCCTTGGAATCCTCAAACCGGAGACTCATCCGTCCGCCCTTGGCGGAATCTAAACAAAATTACGCGGCGAAGAATGTGAAAAGCATGAAGCCGCCCATCAAGAAGCAGACTCCCCCCGACACCACCAACGCCGAAAATTTCTATTACGTCAAGCAGATGCAGTCGAAAACACCCATGGTCGTGGTCCTGCGTGACGGTGAGGAACTGAACGGCGTCATCGAGTGGTACGACAAAGGCTGCATCAAGCTCAATCGCGACGAGGGGCCCAACCTGTTGGTCTACAAGTCCTTCATTAAATATATGTACAAGGCCTGAGCTACTTCGGCTTCCTGTTACGCGTATCGCGTATACTGACCGGAACAATCAATCCGGTCTGGGACCGGAAACAGGAGTACCCCGATGAAGAAGTTCGCGATCGCTCTGTTCGCGCTCGCTTTGCTGGCAGGCGGAGGCTTCGCCTGGCTGGCCACGAAGAAACCCGCATTCGTCCAGCCTTTGGATATGAAGGTGGAAATCACGGATGAGCGTATCACCCGCGGCCGCTACCTGTTTGAAAACCTCGCCGACTGCGACGGCTGCCACTCACCGCGCGACTGGAACAGGTTTCCCGGTCCCGTCATTGAAGCGGAGCGGGCCTCGGGCTTCGAATTTCCCGCTGAATTGGGCCTTCCGGGGCGTGTGATCAGCGCCAACCTGTCCTCCGACCCGGAGACCGGCCTCGGCGCCTGGACCGACGGTGAAATCCTGCGGGCGCTGCGCGAAGGGGTCTCCCGCGACGGGCGCGCCCTGTTCAACTTCATGCCCTTTGAGCACTACGCGCACATGAGCGATGAGGACGCCTACGCGCTCATCGCCTACATGCGCACCATTCCGCCCGTCCGCAAAGCGCAGCCGCGCACCGAACTCGTGTTTCCAGTCAAATACCTCATCAACGATCTGCCCCGGCCCGTGAACGGCCCCGTCGCGGCGCCGACGAAAGAGGACCGCGTAAAGTATGGCGAATACCTCGTCACACTCGGCGAGTGCAAGACCTGCCATAGCCTTTTGGACAAGGGCGTTCCTGTCGCGGGCCGCGAATTCGCCGGCGGCGAGCCGTTCCGGTTTGACACCCGGCTCGTCCGCAGCGCCAACATCACCCCGGACGAAGAAACCGGCATCGGCCTCTGGAGCGAAGACCGCTTTGTCGCCAAATTCAAGGGCTATGCGGAGATGACGGCCGCCAACGCTCCGCCCATGAATCAGTCGAATTTTACGATCATGCCCTGGCTCGGGCTCGCCCGCCTGACCGATGAGGACCTGCGCGCCATCTACGCCTATTTGCGCACCATTCCCGCCATCCGTCACCCCGTGGATGTGCATCCGCAGCAGGGCACGTACTGAGCCTAATCGGGCGTGGGCGTGTCGAGCGGCACTTCGGCGAAGAACACTTCCTTGCCTGTGGACGCTTCGCGAATGCCGCTGACGTACAGGATCGCGTTCCGCAGCGCGCGGGCCTGGAAGTAAGTGAAGCCGTGCACACTGTCGCCCTTCAGCAGCGATTTCGCGCCCCAGGCGCGCGTGTCGAATTCCACCGCCGCCAGCGGGTTCTTCCGCCGCGGCAACGGAATCGGCGAGGGGATACCCCCGCCCGCGCCCGCCTGGCGCGGCCGCCGCACGCCCATCAGGTAAGGCAACTCCTTCGGATCGGTCGGCTCCACCGAATTGCGCCCGCCCGCTTGCTGATAGAGCACCTGCATGCGGTCGAACAGCAGGGTATCGTCGCCCGCGTTGTCGATGATCAGCAGAATGGGAAGCACGCCATGTTCGTTCGGGTTCACTTTGCCCCCGAACAGCGGCTTCGTCTCGCTGTCGGACTCGTACTTCACGGCTGCGATCTTCACCGGACCCACCGTCTGATGCGAGGGATAGTCGGCCGCCTTGCCCGGCCGGAAGGGCGTGGCGTTCTTTTGCGCTGCGGCCGTCAAGGCCAGCAACGCCGTCGCTGCTACAAGAACTGGAAAGCTGCGCATGGGATTCGATCCTGCTATCTACCAGGGTAACCGCCTTTATAACGACGCCCCGCCCCGCCCGCAGGTTGCCTCCGCGTTACTCTGAAATTCGAAGCCCTTGCCGCAACCGCTGTCACACCGCCTGGCTTTCGCGCTCTACCGCGCCTTGCAGTGGGCCGGGTTCCCTTTTTTGCTCGTCTATCTCGCAGTGAGGGTGTTGCGGGACCGGCGCTACCTGCGCCACCTCGGCGAACGATTCGGATTACTGCCGCGCCGCTTCCGCCGCTCCTCGCCCGGTGCGGTGTGGCTCCATGCCGTGAGCGTCGGCGAAGCGATGAGCGCCGTCGGCTTGCTGCGGCAGTTGCGTGCGCAACTGCCCGAAGCGCCCCTGTTTGTCTCGGTTTCCACCATCGCCGGACGCGCCATGGCCGAGCAAAAGCTCGCGGGCCTCGCCGACGGCGTCTTCTATGCGCCGCTGGACTATTGCTTTGCCGTCCGGCGCGTTTTGCGGCTTCTGAAACCCTCGGTGGTCGCCGTGATGGAGACCGAAATCTGGCCCAACTTGTGGCGGGAAGCGGTGCGCACGGGCGCGCGCCTGGCGGTGGTCAACGGCCGCATCTCGGATAAGGCCCTGCCCCGCTACCGGCGCTACGCCTGGTTCTTCCGCGCTCCGCTCGCGCTGCCGCATGAACTGCTCGCGCAGGATGCGATCGCCGAGGCCCGCTATCGCACGCTCGGCGCCGCGCACGCTCGCGACGGCGGCAATCTCAAGTTCGACTTTGATCCCACCTCGGCGCGGATCGCCGAGGATTTGCGGGAGTTTTTGACGAACCATGCGGCTTCGCCCATCGTGATCGCCGCTTCCACCATGCCGCCCGCCTTCCCCGGCGACGTGGACGAGGACGAACTGGTCGTGGAGGTCTTTCGCGGGCTTGCGGCCCAACATCCGGGACTGCTCCTGATTCTGGCTCCGCGCCGCCCCGAGCGCTTCGATTCCGCGGCGAGGCTGCTGGCCGAGGCCGGTGTAGCTTTCGTGCGGCGTTCCGCGCTGGGGCCGCTGGCGAAGCCGGGCGTTCTGCTGCTGGACACGATTGGCGAGTTAAGTGCCTTGTTTTCAGTGGCGGATGTGGTGTTTGTGGGCGGTTCCATCGCCGCGCGCGGGGGGCATAACGTGCTGGAGCCGGCGGCGTTCGGGCGCGCGATCGTCACGGGGCCAAACAACCAGAACTTCCAGTCGATCGCGGACGATTTCGTGGCGAAAAACGCCCTCAAAATCGCGCAAAAAGAGGCTCTGGAGCACGTTTTTGACGCACTTTTGCGCGATTCCGACGCGCGCCGCGCGCTGGGCGAGCGGGCGCTGGAATGCGCCGCCGCGCGCCGAGGCGCCACCGCCCGCGCCGCCGCCGCCATCGTCCGCCTGTACGACGAAGCCCTCCTGCAACCGCGCCGCCGCTGGCTGGCGCCGCTCGCCTGGCTCTGGAGCGCGGGCGTGGCGGCGGATCGCGCCTGGAAGAGTTTCCGGCTCGAGTTTGCCCCGGTTCCCGTGATTTCCGTAGGCAATTTGGCGATGGGCGGCACGGGCAAGACCCCGCTGGTGATCTGGCTCGCGCGCGAGGCGGCGCGGCGCGGTTTATTTCCTGCTGTCCTGATGCGCGGTTATGGGCGGCGCGGGCAACGGCCGGTGGCGCTGCTGCCGGGCGATGCGGCGGCGGTCGATGAAACCGGCGAAGAGGCGCAACTGATTCTGCGCGCGGGCGATGCGGCGGTGGGCGTGGCGGCGCGCCGCCTCGAGGCTTTCCCCTTGATCGCCGCGCGGCGGCGGCCCGATGTGATCCTGCTCGACGACGGCTTCCAGCACTGGCGGATGCGCCGCGAGTTCGACATCGTATTGATCGACGCGCTCGACCCCTTGCGCGGCGGCGTGTTTCCGCGCGGACAGTTGCGCGAGCCGTTTGCGGCGCTCGATCGCGCCGACCTGATCGTGCTGACGCGCACGCGAAAGGGGCGCCAATATCCCACGTTGATCCGGGAGATCCGCCGTAAAAATCCGCGCGCACCGATCGCGTTCGCGCGGATGAAGGCCGCCGTTCCCCGCCTGCCTGAAGGCCGCGTGGGTGCATTCTGCGGACTGGGCCAGCCGGAAGCGTTCCGCGTATCGCTTGCAGAAGCCGGCGTTTCGCTCGCGTTCTTCGAGGTCTTCCCGGACCATCATCGATACACCGATGGCGAAATCAAAGCGCTCAGCGCGCGCGCCGATGTCCTGCTCACCACGGAAAAGGACCTGCTGAATCTGCCTTCCGTGCCTTCGCACGTTCTCGCCGTGCCGCTCGAACTCGAGGTGGAAGGCTGGCCTGAGGATTTCCCCTGGCCCTCGCCCGCTGTATCCTGATGGACATGAAGTCTCCCTCCCGCCGATCTTTCCTCGCCGGCGCCGTCACGTACACGCTCGCCGGGCAAGCCGCCGCACAGTCGATCAATGGCCGCGGTCTCACCGTCGGTTTCATTGGTTCCGGCATTCGCGGCAAGCAGTTGATCGATGAGTTCACCGAAGTGCCGGGCGTGCGCGGCATCGCGGTGGCCGACCTTTACGACGGCTGCCTCGAACGCGCGAAGGAGCAGCTTGGCTCCTCGATCCAGACCACCAAGGATTACCGCGCGGTGCTCGACAACAAAGAGGTGCAGGCGGTGTGTATCGCCACGCCGGACCATCTGCATGAACGGATGGTGCATGATGCGCTCGATGCCGGCAAGCATGTGTACATCGAGAAACCGATCTCCTGGAGTTTCGTTGAAGGCCAACGCATGGTGGCCGCGTCGAATGCGCGCCCGAAGCAGGTGCTGCAGGTCGGCAGCCAGGGCAAGACGTCGGCGCTGACGGCGAAAGCGCGCGAGGTGGTGGCCTCGGGCCGGCTCGGCAAGCTGAACATGGTGCGGCTGAGCGAGCATCGCAACAATGCCGAAGGCGCGTGGATCTATCCGGTGCCGCCCGACGCCTCGCCGCAAACCGTGGACTGGCAGCGCTTTCTCGGCGCGCGGCCGGCGCGGCCTTTCCGCGCCGAGACCTTCTTCCGCTGGCGCTGCTGGTGGGAGTTTTCGGGAGGGGTGGCCACGGACCTGTTCGTCCACCAGTTCACGACGCTGCACGAAATCCTGAACGTGAAGCACCCGGCGGCGGCCGTTTCGATGGGCGGCATCTTCCGCTGGAACGACGGCCGCGACGTGCCCGACGTGATGAACTCGATGCTCGAATACCCCGAGGGCTTCATCGTGGATCTCTACGTGAACCTCTGCAATTCGGGCAACCGCGGGCGCGGCGTCTGGATCATGGGGGATCAGGGCGCGATGCAAATTGACGGCGGGCGGCTGACGATCTTCCCCGAGCCGGTATTCGCCGAGGTCCAGCGGTATGGCTCGGAGAACTTCCCGAAGCGGCATCGCGAGGCATATTTGAAATCGTTCGAGGGCAGGCCGGAGACCCAGCGGCGGCCGGAAGAGGAGGTCCGCGTGCAGCGGGGCCCCACGCACGTGGCGCGGTTCGTGGAATCGGTGGTGGACAACAAGCCGAGCCTGGAGAACGCGCTCGACGGCCATTACGCCGCCGGCGCCGCGCAGCTCTGCAACCATGCGTACCGGGCCCGGAAGCGGGCCGAGTGGAGCGAACTGGGCTGAGGTTTGCGCTTCGGGCCGCATCCGTATAGGGTCGATTTGGAAAATCACACCATTTTCCCTGGTTGGCACCTACGCTTGGTTGGATTGGGCGAGGGGGTTGGGGAGGCGCCTGCGGGCTATCGTTGGCGGCCAGATGGTCTAACGTGCTTCCAAAACGGCTTCTATGACTTGTTTGACGACCTTCGGATGCAGGACAATCCACGAGTGGAAGGGCACAACGACGCGGCGCGGACCCTTCGAATAGATTCGGTGGCTGCCTTTCGAACGCAACAAGACGAAGCCTGCTTCCAGGAGTGCGCGCTCGGCTTCGACCGCGGTCCAGCGAGGTAGTGTTTAGGCATTCACCTCGACGGCAGTCGTGAGGATCTCCTGGCTCAACAACAGGTCGCGTTCCTCCGGCGGCAGGGTTTCCAGGTAGAGTTCGATCGCTTCGCGGATGTGGGTGAGGGTCTCTTCGAGGGTTGTGCCCTGGGATTGGCATCCTTTGAGTTCCGGGCACCAGGCGTAGTAGCCGTGCACGTCCTTCTCGATGACCACGCTGGCCTTTCGCGGCATAGCTTAAGTGTAGCGCTGTGGGGGGGCGGCCAGGCTGAGTCCTGGCCGCTCGAGATTTCGCGGACCACAATGATCAGGCCCGGAGCAGGGTGCTTCGGACCTTTGTTCCTGGGGGAGGCAATGTGGGTGTATTGCGTGTACTGTCCCTCGCTGCCTCGCTGCCAATGGGGGATCAGGGCGCGATGCAAATTGACGGCGGGCGGCTGACCATCTTCTCGGAGCCGGTGTTCGCCGAGGTCCAGCGGTATGGCTCGGAGAACTTCCCGAAGCGGCATCGCGGGGCGTATTTGAAATCGTTCGAGGGCAGGCCGGAGACCCAGCGGCGGCCGGAAGAGGAGGTCCGCGTGCAGCGGGGCCCCACGCACGTGGCGCGGTTCGTGGAATCGGTGGTGGACAACAAGCCGAGCCTGGAGAACGCGCTCGACGGCCATTACGCCGCCGGCGCCGCGCAGCTCTGCAACCATGCCTACCGGGCCCGCAAGCGGGCTGAGTGGAGCGAACTGGGCTGAGCTTTGCGCTTCGGGCCGCGTGCGCATAGATCGGATTTCGGCCGGAATCGAAGGCGGGGATGATAGAATTCGTTGGAACTGTGCCAGTCCAAATCCAGCCCGCGGACAAACTGCTGCACAAATACCAACTGACTCTGCGGGAATTTCGCGGAGCGGGCGTGGAACACGAATCCGCCACCCGCTCCGCCTTCCAGACCCTCCTCGCCGATCTCGCCCGCCGCCGCAAGTGGCAACTCATCCCCGAACACCCCTATAAACTCGCCCCCGGCGCCTTCGTGAAACCCGACGCCACCCTCCGCGACGACTTCTCCATCAACCGTGGCTATTGGGAAGCCACGGACACCCGCGACGACCTCGATACCGAAATCCGCGCCAAAACCGCCCGCGGCTACCCCGAATCCAACATCATCTACGACGACGCCGCCCGCGCCATCCTCGCCCCCGCCGCTTGCCCCATCCAGGTTGCCGGCACCCAGGCAGAAGCCCTGCTCGCCAGACTTCTCTCGCTTCCGGCCCAGCGCCCGGACAAGGATCTTGCCTAGTTTGGGCCCATATGGTACCGTATAGGTGGGTTCGATGAGCGCCCCGAACAAGAATCCATATCCGGCGCTCTGGAAGGCCCGTGCGGAAGAGTTAGACAAACAAAACTACTTCCGGAAGTATGAGCAGAGGTTCTACGAAGAAGTCATCAGCAAGGGCTATCTGGGCCGGCACGACCCCGAGGAAGCTCTCCAGATCGCCGAAAGGGCTGTCAATGACGGAACCGCCCGCTACCATTCCAATTTTGTTGACCAGATCCGGGATCACTACAATGTCTCGCTGCTGGAACGCCGCGCATTCGTTCTCCGGCGATTGGCGGAAATCCAGCCGGTCGATTACGAACCGCCCCACGACCTCGAGAGGCCGCCGGGCTATCCATACCTTTTTCAGAGCTTGGAACTGAAGGCGGGGATCTACCTGAAGTTCCAGCTTCATCTGGAGGAGAAGAAGCCGCATGTCCTGTTCTGGTCATGTCATCCTCCTGTTCTGCCGAGGAGAGAGAAATGAAATGCTTCGTTTGCGGGATTGGTACCATGCGGGTCCAGTCCGCCATCGTTGAGGCCAATGTGCGTGGAGAGTCGTTTCGCGTCCAGGTCGAAGCTGAAGTCTGCGACCACTGCGGCGAGACCGTCTTGACCGACGCCCAGGCTGATGCCTACTCCATCGCCAGTGCCGACGCGTACCGCCGCGCCCACGGCCTTCTCACCACGGATGAGTTCAAGGCCGCCCGCAAGCGGTTGGGCCTTTCGCAACGCGCCTTCGCCTGCCGCCTCGGCGTCGGCGTCAACAGTGTCAAGCGATGGGAAGCCGGCGCAATCCAGGACGAATCCAGCGACCGCCTCATCCGCCTCTGCACGGATGTGGAAGCGGCTCGCACGAACCTGCGCGAATTGGAGTCGGCCCTCCCGATTGAGAGCAGACTTGGGCCTGTCCCCGTCACAGTGCAAGCGGAGACTCGATCTGATTGGGCTGGCTTTAGCCCGTTGACCGGGAGTGGACCGGCGTCGGGCCGGTCTCCTGACTGTTCGTATGCAGCCTAGGTTCATCTATGGAGTCGCGTGTGGACTTTTTGCTAAGCCAGGACAGCGCAGCCGTGAAGGCTTCCGCTGCGTTTCAGCGGAACGCTCAAATCGAGAGTATTCGGCTCCTGGAGAGTCAGTGCTCTGTAGAGCAGCAGTTTCCGGAGCCGCCCGAGCCTCTCTCCCTCAGTCTTGCTCTTGCGCCTGAGGTTTTGCCGCTTTCCGGTTCCCGCGCCGGATTCGCGATCCGCCTCAGTGTCGAAGGCAAGCCGGCAGGCGGGCTTCCCGAGCAAGGCCCAGTGGTTCGAATCTCGGGTCGCTTTGGCCTGACCTACCGCTTGAACGAAGGGTATCAGCCAACGCAAGCCGAATTGGACGCCTTCAAAGATGTCAACGCTGTCTTCAATTGTTGGCCATTTTTCCGGGAGTTTGTACAATCTATGACCGGCCGAATGGGACTTCACGTTTCGCCAATGCCTCTGCTCCGGCTGACCTCCAAGCAGCAGCCAAAGCCGCTGGACGCGCAAGCCGAACACAATGCCGCGGAAGGGTCCGCGCCATCTGAGCGCAGCCGTCGCCGCACGCCGCGCACTGCGCAGCCGCGAAAATGATTGGCCGATCCCCGCGGCCAGAGGGTATGGCCTGCACATCCGACTATTCACTTGATCCGCGCGCTCTGCGCGTGTCATAGAATCGGGGGTGTATAACGATCGCGGGCTGACAAGACCTGGTCCGCGACGGGAGAAGATCATCATGAATAGCCACGGCGTTTCCCGCAGATATTTCTTTTATGGCTCGCTGCTTGCCGGCGTTGTTCCGGCGGCGGGGTATGGCAGTGTGCCATCGCTGCGCGCCCTTGGATACAAGCCTTTTTACAACAAGCTCAACGTGGCCGCCATCGGGTGCGGGGGGCAGGGCGGAGCGATTCTCAACCAGGCGGCGCAGACCGAGAACATCGTGGCGCTGTGCGATGTCGATTTGCGGCGGCCCTCCGCCACGCTGAAGCGTTACGAAAAGCTGCCGCTGTACCGCGACTTCAGAGAACTGCTCGACAAAGAAGGCAAGAACATCGACGCCTGCACCATCGGCATCCCCGACTTCATGCACGCCG
>JAHDVK010000002.1 GCA_023384675.1 Bryobacteraceae bacterium | reverse complement strand
ATATAGATGCAGCATAGGCCCGGCAGGTGACACTATATTATGCGGGACTCAATAGGCTCGGCGATTCTGACGAGCCTGTCATTGGCTTTCGTACTCCGGTTCGATTTCGCTGTGCCATTGGAACACCGCCAGAGAGCGTTCCCGGCGCTTGGCATTGCCCTACTGGTCAAGATGGTAGTGTTCTATCTCTGCCAGTTGCATCGCGGCTGGTGGACCTGGACCGACACCAGAGACGTTCTGAAGATTGTCCAGATAAATACTCTCGCGTCTGGTCTCTTTACACTGACGATATTCGGAATCTATGGCTGGAATTTTCCCCGGAGCGTTTACATTCTGGACTTCATCATCTGCCTGCTGATCATTGGCGGATTGCGGATGACCGCCCGGGTGGCGAAGGAACTGGCGGTGAGCGCAACCCACCCCGGAGAGGGCAGACAGGTTCTCATCTATGGCGCGGGCTGGGCTGGCGCGTCCCTGGCGCGCGAAATACGGATCGACCTGGAATCGCATTTCCAAGTTGCCGGGTTTATTGACGACGATGAGAGCAAGATCGGCGAGTGGATTTCCGGCCACAAAGTACTGGGTAGCGGGCGGAGCTTGGCGCGCGTTTTGGAACGTTTGCGCAAGAAGGACGTGCGGATCGAAGAAGCCATCATTTCGATGCCATCGGCGACAGGCCGCCAGATTCGGGATGCCGTGAACTCCTGCGGGAGCGCAGGTCTGAGATGCCGGATTCTGCCTGGAATTTCCAGTCTGCTCGTGAAGCAGGGACTGGCGAGTCAGGTGAGAGAGATTGCGCTGGAGGACCTGCTGGGCAGGGAACCGGTTACTTTGGACAAGGGACGGATTACTGAGCGGATAAGGGGGAAACGTGTTCTGGTTACCGGCGCGGCGGGCTCGATTGGTTCGGTGCTCTGTCACCAGATTGCGTCGTTCCGGCCCGAGCGGCTCGTCCTCCTCGATCAAGCGGAGAGTGGACTATTCCGGATCGAGGGGGAACTGTGCAACCGCTACCCGGACCTCTCCGCTGTTGCTGCAATCGCCGACATCCGGAATGAAGCCGAAGTAAGCGCTTTATTGTTGAATCATGATATTCAGGCCGTTTTCCACGCAGCCGCGTACAAGCACGTGCCTTTGATGGAGGATCACGCTCTTGCCGCGATCCGCAACAACGTGCTCGGAACATGGAATACCGCAAAAGCCGCCTTCGAGAAGGGGGTCGAGTCGTTCGTCATGATCTCCTCGGACAAGGCGGTAAACCCGGCCAACATCATGGGGGCGACGAAGCGGGCGGCGGAGATTTTGGTATCCAGCTTTAACCACCATGGCCCGGCCACTACGCGTTTCGTCTCCGTTCGTTTTGGCAATGTTCTCGGCAGCAGTGGCAGCGTGGTCCCGATTTTCCGGCGTCAAATCGCGGCGGGCGGTCCCGTGACGGTAACGCATCCGGATGTGCGGCGATACTTCATGCTTACTGAAGAGGCCGTGCAGCTTGTGCTGCAAGCTTCGTCCATGGGCAATAAGGGCGAAGTTTTCGTCCTGGACATGGGCGAATTGATCAGGATTTCCGATCTGGCGGCTAACATGATCCGCTTGGCCGGGCTGAAGCCGAATCAGGATATTGCGATCCGCTACACAGGTCTCCGTCCAGGAGAGAAGTTATATGAAGAAGTGATTAGTGAAGGTGAACGGATTTTACCGACCGCTCACGACAGAATCAAGATATTCCACGGCCCGGCCGTCTCACCATCCGCCGCCCATCGCTGGATCGGGCAACTTCAGCAGGAAGCTGGGGAGGGAAACGAACTGGAGGCCGTGCGTCTATTGCTCGACCTTGTCCCGGAATATGAGCCGAGCGAGGCTTGGAAGGCGAGGCTGGGTGGTGGACTGGCGAGGAACGCGGGCGTATCGCCCCATGTGAGATAGCAGAAGCGCTGGAGTGTTATGGCAGTAATTCGACCTAGAAACCGAATGGTTTATTTTCGCGTCACCGAGGATGAGTTTGTCCGCCTTAACCGGATTTGCGGCACATCGGGCGCCCGGAGCATATCCGACCTGGCCAGGCAGGCCGTCAAGAGCCTGCTCAATGACGAGGGCAGCGCAAGCAGGGATGGGCGAAATCAGGATGAATTGCTGGCCAGAATCGAAAACCTGACCGCCGCTGTAAAGGACCTGGCCGCAAGGCTTGCCCATGAGGACAACGCCGACAGAGGGCTCCGGAAGCAAAGGAATCAGTGGAATGAAAGTGCGTAGAGGAATGGTCATGACGTGGCCGCTATTGCTCCTGACTTGCGCGCCGGCGGCGTTAGTCGCCCAGCCCGGACCCGTTCCGGCGGCAGGCCAGCAAGAACCCGCACCAGCGGAGCCGTCCGAACCGCCGAGGGCGGTGTATCTCATGAGTCCCAATGACCAGGTGGTCATTCGCGCGCAGAATGTCGAAGAGATCAGCGAACGGCCGTTCCGCATTGACACAGAGGGCTATTTAAATCTGCCTGTTGTCGGGCGGATCCGCGCCGCGGGACTGACAGTCGAGCAATTGGAAGCCCTCCTCGTGGATCGCCTCAGGATCTTCATCCTGAATCCGGAGGTGGTGGTCAGCGTGATCGAAACCGGCCGTCAACAGGACGTTGCGAACCCGGTGTTCCTGGTGGGGGCATTCAAGGTTCCCGGCGTGTACTCATTGGGTTCTCGTCCCGAGACTTTGTCGGAAATCCTCATGAAAACGGGCGGGCTGCAACCGGCGGCGAATCGCCGGGTGCGCATTATTCGGAGGGCTGAACAAGGCCGGCTGGACTTGCCGAATGCGACTGATAGCAGCGACGGCAAGACGACGTACGCCGAAATTCTGCTCACTGCCACGGGGGAGCTGGCCAACCCTGCTGAAAATATCGTGGCGAAGCCCTTTGACGCGCTCGTGGCGGCGAAGACCGAGCCGATCTACGTCACTGGCGAGGTCAGCCGTACGGGAGCGTTTCCGCTGGAGGATCGAGAGTTTTTCACCGCCACACAAATTCTGGCGATGGCGGGAGCCGCCCCCACGGCGGATATCGCGAACGCCCGGGTTCTGCGGGCGGTCAACGACGGCGCGCAGCGGGCGGAGATCCCCGTGAACCTTCAGGACGTGCTGCAGGGACGGGCGAACGATTTTCCCTTGATGGCCAATGATGTGCTTTACATCCCACGCAAGAAGACGGGCACCGGCGCGATCTTTGCCCGACTGGGAACAGTGGCGATTTCAGGAGTAGTCACCAGCATCATCTGGGTGACTCTCGGCCGCCGGTGACACAGGCGTGGAAGTGAGGCGGAAGAAACGTGGATTCAAGTACACGGTAACTTATGAGACCTGACGATAACGATAGCCGGTTGCCCGCCATCCCGGAGTGGCAGGACCAGCAGCTCGGAGCGCCCTACCAGACGTTTCGCGGCAGCGCTGGTCCTCCGCATGAGCCAAGCTACGCGGAGCACCTTGGATCGAAGACCCTCCACGACTACCTGCATGCGTTTCTGCAGCGGAAATGGCTACTGGTGGCGTTCCTGCTGGCAGGGTTCATCGCTGGGCTCGCCACGGCGGTGCCCAAGCCGCTCACCTATGCCGCGGAAACTACGTTAGAGATCCAGGGGCTGAACGAGAGCTTCATGAACTTGAATCAGGTGGATCCGGCGGCTGCGGCGGGGGTCTATTCGGCGTCGGCGGCCAACATCAACACCCAGATTGAGATTCTGAACAGCAACTCTCTCCGCCAGAGAGTGGTAGAGCGTCTGGAGCGCGAAATGATTCCGACGACGCCACCCGCGGGCACGGGGCTGGCAGCCGCATTTAACCAGCTTCGAAATGGATTTGGCTTCGCTCCGGAAAGCCCAGTCGACGCCATGCGGGAAGCGATCCGGACGGCGGGGAGTTCGCGGCGGGCGCGCGTGCAGGAAGGTACGCGAATTATCCGCATCAGTTGCGATTCGACTATTCCGGAAGTAGGCGCGGAATTTCTCAGCGTGATGGTCGCGGAGTATACCGAGCAAGGCTTAGAGAACCGTGCGCGCTCCGCGAGAAGCACGAACCAATGGCTGGATAACCAGTTGCAGGACCAGAAGAACAAACTGGAGGAGGCAGAGACAAGGTTGAAGGACTTTGTCGCCCAGGCTGGAGTCGAGGGTCTCACGCAAAACGAGCAGCCAACGACACTGGCTTCCAGCCGGCTCGCTCAATTGCAGCAGGAACTGGCCGCCATCCAGGCGGAACGCATCGCGCGCCAGTCGCGGTACGAAATCGCAGCCAGTAAAGGACCGGAGGCGTTGCCGGAGGTGATGGCGGGTTCGCTGCTGCCGAGCCAAAAGGCGAAATTGGCCGACCTGGAACAACAACTGGCGGTGCTGACCACTACCTTTACCCGGACTCACCCGAAGGTGCGCACCGTGCTAACCCAAATCGACGAGGTAAAGAAGGGCATGGAGACGGAAAGCGTTCAGATTCTGGAGCGGCTGAAAAACGATCTCGACGCGGCGCGGCGCCGCGAGCAGCTGCTTTCCAGTTCCTTCAAGTCGGAAACCGGCGCCATTCAGGCGCAAGCGGATGTTACGCTGCAATACAATCTGCTGCGCCGTGAAGTGGAAAGTAACCGCCAGATCTACAACAACATTCTGCAGCAGGTAAACCAGGCCGGCATTGCCACCGCGGTACCGACTCAGAATGTGCGCATCGTGGATACACCGGCTCCGAGCCGGCTCGCGTCGCTGCGAAGCGTCTATATCGGGGGCGGATTGGGTCTGATGACCGGGCTGCTCGTGGGTTGCGTCCTGGCGGTGATGTTGTATCAGGGCGAGCAGCGATTCCACAAGCCCGGCGAACCGGTGTCGGTGCTGAACGTTCCGGAGCTAGGGGTCATCCCGTCGAACACGCTGTTCGAGTCCACGACCCGGCTGCAGCGGCTGGCCAACCGGCTGCGTTTTGTCCGCGGCCGCGAGGAAGGCCTTTTGGAAGCGACAGCGAAGATGCCCATTGGCCAGGGTCCGCGCGTGGAACTGATCACGCATGAGCAGCGGCCATCGTTGGTTGCGGAGTCCTTCCGGGCGGTGCTGACTTCAATTCTGTTTGCGCCGCAACATCTTCAGCCGAAGATCCTCACCATCACGAGCGCGAATCCACAGGATGGCAAATCCACCGTGACCAGTAACCTTGCCATCGCCCTGGCGGACATGGGCCGCCGCGTCCTGCTGGTGGATTGCGACCTTCGCAAGCCACGCCAGCACACGGTCTTCACCGTAGACAACAGTTGGGGGCTCTCCGACATTTTGTTGGAAGACAAGCCAGTGTCGAGCTACACGCTTTCTGCCCTGGCTCGCGAGAGCCAAATCCCCGGTTTGTCTGTTGTCACGAGCGGCGCGCCGCTAGAGTCCGCCACCAACCATATTCACTCCGCACGTTTTCGCGATCTTCTCGACCGGTTCCGCGCCGAATTCGATTATGTGCTGATTGACACGCCGCCGCTGATGCTGGTTCCGGACGCTCGTGTTGTCGGCCAATGGAGCGATGGAGTCATTCTGGTAATCCGCGCCGGCCAGACGCTGCAGGCTGACGCGCTCGCCGTTGCCCGCCGCCTGCAGGAGGACGGCACCCGCATCCTGGGGACTATTCTGAACCAATGGATCCCGCCAGGACTAGGGAGGAAGAACTATCAGAAGTACTACCAATACTACAGGCACAAGGACGTTTAGGCCATTTCATGTCCACCCTACAGACAAGGATGCAGACGGAGTTGGCGTCTGGCCGGGACCTGCCTGTCCTGCGAATCGAACCCTCGCGGGGCTGGGTGTCGCTCAAGCTGCGCGAACTTTGGGAGTACCGGGAACTGGTCTACTTCCTGATCTGGCGGGATGTGAAGGTCCGCTACAAGCAAACGGTGCTCGGCGCGGCTTGGGCGATCATTCAGCCTGTCTTTACAATGATCGTCTTCAGTATTTTCTTTGGAAGGCTTGCCAAAGTTCCCTCCGATGGCATTCCCTACCCCATCTTTTCGTTTGCGGCCCTGGTGCCCTGGAATTTCTTCGCACAGGGGTTGAGCCAGTCGTCGGACAGCCTGGTGGGCAGCGCGAACCTGATCCGGAAGGTTTACTTTCCACGCCTCGCGATTCCGGTCGCGGCGGTGTCCGGAGGGGTAGTGGATTTCTGCATCGCGTTCGGCGTTTTGATCCTGATGATGTTCTATTACGGCATGGCTCCGACGGCGAACGTCCTCTGGCTGCCCCTATTTTTGCTGCTGGCGCTGACGACCTCGCTGGGCGTGGGCCTGTGGCTTTCGGCGCTGAACGTGCAGTTTCGCGACGTGAAATACACGGTGCCGTTTATGGTGCAGTTCTGGCTGTTCTCGACGCCCGTGGCTTATCCGAGCAGCCTGCTGCAAGAACCGTGGCGGACCATCTATGGGATCAATCCGATGGTGGGCGTGGTGGAAGGATTCCGTTGGGCGCTGCTGGGAGTGAATACCTCGCCTGGTCCGACGGTGGCGGTGTCGGCCGTGGCCGCGCTGGTGCTGTTGCTGAGCGGCGCATACTTCTTCCGGCGCATGGAGAAGAGTTTTGCGGACGTGGTTTGAGCAAGGTTGTCCGGGTTGCCTCGTGGTGGCGGAGGTCGCCCAGAACCACGACGGGAGCCTGGGGGCTGCCCATGCCTATATCGACGCGGTAGCCGCGGCCGGAGCGCACGCGGTGAAGTTTCAGACCCACATTGCCGCGGCGGAGAGCACACCGCAGGAGCCCTGGCGGGTGCGGTTCAGCCGGCAGGACGAGACCCGGTATGACTACTGGAAACGGATGGAGTTCAGCGAAGCGCAGTGGGCGGGACTGGCGGCGCACGCCCAGGAGCGCGGGCTCGAGTTCCTCTCCTCGCCGTTCTCGCCCGAGGCCGTGGAGCTTCTCGAGCGCGTGGGGGCGCCGGCCTGGAAGGTAGGGGCGGGCGAAGTGACGAACCTGCCCATGCTTGAGTTGATGGCCGCGACCGGCAAGCCGGTGATTCTTTCGAGCGGGATGTCGCCGTGGAGCGACCTGGACGCCGCAACGGAGCTGCTGCGGAGGCGAGGAACGCCGTTCGCGGTGCTGCAATGTACCACCGCCTACCCGTGTCCGCCGGAGCGGCTGGGGCTGAATGTCATGCAGGAGATCCGGGAGCGCTACGGCTGCCCTACGGGGCTGTCCGATCATTCCGGAACGATCTACGCCGGGCTGGCCGCGGCCGCGCTGGGCGCGAGTCTGGTTGAAGTGCATGTGACGTTTTCCAGGGATTGCTTTGGTCCCGATGTGCCCGCCTCGATCACGACCAGTGAACTTACATCTCTGGTCGAGGGTGTGCGGTTCATCGAACAAGCGCTGGCCCACCCGGTGGACAAGGGCGCGATGGCGGAAGAACTCAGTGAGATGCGGCAGGTGTTCGGCAAGAGCGTGGTGGCGAGGCGGGATCTGCCGGCGGGCCATCGTTTGGAGGCCGGGGATCTTGCCTGCCGCAAGCCGGGCACGGGGATTCCGGCCGCGCGTTTAGCCGAGGTGAGCGGGCGAAGGCTTGCCCGGCCCGTGTCCGCGAACACGCTGCTGCGGGAGGACGATCTTGCATAAGCAGGCGAGGCGCAAGGTGGCGGTGGTCCTGGTGGACCGCGCGAATTATGGGCGGTTGAAGCCCGTGATGAAGGCGATCGCGGACCACCCGTCGCTGGAACTGCAGGTGATCGCGGCCGGGACGATGGTTCTGGAACGGTTCGGCCAGCCGGTGAACGTCGTGCGCGAGGACGGCTTCGAGGTGAGCGGCGCGGTGTATATCGAACTGGAAGGATCCACGCCCTCCACGATGGCGAAGTCGGTGGGGCTGGCGGTGCTCGAGTTCACGAACGAGTATCAGCGGCTGCGGCCGGATCTGGTGCTGGTGATTGGCGACCGCTATGAAGCTTTGGGCGCGGCGATCGCGGCGGCCTACATGAATCTCTGTCTGGTGCACGTACAGGGCGGAGAGGTTTCGGGCTCCATCGACGAAAGCGCCCGTCACGCCATTTCGAAATTTGCGCATTACCACTTTCCCAGCACGCAGCGTTCAGCGGAGTATCTGGTCCGCATGGGCGAGCGCCCGTCTACCATTCTGGGGGTCGGCTGCCCGAGCAGCGACATCGCGCGGGCGTTGGAGGCGCGGATCACCAACGAGATCCTGATGAGCCACGGCAGCGGGGCGCGCATCGATGTGAACCGGCCCTTCCTGCTTGTGCTGTTCCATCCCACGACGACGGAATTCGGCGATGAGCGCGCGCAAATGGAACAAATGCTCGAGGCGCTGCACCGGGTGCAAACGCAAGCGGTTCTGCTCTGGCCCAATATCGACGCGGGTTCGGACCATATCAGCAAGGCGATCCGCGTGTTTCGCGACCAACACCGGCCGGACTGGCTCCGCGCGATGACCAACCTGCCGCCCGAATCCTACCTGAAAGTGCTGGCGAACGCGGCCTGCGCCGTGGGCAATTCGAGCAGTTTTGTCCGCGACGCCGGCTATTTCGGTACGCCGGTGGTGCTGGTGGGCGCGCGCCAGGATGGGCGCGAGACCGGCGAACACGTCAAGCCATGCCCTCCGGAGACGGACGCCATCGAGCAGACCCTGCGCGCGCAACTCGCACACGGCCGCTACGAGCCATCCACGCTCTACGGCGATGGCTTCGTCGCGGAGCGGATCGCCAACGCCCTGGCGGATCTGGCGCCCTACACGCAGAAGCGGCTGCACTACATATACGAAGAGCGGCCCGTGGCGGTGGCGCTGACCGGAGAGAACCGATGAAGGTGCTGGGCGTGATTCCGGCCCGGGGCGGATCGAAGGGCGTGCCGCGCAAGAATCTGCGGATGCTGTGCGGGAAGCCGCTGCTCGCCTGGACGGCCGAGGTGGCGCTGGCCTCCCCGTGCCTCGACAAGGTGATTTTGAGTACCGACGACGAGGAGATCGCGGAACTGGGCCGTCAATTGGGACTGGAAGTGCCCTTTCTCCGGCCGGCGGAACTGGCGACGGATGAGGCGCTGGCCATTGATGTCATCAGACACGCTGTCGGTTTCTGCGAAAGGGAAGGCAGCAAGTTCGACGCCGTCTTCACGCTTCAGCCCACCAACCCGATGCGGACCGCCATCGATATCACCGGAGCCGTGGCTTTACTCGAGCGGACGGGCGCCGATTCCGTCATCTCGTTCGTCGATGCAGGCGACAAGCACCCCGCGCGGATGAAGCAAATCGATGGAGAGATGCGAGTCATCGATCCGCTGTTTGCCGAAGCTGTGGAGGGTATGCCCAGGCAGCTGTTGCCGAAGTACTATCTACGCGAAGGCTCGATCTATCTGACGCGAAGGGACGTAGTTGTTCAGCAGCGTTCTTTCAAGGGCAGTGACTGCCGCGCGTGGCTCATCCCGGCTGAGCGGGCCGTCAACCTGGATACGGAGCTGGATTTTGCGCTCGCCGAACTGCTTCTCAACCGGCGATTGAGTTCGCATGAAACCGCTATTGGTGATTGACCGGGGCGTGAACGTGCACCATGCCGTACTGGCGCGTTTGGGGCAGGGGTTCGATGTCAGGCTGCTGGATGCGGACGGCCGCGCTCTGGATTCCGAGTTGCTCTCTGCGGCGCAAGTGCTATGGACCGGGCTGGCACGCTTCGTTGGCAAAGAGGTTTTCGACACGGCCCCCAACCTGCGAATCCTGGCCACACCCACAACCGGGCTGACCCACGTCGACCAACAGGAGGCCGCGCGGCGCGGCATCGAAATTCTCTCATTCCGCGGCCGAACCGGTGCGCTCGCTGATGTCCGCGCTACCGCAGAGCACACCATTGGCCTGTTGCTCGCACTCCTGCGGCGCATCGCCCCCGCGTTCGACTCGATCAAGCACGGCCGCTGGAACCGTGCTCCGTTTCAAGGCCGCGAGATCTTCGGCAAACGCGTGGGTTTGATTGGCTATGGCCGCCTTGGCCGAATCACGGCCGGATACTTCGAGGCCTTCGGCGCCAGCGTGCAGGCCTTCGACCCCTATGTCAAGGACCAGCGCGCTCCACTCATAGCCTGGACCGAGTTGCTGGAAACCTCCGAGATCATCAGTGTCCACGCGTCGCTGAACGAAGAGAGCCACGGGCTTCTGGATCAAAGAGCTTTTCGGGCGATGGCCCAGTGCCCGGTGCTTGTCAACACCGCGCGCGGCGAACTCGTGGACGAGCCAGCCTTGCTTCGCGCCCTGGAGCAGCGGCAAATCGCGGGCGCCGCGCTCGATGTGATCGCGCTTGAACACGAACCGCGCCCCGCGGGAGACCCCCTGTTCAGTTACGCCTGCGAGCATGACAACCTGCTGCTGACGCCCCACATCGGCGGGCTGACCGTCGAGTCACGCGAGAAGACGGACTCGCTTCTCGCTAACCTTCTCCTCAAACACGTCCATGAGCGACAACGAGCCTGAAATCCTAAGTCCTGACGCGGCGGCCCATGATGATCCCGGCCCGGCCACACGCAAGAATGCGCTCGTGCGGCGGTTGGCCTCCTGCGGCGCTGCTCTAGACTGAGACCTCTCACCATGTGCGGTATCGCCGGCATTTTCGGTGCGCCAAAGGCAGACCTAGGTCCTCGCTTGCAGGCCATGACCCAGCTTCAGCGGCATCGCGGTCCGGACGACGAAGGAGTTTGGATTTCACCGGACGGCGCAGCGGGGCTTGCCCAGACTCGGCTCAGCATCCTGGATCTGTCCGCCAGCGGCCATCAGCCGATGTGGGATCACACGGGGAACTTCTGCGTGGTTTTTAACGGCGAGATTTACAACTACCTCGAATTGCGCGCGCAGCTTTCCGGTTACCCTTACCGCTCGCGGTCCGACACCGAGGTGATTCTGGCCGCTTACGAGCAGTGGGGGGAGGATTGTCTCCAGCGGTTCGTCGGCATGTTCGCCTTTCTGCTTTACGACCGGCGGGAGCGCCGGCTGTTCGCCGCCCGCGACCGCTTCGGCGTAAAGCCGCTCTACTACTCGGAACTGCGAGGCGGCCAGGTGTGCTTCGCCTCGGAGATCAAGGCGCTGCACGCGGCGGGGCTGCCGCGTTCGCCCGCCGAAAGCGCGTGGGCTTCCTGGCTCGCTCATGGCGTCAGCGATCACTCCGCGGACACATTCTGGGCGGGGGCGCGGACGTTGCCTGCCGGCCATTGCCTGACGGTGCGGGATGGACGGATCTCGGTCCGGCGCTGGTATCATTTCCCTTCCGGCGAACTGGACCCCCGCCCCGCAGCTGAGGTCGAGGAAGAGTACCGGTCGTTGATCGAGGAGAGCGTCCGGCTCCGGTTCCGGGCGGATGTGCCCGTCGGCATCAATCTGAGCGGCGGCCTGGATTCCTCGCTGCTGCTGGCGCTGGTGCAGTCAATACGGGGCGCGGATGCGGAAGTCAAGGTGTTTTCGTTCACCTCGGGCGATCCGGATTACGACGAGTTGCCGTGGGTGCGGGGCATGCTGAAACAGACGCGGTATCCGCTGTTCGAATGCCGGATCACCCCGGAAGAGACCGCCGCGCTGGCGGACTCAGTCGCCCGCTTCCAGGATGAGCCGTTCGGCGGCCTGCCGACGCTGGCCTACGCGAAGCTGTTTGAGACGGCGCGGAACGAAGGAGTGACGGTGCTGCTCGATGGCCAAGGCATGGATGAACAATGGGCGGGCTACGATTACTACGCCGACCCCGAGGCGGCGGGCTTTGTTCAGGGGACGAAAAGCCGGGCCACGCGTCCGGAGTGCCTCATGCCGGAATTCGCCGCGCTCGCGCCTCCCCTCAATTTTCCCAAGCCCTACCCGGACCCGCTGCGCAATCTCCAGTACCGGGATGCCTTCCACACCAAGATTCCACGGGCGCTGCGTTACAACGATCGCATCTCGATGCGCGCCTCCACCGAGCTTCGTGAGCCGTTCCTCGACCACCGGCTTTTTGAAACCGCTTTCCGCCAGCCGGCTTCGCGAAAGATCGCGAATGGAACACGCAAGCTCCTGTTGCGCCGCATCGCCGCGCGCCTGGCGCCAACCGAAGTCGTGGAAGCGCCGAAGCGCCCCGTGCAGACGCCCCAGCGCGAATGGCTCAGGGGACCACTGCGCGAGTGGGCCGGAGAAAGGATCCAGGCCGCCTGCGCATTGCCCTGGTTCGGCGCCGCCGCGGTGGAAGACCACTGGCGGAGGTTCCTGGCCGGCGGCAGCGATAATAGCTATTACGTCTGGCAGTGGATCAGCGCCGGGATGCTGGCCACTCAGCAGCGATAGAACGTGAACAGGATTCCAGCACGGTCATGAGCCAAAGTTCCACATCGGACGCCGGGCTTAGCCGCTGGGGCGGCCAGCCGTTGACGAAAACGCTTTTCCTCGTACCCGACGGCGTCGGCGTGAGGAATTTCCTGCTCGATCCGTTTGCGCAGTTTGTTGGGCAGGTTCTCGACCCAGTTGTACTGGCAGGCTTTCGCCCCGAACTCCTCCCCGAAGAGGCCCGGCGTTGGTCCCCCCTGCCTTTCCTGCCCTTTCGCGAAGGCCCCGTGGTCGCGTTGCTGCGTTACGCTCTCGCCTACGCGCACCAATACCGGTGGGGGTCGTACGCAATGCTTTCCAACCTGGCCAGACCCGTCGCTGGGCCGTTTAAGGTGCGGCTGCTGCACCGCGTGGCGAAGCGCGTGGGGCGGGCCTGCGGGCACGCGGCCGGAATCAAATGGCTGGCGCGATTGCTCGAAGCTGAGAACACCCGCCGTCGGGAATTCCGGGAATACCAGCAATTGCTACGGCGGCTGAATCCCCTGGTCGTGTTCTGCACTCACCAGCGGCCTGTTTCGGTAGTGCCAATTGTGCTCGCGGCGCACTCGCTCGGCATTCCCACGGTGACATTCATTTACAGTTGGGACAATCTGAGTGGCCAGGGCCGCATCCCGGCGCCTTTCGATTACTACTTCGTCTGGAGCACGCTGATGAAGAGCGAGCTGCTGCGCTACTACCCGGACGTGCGCGACAACCAGGTCGTGATCACGGGCACCCCCCAGTTCGACGCCTACGCGGACACTTCCCTGTATGTCAGCCGCGAGGAGTTCTGCCGGCGGGTAGGCGCCGACCCGGCGAGGCCGCTCATCTGCTACTCGGGCGGCGATCGCACCACGTGCCCGAACGAACCAAACCAACTGGCCCTGTTCCTGGAACTCGCGCGCCGCGGGCGATTCGAAGGCAATCCCCAAATCCTGTTCCGGCCCTCGCCCGCCGACGAAGGCAGCCGGTTTGACTGGGTGCGCGAGCGGTATCCGGAGTTGATCTACGCGCGTCCGCGCTGGCGCTTCGCACCCAATAGCAACTGGGTGAATAATATGCCTACGCAGGAAGATGTCACGCTGCTCGTGAATCTGGCGCGGCACGCCAATATCGGCGTCAATATGGCTTCCACAATGACAATGGATTTCGCGGTTTTCGACAAACCCGTGGTGAATATCGCTTACTGGTCGGAGGATCCGGCGAACCTGCAAAGCACGCCGTGGCCGAAATTCTATTCCTACGAACATTTCAAACCGGTGGTGGATCTGCGCGCGACGCTGATCGCCGATTCCGCCGAGTCGCTGGTTGATTGCGTGAATGCCGCATTGGCTGACCCGGGTGTCTGCCGCGACGGCCGCCGCCAACTGCTTGCGCTCCAGATGGACAATCCACCGGGCGGAGCATCCGCGCGCCAGGCCGAGGCGCTGATCGGCATCGCCCGGCGCCACGCACAGGCGGTGCGCGTATGAGCAATGTGGCCATCCGCGTCGAGGGGTTGCATAAGCAGTACCGCCTCGGCGGCGCGCAGCAGCGCTATAAGACGCTGCGGGACAGTATCTCGAACGCCGCGCTGCGGCCTTTCCGGCGCTGGAGGAACAAGGACCATCAGGACCCCGTGGACACCTCGCTGTTCTGGGCGCTGAAGGATGTGTCCTTCGAGATCAAAGCGGGCGAGGTGGTCGGCGTGATTGGCCGCAATGGCGCGGGCAAGAGCACGCTGCTGAAAGTGCTGTCGCGCATCACCGAACCCACAGCCGGGTATGCCGAAATCCACGGCCGCGTCGGCTCCCTGCTGGAGGTCGGTACCGGCTTCCACCCCGAACTCAGCGGCCGCGAAAACATCTACTTGAACGGGGCCATTCTGGGGATGAAGCGCACCGAAGTGGAGCGCAAGTTCGACGAAATCGTGTCGTTCGCCGAAGTAGAGCAATTTGTCGATACGCCGGTAAAGTTCTATTCGAGTGGGATGTATCTCAGGCTCGCGTTCGCGGTGGCGGCGCACCTGGAGCCGGAGATTCTGCTAGTGGACGAAGTTTTGGCGGTAGGGGATAGACGGTTTCAGGATAAGTGCTTAGGAAAGATGGGTGAAGTGGCTCAACATGGCCGCACGGTGCTCCTCGTCTCACATAACATGGCGGCCATAGCCGCAATTTGCACGGAGTGTCTTTATCTTGACGGGGGTAGCATCTGCCTTCAAGGCAATGTCTCGGATGTGGTAGGAGCCTACTCTTCAGGCGCCCAGAATGGTCGAAGTTCGGGCTCGCTGGTGCAGGTCGAACGTCTCAACTGCGGACAAGCAACGCTTGTCTCTCCGTCTGATCTCAAGTGGGATGTCGGATCTACTCAGACCTTCAATTTCGCCGTCCGCTGGCCCTTTGGCACCACATCTGCAATGGTCAAGCTTGTGGTTACCAATGGTGCGGGCCAGGAAATCATGATGATTCCAAGCCAGATCAAGCTCGAACCTTGCGACACCGAGGAAGTCAACTTCGTTTCCGTGGAGTTGCCCTCAGTCTGGCTTAGCCCGGGCGTCTATTCGGTGCATATGCGCTTCTTTCCAAACGGAATAGGTGTTAGCTCGAAATTTTTAACTGAATTTTACAATTTCGACATATGCAGCAAGGATTTTAGGTCCGGCGCGGCCAGTAGCGTTCTCGATCCACCCGTTAAATGGTCGACGCGCAGGCAAAGCCAGGCGGTGCAGGCAACAAAGTCGTGATTACCCGCTTCTACCAACTTGCGCGAAAAGTGCTGTACCGCATCACGGATCTGCGCGCCCGCTCATATTCGTTCGGGAAGTTTTCAGCTGGCCGAGACGTCGAAGGCACGCGGAACGTGAATTGGGGTGGACGCAATGGTGTTGCTAGGGGAACTGTCTTCTCCGGATCAATTGATGTTGGCTATGCGACCACAATCGGCGCTAATTGTACGCTTATTGGTCCGATCGCTATCGGCCGATACTGCCAAATTGGATCTTCGGTGGGGATATACGGCACAGAGCATCCCACAACACTGTGTTCAACCTACGTGAATCGTCAGCTCTTGAGCGGAGCGTTGAGGAAGTCAGTTATCCGGAAAGAGATTCACGTTGATCACGATGTTTGGGTGGGACATGGGGCGGTTTTGCTGAAGGGGGTGCACGTTGGGACTGGAGCTGTTGTTGGGGCCGGCGCGGTTGTCACCAAGGACGTACCCGCATACGCGATCGCCGTGGGTGTTCCGGCCAAGATCAGAGCCTACCGATTTGATCCCGAGATCATTCAGGCGCTCCTGAAAAGCCGCTGGTGGGAGTTGCCAATCGATGAGCTCGCGGATTGGCAGCGTCTATTGACAATGGACCTTTCGCAGAATCGCGACGATGCTTTACGCCTTCTGTGTGAGATGAATTCCGTGCACAGGCCAAGGCAGGCGCGGGAAGAATGCGACTAGGCCAGAACCCGGCGAAGCAGAAACCGGTATTGCCTTCGTACGGGAAGCATCGCATCATCCTGCCGGTTTATCTCCCATCGTCGGAAGCTTACTTTGAGCGCGCCGGCGAGGTGCTTCAGATCAGCCTGGTTTCCTTGTTTGCCAGTGTCGGCACGAAAGCAGCAATCACGCTCATTGTGAACGGTGAAGCTGAACGCCTGAGGCCATTCCTCGATGACTGCCTTAAGGATGGTTCGGTGGACCAGATCGTCTGGAACAAACTGAATCGCGGCAAAGTCGACTCCGTTGTCGCCGCTCTTCGGGGCTGCTACGAGGAATTCATCACGGTCAGCGATTCAGATGTGTACTTCAAGATGGGTTGGATTGAAGCGACTAAAGCGATCTTCTACGCTTTCCCCGAGGCTGGAATGGTTTCCGCACTGCCTGTTCCAAATATCGCGTGGTATTGTACGTCAGCAACGGTCCTTGGTGCTGCAATGCGGGGAGAATTGAAACGGCGTAGTGTCGTCAGCGAATCCGACCTGGATCGGTTTGCGAACAGCGTGGGGACTCCGGGATTATTTAAGGAGAGCGAGCGGCGGCGGCAACTGGTTGTTGTCAGAAATGGCGGTATCGCCTGTGTGGGCGCATCTCATATGCAGTTCACGCTGAGAAAATGCGTCGTCAATCGGATACCCAAGGAAGCCAGCAACACGGCTCTTGACGGGCGGGTTGACCGCCGGTGGCTCGATGAGCCAGTGGATCGCTGTGGACTCTGGCGGCTGTCGACTACTGCCGCGTTTGTTGAACACATGGGCAATGTGCCGGAGCGGGCGCGCAGGGAGGATCCGGCTCCGGCGACTGGTGTTTCGCCTCAGAATGGCTATCGGCCGCCGGTTTGGCCGCTCGTATCCCGCCTACCTTGGGGCATGCGTAAGGTCGCCGCCCGGGCACTTCGCAGGGCAATGGGTTCTTGACACTGCAACCCATATCAACAGGCGGGTACTCGAAGGCGACCGTACGAAACGCAATGCACATCTGCTTCCTCTGCAACGAATACCCGCCCGCGGGAGGGGGTGGTATTGGCTCCTTCGTCTGCAATCTAAGTCGCGCCGCTGTCGCCAAGGGGCATAACGCACACGTCGTGGGCGTCTACCGGAACCGGGCTGGCGAATTCGAGGACGATATGGGCGTTGCAGTGCGGCGGTTAGCGGCTGCCCGGCTTCCCGGATCAAGGTTCTTATTGAACGGATTCACGATCAAACGAGCGCTTCGGGACATTTACGCGTCCTCCCCCATCGACATTATTGAGGGTCAGGAAATCGCCTTTGGAAGCGACCAGTGGAGTGGCCCCGCAAGAAAGGTGATTCGGATGCACGGCGGTCACCATTTCTTTGCTGCGGCTCGAGGTGATCGGCCCGCCGCATGGCGGGGGTGGCAGGAAAGGCGCTCTTTTGAAAGGGCGAACGTCTTATGCGCGGTCAGCCAATATGTCGCGGAGACAACGCGAGACCTTCTGCGTTTGGGAAATCGGCAGATCACCGTCCTGCCGAATTTTGTCGACACCGATCGCTTCTGCCCTCAACCCGAGGCCGTGATTGAGCAGGGGAGGATCGTGTTTGTCGGGGCACTATGCGAGAAGAAGGGCATCAGGCAGCTTGTTCAGGCCATGCCGGAAATCGTCTCCGCAGTCCCAACGGCTTCATTGCTTGTCTTCGGACGTGACAGGAACGAGAAGTCGGTCGGGGGGTCTTTCCTGGCTCATCTGCGGACCTTGATCCCCGAGGACCTGCGCCAGCGGATTGCTTTTGAGGGGGCGGTCGGGCACGAGCGGCTGATTCATGAACTCGCCCGGGCAGCGGTTTGCGTTTTCCCTTCGCATATGGAGGCAATGCCCATGACCTGGCTGGAAGCCATGTCGATGGGCAAGGCGGTTGTTGGGTCTAATACTGGCCCCGGTCCGGAGGTGATCGAGGATCAGGTCAGCGGACTGCTGTGTAACCCGCACGAACCGGATTCGATAGCGAAACAGGTGGCACGCTGTTTGAACGACGCCGCTCTCTGCAAACGTCTCGGTGAAGCTGCGCGCAGGAGAGTCCTCGACAACTTCTCCGTCGAACGCATGGTGGACCGCAACCTGGAATTCTACGAGCAAGTTCTCGCGGGCAAGGCTTCGTGAGCGAATCGTCAGGCCGTCTGCTGGTCATTACCCACGTCGTGCACTACCGGCATCGCGGCGCGCTCTACGCCTACAGCCCTTACGTCATCGAACTCAATCTCTGGAGCCGCATGTTCACAGGGATCACCATCGCCGCCCCGTGCAGGGATGCCGAGCCGCCTCCGGATTGCATCCGGTTCGAGCGGGCCTCGATGGCCGTCCACCCGTTGATCGAGGCAGGCGGCCGGTCGCTGTGGGCGAAGCTCAAGCAGGCGGCGCTGCTTCCCTGGCAGATCGCGCGGCTGATCCGGGCGCTGCGCGGTTGTGACGCGGTCCACGTCCGCTGTCCCGGCAATATCGGCTTGCTTGGCGTGGCGCTGGCGCCGGTCTTCAGCCGGAGGATGATTGCGAAATACGCGGGTCAATGGAACGGTTACCCGGGCGAGCCGTGGAGTTGCCGGCTGCAGCGGTGGCTGTTGTCGTCGCGGTGGTGGCGGGGTCCGGTGACCGTGTATGGCCAGTGGCCGGACCAGCCGGCGCACGTGATTCCCTTCTTCAATTCCGCGCTGACCCGCGACCACATGGACCGGGCGCGGCGGGCCGCCGGGCGCGCTCCGGCTCCGGCCGCGGCTTGGCGCATGCTGTTCGTGGGCCGGTTGTCGGCGGCCAAGGGGGCGGACATCGCCATCGGCGCCTGTGCGCGCCTGGCCAGCGAAGGATTCAATGTCGAACTCGATCTTGCCGGCGAAGGTCCGGAGCGCGAGCGGCTGGAGCGCATGATCGAGTCCGGCGGGCTCGCCGGGCGGGTGCGTCTGCGCGGGGGGTGTCCTTTCGAACAGGTGCTCGGATTGTACGAATCGGCCGATGTCCTGGTGCTGCCATCGGAGACCGAAGGTTGGCCGAAGGTGTTGGCCGAGGCGATGGCTTTTGGCGTGCCCTGCGTGGCGACCGGGCGCGGGTTGAATGCGTGGATGCTCGGCGAGGGGCGCGGATTGACGGTCCCGAACCGCGATGCCGGCGCCTTCGCGGCGGCGGTCCGGGAACTGATCGAGGAATCGGACGTGTCCCGCCAGCGGCGGCGGCAGGCCTGCGCGACGTGGGGGCAGCGGCATTCGTTGGAGGAAGTGGAGCAGGGTCTCCGCCGGATCATGGAAAGCGCCTGGGGAAGCTTTTGAACAGAGCCGGCGTGATGCATTTGGTGGACACACTGTCGCTCGGTGGCGCGGAACGGATGTGCGTGCAACTGGCGAACTCGCTGCCGCGGGAGCGGTTCTCCGCACACGTCTGCGCCACGCGCCGGGCAGGTCCGCTGGCGAGTGAGATCGCGCCGCATGTGCGGTTTCTGGACTTGCGGCGGCGCGGCCGGTTCGACCTGGGCGCCATTGTGCGCTTGCGGCGATACGTGAAGCAGAACGCGATCCGCATTCTGCACGCTCACGGCACCGCGGTGTTTCTGGCCGCGGCGGTGAAGGCGATGGGCGCGCAGGTGGCGGTCGTGTGGCATGACCATTGCGGTGAACGCGCATCGAATACCCAAGTCCCCTTGCCCTACCGCGTGGTGAAGGGTGCGATCGCGAGCATGATCGTCGTGAACCAGAAGCTGCGCACATGGGCGATCGAGCGCCTTGGCATGCCCGCGGAACGCGTCTGGCTCATCCCGAATTTCGTGATCCGGAGGAGCATGGCGCTGAGCGAACCCTTGCCAGGCGAAGCCGGCTTCCGCATCGCCCAGGTCGCCAACATCCGGCCGCAGAAGGACCATGCGACGATGATCCGCGCGATGGCGCGCATCGCCGCCGCCGAACCCCGGGCTCACCTGTTATTGATCGGCGAAGCGGGTGGGGACTGCGGGGCGAGCATCCGCAGCCTGATCCGCGAGTCGGGTCTGGAGCGTCATGTGAGCCTGCTCGGCCTTCGCTCCGACGTGACTGCGATCCTGAAGGAATGTACGGTTGGCGTGCTGAGTTCGGCCAGTGAGGGACTACCGCTGGCGTTGCTGGAATACGGCGAAGCCGGGGTGGCAGCGGTTTGTACGGCGGTGGGCGATTGCCCGTCATTGCTGCGAACCGCGCCCGGCGGGTGCCTGACCGCCCCCGGAGACGACCGGGCCATGGCGGAGGCGGTGCTCGGCCTGTTGCGGGATTCCGGCCTGCGGACAGGGGCCGCGGATGCGCTGCGCGCGGCCGTCCAAAGTGAATACAGTGAAGAATCGGCGCTTGGCGCAACGGTGCATGTATATGAGCAAGCTTTGGCTTAGACTGGCTTTCTGGTGCGTCTGCACCGCGGCGCTCTGCGGCGTTGGTTTCGCCGCCGGGCATTTCGTGGCGCCGGACGGCACGCCGCAGGGCGACGGCACGGCGGAGCGTCCCTGGGACTTGGCCACCGCCCTGCGGCCGCATCCGGCCATCCGGCCGATGGATACGGTGTGGCTGCGAAAGGGGCTTTACCGGGGGAACTTCCAAAGCAGGCTGAAGGGCGCGCCGAATGCCCCGGTGATTCTTCGGGCCTACCCGAGGGAACGGGCCGTACTCGATGGCGCCGAGAACTCAAGAGACACCGTTCTCACCGTGAATGGCGCCTGGACCTGGATCTGGGGGCTGGAAATCATGAATTCCAACCCGGTGAGAAGCACCAGTCTGCCCGGCCCGGACACGGCCGGAACCCGGGGAACCGGCCTCGCGGTGAAAGCGGCCAACGTCAAGGTGATTAATAGTGTCATCCACGACACAGGCACGGGCATCACCTTCTTTCGCGACGCTCCCGATGGCGAGATATACGGGACCATCCTCTTCAATACCGGCTGGCGCGCACCCGACCGGCCTCATGGCCCTTCGATTTATACGCAGAACAAAGATGGATGGAAATCGATTCGCGACAATGTTTTCTTCAACTCGATGCGTCACAACATGCAGTTGTACGGCTCCAGCCAGACCTTTCTCGACAATTATCTCATTCAGGGCAATGTTAATTTCAACGGCCGCTGGCTGACGGGCGGAGCGGGCCCTATGAAACATATTCGCTTCGAAGAGAATATGTTCTACGGAAACACTGCGGAATTTGGCTACATTAATCGCAGCAACGAAAATCTCTTCGCTCGCCTCAACTACCTGCCCGTGGCGGTCTCTATTCTTGGATGGGACCGCATCGAATGGCGCGACAATACTGTATTCCGGCCCGAAAATGCCGCCTCCGCCGTCAGAATCGAGTTCCATGCGCCCGCTTCCCTCACGAATTCCATCGTTGAGAGGAACCAATACCTGGTGCGCGATATGAATCAGGCCATCGCCTCGGTGGTCGTCGTGGCGGAGGATCAGAGCAAACAGACGGTTCAGTATCCGTTGACCCGTTGGCGGTCGGACTTAAACTTCGATCTTGGGGGCGGCATCCTTGTCCTGCCCGGCGGGCGCCCACAGGAGCCGAAGGTGTTTGTCCGCCGCAACCATTACGAGCCAGACCGGGCACATGTCGTCATCTACAACTGGACTCAACAGGACGAGGTGGAGATCGATATCCCGGCCATGGCGCCCGCCAACGGCGACCGCTGGACCCTAAGAAACGTCCAGAATCTCTTTGTTGAAGAAATGAGCGGTACTTACGAGGGCAAACCGATCCGCGTTCCAATGAAAAAATGGACGGCGGCGAGCCCAATCGGCGAAGAACTCCCGGTGCAACCAGCCACCTTCCCCGAATTCGGAGTGTTCATTCTCACTCTGGAACGGGTCAAACCCGCCACGGCGCGAAGCGGCGCCGCCTTTCTCGTGAGGGAAGGCGCCCCTGGATCCATTCTGCTGGCGGAAATCCCTGGCCTCGGCGCTGAGTCCGCGGTCGCCGGCAGCGTTGACGGCGAAACCACACTCGCCGGAATCTCTGTTCACCTGCGCGATTGCTCCGGGCAAGAAGCTTGGGCCAGGCTCCTCTCCACCAGCCCCGATTCGTTGGCTTTTGTAGCGCCCGGCGACTTCGCGATCGGGCCGATGACCATCACCGTACAAACCAATGAAGGCCCCCTGGATGGCGGCAGCGTCTTTCTGCAGGAAGTCGCACCCGCTCTGTTCACGATGGATGGTCTCGATAAAGGACCCGCCGTTGGCTATGCCCACTCTGGCCAGGATGAGCATCCGCGGGCGCTGTCGGCCTGTGATGGCGCGAAGTGCTACACCGTGCCCGTTCCCGCCGGCGGAACGGATCAAGGCCCCATATTGACGCTATTCGGCACCGCCTTCCGGAGATACCAGCCCGGAATGGCGGCGAGCGCCTTCCTCTATTCCCGGCCGGCTGAATTGGTTTCTATCGCCGCGGACGAGGCCTACCCGGGGCTAGACCTGATCCGCATCCGAATCCCTCCGGCGATCCCTGATCGCGGACCGCTCCCCCTGCGCGTAACGATTGGCCATTTCGCCAGCAACACCGTGACGATTGCCGTGGAATAACACCTCATCTGCCACGCAAGCCGCCTCACTAATCCCATGAAGCTGACGCCTCTCCAAAAATATCTTGTCTGGTTTTCTCTGCTTATCGCCATTTGCTATTTTCCAGTTATTGGCAATATTACCTGGCAATGGGTCAGCAATGACGACATGAGCCATGGGTTCTTCGTGCCGCTGATTGTGGGCTACATCGTCTGGGAGCGCAGGAGTGAATTATTCAGCGTAGACATTAAGCGGAGTGGATGGGGTCTGGCTTTCCTGATAGTCGGCGGAATCTTGGCTTGCCTTGGTGCGCTTGCCGCTGAGATATTCACCCAACGTGTCGCTCTAATGGTTACGATCGGCGGCCTGGTCTGGTACCTTGGCGGAGGCGCACTTCTGCGGCGGCTGGCCTTCCCTTTAACCCTTCTGTGTTTCATGCTCCCGTTGCCCGGGCTGTTATACAAGCAGATCACCTTTCCCCTGCAGATTCTCGCGAGCCGAATCGCCGAACAGGGCCTCGAGCTACTGGGGCACATAGTGCTGCGAGAAGGCAACATCATCGAAATGGCCGGCTGGCAGATCTCCGTGATCGAAGCCTGCAGCGGCGTCCGCGCCTTGCTGTCGCTCGCTTTCTTCAGCCTCGCGTACGCCTACTTGTTTCACCCGCAGGTCTGGATGCGATGGGCTTTGCTGGCCGCCGCCTTCCCGATCGCGGTCCTTGCTAACTCCAGCCGGATTGTTCTGACGGGGATTCTCGGCGAGTATGACCCGCGACTGGCGGAAGGCTTTTTTCACGGCATGTCTGGTTGGGCTGTGTTCGTGATCGCCATCCTCATGCTCGCGCTTACCGAGAGAGTGCTGCGCCGCTTCGGCTCGCGGGAGGCCTCCTCATGAACGAGTTTGGCCTCTTTCTGCGCTCGAAGAGCGTCGCCCTCGCGACTGGGATCCTGCTTGCGCAGGCGGTGTGCTTCTATGCCTTTGCCCAGAACGAGCGCGAACCCAACACGCTCCCGCTTCAATTCATCCAATCGCAGTTAGGCGGCTGGACCCTCGCCTCGCAGGATCGCCTCGACTCCGCGACCGCCGAGATCCTGCACCCCGACGATTACCTCTACCGCATCTACGCAAACACCCAGACCGGCGCGGCCGCCAGCCTGTTTGTCGCCTACTTCAAGACGCAGCGCACGGGCCACGCCCCCCACACGCCGCGAAACTGCCTGCCCGGCAATGGCTGGACTCCGGCCAGCCAGGGCATTCGCGCGGTGCCAGTTCCCGGGCGGGCGCCGATCCACGTCAATCACTACGTGATATCCAAAGGCCGCATGCGCAGCATCGTGATCTATTGGTACCAGACGGCCAGCCGGGCCGTCGGAAACGAGTACATGGCCAAACTGCATCTCATCGCCGACGCCATCCGCCACCAAAGAAGCGATACCGCCCTGGTGCGAGTCATCGTACCATTTGAAGGCGGAAACTCTGGGGCCGCCGAACAGGCCGCGGAGGATCTGGCCGGCCGTGTTTATGTCGCGCTCTCTGATCATTTTCCTGCATTCTAGGCAATCCGAAAAACCGATTATTGTCAGCCCTTAGACCTATGACCAAGTTCCGCGTCAAGTCCGCCCTGAGTTTCACCCTTCTCGCTATCACTCCCGTCCTACCCTGCCTGCAGGCTCAACAGACCGGTATGCCGCCGGCTGGCGGACCTCTTCGCATCTACCTCTTGCAGGGCGACAACGCAATCAACAACACGGCCACTCGCCAGGCTACCCCGCCGGTGGTGGAGGTTCGTGACGCCAACGATTTCCCGGTCGCAGGCGCAACCGTCACCTTCGAATTGCCCGCCAGTGGTCCAGGGGCAGCCTTCGAAGGCGGCAGACTGCAATTCTCGAGTGTCACCGGTAGTCGTGGCCAGGCGGCGGCCGCCGCCATGACGCCCAATGACATGGAAGGCCCATTCAGCATCAAAGTCACCGCCGAACTCGAGGAGAGGAAGGGTATGGCAGTAGTCCGCCAAGTCAACAGCAGCCGCGAATTCTCCGCTTTCGGCCCGGCCCAGGAGAAACCGTCCTTTTGGCGCAGAAACCGCTGGTGGCTGATCGGCGCCAGCATCGGCGGGAGCGCCGGACTCACCTACTTCCTCGTCACCAGGAGCGGAAGGTCCGGCGCGGTCCTCCAGCCTGGGACGGTCGTCATCGGAGGCCCACGATGAGGAGATTCATCCCCTTTCTCCTGCTCCCCCTGTCCGCCGGCCATGCCCAGGAGCCGGGGCTGCAAGGACCCACGAGCGGACTCGTTTTCCACGCTCCCAGTCAAGCGATCCGCCTCATCCATGGAGTTCCCGGAGCCTCTTACCTGGGGCCCGCGGTCCTTTCCGGGATCAGCCGGGCCGGTCTCGCGCCGGACGGGCGCATGGCTGTTGTTCGCGGCGGCGAGTCCTGGTATCTGGTGAACGGCCTGAAGACAGAAGACCCCATCTGGACCAGGATCGAAACCGCTTCGTCCGATTTTGATGTCATTGCCTGGTCCTCTACCGGCAAGGCGGCGGCTCTTCTCGATAACGGCGCCCGCCAGATCCTGATCCTCTACCCGCACGATGCAACCCAGGCTCAATTAGCGGTCGAGGACCTCCCTGCCCCGATCACTTCGTTGGCGGTCGAGGACGGTGCTGGCGCTCTCTATGCCTGCGCGGCTGATGAGGAGAACGGTGGCGGTATCTACCGCGGAACGTCCGGTGAAGCGTGGACTCTGCTCATGCCGGTCTCCGAACCCTGCGCGCTCGCGCTCTCGCCGAAAGCAGACCGCCTCTTTACGGTCGGGATGAACACCGGTCACATCCACGAGTTCAGGAACTATGCCCAGGATTCGCCGGCCACACTGCTGGTTTTGTCCGCCGGGGCTCCCGAACCGGCCGCCGCGCTCCGCGTGTCCAGAGATGGCCAGCGCCTGCTCGTCGCACGCGGCAGTAAACAGCCTCGCATCGATGTCTTCGATCTCGTCGCCGGCGATTTCGGCGAGGCCATCGAACTGGATTCCAAACCTGAGGGCATCACCCACTTGGCGGGCGGCCCACACCTGCTTCTCAGCCCGAAGACCCAGGCTGGCGAACCGTTGGTGATCCTCACCGAGGGACCGGCCGGATTCCGCGCCTTTTTCGTTCCCGTTGGAGAATAGCGAATTGATCCGCAGCAGATTCATCCTTCCCGCCGCCTGCCTTCTTCTGGCCTTTGCCGGCAGCCGGCCCGCATCCGCCCAAAGCACGGGCAACTTCCTCATCACCGTGACCGAGGGCGGCAGTTCGCGTCTTGCCTCGAGCGGCCAGTTGCTTCAATTCCGGTCGCTGATCGGACGCCCCACCCTGATCACGATTGACATCGCCTACAACGGCCCCACCTCCGGCGATTTCGGCCTCGCCAACCTCGTCGGTTCGCCCGATTTCCGCTTCGTTACGGCGCCCCCGGTGCCGGCGAGCATCCAGCCCGGCCAGCGGATCACCTTCTCGGTCGAATTCACACCCACATCCGCCAGGAGCAGCCTGGCGCAGTTGGCGGTAACCGCCCGCGAGTTACCTCCCGCTGGATCCGATCTGCCTCCGGGAAATTTCGGACTGCTCTTTCTGGGCCTCGCTGGGACGGCTCCCGATGTTCGATTCGCCTACGCCTTGAGGACCAACTCCAATATCCTCCCGGTCGCCAGCGGGGGCGCTGTGACGTTTGAACCCACCACTCTGAACACCCAGGCGTTCTCGAGTATTTTTGTCTTCAATCAAGGTTCCGCGTTCTCGAATGTCGAGAGTATCCGGCTGGACGGAGACAGCTCGTTCCAACTGCTGGAACTGCCGTTTCTCCCTGCCGACTTGAACGCGAATTCGAGTCTCCGCTTCCAGATCCGCTACTGGCCTCGGGATCTCGGCTCGCACTCAGCCACGCTCACTGTCACAGCCGACGGCGTCACCTCGACGATCGGCGTCACCGGCACGTCCCAAGGCCCCACTTGGATCTACGAACTGATCCCCGAATCGGACGCCCAGGAGTCGTCCTTCTTCGAGCCCGATACCGTCGTCACGCTGCCCGACACGCCGCTCGGCCGCCGCACCACCGCATGGATCCGGGTCACTAACGCGGGTAATTTCGAAGGAGAAATCGCAGGAATCGGCTTACTGGGGCAGGGCTTCTCCCTGCTGGATCCGCCCTTCACGCCCCTGCTGGTCAAACCGAATCGAAGTCTCACCTTTGCCATCGTGTTCTTCCCTCAGCAGGCAGGCCGCATCACGGGCCGGCTGCGCATCGGCGCCGATTTCTTCAACCTCGCTGCGACGGCTCTGGGCGCGCAACTGCAATATTCCTTCTCCGCAGCCAATGGCAGTGTCCCAGTCAATCCTGGCGGATTGGTTGTTCTGCCCGCCACAGCCGTCGGCCAAACCACGATGGCTCTGTTCAACATCGAAAATACGGGCAACCAGGCGGCCACCATCCCATCGCTCGCGCTTAGCGGCGGCTCCACCATTTATAGCCTCGCGGACCTGCCCGAGTTGCCACTGATTTTGGAGCCGGATCAGAAAACCACTTTCCGCATCATCTTCAAACCGGCTCAGCCCGGACCCGCGACCGACATCCTGACAGTTGGTACCGCGTTCTTCAACCTCACCGGCTCCGCCGCTGCCTTGCCTCCACTGCCTTCCTACAGGTTTGAGGGGCCCTCCGGGAACATCGAACCGTTGCAGCAGCCAGCCATCGCACTCACGCTGGACCAACCCTACCCGGTTCTGCTCCGAGGCGTGTTGACCATCAGCACCGATTCGTCCGTGTTTGGCATAGACCCCTCGGTCCAATTCTCCACGGGCGGGCGCACAGTCAGTTTCACCATCCCGGCTAACTCGACGCGGGCCATTTTTTCCAACAACAACACCTCGATCCGCATACAGACAGGCTCCGCAGCGGGCACCATTCTGATCGCGCCCTCGTTCCAGACCGATGCCGGCATCAACCGGACTCCCGAATCGCCCGTGATCCTAAGCCTAAATGTGCCGGAACGAACCCCAGATCTCGTTGATATCCGGCTGGAAACCGGTTCCAGCACCCTCCAGTTCGTTATCACCGGCTACTCCACGCCGCGGAACCTGACCACGATCGAACTCGTCATCCAGCGTGACCGGCACGACGACGCCACTTTTACGTTTGATGTCTCCGCCAGTTCAGCGATCTGGTTCAACAGCGGCGGCTCCCAGGGATTTGGCGGTCTTTTCACTGCCACGGTGCCCTTCCGCGTTATCGGATCGGCCAATGATTTCAATAAGTTGCTTGAGGAGTTGCGGTCGGTAAGAGCGGTTGTTTCAAATCGCTTGGGCGCATCGCAGCCGATCACACTCAATCTGAAGTAACGCTCCTTGGTTGAGCCATGGCCCTCCTGGTACGTGGCGGCAAAATTTTCTAGCTCCTTTTGTTTATATCGTAGTACTTACGGCGTAGAATGAGTGAAGGGGTATCCCCCTGGAGGAGGAGAGGTATCGATGTTATTACGCTTCGCGATACCGATACTTAGCCTGGTGTTCACTGCCAGCGCTTGGGGTGGAGTCTTCAGCTTCTCCAGCAACTTTGAGGGAGGCAACACTGAAGGCTGGACGATCTACACTCCGATTCAGAACTATGTGGGCGGATCCGGACCAGTCGCGCAACTCGTAGGCGGAGTTGGCAACAGCGGCTACATCCACGCCGAGGACACGGCCAACGGTTTTCTCTACTTCATCGCGCCTGCCTCCTGGTCCGGGAACCTTCAAGGGGGGCTATTCTCCTTCTACCTTCGAAACCAAAGCCCGAATCTCTTCACCGATCAGGGATCTCAGCCGACGGTTCGAATCCTCGGCGCGAACGGTACCGCCCTCTATTACCTCAATCTTCCCGGCGCCGGTGGGGACTGGACTCTGAATCAACTCACCTTGGGCCAAAGCCCGAATTGGAGGGTGGGCCCCGGTCTGGCCAACGCCGTGCCCGACAATCTGCTGCTTTCGCAGGTACTGGGCGACGTCGTACAAATCGGCATTCTCGCTGACTGGGTCTCCCGCTATGCCGGCCATCCGCTTGGCGATTTCGGCCCGGATATCACGGGCCTGGATAATGTCTCCTTGACTAGCGCGATTCCCGAACCCGGCACCGCCCTCCTTCTGTTCGGCGGCCTCGCCGCGTTGTACTTCATCCGCCGCCGCTGACCGGACTTCCAACTCGTCTTCGCTTCCGCCCCATGGCGAGCTATCTCTCTGTGTATCACAGGCTTCCGCCTGCGCTTCGCTCCGCGGCCGCCACGCTGCGCGGTTACTCCCTGCGCCGCTGGCGCTACGGCCCGGAAACGGATCGCCTTGCCGCCGAAGCCAGAGAGCGCGAAGTCTGGCCTGCTGACAAGTGGCAGTCCTGGCAGGAGGACCAACTCGCCCGCTTGCTGCACCGTGCGGCCACTCTGGTTCCTTTCTACCGCCACCTCTGGCAGTCCCGGCGCCGGCATGGCGATGCACGCTCATGGGAAATCCTCGCTCACTGGCCCATCCTGGAAAAAGAGGCGCTGCGCCAGAACCCCGCATCCTTTCTCGCCGAGGACTGCAAGCCTTCACACATGTTTCGTTCGCAGACCAGCGGAAGCACGGGCACGCCACTGCAACTCTGGCAAAGCCGGGCGGCCCTGCGCGCGTGGTACGCGCTGTTCGAGGCGCGCTGGCGCGGCTGGTACGGCCTGACGCGTCATGACCGCTGGGCCATTCTTGGGGGACAACTCGTCACACCGGCAAGCCAGCGCACCCCCCCGTTCTGGGTTCATAACCGGGCACTCCGCCAGATTTACCTGTCCGCCTTTCATCTCGCCCCGGATTTAATCCCCCACTATGCCAGGGCGCTGCGGGAGTTTCAGCCGAAATACCTCTGGGGCTACAGCTCTTCTCTCCACACGCTCGCCCAGGAGTACCTGCGCCAACGCCTCCCCGGGCTCCGCTTTCAAGCCGTCCTCAGCAACGCCGAGCCGCTCTACGAACATCAGCGCGAGACAATCCAGGAGGCCTTCCAGTGCCCGGTGCGCGAAACGTACGGCATGAGTGAAATGGCCGCCGCGGCCTCCGAGTGCGAGCATGGCGGCCTGCATTTGTGGCCCGATGCCGGTGTGCTGGAGATCGATGAACCAGACCAGAATGGAACCGGCGATCTTCTCGTCACTGGCCTGCTCAATCAGGACATGCCCTTGATTCGTTACCGGATAGGCGACCGCGGCCGCCTCGCCCCTGCCGCCCACCTCTGCCCCTGCGGCCGGAGCCTGCCAATGCTGGCCGCCATCGAGGGCCGTATCGACGATGTGCTGATCACACCGGACGGGCGCCGCATTGGCCGCCTCGACCCGGTATTCAAGGCCGATCTGCGGATCCGGGAAGCTCAAATCGTTCAACACGAACCGGACCGCGTCGAGGTGCTTGTGGTTCCAGGAGCCGGCTTCTCGCCAGAAAGCTCACGCGATCTGCGGAGCCGCCTCGTGGCCCGGCTCGGCCAGCAGATGCGAATTGAGATCCACGAGGTCGCCGGGATCCCCCGCGGAGCGAACGGCAAATTCCGGGCCGTACTCAGCCGCATCCCAGCCTGTCCAGCCGCGCGTGTATGAAGATCCTGTACTTCTATCAGTACTTCACTACGCCCAAAGGAGCCTGGAGCACCCGCGCCTATGAATTCGCCCGCCGTTGGGTGAAGGCCGGCGATGAGGTCACCATCGTGACATCGGTCTATTACAAGTCCGACCTCCAGCCCGGCGGCTTCGTCACCCGGCAAACCATCGGCGGAATTGATGTCCGCGTGATCAATGTCCCAATCTCGAACAAGCAAAGCCCATTCCGGCAATCCTGGACGTTCCTGCAGTATGCCGCCGTTTCGTGCTGGTTTGCGTTCACTCTGCCGGCCGATGTGGTGCTTGCCTCATCCGGTCCAATCACGGTCGCGCTGCCCGCATTGATGGCTCGATATCTGCGGCGCAAGCCATTCGTCCTCGAGGTACGCGATCTTTGGCCCGAGGGAGCCATCCGGCTAGGGCTGCTTAGGAACGGTCTCCTGATCCGAATCTTGCGCTGGTTTGAACGCTTCTGCTATCGCTCGTCCGCCGTGACAGTCCCCTTGTCGCAAGGCGCGCGCGATTGGATCGCGGACAACCACAAGATGAGCCGCCTCGAAGTGGTTCCGAATGCCTCCGACAATGAACTCGCTGATTGGGCAGCCCATGCACCGTTCCAGCGCCCCGGGTGGGCCCGAGAACAGCTCTTCGCTGTTTATGCGGGGGGGATGGGCCCAACCCATTCATGCACTCAACTGCTGGAGATCGCCGCGCACCTCCAGGCTGCGGACGATTGTCCCGTCGAGTTGGCCGTTATCGGCACCGGCCCCGACTTCGAAACACTCGCTCGTGACGCCCGCGAGCGCGGCCTCAGCCGCCTGCGGTTATTGGGGCCGCTCCCCCGCGAGGAGGTATTCGTGTGGCTCTCGCATTCGCTCTGCGCGTTGTCGGTGGTCAATTCCAATCCTTTCCTGGACATGAGCTCCCCCAATAAGCTCTTCGACGCCTTCGCCGTTGGACGCCCGGTGATTCAAGATACACAGGGATGGATGATGGATCTGCTTGACCGCGAACAGTGCGGCATTACCGTGCCACGCGGCGACACTCGAGCCATGGCCGAGGCGATTTTGGCCCTGGCCCGCGACCCTGAACGCTGCGAACGCCTGGCCGCCAACGCCAGCCGGGTTGGCCGCGAACTCTTCGACCGGGACTTGCTCGCAGGCAGGATGCGCCAAATCCTTCACGACGCGGCCCGGGGATGAATCAGCCAGCTTGCCTGCTCACAGGCGCTTCCGGATTCCTCGGCCGCTATTTGAACTCCGGACTTGCGTCCGCCGGCTACGCCGTCACGGGGCTGTGCCGCCGCCGTCCGGATTGCGGATCCTGGGTCGAAGCCAGCCTCACCAGCCTCGAGGCAAATGCGCTGGAGGACGCCCGCTACGAATTAGTGGTTCACGCGGCCGGGTTGGCCCATTTCACGCCTCGCACGACAGCCGAACAGCGGCTGTTCCATCTGGTTAATACGCAAGGCCTCCGGAACCTGCTCGATGCCCTCTCCCGGCAGCCGGCGCGGCCCAAGCGTTTCGTCCTCATCAGCACGGTAGCGGTTTACGGAAGAACCGGCGGTGAACTTCTCGATGAAATAACACCCCTGCAAGCCAGCGATCCCTATGGGTCCAGCAAGCTGGCGGCGGAGCGGCTCGTTCTGGATTGGGCGGAAAACGCCGGTGTCCGCGTCTGCATTCTTCGCCTGCCGCTTGTCTTCGGCGAAAACCCGCCCGGCAACCTGGGCGCGATGTCGGAGGCCATCCGGCGAGGCCGCTACGCCGGAATCCGGCCGGGCAAGGCCCGGCGCAGCGTCGTCTCTGCCAGCGACGTGGCGGCGATTGTGCCCCGTGCCGCCGAACTTGGGGGCGTCTTTCATCTCACCGATGGCGCCCACCCCAGCTTCCGGGAGCTTGAGTTGGCCTTCGCCCGGAGTCATGGCGTTCGGCCGCCGCACGCGCTCCCCCAAGGCTTGGCGCGGCTGTGTGCTCGCGCGGGTGATGCCCTGCAGATGCTCGGCGGAGATCGCGTGCCGCTAAACACCAGCCGGTTCGAAAAAATGACAAGCACCCTCACCTTTGACGACCGGCGCGCACGTACCACGCTGGGCTGGAATCCCACGCCGGTGCTGTCGCTGATCTGACGGGTGCCGGTGAAGCCGGTCATGGCGAATCGAATCGTTCAACTGCTCGCGTTCCTGGACGCGCTACCCAAGCCCAAAGCCAGGCTGGCCCTGATCAGTCTCGCCGTATGCCTGGCGTCCTTTCTCTTTGCCCCTGCCAGCGCAAAACGTGCGATAGCGCCCGATTACGAGCCGCAGGTGAGGAACCTGCTGGCCGGCCATGGCTTCACCTCCCCCAGCGGCGAAACCCTGCACCGCTATCCGCCCGCTTATCCGGCAATGCTTGCCTCGATCCGCCTCGCCGCCCGCGCCTCCGGCCTGCCCGAAATTACGATTCTGTTCGTCTTCGCTGCCTTGTGCACCATCCTGGCCTGCCTGTTCCTCCATGCGATCGTGGGCATGGTTCTGCCTGTTCCAGGCGCATTTGCCGCCGGATTGCTCTTTGCTGTCCACCCTCATGTGCTGTACGGCGCCTTGCTTCCATTGAGCGAAACGCCGTTTACCCTCTTTCTGCTTGCGTCCATTTTCTGCTCCCTTTGGGCGTCGAGCGGCCGCACCCTGAGACCCGCGCTCTTCTGCCTCCTGGCTGGGGTCTTGAGCGGCCTCGCAGCACTGACCCGGCCCACGGGACTGCTGATCCCACTCCTCCTGGCCCTCGGCGTCTGGCTCCACGGAATCAGGCCGGTGTCCGCACGCCTCCGGGCCTCCGCCATCCTTCTCGCCGCGGCCTTGCTCACGGTAGCGCCCTGGCAAGCCTTCTTGTGGCGGAATACGGGCCGCTTCATCCCGATCTCCAGCGCCGCCGCGGCCTCGATGCGCGACGGCTTCACCTTCAATCAAAAAGCGATGCGGGACAGAATCGCGCTCCCGGCCGGGGTGGAATGGGTAAGCCGCGCCGTATGGAGTAAGTATCCGGATCTGGACTCGATTTCCCGCGTCCTTTCGCTCATGAAAAAGCTGGCGCTCGAACGCCCGGGAGCCGTCCTTCAGACGTATACTTTCAAGGCCGCGCGCTCGTGGTATGGCACTGATTCCCAAAAGCCGCTTCCGGAGAGGGTGAACCAGGTTCTGGCGATTTTCCTGCTGCTTCCCGCGGCGCTGGGAGTTTTTCGGTATTTTCAGATTGCAGGAGCGGATCGCGCGCCGGGGTTGCTCCTGGTGGTTGTCATCCTCTATTTCTGGGCTGCCTGCACGGTATTTCACTCGCTGGCCAGGTACATGATGCCGGCCATTGGCCTGTTGCTCGCCTTCGTGCCGCTCGCTTTCCACACTCCCGGCGGAAGGGCCAACCAGCCACGCGATGCGGACCGCTCCGGTACTCGATTCGCCTAAGGGTTAACCCTGCGTTTCATCCTTGAAGCGCTGAATATCTAGGTAAAAAAAGGACTTGCAACGCTTGCCGGATCTGGAGTATTCTGTTTTAGTGGCGGAATGTCGCAGGAAGTGTCCAAGAAATTTAGGCGGAGGTAGGACGAAATGAGCAAATTAGTCTTGACTCTGCTCGGTGCAATCGTGCTGAGTGGATCTCCCATGCTCGCCATCACCATCGATTTGCTGGATGTCAACAACCGGCAGCTTTGGAACACGGGCTTTAATTCCAGTTTCTCCCCGGGCACGGCGCCGGGCGGGCAACAGGATTCCAACTACACTTGGACAGTCGGCAGCGTCAGCAGCCCCGCGGTTGTCACCAGTTCCCTGCCCATCCCTCCTTGGAACCCGAACAGCCTGGGAACAAACACGCCGAATGACTACAAGTGGATCTCCCCGCAGGCGAATAACCTGGGCCCCGGACAGACCACAGCTCAAGTCTCCACCACGTTCACTCTCTCTGGCGCCCCCAAGTGGATATTGGAACTCGACGGCCGCCTCTGGGCCGACAACGAAATCCTCAACAACACGGTCTATCTTATCGGCCCGAATAGTGAGGTGTACACCGCGACCGTGCCGGCGCCAGCCCGCACCTCGCAAGGCTACGGCCTGGCGTTCCAGCCCAACTATCAGGGCTTTTTTAGTTTCGGAACTCTCACCGGCCTGAATCCCGGCACGTACACGATCCGTTTTGATGTTTTTAACGATGCGGATGCACCGAACCCGACCGGCCTGCAAGTCGCCTGGTCCAAGGGACTGGCCACTGGCGTTCCCGAACCCGGCGCGTATCTGCTCATGGGCACCATCGGTGGGGCGCTCTTTCTCTTGAACCGGCGCCGCCGCCGCTCGCAAGCCGTCTAGCGGCGTCCGCCAATCACTGACAACCGTCATTCCCGCTGTCGAACAAGGTGAACGGGCCTCCGCCGTTCACCTTTTCTCTTTCTCCCATCCAAGAATCATGACTCTCCACGTAAACTTGTGTTCGATTCTCGCGACGGCTCTGCTGCTTTCCTCCTGCAGTTCGTTCAAGCAAGCTTCCGCCGACCGCTATGTCGCCGAAGGGAAAAGGCGCCTTGAAGCCAAGGACTACGATAACGCCGCCCTCGCTTTCCGCAAAGCAATCCAAAAGAACCCGCGCCTCGGCGAAGCCTACTACCAGCTCGCGCTGACTGACCTCGAGCGGGGCGGCGACATATCCCGCGCCCTCGTCGCGTTGCGTGAAGCCATGACGCTGATGCCCGAGAATGAGGACGTCAAGAAACGCCTCGCCGAGATCTACCTCTTCGCCTATGTCTATCAGGGCGCCGTCGAGGAGTACCCGCTTCAAATGGCCCGCGGCATCGCGCAAAGCCTGCTGCAACAGAATCCCAACTCCTATCCAGGTCTCATGCTGCGCGGCCAGGTCGCCCTCATCGAAAACCAGAACCCGGAGGCCGCAACCTACTTCGAGAAAGCCCTCGCCTTGAACCCCGAATCGCCGGAAGCGCTCGCGGGCATGGGAACGGTGTACCAGCGCGCAAACGAGACCGCCAAAGCGGAAGAATTGCTGCAAAAGGCGATTGCACTGAACCCCGAATTCCATCCCGCCTACGACGCGCTCTACTCGCTTTATATGCAGGCCGGCCGCACAACCGGCGCCGAGGCAATTCTCCGAAAGCGGATCGAAGCCCTGCCCACTCAGCCGTCAGCCAGAACCGCGCTCGCATTTCACCACTTCCGGCAACGTCAGACGAACGAGATGCAGCAGGCACTCGCGCCCCTCAGTGAGGACGCCGCCGCCTACCCTGGCGGCCACCTGGCGGCCGGCGACTTCTACCGCGGCATCGGCAAGATCCCCGAAGCCCGCCGCTACTATGAGGACGGACTCTCCCGGTCGGCCGCCAGCGCGGAACTCACCACCGAGTACCAGAAACGCCTCGCTCACCTGCTCCTGATCGAGGGCAAACGGGAGGAAGCAGAAAAGGCCTACGCCGGCATCCTCGAGGGATCCCCCAATGACCCCGAAAGCCGCGCCCGCAGAGCCCTGCTCAATATGGAAAAGGACGCCGCGGATTCGCTCAAGCAGTTCGAAGCCCTCGTCAAGGAAAGCCCCAACAACCCGCTCCTGCAATACAACCTCGGTCTTGCCCAGCTCGCCAACCGCCAATCCGAACCGGCGCGCACCTCCTTCCTCCGCGCCAGCCAGATGCAGCGGAACTTCCTTGAACCACGGCTCGCCCTCGCCCAGATGCTTCTCGACACGGACCGCTACCGCGAAGTCCAACAGTACTCCAGCGAGATCCTGAGCATTAACCCCTCACACCCCCAGGGCCGCTACTACCGCAGCGCCGCCCTGACGGGCCTCGGCAATCTCACCGAGGCTCGCAAAATCCTCCTGCAACTGTTGAAAGATTATCCCCAATTCCGGGAAGCTCACCTCCAGATGGCCTTTCTCGACTTGGCGGAACGCAGCTACTCCGCCGCGGAGGCACGGCTGCGTAATATCTACAAAGAATCGGGCGACGTGCGCGCCCTCACGGGAATCGTCGAAGTCCACCTGGCCCAGGAATTCAACACCCAGGCCCTGAAGCTCGCCCAGGACGAACTCACCCGCCTGCCCGCCGACCCGCGCATCCGGCTCCTGCTCGCCCGCACTGCCATGCGCGTGAAAGACTACCCGCTGGCCGTAAATGAATTCATCCGGCTTGCCGAGCGCGACCAAAATTGGGACTATCTCTACCTCCAACTCGGCATGGCCCATCAGCTGAATGGCGATCTGCCGCGAGCCATCCTCGCCTTCCGTCGCGCTTCTCAGATCACCCCGGACAGCCTGGAGGCGATGCTCCGCCTCGCCTATGCCTTTGAGGTCTCCGGCCAGCCCAAGGAGGCGATCGCGGCCTACCGCCAGGCTCTCGCCCTGAATCCCAATACGCCCATCGCCATGAACAACCTCGCCTACCTGCTGGCGGAGCACGGCGGCGATCTGGATGAGGCTCTAAAGCTTGCCCAAACCGCGCTCCAGCAGGTGCCGCAGCAAAGATACATCGCCGATACCGTCGGATGGGTCTTTCTGAAGAAGAACGACGTATCCTCAGCCCTCCAGATCTTCAACGGGCTCGTCAGAAAATACCCTGATGAAGCCGCCTTCCGGTATCATCTCGGCGCCGGTCTGCTCCAGCAGGGCGACCGCAACAGCGCCCGCGCCGAACTCCAGGCCGCCCTGGAGAGGCAGCCCCCGCCGGAAATGGAGAAAAAAATCCGCGCACTTCTGGCCCAACTCAGCTAGATCATGCCCCCGATTGAGCTCATTCCGGAATTGCCACCGCCCGCTGAGCCTGCGCTGCCCCGGATCGTTCCGCTCGAACAGCTCCAGCAACGGCCCGGTAGGCTCTGGTACTCGACTCAGGCTCTCTCCAGCCTCCTGCACCTCCTCTTTCTCGCCTTCTTTCTCCGCCATGGGCTGGACGCCACCCTCTTCAGCCAGCGTTCCAGGCCTGGCTATCAGTTTGGACAGGCGGTGATGCTGACCTCGCCCCTCTTCGAGTTGGGCGACCGGGACGGGATTCGCGGGAAACAGGGTGAAATCCCGCTCTCCGCCCTCGTCCCGAACCGGCCCTTAATCGCGCCCGACCTGCGCAGACTGAATTTGCGCCCCCTCGATCCCGCGGAGACGGAACGTTCCAGCGCTGGCCCAAAGCAGCACGCTTCCCAGCAGAGCCCCTCCAACCTGCCGCTGCCCGCCTTCGGCGGCGGCGGCGCGCTCCCCTCTGGCGGACTCCTGAATGAGAGCGGCAGTGGACCTTCGATCCCCTTCGACTTGGTGCCGCCCAGCAATAGCCGCGAGCGGCGGCCGGGGGATCGGCCGCACGATCGCCTGGTAGTCGGGGATTCATCCCGGCTCGGCGGCGGAACCGGCGAAGGGCTCAGACTCCCCGAGTCCCCGGCCCGGATCGGCTCCAGCATCGAGGTGCTTGTCCAGGCCCATGCCGCCCGCATCCTCGAGGAATACCTCCGGCTTTTTCTGACCCGCTTCCGGCGCGCCTGTTTCGAGGCATTTCCGGAGAAACTCGCTCTGGGCGCTTCCGGCGAAACCGTCCTGGCGCTCTCGTTCGAAAAGGGCGGCCGCATTCGAGCGGTCGAAGTTGTCCAGTCCTCCGGCAACCCCGCACTGGACCGGCAGGCCCGCGAAGCCGTCGCCTTGACCCCCGCCTTCCAACCGCTGCCCGCGGGCTACCCCGAACCGAGAGTCCGAGCCCTGCTCCGGCTGCGCTATGGAGTTCCCCGGTGATGACCACCCCCTCCCCCAGACAACTCTTCCACCTGCTTATCCGCAAAGTGCTGCCTTGGATCTTCCTGCTCGCGGCGCTTTATCAGGTCCGCCTCATCGCCTCCACCGCTCTCGGCAAGGAGTCGTTTTTCGAGGTCTGGATCGTCTGGATGAGCCAGGCAAAGGTCACACGCATGTCCGCCATCGTGTTTGGACTGGCCGGCGTCGCGTATGGCCTCGCCCAGCGCGCACTCCGTCGCGCGGAGACGCAGCGTTCCAGCGCCCGCCTCGCCGAACTCGAAGCGCAATTCGCCGCCAGGGAGAACCAGTGAGCGAACCCGGCGCTACGGCGCTTACCTTCAGCCTCCTGGCGCTCGTCCTTCTCTGGTTCGTCGTCTTCGAACTCCTCCCGGACCTCTGGTCGGATTATGTCGCTTCCCGGCGCCACCAGGCCCCTGCGCTGGGGAACAACAAGAGCGAGTAGCCGGGAGCCGCTCGACAACGCACTGCGCGGCCTAATTACCACTGTCCGCGGCGAGCGCCAGCGGAATATCCAGCAGTACATCCACCGCGATCTTTTCCCCGCCTCTCAACGCCGGCAGAAACGTCCAGCCCGCCACCGCCGCGGCCATCGACTGGTTCACCCGGTCGTCAGGCCCTCCCAGCACCCGGACCCCGCTAACAAATCCATCCACTCCCACCACCACCGCCAGACGGATCAGCCCCTTTAACGGAAATTGAATCTTCGAACGCGGCGAGAACGGGTCCTTTTGCCGGAATGGCACCGGCGCGTGCATCGCCCGCCCGCCGGTCGCGCTCTGCTCCTTCGCCGCAAACCACATCAGCGTCTCCCCGCTGTAGTGTTTTTCGTTCATCCGCTCCAGAAACACCAGGTAAACTGACCTCCCCCCGAAAAACTCCTTCGCCGCGGGCGGCAGCATCGCCAGCCTTACCGGCACGGCCACCGCGCCGCGCCTCTGTTCGATCGATTCCCTCGAGAACATCACCGTCTCCGCCGAGAACGTCGAGCGCGCCGCCGGCGCCGCCGCGCCCCCGCCGCGTGTGATCAGTTCCAATCCCTCCACCGCCGAAACCTCCGGCACCCCGCCGTCACCCCCGCGCCGGCTCGCATCGGGCCCCACCGACACCGAAGCCGGGCGGTTCGCCTCCGGAATCTCCGGCAGGTCCTTCATCGACGGCTGAATCCCCGCCACCACCGCCGAGATCTGTCCCAGCGCCGCCGGTTCGCTGACCGCCGCGCCCGGGGGCGGCTCCGTCACCTCGATCCGGGTCATCTTGGGGCGTGGTGTCTCCGGAGGCGGCCGGAACTTCCTGGGCGGCGGCTTTTTCGCCAGCACCACCGGCGGCGGCTCGGGCGCGGGCGGCTCCGGCTTGGGCGGCTCGGGTTCCGGCTTTGCCTCGGGCGGTGGAGGCGGCTGAAAGGCCGCCAGGTTGGGCAAGTCCACGGATTCCTTCGTCATCTGCGGCGTTGCCGGCTGCCAGATCAACTGGTCCGCAGGCGGCGCCTCCACCATCGCCGCCTGCAGCGACATCTTTTTCGACAATCGCTTCGGACGCGGAGGGTTCAGCGCCGTCTTGCTCCCGACAGAAAGGTCGGGCAAACGGCTATCCAGCTTGTGCCAGATCAGCTTTCGCTCCGGCGCGGGTAGAATCCGGTAGTCCTCACCACGAATGAACTCATCAGACCGGCTTGCGGGTGTCGCCACTGCCAGCACGATCCCAAGGACATGCAGCGCCAACGAGCCCGCCACAGGAAGAGGCCGCGGACGATGCGAGCTTCGGTCCAAAGCATCAAAAAGCAGCGCTTCGCGAGGAAGCCCTGACTGGCTTTGTATGCGAGGCAACTTCGCAGTATAGCGCGCCGCCCCGCCTGCGGGTTTCTACTCTTCGGAACCCGGACGGCGCTTCGCCGTCGCGCCTTTCCCCGCCTCTCGCCGCCATCCCACATACCGGCCCAACTGCGCCAGACCAGCCCCTGGTGCGCGAGTCGGATTCACGTCGCAGACGATAAATCCAGCCTCCAGGCTGAACTCCCGCAACCGGTCGAACTCGCGCCGGTCCGCCAAACCAAGCGCCATCCCGAACCGCCGCGCATCCTCCCGGACTACCTCCTGTCCCAGCGGCTGCTCGTACCCCCCATCCCAGCGCTCCACGCCCCGCTCGCCCAAGGTCTGCGGCGGCGCAAGCGTGCCCGTGGCACGCCAGCCCTGCCCCCGCGCACACTCCAGCGCCTTCCGCCACAACTCCTGATCCAGTTCCAGCGACCGGCCATTGGGGTGATACAGTACAACCACGGACACCCCTTCCTGTAATAGAAGTGCAATCACCCTACAATTCTTCTCGCGAAACTGACTCAGATCTTTAGGGATTTTTTCTTAGGTCCGTCCTCTCCCGCTTCCCCGCTCCTCCCTTGACATTGTCCGCAAACCGGTCCTTATTTCAGATAAGGAGACCGGTTATGCGTGTTTGGACCGTGCTGCCGCTCATGCTTCTGGCGGGGGCCGCCGCCCAGGACTGGGACTTCGTTCCCGGCGCCCGGCTACTGCTCTACGACGATTTCACCGATGTGCGCAAGGGGGCCGCGCCGCCCCACTGGAAGGTCCGCGGCGCCGGTGTCGCGCTGGATGTGCCCGGCCGCCTGCGCGCCAGCGAGACCGTCCGCCTCACCCCCAACATCACCCAGTGGCCCCCCAACTTCACTGTCGAACAGGAATTCCTGGTCGAAAAGGTGGACCAGGGCGATCTCCGCTGGGAATTTGGCCCCTCCCCGGGCGACCCCGAATTGGTCCTGCAAATCGTCTTCTTTCCCGATGATCACGCCGCCGCGGTTGAGTTGAAGGCCGGAGACGAGAAACTGGGCGACGCGCAGGGTAAATGGCTCGAAGGCGCTCCCAACTCCCTCCAGATCTGGACCCAGGAAGGCCGCGTGCGCATTTACCTCAACGGCGCGCGCCTCATCGACGTCAACCAGGTGACGCTGGCGCCGCCCAAGTTCGCCATGCTCGAGTTGGACCCCACCGAAGGCGGAGCCTTCACTCTGCTCCGCGCCCGCATCGCCGAATCCAGCCCCGATTTCAGCGAAACCCTTCTCGCCACCGGCCGCTACGTCTCCCACGGCATTCACTTCGACGTCAATAGCGACCGTCTGCGCCAGGAGTCCTACCCCGTCATCGAGTCCGTCGCCCGGGCCCTCGAAGCGAGCGGCGCTCTGCGCCTCCGCATCGAAGGCCACACCGATTCCACCGGCGACCCCGCCCGCAACCTCGACCTCTCCGCCCGCCGCGCCGAATCCGTGAAGCGCGCGCTCGTCGAGCGCCACCGCATCGGACCGGAACGGCTCGAAACCCGTGGCCTCGGCCAAACCCAACCCCTCGAACCGAACGACACCCCCCGCGGCCGCGCCCAGAACCGCCGTGTCGAATTCGTCAAGCTGTGACCAGCGGCAACACGATTCCGGCGGATTTCGCCAAGGCACATTGATAAGCGATATTCCGATGGCTGGTCCTCGCGCACGGCAGCTGCTATACTCGCCCAAACGTCTGAGGGATTGGGAATTGCCATGGCTGTTACCATCTCTGCCGCCGTCGGCAGCAAGCCCGCACCGAATCAAGTCACCGATGTGAATAAGATCATCGGCCTGCTGAATGCCATTCCGGATTCGCAGGGCGGAGCGCACGGTTCACTCGACTTCTTCATCCCCGGTATGGGCGGATCCATCAGCGACGTGACTGATGCGATCATATTTTTCCAGAACTTCAATTTCGGCACGGCGGACGGCCGTGTGGACCCCGGCGGCAGAACCCTGCAGCACCTGAATGCCAAGACCAACTCGGGCACGAAACCGCCGCTGCCGAAGAAGCCCGGGAAACAGAAACCCGCGGGAGTGTCGATCTCCGGTTCAGTGGGCAAGCAGCCCGCCGCCAATCAGGCCAACGACCTGTTCAAGGTGGTCAAGCTCCTGCGCTCGGTTCCAACCAACCAGGGCGGTCCGACAACAGAGATGGGCGAACTGGAAGCCGCGATCGTCCTGCACAATTCGCTTGGACCGCTGATCGACGCCATCACCCGGTTTCAAAACTTCAATTTCGGCAAGGCCGACGGCCGCGTCGACCCCGGCGGCAAGACGCTCACCCTGTTGAATCAGAAGACCAACGGCGGCACGAAACCGCCCGCGATCCCAACACCCGGCGGCAAAACCGCGAAGCAGGCCAAGACGATCGTGCAGGCGGTGGGCGCTTCGCCGGCCATGAACCTGCCCAACGATCAGCACGTCATTATGAATCTGCTGCATAGCGTGCCCGAGTCGGAGGGAGGCACGAAGCAGCCGGTTGGGCCGATCATGCCCGGCATGGGCGACAACGGCCTGATTGCCGCGATCGCTCACTTCCAGACGAAGCAGTTTGGGAAGTCGGACGGGCGCGTCGACCCGGGCGGCATAACGCTGGCGCGGCTGAACGAGAAAAGCCGGGGATAGCCTGCCGCGTTCGAAGGGCCGCCACCTGCTACAATCGGAGTAAGCGTTCGTAATGTCTGTATTTCCAAGTTTCACGCCCACGCACCCCGCAGGCCGCCATGCCCGGGTCCTGCTCAGCTCCGTTTTCGGCCCCTACGCCCAGGACGATGAGTTCGGCAGCCGCAAAATCAACCCCATGGAGCTATATCACAACCAGGTGACGCGCGCCCAGGGTCCGTTTTCTCTCCGGATCTTCCACCGCTCCTGGGGCATCATGTTCCTTCAGTCCAATCTTGAAAATCCCTCCACCGTCCTCGATTTCCCCACCCGCGAGCGCTTCATCAAAGAACTGAAGCGGAATCACTACGATGTCGTCGGCATCAGCTCGATCATCGTCAACGTGGGCAAAGTCCGCGAAATGTGCCGCCTGGTTCGCGAACACGCACCCAAAGCGCGCGTCCTCGTTGGCGGACATGTCGCCGCCATCCCCGGCCTCGACACCATGATCGACGCCGACCATATCGTCAAGGGCGAAGGCGTCAGTTGGATGCGCCGGTTCCTCGATCAGGACCCCGCCGCGCGCATCGCCCATCCCCCCATCGCCTCCGGCTTCGGCCACCGCATCATGGGCCTCAAGCTGCCCGGCGACATCGGCTCCACCGCCGCCACCATCATCCCCTCGGTCGGCTGCCCGCTGGGCTGCAACTTCTGTACCACCTCGGCTTTCTATGGCGGCAAGGGCAAGTACATCAACTTCCTCGAAACCGGGCGCGAAGTCTTCGAAGCCATGGAAGCCGCCGAAAAGGCGATGCACTTGCGCGCCTTTTTCATGATGGACGAGAACTTCCTGCTCCACCGCAGGCGCGCCATGGAACTGCTCGATTGCATGCGCGAGGCCAACAAGAGTTGGGAACTGTACGTCTTCAGCTCCGCCAACGCGCTCCGCCAATACACCATGGAGGAACTCGTCGAACTCGGCATCTCCTGGGTTTGGATGGGCCTGGAATCGCCTCGCTCGGGCTATGCCAAACTGAGCGGAACCGACACGCTCGAACTCACGCGCAACCTCCGCGCCAATGGCATCCGCGTCCTCGGCTCCTCCATCGTCGGCATGGAACACCAGACGCCCGAGAACATTGCCGGCGAAATCGAATACGCCTGCGGCCACGAGACCGATTTCCACCAGTTCATGCTCTATACCCCGCTGCCCGGCACACCGCTCTACGCCGAGATGAAGCAGCAGGGGCGGATGCTCGACGACGAGGAACTCGCCGACGTCCACGGACAGTTCAAGTTCAACTGGAAGCACCCCTTCATCAGCCGGGATGAGTCAAAAACGTTCCTGGATCGCGCTTTTTGGCGTGATTTTGAGCGAAATGGGCCCAGTTTGTACCGCATTTGCCGCACTACGCTCGAAGGCATCCGCCGCTACCGCACCCACGCCGAACCGCGCGTCCGCGCCCGTTTCGAACGTGAAATGAAGAACTTGCGGACCCAATACTCGGCCCTGCTTTGGGCCATGGAGAAGCACCTCCGGCTGTCCAACGACACGGTGGCCGACAAGGTGCGCGAACTGCGCCTCGAGGTCCGCCGCGAATGCGGCGGCATGGGCTCGTTCACCGCCTCCTGGCTCTTCGGGCCCATGATGCTCTGGCTCACCCGCCACGAAGAACGTAAACTCGCCAAAGGCATCACCTACGAGCCGAAAACCTTTATTGAACGCAAGAATTGGGCGCTGGAGTAGCTCAAGTTAGCTTCCCCGGCGGGCGCACCGGCGGGACGGGTAGGGGTCGGGGGGACGACGCGACCCACCGGCGTGCCACGCCTTCGACTGAGGATCCGCAGGTCCAAGCGCGAGGCGCGGGGGTGGGCCGCGCCTGGTGGCTTGGAGCGTACCTCAGTACGCGCGGAGGAGGATCGGAGGAGGATTCCCCCTCCACTACTCTCGCAGATGAAGTAGCTGGCGCTCAGGTTACAGAAACCGGAGCTAGGATTCTCAAAATCCGAGTTCGGTCAATAACTGCTCAGCTTTGTAAACCTTCCGCAGCGTCTCGATGATCGCCTGCGACGCCACATGGACGCTCCGGGCCATGCGATCTGCGTAAACGAACCGGTTCGGCAGCCCTTCGATGTTGCCGTCGAACAGAATCCCCACCACCTCACCCTGCGTGTTGACCGTCGCGCTGCCCGAATTGCCTCCGTGCGTATCGGCGGTGCTGACGAAATTGTAGGGCGTTGACAGCCGGAGTTGATCCTTGGCTTTCAGCCAGCTCTCGGGAATCCGGTACGGCTCCTCGGCACGCCCTTTCTGGAACTTGCCGCCCAAGTCCGTCGCCCATGGAATCCGCCTCCCTTGCGCGTTCCGGTAACCCTTCACGGGTCCAAATGCCACCCGCAGCGTGAAAGTCGCATCCGGATAGGCGCTGCCGCCCGAAACCGCGAACCGGGCTTGCGCGATCTCCGTCTTGGCGCGAGCCTCCACGCTCTCCAGTTCGTCCTCATACCGTTTGCGCAGTTCGCGCGCCGGGCCGTCCAACGCCCGTGCCAGCCGGATCATCCCGTCGCTGGAGGACGCCACCGCCGCCGGATCGTTCGCCAGCCGCCGCCGCTCCTCCACGTTGATGATCTTCGTGTTTTCAACGGCATGGCGGGCGGCGGCCAGCGGCGTGCGGCCATTCAACAGGGCGGCGACCACGGGGTCGGAATAGCCCAGTTCGCGGCCCAGAAACGTGAAATAATCGGCCAGAACCGCCATCTCCATCGATGGCGTCATGGGCGCGGGCGAATACATCGCCTGCTCCCGGGCGGGCAACGCCGTCTCCACGTACTCGCGCAGCCGTTCCTCGTTCGGCTTCGTCGTCTCCCCGGCATAGCGAACGATCCCGCGCGCGAGTCCCATCAGCGCCGAGCCGCGAGTCGCGCCGGATTCAAACATGTAGTACCGCGGGTAGAATTCGCGCAGATTCCCGTAGGCGCTCGCGAGTTCATCCCAGAGCTTCTCCGTGCGGGCGCGAAGCTGGCGGTCGCGCGCGATCGAACGGCGTAACTGATTCTCTTCCTTGCGCTTCTGGTCCATCAGCGACTTGCTCTGGAGGCCTCGCTGAAACCCGCTGATGGCCTTGAAGCTGTTCTGCTGCCCAAACAGATTCTCGCTGCCTACGCGCCGCTGCTCTTCGCCCTGGCTGATATAGGTTTCCAGCGCATCGATCATCGACTTCAACCGCCGCAACACCAACGGATACGCGATCTCCCCCGTAAACTCCAGTTCGGCAACAGTCATCAGCCGGCCGGTGGCGCCCGGGTTACCCGGCACGAACACCAGTTCCCCATCGCGCACACCCGTCTTCGACCATTTGAACCAATGCTCGACCTTCGCCGGGACACCGTCCTCGTAGGCGCGGAAGAACGCTGCGTCCAGACAATGCCGGGGATAAGTGAAGTTCTCCGGATCCCCGCCGAAGAACGCAGCGTCAAACTCGGGCGCAAACACCAGCCGCACGTCGGTATATCTTTTGTATTGATAGAGATGGAACTGAGCGCCGCTGAATAGCGTCACCACGTCGCAACGCCGCCCGGTGGAGTCCGCGCAGGACTTCTCAATCTCCGACATCTTTGCCTTGCGCAACCGGTTCGCCTCCGCATCAGGCGTATCGCCGGAAATTCCCTCCGTAACCTTAGCGGTAACATCTTCGATCTCCAACAAAACATTCACTTCAAGGTCGGGGCAGCGTTTTTCGTCGGTCCGTGAGGTCGCCAGGAAACCATGCTTCATGTAGTCGGCTTCGCTTGAGCTGACCTTTTGAATGCAGTCTGCCCCAACATGGTGATTTGTGAGCAGAAGCCCGTTCGCGCTCACGAATGAGGCGGTCCCGCCGTTGTTGAACCGCGCAGCGCTCAGTTGCAGGCTCTTCAGGAACTCAGGCGTGGCTTTGAAGCGGTGCCGCTTGGCCACTTCGTCTACCGGGAATCGGTTCAAAAGCCACATGCCTTCATCGGCACGTGCCCCTACGCCCGCCAAACTTCCGAAAATCATAGCCGCCACAAGCAGGTGGCGGCGCATGGTACTTGAACTGTAACTCATTTTATTATATTGACTTAAAAGCTTCTATCGTTGTAGTGCTATTCCCTTTTGTAGACCCGCTATGCGATACTGAAAGTTCAAACTTTCATTTCAGCGAGCACTATGACGCAATTGGACGAAGCCGTAGCCAGGTATCACCGGCTCCTGGAAAACGAAACCGTCCGGAACTCCGGTTGGCTGGAGAAGATCCGCGCGGAGATGGCGGAGAACCGCCTGATCGTGAACGGCCGGCCGGTGTCACCGGTTCTGCGCCCTCATTTCATCAGCCGCCGCCAGTATACCAATTTGATGAAGACGGCGGAGCTGATCAACACCGCCATTGAGCGTGTCCGTACCATGGCGCTCGAAAACCCCGCGCTCATGGCCCGCATGGAGATGCTGCCAGCCGAGAAGATGCTTGCGCAGGTGGATCCGGGCTACGCCGCCCCCGTCGCCGCGCTGCTCGACACCCAGGTCAACAACGGCAGCCTGCACATGACCGGGAGCCAGGCCGACCTGCCCGCGGGCGTACTCTACAACGAAGCTCTTTCCAGCATCTTCTATGACGCGCTGCCGGTGAAGGACATCCGGAAGCGCTTCAAGCTCTCCAAGACCGGCGGCTCGCGCCCGCTGGTCCAGGCGCTGCTCAAGGCCTGGAAGCAGTTTGGCGGCTCGCGCGAGCCGGTGATTGGCGTGCTCGAGTTCAAGCAGGCGTTTGAAACCGCTGAATCGCACGAGTCGATGCTGCTTGTGGAGCTTTTCCGCAAGCACGGCTATCGGACCGAAATCGTGGCGCCCGACGATCTCGATTACCGCGACGGAACGCTCTACGCGGGCGGCGCCAGTATCGACGTGATCTACCGGAACCTCCGCGCCCATGAATTCCTGATGCGCTTTGACCTGCACCATCCGCTGGTGCGCGCTTACCGCGAGCGCCGCGTCTGCGTGGTGAACAGCTTCCGTACCGAACTCACCCGCAAGCGCGCTCTGCTCGCCTTGCTCACCGATCCTGAGGTCAACAAAGGCTTCCCCGCGGCCGAGCGCCACGCCATCGCCGCCGCGATCCCCTGGACGCGAGTCGTCACCCTCGGCCGCGCCACCGCGCCCGACGGCAAGACGGTCGATCTGCCCAAGTACCTCATGGAACACCGCGAACAACTTGTGCTGCGCCCCAACGACGCCACCAACGATGAACTGCCCTCCTGGGACGGCGCCGCCACCAGTGAACAGGCCTGGGACCGCGCCGTCCGCACGGCCGTGCGCGCTTCCTACGTAGCGCAGCAGCGCGTGCCCGAACACCCGGTCAGCTTCCCCGTGGACCTCTACGGCGAGATCGTTTACAAACCGTTGAACGTCGAGGTGCACCCCCACGCCTTCCTCGGCAAAATCCAGGGCTGCTCGGCGCGCATCACCTCCGCGGGCGGCTACAGCACGCTGACCGGCATGGCGCCGGCGTTCATTCTCGAAACCAAGGCCTGAGGCGGTCCAAAGGGCGCTATTCGGGCTTGCCTGCCGGCGAACGGGTGTGTGAAAAAGCGTCTACCTCCACCTGACAGCAAAGACTAGTAACTCGTTTATGTTCAACATTATCTGAGCCCCCACCGTCAGGTGGGGGCAGACGCCATCCAGTGCGTTTGGCGAATCAGGTGACCGGCACCCAATTCCCTTGTCATTACGACCTCGCTTTTGGCTCTCGGGCTTTCGGGCGGTGGTCTGCCACAGTTTTCCCAGTTTCCCGGTCCCCCGCGCGGCTCGAAGAGGAGAAAGGGCTCAGAGAGCATCACGCATTCGAGCTGGCTTGTTTGTATATACGAGGTGTGTATATACTCGGCTTGTGCTCGACGGCCTTCCGGCTTTGACTGGGACGTGCACAACACCGGGCACGTCGCAGCGCACGAGGTCATGCCGCAAGATGTCGAGGAAGCGTTCCAAGGACGCCATGTCATCATTCCAGCGGCGGCCAAGGCGGGCAAGAAGCGCTGGAAGTAGTTCGGCATGTCCGCACCGTGACGGCGAACACGATGAATCAGGCGGAAAGGAGGATCTATGCCCCGCAAATCGAAGGCTGAGACGGAGCCCAAGCTTACCGAAGCCGCGTGGTACTCGACGCCGGAGGGGCGGCGGCAGACGCAGCGGGAGTTCGAGCGCGCGTTGAAGCGGGGGACCCTGTTGCGCTCGCCTGGCTCGCCGATTCCACAGACAGACGCGAAGGTACTCGCGGAACTGGTAGAGAAAGCCAAGGCCAAGGCGACCAAGGCCATTTCGATCCGGCTGCCGGTGGCCGACCTTGAACGCGCGCAGCAGATCGCGGCCGAGGAAGGCATCGGATACCAGACCGTTCTGAAGCGGGCCATTCGGACTGGGCTCAGGAAAGTCTCGTGAACCGTTCAGGCCTGGGTCAGCGCCGTCAGATCCGAGCCAGGTTCCGGCGAGGCGACGGCCAGGATGGCGAAGTCCAGGTGGTCGCCCCCGGGAGTTGGACATAATGGGATATATGCGACAGGCTCTCATCTATCGCGGGGAGGATGGCTTCTGGATCGCCGAGTGCCCGAGTCTGCCGGGTTGCGTCAGTCAGGGCGAGACTCAGGATGCCGCGCTCGCCAACATCAAGGAAGCGGTTCTGGCGTACATTGGCGCCCTGGAAGCCGACAACCTGCCCGTTCCTGAAGAGCATTTCGACGCCCGCCTCGTGACCGTGTGACCCGCCTTCCCGCAATCTCCGGCAGGGACTGTATCCGGGCCTTGGAGCGGTCGGGTTTCCGCATTGTTCGCCAGGTTGGGAGCCACATCGTTCTGCGACGGGACAATCCGTTCTGCCAGGTCGTGGTGCGGGACCATCGCGCCCTGGATCGCGGGACGCTCCGTTCCATCCTGCGTTCAGCAGGCTTGACGCCGGAAGCATTCCGCGAAGTATTGTAGCCAAGCGTTAAGCAGGACGGGTCAAAGGGCTGCGGTTGGCAAGAGTGCCGAGGAGATCCGGACCTTACTATTTCACCTCCATCACACAAGGCATGCTAGCCCGGCGGCTCAAGGAGATGCTAGATGAATAGGACCAAGCCCGTCGTTGCAAAAAACCCTGAAGCGCTCGCCGAAGCTCTGGGCCTCGGCTACAGGGTGAAAGTCTCTTTCTCACGCCTGGAGACGGCCGCGTAATCAGCCCGGGCCAGCCGGTTCTCAGATCAGGTCGTACGGCTTGCGCAGTTCGCGGCCCAGCAGCGCCTGCGCGGCCTTGGATGCGCCTTGAAATTGCTCTTTTTCGGGGTCCCAGCGCAGTTTTTCGCCTGTTTTGTAGCTGATATTGCCCAAAAGCGGCGCCACCGTGGCGCGGTGGCCGGTCAGCACGCTGACGTCTTCCGGCAACTCGCGTGTCCGCAGGATGTGGACGAACCGCTGCGCGTGGATGCGCGTGGCGTCTCCGCTCTGCCTCACCCGATTCTGGCCGCGATACCGCCGCGGCGCGGGCACGGCGAGCGGCCACATGCCCCCGTCGTCGATTTCGGGATAGAACTCGAAGCCAACCCGGTCGGCGAACAGCGTTCCATTGGTCCCGTAAAACGCAATCCCATTCGGGCGGTCCGATTCGCCGCGGGTATTGTAGAACCTGCGGCTGCTGTTGGAAGGAATCCCGAACCCGTTCATCATCAGGCCCTCGTAGCTCAGCGTGAAACCGGGATACTCATACGTCACCTGGAGCACGTCGGGCACGTCGCCCGCGTCGTTCACCGAATAACGCCCGCCCGTGGCGTTCACGGTCAGCGGTCCGGTGGCGCGCATGATCTGGTGCACCGTATCGAAGCGGTGGGTGCCGAAATCGGTGATATAGCCGCCGGAATAGTCGAAAAACCAGCGGAAAGTGGCGAGAAAGCGCTTGCAGTTGTAAGGCACGCGAGGCGCGGGCCCCACATAGAGATCCCAATCCAGGCCCGGCGGCGGAGCGCAGTCGACGTCGTGGCCGATGCCCTCGGGCGTGCAATTCACCGTATTCCAGATGCGGACGTAGCGCACCTCGCCGAGCATGCCATCCGCGACCATGCGCGCGCACTCGGCGAAGTGCGGCGCGCTGCGGTGTTGCAAGCCCGCCATCAGAATGCGGCCCGACTCGCGCGCGGCCTTCACCATGGCCTGCCCCTCGCGGATGTTGTGCGAGAGAGGTTTTTCGATGAAGACCTCCTTGCCCGCGCGCGCCGCTAGCACCGCGATAATCGCATGCCAGTGGTCGGGCGTGGCCACCACTATGGCGTCGATCTCCTTGTTGTCGAGCAGCCGCCGGAAGTCCTGGACCGCTTCGCCGCGCGGGTTCAGCATGGCGCGCGCCGCCTCGGCGTTGGGCAGGTAGGGATCGGCGAATCCAGCGAATTCGACATCGGGCATCTGGTTCATGGACCCGGCCACGTAGTTGCCGCGCGTGCCGCAGCCGGCGAGGGCGAGCCGCAGGCGCTCATTCGCGCCATGGGAGCGTGAAGCATTCAGCGCGGACAGCGCCGCCGCGCCTACGAAGCCGCGTCTGGGGATCATCCGGTTGAGTCTATCGCAATGATGCCAGCGCGGGGAACAGCACGAACATGAGCCCTCCGCCAAGAACCACACCCGCGAGGACGGCCAGCGCAAGCCGCCACCACGGGCACGATGGTGCGGGTGGCGGGGCCGGCTCAACGGGCGCGGGCGGCACCGCCGCCTCCGGTTCGCTGCGCCGCCGGATGCGCAGATCGTAGTGCCCGCGCGGCAGTTCGATGATCAGATCGTCACTGGCGCCCCGCGCCTCGTAGTATTCGGCCAGGCGCGAGCGGAGCCGCGACATCTGCACGCGGACCGTGGAGTCCGACCTGGAGTCGAAGTGCGGACCCTTGCCAAACACGTCCACTGCGATTTGAACCTCGCGCAACGCGCAACCAGGGTTCGCCGACGCTGCGCGCATCAGATACCGCAGCAGCCGGCTCAGCGATTCCGCTTGCTGAAACCGGGGGGTAGCGGCGATGCGCTCCACCTGCTCCATCGCGTCGCGCAAGAGTGGATCATTCGCCGCCATCGCCTTCCAGCCGGTGGACTCCTTTCCGCAAACAATCCATTAGAAACCGGTCGCGGCGCTCACGGACCGCCGACGCGTCCTTCCGGCTCCAATCATAGAATCCCCGACCAGCCGCCGCGCCGGTCTCGCCCGCGGCAATCTTGCGGTCGAACAATTCCGGCGCGCCTGGCTGGTTGTTGAGGTCGCGCGACACGTAATCGCAGACCGCGCGCGCCAGCGGCAGGCCCACCATGTCGATGTGCTCGAGAATGCCGTACACGGGCAATCGGATTCCGAAGCCGAGCCGTGCCGCGGTGTCCACCGCTTCCGCATCGGCGATGCCCTCCTGAACAATATTGACGGCCTCACGGAACAGGGCCATCTGGAGGCGGTTCCCTAATTGTCCCGGCCGGTCCCGGTTCACCATCACTGCGGCTTTGCCGCAGCGCCGCAGCAGGTCGCGCGTGCGCTGCGCCACTTCCGGCGCGGTTTTCTCCCCGGGCACAACCTCCACCAGCGGCATCAAATGCGGCGGATTCCAGAAGTGCGCCGTCAGCACGCGCTCGGGCCGCCGGCAGCGGGCGGCGATCTGGGTGATGCTGAGACCGGAGGTGTTCGAGGCGAGGATCGCCTCGGGCGGCGCCAGTTCGTCGAGCTGCGCGAATAGCTCCCGCTTCAGTTCCATCTCCTCGGGCACGGACTCCGCCACAAAGGCCGCCCGGGCCACCGCCGCTTTCAGATCGCACGAAGCGGCCAGCCGGGGCAGCGCGGCACCCGCCGCTTGTTCGGTCACAAGCCCGTTGGCGAGCAGCGTATCCAATTGAGAGCGCGCGGTGGCGAGCCCCCGGGCGGCGGAATCCGCCGTGCGGCTGACGATCGTTACGTCCAGACCGCCCAGGGCGAGTGTAACCGCGATGCCGGGCCCCATCATGCCGGTGCCGAGCACGGCGGCGTGCGCTTGATTCGGTTCGTTCATCAGACCCGTTATGATATCGCAGCCGGTGCGGAACACCGACGGCCCAATGTGATACAACCCTGTAGCATGAACCTTTCGCGCCGTGCCTTTAGTTCCCTGGCCCTGAGCGGATTGGGCGCAGCCTCCCTGCTCCGTGCCCAAAACGCATTGCCCAACATCGTTCTCATCATGGCCGACGACCTCGGCTACGGCGATGCCGGCTGCTACAACCGCGACGCCAAATTCCGCACCCCCCACATCGACCGCATCGCGCGCGAAGGCGTCCGCTTCACCGACGCCCATTCGCCCTCGGCCGTCTGCACACCCACGCGCTATGGCCTGATGACCGGCCGCTACTGCTGGCGTTCCCGCATGAAGCAGGGCGTGCTGAACGGCTGGTCGCCCAACCTTATCGAGGAGGGCCGCGAAACCCTGGCGACGCTCGCCAAACGGCGCAATTACACCACCGGCGGTTTCGGCAAGTGGCACCTGGGCCTGGGCACAGCCGACAAGACCGACTACGGGATCGAGCAGCGCCCCTCGCCGAACGACCACGGCTTCGACGAATACTTCGGCATCCCCGCCTCGCTCGATATGCCGCCGTATCTGTTCTTCCACAACCGCCGCGCCATCGACCTGCCCACCTCCACCATCGGCGACAGCGGCGCGCCGCCGCGCGGCGCCTTCTGGCGCGGCGGACCCATCGCGCCTTCATTCAAAATGGAGGACGTCCTGCCGAAATGCACGGACAAAACGTGCGAATTTATCGCGCGCCACGCCGGCCGGCGCCCGTTTTTCACTTACATTCCGTTCGCCTCTCCGCACACCCCGTGGGTGCCCAACAAGGAATTCATTGACCGCTCCTCCTCGGGCCTCTACGGCGATTTCATGCAGGAAGTGGATCACAACGTAGGCCGGATTCTGCGGCAATTGGACGATTCCGGCGTCGCGAACAACACGCTCGTCATCCTCACCAGCGACAACGGCGCGCCCTGGGCCGAACTCGACGCCCGCAACGCCAACGGCCATTGGGCTAACGCGCCCTGGCGCGGCCAGAAAGGCGATGCCTATGAAGGCGGCCACCGCGTCCCGTTCGTGGCCCGCTGGCCCGGCCGCATCCGCGCGGGCCGTGTGGAGGACGAAACCATCTGTCACACGGATATCTTCGCCTCCATGGCCGCGCTGTTCGACATCCCCTTGACGGACGCCATGGGCGAGGACAGCTTCAACATCCTGCCCGCTCTCTTGGGGGAAAAGCGCGAAAAACCGGTGCGCGAATCCACGATTTATCACTCCTCGCGCGCCTATTATTCGATCCGCCACGGCGACTGGAAACTGATCGAAGGCCTCGGCTCCGGCGGCTTCACGCAGCCCGCCACAATCAAACCCGAGCCCGGCGGCCCCACGGGTCAACTCTACAACCTCCGCGAGGACCCCAAGGAGGAGCGCAACCTCTGGCAGCAGCGCCCCGCGGAGGTGAAGCGCCTCCAGGCAATGCTCGTTCAGTTCCGCAATCGAAGCGGCTCCCGCCCGGGACTGTGAAACCACCCCGGGGATCAATCCCCGCCGCATCCAGGCGTCCACAGTCGCATGGCGGCAGGCTACGCCCACAGCCAGGAGATACCATGTGGACATGCTGTGCCTGCTATTCGCCGCGATCACCGTCAACGCCGCCTTCGAGGGCGGCGCGCTCCGCCGGCACGAGTGGCTCGCGCCGGACCACCTCGTGGCAACTATCCCCGGACAGTCCGACCAGGACGGCCGCAACCACCAGCCTAGTTGGTTCTACTTCTCGCTCAGCGGCGTCAAGGGCCGCACGCTCATCGTGGACATCGCCGGCTTTGAAGGCGAATACAACTACCGCCCCCACGACGGCCGCGGCCACCGCAACACCCGGCCCGCCTTCAGCTACGACAACCTGCAATGGGAGCATTTCGAGTCCGCCGAGTGGCTCGAAAAACCGGCTCGCCTGCGCCTGCGCTTCACCGCCCGCGAGGACACAGTCTGGATCGCGCGCATCCCGCCCTACACGCTGAAGCACGTGGAGCGGCTGCTTGATTTCGTCCGGCCTCACCCGCATGCGGAGGTCCGCGAAATCGGCCGCTCCGTCGAGAAGCGCCCGCTGCATCTTGTGACAATCACCGACGCTGGCGTTCCGTCCGCGAAGAAAAAGCAGGTGTGGATCGTGTCGCGGCAGCACGCCTGGGAGGCCGGCGTTTCCTGGGCGCTCGAAGGCGCGGTCCGGTTCCTGCTGGCCGAAAACGGGCAAGCGCGGCGGATTCGGGCCGGATTCGTGTTTTCGATCGTGCCCACGATGGACCCCGACGGTCTCTGTCACGGGGGTGTCCGCTTCAACCGCCACGGCTACGATCTGAACCGGAACTGGGACGTGAACGATGCGCAAAATATGCCCGAAATCGCGTCGCTGAAGCCCTTTTTTGGCCCAAAGAACGCAAAAATCGACCTCTTTCTGACCCTCCACAACACCGAATCGGCCGACTTCCTGCAAGGACCGCTCACCGCGGGCGGCGCGCGCGTCCGCACACTCGGCGAACGGCTCAACCGGTTTCTGGTGGAAACGGCCCATTTTCATGCGGATGCGGGCGTCCGCGACTATCCCGCCGAGCCGCCCGCCCCCGGCCGCTACACCATAGACCAGTGGGTCTTCAAGCAGACCAGCGCCCCCTCATTTCTGCTTGAACTAATGGTCGATACGAACCCCAAGCTCGGCCGCCCGCCGCACACGGAGGACCGGCTCGCGTTTGGCGAGGCCCTGGTTCGGGGTGTTTCCTCTCTCTTCTAGTCCTTGCATTTGCAAGAGGCTGACAGAGCAAGCGCCGCGGTAGAGGCGCTTCGGCCTCCGCCAAGCCAGAAACAACTACATAAGTTTTGATTCATCATATTGATAATAATACACTTGCACACTAATTTACCCACTCTGTAAAAAATCTGCGATTGATTTGGTCCTAGATCATTGACATCTCGCGTAAGTTGCAATAGACTTGCAACTGTTGAATTCATATCGTGCTGTCCAGCATCGTGGTTCAGACAGAGAGGAATGGTGATGAGACCAACAGCCCTTCTTACTAATGTCCTTTTATCAGCGATTTTTCTCGTACCCGCGGCCAGCGCCCAGACGATTCGCGGCAAGGTAACGGACCCGGACGGGGCGGCGCTGCCAGGCGCGCAGGTGCAGTTATTGGATTCTCTGCAAGTAGCTTTCACAAACCAGGATGGCGAGTTTGTCTTCGCAGGCGCACAGCCCGGGCGGCGCACGATTCGAGCGATCTCGCAGCACTTCGAGCCGGTGCAGGCGCTGGCGGTGGTTCCGGGTACCGGTGAAATTGAAATCGAGCTGCAGTTCCGCAACATCCGCGCCGCGATGACCTCTATGGAAGTGGTGGGGGAATCGGCCGAAGCGCTTTTGGAGACGCCGGGATCGGTGTTTTTGCTGGACCGGCGGGAAGTGCGGGATTCACACGCCATGGATGCAAATGAAGTGCTGCGGAGGATTCCGGGCGTGGTTGTGAACGAGCAGTCTGGCCCGGTGGGGATGCGTCTGAACATCGGGATTCGCGGTCTGAATCCGGACCGGAGCCGCTCGGTGCTGATGCTCGAGGACGGGCTGCCGGTGTCGATCGCGCCCTATGGCGAGCCGGAGATGTATTACTCGCCGCAGATCGACCGGATGAGCCACATCGAGGTGGTGAAGGGCAGCGGGCAGATATTGTACGGGCCGCAGACGGTGGGCGGCGTGATCAACTTCGTGACGCCGGACCCGCCGGCCCGCCTGCATGGCGATTTCGACATCCAGGGCGGGCAGCGCGGGTTCTTCTCAGGATTCGGTTCGATCGGCAGCAGCAGTGAAGACCAGAAGGTCGGCTGGCTGATGAACTACCTGCACAAGCGCGGCGACGGCTGGCGGGATTTCTTTTTCAACATCGACGATCTCAATACGAAGTTCATCATGAAGCCCTCGGACGCACACACCTTCACGATCAAGGCGGGCTACTACGACGAGAGTTCGAACTCGACCTACCTGGGCCTGACCACGCCGATGTTCCTGGCCGATCCGAACCAGAACCCGGTGGCGACGGACTTCCTGAAAGTGCGCCGGTTCAACGGTTCGCTCTCGCATACCGTGGCGCTGAATGCAGACACGATCTGGAGCAGTTCGCTATTTGGCTACACGACAGTGCGCGACTGGGCACGGGCCAACTTCGACCGTGCGGACGGGGGACGCAACTATCTGGGGGTGTTTGGCGATCCGGCGATTCCGGGCGGAGCGATCTTCCTGCGGAATGACAGTCTGAACCGCAACCGGCAGTTTGGGGTCTATGGCGCGCAGACGGGCGTGTCGACGCAGAAATCCTGGGGCGGCATGCGCCATGCGATCGACGCGGGGGTCCGCTATGTGGCCGAGCGGATGGACGATCAGCAGGTGGAGGGCAGCGCAGTGGACGCGCGCACCGGGGCGCTGCGCGACGACGAGGACCGTTACGGACGCGCCTTCTCAGCGTTTATCCAGGACCGCATTTTTCTGACTCCAAAGCTGATCCTGACCCCCGGTGTGCGGCTGGAGCACTATGATTTCGAGCGGCACATTCTGCGCACCCGCGTGGGCGGCGTGCCCACAAATGTGGACCGGCGCGCGGGCAACACGGTGACGAAGGTGATTCCGGGGCTGGGCGCTTCGTATCAGGTGAACCAGGCGCTGGCGTTGTTCGGCGGCGTGCACCGCGGCTTTGCGCCGCCGCGGGTGAAGGATGCGGTCACCACCGCCGGCGTGGATCTGCAACTCGATGCCGAGCTGAGCTGGAACTATGAAGCGGGCGTGCGGCTGATGGCGAACCGGGCGGTGCGCGGCGAGTTCACCTTCTTCCGGCTGGACTTCGACAACCAGATTATTCCGGGCGCGCAGTCGGGCGGCGCGGTGACGACGCTGGTGAACGCGGGCCAAACGCTGCATCAGGGCGTGGAGAGCAGCCTGCGCGTGGAGTGGAGCCAGCTGTTCAAGTGGTCGTGGCAGTTCTACACCGACGTACGGCACATGCACCTGACAACGGCGAAGTTCACGCGCGACGCGCTGTTTATGAACAACCGCCTGCCGTACGCGCCCCGGCAGACGTTCGCCTTCCTGGTAGGCGCGCGGCAGCGGCGGGGCTTCGGCACACAGTTGGACGCTTCCTATGTGGCGTCGCAGTTCGCCGATAACCGGATGACGGTGGCGCCTTCGAACGACGGCACGATCGGACAGATTCCGGGCTACACGGTGTGGAACGTGAATGCGGATTACGTTGTGGCGCGCGAAGGCTTTGAGGTCCGCCCGTATTTCACAGTGAAGAACCTGACCGACCGCCGGTATATCGCTTCGCGGGCTCCGCAGGGAATTCAACCGGGGATGTTCCGGCAGTTGAATATCGGGGTTCGGTTTTCGTTTTAGGGTGGCATGAGGCGTACACGGTCTCGTCCGGAACGCCCTCCGTTTTCAGGTGGTTGCACGGGCGGGGCCGAAGCCCCGCGCGGGTTGAAACCCGCCCTACTTTACCTCAATCCTTGGACTTGGCAGGACGGTTGATGCGGACAAGTTGACCCTGGGATGATCCCGCGCGGGTGATGGCTTCATGAATCCGGAGCGCCTGCCCACGGAAGTCCAGGTCAAAAGTAAGCACAGTGATGCCGGCGTGAGCCATTCGCCCGGACTGGTGGAGCCGCAGGAAATGGAGCCGGTTCATCGTGAGGAGGATTCGATTCTCGCCCGCTGAGAAGACAAGTACCTCTTCGTCCGCAACGCCGCGATTGGCATTGCCCGCATCGAGGGCACTACGTCATGGCCAAGGCTTCGGAGTTCTTCAACCACCTGAATCGGGATGTATTCGTTGGAGTAAAAGCGCGCCATGCCTCACGCGGCCTCGTTGGCGGCGATCTGGGTCTCAATCTCGCCAGGGTGCGCGCGGACATAAGCCCAGGCATTGGCCAAGTCCTCAGCCCGCAGGGTGGGGTATGCCGCCAGCAACTCCTGTTCGCTCGCGCCAAGCCGCCGGGCCTGTTCAAGCAGCCAGACCGGAATCCTTGTCCGGACCAGGCAAGGCTCCTGTCCGCAGACACCCGGCAGGGTGTCGATTCCAGGGAAGTTCTCCCCAAGTTCCTGGCCAACTCACTTGAGAAGGAGCGCCTTCTCTCCCCTTCAGAGGGATGGGAGGAGTTTTTCCACTTGGTCCAGGTGCGCCATGTCCGTATTGTCGCAGGAGACAGGCGGAATCGGGAGGGTGAGCGGCAGTGTTTCAACCGGGATTGCGCCCGCAAATCGTCGTAGGAGCGAGATTGCCGGTCAAGCCGGGCGGATTCTCGCTTAAAATAATGGTGTGAAAAACAATCGAGGGTGGATTTGTTTTCTAGGGGCGTTGCTGGTGGTGAGCGGCGCTCTGTACGGGCAGTCGGCGGGTCAGCCAAGAATCGAGCGGGTGTCGGGCGACGGTCAACTGGTGCAGTACCTGTGGTCGTTTACGCAGCCGCTGGTGGTGCGCGTGGTGGATGGCGCGGGGCAACCGCTGGCCGGGCGGCAGGTGACCTGGAGCGACATCGGCGGCATCAGCTATGCCAGCGACAAGGTGACGACGACGGACGCGAGCGGCTTCGCGCTGCTGCAGTGGATTCCAGGCGGCAATTTCAGTCTGGGGCAGGCTTATATCAGCTACACGATCACGGCGACGGCCGACGTGGGCAGCGTCAGCTTTTCGGCGGTGGCGTATCCGTTCCAGACCGGCTCGTTCAACCCGCAGCCTTCGGTGCAATTCATCAAGCCGGGGCAGGGCGCGCCGCCGATTGAAGGGCGTGTCGGCGACCGGCTGGTGGACGTGGTGCGCGTGGCGGTGGTGACCACGGGCGGGCCGGGCGTTTCGCCGGGGCTGCCGATTCCAGGTGTCGGTCTCACGGTCACATCTGCGAATCAGGATCCGGCGGCGGGGCCGGTGGCGCAGTGCGAGGGCCGCACGCCGCTGACCGGCGCGGACGGCATCGCCTCCTGCAACCTGCTGATCTCGGGCACGGTGGGCAACACGCAGCTCACCCTCAATGTGGGCGACATGCTGTCGCAGACGGCGCAACTGAGCGTGCTGCCCGGCACATCGTCCGCGATCATCATGGTGCAGGGCAATAATCAAAGCGGCGTGTCCGGGCAGACTTTGCCTTCACCGCTGGTGGCGCGAGTCGTCAATACATCGGGGCAGCCGCAGGCAGGGACGGCGGTGCAGTGGACGGTGTTGTCGCCGGGGTCGGTGACGCTCTCTAATGCCGTGACCACGACCGACGCGGCGGGGCTGGTGTCGGCCTTTGTCCAACTCGGCCAGACGCAAGGGACGTATCAGGTGCGGGTGACGGCGGGCACAAGCCAGGTGACGTTCACCGTCATCATCCAGGGCGTGACCGCGACGCAACTCACGATCACGACATCGAGCCTGCCGAACGGGGCGGTCGGCACGTTCTACAGCCGGTCGCTGGGGGTATCGGGCGGGACGCCCCCCTATAATTGGACGCTCGCCGCGGGCGCGCTTCCGCCGGGTCTCGCGCTTTCTCCGAATGGGGTGATCTCGGGCACACCCGCGGCGACGGGCGCCTATAACATCACGGTGCGGGTAACCGACGGCGCGGGCGGTTCGGCCACGCGGGCACTGGCGGTGGCGGTGGGCAGCGGTGTCATCATCACCACCACTTCCCTGCCCCCGGCGGCGCCGGGCGTGGCATACACGCACCAACTGCTGGCGACGGGCGGCGCGCCGCCCTATGTCTGGTCGCACAATCCGGGCACGTTCGTCGCCCGGCCCTTGCCACCGGGGCTTGGCCTGTCGGCCACGGGCGTGTTGTCAGGCACGCCGACGCAGACCGGCGAGTTTCCCTTCACGGTGGAAGCGCGGGACGCGGGCGGCATCGTCGCTTCGCAGACTCTGACGCTCACAGTCGTGGTGGGCGGAGGCAGCGGCGGAGGTGGGGGAGGCGGCGGCGGAACGCCCGGCCCCACCCCCACGATCACAACCGCATCATTGCCAAACGCGACGATGCAGACCGCCTATGCGCAGGTGCTGGCCGCCACGGGCGGCACGCCGCCCTATACCTGGCTGATTTTCGGAGGGACTCTGCCACCGGGCATGACACTGACCGCGAGCGGTGTGCTTTCGGGCGTGCCCGCGGCGCCGGGCAGCTACGGGTTCACGGTGCGCGTAGCCGACGCGGGCAGCGTGGCCGCGACGAGGAACTTCACGCTGGAAGTGATGAGTATTACGGCGCTGGCGATTACGACGCCGGTCAACCTGCCCAATGGCGCGGAGAACATCAGCTATTTGCAGGCGTTGGGAGCGACAGGCGGGCAGCCGCCCTACACGTGGTCGCTGGCAGGCGGCACGCTCCCCGCGGGACTGATGTTGTCGCCGAACGGTCTGCTGAGCGGGACGCCCGCGGCTGCGGCGACGTCGGTCTTCACGCTACAGGTGCGCGACGCGGCGGGCGCGACGGCCCAGCGGCAGTTCACGCTCGTGGTCAGCGCGGGCATCACGGTTTCTACACCGGCGCAACTGCCCGCGGGCGCGCTGGGTATGCCCTATCAGCAGGCGCTGGCGGCCTCGGGCGGCAGCGGGACCTTTAGCTGGGCGCTGTTCTCGGGCGCGTTGCCACAGGGCTTGTCATTGTCGCCGGCGGGCGTGATTTCGGGTACGCCGGTGGTGGCGAGCGTGGGCGCCTTCGTGCTGCGCGTGAGCGACACGGGCGGCCTGTTCCGGCTGGCGACATTCAGCATCGAAGTCAGCTCCGAGGTGACGCTGCCGCGCGCGGGCGTGGTGTCGCAACTGGCGGCGGGCGGCGGCTGGAATACGGCCTTGAGCCTGATCAATCCAGGCCTGACCGGCGCGCAGGTGCGTGTGCGATTCACCGGGCAGATGGGCGAACCGCTGCCTTTGCCGGTGACCGTGACGAAGGGCGGCTCGGCGGTGACGCAGGTGCTCAGCGAGGTGGAGACGACGCTGGGGCCGAACGCGAGCCTGCTGATCGAAACGATCGCCGAGGATGGGGAGACGGTGGTGGGCTGGGCCGATGTGCGCAGCGCGGCGCCGGTTTCGGGCTTCGCCATCTTCCGGCAGCGCGGCGCGGACGGGCGCGTGTCCGAAGGCACCTCGCCCGTGGATGCGCGGGCGCAGCAGGACGTGCTGGTGCCGTACGACAATACGGGCGGCTTCATCACGGGCGTGGCGGTGGTGAACCTGTCGTCAAACGACGCTTCGGTGACGGTGATCCAGCGCGACGACAACGGCGCGGAGATCGCGCGCGATACTTGGACGCTGCTGGGCCGCGGGCATACATCGTTCGCGGTACCGGTGCAATATCCGCTGCTTAGCGGACGGCGCGGCGTGCTGGAGATGCGCACGAATCAGGGCGCGGGGGTGATAGCGCTGGGGCTGAGGTTCAGTCCGTCGGCGACGTTCACTTCGGTGCCGGTGCTGGTGCGGCCGTAGATCAGGCGACCTGGGGGACGGGTTCGTTGTGAAGCCTCAGCAATTGGCTGGAGCGGAGGGAGGCCATGGCGTAGGTGCGGCCGTGGTCATCGGAGAACTCGACCTCGAAGACATCGGGGGCCCATTGTTCGACGATCGTGCCGACCTGGCCGCGAACGAGGCCCTGGCCTGGGAGATCTTCGAGGAGGGCGACGACGGATAGGTGACCAACTTCGCGGACGGGGTGCATAACTGCATTATCCAACCGAAGCTGCTCTTGGAGGAGGGGCACCGCGAGCCTGACGATGCGGAGCCTGCCTGGGTATATGATGTTGGGTTCGGTTTCGCTTTCTGACTAAACCTCTACCCTTATGTCGCTCCACCTGGTTGACTACTCAATTCTTGTCCTGTACTTCGGATTCGTTCTTGGCATCGGCTGGTTCCTGCGCAAGAGTGTGGCTTCGAGTTCGGACTTCCTGACGGCGAGCCATTCGCTGCCTTTGTGGATCACGTCTCTCGCGTTTCTCGCGGCCAACATGGGCGCGCTCGAGATGATCGGCATGTGCGGCTCGGGGGCGAAGTACGGCATGATGACGTCGCACTTCTACTGGGTGGGCGCGATTCCGGCAATGCTGTTCGTGGGCGTGTTCATGATGCCGTTTTATTACGGCTCGAAGGCGCGCTCGGTGCCCGAATACCTGAAGCTGCGGTTCGACGAGAAGACGCGCGGGTTCAACGCCATCACATTCGCGGTGATGACCATCTTCTCCTCGGGCATTTCGATGTATGCGCTGGGGATCCTGCTGCAGGCGATCTTCGGGTGGAGTTTCACTGTGTCGGTGCTGGTGTCGGCGGGTATCGTGCTGGTCTATACCTACCTGGGCGGGCTTTCGTCGGCGATTTATAACGAGGTGCTGCAGTTCTTCCTGATCGTCGTAGGCTTCTCGCCGCTGGCGATTCTGGCGGTGAACAAAGCCGGCGGCTGGAGCGGCATCTCGCAGCGGCTGGAACCGGCGATGACGGAAAGCTGGCGGCACATGGGTTCGCCCGCCGATAACCCGATGGGCGTCGAGGTGTTCGGGCTGTTCATGGGGTTGGGCTTTGTGCTTTCGTTCGGCTACTGGTGTACGAACTACCTGGTGGTGCAGCGCGCGATGGCGGCGCGCAACATGACGGACGCGCGTAACACCCCCATCGTGGGCGCGTTTCCGAAGATGTTCATTCCGTTTATCGTGATCGTGCCGGGCATCGCGGCGGTGGCGCTGGCGCAGATGGGCGCGGGCTACTCGATTCCGGAGAAAAACGGCGGACCGGACTACGACCTGGTGCTGATCTCGCTGATGCAGCAGTTCTATCCATCGGGGATGCTGGGCGTGGGGCTGACGGCGCTGATCGCGTCGTTCATGTCGGGCATGGCGGGCAACGTGACGGCGTTCAACACGGTGTGGACCTACGACATTTACCAGAGCTACGTGCGGAAGAACGCGCCCGATTCGCATTACCTGTGGATGGGACGCATGGCGACGATTTTCGGCACGACGCTGTCGATCGGCGCGGCCTACATGGCGCGGTCGTTCAACAACATGATGGACTTCCTGCAGCTCATCTTCGGCTTCGTGAACGCCCCGCTGTTTGCGACGTTCCTGCTGGGCATGTTCTGGAAGCGGGCGACGGCGAACGGCGCGTTTTCGGGGCTGGTGTCGGGTACGGCCGCGGCGGCGTTCACTTACGGGTTGACGCGCGCCGAGGGCAAGGGCGGGTGGCTGAGCGTGCTGTACGAGTTTCCGTCGTCGATGGCGCAGAACTTCTGGGTGGCGATCAATGCGTTTGTGGTGTGCTTTGTGATCACGGTGGTGGTGAGCCTGGCTGGGAAGGCGCGGCCCGAGAAAGAACTCGTGGGCCTGGTTTACGGCGTGACGCCGCACGCGGCCGAGCCGGCGGTGTGGTACAAGCGGCCCTCGGTGCTGGCGACGCTGGCGGCGGGCATCTGTGTGGCGTTGAATATCATCTTCTTCTGAGGCTTTTTATGCTTGATCTTCGCAAACCGGCCGGTTATTTCTTCCTGCTGCTGGGATTGGTGATGCTGATCACGGGACTGGCGGCGGATTTCCGCGCGCCGCTGCTGGAAACGAACCTGAACCTGCAATTTGGCGTGTTTTCGGTCGTTTTTGGCGCGATTTTCCTCGTTTTGGCGCGGCAGGCGCGGTCATGAAGGCGTACCATGCGCCGGGCCGGGTGAATTTGATCGGCGAACACACGGACTACAACGACGGCTTCGTGCTGCCGATTGCGATCGAGTTGGGCTGCACGGTGCGGGCCTCAGCGGTCAAAGCGCCGGAATTGCGGCTGTCCTCGCGGCAGTACTCGGATACGCGGACGGTGCGGCTCGATGAACTGGCGGCGCTGAAGCCGGCCAGGCACTGGTCCGACTACCCGCTGGGCGTGGCGCGCGAACTGCTGGCATTGGGCTTGAAGTTGAAGGGAATGGCGCTCGAAATCGATGCGACGGTGCCAACAGGCTCTGGGCTGTCTTCGTCGGCGGCGCTCGAGGTGGCTTCGGCGCTGGCGCTGCTGGACGGGCGTCCCCTCGATAAGATCGAGTTGGCGCGGCTGTGCCAGCGGGCGGAACGCAATTTCGTGGGGATGCCCTGCGGCATCATGGACCAGTACGCGTCGGTGTTCGGCGAAGCGGGCGCGGCGATGCTGCTGGATTGCCGGGCCCAGACGCACGAACGCGTGCCGCTGCCCGAGGGCGTCTCGATCGTGGTGGTGAACTCGATGGTGAAGCACGAGTTGGGTTCGTCGGCCTACCGCGAGCGGGTGGCGCAGTGCCAGGAGGCCTTGTCCCACTTCCCCGGCAAGCAAGCCTTGCGCGATGTGACCCTGGGCGAACTGGAGCGCGCCGCTTCCTCGATCCCCGAGATCCCGTTGGCGCGGGCGCGGCATAACGTGCTTGAGAACTGGCGCGTGCGGCAGTTTCACGCCGCCGCGGCGGCGGGCGATCTGGCGCGCATGGGTCAGTTGTTCGTGGAATCGCACCGGAGTCTGCGGGACGATTATGAAGTCTCCTGCGAAGAGCTGGATTTCCTGGTGGCCACCGCGCTGACGCTGCCGGGCGTGCATGGCGCGCGGATGACAGGCGGGGGGTTCGGCGGCTGCACGGTGAACCTGGTGGACCGCGGCTCCGAAGAGGCTTTCGCCAAAGAAATGCGGGCCCGTTACCAGGCCCGCTATCAACTCGATCCGGCGGTGATCGTCACGACGCCCGCGGCGGGCGCGCACGCAATCCGGAAGGCCGCCGGCTAAAAGGTCTCCACCTTCGGCTCGGCCTTGGGCGCCTTGCCCGGGGGCGCCGTTTCAATCGGCGCGACCTTGCGCAGAGAGACTTCGCCGCGGTTGGTCTTCAGGCGAATCTCGGGGCCGGCGCCGAGGGTCCCTTCGAGTTTGGAACCGCGCTCGGTCGTGGTCTCCTTGAACACGAGGCTGAAATCGTTGACGATGGCGCCGCGTTCGGTCTCGGCATTCAGCTTGAACGTCGCGGCCGCCGGCAGGGCGAGATCGATGTTCCCGGAGGAGATCTCGACATCGATGGGCGACTTGGGAGCGGTGGACTGGCGGATGGCGACATCGCCGCGCGTGGTGTTCACTTTGATCGCGCCATTGGTTTCCGCCAGTTCGACATCCTTGGACCTGGTGCGGATCTCGACCGGTCCGGTGGCATTCTCCGTGGCGAGCCGGTTGAGCGTGAGGCGCATTTCGCCTGGCAAGCCTTCAAAGCGGACGTTGGTGACGGAGCTTTCGAAGCGCACGGGTTTGGCGATGCGGCGGAGCGTGGTTTCGCCTGAATAGGAGCCATTGATGGTGACCTCGCCCGCAACGTTTTCGAGTTCGATGTCACGGCCGCGGCCCTTGAGTTCGACATCGCCGCGGATATCGAAGCCGCGGATGATATCGCTGCCGCGCAGGTCGGCGCGGACTTTGCCGCCGATGTTCTGCAGCCGCACGCCGGCCTTATCGGAGACGATGTCGACGTTGCCCTGCAGATCGGCGATATCCACGTCGAGGTCGCGGCCGCGGGCTTCCACGGAAGCGCCGCGCGGCACGGTGATCTCGAGGTTGGAGCGGATTCTCGCCTGCGAACTCTGTTCCTGTCCCGTACGCAAGGTGACGATGTCGCCGGTGGAAGTGAACTCGAGGCGCGTCTTCTCATTGGCCGCGTCCGCGTCGCGGCTGTTGTTGGCGCGGATGGACTTGCGTCCCGTGAGCCGGACCTCGTTCGTGTCCGCGCCGATGACGCGAATCGAGCCGCGCAAGTTTTCGATGACGATGCGGGGCGCGGCGCCCGCGGGCTGCGCGGCCGGGTCCATCGGGTAATCGAAGGTCTGGTGGAAGAATTCCATGTCGCCGATGCGCAGCCAGCCGTGGTCGCCGCGGCTGAAGCGCTGGATGCCCCAGACGGAGGAGCCCACCAGCGTAAGGATGACAACCAAGGCCCACTCCCCGCCGGACACGCCGGCAACGGGCAGCGCGGAGCCGCGAAAATAGCTGACGAGGATTTCGATCAGCCGCAGTCCGCCCCAGCCGATCAGCAGGAACGGCCACCAGTCGAAGACGATCTGGAAGACGGGCAGCTCCGGCTTAATATTCTTGAGCAGAAACACCACGCCGATCAGGATCAGCAGCAGCGGGGTGATGATAGATCCGCGTTTCATCCTGGGCGCTCCTTTCTCGAAAAAACTCCTAGCGGGCGCGGCCGCCCGCGAGACGCTGCGCCAGCATGATCGCCCCGATGACAATCAGTAGGGCGGGCCACCATTCCCGAACCATTTCGAAGAGATGGAAGTCCGGCACCCATTTCTTCAACAGGAAGAAGGCGCCGATGGCGATCAACACGAGCGGGCCGGCGATGGATTCTCGTTTCATGGGCGCTGCTCCTCGAATGATGCACGCTGCGCGACGCGTTCAAAGAGCTTCATCAGCCCGAAGAGGATCAGCAGCACGGGCCAGGTTTTGCTGAAGGAGACGTCCTGGGAGCGATGCACAACCATCAGCACCCCGAGCGCGATTAGCATCAAGGGGCCGCGCAGCGCGCGGATCAGGGCAGCCAGCGGGGTCATGGCTCCTCCTCCCTCGGCGGCGCAGGCGCACCCGGCCGCATACGCAGATACAACATCCAGGCGCCCGCGACAATCAGCAGCACCGGCCACCAGCGCAGGATCTGGCCTATGTAAAAGACGCCAAGGTTGTTCAGCAGGAAAATGACGCCGAGAACAATCAAGCCGGCGGGCAGCACGGGCGATCCGCCGCGGCGGGGATCGACATTGATGAGCGAGGAGAACTCCTCAATCGGTTCGCCGAGTTGCCGTTTGCGCGCCGTGTGGTAGGCCTCGAACGCCATATAGAACCAGAAGACGGCGATGAGCATGCCGAACAGCGGCTCCAGGCCGCCGGCGGCTCCAGAGCTGCTGATGCTGATGAGCAGCCCGAGAATCAACACATGCACGACGCCTTTGGCGTACTGGCCGTTGTAGATGGCTCCGACGCCGGGCAGCAGGCCGAGCACAAAGGCGAGTCCGGGACTGGCGGCGGGATTGGCCAGCGGCGCGGCGCCTGCCGGCGCGCTATAGGGCGAGGCCTGTTCGGCCGCCGGGGGAGGCGCCGCGGCGGGCGCATGCTCTTCGCAATAGATGGTTCCTTCGGCGACATGGGCCGTGTCTTCTGTAAGCGGCTTGCCGCACGCGCGGCAGTACGCGGTGACGGGTTTGGGGTTGTCGCTGGCCGTAGTCATGGCGCTATCCTCTCGATTTCGTCAGTCGGATTGGGTGTCTCCCCCCGAGGCCGGGCAGGAATCGGCCCTTCGAGAGCCCCGCTGGCGCTTCCTTCGCCATTGGCTGGGGCGGCCTCCTCCGCGGTCTGGTTCCAGTCATTCAAAGTCTGCTGGATCTCGTAGACCACGCGGAGGCTTTCGTAGTATTTCTTGGTGCGTTGCCACGCGCGGTGGGCTTTATCTTCGAGCGTCGCCCACACCTTGGCGGGTTCGAGATCGGCGGCACGCAGCTGCCGGACCTGAATCCCGGAGAAGCGTCCGAGCATGGAGAACGACAGGATGGTCATCGCCATGCCCATGGCGAACCGGGGTTGCAGAAACGGCTCGAAGAACCGGAGGAAGCCGCGGCGCGCGCCGCGCGGCCGGGCTGACGCACTCATCTGCCGGGCCTCAAACAGAATCCTGTTCACCAGCGCGGGCGGGGGCTCCACCACGGCGGCGCGCTCGATAAACTGAACGGCTTCGGCGGCGTCGGCGGCCAACTGGCGGCAGGCGGGGCACTGGCCGAGGTGCAACTCGACCGTGGCGCGCTCCGCGGGCGTAAGCGTGCCGTCGACATAGTCGCAAAGCAGGGCTTCGAGATCGACGCACTTCATAACGCCACCTTGTGCCGGCGCAGGATGCGGGCCAATTCGGCCCGTCCGCGGTTGAGCCGGGATTTCACGGTGCCTTCCGGCACGTTCAGCACCTGGGCAATCTCCCGGTATTCGAGTTCCTCAATGTCGCGCAGAATCACGGTTTCCCGCAACTCGGGGCTGAGGCGCGCAAGCGCGCCCTGGAGCAGTTCGCCGGCTTCGCGGCCGGCAAGCATGGCGTCGGTCCGCCCTTCGATTGCGCCCCGCTGCTCGAGCATCGGCAACTGGTCCTCGATCGAATCCGTCGCGCGGTCCATGCGGGTCCGGCGATAGTGGTCGATCAGCAGGTTTCTCGTGACCCGCGAAAGCCAGACGGTAAAGGACCCTTCACCGGCGCGAAAACTCCCCACGGAACGGAAGACGCGAAGGAAGACCTCCTGCGTGAGGTCCTGCGCTTCCGTATCGCGGCCGGTGAAGCGGTAACAGATCCCATACACACGCCGGGTATGGATCTTCACCAGGTCCTCCCAGGCGTGTTCGTCCCCCGAGAGGCAGCGTTGCACGAGTTCGAAATCGGCGTCCCGTTCAGTCACGGCCGTCCGGCTCCAGCCGGAGTTCCAGCCTGTCGCGCTGGCGAGCGGGGCGGGCTGTAAGGTTTGAGTGGCGGTGACCATGACAATTCCCGATCTCTTGGGGAAGGAAGGACATTCCGCTGAGCGGCGCCCGATTTCTTTCCTTCCACTCCAGGAGACGAGGAATTATCATGGGAAGTTCGTTCAAAGTGCTGGAACTGATCCGTGGCATCCCTATTTTATTCGATCCCGCGCCCTGAAGCGCCCCGATTCCAGGATGAATGCCGCGAAAACCCGGATGAACGGCGGCAGGAGGAGCTTCTCTGAGCCGGAAGAGATACTGGTGGACCGGATGGGCCGCCCTGGCCGCGCTGGCGCTCGCGGTGTGGCTCGGCATCCGCTGGCGCGGCGAGGACGGATTCGATGTCAGCGAACTGCTCGAAGTGTGGCGAAAGGCCGACGTGCGCTGGCTCCTGGCCTCGCTCATGATCATGCTGGGCTCTTACTACGGCCGCGCACTGCGCTGGGCCGTGCTGCTGGAGCCGCTGCGGCCGCGTCCCTCGCTCTGGGGCCTTTTCAAAGCCACGGCCATAGGCTACACCGCCATCATCCTGCTCGGCCGGCCCGGCGAACTGGTGCGGCCTTACCTGATCGCGTCCCGCGAACAGGTGCCCTTCAGTTCCCAGATGGCCGCCTGGCTGATCGAACGGATTTGCGATCTGCTGCTGGTGCTGGTGCTGTTCGGCCTTGCCCTTGCGCTGGTCACAGGCGGCCCCGAAAGGCGCACCGGTCCGGTACTGGAATGGGCCCTGCGCGCCGGCGGCTGGGCGGCCGCGGGCCTCGGCTTGGTGTGCCTGGCCGTGTTCGCCGGCCTGAGCCGCTGGTCGCACGATTTGGGCGGGCGGCTCCGTCCGTTCCTCGATCTGTTGAGCGAAGGCCCCCGAAAGCGGGCCGACGGCATGCTGGCCTCGCTTGAAGAGGGCTTCGGCTCCACTCGCAGCAGCAGCGCTGTCGCCCGCCTGCTCGGTTGGAGTATCTTGGAATGGGCCATCGTCGTTTCCGGATACTTTGCCGTGTTCCGGGCCTTCTCCAGCACGGCTGAGATGCGGCTCGGCGAAGTGCTGATCTTCATCGGATTTGTCTCTTTCGGCAGCATCATCCAGATACCCGGGGTCGGTGGGGGGATGCAAGTGGCTGCCGCCGTGGTCCTGGTGGAGTTGTTTGGTTTGCGCATCGAGGAGGCGGCTGGCATCGCCGTCGCAATCTGGGTAACTGCTTTTGTAGGAATTGTTCCAGCCGGCTTGCTCCTGGCTCTCCAAGACGGTGTGAACTTTATGAGAATGAGGGATTTAGACGAGGAGGTCGGCCGGACATGATCTGTCCGTTTTGTGGTTTCGCCGAGGACCGGGTCATCGATTCGCGCGAAAGCAAGGAAGGCGACGTGATCCGGCGGAGGCGGGAATGCCTCCAGTGCCTGCGTCGTTTTACTACATACGAAAGAATTGATGAAATCCCCTACCTGGTCGTCAAAAAAGACGGCCGCCGGGAGAAGTTTGATCGTCAGAAAGTGTTGTCTGGATTGCTGAAAGCCTGCGAGAAGCGTCCGGTCAGCATGGCGAAGCTCGCCGAGATTGTCGACCAGGTGGAGGGCGTTCTAGCCGACAAACCGGAGCGGGAGATGCCCGCCTCCGAGATCGGAGAACTACTCATGCAGCACTTGAAGGGCCTTGACAAGATCGCTTACGTCCGCTTCGCTTCGGTGTATCGCGATTTTCAGGATGTCGAAGCGTTCCTGAACGAACTGAAGCACCTAATCAAGCACAACCGGCGGCAGGGGTGAAACGGGGCGTAACACTGGCGCAACTATCCGTGTAACTATTTGTCCCGGTGAGCATCCTAAGATGTAGGTGATTTTGCGCTTTGTCTGCGCCATCGATTCATGGTATGCTAACTCGGAGCGTCTTGTCGGCCTAGGTGCGTTTTCCGCGTCGATCGATGACTTGCCACCCCCTATCGCGGGGTCATGTGCGGAAGCTGAAAGCAACGCCCGGTGTAGACTCCGTTTCGGCAGCTTGAACAAAACAGAAGAATTAACGAAAAGGCAAAAAGCCAGGAGTGCTCCCTTTCAGGGAGTTTTGTGCTTTCAGCCCGAACCTGGGAGGTGTGCCACCAGTGGACCACTTTGAAGATCAGTTCATGTCCGATTCGCACAGCCCGCTTGGGCTGCCGTTTGATGAGGATAACCAGTTTTTTCATCCGGAAGAAGTCCAGGAAGATGATTCCCAAGCCGCGCAACCGGTAGAGGAATCAATCTACACGGATGACCCGGTCCGCGTGTATTTGCGTGAGATGGGCGCAGTTCCGCTTCTCACCCGCGACGGCGAAGTCACTTTGGCGCGCCGCATGGAACGCGGCAAGCTCCGGATGCAGAGGGCGATTAGCCGTTCGGCCCTGGTCCACGGTACGGTTCTCGAAGTCTGCGAACAAGTCAAACAGGATCCCTCCCTGCTCGATCAGTGGGCGGAGATCGGCGAAACCGAAGAAGGCGGTCCCGCCGAGGAGAAGCGCCGCGCCACTCTTTTGGCGCGCTTTATGGAACTGCAGTCGCAGCTCAAGCGGCAGATTCAACTCACCGAGAAGGCCGATGCCACCGGCACCACAGCCAACAAGCGTGGCAAACGCAAAGCCCAATGGAAAATGATGCGCGCCGCCGTGCAGGCGTCCATCGCCATTCGTAGTATGCCTTGGCTGAATCCGCGCTGGCGTCAGTTCTCGCTCGCAATTGAAAAGGCCGTCGAGGAGATGACTCACCTCGAACTGGAAGTACGCCGCCTCGAGGTCCGCAAGGCCGAGAACCAAAGCCGGATTCGCGAGATCAAGCGCGAGATCCGCAAGCGCGAGCAGCAGGCTGGCGCCTCGCTGGCCGCCCTGCGCCAGACTTTGAACGTAATCCGTCACGGCGAGCAGGAAGCCGAGCATGCCAAGAAGGATCTCGTCGAGGCTAACCTGCGCCTCGTGGTGTCAGTCGCCAAGAAGTACGTCAACCGCGGGCTCCACCTGCTGGATCTGATCCAGGAGGGCAACATCGGCCTGATGCGCGCCGCCGACAAGTTCGAGTACCGCCGCGGCTACAAGTTCTCCACTTACGCCACCTGGTGGATTCGCCAGGCCATCACGCGCGCCATCGCCGACCAGAGCCGGACCATCCGAATCCCCGTTCACATGAACGAATCCATGAACAAGTTCCTGCGGGCCACTCGCGAGCTCGAAAAGGAACTCGGTCGTTCTCCGACAAATGAAGAAATCAGCCGCCGTATGGATATCCCGGTCGAGAAGGTCCAGAAGCTGAAGACCATCTCCCGCGACCCGGTATCGCTCGAAACACCCGTCGGCCGCGATGGGGAATCGGCCCTCGGTGACCTCATCGAGGATCGCTGGGTGAACTCCCCGGTCGAGACCGTCATCGACACCAATGTCCGCGACGAGACGGCCAACATCCTGAAGACCCTCTCGCCGAAGGAAGAAAAGGTGATCCGGCTGCGGTTCGGCATCGGCTGTGAGCGCGAGCATACGCTCGAAGAGATCGGACAGCAGTTCGATGTCACTCGCGAGCGCATCCGCCAGATCGAAGCGAAGGCCCTCCGGCAGTTGCGCAGTCCCGAGCGCGCCCGGCATTTGCGGGCGCTGCTGGCCGCGCGGTAGCCGGAATACAAGTCAACATCGGCGAAGGCCGGAACCCGCCCGGGTTCCGGCCTTCACTTTTGCCCGCGTCCTTCAGATCTTGGTAAACTCGATGGAGTTGGGGTGCATTGGTCTGGATCGAGAGCATGTTGACCATCAGCAAGGAATCCTGGGAGATCATTGTGGCCGATGCCTGCGCAGCGTACCCGCGCGAATGTTGCGGGGTGTTGTTGGGGGAACTCGATCCGGCCGACGACGATCTCCGCACCGCGACGGTCGCCATCCCCTGCCGCAATGCGCACCAGGAGGGCCGCAACGACCGTTTTTTCATCCACCCCGATGATCAGCTTGCCGCCCAGAAGCGCGCCCGCGCCGAAGGGCTCGAGGTGCTGGGCTTCTTCCATTCCCACCCCGACGAACACGCCTATTTTTCGGCCACGGACCTTGCCAACTCCTTGCACTGGTATTCGAACGTGGTGGTGTCGGTGCGGAAAGGCGAGCTCGCGGGAGCCGCCTGTTTCCGCGTGAATGAAGAAAAGACCCACGCCGAGACCGAAGACCTGGTCCATCCCGGATAATGGAGGTTCGCCAGCAAAATGCCTAGAATTTTTATCCCCGCGCCGCTGCGCCAATACGCCGGCGGCGCGAAGGAGGTGGATGTGGCCGGCGCCACGGTGGGCGAGGCGCTCGGAGCTCTCACCGCGAGGCATGGTGATCTGAAGAAACATCTCTACAACGACGAGGGCCGGCTGCGCAGCTTCGTCAACGTGTATCTGAACGACGAAGACATCCGCTACCTGGACAAGGAGGCTTCCGCCGTGGGTGAGTCCGACACGCTCTCCATCGTGCCCAGCATCGCGGGAGGCCGCTGACGCTATGGACCCGAACACACTGAGCGCCGAAGAGATCCGGCGCTACTCGCGCCACCTGATCATGCCGGAAGTGGGCATGGAGGGGCAGTTGAAGCTGAAACGCGCCCGGGTGCTGCTGGTAGGCACGGGCGGCCTCGGCTCGCCGCTTGCGCTCTACCTGGCCGCCGCGGGCGTGGGCACGCTGGGCCTGGTGGATTTCGACGTGGTGGACGATTCGAATTTGCAGCGTCAGGTAATCCACGGCACGAAGGACCTGGGGAAGAAGAAACTCGATTCGGCCATCGAAACCCTGAAAGATCTCAATCCCCACGTCGATTACGTGCGTCACGACGTGCCGCTGACGAGCGAAAACGCCCTGGAGATCGTCAGAGAATATGACATCGTCGCCGACGGGACCGATAATTTCCCCACGCGCTATCTGGTGAACGACGCATGCGTTCTCCTGGGCAAACCGAACGTCTATGGCTCGATTTTCCGCTTCGAGGGCCAGGCGTCGGTCTTCGCCACCGCCGATGGGCCTTGTTACCGCTGCCTCTACCCGGAACCGCCACCGCCCGGCTTGGTGCCCTCGTGCGCGGAGGGTGGAGTACTGGGCATCCTGCCCGGCATCATCGGGCTGATCCAGGCCACCGAAGTCGTGAAGCTCATCCTTGGCGCGGGCGAAACGCTCCAGGGCCGGCTGATGCTCTACGACGCGCTCGCCATGAGATTCCGCGAACTGAAACTGCGGCGCGATCCGGAATGCCCGCCCGGCCAGCCCTGCACGAAAATCAAGGGCCTGATCGATTACCAGGAATTCTGCGGCATCCCGAAGCAACCGCCTCCGCCGGCGGGGGTCGAAATCACGCCCGCCGAGGTGAAGGTCCGGCTCGACCGGGGCGACAATTTTCAGTTCATTGACGTGCGCGAGCCGCATGAGCACCAGATCTGCCGCATCGACGCCGCCACCCTGATCCCGCTCGGAGATCTGCCGAGGCGGCTCGCCGAGTTGAGCCGCGAGGCCGAGGTGGTTGTCCACTGCAAAAGCGGCATCCGCAGCGCGAAGGCCGCCGATCTGTTGCGGGAGAACGGCTTTCGCAGGGTCGCCAACATGCGGGGCGGCATCCTCGCCTGGAGCGACACTGTGGATCCCTCCGTGCCCAAGTACTGAAAGCGAAATTCCGGCCCACTAGACAGCCGAATCGAGCGCGGCAGGCCTCTGCCCGCTGCTCGCAGGCGCGCCGACCCGCTAGAATCGGGGAGTGCATCTGGATGCCCGCGACGCCCACGCCACCGGTCCCGCAGCCCGGTCCGCGATGCGTCTTTCGCTGATCTTCGGCATCCTGATGTTTCTCGGCAAAAGCTTTGCCTGGTGGATTACCGGTTCGGCGGCGATCCTCTCCGATGCGCTTGAGTCCGTCGTCCACGTCGCCGCCGTGGGCTTCGCCGCTTTCAGCATGCGCCTGAGCGCCCGCCCGGCCGACGAACGCTTCCACTACGGTTACGAGCGCATCGCTTTCTTCTCGGCGGGCTTCGAAGGCGCGATGATTGTCATCGCCGCATTCGCCATTCTCTGGGCGGCGATCCAGAAATGGCTGGCGGGCCTCCATTTGGAAAGCCTGGGAACGGGCATCTTCCTGGTCGCCGCCGCGGCGCTCATCAACGGACTGCTCGGCTGGCATCTGATCCGCACCGGCCGCCGCACGGGTTCGCTCATCCTCGAAGCCAACGGCCGCCACGTGCTCACCGATTGCTGGACCAGCATCGGCGTCATCGTTGGTCTCGCCCTGGTCATGCTCACTGGCTGGCGTCCTTTCGATCCAATTTGCGCCATCCTCGTAGCGCTGCACATTCTCTGGTCGGGTGGACAACTGGTGCTCCGTTCCATGCGTGGCCTGCTCGATTGGGCCGATCCGAACGCCGAGCAGATCTTGCGCAAGCATCTGGATGAACTGGCCTCGGCCGAGGGCGTCGAGTGGCATGGCCTGCGCCTCCGCGAGACCGGCGGACGTCTGCTCGTCGAAGTCCACCTGTTGTTCCCCTACGAACACGCCGTGGGCGCCGCGCACGCCGCGGCTACGCGCATCGAAGAGAACCTCGCCGTCGCGCTCGATCAACCCGTCGAGGTCACTACTCATCTCGAGGCTCGCGAGGACCACGACGGCATCCATCGCGCTCCCCACCGCGAATGACGATGGCGTTATACTGGCGAGCATTGCCGTGAAGGAAACCGGAACCCAGACCGCGCTGGAAAGCCCCGCCAGCCTTTGCGACGTGATCACTCAGCTGGCGCATGAGATCAGGCAGCCGTTGGGCGGCATCGAGTCCCTGGCCTACTACCTCGAACTCGCGCTCGAGGATTGCGACACTGAACTGCGCGATCAGTGCGGACGCATTCGTCAGCTGGTCGCGCAGGCAAGCTGGATGCTGGAGGACGCATCCCTGGCCGCGCCGGCGGAACTGGCGGCCCCGGCGGCGGTTGATCTGAACGCGCTCATCTCCGAAACCGGCGAACGCCTGGCCCGCCAGGAGGATCGCCCTCTGCGTCTCAAGTTGATGGCCAACGCCCCGCGCGTGCGCGGCTCGCAGCGCGCACTGTGCGCCTGGCTCCGGCACGCCTTGTCGTTTTTCCGCGACGTCGCCGGCGGCGAGCCGATGCCGTTGGTGGAGACCGCCGCCGAGGAACAGGGCGTGTGGCTCCGCATCCATTCGAAGACGGGAGAACACGCCAGCCTGCGCCCTCTCGACCCGCCCGGCGGGGTAGGCGGCTTGCGTCGCATGGCGGAGCAGCTCGGCGGCCGGTTCCTGCTCGAAACCGGCGGCGGTGTGGTGACCGTGGGGGTTTGGCTACCAGTAGCCGATTACCCGCTCAACTAAGTGCGGGTCATCGGCATTTATCGTGATTTTGGCTCGAAAACCCTGTGCGGAAGCCTTTTTTTCACCATTTTTCGCATCCGTTACCAGGATCGAGAAATCGTGCTCCAGCCAGGCCGCGGCGCGCGTTGACTCGACAATCCAGTGCGGCGCCCGCGCCAGCCGTTCGCGCAACGCCGGCAGCGCGGCTTCGGCGTCGCCGCTCAGCCAGAGGGCATGTGCCGCGCCCGCGGCCAGGTACCGCTGCGTGTCGTTAGCGTGGCCCGCATGCTTTTCGGCGGTCAATGACCAAGCGCCGGGAGCCAGCCCATGGTCATGGCCCGAGATCTTCACCGCGGTCCATTCGATGTCGGGAAAGCCGCGGATCAATCGGCATACGACGGTCGTCTTGCCCACCTTGCGGGCCTCGCCGCCCACGATAATCCGCATCAGCCGCCTCCCTGCAACCGCGCCTGCAGCTCTTTCACTGCCCGCCGCAGTTCCGGCAACTTCGCCATCAGCGCAAGCGATTCGAGGTATTCCTTGAGCGGCTTCGCCGGCACCCCCCAATACACGATGCCGCCGCCCTTGATGATCTTGCCCGGCAGCACGCCGCACTTGGAACCAAGCACCGCCCCGGACTGAATCGTCACGTTGTCGCCTAACCCCACCTGGCCGCCGATCACAGCATGATGCTCGATCACGGATCCGCCCGCGATGCCAGTCTGGGCGGCGATCACAACGTGCTTGCCGACGCGGCAGTTGTGCCCGATATGAATCAGATTGTCGAGCTTCACGCCGTCCTCGATCACAGTCGCGCCCAGCGCCGCGCGGTCAATGGTGGTGTTGGCGCCGATCTCCACATCGTCGCCCACCAGCAGCCGCCCGATTTGCGGAAACGCCGTATAGCGCCCGTCCTCGAAGACATACCCGAACCCATCCGCGCCCAGCACAGCGCCTGAATGGATCACGGCCCGCGCGCCCACGTTGACCCGCGGATACAGGGTAACGCGCGCATGCAAGGTGGAATGCGCGCCGATCACAACCTCGTCGCCCAGCACGCAATGGGGCCCGATCAGGCAGCCTTCGCCCACCAGACACCGCTCGCCCACCACCGCGTACGCGGCCACGCTGACGTCCCTGCCGAGTTGCGCCGACTCCGCCACCACCGCCGTGGGATGAATGCCCCGCGGGCGCGGCGCCGGAGGATGCAGGCGGCGGACAGCCTCGGCAAAAGCCGCCCGCGGATTCTTCACCCGGATCAGCGTGCGCCCTGCGAGTTCCAGGTCGGGCGGCGCCACCAGGCAGCCCGCCGCCGATGCCGCCGCCTCGCGCCGCGCCTTGCCGGATCCGACGAATGCGATCTCGGCCGCGCCCGCGGCCTCCAGCGGCGCCGCGGCGACGATGTCGCGCTCGCCGTCGCCCTCGTAAGTCCCGCCGAGCAAGCCGGCTATTTCCAAAACGCGCAATCCACGCCTCCTTCTGGCGCTGGCCGAAGCCAGTATTCTCTTAAGTGTATGCCTGTTGACCCTTCCGCCTCCGTCGCACCCACGGCCCGTGTGGACCCCTCAGCGCACATCGGGCCGCGAAGCCGCATCGGCGAATTTTGCGTGATCGAAAGCGACGTTGTCATTGGCGCTGATTGCGCCCTCGAGCCCTATGTGTACATCAAACGCTGGACCACGATCGGCGACGGGAACGAAATCTCCGCGGGCTGTGTCTTCGGCACCGACCCGTTCGACAAGAACTTCAGCGGCGAACGCAGCTACGTGCGCATCGGGCATAACAACAAAATCCGCGAACATTGGACCATCTCCCGCGGCACGGCGCCCGAATCGGCGACGGTCGTCGGCGACAACAACTTCGTCATGGGCTCGGGCCACATCGCCCACAACTGCATCGTCGGCTCTGATATCGTGATCGCCAGTTGCACCCTGCTCGCCGGCTACGTGGAAGTGGAGGATCAGGCCTTCATTTCGGGCGGCGTCGTGGTGCATCAGTTTTCCCGCATAGGGGCCCTCGCGATGATCGGCGGCAACGTCCGCGTGAACAGCGACGTGCCGCCCTACTTCATGTATTCGGACTTCAATATCGCCGCGAAGGGCCTCAACCTTGTGGGTTTGAAGCGAGCCGGCTTCCGCCGCGAACAGATCTCTGCGCTGAAGCGGGCCTACCAGTTGCTTTACCGGTCGGGACTAAAACTCGAGGAGGCGCTGGGTCGCATCGAAACGGAGGTGGCGACACCCGAGGCGCGGCATCTGGTGGAGTTCATCAGGAGCAGTAAACGGGGCATTTGCAGAGAGTAGAGCCGCGTTGCGGAACCCGCTGGCGGACGCTAGAATAGGAACTGGTTCGCAAGTGCGCCCGTAGCTCAGCTGGATAGAGCAACTGGCTACGAACCAGTAGGTCGGGTGTTCGAATCACTCCGGGCGCACCATTCAAATCAATCACTTACAGGCTAATGGACGGATGCCGAGGGGCGCTTTGTAGCAACTTTTGTAGCTTGGGTGCCGCCCGGTGTAGCTTCCGGCTTCGTGGGCGCTCCGAGAGCTTCGTCCATCGCGTCGGCCATCTCCCGCTTCACGGTGTCGAAAATGTGCCCGTACAAGTCCATCGTGAGGGCGATCCGTGAGTGCCCCAAGTGCTCCATGATCTCGCGCGGATGCCTCCCCTGAGCGATGAGCAACGAGGCTGCACAGTGACGGAGAGCGTGCAGGTGCAGCCGGGGCAGCCGGTGAACAGGATTCTTCATCACGCCATCGGCTTCACGGGCGACGTTGCGCGGATCAATCGGTGTTCCTATGGCCGTGGTGAAGACGAAGTCGAGGTCGCTCCACTTCTCCCCTGCCTGGGCGCGTTCCGCCTCCTGAGCCATCCGGTGCTTGAGCAGGGCACGCACGGCTATCAACGGCAAGTCGAGCTTGCGGCGGCTGGTCTTCGATTTGGGCGGTACGAGGATGAGCGACGTTTTCTTTTCGCCGGGCATCGTGGCACGCTGTAGCGCGCGTTCAATGGAGACGCGGCGGGTGTCGAGGTCGAGGTCACTCCACTTCAGGCCGAGGGCTTCACCGATGCGAAGGCCAAGCGCCAGGACGACGGTGAAGAGAGCTTCGAGGCGGTGATCCTCAATGGCCGCCAGGAATCGCCGGGCTTCGTCCGGTGTGAATACGACGGTGGCGGCCTTCTCGGAACTGGGGCCTTTGGCGAGGGCGGCCGCGTTGCGTTCCATGAGGCCATCGGCAATCGCCGCGTTCAGGGCCGTGCGGAGCGTGGCACGCAGGTGTCGCACGGTGGTATTGCTGAGGCCGCTGGCGAGCTTGGCGGTGATGAAATCGCGGACGTGCTGCGGCTGGAGTAGCCGCAGTTGGAGCTTGCCGAGGCCTGGCTTCAGATGCACGCGGATTTGATATTCGTAGCCGGTGTACGTCTTCGGCCGGAGCGCCGTTTTCCCGTTACTGAGCCAGGAGTCGAGCCACCCTCCGACGGTGAGTTTCTGCGATCCGGCTTGCAGACCCTTGCGCAGATCGGCGCGGATCTCTTCGAGCCGGGCCAGGGCTTCGGCGCTTGAGCGGGCATACCGCACGCGGCGCTTCCGGCTACCGTCTGGAAGCGTCTCAACCATGCTGGCTACCCACACGCCATCTTTGCGCGGGTAGATGCTGCCTTCCCCTTGAACGCGGCGCTTCTTCTTTTCGGGTTTACTTGTCTTCTTCGACATCATGCCTCCTTGTTCCGGCGAAAGACCCGAGCGCGGCAAGCGCCCGAGCAGTAGATTCGGTCACGCCGCGATGCGCCCGGCGCTCCGACTTCAAACCAGCGGGAGCACTCGGCGCATTGGCGATACTGTTTTTCCCCATCGACGGCACGCGCGAACTGATACAGCATATGCCCCCACAAGTGCCGGGGGACATCATGCAGGCTGAGACGTTGCAGCTCCGCATCCCAGAGTAGGCGCTTGACTACAGCATCCTGAAGGTGGCTGTTCAGAGTCCATTGGAGGGCGCGCCATCCGGCCTCGACATCGCTTGCGGCGGTGATCCAAGTGCCGCTGCGTCCGAAACTGTATTGATACTGCCCCCCTTTGCCGGGCTTCAGGAACCGGCGCAGCCCGTCGCGTGAGCGAATCGCCGAGAGCAGCCTGAATAGATGCGCGATAACCTTGTGCGCGTCGGTCCATGTCTCCAGTGAATCGCCGGTGATGAGGTCTCCGGCGAAATTGAATGTTCGCCCTACCAAGTGCCCCCACTTGCCCGCGAAACGGGCGAAACCTTCCCGCGTCGGTTTGATCACGGCGAATTCCCGCCATAGGGCCGTTTCCTTCGCTGGATCATAGCTGCGGTACCGCGCCTCGAAGATATGTTGCCGGGCCGCAAGGACGGGCGTGCCGTCGATATCGTCCTGCCACGCATACCCCATCTCGCAGACTCGCGGAACGAAGTGGCTGAGGTGATCTTCCATAAAACCTCCCGTAACGAATATATCACAGATGAACGGCTTTTTCCGTGGTATCCGTTGCGTCTAAATGGATAGTAGAGGACGATTCAGCATGATCGAACAAGCAATTCCGAGGCCCCACGAAACGTACACGCCAGACGAAGCACGGCTCCGGTTGGGTAGCGGCAAGGTGAGCAGGAACACCTTCTACAAGGCCATCCGTGAAAAACAGATCCCGCATATCCGCCTCGGGCGGCGAATCCTGATTCCGCGCCTCGCGTTCGAGCGGTGGCTCCAGGGTTGCGGCGAGGCGGTGGGCTGATGCCTGAAAAGGGCAACGCCCGGCGTGGGCTGCCGGGCGCTGCGAGAGCCGGGGCTGGGGAAGCCGGGGCCGGTGCTGCTATCAGTATAAGCCCGACTCATAGAACGAGTCCAGATTCTTTTGTCGGCGCTGCTGACTTGCGGCGGCGTGCTTGGTTAGTGGACCTCGGACGCATCGCGGCGGCGGCGCTGCCTGCGGGCGCGGTGGCGCGCGTGCGGCGGGCGTGGGCGCGCATCTTGGACAGCGAGCTGCTAGGCGGTGGCCTGTGACGGCGGCGGGCGTCGTGGCGGCGCTGGGCGGGCGCTATTCGCGCGCGGGCTGCGAGCTGTGCATCGAGGAAGGCCACGACCGCAGCGGGCGCAACCTGGCGGTGCATGAGCGCGGCGGGCGCGTATTGCTTCACTGCCATCGAAACCCAGACCACGACCGGCCGATGCTGGCACGCCTTCGAGAGCGCGGGCTGCTACCTGATGCGCGGCGCGAATTCACGGCGGCGGAACGGCGAGCTTTTGCGAAGGCGCGGGCGGCGGCTGCGGATGATGCGAGGCGATGCTGGCATTGGCGCGTCGGCGCGGGCGAGCGGTTGAACGAACTCAAGCGGCGCGCCATTGACTTCGAGCGCGGGCGCTTCGATGAGGCGGCGCTGGCGACGGCGGCGCAGGCCTTGCGCGAGATCGAGGGCGCGGGGCCGGGCGGCGTGCTTCAGGCGTGGCGGCGGGCGTGGGCCGTGGACCCGGCGACGGCGGCGGCGGATGAGCGGGCCGGGCGTGAGCACGAGCGGCTGGGTGTGCTGTTGGCGCGGGCGGTGGCCGGGCTGCCGGTGGAAGGGAGGGCCGCAGCATGACGATGCCCTGGCAGGAATTGGAGCGACCGGCAACCGAGGCGCGGTTGGCGGGGGCCGAGGCGGTGGACTGCGAGGTGATCACGCAGTCCGAACCTGATCTCACAGTTCAAGAACTGCATGACGCCGCGAACGCAGACCGGCTTCTGCTGGCGAAGGGCGACTCGCTCCGATACTGCCACCCGATGAGGAAGTGGCTGGTATGGGATGGGCGGCGCTGGGCGGTGGACGTGCGAGAACAGGCCGTCACGATGGCGAAGGCGACGATGGCGCTCACGCTGAATCAGGCGATCATGGCGCGGAAAGAGGTGCTGGAAAAATTCGCGCGCCGTTCGCTCGACTTTCGGCGGCTTCAGTCGATGCTGGCGCTGGCCCAATCCGAACTCGCCATCCTGCCCGAGGAGCTTGACCGTGACCCCGATCTGTTGAACTTCAACAACGGCACGTTGAACTTGAAGACCGGCGAACTTCGCCCGCATCGGCAGCGGGATCACATCACGAAGTTGGCCCACTTCAGCTATCAGCCGGGCGCAAAGTGCGATCGTTTCCTCGACTTCGTCGCTCGGATTATGGGCGTGGAGGGTGTCGATGGGGCGGCGCTGGACAGGGCGCTCGAAAAGGCGAGCTTCGTTCAGACGGCGCTGGGCTACAGCATCACGGGCCACACCCGAGAGAAGGCCGTCTTCATCCCCCTGGGCGGCGGCAACAACGGAAAGACCACGCTGTTGTCGTTGGTGGCAGCGATCCTGCCCGAGTACTCAACTTCGATCTCTGTTGAATCGCTCATGCTCCGCAACGAGACGGTGAACTCGCAGGCGGATCTGGCAGACCTGCGGGGGGCGCGGTTCGTCACCACATCCGAAGTGGAGGATGGGCAGACCCTCGCTCAGGCGCGGCTGAAGCGGTTGACGCAGGGCGGCGGGCGGATCAAGGCCGTCCGCAAGTACGAGAACCCCATCGAATTCCCCGAGACGCACAAGTTATGGATGGACTCGAACCGCAGGCCGCGCGTGCGAGACGTGGAAGACCGGGCCACATTCGCCCGGCTGTGGCCGATTCCATTTGACGTGGAGATTCCGGCATCCGAGATTGACCCCGAACTGCCCGCGAAGCTGATGGCCGAGGCCGAGGGAATCCTTGCCTGGCTGGTGGACGGGGCGCGGCGCTGGTACCGGGAAGGGCTGGAACGTCCGCGCGAAGTGGATGAGGCGAGGGCGGCGTGGAAGGACGACGACGACGCCATCGGGCGATTTATCGAGGACTGCTGTATCGTCCTGCCCGAGGCGACGGCTCAGGCGGGGCCGCTATACGACGCCTACGTCGCATGGGCAGAGCGGGGGCGCGAGCATCCAGTGGGAAACCCCACATTCACGAAGAGGCTGGAGGCCAAGAAAATCACGCGAACGCGGGATAAGAACGGCTCGAAGTGGCACGGTATCGGACTAGCAGAAAGGCGCAATTCATGAGGAGCACGGTGACGGGTTGGACGCTGGTGACGGGTTGTGACGGGTTGTTTCAAGAACTTTCCCATATACGCGTACATGAGAAAAGTTCTCAGGATAACCCGTCATCACCCGTCACCCGCAGGAGGTGAGTAAATGATCACGAACGAGACGACCCAGACGACGACCGCGCTGCCCGAACCGGCGCTGACCGTGGGGGCGGAATTCGGCATTGAGGTAGACCCCCTCCAGTTTCCCTGGAGGCTTCTGGAAGGCCTGGACCGCGTTGGAACCGGGCGGCTGCGGGTGATCCTCTGGCGGCTGCTGAACGCCGCTGACGAGTCCAGACGCGGCTGGAGGGCGCTGGCCTGCTACGCGGCTGCGGAGGAAGTTTGGGCAGAGATGCAACGGCGGGGCTGCCGGGGGATGGATGGCGGCAAGGGCGGCGCGGACTACAGGACGGTGGCCGATGCCTACTGACGACCGGCGACGGTTCACGCGGGCGAAGGCCGAGGCTGTATGCCGACGCGAGTATGGGCGCTTGCGGCGCTCATCCCGCCCGAGGGCCGAGGATGCTGGCAGGCAGGCGCGGCGGGCGCTGGCGAGGCATTGGGAAGAGATCGACGGCGGCGGATTGGTGGAAGTCGATTCAGAAAAAAACGAGGTGTCCCCATGCAACTTAAAGTCGGCTGGTCTTACCGCCGCAGCGAGGGTGATTGCCCGCTTCGAGCGGCTCATGTTGAGCGGGAGCAACGAAAGTATCCGAGGCTGCGAAAGTCTTGGCCGACGCCTTCTAAGTCGCTGACAAGGAAGGGGATAGGGGAGGGCAACCTAGCTCCTCTGGAACCCCAAACAGGAACCACCGGTGCCCGCAGGGCCGCATTTAATTCGGAAAACCACTATGACGAATCTGGACTCTAAACCGAAATTGCCGACGCCACCACGCCACCTTTCAAAAGAGGCGAGGGGGTGGTGGGTCCGGCTGGTGCAGGAATACACCATCGACGATACGCCAGGGCTGCTGGTGCTGGAAGCGACACTTGAGGCTTTTGACCGGCTGCGGGGCGCGCAAAAAGTGCTCGCTGAAGAAGGTATCACTTTGGCAGATCGCTTCGGACAGCCGCGCCAGCACCCGGCAACGATGGTCGAGCGGGATGCGCGCACGGCACTCATGCGCGGGCTGAAGGCGCTCAACCTGGACGTGGTTCTACCTGGCGCGGTGGGCCGTCCTGCTGGTGGTGCGTGATGGCTGGAACGAAGCGCAAACGGCGCGAGGCGCGGCCGGACGAACTGCCGGAGGCGTGGCATTGGGGGCTGGCATTGTCCAGCGATCCCGCGATTTTCGGCGGCGAGGCGCAGCGGAAGGCGGCGTGGGCCAAGTACTCGCACTTGATCGAAACGAACCCATGCACGCGACCGGCTGCATGGTGGCTGTATTCGTCGCCGGAACCGCGCAACGAGGGCGAGCAGGAGCATGAGCAACTTGAGCGGCTGGGCGTACTGACGCCCGAGGAGCGCGGCTTGTTGGCGGGTTGGCGAGCGGCTGGAATTTTTCGCGAAAGGACCGACAACCGATGACGATGAACCCCTTTGACGCAAGTTTGCAGAACGAAATTCGCATCCTGCGACTCCGGAACGATGGCCTTTGCCGGGGCATGGAGCGGGCAGCGGCAGACATTCCGGCGATGCTGGCGGGCCTTCAGTCCGAAGAATTGGAGGTTGTGCTTGTCGGCATCGAGGCGGGCCGCAAGATGATGGCCGATCGACCGGCGCTGACACGGGCGCGGTCGGTGCTGGATGCGCTGCGCTCCATCGCCCTGACCGAGCAATCCCGCCGCGCCGTGGTCGCAATGGCCGAGGCTTTGGAGCTTGAGCGCGTGGCGGCGCTCGAATAGGCGAAACCTTTCATGCTTCCATCTGCCATAGGTTCACGCTATAATGAAATTGCAGCACTCCCGCTTGCCGCGCCGAGGCCGACCGCGAGGTTTCCCGAGGCGTTCCAGACGGGCCGATGCACGGAACCGCTGGCGTTCAATCGCGCTGGCCACACCGAAAAGCACGCGCAATTCCTGCGCAAACCCACAAATTCAAGCTAGGAGTACTGCAAATGTCCGATCAACTGACTCAAACAATTACTGGCCTTTCGTCCGACGTGAAAACTTGGATGGGCCGAAACGACGCGCGCGTGAGTAGGCTGCAAGAGCAGTTCGACGCGCTTGACCTTCAGAAACAGTTTCCGGGCTTCGGCGGCGGTTCCAGTGATCCGGCGGCGACCATTGCCAAGGGCATCGTGGAACATAAACAGGCCTTCGAGTCGCATGGCCGCGTCCGGTTCGACGTGCCTAGCCTCATTCAGCACAAAACCTTCGTTTCGACGAACCTTGTGAACCCCGAAACCCACCCGACCATCGGCACGGATGGCGGCTTCCGGTACGGCAACGTCCGGGCGCTGTTCCGTGTGGTCACTACGAATTCCGGTTCCGTCTTCCAGATCCGGGAAACGGATTCAAGCGGCTGGAACGCCTCTCCGCAGGTGGAATCCTCCGCGAAGAACCAGTCCGAAGCTACGCTGACCGGCGAAACGCTCAGTGTCCAGACCATCGCGCATTGGGTGCCTGTTTCCAAGCAGGCGCTTGACGACGTGGAGGGGCTGGAGGCCTTCTTGCGGGGCCGTCTGCTGTGGGGCCTCGACGCCGAAGTCGATGAGCAGATCGTGGCGGGCAACGGCTCGGGGCAGAACCTCAAGGGCCTTACGACCGTGGCGCAGGCCTTCGATACCACGCTGTTGAACGCGGGGGCCGGTTGGGATTTGTACTTCGTCGCGGGCGCGGCGGCGGCGCAGATCCGGCGCAACGGCTACAACCCGTCCTTCTTCTTGTGCCATCCAAATGACGGCTTCCGCATGCGCTTCACGCGGGATGACGAAGGCCGCTATCTGATCCCGCCGCAGGGCATTCCGCCCGTGGTTCAGTCCGTGGCGGTGGCCGAAGGCACCTTCATCGCTGGCGATGCTTCGCAGGCCATGATCCGGGCGCGGCAAATGGCGACGATTGACATGAGCGAGTCGCACTCCGACTACTTCACGAAGAACCTGGTAGCGATCCGCGCTGAAGAGCGTATGTGCTTCCAAACGACGTCCCACAACGCCTTCGTGTACGGCAGTTTCGTGACCTCGCCGGCGTAGTCTGACCTCGCCTGCTGCTAACCTCCGACGCAGCGGGCAATCGGGCGCGGTGGCGCTATCCTCCCGCCGCGCCCGTCCCGATATTTCGCCGCAAGACTGGCGGCATTTCCATCTGCAAATCTCCCCCCTGCGGGCGCGTCTCGCAGGGGGTTTTTTTCGCGCAGGCGGGGCCGTGGCGCGTTTGCTGGGGGCGGGGTGGGTTGGCCTAGGGCGGGCGACTGGCGGCGCGTCTGCGGGCTGATCCTGGCGCAGAAGGCAAGCGTCGGGCTGAATACTGGCGGGTGGTCGAACCGGCAATCTTGCGCGGCACGTCGGAGTCAGTAACCGATGCGTCACAGATTGGCGAAACCGTATCTGTGAAACTTTCACAGATAAGAGCGCCCCCACCCGCACAGCCACGCGCAACGGCAGGACATACGAGATCGACGTGAGCAACATCGGCAAGGCACAGGCGGCAGTGGCATCCGAGATGATGCCCCTGCTGAGCGCGGAGGCGCGGACGCGGATGGAAGCGACGCAGGCGAAGCCGGGGGAAAAGGTAGGGGCTAAGGCTCTGATAGATCTATCAGAACCTACACCACCAGCCCCCCGATCCATCGACATCGCGGCGGCGGCGAGGCTTCCAGCGGCGCGGCTGGTGTCGGTGTTTTGTAGCAACTTTTGTAGCTTAGTACCCCGAAAAGTACCCACTTTGGAATCACTACCTTGCGAACGGTGTATCCGTAAGACGTTGAAATATTTGCTATTTGAAAGTACACCGTGGCACGAGATAATATGGCCCCTACTATCTACGAACCAGTAGGTCGGGTGTTCGAATCACTCCGGGCGCACCATTCACCTTCCACTTTTTTGGACTTCAGCCAGGTCCTTTTGCGCGGCTTGCAGCCATGGTGACGACGGTTCCATCTGAGGCTCCAGCACGCGCAGGCCGGTAAGCAATTCCCGCTCGGCATCCCGGTGCTTTCCCCGCTTCAGAAGCAATCGCCCTAGTTTCAGGCGGGCTATGCCCGTATTCGAGTTCTCCGGCCCCAGCGCGGCCTGGAATCGCGCCAGGGCGTCCCGCATCATGGTCTCCGCGGACTCCATACGGCCCAGCTCGAGTTCCACACTCGCCAGATTCGAGATGGCAATCGCGTTCAGGTAGTGATCATCGCCATGCACTCGCCGCCAGATGACCAGAGCGCGGCGGTAGTGGGCCCCTGCTTCCGAGGGGCGGCCGAGTCCCCGGGCCAGGCTGCCCAGTTCGTTCAGAGCCGAGGCCACACGGGGGTGGTCCACGCCAAAGTGCCGCTCCTGAATGGCGATAGCGCGTTCGAGAGCCACGAGTGCGTCGCCGGGCCGGTCGAGCTTCACGAGCGCCCTCCCCAGCATGGTGAGATTCGAGGCGGTCTTGGGATGATCGTTGCCGTGCCAGGCCTCGGTGATCGCCAGGGCCTCGCGGTAGTGCGCCACCGCGCCTTCGTAGTCGCCCTTTTCGGCGCGGATCGCGCCCAGATTGATCAGGACGTCCGACACCATGGGATGGCGGTCTCCGAGATTTCTGCGGAACATTTCGAGCGCTTTTTGATTCAGTTCCCACGATCGCTCGTGATGTCCGGCATAAAACTCCACATTGGCGAGTTCATAGAGAAGGGTGGCCTCGCCGGGCCCCCCGGCCGCAAGCCGCGCCGCCTCCGCACCCGCCTCGATCGCTTCCGGGTAGCTGCCTCGCGCGGCCAAGACCTCGCTGAGCGTGGACAGCGCCCGGGCCATTTCGGGATGCGTGGCAGGCAAACTCCCGCGGCTCATCGCTACACCCTGGCGGGCCAGTTCTTCGGCTTCCTCCATGCGCGCCTGCGTCGTCCGGAGCGAACCCAGGGAAACCAGACTGCGCGCCACCGCCGCATTCGCTTCGCCGAAGAGCGAGCGCCGCCGTTCGAGGGCCAGTTCCAGCAATTGTTCAGCCTTCCCCAGATCGCCGAGATTCTGGTAGAGCACCCCCAGAGTTTCATAGAGCTCGGCCTGCACGCCGGGTTCGGCGTCCAGCGAGCGCGCCTCCTGAACGCCGCGGTCCAGCAGCGCGGAGACTCGCAAATCCTGGCTCGGACCGGCGATGCTGTCGCCGCCTTGAAACAGCTTCAGCATGAACTCCTGAATCCGTTGCGACCGTGCCGCCTCGGCCAGCGCCTCGTTCCGTGCAGTGGCCAGCCGCGCCGTGAAGAAAGCCACGAGCGAGGCGACCACCAGCAGGGCGGCCCCGGTGGCGAGCAGCGCACGCCATTGCCGCCGCGCGAATTTGTCCAGCCGGTACATGAGGGTGTCCGGCCTGGCCTCCAGCGGCTCCTGATTCAAAAAGCGGCCGATGTCGCGAATCAGAGCTTCGGCGGTGGCGTACCGGCGCTGCGGATCCTTGTGCATCGCCTTCAGGCACAGCACGTCGAGGTCGCGCCACTCGGCGCCGCTGGCCGAAACGGCATGCGCCTGGCGGCGCGCGGCGGCGGAGGGCCGTTCCGGTTCACCCTGGATGATCCGCTCTCCCGCCTCTCCCGGTGTCAGTTTCCCCACTTCGAAGGGCGGGCGCCCCGCCAGCAGTTCGTAGAGCAGGACACCCAACGCGTAAACGTCCGTGTACGTGCCCACGGGTTCGCCGCGCAACTGCTCGGGCGCGGCGTAAGCGGGCGTCATCAGCCGCAGACCGGTACGGGTCTGGTCCGCGGCGCCGCCGGCCGGATCCAGATGCTTTGCGATCCCGAAGTCGAGCAGCCGGACCGACCCGTCGTCCTTCACCAAAATATTTGAGGGTTTCAGGTCGCGGTGGATCACGGCGTGGGCGTGCGCGAATTGTACGGCCTCGCTCACCGCCCGCACCAGGCGCAGGCGCTCCCGCAGCGGAATCCCGCAGCTCCGGCAATATTCGTCCAAGGGCCGGCCTTCAACGTACTCCATGGCGAACCAGGGCGTTCCGCCGGGCAGCGTATCGGCATCATAGAGCTGCGCGATCGAGGGATGATTGAGTTGCGCGAGCGTCCGCTGCTCGTTCGCAAACCGCTCACGTCTGGCGGGAGAGAGCCACGCATCGCGGAGAATCTTCAGCGCCACGCGGCCGCCCACGCCGGTGCGCTCCGCGAGGTACACCACCCCCATGCCGCCTTCCCCCAGCACTTCGAGGAGTTGGTACGGGCCGCAGCGCCTGGGCTCATTTGGCGCTCCAATCAGGTCTCCGGCAACGTGGGCCAGGTCGCGATCGAGCACGGAAGCGCCCGCGGCGTCCTCCTCGACCAGAGCAAGAACCGCGGAGATGAGACCGGTATCGCCGCCGCACTCCTCCGTCAGCACCGCGCGCCGTTCCGCTTCCGGCAGATCGGCTACGGCATGAAACAGCTCCTGAAGCCGCTCAAAACGCTCTGCGTCCATCGCTTAGTTCGTCCTTCGGAACTCGGATGCCAGCCACGCCTTCGCCATTCGCCACTCGCGGTGAACAGTGGTCTCGGAGATCTTCAGTAACTCGGCTGTCTCGCTGATATCCAGGCCGCCGAAAAAGCGGCTTTCCACGATCTGGGCCTGGCGCGGGTTCAGCTTGGCCAGGATGTCCAGTGTTTCATCCAGGGCGATCAGCTCACGCGCGCAGTTCACGGGCCGGTCGAACCCGTCGTCGAAAGATACGAACAGGGCGCCGTCCCCGCCGCGCTTGTCCGCGTTCCGCCTGCGCGCCGCTTCAATCAACAGTTGGCGCATGGCGCGGGCAGCCACGCGCTTGAAGTGGAGCCGCGAGGTGGCCGCAAACTCGGGCGCGCGCGCCAGCTTGAGCCATGCTTCATTGACCAGCGCCGTCGGACTGAGGGTGTGGCTGGGGTCGCCTCGTTTCACCGTGGCCGCCAGGCGGCGCAGCTCCTCGTAGGTGACGCTGAACATGTGGTCGATCACCTCCCGCGCGGGTTTCCCGGCGCGGGGATCACGAAATTCCTGGTCGGACATGACAGTTTTCGGCTCGCGTTTGCGCACTGCGTGTGGAGAATCGGACAACCCAGAGGCTGAACGCCGTTGTCTGAAAACTACCACCCGGGGATGCACCCTGGCAAGTGGGGAGGGACTATGCAAACACTATCGCTGAAGTTGCTGCCAATCGTCATGCTCGGCCTTGGGCTGCCGGCCGCCGCTGGCGCCGCCCAGGCGCCGTCCTGTGCGGGACAGCCGCGCTGCGCGGAAGTCGCCAGTTTCACGGCCGCCATCACCGATTTCCGCACCAGCACCGTCGGCCGGAACAGGATCATCACCACCACGGTCCGTTTCCAGAACCGGCTCAACCGGCCCTTGATTCTGGGCTACGTCGACGGCTCCGGCGTGGCCACCGATGACCAGGGCAACCGCTACACCCTCTACGGAGAGAGCAGCGTCCGGGCCATGGGCATCATCAATCGCCAGGGGCTTGATCCGAAGTTCGTTCTGGAGCCGGGACAGTGGAGCGATGCCCGTTTCGAGCTCTCCTGGACCCCGGCGCGCAACGATATCTTCGGCCTCAGCTTCGTGCTTGAGCTTGCCGTTCGCGAAATCACACCCCTGCAGGGCCGCCAGTTCCGCCTGGGCCTGGAACACGCGCTCCGTTTCGAAGGCCTTGGCGGCGAGACCCCCACGCCCGCCGCGGCCCCGGCCTCGCCGGCCACGGCGGCGGCGCCGGCCGCCCCGCCCGCGCCCATGGAGGACGCCTGCGCCGGCAAGCCCCGGTGCAATCACCCCGGCCCATTCGTGGCGGAGATCCAAAGCATCAACGCCTCCCACGCCGGCACCTACAACGATCACGTGCTGCGTATCAGCCTGCGCTTTCGCAACCTGACCGATCAGCCTCTCGTACTCGGCTACTCCGCGAAAAGTTCCAAGATCATTGACAACTTCGGCAACGAGTATTACTGGGGCCGGGCCGGCACTTACGACACCAGCGTGACGGGAATGGGCGTTGTCCAGGCGAATCAGGCCAACGCCAGCTTCGTCCTGAGCCCAGGCGAATCCCGGAACGCAACCTTTCAACTGATCCGCTACCGTCCCGGCAAGAATCCGATCGGCACCGGCTTCACCTGGGACCTGGCCGTCGAGCAGCTTGACGTACTGGCCAGCAATCAGGTCCGCAGCGTCCGCCAGTACAGCCTGAACTTCCAGGACCTCGCTGCCCGGACCGCAGCCGCAGGCCAGGCGCAAAACCCCGGCGAAGCCGTCCAGCAGCTCAAGGATCTTTTTCGAAAGAAGAAATGACAGACGCTTCCGCGCGGGCAAAGCCGCCGGGGCTAAATCATCGAGAGCGTTGCGGCGCAGTGCTGAAGCGGAGATGGCATGGGCATTGCTCGCGCTCAGCGCTCGAGCGACCCCCAGGTTCAACCGCAACTCATTGCATCTGAATCAATTCTCCTTCTTGAGCCCCCGCCGTGAGTGCGCGTTAAAAAACTCCCGGCAGCAGCGGCCGCTTGATCAAGTATTGTATTTTCCATCTGTTAAAGCAGCCACCGTGAGGCGGCACACACGCACTGAAGCCGCCTTTTGATCGACGGCAGATCTTTTCGCGTTCACGCCGGAGAGTGGCTTGGAGTCAGCAATTCGATCCCTCCCGCTGTGCAACCGCTCCTCACAACAGCCGGGAATCTCCAGGCCGCGCCGTGTGGCCCACCAAGGCGGCGAAAGTATCTAAAGATAGATCTTTCCGGAAAATATCACCCAGCGCGTGGGCGATACGCACTCGTCGAGTGGGGCACATTAGAAAATTTGTAGAAAAGCGTTTGCATGAAGCAGTATCTCTGTTACTCTATCCCTCATATGCGGCTCAGGATTGCTCTGCTTCTTTCGCTCGTTTTCGGCTATTCGTCACCGGTTTTCAGCCAGGGGACAACGGCACGTGTCACCGGCACTGTGACGGATCCGAGCGGCGCGGCCGTAGCGGGCGCGACGGTCCGGCTGATCAGCGATGGAACCGGGCAGGTTTTCAATTCGACCTCAGCCGGCAACGGCGCGTACTTTTTCGAGGCCGTACAGGCGGGCTTTTACACGGTGGAGGTGGAGTCGCCTGGGTTCACCAGGTTCGTGACCCGCAACAACCAGGTCAGTGTGGGCCAGCCGGCCACGATTAATGTGACTCTGGCGGTGGGTTCGCTCGCAGAGGTGGTGGAGGTGAGCGGGTCGGTCGAACTGGTGCAGACTTCGAGTTCGGGCAATCTGGGTAGCGTCTTCACCGAGACGGTGATCAAGGACTTGCCGATCGTGGGCACGCGCGGGCGGAACCCGCTGGATCTGGTTTTGCGCCAGCCTGGGGTGGTGAGCGGCGCGAACACCGGAGGCGGCGTGCACGTGAATGGCGCGCGGGACCGCGCCTGGAACTTCACTGTGGACGGCATCGACGCCAACGAAACGTCGGCGGGCGGGTCGAACTTCGCCCCCATCCGGATGAATCCGGATGGACTTGCGGAGTTCAAGGTGCTGACGGGCAACGCCACGGCCGAATTCGGGCGCAACAGCGGCGGGCAGGTGGCGATGATCACCAAGAGCGGCACGAACGAGGTGCATGGCTCGGCCTTCTGGTTTTACCGGTCTCCTTTTCTGAACGCCAACGAGTGGGAAAATAATATTAACAATATCGGCAAGCGCCAGTTTGTGCAGAATATTCCCGGGGGATCCATTGGCGGCCCCATCAAAAAGAACAAGCTGTTTTACTACGGAAACGTGCAGTTGTTGCGCGCGCGGGAGTCGCAGGCACTGAATCGCACCGTGTACACCGGGGAGGCCAGGCAGGGCATCTGGCGCTATGTGCGCGGCGGGCGCAATTTTCCGGCGGGCACGCCGGCCGCATCGGTGGACGCGAGCGGGAATGTGCTGCCGGGCATCAACGTGGGCACTTACAACGTGGCGCAGCGGGATCCGCAGAACCTGGGTCTCGATCCCCGGGTAAAGTCGCTGATGGACGGCTCGCCCCTGCCGAACAATTTTACTGGCGGAGACGGCCTGAATACGGCGTTTTACACGTTCCCCGCTCTTCAGCAGGAAAAACAGTACGATCTCACCACCAAAATCGACTATATCGTCAACGACCACAACACCGTTTTTGCACGGATTTCCGTGGGCCGCCAGGACACCAATTGCGACCGCGTGAACGGCGGCTCGCCCTGGTTCGAGGGTGGACCGTGCGTACTCGATACCAAGCGCGACCCAAAGAACTACGCCTTCAACTGGCGCACCAGCCCTTCGGCCTCCACGACCAACGAGTTTGTCTTCGGCCTGAATCAGTTCGCATTCGATTTCGTGTATCCCACGTCGGACCTGAATGCGATTCAGCTGAGCGGCGCACCCGTCGTGGTGCCGGAAATCGTCAGTTTTGGCAACCGCCGCGAACTGAAGACCTGGCAGGTGGTGGACAACTTCGCGTGGTTCCGCGGCGCTCATAACATCAAGTTCGGCACGAACCTGCGTTTCGGCCGGCACCAGGACGTGCGCGGCTCGATCGCAGGCTTCAACTCCACGCAGAGCGTGAACTTTTCCCGGTTGATCAACACCGTCAACGCGACGGCATTCGGACTGCCCGCCGACATCAACGCCATCGACCGCCAGAACCTGGAATCCAGCATTAACTTCCTGCTCGGCAGGGTTGGCGCCACGAACCGGGGTTTTGTTTCCGAAGGCGACCGGTATGTACCCGGGCTCTATGATTTCCTGGCCAAGTACGACGAATACGATTTTTATTTGCAGGACACCTGGAAGGTGCGGCGGAACCTCACCATCGACCTTGGCCTGCGCCTGGAAATGAAGATGTCTCCGGACGCTGGCGCGGGCCGCATCCGCCGCCCCGACCAGTTGCTGACGGCCGGTGCGCTGCCCACCGACACCACCCGCTGGGTGGACGGCAAGCTGTATGACTCGGACATCAACAACTTCGGGCCTTCGATTGGCATGGCCTGGGCGCCAGGCAGCGACGGCAAGACGTCGGTACGCGCGAATTACCGGATCGCTTACGACCGCATCAACACGTTCGTGCTGAGTTCCAGCGTCTTTCAGAACCTGCCGGGCATTGTCGATGGCGTCGAAGATCAGAGCTTCGGCCAGGCGGGAGGGCGCTTGCGGAATCTGCCGGCTTTGGAACCGCCCAGCCGGCGGCCTTCGGAACTTGCCCAACCCGCTCCTTTTTCCACCCGCAACATCACGGCGGTGGATCCGGACTTCGAGACGCCAACCACCCACCAGTGGAGCCTGAGCCTGCAGCGGCAGGTGATGCGCAACACGGTGGTGGAGATGAATTACATCGGCCGCCGCGGGCACAATCTCTTCGGCGCGTATAACGCGAACCAGATCGAGGTGTTCCGCAACGGCTTCGCCGCCGAGGCGCGGCGGGTGCAGACCGGCGGCGATTCGCCCGTCATCAACCAGTTGTTGAGCGTGGACCCGCGCCGGCAGGCGGCCGAGACGGGTTCCGCCGCCTTCCGGCGGCTTTATGTCACCGAGTTGAACAACAACGCGCTGGGCACCATCGTCACCGACCTTTCGCGCCGCCTGGTGGGCGGGCGGCCGCTGCCGGAGGCCTCGGGCGTTGGGAAGCATTATTTCCTTGCTTTCCCGCAGTTCGCCGGCGCGATGAACGTCATCGACTCAAACGATTTCTCCACCTACCACGCCCTGCAACTGCAGATCGAACGCCGCCTCAGCGCGGGTCTCACCTTCCAGGCGGGCTACACGTTCGCCAAGTCGCTGGACACGCGCTCCTTCGACCCGGCATTCACCGTGGTTGGCTCCGGCGGAGTGCAATCGGCCGGCAGCACGCCGGCGGACATCTTCAACCGGCGCGGCAACTACGCGCTTTCGGATTTCGACCGGACGCATTCCTTCCAGACCTACTGGCTTTACGAGCTGCCCTTTGGCCGCGGCAAGCGGTTCGGCGGGAGCGCGCCGGCCGTGCTAGACCGCATCGTCGGCGGCTGGCAGATCTCCGGCTTCGGCACCATCGCGGGCGGGCGCCCGTTCTCTGTGTACTCTGGCTTCACCACCTTCAACAGCGTGGTGCAGTCGTTTGCCAACTGCAACGGCTGCTCCCGCCAGACGGGCAGTGTCTTCGACGGACCTGGCGGCGTGAAGTGGTATCTGAACGACGCCGAAATCGGGCAGTTCAGCTCGCCGGGACTGGGCGCGCAGGGCAACACGGGCCGCAACTTCCTGCGCGGGCCGGGGAGCGTCGGGTTCGACGCTTCGATCCTGAAGCGGACCGCGATCAACGAACGCTGGAATGTGGAAATCCGAGCCGATATGACCAACTTCACCAACACCCCGGTGTTCGGCTTCCCCACCGCGAGCACCGCGAGCACGTTATTCGGCCGCATCCGCGACTCCGTCATTAGCGGCAGCCGGAAGATTCAGCTTGGCGCCAAGATTAACTTCTGATTGGGACGGCGGATCGGCAGGCCGGCGTTCAATTCCAGAGACATGGGTGGTCTTAATCCCTGATGGCGCGGGACGGCTGCAAAGGCACGCCCCTCAGCCGCGCACACTCCACTCATTCACCGCCGCCAGCAGTTGCCGGATGTGCACGGGCTTCTGGAGAAAATCGTTCATCCCCGCCTCGCGGCACTGCACGCGCACCTCGTCGGTGACATCCGCGCTGAGCGCCAACACCGGAACCTCGAAGTAGCCCGGCAGTTGGCGCAGGCGGCGGGTCGTCTCGAAGCCATTAAGACCGGGCATTTGAATGTCCATCAGCACCAGCGTGTACGGCTCCGCCGAAAGCCGGGCAAGGGCGTCCTCGCCGCCTCCGGCGCAATCCACCGCCCAGCCGCCCTTTGCGAGCATCGCTCTGATCACCTGCTGTGAAATGCGGTTGTCGTCCACCAGTAAAATGCGGGGCGTTGGGTGAGGCTGGGCCAGGCGCCCTTCCTGAGGCGTCTGCATGGCGACGGGGGTCAGCGGGAAGGCGGCCTCGATCTGAGCCTTACCGTTTCCGCCCGGCACAAAGCGCAGCCTGCCGCCCAGACAGTCCAGCAGCCGTCCGGCCAGCACGAACACCAGCCCGGCCGAATGCAGCCGCACATTGGGATCGGCGGGCTGGCCTTCGTCGATCAAAGCCCGCGCAGCCTCGGCTTCGCTCGCCGCCATCGAGAGCGCAGCCGAATCGATCGAAATGCGGCATTCAAGCTGTCCGCCGGCATCACCGAGTTCTACAAACAGATCCACGCCGCCCGTGCCCGAATAGCGCACCGCGTGGTTCAGAAGAGACGACACCACCTGCCGGATGCGGTAACTGTCGCCCAGCACCGTCCGCCCGCACTCTTCCAACCCTTCGGCATGAACCTCGACCTGCCGGCTGCGCGCCTTCGCGCGCGCTTCGTCCACCACCGCGGCCAGAGCTTCGCCGAGAACGAAAACCGACTCGTCCGGCTGCACCGCGCCCGCGTCCAGCGCGCTCAATTCCATCGTGACGTTGAGCAGGGCGAAAAGGCTCTCGGCGCAATCGCGCGCCGACAGGATGTATTCACGCTGCTCTTCGTCCAGTTTGGTTTCCAGCAAGAGGTCCGCCATGCCCAGTATGCCGCTGAGCGGCGTCCGGATCTCATGGTTCAGGCTGGCGAGCAGGCGCAGACTTAACGCATTACGGCTCGCCGGAGCAGCAGTCGCCGTTCCGGATTGTCCTTTCAAGACCACTGTTGGTAGTATCGGCCAGCAAAGCGGGAAAGATTAGTACCCAAATGGGGACAGTCTCAGCCGCCGCTGATCCAATTTCCCAGCGGCCGCCGCTCGTCGCCACCGCCTCGCTGCGGATTCAACTCGCGCCGGAGCTTTTCCAGCGTCAGGCTTTGCACAATCACGCGCCCCGGCCCCCGCAAGGTCGTCAGAAACAGGCCTTCTCCGCCGAAAATCGCCGTCTTGATGCCGCCCACGAACTGAATATCGTAATCCACACCCTCATCGAAGGCCACAATGCAGCCCGTATCCACCTGCAAAACTTCGCCCGCCGCCAGGTCGAACTCAAGGAAATCCCCGCCCCCGTGGATAAATGCCGTGCCCGGGCCGGTCAGTTTCTGCAGGATGAAACCCTCACCGCCAAACAGCCCCGCGCCGATCTTCTTCACCAGCGCGATGCTGAAATTGACACTCGTCTGCGCGCAGATGAAGCTGTCGCGCTGCACCAGAATGCTCTGCCCCGGAGCCAGATCATAGGCGTGCAGCCGTCCGGGATAGTCCCCCGCAAAGCCGACCTCGGCGTTCGCGGCGGTGGCGCGGAAATAGGTCAAAAACAGCGATTCGCCCGAGAGTTTCCGCTTCAGCGCGCCGATGATCTTCTCGCCGATCGTCTGGCCGCTCATGCGAGTCTCCCAGAGCACCGCCGGGTTCTTGTACACCATCTTGCCGGCCTCGGCGTACACCTGCTGGCCGGGCTTCAGGCGCAGGCGCACCACCTGGAGGTTGTCGCCCTGAATCGTGTAGTCGAGCGGCTCCTCGGCCACGATGGCGGGCGCCGCGCCGCTTTCCATGCCCGAGGCCGCCTGACCGCAGCGCGCGCAAAAGCGTGCGTCCGCATTCAGTTCGTTTCCGCACGTCGTGCAAAAGGGCATCCCGATCCTCGCTTTCCGGCTGGTTATGCTAACAGGGAGGGGGCTTTCACCGCATCCTCCGAAACAAATGATACGAACGGCCCTGCTTCTCGGTTCGCTGATTCTCACGCTGCCCGCGGCGGCGCGCCCGCCGGAAGCCGCCTGCGGAACATCGCGTTTTAACCACCTGGAAGCCGCTTTTTTGCATGAAAAAGCGCAAATTCAAGCGATTTCCGGGCGGGTCCTGGCCGAATCCGGCCCCGTCCCGGTGGCATTCGACTCGGGCGACGTGGCCGTGCTGGATGGCTCGCTGGGCGTCATAGCGGAGCCGAACCTGTTCAATCTAAACGGCCGCACGCTGCGCTTCACCCCTGAACCGGGCGGTTACCGGCTCTCGATTGCAGATAATACGCAAGCGCGCCCGAGGGCCGAGGCGGGCACGCCGCTCGAAGGCCTCGGCGACGACGAGTCCCGCGCCATCCGCCTCCCGTTTCCCTTTGATTTTTATGGCACTTCCTACCGCGAAGCGCTCGTCCATTCCGACGGCAACCTCACCTTCCGGACCTCCGACGCCGGACCCTCGGCGCGCACGCTCGGCCGCCTCGTGGCCGGGCCGCCGCGCATCGCTGCCGTGTTCGCCGACCTCGATCCCTCGCGCGCTCCCGGCTCCGTTCGAGTGTTGCAGGAGCCCGGGCGGGTGACGATCGGCTGGATCGAAACGCCGGCGTTCGGCCCCGCCCTGTTCGCCCGCCGCCAAACCTTTGAAATCACGCTAGAAACGGGCGGCGCGATCGAAATGGCGTTCTATGACGTGAACATCGCGGCGCACGTCACCGGGATGGGGCCGGGCGGGCTGGGGGGCCGGACGCGTGTTGTGACGCTGGCCGGGGCGGGCGGCGAACGCTTCGACGCCACCGTCGCCGAGCCGTATTCCCAAGTCCCTCAACTAGATACGGCGCGGCTGGCGCAGCGTTTCTATGAGACCCACGACGACGGATTCGACTACCTGGTGGTGTTCAACACCGCAGGGCTGGCGGCCGCCCCGAATGCGGTCGCCACACAGACCACCGTGCGCTCGTTCACACACGGAATTGGCGATTTTTTGATCGAAAATGGCCAAATTTACGGTTCCGGAAGGCGTTTACAGGCGTTTTTGAACATGGGTCAGCTGCGCCACTACCCGCTGGACCCGAATGCCCCGGTAGGCCCGCGCGGCCGGCTGACCGGCGACACCACGTTGAGCCTGCTGGCCCACGAAGCCGGGCATCTGTTTCTCGCGCTGGCCTCGGTCCGCGCGCCGGGCAACCCCGAGGCGCGCCCAATGCTCAGCCCGGACCTTGCGCATTGGTCGTTCAACTTCAACTCGGACGCCTCGGTGCTCGAGGGCAACCGGATCGAAGACGCGGGCGAAGGCGCGGCGGATGGGCGCTTCCTCACCGCCGGCGCGGTGGAGCGCTATTCGGTCTGGGACCGCTATCTGATGGGCCTGATTGCGCCGGATGAAGTGCAGCCGAGCTTTGTGGTGTGGCCCTCCACCATTCCGGCTTCCCGGCTGCCGCAAACCGGGCTCCGCTTCAACGGGCAGCGGCTGGATGTGCGCATCGAAGATCTGATCGAAGCCGAAGGCCCGCGCGCACCGAGCCACGAACTGGCGCAGAGGCGCTTCCGGTTTGCCTTCATCCTGGTGAGCGAGCCGGGCCGGACGCCGACGGAGGCTGAAATCGCGCAGGTGGACACGTACCGGCGCGCGTTTGTGCCCCATTTCCACGAGATCAGCGGCGGGCAGGCTTGGGCCGACACCAGCTTGCGCGGCTCATTGGGCCTTTCGGCGTGGCCGATGGCGGGATTGCTGGCGGGCGGCGAGACGGTGGTGCGGGTCAGCCGCCCCCGGGTGGAAGCGGAGCCGTTGGCCGTGGGGGTCCACACGACGAACGGGCATCTGGAAGCGCCGCGGGACGTGCGGATCGCAGCCGGGCTCGCGGAGGCGCGTTTCGAGCTCACGGCGCGGTCGGCTGGTTATGCGGACGTGATCGCCGAGCCGCGCTCGGGCGATGCCGCGCCCGTGTTCGCACGCGTGAAAGTGGCCGCCTCGCCCGCCGATCTGGAACTGCGGCTGCACTACCAAGAGGGGCCGCTGGTGTTCGTGCGCGCGACCGATTGGGAGGACGTGAGCTTTGGCGGCGTGGCGCTGCGGGTGACGGGAGCGCGCTGCGTGGCGCCCGCCAACTGCCGCACGGGGCCGGACGGCCTGCTGCAACTCCACGCGCCTCAGGGCGCGACGGTGGAGATTGAAGGCGCGCCGGGCTCGGCAATCTCGATCCAGCCCTGACCCCAAACGGTGTGGCGGCCCACGCCGGTCCAATATCCGGCCTCCAACAAAGGGAGAAATTCATCCAGCGGGCCGCGGTAATCCACCCAACCGGTGACGCCGCTGAGCGAATGGGTTTGGCCGGTGCGGGTGCTGCGGCGGTCCGATTGCTGCCTTTCCGCGTGTCCATTGAGTGTCTGGACCAGCGCGGCGCGCGCGCCCATCGCCGCGTAGTCCCATTCGGGCGCGCCGCGGCCATGGAAGGCGGCCAGAGCGGCGATGCGGTCCCGCAGCCGCGCCGCCAGCACGGCGAAGGGGGGGAGGCCTTCCCCGTCCCAGCCTTTCAGATCAAGTGGCGTCCGAAATTGCACCCGAGCCTGTTCCGGCGCGGGGCGCGGCGCGAGATCGAGGTCGAGCGGCTCCGCTTCCCAGGCGGTGAGTTCGCTTCCCGCCAACCGGGGCGAGCCGCCGCAGTCGGCCAGCGCACGCCGCAGGGCTTCGACCGCGGAATCGGCGAACACGTTCAATGCCAACTCGAAACGCCCGCCCTGGGCGATGACGGACCCGTCGAGATCCGAGGCGCGCAGGACGAAGGGCCGGGGCCGGTCACGCAAGCCGCTGGGGCCATTGGAGGCGCGGGGGCGGAAGACTTCGTCCTCCAGCCGGTGGCCCAGGGCGCCGCGGAAGGCGTTGCCGGCGTGCGGCGGGAAACGCACGACCGATCGCGTGACGAACGATGCCCGGCATCTCCAGAGTCGGAAGGTCATGCCGGGCATCGGAATCAAACCGCTACTGCCGGATGGCGATGGTGGTCAAAAAAGACGCGTTGGTGTTTTGGGTATTCAGCGGATCGCGATTCGTGATCCGGCTGCGGTGCAGCAGCACAACGGGGACCGCATATCCACTGCCGGATGCGCCGAACAGATTATCGGGCAGGCGGATGCGCAGACGCCACACGCCGGGTTCATCCGGATCGAGGGCGCTCGACAGTATTTCCGGCTCGCGCGCGCCGACGATCAGCGTCCCGTCGATGGGCAGCGCGCGCTCCTGGGCGACGCCATCCTCGGGCGGATCATCCAGCACACCGTAGCCGGTGAGATAGAGTGTGATTTCGCTGTTGGGGCTGGCGGGACTAGTGGCGGTGTTGTCCGATCCGTTCTGGTTCTTTGCGCGAATCTGTCTTGCGGGCACGTTCCCCAGCGAGAAGTTCTGCACGGTGATGAAGGCAGGCGCCGCGGGATCGACGTTCTGGAACTGGTAGGCGAGGGTTTCGCCGGTACTGATACGCCGGACGCGGAACTCGGCCGAACGCTCCGCCGGCGTCCGCCAGGGAACGACGAAGCGGATCGCGCTACGGTCGATTCGCAGAATGGGGGCGCGGCGGCCGTTCACGAGCACTTCCAGATCGTTGGAATCGAGCGGCAGCGGCGAGCCGGAATGCTCGATCAGCCCTTGACTGAACTCGACGCCGGGGGCGCGCAGCGTGGCAATGCTGCCTGGCGCGATCGTGAAGAACCCGCTGGCCCAGTTAAGCGAACCGAACAGGAGCTGGTTGCCCGCCTCGGCGTAGATGCCCGGCACGTGGATCGTGACGCGGTGATCGAGGCCGGAGAGCAGGATGTTGCCGTCTCGAGCCAAGGCGATCTGATAGGCCGCGAGGGGTTGAAGCGGTACAAACGAGAATTCCTCAGCGATCACCGGTTGCGCAAACAGGTTGAAGAAGTTGGGGAACCGGCGCACACGGTTGTTCCGTGAATCGACCACCCAGATTCGCCCGGTCTGCCGATCGACGGCGACGGCCACCGGCAGCATGGCGCTCGATCCGGAGCCGAGGCGGATATTGATCGGCGCGGACGGGCCATTGTTCACCTGGCCGCTCACCCGGTCGAAGATCTGCACGCGGGAGTTACCCCAGTCGGCCACATAGAGCCGGTCATCGGAATCGACCGAGATGGAGTAGGGCAGCGCAAGCTGGTTCGCGGCATTGCCGGCGGCGGCGGAGGTGAATTCCGGTTGACCGATGACGACGGCAGCGGTCATACCCGTGAAGAAGGGCGGATCGAACCGCAGCACGCGGTTATGAACCAAGTCGGCCACCAGAAGCTGGCCCTGCCCCGTGAAAGCGATGGAGACGGGGCGCAACATGCGGTCCTGTTCGGGTTCGGCGGTGGGCCGGGTGTCGGCGGAGGGCTGGCCGATGACCAGATCCACCTCCTGCCAGCGGTTCTCGGGATCGTCAAATGGGCGCGGGAAGCGGACGACGCGGCCATTGCCGGCATCGGCCACCCAGAGGTTGCCTTCGCCGTCCACGGCGACCGCGCTGGGCAGCAGGAGCCCATACTGGGTGGGTTGCGCGGGGTCGTTGAAAGGCGAGTTCGCAAGCTGGCGGTAGAAATCCACCTGACCGATGACGACATCGGCGAAATCTCCCGGGCGTACAGCGCGGGCGTCGGCGAAGCCCAGGACGCGGTTGTTGGCGGGGTCGGCGACGTAGAGCCGGGGCGGATCGGAACTATAGTCGATGGCCATGTGCGGCGCGATGGCCAGATCGGTGACCTGGTTGCCCAGCGCGACGCGGAGTGTGCCGGCGGCGAACTCACGGCCTTGGATGAAATTCGGCGCACGGAATTCGAAGCCTTCCTGGCCGAGCACGCCGCGCGCCTCGGCCGCCGGACCGGCTTCGAGCAGGTTCGGGAACGCGAGCACGCGGTGGTTGAAGGTGTCGGCGACCCACACTTCGTTATTCGCGAAGACCGCCGCGGAGGGCGTGTGGAACGTGCGGGCGGTGGGCTCGCGGAAGGGGTGGATGTTGGGGAGGCCGGAGAACAGATGATCCTGACCCCAGACGCCTTTGGCGGCGGGAGAGAACAGGGTGGCTTCGCCGGGCCATTCCGAAGGCGGATCGAAATAGACGATGCGGTGGTGGAAGGTGTCCACCACGAGCAGACGCTGGCCGATGGTGAACAGGCCGCGCGGGCCGCCTGAGAAGATGTTGTTGGCGAGCGGGGGGATTCCAAAGCCGATTTCATTCACCGGGTTGGGCGCCGGGTCGCCAGGCTGGACAACGAGAATGCCGAGCAGCCGCTGCGCAATCTGGCCGTCATGGAGTTCCGCGGGATAGAAGAGCACGCGCCCCAGGTCGTCGGCCACGTAGAGGTTGCCGTCGGAGTCCAGCGTTAGCGCGGAGGGGAAGCGAACCAAATCTTTCCTGAGACGGTCTGGGATCTGGCTGGAGGGGGTGTTGAGCCGGCCCAGGTTGGGCACCGCGGAAACCATATCGGGCTGGCCGATGACGAGACTTGCCTGGATCACGGGGCTGACCATGCCCGCCGCGGTGAGGTTGCCCGCGCCGCGGACGTGATCTCGCGCATAGCGCAGCACGCGATGGTTGCCGGCGTCGGCGACCCAGAGATTGCCCTGGGCGTCGAAGGTGAGCGAAGCGGCCAGGACGCCGCCCAGATACTGTGCGCCTAAGCGGAGTTTGGCTGCAGAGGGGGCGCTGGCGCTATTGGCAGAGGTCACGCACTGGTTATTGGCGCCCAGATCCTGATTGGCGCAGCGGCCCGTCCGGGTGGACTGGCCGATGAGGATTTCCACTTTGCCAGCATCTTCCCCGGCGAAGGCGCCGCGGAAGCCGGCGATGCGGTTATTCCCGGCGTCCAGAACAAAGACTCGCCCGTTCGGGTCCACCGCCACGGAGATGGGACTGTTGAGCCCGCCCGGGAAGGCGGCCGACGGCGCCAGAGCATTGGTGGAAGACAGATCGGGCTGGCCGAGAACGGCGTCGGCATATGCGCCATTCCAGAAAGATTGAGCATCTCTCCAAGCAAGGACTCTATGATTGCGGGTATCGGCAACATACACAGCGGGAGGGGTCAGCGAAGTATCCAAAGCCACGCCCTGGGGCTCCCACAATTCGCGGCCTTCCACCAGGTTGGGAGATCCGCTGCGGGAGACGGGGAGGGTGAATTCAGGCCCTGGAAGACGTCCGAGGATCCGTTCCGGGATCGGATTCGGAATCACCTGCGCGCCGGCCGTTGCGGCCAGAATTGCGCCAACGGCAGCGCAGCTCAACAAGTATCTGATTCTCATTGCGTTAGATCCTCCACCCCCAAATGCGCCTGTGTTCAACGTACCACGGGGTCCAGCGCCGCGCAAAGATGCGCCGGCCCGCTGTTCCACGCTTCCCGGTTCCAATGCTAAACTCTGATTTGATTCCATTTTCTTCAAGCCTGATCCACCCGCGGGTGTGCGCCGTCAGCTACTTGAACACCTCGCCGCTGGTTTGGGGCATGCTGAACGGTCCACAGCAGGGCCGCGCCGACCTCAGCTTCGCCGTGCCTTCGATTTGTTCGCAGCGCGTGGTGGAAGGGGTCGCCGAAGTGGGCTTGCTTCCGGTGATTGAGGTTGAGCGTCATCGGTTTACGTCCATCCCGGAGGTGGGCATCGCCTGCCGGGGGGCGGTTCGCAGCATTCTCCTGGTGGCCCGGACTCCTTTCGACCGCATCCGCACATTAGCCGCGGATACGGGTTCGCGCACGTCGGTCCAACTGGCCCGCATCGTTTTGCAGCGCAAGTATGGGGCCGAACCCGAGGTGTTCGCCGCCGAACCGGATCTGGTGCGGATGCTGGAACACGCCGACGCCGCGCTGCTGATTGGCGATTCCGCCTTACGCGTTGAGCCCGCTGAACTTGACTGGCCCACGCTGGATCTTGGCGAGGAGTGGACAGCGATGACGGGGTTGCCCATGGTGTTCGCGCTATGGGCCGGCCGCCCCTCCGCCATTCGCGAGGAGATGGTCAATCTGCTCCAGGGGTCGTGTCATTTTGGCCTATCGCAGCTGGAAGAGATCATTCCGCTGGAAGCCGAGCGCCGCGGCTTTCCCGAGGAGTTGGTGCACGACTATCTCACGCGCCGCATTGTGTTCCAGATCGGCCCGGAGGAACAGGCGGGCCTGGACCTGTACCTGAAATTCGCCCACGAATTAAATCTCGTGGACAGCCCATCCTATGTAACAACGGAGAAACCAGCCCATGATGACTCCGCGGGAAGCCGTTGACCTTCTCGAGAGCCACGATCTGACCGGGCTTGGGATGGCCGCCGATGCGGTGAGGCGGAAACACCATCCCGAGGGCGTGGTCAGCTATATTATCGACCGCAATATCAATTACACGAATTTCTGCACCGAATATTGCTCCTTTTGCGCCTTTTACCGGCCCATGGGGCATAATGAGGGCTACGTCCACGGCCATGAGGTGATCTTCCAGAAGATCCAGGAGACGATCGACCTGGGCGGCACGGGCGTGCTGATGCAGGGCGGATTGCACCCCGATCTCAAAATCGAGTGGTACGAAGATCTGCTGCGCGCCATCAAGCAGAAGTTTGGCGAGCGCATCTGGCTGCATTGTTTCTCCTCGCCCGAGATTCAGAACATCGCGCAGGTCTCGGGCATCAGCCTCGAGGACACGATCCGGAGGCTGCGGGACGCGGGTCTGCAGTCGATTCCGGGCGGCGGCGCGGAGATCCTGCACGACGACGTGCGGCAGCGGATTTCGCGGCTGAAATGCTCGACGCAGGAGTGGATCGACGTGCACCGCACGGCGCACAAGCTGGGGTTGCGCACCACGGCCACGATGATGTTCGGCTGCGGCGAAACGCTGGAACAGCGCGTGACGCACCTGGAAATTGTCCGCCAGATTCAGGAAGACACCGGCGGTTTTACGGCGTTTATTCCCTGGAGTTTCCAGCGGGAAAATACGTCGCTCGGCCGTTTCGTGAAAGAAGAAGCGACGGGCGTGGAGTACCTGAAGACGCTCGCCGTTTCGCGGCTTTTTCTCGAAAATATCGTGAATATTCAGAGTTCCTGGGTGACGCAGGGACTGAAAACCTGCCAGGTGGGGCTGCGTTTCGGCGGCAACGATGTGGGCTCGATCATGATCGAGGAGAACGTGGTGTCGGCGGCGGGCGCGCGCAACAAGGCGAGCGAAGAGGAACTGCGGCGCATCATTCGCGACGCGGGCTTCGTGCCAAAGCAGCGGGATACGCTGTACCGGACGTATTTTCTGAACTGACCCGGGCGCGCGGGGCGGGGCGGAAATGCGCGCTAAACTGGACGAGGAGGCGTGGAATGACCGCACCCGCCGTGAGCACTTTCGGACGTGCTGGAATCTCACTCGGAGCTTTGCTCGCCTCGGTTGCGCTGTTCAGCGTCTTGTTCACCCTGGTTTTCGGACGGGCGGGCGCCTTCACGCTGGATCTATTTCCCACCGTCTTCTTCACCACCATGACTATCGCGGTCCCGGTCTGGTTCCTGTACCTGTGGCTCGTCCTGGCGCTGGAGGACGCGGAAGGCTGGCGGTTCTGGGTGATCCTGGCGACCGGCACTTTGATCGGACCTGTCTCGCAAGGCGTCTGGGGTCTTCTGCAAATCGAAAGCGGCTCGGATCCGCATCGGGTCTGGCAGGGCGACCCGCTCATCGGCCTCGGTCTTGGGGCCCGCATGGTGTTTGCCATGATCGTGGGCTGCATGACTTCGGCCTTCTATGGGCTCGCGTTGAGACGCATGCATCTCCGGTTTCGCGGACGAGGCTGAGGGCGGCGGAGCAGGCACGTTTCAGGCCGCCGCCGCGGGGTTTTCGGTGAAGAATGCGGCTTAATCGTCTTCTTCAGCCCGACGACGAATGACGACCCGCGCCCCTACGCGCTCAGCACCCGCCGCGCGGTCTCCACGTTCTCCGCCACCTCGTCGCGGTAGCGCGGGAACACGCCGACGATCACGGCGTCGCCCGGCTTTATACGCGAGTAGGCGTAGCGGAACGCTTCTTCGACCCCATCCTTCCGCCGCGCCCGGTGGCCCGCGCCCAGAACCTTGAAAGCAAGGCAGGGATCGCCGCTGGTTACTGCACTCTTCGAGAAAGCAGCCGACACACGCGTAGCTCGACAGCCGCAAACATCCAGCCACCAACCAGAAGTTGTTCCTCATGCTGAATGCCGTCTGCCGGGAGTTCGCACCAGGAACGCCGATGCACCTAGCAGCGGCTACTACGGCGGCGTTGTTTGGATGGTGAGATTGCTCCCGAACATCGGGTCCTTTTGAACGGTACAGGGTACTGGCGTGCCCAGTTGAACGCTTGCTTGCGCCGCCCCCCCCTGCTGGTTATCCGACGCCAGTTCCAGCTTGCCGAAGTTGAACCAGGTTATTTTTATCTCATTAACCGAGCCCTGGACATGCGAGGTGGGAGTAGAAACAGTCTTGAGACCAGGCGGGAACGAGTATGCCGCATCCAATTTCACGGTTCCGCTGCAACCTCTTGAGGTTGTGACCTGGGCCATCAGATGGGAGACGCCGCCGGCCGTAGCAGCGGTTGCAGGGCTCCACCCCCCAGGATCGAGTTTCAGCCACGGCTGGATCACGACTTGGACTTTAGGTCCCAGGTCGTAGTTGAAGGGTACGAAGGGGGGGTAACCCTGATAGGGGACAGCGTACGCTGTCGTCTCCACTTCATAAGTTCCAGCTTCCTGATATGCCTCATAGAACGCATCTTGCGAGCACAGCGCAAAATTAACCCCAGTTGTCCCACTGTACCACTGACGGCCACCCGGATCAGTCAAAAGTTGAAAGCAAGTTTCATTATATTCGGGATAGGTTCCTACGCCGTTCATCATTACGTAAAAGGTGATTTTGCCCTGGTCTGGCTGCACATCGTACCACCTCGTGACTTCAGCGTATTGCGCCAGCGCGCCAACGCCAAGAAACGCAGTGAGGGCAAAAGCGGACGCCATGTTCTTAATCATGTGTAAAGTCACCTCCTTCTTCAAGACTACTTTCCAGAATCCCTGCTATACCTGTTGGTCTTCGACCGGAGGAACTCAAGGTATTCGCCAACCAATCGTGATTCCTCCGCCGACAATCTGGAACGCAACGCCCCACTCCGCCGCTGGACGATCTCGGTCTTCGCCTGCGCCAGCGCAGTCACCGAACTTCGCGACCTGTCGGGGAGCGCGGCTTCAAACTCCCTGAACTCAACCATTACTCTATTGGCATGGTTGATAAAGTCCTTTGCCAGCGCCTCACTGAATCCTCTTAGCTTCAGCGAAGCAACCCGGTCAAGGTACTTCCCGCCGCCTGGTTGATCTGACATAGCAATGCATGCAAGCCACATCAGCTCGTCGTCGGTGAGCGGGGGTGGTTCGGGAGATGAAAGAGCAGCACAAAGTGAAACGGCCACAAGCAGAAGCCAAAATGTTCGGAGCAGTTTTCGCGATCCGGCGCTGACAAGCCCGGCTGGTTTTCGTGGGATGGATATCCTGTTCATCTTCAACCTCACGGACAGTATGCATGGCGATTGAACGCTTGTCAAGGAATTTGTCGTTTTTAATATTAAGTGAATCCCACGCAATAGAGGGCACTTTATCAATACTTTATAAAACCATCGAGATTTATTACACTGATATATCAGACCTATCAGCCTGCATCGAGCAGGCGCGACACGGGATTTGTAAGTAATCAATCAGCCTTGAGCGCACTTGCCCCTAAATCGCTCCCCCCGCGGCCCCTACGCGCTCAGCACCCGCCGGGCGGTCTCCACGTTCTCCGCCACCTCGTCGCGGTAACGCGGGAACATGCCTACGATCACGGCGTCGCCCGGCTTGATACGCGAGTAGGCGTAGCGGAACGCTTCTTCGACCCCATCCTTCCGCCGCGCCCGGTGGCCCGCGCCCAGAACCTTGAAAGCAAGGCAGGGCTTCTTCGTGAAGCGCACAAAACGCGTCATCCGTTCGGGGTCTTTCTCGAGAAACGCCTCGCCGAGCGGCGCTTCGCTGCCCAGCACGGCTCGTGTCTCCTCCACCGTGCGCGAGACGTTGTAGAAGCACGTCATGTAATAATCCACCGGCCAGCCCGCGCTCTCGATGAAATCGAGCGCATCGGGATTGTGCGCCGAAACGCCCGCCATCGCCCCCGTGTCCTTCACACGGTCGACGAACTCCCGGACGCGCGCCATCTGGCGCGCGCGGAAGGCTTCGTCGGTGCGGTTGCCGTGATGCGCCATGCCGATGAAGCCGCGTTTGGCCGCCGCGGGGATCATCGAGAAGTCCTTGTGCAGCTCGAAATCGCTCAGGAGGAACAGTTTGATCTTCGACCCGCGCTGGCGCAGCGCATCGATCATCGCCATGGTGTCGTTGTGGTAGTGAAGCTGCCAGGTATTCAGCCCGGCGCGTTCGGCGCGGAGCACGGTTTCCACGCGCCGGTCGTGCGTCATCCACTCGCGCATGGCGAGATCGAGGTTCGTGGTCAGGTGGGAATAGCCGAACATCGGGTTGGTGCCGAGGATCAGGCGGGTGACCTCCTGCCCGCCGAAGGTCACCGTGGGCAGCAGCGGCGCCGCGCCCGGAATCGCCGCGCCCGCCATCGTCGCCGCCACGAAATCACGCCGGGTTGCCGTCATGGTCGATGCCTCCTGCTGGAATCGGACTGAACTGTCCGAATTCTATATCAACTCGCGCAGGATGCCAAGCCCTGATGGAGTCCCGTAAGATGGACGCTATGAGTCTTCACCCGCTCGCCGGAAAGCCCGCCCCATCAGACTCCCTCATCGACCTCGCCGCCCTCGAAAAAGCCTATTACGAGCTTCGTCCCGATCGCGCCGATCCGCTGCACGCGGTTTCGTTTGGGACCTCCGGCCACCGCGGCACGGCGCTCAACGCCACGTTCACCGAGGCTCATATCCTCGCGATCACCCAGGCGGTCTGCGACTATCGCGCCGCGAACGGCATCGACGGCCCATTGTTTCTGGGCATGGATACGCACGCGCTCTCGGCCGCCGCGCAGCGCACCGCGCTCGAGGTGCTGGCGGCGAACGAGGTCGAGACCCTGATCCAGAAGGACAACGGCTTCACGCCCACCCCCGTCATTTCACGCGCCATTCTTGCCTATAACGCCTATCACGATGCCTCCGCCGACGGCCTGATCCTGACCCCATCCCACAACCCGCCCGCCGACGGCGGCATCAAGTACAACCCGCCGCACGGCGGCCCGGCCGAAACCGGAGTGACTTCCTGGATCCAAAATCGCGCCAATGAATTGCTTCGTTCCGGCGACTTCCGGCGCATTTCCTACGAAAAAGCATTGCGCGCAGAGACCACGCACCCCACCGATTTCATGCGGCCCTATATTGACGACCTGCCGAATGTCGTCAATATCGACGCCATTGCGCGCTCGGGTCTGAGTATCGGCATCGATCCGCTCGGCGGCGCCGCCGTTCACTACTGGGCCCCGCTCGCCGAACGTTACCGGCTCGACATCACAGTGGTCAACGAACAGGTGGACCCGCGCTTCGCCTTCATGACGCTCGATCACGACGGCGCCATCCGCATGGACTGCTCCTCGCCCCATGCCATGGCTTCGCTCGTGGATTTGAAGGACCGCTTTGACCTCGCCTTCGGCAACGACCCCGACGCCGACCGCCACGGCATCGTCACGCCGTCCGCGGGCCTGATGAACCCGAACCACTACCTCGCCGTGGCCATCCGCTATCTGCTCACCCACCGCCCCGATTGGTCCCGCAATTCGCTGGTGGGCAAGACGCTGGTTTCGAGCGGCCTCATCGACCGTGTGGTGGATTCGCTCGGACGCCGCTTGTGCGAAACGCCCGTCGGCTTCAAGTGGTTCGCGCCGGGGCTGTTTGACGGTTCGTTCTGCTTCGGCGGCGAGGAGAGCGCGGGGGCGTGCTTCCTCCGCCGCAACGGCCAGGTGTGGTGTACGGACAAGGACGGGCTGATCCTGGGCCTGCTCGCCGCCGAGATCGCCGCCGTCACCGGCAAGGAACCCGGCTTGCACTACCAGGAAATCACCGCCCAGTTCGGCCAAAGCTATTACACCCGCATCGATACGCCCGCCACGCCGGAGCAGAAGGCCAGGTTATCGGAGCTTTCGCCGGAGAACGTAACCGCCAGCCGCATGGCCGGCGACCCCATCGAAGCCAAACTGACCAAGGCCCCCGGCAACAAGGCATCGATCGGCGGCTTGAAGGTGACCACGCATAACGGCTGGTTCGCGGCCCGGCCCTCGGGCACCGAAAACATCTATAAACTCTACGCCGAAAGCTTCGTCAGCCAAGAGCACCTCGATCAGATCCTCGCCGAGGCCCGCGAGATCGTCGCGGCGTCTCTCTAGTTTCACCGCATATTCGTCAGATATCTCAAGATAGCTTTTTTGTCTACACAGAAATCGTATATCGTTCATCGCAATCCCCTTGTAATTCACATTAAACAGGAGCATAATTTCTCTCAGGCTGCGCCAGGGATGCTACGGTCTCAGTCTGGGTTAGGCTCTTTGAACAACAACGGAAACCGATTTACGGGGGATACTTCCATGTCGAATCGCCTGCTGATGGCAGCCGTCGTCGGGCTGCTGGTATTTTCAGGTGCCCTGACCGCCCAGGTCACCACGGGCACCATCCTCGGCACCGTGACCGACCCCAGCGGCGCGCCCGCCGCCGGAGCGGCCGTCACAATCACCGAAGTCAACCGCAATACAAGCGTTCAACGCACCACGGACGAAACAGGGTCTTTCATAGCCCCGTTTCTGGTCCCCGGTTCATACCGGGTCAGTGTCGAATTAAGCGGTTTCAAGCGCGCGGAGCAGACCGGTATTACGCTTACCGTGGACCAACGCGCGCGCGTGGACATCGCGCTGCAAGTCGGCAGTGTGTCGGAAACGATCGAGGTGGTCGCCGTCGCTCCGCTTGTCCAGAGTTCGAGTGCGGAGACCGGCCAGGTGATCGAGCAGCGCGCGGTGCAGGAACTCCCGCTCAATGGCCGCAACTTCGCGCAACTGGTTTACCTGGCCCCCGGCGTCACGCCCGGCCAGGCGGGCGAAAACCTCTCGGGGGCCTCCACGTTCAATCCGCGCGCGGCCTCGAATTACAATCCTTTGGGCCAGCGCGCCAACGCGAATGGCTGGCTGGTCGACGGCATCGACAATAACGAATACACATTCAATACCGTGATCGTGCAGCCGTCGCTTGAATCGGTCCGCGAGTTCAAGGTGCTGACGGGTTCGTTTTCGGCGGAGTTCGGCCGCGGCGCGGGAGTCGTGTCCGTCTCCACCCGCTCGGGCACAAACGACTTCCACGGGACCGCGTTCTGGTTCCACCGCAATATCGTCTTCGACGCGCGCAGTTTCTTCCAGTCGCCTCAGGTGCTGCCGAAGAAGCCGCCTTTCCGCCGCCACCAGATGGGCGCGGCCTCCAGCGGGGCGATCCTCAAGAACAGGCTGTTCTACTTCGCGGACTATGCCGGCCAGCGGGAACTGCGCGGCCTCGACTATCTGAACACGGTGCCGACCGCCGCCGTACGCGGAGGCGACTTCAGCAATTTCACGGGCAGCGGCGGCCTCATCCGCATTTTTGATCCTTTCACGACACGCACCAACCCTGCCAACCCCAACCAGTTCCTCCGCGATCAGTTCCCCAACAATGTGATCCCATCGGCCCGGATCGGCCAGGTCGCGAGCAACGTGGCGTCCATCTACCCCATGCCCAACTCGCCCGGCCAGTTCGGCGGCAATTTCCTGAACTTCCAGTCGGTCGCCAATCGCGTAATCGACGACAACCAGTACACCACCAGGCTGGACTACCAGGCCTCCTCCAAGGACTCGATCTTCTTCCGCTTCGCGCAGCAATGGTACGACCTCGATGCACCGCAAGGCCAGGCCAACTGCTGCCTGCCGACACCGGCCGAAGCCGCCCAAAGATTCGACCTCGGTCCCTTCGTTGCGGGCATCCAGTTTACCCGCCTGCGCACAAATGGCGGCGCGTTCAACTGGTCGCGCGTCTGGAGTCCCTCTGTTGTCGGCGAGTTTCGCGCCGGCTGGGCACGCACGAATCCCTCCACCGTGCAGTCCGATTTCGGCACACAGGCCGCCTCTTCTCTGGGTATCCGCAACGTCAACCTGACCGATAACTCCACCGGGCTCCCCACCATGAACATCGCCGATTTCACGGGGCTTTCCGGCGGCCCGGGCTTCCTCCCCGCGCGTCCCAAACAGACCAACTACCAGATCGACTACAACATCTACTGGACCCGCGCCACCCATAATCTGAAATTCGGCTATCACGTCGTCCGCCGCGACATTTCCCCCTTCACCAACCAGTCCACTCGCGGCACCCTCAACTTCAACCGCGGTTTTGTCCAGAACCCCGTCAGTCCCGGCGGTACGGGCACCGGTTTCGCCTCCCTGCTGCTTGGCCTGGTCCAGACGGGCGACCGCGGCTTCCTGCTCGGCACTCCGGGCCTCCGGGCCTGGGAGAACGCGTGGTTCTTCCAGGACGACTGGAAGGTCAGCCGCCGCCTGACCCTGAACCTGGGCGTGCGTTACGAAATTTACTCGCCTGAAACCGAGTGGTACGACCGCATGACCTCCTTCGACTTGACCACGCTGATGTTCGCCTATGCCAACGAAGGCGGCTATTCGCGAACCCTGCGCAACACCGACCGTAACAATTTCGGCCCCCGCTTCGGCTTCGCGTACGACATGTTCGGCGACCAGAAGACGATTCTGCGCGGCGGGTATGCCTTGAGCTACTTCCCTGAGCCCGTTTCGGCCTCGAACATGCTGCCGCAGGGCGTGCCCCATTTGTTCAGCGAGCAGTTCGCCCTCGGCGACAACCTGGTCGATTACTCGGCGGTCCCGCGCATCGACCAGCCCTTCGGCCCGCTCCTGCCGCTCAAGCCGCAAACCACCGCCGAAATCAACGCACGCCGGCCGGCGGTGCGCGGATACAGCTTCAACAACCCGACTCAATACGCCCAGACCTGGTCGATGACCGTCCAACGGCAAATCGGCGCCGACTGGATGGCCGAACTCGGCTACGTCGGTAGCCGGGGAATCAACTTGCTCGCGGCCAGAAATCACAACGAGGTCGCCATTGGCCCCGGTTCGGTCGCCGACCGCCGCCCCTACCAGGCTCTGCGCGACATCGCCAACATCACCATCTTCGAGCCCATGAACATGAGCACCTACCATGGCATGACCATGCGGGTGCAGCGGCAGTTTACCCGTGGCTTCAGCCTGCTGGGTGTTTACACCTTCGGCAAGAGCCTGGACTTCGGCGGCTCGGTCGCCTCGGGCGGCGGCTCAACCGGCGGCCCGCTCACCTGGACCTGCATGCGCTGCTACCGCGGCCCCTCCGGCTTCGACGTCAAACACCGCGCGGTCATCAACGGCCTCTACGACCTGCCGTGGGGCCGCGGCCGCCAGTTCGACATCCAGAACCGCTTCCTCGACGCGGTTGTGGGCGGCTGGCAGGTGGGCGGCATCGTCACCGGCACCACCGGCCGTCCCTTCAACGTCGGCCTCCAGAACGGCGTCAACAACGGCGCGCCGTCGTGGCCCGACCGCATCGCTGACGGCCGAATCTCGGGCGCCGACCGCGCCCGCTGGTTCGACCCCTCGGCCTTCGTCGCGCCCCCGCCCAACACCTCCTACGGTAATGCGCCCCGCGGCGTGTTTTACTCGCCCGGCATTCTCAACTTCGACACGTCGGTCACCAAGACCTTCAATATCACCGAGAAAGTAAAATTCAACTTCCGCTGGGAGGCCTTCAACCTCACCAATACCCCGTACTTCGGCTTCCCGAACTCCGCCATCGGTTCGCCCACCGTCGGCCAGATCAACGGCTTGGTGGGCGACAACCGCAGCATGCAGTTCGCCGGCCGCGTGTCGTTCTGACCGGCGCAGCACGGCGCCATGTAAAATTCCTCGATTCGCCCGGTATCCGTACGGGGGGTGATCTGAGCTTGCGAAGGACCGGCTCACGCGAATCCGGCTCGATTTGCGTGCAGCGGTGGTGGATTTCAGCCCGCGTTCTCCGGGCGCGATCCCCCCCTCAAACCGGCGGGTCTGCCGTCTGCGTGCGCTAAGATGGTAGCTGCGGCCCATTTCATGATCGATACCCTCCTGGCAAAGATTTTCGGCACGAAACACGCGCGCGAAGTGAAGAAGATTCTTCCGCTCGTGGCGGCCATCAACGAGCATGAGGCGGCGATGAAGGCTCTCAGCGACGCCCAGCTGACCGCCAAAACCGCTGAATTCAAGCAACGCCTGGAACAGGGCGCGACGCTGGACGACATCATGATCGAGGCCTTCGCGGTGTGCCGCGAGGCGGGCGTCCGCATCCTCCACATGCGTCATTTCGACGTGCAGCTCATTGGCGGCATTGTCCTGCACCGCGGCAAGATCGCCGAAATGAAGACGGGTGAAGGCAAAACGCTGGTCGCCACGCTGCCCGTGTATCTGAACGCCCTGGCCGGCGGCGGCGTGCACGTCATCACCGTGAACGATTACTTAGCGAGGCGCGACTCGGAATGGATGGGGCGCCTGTATTCGTTTCTCGGCCTTTCCGTCGGCCTGATCGTGCATGGCCTCGACGACGACCAGCGCCGGGAAGCTTACGGCTGCGACGTCACTTACGGCACGAACAACGAATTCGGCTTCGACTACCTGCGCGACAACATGAAGTTCCGCCTGGAGGATTGCGTCCAGCGCGCCCATAACTTCTCGATTGTGGACGAGGTGGATTCGATCCTGATCGACGAAGCGCGCACGCCGCTCATCATCTCCGGCCCCTCCGAAGAGTCCACCGACAAATACTACAAGGTGAACACGATCATCCCGCGCCTGGTGCGCGGCGAGGTCATCGAAGGCAAGGAGCCGGGACAGAAGTACACAACGGGCGATTACACGGTGGACGAGCGCACGCGCTCCTGCGCCCTGACCGAAGAGGGCGTGGCAAAGTGCGAGCGCCTGCTGAACGTCCCGAACCTGTACGACCCCGAGTACATCGAACTGAATCACCACGTGCAGCAGGCGCTGCGCGCGCACGTGCTCTACCAGCGCGACCGCGATTATCTCGTCAAAGACGGCGAAGTCATCATCGTGGACGAGTTCACCGGCCGCCTGATGCCGGGCCGCCGCTGGTCCGACGGCCTCCACCAGGCCGTGGAAGCCAAGGAAGGCGTGAAGATCGAACGCGAGAATCAGACGCTCGCCACGGTCACCTTCCAGAACTACTTCCGCATGTACACGAAGCTGGCCGGCATGACCGGCACGGCCGACACGGAAGCCGCGGAATTCTCGAAGATCTATAACCTCGAAGTCGTCGTCATCCCGACGAACATGCCGCCCGGCCGCCGGGATCTGAACGACATCGTTTACCGGACCGAAGACGAAAAGTGGCGGAACGCCGCCAAGGAGATTGCCGAACGCCACGCCACGGGCCAGCCGGTGCTGGTGGGCACGGTGTCGGTGGAACGCTCCGAAAAGCTGTCGGGAATCCTCAAGCGCATGGGCGTGCGCCACGAGGTGCTGAACGCGAAAAACCACGAGCGGGAAGCCGTGATCATCTCGCAGGCAGGCCGCAAGGCCGCCGTGACGGTCTCCACCAACATGGCCGGCCGCGGCACCGACATCCTGCTCGGCGGCAACCCCGAATTCCTCGCGCAGGAGGAGTGCCTCAAGCACCAATGGGTGGAAACGGTTCCCCGGGAGCTTTCGCAGACCGTGGCCGACGCCGAAAATTACTGGTTTCAGCGCGGCGACACCCACTATAAGGTCCCCGCCGCCCGCTGGGCAGAGGTATACGGCCGCCACAAATCCGTTTGCGATGCCGAGCACAACGAAGTGGTGGAAGCCGGCGGCCTGCACATTGTCGGCACCGAGCGCCATGAATCCCGCCGCATCGACAACCAGTTGCGCGGCCGCGCCGGCCGCCAGGGCGACCCCGGCAGTTCGCGGTTCTTCCTTTCGCTCCAGGACCATCTGCTGCGCGTGTTTGGCGGAGACCGCATCCAGGGGCTCATGCTGCGCCTCGGCATGGAAGAGGATGTCCCGATCGAATCCAAGCTGATCACCAAGCGCATCGAAGCCGCCCAGAAGGCCGTCGAAGCGCAGAACTTCTCGATCCGCAAACACCTGCTCGAATACGACGACGTGATGAACAAGCAGCGCCAGGCCATCTATGGCATGCGCCGCCAGTTGCTTGAAGGGCAGGACATGAAGGCGCGCGTCTTCGAGATCGCCGAGGGTATCCTCGGCTCCTTCATCGACATCCGCTGCCCCGAGAACGCTCACCCGGATTCGTGGGATCTCACCGGCCTGCAGACCGATGTGCAGAGCCAGTTCGGGTTGCGCATTCACCCCCGCGACCTCGCTCCGCTAAGCCGTCCGGAGATCGAGGGAAAAGTCCTCGACGACCTCCGCCGCCGCTACAACGAGAAGGAGGAACAGGTGGGCGGGCCCGTCATGCGCGAAACCGAACGCATGATCATGCTCAGCGTGATCGACCAGCAGTGGAAGGACAACCTGCTGTCGATGGACCATCTGAAGGAAGGCATCGGGATGCGCGCCTACGGGCAGAAAGATCCCGTCATCGAGTACAAAAAAGAAGCCTACAAGATGTTCCAGGATCTGATGGACCGGATCGAGGACGAAACGGCGCGATTCCTGTTCTTCCTCCAGCCCGTCGCCTCCGAACGCCCCCCGCTTCCCTACCCCGAAGAAGAACTCGAGTATGAGATCCCCTCCGGGCGCGACGAACCATCCGGACCGGACCGCGACGCCCAGTCCCAGCTCGTGGACCTGACCAAGAACATCCTGCGTAAAAAGGAGCGCGAGATGGACGCGCTGCGGTTTACCGGCGGTTCGGGCACGGCAACCGCCACCCAGCAGGTGATCAAGTCCGATAAAGTGGGCCGCAATGACCCCTGCCCCTGCGGGAGCGGGAAAAAATATAAGAAATGTTGTGGCGCCTGATCCGCGGCGGCGGTGTCCAAACAGGCATGGATCTGTTCCGGATCACCGTGTGCCTGCTCGCGCTGGCCGCCCCGGCGTTGAGCCAGATCTGGCCCGAACAGTGGCGCGAACACCGGCGCACGACGACCGAAATCCTCACCATCGCGGACCAGGACCGCGCCCTGTGGTCCGAATACCAGGGCGAGGCCGCCGAACGCGCCTCCTATAGCGGGCCGATCGGCGCTTTCCAGGCTACTGCCTACCGGCTGGCCGACTCCACCTCAGGTCTGGCGTGGTTTCAGTTCCTGCGCCCCGAGAACTGCACCCCGGCACGCGATTCGATAACACTGTGCGCCACGCCCGGCGCTCAGTACATGGCGCACATGAACCATGTGTTCGTGTTCGAGGGGTGGCGCCCGCTGCCCGCTGAGCTCGCCGCGCTCTACGAAGCGCTGCCCAGCCTGCGTTCGGGCGGAGGTCTGCCCAAACTGCCCGCTTTCGTCCCCGAAAACGGCCGCATTCGCAACTCCGAACGCTACGTTTTGGGCGTGGATTCCCTGCGCCGGTTCGAGCCGCGCATCGATCCGGTTCTCGCGGGCTTCGAGGACTCGGCCGAGGCGCTCGTCGCCCGGTTCAATACCAGCGCCGGTCCTGTAGGAATGACCGTCTTCTATTACCCGACTCCGCAAGTCGCCCGCGCGCGTCTGCCCGGATTCGAACAGCAGCAGGATTTTCACGTCAAACGTAGTGGTTCACTGATCGCCGTCATTCCCAGCAGCCCGGATCCCGCAGTGACTCAGCCCCTTCTGGAGGCCGTGACGTACGATCTGAACTTCGTCTGGAACGAAGCCACTAAGGATCCGCCCATGCCGAACGTGGGCGGTATGTTAATTGCGATCTTCGAGCTGACAGGATTTCTACTGGTGTCGTGCATTGTGGGTGGGCTCTGCTTTTCAGGCCTTTGGTTTCTCTTGCGGCGGCGTCACCGGCGCGTACACGGTTCCGAGGCCACCATCACAATCCTCGACCTCGGCGATCAATAAGCCTCGGATATCCGCAAAGTTAGAGCGATTTCCCCATCCGGAAGGACAGGGGCGCAATTTGGTTGCCAAGCTTGACGCTCCCCTCGAATCGGTAATAAACAACCTATTTATAACAACTTACGAGGAACTTCCGAAAACCGGGATTTTCCCTTGACTTACCCTGCCCGAGGCACTACGCTCTAATCACATACAGGTTTTCCGGTTGCGAGACCGTGGAATCTGTTTCTCCCATTGAACATCAGACCCCGGGTGTCCGGGGTTGTTTGAAGGCCCGCCGGTAGAGGTGGGCCTTCTTATTTTCGGCTGCGATGTCCAGGTTGCGCTATCCTGAAAGGCGGGCGGCAGCCCGACCTAAGATCTTCCACAACCTCTATGCCCGACAGAAAACTGCAGGTGATCCCGCTAGGCGGACTCGGCGAGTTCGGAATGAACTGCATGGCGTTGCGCTACGGCGACGACATCATTGTGATCGACTCCGGGATGATGTTTCCTGACGCCGAACTCCTCGGGGTCGATGTCGTTATCCCGGATTTTTCCTACTTGGAGAACAACCGCGAGTTCGTCCGGGGCTTGGTTTTGACGCATGGGCACGAGGACCACATCGGCAGCGTGCCATTTTTCCTTGCGGAGTTTGACGTACCCGTCTATGGAACCCGCTTCACGCTCTCGCTTGTGGAACGGCGCCTCAGCGAACACACCATCGAGAAGCCGAAACTGAACCCTGTGAAGCCTGGGGATTCGGTCGAACTGGGGCCCTTTCGGGTCGAGTTCATCCACGTGACGCACTCAACGTCCAGTTGCGTGGCGCTGGCGATCACCACACCGCTTGGGGTGATCATCCACACCAGCGACTTCAAAATCGATCCCACGCCGACCGACAACAAACCGTTCGACCTGCACTCTTTCGCTGAATACGGCAAGCGCGGAGTGCTGCTACTGATGTCGGATTCGACGAACGTGGATCGATCCGGCTACACGCCAAGCGAACGGTCGGTGGTGCCGCGGTTTGAAGAGATCTTCAATCGGGCGGAACGGCGGATCGTGTTCACGATTTTCTCATCGTCCGTCCACCGGATGCAGCAGATCCTGGATGTGGCAGCCGACTACGGACGCAAAGTAGCCTTTATCGGGCGCTCGATGACATCGGTCTCGGAGATCGCCCACGCCCAGGGGCTTCTACAGATCCCCGACGGCATCTTGTTGCGTCCGCAGGACATCATGCAGGCAAACCCGGCCAAGGTCGTAGTGGTTGTGGCTGGTACGCAGGGCGAACCGATGTCCGCGATGAGCCGCATCGCGGTAGATAATCACAAACATCTTTCGCTCGATACGGGGGATCTCGTGATCCATTCGGCCCGCATCATCCCCGGAAATGAGAAGGCGATTGGCCGCATGATGAACCACATCGCCCGCCGCGGGGCAGAAGTCGTCGCCGGGCACATGAATCCTCCCATCCATGTCTCCGGGCACGGTGCGCAAGAGGAATTGAAGCTGATGTTGAACCTTGTGAGGCCGCGCTACTTCGTGCCGCTCCATGGGGAATATTGGCAAATGTCGAAACACGCGGCGCTGGCCTCGCAATTGAAAGGCGCTGGGCTGGAGGAAACGTTTGTCCTGGAAACCGGCCAGTCCCTGGAAATCGACCGGCACGGGGCGCGCCGCGGTCAGAAGGTGACGGTCGGGCGCGTCTGCATTGATTCGGGATCAGTGGACGAGGTCGTTGAGGACATCGTCATCCGGGATCGCCGTCATTTGTCGGAGGATGGATTCGTGATCCCGATCATCGCGATCGACAAAAACACCGGGCGCAGCGAAGGGCCGCCGGAGTTGGTGTCGCGGGGATTCGTCTCGTTAGAGGACCGGGAAGTGCTCGGCAAGGCCCGGGAAGTAGTCTTGAAGACGCTTGAATCCTCCTCCAAAGAGGAGCGCACGGACTGGGGCGTGATGCAGGAGAAGATCCGCGCGGATTTGAGGCGCTACCTGAACAAACAGACCTCACGGCGTCCGTTGATCATGCCCGTGATCCTGGAGGTTTGAGGCTCGGGGCGATGCCGGCCGATCACGGTTTCGCTGAATCCTGGCTCGAGGATGCCTCCGGCTACCGCGGACATGCCGCCCGCCTGGCCTGCCCCGCCACGGCCGAGGAGGCCGCCGCGCTGCTCCAGGAATGCACCCTGCGGTGCGAGCCCGTCACCGCCTCCGGCGCCGGTACCGGCGTCACCGGCGGCCGCTGCCCCAACGGCGGCCTGATCCTTTCCACTGACCGCTTCCGCCGCCTCGAAATCGCCGGCGAAACCGCCGTCGCCGGCGCCGGTGTTCCCCTCGCCGATCTGCATGCCGCCGCCGCCCGCCAGCACCGGCTCTTTCCGCCCGACCCCACCGAGTGGTCGGCTTCGGTGGGCGGCGCCATCTCGACCAACGCCTCCGGCAGCCGCAGCTTTCTCTATGGCTCTACCCGGCACTGGATCCGCGCCCTCACCGTGGCCTTCATGGATGGCTCAGTCCGCACCTTCCGCCGCGGCGAACGGATCGATTTCCCCGTCACCCCGCTGCCCGCTCCGCGCGCCCGCAAGCACACCGCCGGTTACTACGTGCGCGAACCGTTTGATTGGGTGGACCTGTTCTGCGGCTCCGAAGGTACGCTCGGGATCGTCCTCGAAGCCGAGCTGAGCCTGCTCGCCGCGCCCGGGAACCTGTTGACAGGCGTCATCTTCTTTCCCGAACCCGAACAGGCGCTCGCCGCCGTCGATGCCTGGCGCGCCATCCCTCAGCTCCGCATGCTCGAATACTTCGACCGCCACTCGCTCGGACTGCTGCGGAGCCGCTACCCGGATCTGCCCGCCGCCGCCGCCTCCGCCCTGCTTGTCGAACAGATCCTCGACGGTCTCCCCGGCGACCCCGTCGAACAATGGCTCGAACGGCTAGATTCCGCGGGCGGCCTCGTAGATTCCTGGTTCGGCGATACCCCCGCTGACCGCGAACGTTTCCGCGTCTTCCGCCATACCCTTCCCGAACTGGTGAACGACCGCGTCCGGCTTCTGGGTCACGGCAAACTGGGCACTGACTTCGCGGTGCCCGTCGAGCACAACCAGGCCATGATGCGCTTCTATCTCGATCGCCTCGACCGCCTGTTCCCCGGCAGCTATTGCATTTTCGGGCATATCGGAGACGCCCACGTCCACGTCAATCTGTTGCCCGCCAGCCAGGCCGAGGCCGAATCCGCCCCCGGCCTGATCCGTGAGTTCGCCGCCGAAGCCGTGCGCCTCGGCGGCACCGTCAGCGCCGAACATGGACTGGGGAAAAAGAAAGCACACCTACTGGCTCTGGAGTACTCCCCCACCCAAATCGCGGGAATGTGCACCATAAAGCGGCAGTTCGACCCCTACTGGCTCCTTGGCCGTGGTACCCTATTGCCTGTACCTTGCTGAATTTTTCCACGGTGCCCGTTGAGAAATGCAGCACCCCCATTCGTACGGTTTTCCTGGACACGACAAGAGTTTCGGGTTCTAATATCTGTGTACAGCGCCTGACGGCCTCGAGGCCGCCGGATGGAGGTATATCTATGGATTCCAACAGTATTACCATCACCGACCATCGCACCGGTAAGCAGTATGACATTCCGGTCGAGGATGACAACATTCGCGCGAAGGCCCTCAAGCAGATCAAAGTTCATCCCGAAGACTTCGGCATGATGACCTACGATCCGGCCTTCCTGAACACGGCCTCCTGCCGCAGCGCCATCACCTTTATCGACGGCGACAAGGGAATACTCCGCTACCGGGGTTATCCGATCGAGGAACTCGCCGAGAAGTGCACGTTCCTCGAGGTCGCCCATCTCCTGCTGAACGGCGAACTGCCCCCTCAGGAGGATCTCTCCGCCTGGGTCACTCGCGTGAAGCGCCACACGATGCTCCACGAGACCACCAAGAAGTTCCTCGAGGGGTTCCGCTACAATGCCCACCCGATGGGGATGTTGATCTCCACCGTGGCCGCACTTTCCACCGTTTACCCGGACGCCAAGCACGTCCACGACCCCGTGATCCGCAGCCGCCACATTGTCCGGCTCATCGCCAAAATGCCGACCATCTGCGCCTACTGCTACCGCCATCAGTTTGGCCTGCCCTATGTCTATCCCGACAACGACCTCAGCTACACCGCGAACTTCATGAACATGATGTGGAAAATGGTGGAGCCGAAGTACGTTGCCGACCCCACCCTGGCCCGCGTGCTCGACATTCTCTTCATCCTTCACGCCGACCACGAGCAGAACTGCTCCACCAACACGATGCGCTGCATCGGCAGCGCGCTGGCCGACCCCTACGTCTCGGTCGCCGGGGCCGCCGCCGCACTCTCCGGCCCGCTGCATGGCGGCGCCAACGAGGAAGTCCTCAAGATGCTCGACGAGATCGGCGAAAAGACCGCGATCCCGGCTTACATCGAACGCGTTAAGAAGGGCGAAGTGAAACTGATGGGCTTCGGGCACCGGGTCTACAAGAATTACGATCCGCGCGCGCGCATCATCAAGTGGGCCGCCGACCGCGTCTTCGAAGTCACCGGACACAACAACCGCATCGAGATGGCTCTCGAACTCGAACGCATCGCGCTGAGCGACGATTACTTCATCGAACGCAAGCTCTATCCCAACGTGGACTTCTACTCCGGGATCATCTACCAGGCGATGGGCTTCCGTCCCGACATCTTCACCGTGCTGTTCGCCATCCCGCGCGTCGTCGGCTGGCTGGCGCAGTGGCAGGAGATGCTGCTCGATCCCGAACAGAAGATCGCCCGGCCCCGCCAGGTTTACACCGGCGAGGGCGAACGCCACTTCGTGCCCATCGAGGAGCGCTCCCCGGCCCAGACCGTCAAAGCGTAGACGCATATCTCTCTGAATCTTGCCAAGCGCCTCCAGAATCAGCTAAGCTGATAGCTAATTCCAACTGGAGGCGCTTGGCAAATGAAAAAACTTGGGTTGTTTCTTACGTTCGCCGCGGTGGCCGCTTTTGGCGCCGAATGGACGGGCCACATCAGCGATTCGAAGTGCGGCGTGAAGCACAACGACGGTTCTCCGGGCAGCGTCGCCTGCGTGAAGGGCTGCATCAAGGGCGGTGCGTCGGCCGTCTTCGTGGTTGGCGACAAGGTGCTGAAGCTCGCCAACGCCGATAAGGTGGGCGAGGATCTGTATGGCGCCAAGGTGAAGATCACGGGGTCGCTCGAAGGCGACACGGTCACCATCGGCACGATCGCGAAGGCCGACTAGGGCTTACTGGAGCTTGCCGCGTCCGGCCACGGTCCACGTCTGTTCGACCGTGCCCTGGCGCACGCCGTAAATCCGCTCGTGGAGGTTTACGGCAACACAGATGTGATTCGGCAACACCTGAACACGCTCGCCGATGGCGGGCGTGGTCCTGCAATTGCCGATGTCCACGTACCCGTGTTCTTCATTCATTTTATGGAAGACCGAACCCGGGAGGCCCGCAATCTGCCCGAACCCCGCCTCGCCTGTCACCAGCCGGTCGGATGAGAAGGTTTTCGAACCGCCATCGATGATCATGTGGCCTTCGCGCTTGGAGACCACTGTGACGACAATGGAGGCCGCGCAATCCTCCAACGCACAGGCGCCGGCGGCGGCCGTATTCAGGTCGTTGAAGATGTAGGTGCCGGGGCGGATCTCGTTGAGGCCCTCAATCGTGTGCGAATGGAACAGCAGCGGCGTGGAGCCGCCGCTGACGATGCGCGGCACCAGACGCAGCGCCGTCAGGTTGTTCAGAATATCGTGCAGGTCGCGGCGCAGTTTCGCCAGCTTCGCCTCGTCCTCGCCGGTCGTCCCCTTGATGTGACCAGGGTAGAAGGCGAGTCCGTCCCAGTCCAGATGAGGCAGTCCCACCACCTCCTGGGCCAGCGCGGGCACATCCCGTGGAGCCACGCCGGTGCGGCCCAGCCCCAGATCCACCTCCACCAGCACACCCAGGTCCACGCCCAGTTCAGACAACGCGCGGGCCGCCTCGAAGGAGTCCAGCGCCACCGTCACGCGGGTCCGCTTGGCAATCCCCCGCAGTCGCTCCAGCTTCTGCCGGCCGAGCACGGGATAGGCGATCAGCAGGTCGGCGGGCTCAGCCTCCAGCATCACTTCAGCCTCGGTGGTCTTCGCCACGGTGAGGCCCGCGGCGCCGAGTTCGATCTGCTTGCGGCCGAGTGCGGGAATCTTATGCGTTTTTGTATGGGGACGAAGGCGCAGACGGCGTTCCCGCGCGTACGTTGCCACGCGCGCCAGGTTCCGCTCCATGATGTCGAGATCCACAACCAGCGCGGGGGTTTCGAGTTCGGATACGTGCATGGGCGCTACTTCTTCTTTGGCTCCTCGAAGCGTAAGGCGATGCGTGGCGGCGCTTTGCGGTACACCAGTTCGAAATGCTTCACACGGTGTTTTGTGCCTTCGAAGCTGAAGTAAAGCAACCCGGTCACGGGCTTATCGATCTCGCCCGCCGGCAGCAGCTTCTCCTTCAACGCGTCCAGCAGCAGGTTCTGCTCGCGGCCCGCTTTCTGCTCCTCGATGCTTATCGTGGCTTCGGAGGCCCCGGCGGTCGGCGAACCCACCTGATTCTGCTGAGGATGCGGGAGCGTAGGCGGCGGACCGCCGCGCGGATCTCCCGGCACACCGGGAATGCCCCCATAAGGCACGCGCCGTTCTCCGCCCATGACCGGACCGCCGCTGGTGACGCCGCGTGAACCGATCACCATCACCGATGTCCCCGCCAATTGTGCGGGCATCAGCGGGCGCGCCCGCTGCCCGTCGCGATCGGAGCGAAGAAGAAATTCGTCGTGGTCCAGGTACATCTTGCCGTCGTCGGCTTTCGGCGTCACCGTCACTTCCACCACGACAATGTTCGGTCCCGGATCGGCGCCCAAGGCCTTCTTGGCCTCATCACGCGTCATGTAAAGCTTGGCCTCGAGGGCCATCTTGTTGTCGGCGGCGGCGCCGGCAGGCAAGGAAGTTCCTGTTTGGGCCATCGCGGCCGTGGCCAGAATCCAAATCGGAAAAATGTTTCGCATCGCCGGTCCCTTTCTTCAAGCCTCTGCCAGCGCCTGTGCCGCGGCGTGCGCCGAAGCCCACGCCCATTGAAAATTGTATCCCCCCAGATGCCCGGTGACATCCACTACCTCTCCGATGAAGTACAGACCCGGAACGTTGCGGCACTCCATGGTCCGTGAATCCAGCTCGCTCGCCGATACGCCGCCGCCCGTCACTTCGGCCTTGCCGAAACCTTCCGTTCCCGCCGGTGTGACAACCCAGTCGTGCAGGCGCGCCTCCAGCTTCGTCAGCGGGAGAAGCGGCTTCGTGAATCCCTCGGCCTCCAGCCACCGCTCGGCAAACCGGCGCGGGAGGGTCTCCAGAAGCGCGCGCCGGGCCGTGGCCGGCGTAGCTCCCGCGAGGTCCGCCCCCGGCAGCAGATCCAGATGCACGGCGCCCGGCGCGCGCCAGTAGCTCGAAATCTGGAGAATCGCCGGCCCGCTCAGGCCCCGGTGCGTGATCAGCATCCGCTCGCGAAACCGCGCTTTGCCGCACCGCGCCGAAACCTCACCGGCCACTCCGGCCAGGTCGCACCACTGCCGGCGCCATACTTCGCTGAAAGTCAGCGGGACCAGCGCCGGATACGGGGTTTCCACCGTGAGGCCAAACCGCCGCGCCAGATCGTAGCCGAAGCCCGTCGCGCCCAGCTTCGGAATCGACAGACCCCCGGTCGCCACCACCAGCGCCGCCGCGGTGAATCGCCCCTGCGAGGTTTCCACCAGAAAACGCGTGTCCCGGCTCACCTGCGTGACCCGGCAATTCAGCTTGAGTTCCGCTCCGCCCGCCTGGCATTCGGCTTCCAGCATCGCCAGGATAGCCCGCGCGGAATCGTCGCAGAAAAGCTGGCCAAGCGTCTTCTCGTGAAACGCGATGCGATGCCTCCGGACCAGGGCAACGAAGTCCTGCGGCGTGAACCGGGCCAGCGCCGATTTCGCGAAATGCGGATTGGCCGAAAGGAAGTGCTCCGGCTTCACCACGCGATTCGTGAAGTTGCAGCGGCCGCCGCCGGAGATCAGAATCTTCTTGCCCGGCTGATTCGCATGCTCGATCAGCAGGACGCGGCGGCCGCGCTGCCCGGCAAGGGCGGCGCAGAACATCCCCGCCGCGCCCGCGCCCAGGACGATGACGTCGTAGTGCAGGCCCTGATCCCGTTGGCTCACTTCGCGTCGCGCCAGTTCGTGCCGGTACCCGTCTCGGCCAGCAGCGGCACTTTCAGCTTTGCAGCCGATTCCAGACGCGACTTCACCAGTTTCGACACCTCCTGCGCTTCCTCCGGCGGCGCTTCGAGGACAAGTTCATCGTGTACCTGGAGCAGCATGCGCGACCGTAGTCCCCGCTCGCGGAGGTCGCGGTCGATGGCGATCATTGCGATCTTGATCAGGTCTGCCGCGGTGCCTTGCAGCGGCGTGTTCACAGCCGTCCGCTCGGCGAAACCGCGCGCGTTCGGGTTGCGCGAGTGCATATCGGGAATCGGGCGGCGGCGCCCGTGCAGCGTCAGCGTATGTCCGCTCTGCCGGACCTCCTCAATGGTCCGGTCAATCCACTTCCGTACGCCCGCATAGCGCTCGAAATAGCCCCGGATATAGCGCTCGGCCACATCGCGCGGCACGCCGAGCTGAGCCGCCAGCCCGAAGGATGTCTGGCCGTACACGATGCCAAAGTTCACGGCTTTCGCATTGCGGCGCATCTCCGGCGTCACCATCAACGGCGGCACCTCGAACACTTCCGCCGCCGTGCGCGTGTGGATGTCCTCGTTGTCCCGGAAAGCCTCCACCAGCACCGGATCGCACGAAAAATGGGCCAGAAGCCGCAATTCGATCTGTGAATAATCCGCCACCAGCAGCGTCCAGCCCGCCTCCGGGACAAACGCCGCCCGGATCTCGCGGCCCAATTCCGTCCGCACCGGGATGTTCTGCAGGTTCGGATTCGAACTTGACAGCCGCCCCGTGGCCGCGCCCGCCGGGTGAAACGTCGTGTGCAGCCGCTGATCGCCGGGGGCCAGCAGTTGCGGGAGAGCATCCACATAAGTGCCCTTCAGCTTGCTGAGTTGACGGAACTCCAACACTTTCGCGGCGATCGGGTGCTGCGCGGACAGCGCCTCCAGCACGTCGGCGGCCGTGGAATAGCTTTTGGTCTTGCCCGTGCGCCCTCCCGCGGGCAGGCCGAGGTCTTCAAACAGAATCTTGCCTAATTGTTGTGGGGAATTGATGTTGAAAGGCTGCCCGGCGAGCGCGTAGATCTCGTCGGTCAGCCGCCCGATTTCGGCATCCATGCGCGCGGAAAGCGCGGATAATTGCGCGGATTCAATGCGAATTCCCGTCCGCTCCATGCGCGCCAGCACCGGCGCCAGCGGCAGGTCCACTTCGTCGTACAACCGCCGCAGATCGCCGCTGATGAGCGGCCGCAACTTCGCCGCCAGCAGTGGCAATGCGCGCTCGGGCTCCGCCGGAGCCTCGAGATAGCGCGCCATCAATGCATCCAGCGCGCACGCGCCCGGGTCGGCGAGGGCCAGGAAGGCGTACAGCAGCACGTCCTCCACAGGCTTGTCCGGCTCCGGGACGCCCTCGCGCAGATGCTTCTTCCAGTCGTACACGATCAGGGTGTCCGGCTGCCCCGCGGGCGGCGGCGCCGCTTCGGCGCCGCCGCCAAGGTCCAACTCCTTGAGAAAACTGTAGAACTCCCACTCGCGAAACAGCGCCGCGAGCATTTCGGCGTCCGGTTCGCGCGTGGCGAGGTCTCCGGGCCCCTGATCGAGCGGCACGCCGCAATGAATCGTCGCCAGCCGCTTGCTCAGCTCGATCTGCTCGCGGTGCTGCTGTAGGCTTTCCCGATAGCTCTTCCGGCCCACTTCGCCTGCCCGCTCAAGCAGCGCTTCCAGCGAACCAAACTGTTCGAGAAGCGTCACTGCGCCCTTGTCTCCGATGCCCGGAGCGCCCGGAATGTTGTCCGCCGTGTCGCCCACCAACCCGAGCAGGTCCGGAATGCGCTCCGGGTCCACGCCTTTGAACTCGCGCACCTTCGCCGGGTCGTAGAGCGTATCCTGTTTCATCGGATCGAGCATGAAGACCTGGTCCGTGACCAGTTGAAGCATGTCCTTGTCGCTCGAAACGATCCATGGCTCGAAGCCCTCGGCGGCGGCGCGCCGCGCCATCGTGCCGATCACGTCATCGGCTTCGTAGCCCGCCGCCTTCAGCACGGGCACGCGCATCGCCTCCAGCATCCGTTCAATCAGCGGAATCTGCTCGAGCAGTTCAGGCGGGGTTTCGGTTCGCGTGGCCTTGTAGCCGGCGAACTGTTCATCCCGGAACGTCGGCCCCTCGCTCTCGAAAACCGCCGCCAGGGAATGCGGCTCAAACTGCTTCCGCAGCCGCCGCAGCATCGAGTAGAAGATGTAGACGGCCTCGGTGGAACTGCCGCGCGAAGTGCGCATGGGCGGCGCGCCGGTCCGCTGCCGCGCGTGAAAGGCGCGGAAGATGAGGTTAAAGCTGTCCAGCAACAGCAGTCGGGGGCGCGGCATGATGATCATGATAGCGGCCCCGGGCGGCGGCCGTCACGGCGGTTCGATCACGAACGTGGCGGATTCCTCCGCCGTCACCGCGCCATTATGAACCACGGTTGCTTTGACTTCATATTGTCCCGGCGGCATCCGGCTTGGGGAGCGGCGCCTCCGGTTCTCCCAGTGATTGCCCGTCCAGGAGAGAGTCCTCGCACAACTGCGGCCTAGAAAGACTGAAGCCGCCACTGCAAATCAAGCAATACATCGGCGCCTGAGCGCCTGCTCTGGCGGGATGCAGGCAACGAGCGGGGGCTGTCAACCACCGCGAGCGCCCCAAGGGTCAGATCAACTCCGCCACGCGGGCCATCGCGAGGCGGGCGGCATCGGGCACGCCGGTCAGTTCCGCTGCCTCCACTGGCGCGCCGAAGCGAATGACTAACCGGCCGTCGCTCTCGCTAATCCCGCAGGGAACGGCCGGCAGACCGTTCCGGGCCAGTTGTGCGATCAGGCGCTCCGTACCCGGCAGCGGATCGGTCAGCAACCCCGCCGAACCCGCCACGCCTTCCGGGAACAGCCCGATGGGGCGCTCCATCCTCCGCGCGTCCTTGAGCACTGCCCGCAGCGAGCGCGCCGTATACGCCGGATTCGATCCCGCAAACGACACCGGATAGCACCACAGCGCATACGCCACGCGCGGCAGCAGCCAATCGCCCGGCGACGGAAAATTCAACGGGCCAAGGCGCACACGCGGCCAGTTGGCCGTCACCAGCCAGCGGATGGGCGCTTCATGCGCGCCGTAGCGCTCCACGAGTGCCTGCGTCACCGCCGCCGCCGAATGGAGGATCCACAAGCCCTTGCGCTGGTAGTGGTTCGCTATCAGCAGGAAGCGCGGGTCTTCCGGCAACCCGCCCAACCCTTCGAACCGCGGCGGAGGATTCATCCGGGCAACGATCGCCCTGGTGAACTCGTTGATGTCGCGGCGGCGGCGGCCCAGGATGCAGGGAGTGAGCCCCCTGATCAGATCCCACGGGACCGGATACCGGACCGGCGCGCTCACACCGGCCGGCCCTTCCACTCCGACTTCAAGCCCAGCAGCGACTTCGCCATGCCCGCCAGCGCGATGGCCTGAAACACCAGGATCGCCAGCGGCGCTAGCGCGGCGCTCCAGGACCGGTACCACGGCAGCCACGCCAACATCGGCACCGTCAGAAAGGCCGCCAGTTCCAGATCGTGGCCCCAGTACCACAGGCCCGCCGCCGCCGGCACGGCCGTCATCATCACGATCGAGGCCGCGATCACCCACACGCCCGTCGCTGGATTAAGCCGCAGAAAGTGGAACGAGTTCTTCTCGAAACCCTTCCAGATCGAGGCCAGCGAATCGTACATCCGCACATGCGCAAGCTGTTCGGCGCGCAGCACGCGGTACGAAGCCCGGTGGCGCTTCAGCAGACGCGCGAAGGCAACGTCCTCCACGACGCTCCCCGCCACGGCCTTGTGCCCGCCCAGAAAATCGTATGCGCTGCGTTCGATCAGCAGGCACTGGCCGTTGGCGAGCGCCTCGGCGTGCTTCGGATTGTTCACGTTTGCCGGGTTGACTCCCGCGAAATAAAGGCCAAACGCATACGGCAGCAGAGCGCGCTCCCAGAAACCGGCGGTTTCGATTCGCGGAAACACGCTCACCGCCGAAAGCTGGTGTTTTTGCGCGTAGTCGAGCAACGAAGGCACGAAGTCCGGTTCGTACCAGGTATCGGCGTCGGCAAACAGCAGCCAGGCGGAACGCGTAGCGTTCGCGCCGCTCCAGCAAGCGTTCGGTTTGCCGAGCCAGCCGGGCGAAAGCGGCCGGGCGGGCAGCACTTCGGCGCCGGCCTCGCGCGCGAGGTCCGCGGTGCGGTCGGTGGAATGGTCGTCGACGACATACACCCGGCAGCCCGCCAGGCTGCTGACGGCGCGGGCGATCGTCCGCTCTTCGTTGCGCGCCGGGATGATCACGGCGAGGTCGCGGCCAGCCAGGGTGGCGCCCTTCGACAGGGGAAGCTCCGGCAGGCCCAAGTAGCGGATGCGCGACAGGAATGCGAAGAAAACAATCAGAGCGGCCGTTACCGCGGCGAAGAGGTGCGGATTCACGTCAGTCTTTTTATCGTAGGACCTTTCACGCCGTCCGGGAAAAGGGGGCTTTCCGCCGTGGCCTGCCACGCGCCTGTCCCATCCATCGCGCGCGCTTCGATCACCCGCGCGCCTTCCGGAACCACCAGATTCGCCTTCCAGCGCGTCCAGGTGTAAGGAGACAGCGGAGCTTCGAGTTGCGCTTCGGTCCAGGCGGCGCTCCCGGCGCGCACCTCCACACGTTGAACCCCGCGCATGCCCGCGAAGGCCACGCCGCCCGCAAGCGCACCGCCTTCGTTGCGCCGCACCCGGTCGATATAGCTCATCGTGTGGACTACCGGCTCTTTCGTGTACCCCATCTTCGGCCAGGTGCCGAAGTAAGGCTGCGAACAGAGCCGGATCTCGCCCATCCATTTCACGCTCTTGAAGCCGTAATACTTGGGCGCGATCAGGCGGAAAGGAAAGCCGTGTACGCGGTTCAGCGTTTCGCCGTTCATGCCCAGCGCCAGCAGCAAGTCCTCGCTGAAAGCATACATGGCCGGCAGCGAATCGTCGTGGCCGTCCACGCCAATGAAAGCCACTTCGACGATGTGCGACGGGACTTCAGCCGGGTCCACAAGCTGGCGCAGAAAAATGCCGCTCCATTCGGCGGTGCCCATCAGGTTCGAAGTCAGCGTGTTCGACACGCAGCGCATGGTGGTGTAGCGCTGAATGCGGCGCAGGGCGAGAAGTTGCGGATAGCTGTACTCCTTCCACGGGCGCCCGTCCAGAGTCACCTTGAGCCGCCAGGCGGTGGGATCCAGCACCGGGTCCACCGTGTTCTTGCTCATCCCATAAAACTGGTCCACGCTGGTGACCGCCTTGCGCACAAGGCCCGGCGCGAACTGCTCGCGCTCCTCGGGGTGGTGGAAGGGCCACAGGGGCACAGGTTCCACGGCCTTGCGCGCGTAGGCCCGGTCGCGCGCCCAGCTTTCCACCGCCACGCCCGCCGTGCCGGCCAGCATGACGAATGGAACGGTGCGCGCCAGCAGTTCCCGGCGCCGGGGCGAAGGCGGCGCGGGCCGGCTCTGCTTCAGCAGCGCCAGGACGGCGTACCAAATCAGGAAAAGGACAAAGCCCGTGGCGGCGAGCCCGGCGGTGGCGGCGAAGGGCTTGGCCCAATCGCCCAGCCGGTCCAGCAGCACCACGGCGTAATAGTTCGGCGTGCGGGCCATGATCCACTCGGCCACGATCTCCGTGATGAGCGGCACGCCTTGCCAATAATACAGAGCATAATTCAGCGCCGTGAAAACGAAGGCGGCCACGGAACTGTAGCGTAAAGCGCGAATGAACATTGTCAAAATGAATTACCAGGACAAAGGCAAATACCGCCGCACGGCCGGCAGCGCCAGCGCGCGCGCGGTGATCCAATACTTTTGCGCCGCGGGCACCACCGCGCGGCGCTCGAACACATCGTAGCCGGACTTTTCGATCTGGCGCAGGATCCCGGCATAAACCCGCGCCGCCACTTCCACGGCAAAGCGTCCGCGCTTGTCGAGCAAGGCGATACCCGGCTCGGCCGAAGTGTAATACTGCCGCGCCCGTGCCGCCTGAAACTCCATCAGCCGGATAAAATTGCCGTTGCGGACACGCGCCATGAGCTGAGTCTCGGTGTAGCCCGCCGCCTCGATCTCCTCCAGCGGCAAATACACGCGCCCGCGCCCCAGGTCTTCGCCCACATCCCTTAAGATGTTGGTCAACTGCAGCGCGATTCCGAGGTCGATGGCGTGCCGGCGAGGCTCGCCGCGGAAGCCGATCACGTGCATCATCATCAGGCCCACCACGCTGGCCACGCGGTAACAGAACACGCGCAGTTCATCGAAATTCCGGTAGCGGAGCCCGCGCAGGTCCATCGCCAGGTCCATGCGCATGCCTTCGACCAACTCGAGCGGGTATTCGTGAGGAATGCCGTATTCAGCCGCCACTCGGGCGAACAGGCGCAGCACCGGATCTTCCACTGCCCCGCCCTTCAGGGCCGAACGCAGCGCCGCATCCCACTCGTCCAACCGCCGCGCGGCCGTGGCCGGGTCAGGAGCCTCGTCCACCAGGTCGTCCGTGGTCCGGCAGAACCAGTACACGCCATGCGCCGCCCGCTCGATCTCCGGCGGGAAGAACCGGGCCGCATGATAGAAGCTCTTCGACCCGGCGGCGGTGGCCCGCGCGGCGGCTGCGTGGAGTTCCGCTTCCCGCGCGCTCAGCGCGCCACCGGCACGTTCTGGCAAATCAGTTTCTCCGCGATTTTGGCCGAACTGAGCACGCCCGGCACGCCCGCGCCGGGGTGCGTCCCCGCCCCTGCGAAATAGAGGTTCGGCACATCCTCGCTTTGGTTGTGCGGCCGGAACCAGGCCGATTGGGTGAACAGCGGCTCGAAGCTGAAGCCCGCGCCGGCATAAGAATTCAGCTCGGTCTCGAAGCCCAGCGGCGTCAGCGTGCGCACCGTGGCCAGGTGCTCGCGCACGCCCGGCAGGTAGCGCGGCTGATCGAGGAATCCGAGCACGCGGTCCTGGAAAACGCGATCCATTTGGGTCCAGTCGATGCCGCTCTGCTGATTGGGCACCGGGATCAGCGCGTAGAAGCAGTCGCAGCCTTCCGGCGCCATGCGCGGATCGGTGGCCGAAGGACGGTGCAAATACAGCGAAAACTCCTCGCTGAGCACCTTTTTGTTGAAAATATCGTCTAAAAGTTCGCGATACGTGGGGCTCAGGATGATGGTGTGATGAGCGACCTCCGGATACTGCTTCCGCGTGCCGAAATAGATCACATACAGCCCCATCGAATACTTCATCCGCTCGATCTTGCGGTCGGTGTACTTGCGCCGCACGCGCGCGGGCAGCATCTTGCGGTAGGTGTTGGCGATGTCGGCGTTCGACACCACGGCGTCCGCCGGCAGCGTGCGGCCATCGCGCAGCGTGACGCCCGTGGCGAGGCCCCGCTCATTCACCTCAATCCGTTCCACCGGAGCGTCGAGCAGAATTTTCCCTCCCAACTCCTCGAACAGCCTTCCGAGCGCCCCCACCAGCGCTCCGGTGCCCCCCATGACGTAGTGCACGCCCCATTCGCGCTCCAGATAGTGAATCAGCGCGTAGATCGAGGTGGTCTGGAAGGGGTTGCCGCCCACCAGCAGCGGATGGAAACTGAAGACGCGCCGCAGCAGCGGGTCCTTTACGTACTGCGAAACGAATTGATAGACGGTCTTGTAAGACTGCAGCTTCACCAGCTCGGGCACGATCGGCAGCATGTCCGTAAACTTCAGAAAAGGCTGGTCCGAGAGCTCGATAAAGCCCTTCTGGAAGATCGCCTTGGCGCGGCGGATCATCTCCTTGTAACCTTCCAGGTCGCCGGGAGAAAAGGCGGCCACACGGCGTTCGGTTTCGGCCTCGTCGTTGTTGTATTCGAACGAGCGGCCGTCGTGGAACTCGATGCGGTAGAAGGGATCCACCGGGACGATGTCCACGTAATCGCGTGTTTTGCGGCCCGCCTGCTCGAAGATCTCGTCGATCATGAAGGGCGCCGTGATCACGGTGGGGCCGCCATCGAAGGTGAAGCCGTCCTGGCGATAGACATAAGCGCGCCCGCCGAGCAGGTCGCGCGCTTCCACCAGGCTCACCTGATAGCCGCGCGATTGCAGCCGGATGGCAGAGGCGAGTCCGCCGAAACCGCTGCCGATGACAACGACCTTCGATGAACGGCTTTGCGAAACGGCCTCTGTAGAGCTAGCGGGTGTGGGAGTAGCAACGGGCATACAAATAATCGATCATTTCCTCAAGCGGACCAGCGGCGGGAGCCAGTGGAGCGAGCATTTCCCGGCAGCGGCGCAGATGGGCATCGGCGATCTCGAAATCTTCACATTCGCCATCGAGGTAGTCGTCCACCACCTGGAAGGCTACACCATATTGGGCGGCAAACCTTCGCAGCGTCCTTGCCGGCAGGCTGTCCGGCGCGGTAAACATCAGGCCGGCTTGGGCGGCCAGCACGAACAGGGGTACGGTCTTTAACTCGATCATGCGGGCGCGCATGCGTTCGCGCTCATCGCCGGTGAGGCGAAGGTCGAGATCCTGCCCCTCGCACAGGCCCGAGGCGTCCAGCACCTTGAGCAGTTCAATCTGGAAACGGATCAGTGCGCTGAGTTCGGTGGGCGTGCAGCGCTGCTCCACCACACAGCGGGCCGACAACGAAACCAGTCCGAAGGACGCCAGCAGCGCGGTGAACTCGCCATGCACCTTGTGCGTGGTCGGCCGCCCGCGGCGCATGTCCTCGTTATCCATGCACGGCAAATCGTCCACCACCAGCGAGGCGCAATGAAGAATCTCAACCGCCGCCGCCGAGCGCAGGATCAGATGATGATCGCCGCCCGCCAGCCGGGCAACGCGCAGTGCGAGGATCGGCCGCACACGCTGGCCGCGCCCGAGCACGGCATACCGCATGGCCTCGCGCACGGGCGAAGGGGATGCTCCATTCTTTTGGAACAGCCGAACAAGCTCCGATTCGACAAGGGCACGATCCGCGAGCAATACGTCGGGTTGCAGGGCCGGTTGTGTGGCGGTGGTCACTAGAAAGCTAGATGAAAGCAATTCGTGGACGGACGCACTACTTCGCCCCTAAATCGTTGCAACTGTGTGAACTGCCCCACCGGGGTGTGGACTTTTCACGCAGCGCTGGGGGATATTCAGACAACAGGGTCTTGCAATCCGAGGTCAAAGTGGTGAAGAATAAGGAAGCTGCATCAGCTTGTACGGCATAGGGTCTGGTTAGCGGCGTGCAGGAAGAAACCTGACGGCCGCAGGGCCGCTGATGCGGTTGAGAGAGTTTGGGGGACTCGGTTGTCCCCGGCAGTTGGAATTTATAAGGAGAAAACACATGCGCATGTGTCCAACATCGGGCAGGTGGTTCAGATGGTCGCCGTTGGTCCTGATCGCGCTCATCCTCGTGGGCGCGGCCGGACTGTTCAGCACCGAGACGCCTCCCTTCACTGAGAGGGACAAGGCGTTCTACATGGACGAAGCCATGATCAACTTCGTCCGCCCCGGCCTCGTGTTCACCATCACGGGGCACGAGATCGGCACGGATGGCACCGTAAAGGTCCGCTACAAGCTGACGGATCCCCGGGGAGTCGGGCTGGACCGCCTAGGCATCACCACGCCTGGCAACATCAGCACCAGCTTCATGATCGCGAAGATCCCCAAGGGTGGTCAGCACTATGAGTCCTACACCACCCGTTCCCGCACTTCGAACATCCCTCCGACCGTTGGGGTGCAGTCGCTGCAGGCCGCCGCGGATTCTGGAGGGACGTACCGCACGATCGCCGTGGGCGAGTACGAGTACACCTTCGGCACAAAGCTTCCGGCGGATTACCCCAAGGACGCGACGCATACCGTGGGTATGTGGGGTTCACGCAACCTGTCGGAGTTCGAATTGGGCACCGACCGGCAGACGATCCTCTACAACTTCGTGCCGAATGGCGCGGCCGTCGTGGACACCCGGGAAGTGATCAAGAATGAGTCCTGCAACAAGTGCCACGAGCAAGTTCGTTTCCACGGGTCCCGGATCGGTTTGGATCTCTGCGTGATGTGTCACACACCCGCCTATGGCAACGTGAGAAACATCCAGCCGCAGACGTTGAACGAAGTGGACATGGCCGTGATGACCCACAAGATTCACATGGGCGCGGATCTGCCGAGCGTGCAGGCCGGCACGCCTTACCGGTGGGTCGCCAGTTCGATTTACGACTATTCTCACGTGCGCCATCCCGCCGATGTCCGCCGTTGCGCGAGTTGCCACGAACCCGGCGCCAAGCAGGCCAATGCCTGGCTGACGAATCCCACCCGCCGGGCCTGCGGCTCCTGCCACGACAACGTGAACTTCGCTACCGGCGAAAACCACCTGAACCTGCCGCAGATCTCCGACAACCAGTGCAAGAACTGCCACATCCCCGAGGGCGAACTCGAGTTCGACGCCTCGATTAAGGGCGCGCACACCATTCCGCAGGAGTCGAAGATGCTGCCCGGCATCAATGCCCGGATCGTCAACGTCAGCAGCCACAAGGCCGGCGAGAAGCCGGTGGTGCGCTTCCAGATCACTGACAACTCCGGCGCGCTGATCCCCATGGCTCAGTTGAACCGCGTCGCGTTCGTCATGAGCGGGCCGACGACAGACTACGTCTCCCCGACAAGCCGCGGCTACGTGGCCGAAGTCGCCACCGCGGCAAATGTGACGCTTTCCAGCAGCGACTATGTGTACACCATGACGAATGCCATTCCGGCGGACGCCAAGGGCACGTTCTCGATCGGTATCGAAACCCGCCGCGTGAACACGGTCCTGGAAGGCACGCAGAAACAGATGTCCGTGCAATACGGCGCGAAAAACCAGGTCGTTCACTTCGCCGTGGACGATAGCGCCGTCGTGCCGCGACGCACTATCGTCACCACCGAAAAGTGCAACGACTGCCACGCCAACTTCACGATCCACGGACAGAACCGGAACCAGGTCGAGCAGTGCGTCCTTTGCCACAACCCTGTGGAGACCGACGCGGCGCGGCGCAGCGCCGCCCTGATGCCCGCCGAAGGCATCAGCATGTCGATCATGACCCACCGCATCCACGCCGGCAATATCCAGCCCCGCGACTACACGCTCTACGGGTTTGGCAATACGCCGCACAACTACAACAAGGTCGGCTTCTCCGCCCCGCTTTCGGCTTGCACGATGTGCCACGTCAACGGCTCGGAGAATGTGCCCGTAGCTGGTGTAGCGGATCTGCGCGATCCGCGCGGCTATATGGACCCGGTGAAGCCGGCCACGGGCGCTTGCATCGGCTGCCACGTCTCGAAGGATGCCGCCGCACACGCCCTCGCCAACACCTCGGCGATCGGCGAAAGCTGCGGCGTCTGCCACGGCGTGGGCAAGAGCGCGGCTGTGGGCAAGGTCCACGCCCGCTAACCCGCTCTGTTCATTGAATCCGGGGCGGGACTCCTCCTGAGTCCCGCCCCTCTCTCTAACTGGTCCGATGGGAGAATTCCGCATGGTTCCTTCGAGATTGATCTCCTCACGCGCCGTGTGGCTCCCGCCCTTGCTGCTGTTCGCATGGGCGGCGATGCCCGGCGCGCTTTTTGCGCAGGAAGAGTCGCAGTTTCCTCCCGGCTACGCGGGAACCGAGTCCTGTGCGATGTGCCATGAAGACGTAGTCGAAAACTACAAGAAAAATCGCCATTATCGGCTCGAAACGAACGAAAAACGAGGCTGGAAGGACCGTTCTTGCGAGTCCTGCCACGGCCCCGGCGCGAAGCACTCCGAATCGGCGGCGGCGGAAGATATCCGCAATCCTTTGAAACTAAAAGCCGTTGACGCCGATCAAGGCTGCCTGAGCTGCCACCGCAACCAACCCCTGCAAATCGGCCGCCTCCAAAACGGCCACGCCCGCAGCCAGACGCCCTGCACGAGCTGCCACAACGTTCACGAGACCGGCGCAAAGGCGACCGCCGTGATCCACCAAACCGCGGCGGGTGTGAATCAGCAGTGCGCAGGCTGCCATACCGACATCTGGGCCAGCTTCCAGAAGCCGCACCGCCACCGCCTGAACGAAGGCGTGATGAAGTGCACGGACTGCCATAATCCGCACGGCTCGAACCTCGCCAGGAACATCCGCACCGTGCATGCCAATGAGCCGAACTGCTTTAAGTGCCATTCCGACAAGCGCGGGCCGTTCGTCTTCGAGCATGCCCCGGTGCGCAACCAGGGCTGCTCGACCTGCCACGAGCCGCACGGCTCCTCCAATCCGCGGATGCTGACGCGCCACGAGGTGGCGAACCAGTGCCTGGAATGCCATGCCAACCTGCTTTCGCCGAGTCCGGCGGGCGTGGCGGGCGGCGTTCCGCCGGCCATCCACGACCTGCGGCAGCCGCGCTGGCGCCAGTGTACGCTGTGCCACCAGAAGATCCATGGTTCGAACGTGAGCAGGGGGTTGCTCCGATGAAACGCGAAGTGATTAGATGGCTGCTGGCCGCGCTGTTCGCGGCCGCGCTTCCCGCCCAGGAGGTGACGGAAGCGAAAACCACATCCCAGGAGGCGCCCGGCGAGCAGGCTGCTGTCGTAACCGGCGAACCCTTCATGCGCGGCGTGGTGGACATCGGCGCCCGCTGGGTGAAGGACCCGCAGGGCGATTTTCAGACCTACCGCAGCATCGTCAACCTCGGCCAGGGCGCGCGGCTCGCCAACATGGACCTGAACATGGAGCCCGTAGGGTTCAAACTCTTTGATTCCATGCGCCTTTCGGGTTCGAACTGGGGCGGCGACCCGTTCAACACCCTGCGCTTCAACCTCGAAAAAAACAATATCTACCGCTTCGACGGCACGTACTCCAACATCGCCTACTTCAACTATCTGCCGTCGTTCGCGAACACGCAGGCGACGGGGGCGTTCTTCAACCAGCGCGCCTACGATACGCAGATCCGCAATATCGACAACGAGTTACAGATCTTTCCCGGCACGCGATTCACGCCCTATGTCGCCTACACCCGGAACACCGATTTCGGCAACGGCATCACCACGCTGGTGGTGGACCGCAACGAATTCCCGCTGCGGAACCTGATCCGCTGGGGCCAGGACACCTTCCGGGGCGGCATCCGGGCCGACTTTGGCCGCTCGCATCTCACTGTGGAACATGGAGATACACAATTCCGCGACGACCAGCAGGTGTTCAGCACCGAACGGCTGGGCGGCAACCGCGGCGGCGTGCCGTTCGTGGGGCAGAACCTGTTTCTGACAGACGGCCGCCAGGCCTACGCCGTCCGCGGCGGCGGGCGGTTCAGCAAAGTCCTGTTCGTCGCCAACCCTTACGATTGGGTGGACCTCTACGGGCAGGTGCTCTACGCCAATCCGAAGACCTACCCGGGCTTCTTCCAGAACACGATGGGCAACCTGGTGGATGCCCAGCAGGGGCTGCTGTTCTTCGGGCGCGGCTTCGACACGCTGTTCGGAGACGCCCGCCGCCCGCACACCTCGGGCACCTTCACCATGGAACTGCGGCCGCACAACCGCATCCGCATCCGGGAGATGTACGAGACCGACCGCATCAAGACCGATACCTCGGCGCTGCTTTCGACCCAATTGCTGACGCCCACTTCGGCGCTGAGCCGCGAACGCGGCTTCATCGACCGGCTCGAGGCGAGCCACACGCGCCAGACGGTGGAAGCGCTGGTGGACGTCCACCGGCGGTTCACGATTCGCGGCGGCTACCGCTACGAATGGGGCGATTCAGTGTTCCGCGGCGGCGTCCTGAATCAGTTCAACCCGCAGGAGCGCATCAACCTGGAGCGCCATGTCGGGCTGGCGGGCATTCAGGCCCGGCCCTGGGACCGCCTGACGATCAACGTGAACGCGGAGGCCTCCAACGGTGTCCGCACCTACTACCGCACGGGCCTGCAGGATTACCACAAGATCCGCGCGCAGGTCCGCTACCGGCTCACGGAAAGCCTGAACTTCAACGGCGTGCATGTGCGGCTCGACAACCGGAACCCGGCCGAGGGCGTGGACTTCAAGTTCCTCGCGCAGAACACTTCGTTGAACCTGCAATGGCTGCCGCGCGGCGGAAACCGGGTGTCGATCCTGGCCGACTACACGCGGTCGGCGATCCGCAGCGACATCGACTACCTGCAGCCGCACATCCTGCAGCCGGCGCAGTCGCTGTACGTGGATAACGCGCACACGGGTTCGCTGCTGGCGGACTTCAACCTGCGCGGCTCGGGCGTGGTCCGTCCCAAACTGACGCTGGGCGGGTCGTTCGTCACCACGGCCGGTTCCCGGCCATCGCGCTATTACCAGCCCACGGGGCGCTTTTTGCTGCCGTTGACCGAGAAAGTGCATTTCTACTCGGAATGGCGCTGGTTCGGCCTGGCGCAGCCCTTCTACCTGTTCGAAGGGTTCCGCACGCACATGATCATGACGGGCCTGCGCTTCAACATGTAGCGCCGGTTCAATACCGCCAGCCGAGCAGGTTCCATTCCGCGAGCCAGCCGGCATAGAGAAGAAAGACGCCCGCGACGGTCAACGCCGCGGGCGTTTTCCATGCGCGTGTCCCGGCCAGCCGCACCAGGTACCAGCCCGCGGCGATCAGCCCGATGAGCGGCAGCGCCTGCACCAGGCCCATCACCGGCGAGAGGCCGTAGGCGAAGCCCATTTCGCGCTCAAAATCGGGGGTAATCACCTGCAAAACGAGTCCTAAACCGGCAAAATGCAGCAAAAACGCGTGAGCGGTGAGCGCCGCGGGCGCGCGCAGGAGTTCCGGCAGCCATTGCCGCCGCACCGAGCCCAGCACCAGCGCGAAAAACGCCGTAAGACAAAGGAAAAACACGGCGCGCTGGGCCACGACGGTGCGCCACCAGGCGACGCGCTCGAAAGCCGTGGTCCCATCGGTGAACAGATGAGAGATGCTGCCGCTGGAATCGGCGCGGAAGGCGCAACGGTAGTCGTCGTCGAGCGAATCCCACAGCAGCGGCCCGGCTTGCGTCATCCGCCGGGGGGAGCCATCGAGTTTGGGCATCAAAAGCGTGTCATCCGGGCCGCGGCCGATGCGCAGGTCGGCGCCGAGCGCGCCAAACAGCAGGCCCACCTTGTCGAGCGTGGCGCGGGGATAGCGGGCGAGGCGGTACCAGCCGGTGAAGCGCCCCGGCTCGCCCGGACCGGCGGCCGGCGGCTGCCAGGAAGGTTCCGGCGGAGGCGGCAGGAAGTGTTGCTCCACGGCCTCTGCGATTTCCTGGACGGCGCCCATCGCCGAGGCATTTACCGCGACGAAATAGCCGACTCCCTGGTCCGGGAACAGGCGCAGACGGGCGGCGGCGCCGGCGTAACCGCCGTCATGGCCGGCCCATTCGCGGCCGCGCGAACGGCCGAGAAAGAAGCCCCAGCCCACGGCCCCTTCCAGCCGGGGATGGTGGGTGAATTGCGGCTGGAGGGCATCACGATCCGGGAGTTTGAGCAGATGGACCAGCAGACGGGCCATGTCCGCGCCGGAACTCATGTGCATGCCGGCGGGGGCGTCGTTGAGGTAGTCCCAGTCGATGGTTTCATAGCCCGCGCCCCTCCACACGTGGGGGAGGGCGGCGGTCTGACGAAGTTCCGTGGGAAGCAGGAACGAGGAGTGGCGCATCTCGAGGGGGCCGAACACGCGTTCGGCCGCCAGCGCCGCAAACGGGCGGCTTGCGCTTTGTTCGGCCAGGAATCCGGCGAGGGCGAAGCCATAGTTGGAATAGATCGAGACCTCGCCGGGCGGCGCGATCCGCGCCGGGCGGAACCTGGCCAGAAAGACCGGTAGCGGCAGCGCCTCGCCGAAGGTGCGCGCGGACTTGCCGATGTAGCGGTCGTCGAAGCCGGGCGTGTGGGTGAGCAGGTGCCGGAGCGTCAAGGGCGAGGGCAGGCCTGTGAGCCGGCCGCTGATATCCTCGTCGAGGCGCAGCCGCCCTTGCCGGACCTGATCCAGAACCACAAGGGCCGTGATCAGTTTGGAGACCGAACCGGTACGGAAGGCGCTGCGTTCGGCATCCACCGGGCGCTGCGCGGGCCAGTCCGCGAAGCCGTGGCCCTGGAGGTATTCCACCTTCGTGCCCCGCACCAAGGCCACGACTGCGCCAGGCGCATGATGCCGTTCCAGGCTCTGGCGGATGGTGTCTTCGAGGCCGGGAGGCGAAAGCGCCGCCAGCAGCAGGAATGCGAGCATCGCACGCAGTTATATCAGGATTCGCGCCGCCGGGCCAAGGCCGCCGCCCACGCTTCCTTCAGCCGCGACTCCGCCTCGGGGGCGACATGCTCCGGCGCGGCGGGGGAATGGAAGCCGTGCGCGGCCTGGATGCTCTTCTTGAGGCTGTTGACGAACTCGACGCAGGGCGCGCATCCTTCGATGTGCTTTTCGAAGTGCGCGCACTCCTCGGGCGAGAGTTCGCCGTCGAGGTATTCGGACAGCCGCGCGAAGATGTCCATGCATTCGGGGTCGTGCGGCTTCATGGCACAGCCTCCAGGTATCCGGCCAGTTCCCTGCGGAGGGCGAGGCGGCCGCGGTGCAGGCGCTGTTTTACGTTGTCTTCGCTGATGTCGAGAATCGAGGCGGTTTCCGCGGTACTGAGCTCCTCGACATCGCGCAGCAGCACCACGGAGCGGTAGGTATCGGGCAGCGCGCGCAGGGCGGTTTCAAGGCGTTCGCCCAGTTCGCCGCGCAGAACGGCGGCGTCGGGCCGTTCGCCCTCGTCGGCCACCTGGAGGGTGAAGCCGTCGCCGTCGTGGTCCGGGTGGAGTTCATCGAGAGAGAGTTCGCGCGCGGGGGCGAAGACGCTCTTGCGCCGCTTCATGAGGCAATAATTCTTGGCGATGCGGAAGACCCAGGCCTTCACCTGCGCGGGATCGCGAAGTTGGTCGAAGCTTTCGAAGACGCGCATCAGGGTCTCCTGCGCCACTTCCTCGGCGTCCTCGCGCTGGCCGCACATGAGCCAGGTGTATTGGAAGATCCTGGCCTGGAAGCTCTCGACAAAGGGAGTGAAAGCGCTGGGGTCGCCGGCGAGCAGGCGGCGCGCCCAGGCCACTTCAGGGGCTTCGGGGCGGCCCGGGGCCGAGTCGGGATGGTGGTCCACGTTTTCATCGTAACCGCTGGGGCTGGCGTTCGCGGCGCGCGCGGAATAGGATAACGGGCGGTGAAGCTATTTTTTGCTGGACGTGCCGCCTCGAGGATCGCCATGTTTGCCTCCCGGTCCCCAGGATGCGTCCGGCCCCGGGGAGGTGACATGTCACCTTCGCCCAAAACCTGCATCCTCGACGGTGGAACGAAATGAAACCAACACAACTACTCGCGGTGGCGGCGCTGGCCGTGCCAGTGCTGGCGCAGGAGCCGCTGGACCTGCCCGGGGCCGTGCAGCGCGCCCTCACCGCTCATCCGTCCCTCACCGCGGCGGCGGCGCGCATCGAAGCCGCTGAAGCACGGCGCGAGCAGGCCCGCAGCGGCTTTCTGCCCCGCGTCCAGTATCGCGAGAGCTTTCAGCGCGGCAATAACCCGGTGTATGTTTTCGGCGCCCTGCTGACACAGCGGCAATTTGGCGAGTCCAATTTTGCGATTGACGCGCTCAACCGGCCCGATGCGCTCAATAACTTCCAGTCGCAATTGTCGGCCGAGCAGACCTTGTACGACTTCGGCGCGACGCGGCGGGGCATGCGCGCGGCCGAATTGGGCAAGCAGTTGAGCGAGCAGGACCGTCGCGGGCTGGAGCTTCAGGTGCTCGCCGGGGTGGCCCGCGCGTATCATGGCGTCACGCTGGCCGCGGAGGCGCTGAAGGTGGCCGAAGAGGCGAAGAAGAGCGCCGAGGCCGACCTGAAGCGGGCCGAATCGGTGCGCGACGCAGGGATGGCCACCGAAGCGGACGTGCTCTCGGTGAAGGTTCACATGGCTTCGGTCGAAGAGCAGCGCATCCGGCGCCGATACGATCTGGACGTGGCGCGCGCGGCGCTGAACGAGGCGTTGGGACTGCCGCTGGACACGCAGCACGCCCTGGTGACGCCGCTGGCGCCCGCGCTGCCCGCACTTGAAGCCGCGCACGAAAAGCGCGCCCGCGAAGAGCGGCCCGAGGTGCTGGGCGCGCGCCTGCAAGGCGATCTCGCCAGCGCGCAGGAATCGCTGGCGCGGGCGCAACTGCTGCCGCGGATCGTCACCCGAGGCATCGTGGAGGCGAACCGGCAGACGTTCGTCACGCGCGGCGGCGCGAACTGGATGTTTATGACGTCGCTCGAATGGAACCTGTTCGACGGCAATCGCGCCCGGGCGCAGGCCGCCGAGGCGCGCCACATGGGAGCGAGCGCGCGCGCCCAGCAGCAGCAGATGGAAAACGCCGTGGCGCTGGAAGTGCGCAAAGCGCGCGCCGACGTGCAATCGGCGACGGAACGCATCGCGGTGAGCGAAGCCGCGGTGACGCAAGCCGAGGAGAGCCTGCGCATCCTGCGCAACCGCTACTCGGCGGGCCTCGCCACGATGACCGATTTGCTGCGCGCCGAGACCGCGCTGCTCGAGACGAAAACCCGAAAACTCGCCGCGGTGTACGACCAGCGGATGTCGGCGGTCGCGCTGGAGCGCGCCGCCGGAACTTTGAATGGAGCGAGCAATGTTCTTCAATAAAACCCTGTGGGCGGCGATGGCCGCCGCTCTGCTGCTCTCCGCGTGCGGCGGCAAGGCGCCCGAGAAGAAAGCCGCGGCCGCGCCCGGCGCGCCGCTTCCGGCGCGCGCCTTCAAGCTGACCCCGGAAGCGTTTCCTGAAATCTATGAAGCTACCGGCACGGTGCGCGCCCGCACCACGTCGGCCTTGTCCGCCCGCATCATGGGACACGTCCGCGAAGTGCGCGTGCAGGCGGGCGACCGGGTGAGCGCGGGTCAGGTGGTGGCCGTGCTCGATGCGCGCGAGATCGAAACCGGCCTCTCGGCCGCCGAAGCCATGCGCGCGGAGGCCCGCTCCGGCCTGCCGGAAGTGGAGAACGCCATCGCCGCCGCGCAGGCGCAGTTCGCGCTGGCCGAGGCCACCTGGAAGCGGATGAAGAGCCTGCACGATCAAAAGTCGATCACCGAGCAGGAAATGGATGAAGCCAACGCCCGATTGTCGATGGCGCGCGCGAACCATCAGATGGCGCTCGCCAAAAAGAAGCAGTTGGAAGAGAAGATCCGTCAGGCGGATTCCGGACTCGAGCGGGTGTCGCTGCAAAAGGGATACGCCGAGGTCACCGCGCCGTTCGCCGGCATCGTGATTGAGCGCAAGGCCGAGCCGGGGATGCTGGCGTCGCCGGGCATGCCGATTGTCGTGATCGAGCAGGCGGCGGGCTACCGGCTCGAGGCCGCCGTTGAGGAGGGGATGCTCTCGCGGGTCCGCGCGGGGGCGAAAGCGACGGTTCAACTCGATGCGCTCGACCGGGCGATTGAAACACGCGTGAGTGAAATTGTTCCGGCGATGGATGCGATGTCGCGGACGTTCACGGCCAAGCTCGACCTGCCCGCATCGCCGCAGATCCGCAGCGGTCTGTTCGGCCGCGCGCGGTTCACGCTGGGGGAACGGGAGGCGCTGACGATTCCGGCGGCGGCGCTGGAGCGCGAGGGCCAGCTTGAGCGGGCGTATGTCCTCGACAATGGCATGGCCCGCGCGCGGCTGGTGACCACGGGCGCGCGGCACGGCGACCGGCTCGAGGTGCTGTCGGGGCTGGCCGCGGGCGAGACCGTGCTGGCCGGAGTGGATGGGCGCCTGCGCGACGGCGCCCGCATCGAGGTGCGGCCGTGAACGAAGCACCCAAGATGGGCCTGGCCGGCCGCATGGCCGGGGCCTGGATCAATTCGAAGCTGACGCCGCTGTTCATCGTCGCCAGCCTGCTGGTGGGCACGTTCTCGGTGGTGATGCTGCCGCGCGAGGAGGAGCCGCAGATCATCGTGCCGATGATCGACATCTTCGTGGGCTTCCCCGGCGGCACGGCGCGCGAGGTGGAAGAGCGCGTGACGAAGCCGATGGAAAAGCTGCTGTGGGAGATTCCCGGCGTCGAGTACATCTATTCGACGTCGTCGCCGGGCATGGCGATGGCCATTGTCCGCTTCAAGGTGGGCGAGGACGAGGAGAAGTCCATCGTCAAGCTGAACCAGAAGATGTACGCGAATTTCGACCTGATCCCGCCCGGCGCCACGCCGCCGTTGATTAAGCCGCGGTCGATTGACGACGTGCCGATCCTGGCGCTGACGCTGCATTCGAAGAGCTACAGCGACTTTCAACTGCGGCAGGTGGCCGCGCAGTTGCACGACGCCATCAAGCAGGTGGGCGACGTGAGCGAGGTGACGCTGCTGGGCGGGCAACGGCGCGAGTTGCGCGTGACTTTGGACGCGGGCCGGCTGGCCAGCTACAACCTCTCGCCCATGCAGGTGGTGCAGGCGTTGCAGGTCGGCAATCAGGTGCTGCCCGCGGGCCGCATCAATACGGGCAACGCCGAGGTGGTGCTCGAAGCGGGCGGGTTCCTGCGCGATGCGGCCGACGCGCGCGCGCTGGTGGTGGCGGCGCATCAGGGGCGCCCGGTTTATTTGCGGGACATCGCCGAAATCACCGATGGCGGCGAGGAGCCGGCGCAGTATGTCCGGTTCGGCGCGGGCGAAGGATTCGAGCCGGCGGTGACCATCGCGATCGCGAAGCGCAAGGGTACGAACGCCATCACGGTGGCGGAGGACGTGCTGACGCGGGTCGAGGCCATTCGCGGCCGGGTGATTCCCGCGGATGTCGAGTTCACGATTACGCGCCATTACGGCGAAACGGCGGCGGAGAAGTCGAACGAGTTGCTGTTCCACATGGCGATCGCGGTGTTCTCGGTGAGCCTGCTGATTGCGTTCGTGCTGGGGCGGCGCGAGTCGTTGATCGTGTTTATCGCGATTCCGGTGACGCTGGCGCTGACGCTGACGGTGTTTTACCTCTATGGCTACACGCTGAATCGAATTACGCTATTTGCGCTGATCTTCTCGATCGGTATTCTGGTCGACGACGCGATTGTCGTGGTGGAGAACGTGGTGCGCCATGCGCGCATGGCGAAGAACCGCAACCGGCCGATGTCGGAAGTGGCCGTGGAGGCGGTGGATGAAGTGGGGAATCCCACGATTCTGGCGACGCTGGCAGTGATCGCGGCGATTCTGCCGATGGCCTTCGTCGGCGGGCTGATGGGGCCCTACATGCGGCCGATTCCGATCGGCGCCACCGCGGCGATGATCTTTTCGCTGATCGTGGCCTTCCTGGTGACGCCGTGGGCGGCCATCCGGCTGCTGAAGAACCCCGGCGCGGGTCATGGCGATGACCACGAGAAGGAAGACAAGCTCACCGTGCTTTACCGCCGCTGGATGGACAAGCTGATCCATGTGCCCGTGTACCGCTGGGGCTTCCTGGGAGTGGTGGCGGTGCTGCTGGTGGGCTCGATGGGGCTGGTTTACATCCAGTGGGTGAAGGTGAAGATGCTGCCCTTCGACAACAAGAGCGAGTTTCAGGTGATCATCGACCTGCCCGAGGGCACGACGCTGGAGCAGACGGCGCGTGTGACGCGCGAACTTGCCGAGGCGACGTTCCAGCAGCCCGAGGTGGTGAACGCGCAGACCTACGTGGGCACGGCTTCGCCCTACAACTTCAACGGCCTGGTGCGCCATTACTTCCTGCGGCGCGGCGCGAATATGGCCGACATTCAGGTGAACTTGCTGCCGAAACACGACCGCTCGCTGCCGAGCCACGAGATCGCGAAGCAGGTGCGCGAGCGGCTGGTGCCGATCGCGCGCGAGCACGGCGCGCGGATCAAGGTGGCCGAGGTGCCGCCGGGTCCGCCGGTGCTGCAGACGCTGGTGGCCGAGGTGTATGGACCTACGGCCGAGGGCCGCAACCGGATCGCAGGCGAGATTCTCAATCTCTTCGACCGCACCGAAGGCGTCGTGGACGCCGACTGGTACGTCGAGGACAACCAGGACAAGCTGATGTGGCGCGTGGACCGCGAAAAGGCCGCGCTGCATGGCATCACGACGGCTGACATCGCGCAGACCCTGTCGGCGGCCGCAGGCGGCATGAGCGCGGGGCTGCTGCACGTGGACGCGGCGAAGGAAGACATCCCGGTGACGGTGCGGCTTGACCGCGCCACGCGCAGCGATGTCGAGCGGCTGAAGTCGCTCCGCGTGGCCGGGCGCACGGGCGCGCTGGTGCCGCTCGCCGAACTGGTCCAGGTCGAGAAGGGCGTGGTGGACCGCTCGATCTATCACAAGAACCTGATGCCGGTAACCTACGTGACCGCCGACATCGCGGGGGTGATGGAAAGCCCTGTGTACGCGATTCTTCAGCTCGGCCCCGGGATCGCGAAGATCCCGGTGGAGGGCGGCTATGAGATCGAGCAGTTCACCGCGCACCAGCCCGGCGACGACAACCGCTACTCGATGAAGTGGGATGGCGAATGGCACATCACCTATGAGGTCTTCCGCGATCTTGGCATCGCTTTCGCGGCGGTGCTGGTGCTGATTTATGTCCTGGTGGTGGGCTGGTTCGAGAGCTTCATGACACCGCTCATCATCATGGCGGCGATTCCGTTCTCGCTGGTCGGCATCCTGCCGGCCCACGGGATGCTGGGCGCGTTTTTCACCGCCACGTCGATGATCGGCTTCATCGCCGGGGCGGGTATCGTGGTCCGCAACAGCATCATTCTGGTGGACTTTATCGAGCTGCGCCTGAAGGAAGGCATGCCGCTCGACCAGGCGGTGATCGACGCGGGCGCGGTACGTTTTCGCCCGATGATGCTGACCGCGGCGGCGGTGGTGGTGGCGGCGGGCGTGATCCTGTTCGACCCCATCTTCCAGGGGCTGGCTATCGCGCTGATGGCAGGCGAGATCGCATCGCTCGCGCTGTCGCGCGTGACCGTCCCGATCGTTTACTACATGGCCAATAAGAGGAGACAAATTGCATGACCGTGGACCGTTATTTGCGGATGATCGCCGGGTTTTTCGTGATGCTGAGCGCGCTGCTCGCCGTCACGGTGGATATCCGGTGGCTGTATTTCACCGGCTTCGTGGGCCTGAACCTGTTTCAGAGCGCCTTCACGAACTGGTGCCCGATGATCACGTTTTTGAAGAAGGTGGGGGTGCGGAGCTAAGAGCGGGCGAAGACGGACTTCAGGCGCCCGGCCAGTCCGGTGGACGCCTGTTGGAACTCGACGCCTGCGATACCGCAGCAGAACTGCCGGAAGGCCTGTCCGAGCGGGCAATCCAGGGCGACGGGGTTGCCCTCGGTGGCCGCCGTGCGCGCGGCGCGGTAGTTGTTCGGCAGCACCTGGGCGACCGGGCGGCGGGCCATGGCTTCGATTTCGGCCGCAGGCAGGTCCTCGGCGTGATAGCGATTGATCACCAGGCGGATGCGCTCGTCCGGCACGCTCCAGTAGGCGAGTTCGGCCAGCCGCTGGGAACACAGGCGGAGCGCCAGCAGTTCAGGGGTGGTGACGGCGAAGACGTGTTTGGATCGCCGCACGAACTCGACGGTGGCGGCATTGATGAGTTCCGGCAGGTCCACGAGGATATAGTCGTACTTGGGGCGCAGAGCCTCGAAGAGACGGAAGTAGTCGTACCAGCTCGGCGCCGGCATGTCCAGGGCGCGGCTGGTGAGGAGCCAGTCCACTTTGTGGGCCTCCACGGCACAGTTCCGCAGCCGGAACGAATCGATCTCGGCGGAGTCGGCGAGCAGGGCTTGGATCGAGTGCTCCACCGGCACGTCCAGCAAAAACTGCAGGACGCCCGAGCGCAGATCAGCCTCGACAACGGCGACTTTCTTGCCGAGTTGCGCCAGGCCCGCCGCCGCGTTGAGCACCACCGTGGAACAGCCGCCGCCCGCTTTGGCGGGCAGGAAGCTCAGCAGTTTGTCTTCCACTTCACCGCATGATTTGTGCAGGGCCATGCCAACCGCGCTGAGCAATTCGCGGGCGGAGGGCCGTTCCGGGGTGAAGGCGCCAATCCCGATTCCCGCCAGAGACGCGTGGACCTCTTCGCTGCCGCCCAGCCCGATTACCGGGACGTCCGGCGCGTTCCGCCGCAGCAGGTAGGCGGCCAGAACGGAATCCTCGCCGCCGGTCAGGTCCACGATGATGGCGTCGGGATGATGCATCGCCATGACACGCTGCGCCGTGCCTTCGTCCATGGGCAGTTCAAGTTCGCGAAGGGGGAGGAGTTGCCCTGTGCCATGCACCAGGTGACGAATAACGTGGCCGCGTTCCGGCGACGCGCTCACGGTGACAACTTGAAACATAAGGTTCTCACCTGTCCGCCTTATCGGCAGATTCGGGAAAAACCTGAAGGGGTATCAGGATAACTTTTCACCCATCTGGAGGAACCCACCTATTTCGGCGGGGGGACGATCGCCTCCCCCGGACGCACCCCATAGTCGCGCGGCATCTCGCGGAAGTCCTTTCCTGTCCGCGCGTTCCAGTCCCAGACGACCTCGCCGCCGAGCAGCGTCAACTCGCAAAGCAGGCGCCGCCGGCCGCGCAACTGGCCCCGGTCGGAGTCGTTGAAACCGAAATCGCCTTCCAGAAGCCGCCAGGCGGCGATATCGGCCACGGCGCCCACGCTCAGATGGCCGAGGTCCGGCTGGCCGATCATGCGGGCGGGGAGCACCGTGGACCGCCGCACCACTTCGCGCAGGGGCATGCCCATGGCAAGGAATTTCGACATGGTGGTGGGCATATCGATCATGCCGATGTTCATGCTCAACGTGTGCAGGTCGGTGGAGATCGAATCCGGCCAGAAGCCCTGGGCCACGGCGGGGACGGCGTTGCGGAACGCGAAGCTGCCGCCGCCGTGGCCGACGTCGAACTTCACGCCGCGTTCGCGCGCGCGGCCCAGGTAGTCGTAGAGCTTGCCATCGGTGTCGAGCCAGGGGACCGGCGCGCGGAAGGCGTGCGTGGCGATGTCGCCGGGCCGCAGCATCTCGTCCACTAATTTCCAGAACGGCCGCTCGGCGCGGAACCAGCCGAAGTCCACCATCAGGGGCTTGCCTGCGAGGCGGCCCGCTTCGAGGGCGCGTTCGACGGCGGTCCAGGACCCGTCTTCCCAATGCGCGGTCTTGACGCCCACGACCACATCGGCGTGTTTTTTCGCCAGCCGGGCCACTTCCTCCGGCTGCATGTCCTCCTCGTGCTGCTCGACCATGTTGGACAACATGCCGAAGCCCGCGATGTTGATGAAGGCAAAGACGCGCGTGCGGGCGCGGTCGATCACGGTGTGGCGGAAGGTTTCGAAGTTGCGCCACCCCGCTGAGCCCGCATCGGCCATCGTGGTCACACCGGTGCGAAAGCTGAAATCATCGGGACGGACGCTGTTGTCGCCCGCCCAGACGTCCTTGATGTTGGTGGTGTGAAAGAGGTGGACGTGGATGTCCACGAGGCCGGGCGTGAGGGTCAGGCCTTTGACGTCGATGACTTGCCGGGCTTCGCCCTCGATCTTTTCCGCGACAGCGGCCACGCGGCCATCCCGGATGGCGATGTCGCGCGGGGCGTCGATGGCGTTGGCCGGATCGATGAGGCGGCCGCCGCGCAGGATCACATCAAAAGGCTGGGCGGCCGCGAGGCCGCCCAGAATCAGCAACAGAATTGTCAAGCGGGCCATCCCGCTATCTTACTTCCCGCGCACCACCTCGATCTCGTTCGTCACCGACAGCGCGCCAAACACGTTGTTCGCGCGCATCTCCGCAATCTGCCGGTCCGCGGGGTTGTCCACGACGCCCACGAGCGTCACGGCGCCGTTGTTTACGATGATCCGGATCGGGTGATTGCCCAGCGGCGGATCATTGGTGATACCCGCGGCGATGCGCGCGGGCGAAAAGGGAATCGGCACACCGCGATTGGGATTATAGCGGGCCAGCGCGGGATCGCCGTAGATGGCGACGTAGGTGCGGGCGCGCACCTCGTCGTCGAAACGCGACAGGGGCAATACTTCGATATTGTTCCGGACCCGTTCCACGCCCGTAATATTCTTCACCACGTTTTCGGCGCTCGATTTCAATGTGGGCCGCGAGGCATAGCCGGTCAGAAGGACGGTATTCCCTTCAATGCTGAAGCGAATATCGTCAAAAAGACCGAAATTGGGCAAGGTGAGGATTTCCCTCCGGACGTCCTGCGCAATGGCCTCCACGGAACCGGCGGGCGGTTTCGAGCTCTGCGCGGGGACGATAAAGGCCGCGCCCAGCAATAGGGTCAGGGCGGTGCGGATCATGGTTCGAGCCCTCCTGTTTGTATTCGAAATCTGCATCCCTCTTACAGCTTCTTAGATGGGAACGGGAAGGAACTTGTTTCAATTTCCGGAAGGGTCCAGAAAGACGAGTTGCACGAGCCGGTCGGGCGAGCGGAACCGCGCGGCGACGCGCGGGCGGGCGGTCTGTTCGCCGCACGAAAATGGCGCATCCTGCGGCCGGCCGCTGACCATGAGGCGGGCTGGCTGGGCGCGGAAACGGCGAGATCCTTCGGCGGTGAGCACTTCGAAAACCACCGGGTCGCCACAATGGACGTGCGTCAGCACACCCTGGGCTTCGCCATCGCGCGCGGGTTCGAGCCAGCCGCGGGGGGTGGTGACCTCAGGCTTCCGCTGACTGGAAATTCGCGGCGCGGCGGCCTGATCGAGTTCGCGGAGTAACCCTTTCGCCATCGCTCTTTCATCGGCGGTGCGGGCGGCGGCCTGCGCGGCCACGGCCTGTTCGCGCGCTTCGTGGGCGCGGCCGAGGCCCGCATAGACTCGCGCCAGCGCTTCGCGGAAGGCGAACTGCCGGGGCAAGGCCCGCGCGGCGCGCTCGAGCAGCGCGACGGCCACGCCGGTGCGCCCCGCGCGGTGTTCGTCCATGGCGAGCAGGTAGAGGGCTTCGCCGTGGGCGGGGTTCAACTCGACGGTGCGCTCGAGCAGGCGGCGGACTTCGGACGCCGGTCCCTGGCGGTCGCGGATGAGCATGGCGAGTTCGAACCAAGCCGCGGGTTCTTCGACGTTCGCGTTCACCGCGGCGCGGAATTCGGCCTCGGCAGCGGACTTGTCGCCCCGGCGCAGCGCCAGAACGCCGAGCCGGACACGGGCGCGCGGAGAGCCTTTCGCCGCCTTGCGCAGAGCATCGAGGAATAGCTGATCTTCCGGACGGTAACCGGTAGCGGCGGCGAGTTCCGCCAGCGGGATCGCCGCTTCGGCTTCGTCCAACGGCCGCCAGCGGGCTTCGGTCCGCGGGGCGGGGGCGGGCGCTTCGATGCGCTGGACGGCAAACCGGCCCTGCTGGACGCGGGCGCGGGCTTCGCGCAGAAGATCCTGAGGCCGCATCCGGTATTCGGCCTCGAGGGCGGCGGCCGCTTCCTCGCCCCGCATCAGCCTGTCCAAGAAGGCCTGAAAATGGGCCGCGCGGGGTGACGCGATGGCGAGATAGTGCGCGAGCGCCCAGCTTTGGCCGTAGTAGAGCATCACGCCGTCGGCGCGGAACCAGAGGCCTTCGTCGAGGTGCATGCGTTCAAGGGCTGCGAAATCAACCCAGCGTGCGCGCCTGAGGAACTCGATGTGCGAAGGGATGGGCTGCCCGGCAAACCAGTGGGCGCGATCGCGGCTGAGGGTGGAGTACAACTCGGCCAGCCCTTCCTCCAGCCATTGCGGCAGACGCCGGGCGGTGCGGTGCAGAACGCGGTGAACATACTCGTGGCGCAGGGCGCGGATGGAATCGGCTTCACCCGCGGCGGCGGCGATCGCGTCATAGTCGGGCCCGGACTGAAAGAAGCCCTTGCTATAGCCTTGAGCGCCCATGGAGCGCAGACCGGCGAGATCGCCGAACAGATAGACGCGCAAGGGGGGAGCATGAGCGGGCAGCGGTCCCCAGAGGGCCGCCATGCCGTCGGCCATCTCCTCGAGGCCCGCAAGAGCGCGGCGGGCTTCGGGCTCGGAATCGCTGGTCCAGATCGTGAAACGGCTGCCTTCGAGGGCGCCCCAGCCGGAGGCGAACACCGGCGCCACAGCGAGTAAGAACCACCCTAAAGCCCTTGCGTTCATCGATCTTTAATCCAGTCCGCGATCTTCGATGATGCTAATAGAAACTTTCGATTGAATCAGCGCCCCCCTGCCTCTATCCTACAGTTGGAATGGCCACAGTGAGCAAGATGGAGTCGAAATCGAGCCAAGTTTCTCTTTTACACAAAATCAGCGGGATCGTCAGCTCGGACCGGAGCGTGGACGAGATGCTGGGAGAAGTGGTTGGGCTGATGGTCCAGGTGACGGATTGTGACGCCTGCCTGGTGTATTTGCTTGAGTCCGAGTCGGACGAAATCGTGCTGCGGGCTTCCCAAGTGCCGCACGCGGCCGAGCTCGGGCGCCTCAGCGTTCGGGTGGGCGAAGGCATCACGGGCTGGGTGGCGCAACATAAGAGCGTGGTGGCGCTGCCGCAAAATGCAGCTTCCGACAAGCGGTTCATCCGGCTTCCGGGGTTGGTTGAAGACACCTATGAAGCGTTCTGCTCGGTGCCGCTGGTGAGCGGGGGCGAGGTGATCGGCGTGATCAACGTGCATCACAGGGAACCGCACGAGTACGATGCCGAAGAGATCAGCCTGCTCAGTTTCATCGGCGAGCAGATGGGCGGCGCGCTGTCGCGGGCGAAACTGGAAGAAGTGAACGCGAAACTGCAGGAAGAGACGCTGGAGATGAAGCGGCAACTGGAGACGCGCAAGCTGGTGGAGCGCGCGAAGGGGATCCTGCAGTTCAAGTTTCAGTTGACCGAGGAAGAAGCCTATCTGCGGCTGCGGAACGAGAGCCGCCGGCTGCGGCGTCCGATGCGCGATCTCGCCGAGGCGATCATTCTCACTGAGGACCTGTCGCGCAAGTCCTCCGAAACGCAATTGGACCGCGAACACGAAGGGGACTGAGGCCGGGGGCGTTCACTTGCCGCCAGGCAGGGTGAGCTTGTCGAGAAACTCCTTTGGAACAGGCCAAAACCCGCGGACCGTATCCTGATCGCCACGGAAAGTTCCTGCCGTGAGAACTCCCGACAGATCGTCCCTCTCGGGCTGTTTGCCCTCGCGGGCGAGCAACGACTTCAGCAGTGAAGTGGCCTGAGTGAGGCGGCCCGCCACGCGCGAAGCCACGGCCGCCGAGGTGCAGGGCGCCTCCAGCACCACGTCCACGCCGTTGTTCGTGGGCCGCAGCAGGAATGCCGCGCGCTCAGCGCCGCCGAGAGCTTCCAGGAAGGCGCTGATGCCCGAAGGCAGGCCCTCCATGGACTTGAGATACGGCTTCGGCAGCATGAGCCACAGCGGAGACATGGGCGCACCAGGGTTGGGCGTCCGGTTGCTCCGTGAGATGAGGGCCGCCGCCATGGGATCGGTGGACGTGGCGAGGGCGAGGGTCCCCCGGTTCAACTGCATGAACGAGATGCGGCGGCCGGGCGTGGCAGCGGGTAGCGAGCAGAGGCCGTTGGCGCAGCGCCCGCCCTGGGCGACGGCGTACTTCTCCAGGCGCGCCCGGTCGAAGCGTCCGGCCAGAACGAACAGGGTGGCATCGTCATGCCAGCGGACCAGAGCGGCATCGAGGTCGCGGCGATAGTCGAAGCCGGTGGCGCCGATGAAGGCACGGTATTCCTCATCGGCCAGGCGGGCATCGCCTGCGAGGCGCTCGAGCAGGCCGGTGCGGCGCAGAAGCGCAAAGTCGAGATAGAGCGTGGGGCCATCGCCCGCGGGCAGCCAGGCCAGCATCTGCGAGGGCGAAGGCGCGCGGCCGAACTGCCACCACAGGACGGCGGCCGACACCAGCACCAGGAACCCAGCCAGCCAGGCCAGGCGGGTCCGCGAAAGCGATTGCACGATTCTGAGCCTACACCGCCACCGGCTGTGCCGCCAAGCGGGCCTGCTTCCACAGCGCGATGTAGGGCTGAAGCTCTTCCATCATCGTGAGCCACTGGCGCGGGTCCAAAGACTGCGCACCGTCCGACATCGCCTTTGCCGGGTTGGGGTGGATTTCGAGGATCAGGGCGTCGGCGCCGATGGCGACGGCGGCGCGCGACAGCGGCGGTACGAGGCTGCGCTTGCCGGTGGCGTGCGAGGGATCGAGCACGACGGGCAGATGCGTCATCTCGCGCAACAGCGCGATGGAGACGATGTCACAGGTGTTGCGCGTGGCGGTTTCGAAGGTACGGATGCCGCGCTCGCAAAGCATGATGTCCTTGTTGCCGTGCGCCACGATGTACTCGGCCGACATCAGCAGTTCCTTAATCGTGGACGAAAGCCCGCGCTTGAGCAGCACCGGCCGGCCGCACTTGCCCAGCGCCTTCAGCAGCGCGAAATTCTGCATGTTCCGCGCGCCCACCTGCATGATGTCGGCGTATTCGGCCACCAGCGGCACTTCGGCGTCCGACATCACTTCGGTGACGATCGCCAGCCCGGTTTCCGCGCGCGCCTTGGCCAGCAGTTTCAGGCCCTCCTCGGCCAGCCCCTGGAAGTCGTAAGGCGACGTGCGAGGCTTGAACGCGCCGCCGCGCAGCACCAGCGCGCCGCCTTGCCGGGCGAGATGGGCCGATTCCATGATCTGCGTTTCGCTTTCCACTGAGCAGGGGCCGGCCATGACGACGAACTGGTCGTGACCGATTTCGATGCCGGGAGCGACCGTGACGACGGAATCGTTGGTTTTGAACTCGCGCGAGACAAACTTATAGGGAGCGGAAATGGGGACCGCTTTTTCGACGCAATCGAGTGCGGAGAGGGCTTCGAGGCAGTGACTGGTATCGCCAACGCCGATTGCGCCGATGACGACGCGCTCCTCGCCTTCGATGGCATGGATCTTATAGCCGAATTCAGTGATTCGTTGGATCACACCATCGATTTCCTCGCGGGAGGCGTGCCGCTTCATCGAGATGATCATGGGAGGCAGGATAGCGCAACGAAGCCACCTTTGTCAAGTGTCCTATGCGATTAAGTCATTGAAAGTACAAGTTCATATGCCACCACTAGAGGAAGGTGTATAGAGTTCAACGTGATAGGCAGGTGTCGGCCAGTCAGGATTGATTACCGCGCTTGATCTTCAGTTGATGCGGGGAATCCGCCTGGGCGGCCACGAGGCTGGGTGTTCACGAATAGCGGATTTATTTCTCTTTTCTTTTGTTGAACTTAAGGGAACGGCTGGTTCGGCGTGCGGACGATTTCTCCCTGTTCTGGGATTGAGGCTGGCGAGTGCGCTTGGCTTCGATTCTGGAGATGGGAGAGACACGGGATGAACAGCAGACGAGCGGTTTGCCTGGCGGCCGCGCTGTGGTGGGCTGGGACGGCGGCAAGCGCGCAGACGGTGGTCGGCGTAGGCCAGGGCGGCACGGGCGCGAGCACACCGGCGGCGGCGCGATCACGATTGGGCGCGGCGGCGGAGGTCCACACGCATTCGCTGACCGACTTGCAGGGCGTGACGGGAAAGAGCGGAAGCGGATCGGTGCTGATGACGTTCGGCGGAGGCGGGATGGAGTCGAATACGTGCGCGATGTTCGACAACCAGGGGAACCTGGTGAGCGCGGGCGTGCCGTGTGCGGCGCAACCGGGAACGACTTTCACGCAGAGCTTCACGAGCGCGACGTCGGTGGTGATGAACCACGGGATGGGCACGAAGCACGTGGTGATGGCCTGCTACGACAACAGCGACCAGATGGTGGGCGTGCATGCGGCGCGGGTGCCGACGGAGGATCAGGCGGTGGTGGAGTTCACGGAGCCGCAAAGCGGGCGCTGCGTGGTGCAAGGCGCGGGCGGAATGGAGATTACGGGCGCGGTGGCGAGCGTATTCGGGCGGCAGGGCATGGTGACGGCGGCGAGCGGCGATTACAGCTTTGCGCAGATCGCGGGCGTGGCGGGTTTAGGCCAGGGCGGCACGAACCAGGCGAGTTGGACGGCGGGGCGCTGCGTGCAGGTGTCGGCGGACGGCGCACGGCTGGAGAGCGCCGACGATGCGTGCGGAGCGGGGACCGGCGAGTCCAGCGTGGCGGCGAACAGCGGCGCGGGGGCGCAGGTCCTGAAGGTGGGGACGAACGTAACGGCGCGCACGCTCTTGGCGGGCGCGAACATGACGGTGACACAGACCGAGGATACGATCACGATCGCGAGCGCGGGCGCGCTGGGCGACATTCATCTGGGCGCGGGGCTGATCGGGCAGGGGACGGAGGCGGATCCGTTCCGCGTGAATCCGGCGCTGGTGCCGATGTTCGTGAGCGAGTCCGCCACGCTGAACGGCTGGGGGACGATCGGGGGGCAGAGTTGCGCGGTGCGGACTTACGCATTTGCCGGGGCGTTGAGTAACGACAGTGTGATCGTGCGGCGGCCGGCGAACATTCCGGCGAGCCTGACGGTGAGCGCGTTCGTGGACCTGATCGGCGAGATGACGATTCAGATTTGCAACCCGACGGCGGCGGGCATCGAGGTGGCGGACGGATACCAGTTCGGGGCGACGATCGTGAGGAGTTTCTAGGAGAACGGCGATGAAGCGAACAATGATTCTTCTTTTTTTGGGGCTGGCTGCCCTGCTGTGGGGAGAGACGGTGATCAACGGCAGCCGGTCGATTCTGGGCGAGTGGGATGCGGGCGGCGCGGTGAGCACGATTCCGGCGAAAGTGGGCACGATGTTGCCGGCGGGCTGCGCGGTGGGGGAGCAGTTCTTCAAGTCCGACGCGGCGGCGGGACAGAACCTGCATTTATGCACGGCCGCGAACACGTGGACGCAAGTGGCGGGCGCGGCCGGCGGAGGCGGGGGCGAATCGGTGTGCGCGCCGGGCGACGCGCGGTATTTCTGCGTGGTAGAGGATTTCGTAATGTCGTCCACGACGAGCGGGCAGATCGGCACGCTGGGCTGGTTGACGGGTGGCTCGGGAAGCACCGGCGGGATTGCAGGTGTATGGCCGAACGTCGGGATTCTCCGGCTGACGACGGGCGCGACGAGCGGGAACATGCAGCGCGTGAACCTCACATCGACGGCGCCGGCGCTGGGCGACTGGCTGGCGGACGCGGCGCGCCAGCATGAGGTGAAATTTGTCTTCCGGCTGAACAGCCCGGCGGATTCGAACTTCCGGCTGGTGGTGGGCGCGGTCAACACGGCAAACGGTTTGATCGACCATGGGTTCGCGTTCGGCAAGGGCGCTGACGGGACGTTTTCGCTGATCAACGGCGCGGGCGGGGAGGTAGCGCAAGCATCGACCGGGGTCAATGCGGACGCAGCGTGGCACACCGTGAAATTCCACACGGACGGAACGCCGCAGAAGCTGTATGTGACGTTGGACGATTCCGTCACGATCACGGCCTGCCCGGCGGGCGGCGGCTGCGACATGTCCACGTCGGCGCCGTTCGGGTACACGTCCTACACGCTGGGTGCATCCGTGATCACGAACGCCGCGGCGGCGCGGACGCTGGACCTGGATTACATCTCGGCGATGGCGGTGGTGGGTGCGGATGCCGGGAGGAGAAACTGATGCGCGGGCTGATGCTGCTGGCGCTGGCGCTGCCGGGGTGGGCGCTTTCGAACGCGGTGACGGTTCATGCCACCACGGCCGTGCCGGCGGCGCAGATCCACAAAGTCCCGCGCTACTTCGCGAAAGGGGAAGTGGCGGGCTTCCCGCGGCCCCATGTCGACGGGGTGGCCGCGGCGGCGTGGCAGGCCGACGTGAAGAACCGCTGGCCCGATGGTTCGGTGCGCTTTGCCGTGATTCATTTTCAGGCGGCGGTGGCGGAGAACGGCAGTATCGTCGTCGATTTCCGCGGGACGACCGACGCCTGCCATTTGGGCAGCCAGGCTGTCTGCGAGGCGGCCGCGCTGACGGGGCCGCAGATGCTGGACTACCGGAGCGGGGCCTGGAACGCGGAGATGGAAGTGGAGGCGGACCCGAAGGGGACCACAACCACGCGCACGGCGAACGCGCGGACGATGCTGGCCGCGGGCCACTTCACGTATTGGTTCCGCGGTCCGCTGGTGACTTCCGTCATTGTGGAGGACGCCAGCGCGGGCCGTTCGTATGATTTCGGATGGACGGGCGCGGGTTGCACGGCGCCCTATGACACATGCACATGGGCCGACGACACAACGCATCGAAGCCTGCATCCGATCTTTGTGCTGACGTTCCCGGCGGATGGATCGGGAGCGGTGAAGGCGGAGTATCTGCTGGCGAATTACTGGACGACGGCGCGGCAGGACCAGCGCTATTCGCTCGCACTGAAGACGAGCGCGGGTACGGTGGAGACGAAGACCGGAATCCGCGGCGTGAGCGGAACCTGGTGGCGCCGGACGTTCTGGGATGGCACTCTATTGCCGGGGGCGGCGCGGACGGATTTCAACCTCGAGTACCTGCGGTATTCGAGAATGATTCCGCCCTTCAAGAAGCTGGCCGTGGATGTGCCTACGGCGAATGTTCCTTCGCAGGGCACGCACAATATCAGTTCGACGATCTCGTTTTTCAACGACAACTTGAACAGCGACTACCCCTACGCCTGCACGCGTGAGGGCACATGCGGCAGCCGGCTGACATGGTACCCCTCTACGGGCGGGCGGCCGGACCGGGGGATGTATCCGCTGTGGGAGGCGCACTGGCTCTACACGATGCGCGCCGATGTGTTCGATGTGGTGACTGGCAACGCGGAATTTCTGGGTTCGCAGTACCATCACCACCGGGAATCGGGCACGGGTTTGGCGAATTATCATGGTGCGGTTCCCGCCACGGGCATGCCGCTTTCGATTCACGCGCAGCCGTTGGCGAACACAAGCGGTTTCGGGACCTCCGGACTACCAGCGGCGGTTGGGCCGGTGAGCACGTCGATGTCACTATGGCGAGGTTGGAGCCTGGACGATGCGCACCGGCATTCGCATGCGCAACTGGCGTATCTGATCACGGGCGACTGGTATTTCATGCAGGAGCAGAGTTTCCTGGCGCACGCCATCTGGCCGTGGGGCTCCCCGGGCAACACAGGGGGGACAACATCCTGGCAGCGCCGCACGGGATGGGGGCATTTGCATCCTGCCGAGTCGAATCACCGCGCGATGGCCTGGCATCTGTGGAATGTGTACCGGGCGGCCTTCATCGTCCCCGACGACGATCCGCAGAGCGCCTATCTGAAGCAGAATCTCACAGAGGCGCTGGCAGTGCTGGAAGGCTACTACGACGTGCGCAACGGCGACTACTACCAGCCTTGCACCACGTCGCCTTACGATCCGACGGCCGACGCCAGCAAGTGGTGTTACGGCCGTCATGTGGATGCCCAGAGCGTGGCGGCGTTCGTGCAGTCCACACCGCTGATCGGGGCCTCGGGCTCGGAGGGCTTCGGCGCGGATGTCCGCAGTTACTCCTCGCCCTGGATGAATACTTTCGTGCGGCTGGTGTTCATGGACATGTGCCGGTCGTGGGATCTCGGGTGCGGGATCGCGCGGTCGATGGCGCGCTCCTATACGCTGGCGGCGGAGACGCCGGGCGCGGATCCGGCCGCGCACAGCCAGTACCGGAATCCGGTGCTGCTGAATGTTTTTGCGACTCTTGCGGCGCCGGTGGGCAACTTGCAGAGCGACGTCATAATCCCGCTGACGGACGCTTCGATGTGCACGCAGCCGCTGCCGTTCGTGATTCTGATCGGCAGCGAGCGAATCCATATCGTCGCCAAAGACGGCAATAATTTGATCGCGGGGCCGACACTGCGCGCGGGCCGAGGATTTCTGAACACGGGCCGGTCGTCGTACACGGCAGGCACGCAGGTGAATTGCCGGCGGCCCTTCTTGGATTGGGCGGAGATAACGGCACGCTACTCGGGGCTGTCGGGCCGCGTGGTGTCGAACACGACGAACATGGGTGACAGCAGTTACAGCGCGCTTTCGTGCGCGGCGGGGCAATGGTCGGAGGACTTCCTGATTGGCGCGCGCGCCGCCGAGGTGTTCCGGGCGAACTGCAAGGACACGGCCGCCGACGGCGACCTGTCGATGTATTCAACGTACAGCGATCCGCGTTGGGCATTTGAATCGGACCGGCCGATTCATCAGGTGCGGGTGCAGGCCGGGGGTGGCACGGCCATGCTTCACTACGTCGCTCCATCGGGCGGGGCGTGCCGGGTGTACGTGGGCGCGAGCGCGCCCGGGACCAGCGATGACGCGGGCGATGCGCTGGACACACCGAACGGGCGGCTTCATTCCTTCACGGCCTCGGGGCTGAGCACGGGAACGCATCACTATCGCATTTCATGCGGCGTGGTGCGCGCGAGTGGCACGTTCGTGATGGAGTAAGCGGCGGCGCGGCGGGGCCTGGCCGGGTTCCGCCGCGCGCTTCCGGCGCTGTATCCTTGCAAGCATGAGTCTCCGATTGCTGGCCGTAATCCTTCTCTGCGCGACAGCCGCCTCCGCGCAAAACGACCCGGACCGCAAGGAGTGGGCCCAACTGTTCAACGGCAGGAATCTGGAGGGCTGGATTCCGAAGATCACGGGCTACGACGTGGGCGTGAATGCGTTGAACACCTTCCGGGTGGAAGACGGCATGTTGAAGGTGGCCTACGACAAGTACGAGAAGTTTGACAACCGCTTCGGGCACCTGTTCTATGAGGAGCCTTTTTCCTACTACATCATCGCGGTGGAGTACCGCTTCACCGGCGAGCAGGCGACAGGCGGACCGGGTTGGGCGACGCGCAATAGCGGCATCATGGTGCACGGTCAGCTGCCCGAGACGATGCAGCGCGACCAGGACTTCCCGATTTCGATCGAAGTGCAATTGCTGGGCGGATTGGGAAAGGGCCCGCGCCCGACGGCGAACTTATGTACGCCGGGCACGCATGTCGAGATGAACGGCGCACTGTTCACGACGCATTGCGTGAGCTCGAAATCGCCGACGTTCGATGGGGAGCAGTGGGTGCGGGTGGAGGCGCACGTCCACGGCGGCGAGAAGATTCGCCATGTGGTGAACGGCGAGACGGTGCTGGAGTATCAACGGCCGCAGATCGGCGGCGGCGCGGTGACGAACCACGATCCGGCGGTGAAACGCGATGGCCAGATCCTGACCGGCGGTTCGATCTCGCTGCAATCCGAGAGCCATCCGATTGAATTCCGCAAGGTCGAACTGCTGAACCTGTCGGGGTGCCGGGACCCGAAGGCGAAGAATTACAAGCGCTATTTCGTGCAGGATGCCCCCGGCGCCTGCCGGTACTGAGCGGCGGCGCTTGAATCAGGAGGCGCGGGTTCGATACTTTGGAAGTTCCCCTCGGCTCTAAAACGGTCTGCCGTCGCCAGGCGCGAGGGCGGATTGTATCCATGCACGTTTTCGAACTCACGCGCGCGCTGATCGACATTGAATCCATCTCCGGCAACGAGGAGAAGGTGGGGCAGTGCGTGTTCGATCACCTCTCCGGGCTGGCCGCGCGGCATGGAGGCAATGTCGAGAAGATGGAGGTGGAGCCGCGGCGTTTCAACGTGCTGGCGGTGTTCGGCGAGGCGCCCGTGGTGACGCTCTCCACGCACCTCGATACCGTGCCTCCGTTTTTCGCATCGTCGGAAGATGACGAATTCATTCACGGGCGCGGGGCGTGCGACGTGAAGGACATTATCGCGGCGATGATCTGCGCGGCGGAGCAATTGCTTGACGCGGGAGTGCGCGGGTTCGGGCTGCTTTTCGTGGTGGGCGAAGAGCGGAACTCGGCCGGGGCGTATCACGCCGCGAAGAACCCGCGCGGGTCGAAATATCTGATCAACGGCGAGCCGACGTCCAACCGGCTGGCGCTGGGATCGAAGGGCGCGCTGCGTTATGAGTTGATCGCGAGCGGGCGAATGGCGCATTCGGCGTATCCGGAACTGGGCGAATCGGCCATTGACAAGCTCTTGGATGCGCTGGCGCGGGTGCGCGGGATCGCGCTTCCCGTGGACCCGGTGCTGGGGCCTTCCACGCTGAACATCGGGCTGATTTCCGGCGGGCGCGTGCCGAACGTGATCTCTGATCACGCCGAGGCTTCCCTCATGTTCCGGCTGGTGGGGGATCCCGAACCGATCCGGGCGGCGGTACGCACGGCTTGCGAAGGGCTGGTGGAAGCGCGGGAAATTCTCTGTATTCCGGCCGTGCAACTGGGCGCGCTGGAAGGATTCGCCACCACCGTTGTCGCGTACACTACCGATATTCCCGCTTTTGGAGGCCAGTGGGGCCGGCCGTTTCTTCTCGGTCCCGGCTCTATCCACGTGGCCCACACCTCCGGGGAGCGCGTGCCGAAGGCCGAGCTTCTCGATTCCGTCACCCTATACCGGACGCTCGTCGAGCGTCTGCTGAAAGAGCAACCGCAATGAGCAGCAACAGTAAGATTCCCGTCGGCGTGCTGGGCGCCACCGGCATGGTGGGCCAGAGTTTCGTCAAGTTCCTTGAAAATCATCCCTGGTTCGAAATGGTTTGGGCCGGAGCGAGCGACCGCTCGGCCGGCAAGCTGTATTCCGAGGCCACCCAGTGGCGTCTGGACGGCGCCATGCCCGCGCGCGTGGCCGCGTTGACCGTGCAGCCGTGCGAGCCTTCGCCGCAGGCGCCGAAGCTGGTGTTTTCGGCGATGGACGCCTCCGTCGCCACCGAGATTGAACGCGCGTTCGCCGACGCGGGCCACCTCGTCGTCTCCAATTCGAAGAACCACCGCATGGAGAGCGACGTGCCGCTGCTGGTGCCGGAAATCAACTGGGATCACCTTTCGCTGATCCGCATTCAGCGCGAGCGCCGCGGCTGGAAGGGCGGAATCGCCACGAATCCGAATTGCTCCACGGTGGCGCTGACCATGGGCCTTGCGCCGCTGGCGCAATTCGGCATCGCGAAAGTGCTGGCCACGACGATGCAGGCGATCTCCGGCGCGGGTTATCCGGGCGTGCCCTCGATGGACATCATGGCGAATGTGATTCCTTTCATCGGCGGCGAGGAAGGCAAGATGGAGATCGAGACGCAGAAGATTCTGGGCCGGCTGGCCGGGGATCACATCGAGCCTTTGCCCGCGGTGGTGTCGGCGCACTGCAATCGCGTGCCGGTGGTGGATGGCCACCTGGTGGCGGTATCGGTGTCACTGGAGAAGAGGCTGACCCGCGAGGAGCTTCTGGCTGCTTACGAAAACTTCACGGCGGAGCCGCAGCGGCTCGGGCTGCCTTCCGCGCCGCCGAAGCCCGTGCTTTACCTGCATGAAGACAACCGCCCGCAACCGCGGCGCGATGCGCTGCGCGACAACGGCATGACCGTGACCGTGGGGCGGCTGCGCGAATGTCCGGTGCTGGACTGGAAGTTCGTTTGCCTGGGCCACAACACGATCCGCGGCGCGGCGGGGGCGGCCGTGCTGAATGCGGAACTGCTCAAAGCGCAAGGTTTTCTCGATTGATCCGGGAAGCGGTACAGCCATGATCGTGATGAAGTTCGGCGGCACCTCGGTGGAGAGCGCCGCCGCGATTACGCGCGTCGCGGCCATCGTCAAAGCGCGTTTGGAGCGCCGCCCGCTGGTGGTGGTCTCCGCGATGGGCAAGACGACGAACCGGCTGCTGGCGGCGGCGGAGCAGGCGGCGGCGGGCAATCTCGCCGACGCGCTCACGGGCGCGCAGGAGTTGCGCGAGTTCCACCGGAGCGAAATCGCGGCGCTGCTGCCGGAGGACCGGCATCCGGCGCTCGACGCGGTTCTCGACCGCGAGTTCGCTTCGCTCGAAGCGGCGCTGCTCGCGGTGAATCAGGCCGCGGCGGTGACGCCCGCGCTGTGGGATGAGACGGCCTCGCACGGCGAACGCTTGTCCTCCGCTTTGGTGGCGCTGGCTTTCCCCGCGCTCGGCGTGCCCGCGAAGCACCTGGATGCGCGGCAGGCGCTGATCACCGACACCCGCCACACGATGGCGCTGCCGCTGTATTCCCGCACGTACGCGCGATTCCGCGAACTGGCGCCGCCGCTGCTGGAGCAGGGCGCGGTGGTGATGGGCGGCTTCATCGCTTCGTCATCGGCCGGTGTCACGACCACGCTCGGCCGCGGCGGTTCGGATTTTTCCGCCGCCATCGCCGGCGCGGGCCTCGACGCCGGGGAGATCCAGATCTGGACCGACGTCGATGGCATGCTGACCTGCGACCCGCGCGTGCTGCCCGGCGGGCGGCGCATCCGCACCGTTTCGTTCGACGAAGCGGCCGAAATGGCGTATTTCGGCGCGAAAGTACTGCATCCGGCCACCGTGCAGCCGGCGATGGAGAAGAACATCCCGGTGCGCATTTTGAATTCCCGCAATCCCGAGGTGGAGGGCACGCTGATTGTGTCGCGGCAGGTGGTTTCCGGGAATCCGGTGAAGTCCATCGCCTGCAAGCGCGGCATCACGGTGGTGCACATCCGCTCGCTGCGGATGTTGATGGCGCATGGCTTTCTGCGCCGCATCTTCGAGGTTTTCGACCGCTTCCGGACGCCCGTGGACATGGTGGCGACCAGCGAAGTGTCAGTGTCGCTGACGATCGACCAGACACACGCGCTCGACGACATCACGAGTGAACTGGCGCGCATCGCGGAGGTTTCCGTGGTGGCGGGCCAGTCGATCATTTGTCTCGTCGGCGACGCGATTCGCGACACGCCTGGCGTGGCTTCGCGCGCTTTCGCCGCGCTGCGAGACATCAACATCGCGATGATCAGCCAGGGGGCTTCGCGGCGGAATCTCTCGGTGGTGGTGAGCGACGATGCGCTGCGAGGGGCGGTGGAGCGGCTGCACGAAGAATTTTTCTCGACTCTCGACCCCGAGGTTTTCGCATGAAACAGCTCGCGCTGGTCGGATATGGCAAGATGGGCCGGCTGCTGCATCAGCTTGCGCCGGAGGCCGGCTTCGACGTGAAGCTGATTCTCGACGTGGACGCGGATCTCGCCAGCCAGGACTTCACGGGTATCGACGCCGCCATCGAGTTCACCGAACCGGCGGCGGCGCCCGGCAACCTGCTGGCGCTGGCTGCCAAGGGGGTGCCCACGGTGAGCGGCACCACGGGCTGGTTCGGGCGGCTGGACGAGGTGGCGGCGGCATATAAACAAAACAACTGCGTTCTGGTTTACGGCGCGAACTTTTCGATCGGAGTGCAGCTCTTTGCGCGTCTCTGCGCGGAAGCGGCCGCGCTGTTCGCCGCTCATCCGGACTACGAAGCCTGGGCCTGGGAGATCCATCATTCGGCGAAGAAAGACGCGCCTTCAGGCACGCTGCTGATGCTGGTGGACCGGATGCGCGCCGCGGGCTACACCGCGAAGGTGGACACCGCCGCCTCGCGCGCGGGGCGCGTACCGGGTACGCACGAGATCGGCTTCGACTCCGCCGCCGACACGATCACCCTGCGCCACACCGCCCGTTCGCGCGAAGGCTTTGCGCGCGGCGCTCTTTTCGCCGCAAAATGGCTTGAGGGGCGCCGCGGCGTCTACGACTTTAGCGAAGCGCTGTTCGGCGCTCCGGGAGAACAATCAGAATGAACTTTCAAGGATGCGGGACCGCGCTCGTCACGCCCTTCCAACGCGATCTGTCGCTCGACGAAACCACGCTTCGGCAACTCGTAAAGCGTCAGGTCGACGCGGGCATTCACTTCCTCGTACCCTGCGGCACTACGGGTGAAAGCCCCACGCTGACGCGCCGCGAGCACCTGCGTGTCGTCGAGATCACGCTCGAGGAGGCGGCCGGCCGCGTGCCCGTCGCCGCGGGCTGCGGTGGCTACAACACGGCGGAGGTCGTTGAGCTTGCGCAGGAACTCGAGGCAATGGGCGCGCAGGCGCTGCTCTCGGTCACGCCCTACTACAACAAACCCACGCAGACGGGGCTTTACGAGCACTACAAGGCCATCGCTTCCAAAACAAAACTGCCCGTGATTGTTTATTCCGTGCCGGGCCGCACCGGGGCGAACGTCGAACCGGCCACGCTCGTCCGGCTCGCCGCCATCCCCAACATTCGGGCGGTGAAGGAGGCCTCGGGCAATATCGCGCAAATGGCCGCGATCTGCGCGCGCGTGCCGGAAGACTTCGCGGTGCTGTCGGGCGACGACGCGGTGGCGCTTCCGCTGGGCGCGCTGGGCGGCAAGGGCGTGATCAGCGTGGCATCGAACGAGATCCCCGGCGCGATGTCGCAGATTGCCAATCACATCCTGGCGGGCGATTTCGCGGCCGCCCGCGCGCTGCACAATCGCTGGCTGCCGCTGATGGAGATTAACTTCGTAGAGTCGAATCCGATCCCCGTGAAGTACGCCCTGAGCCGCATGGGCCTCTGCGAGCCGGTTTGGCGGCTGCCGATGACGCCGCCCTCGCCCGCTGCCGCACAGCGGATCGACGCTGTCCTGAAGGAGTTGAACCTGATTCCATGAGCCTGCAACCGGGAATCGAAGCCCTCTTCGCCAACCCGCCGGCCGGGTACACGGCCGAACACCAGGAGCTTTTCGCGCGCTTCAAACAGGCTTTGAACGCGGGCGAAGTGCGCGCCGCCGAACCCGACGCGGCCTCGCCCGCGGGCTGGCGCGTGAACGCCTGGGTGAAGCAGGGCATCCTGCTCGGCTTCCGCCTGGGGGCGCTCACGGATATGTCAATCGACGCCGTGAAGCAGCCGTGGTTCGACAAGGCCACGTACCCCGTGCGGCCCCTGAGCGTGGACGACGGAGTCCGCGTCGTACCGGGCGGCTCTTCGATTCGCGACGGTTGCCGCCTCGGCCGCGGCGTGACCTGCATGCCGCCAATGTACATCAACGTGGGCGCGTGGGTGGGCGACGGCACGATGATCGATTCGCACGCTCTGGTGGGCTCTTGTGCGCAGGTGGGCGAGCGCTGCCACCTCTCCGCCGCCGCGCAGATCGGTGGAGTGCTCGAGCCCGTCGGCGCGCTACCCGTCATCATCGAGGACGATGTCCTGGTGGGCGGCAACTGTGGCGTCTATGAGGGAACCATCGTCCGCCGCCGCGCCGTGCTGGGTTCGGGCGTGATTCTCAACCGCTCGACGCCCATCTACGATCTGGTGAACGGCACGGTTCATTCGGGCAAGGCCGATCTGCCGCTGATTGTGCCGGAGAACGCGGTGGTGGTGGCGGGGGCGCGCGCTGTCACCAAAGGGAAAGGCCCCGAGTGGGGCCTCTCGCTCTACACTCCCGTCATCGTGAAATACCGCGACGAATCCACGGACACGCGCGCGCAGCTCGAAGACTGGCTGCGCTGAATGCCCGCCCTTACTTGATCTCCTCGCTCTGCGCGTTCGCCACCTCGGCGCTCCACTCCTGGCGGATGACCAGTGTCTGGTCGGAGAAGAACGTCCGCCGGCCGCTGGAATTGAACGCCACGGGCACAGCCGTCACCGTGTACCCTTCGGGCGAAGGAGTCACCGTGAAGCGGTAGCCCGTCTTGTCGCCGAGCGCAAGGTCTCCGGGGATCAGGTCCGCGGCGGCCGGGCCGGCGTTCGCACCCTCGGCGGGTCCGAGCTGCGCGAGACTTTCCGCGAACTTCCCGAACTGCGAGTAATACTGCGTCTGCGCCTGATGAATCGTGGTGATCTGCCGGATCGCCGCCATCTCCTGCGAATGCATGCGCGCGTTGTTCAGCTTGGGCACCGCGATGGCCGCGATGATGAGAATGATCGCGATCACGATCAACAGCTCGATCAGCGAAAATCCGCGGCGGCGGCGAGCGCGTGTCAGGCACTTGGTCATGGCCACACTCCTTCCCTCCCATTATTAGACGCGCGCGCCCCTCCTGGCGTGCACAAATCTATTGTCCGCCTCCGTCGGCGAACAGCGGGATGTTCTCCCGGGCCACGCGAAGCTTGCGATAGGCGTAGGAGGCGCCGAGGAACGCCTTGAACAGCGGATGGGGGGTCAGCGGCTTCGACTTGAACTCCGGGTGGAACTGGCAGCCGAGAAACCAGGGGTGGCCGGGCAGTTCGCAGATCTCGACGAACTTCTCGTCCTCGCTGCGGCCGGTGATGCACAGGCCCTTCCCGACGAGTTGGGGCTCGTAGGTGCGGTTGAACTCGAACCGGTGGCGGTGGCGTTCGCTGATCCGTTCGGTCTGGTAGGCTTCGCGCGCCGCGCTGCCTTCGGCGAGCAAACACTCATACGCCCCGAGCCGCATGGTGCCACCCAGTTCCTCGACGCCGAGCAGGTCGCGCAGCTTATAGATGACGGGATTCGGCGTGGCGGGTTCGAACTCGGTGGAATCGGCCTGGGTGAGCCCCGCCACATTGCGCGCGAATTCGATCACCGCCGTCTGCATGCCCAGACAGATGCCGAAATAAGGAACGTGCCGCTCGCGCGCATAGCGGATCGCCTGCAGCATGCCTTCGACGCCGCGCCGTCCGAAGCCGCCGGGCACCAGAATGCCGTCATAGCGCTCCAGCTCCGCCGCGCAGCCGGGCCACTCCAGCCCCTCGCTCTCGATCCACTTCATGTTCACTTTCAGGCCATGGTGAACGCCCGCGTGCAGCAGCGCTTCCTTCAGGCTTTTGTAGGAATCCTCGTACTCGACGTACTTGCCCACGAGCCCGATCTCGACTTCGTCCTCGGGGTTGCGCATGCGTTCGAGCATGGCGCGCCAGGCGGTGAGGTCGCGTTCGCCCACGTCCTCGATCCGCAACTCGCGCAGCACGATCTCGTCGACGCCCTGCTCGGCGAAGGTGATGGGAATCTGATAGACCGTGTCCACGTCGTAGGCGCTGATCACGGCGTCGCGGTCGACGTCGCAGAACAGCGCGATCTTGTCGCGCTGATCCTCGGGCAGAGGCCGCTCGGAGCGGCAGATGAGGATGTCGGGCTGGATGCCCATCGCGCGCAGCTCTTTCACGCTGTGCTGCGTGGGTTTGGTCTTCAACTCCTGAGCCGCCGCGATCCAGGGCACCAGCGTCACGTGCACGAACAGGGTGTTGTGCCGCCCCAGTTCGTGCCGCAACTGCCGGATGGCTTCCGTGAACGGCTGCGACTCGATGTCGCCCACCGTGCCGCCGATCTCGCAGATCACCACATCCACGCCTTCAGCCACTTTGCGGGCGGCGGCCTTGATTTCGTTGGTGACGTGGGGGATCACCTGCACGGTTTTGCCGAGGTAATCGCCGCGGCGCTCGCGCTGGATGATGCGCTCGTAGATGCGCCCGCTCGTCAGATTGTTGTTTTGCGTCAGTTGGGCGTGCGTGAAGCGTTCGTAGTGGCCCAGGTCCAGGTCGGTTTCGGCTCCGTCGTCGGTGACGAAGACCTCGCCATGCTGAAACGGGCTCATCGTCCCGGGATCGACATTCAAGTACGGGTCGAACTTCTGCATGTTCACCCGCAAGCCCCGGCTTTCCAGGAGGCACCCGATCGACGCCGCCGCGATCCCTTTCCCGAGGGAGGAAACCACGCCGCCAGTCACGAATATGTATTTAGCCATCGTTTCTGATTGAACTTGAAGTTAGGAAAAAGAGCTGCGAAACCGCGGCCAGGTCTTCCGGCGTGTCCACGCCGATCGTATCGTACTCGGTATCCGCCACCCGGATGGGAATGCCGTTTTCGAGCGCGCGCAACTGCTCGAGGCGTTCGGCCTGTTCGAGCGGACCCACCGGCAGCGCCGAATACCCCAGCAGCAGCGCACGCCGGTACACATAGATCCCGATATGCTTCCACCACTCCCCGCTCGCCCCCCGGTCAAAGGGGACTGCATGCCGCGAGAAATAGAGGGCATCGCCGTTGCGGGCGGTCACCACCTTCACGACATTCGGATTCTCTATTTCCGCGGGATTCGAAATTTTGCGTTTCAATGTCGCCATTTCGCATCCCGGTTCGTCTAATAAGGCAAGGATGGCTGTATCGATCGCCCCCGGGTCGATCAACGGCTCGTCGCCCTGGATGTTGACGATGACGTTCGCGTCCGTGGAGGCAGCCACCTCGGCCACCCGGTCGGTGCCCGAGGCGTGATCGGAGCGGGTCATCCGGACCGGCGCCCCGAAGGCGTGCGCCGCAGCGGCAATGCGCTCGTCGTCGGTCGCAATTGTGACCTGTGAGAGGTATCGCGACTGGGTGGCCCGTTCCCAGACGTGTTGAATCATGGGTTTACCGGCGATGAGAGCGAGAGATTTTCCGGGGAAGCGGACTGAAGCGTAGCGGGCGGGTATGACTCCCAGAATCGTTGGGGGCACAGTTGAGTCTAGCATAGAAGAAGGACATGGTATATTCGCCGAGGCAACCTGAGAGATCGAACGTGAGCCGTTGGAGACTGTCCGTCGTAGCGCTGTTAATGGGCGGACTGCTCGCTAGCCTTGGCGCGATCTACGCTCAGGCGCCCCGCACAGCGATCATACCCCGCACCAAGGCCCCCGCCGCCGAACCTGAATCCGATCGCATCGCGCCCAATCTCCGCATCGACACCAACCTGGTTTTGATCCCTGTCACGGTCACCACGCCCATGAACCAGTTCGTCACGGGGATGGATAAAGAGAACTTCCGCCTGTTTGAGGACAAGGTCGAGCAGGAAGTCAGCTATTTCGCGAGCTTCGACGCGCCGCTCTCAGTGGGACTCGTCTTCGACGCCTCCGGGTCCATGGGCCAGAAACTCGTCAAGAGCCGCCAGGCCGCCGCGCAGTTCTTCAAGACCGCCAACCCGGAGGACGAGTTTTTCCTTATTCAGTTCAACGACCGGCCGCAGATGGTGGTGGACTATACGCGCGACACCGAGGAGATCATGACGCGCCTGACGTTCACCCAGGCCAAGGGCCGCACTTCGCTGCTGGATGGCATGTACCAGGCGCTCACCCATCTGCGCAAAGGGAAGAATCCGCGCAAGGCGATCCTCGTCATCTCCGACGGAGGCGATAATTCGTCCCGCTATACCGAATCCGAAGTCCGCAACCTGCTCAAGGAGGCCGACGCGCAGCTCTATGCGATCGGCATCTTCGAACCCGTTAGCGCCCGCGGCCGGACCGCGGAGGAGCTATCCGGCCCCGGCCTGCTCAACGACATGGCTGAAATGACCGGTGGCCGCCACTTCCCCGTTGAGAACCTGAACGATTTGCCCGACATCGCCGCCCGCATCGGCATGGAGTTGAGAAACCAGTACGTGCTCGGTTACATCTCTAAGAATCAGAACCGGGACGGCAAATACCGCCGCGTCCAGGTAAGATTAAATCAGCCGCGCAGCCTGCCCCCCCTGAGGGCGCTGCACCGGCAGGGCTATTATGCGCCGAATCAGTAAGAAATGGGGCTTCGTAACTCTGGCGGCCGTGGCCGCCGGGATCGGCCTCTGGGCACAGGATCCCGCGCAGCTTCCGCCCCCGCCGCCCCCGCCTCCTTCCGAAGGCGAGCTCACCTTCTCCACCGGCACCCGCCTTGTGGTGCTTTACTGCGGCGTCTTCGACCGGCGGGGACGCATGGTGACCGACCTCGAACGTTCCGCCTTCAAGGTCTTCGAGAATAACGTCGAGCAGGACATTCGCATCTTCCGCCAGGAGGATATTCCGCTTTCTCTCGGCATCGTCATCGATAACAGCGGCTCGATGCGCGGCAAGCGGGCCGCGGTGGAGTCGGCGTCTGTGCGGCTGGTGAAGTCATCCCGCCGCAACGATGAGGTCTTCGTCGTCAATTTCAACGACGAGGCCTATCTCGACGTGCCCTTCACTTCGGAGATGTCCAAACTGGAGGAAGGTGTCGCCCGCATTGATTCGCGCGGCGGAACCGCCCTGCGCGACGCCGTCTCGATGTCCATCGACCACCTGACGGCCGAAGGCAAGCGCGATAAGAAAGTGATCCTGCTGATCAGCGATGGCGCCGACACTGCCTCCGTGAGCAGCACCGCCGAGAAACTGATCGAAAAGACGCAGAAAAGCGGCGTTCTGATCTATTCCATCGGCCTGCTAGCCGATGAGGACCGCCGCGAAGCCCGCCGGGCCAAACGCTTCCTGGATATGCTGACGAAGGCCTCGGGCGGCGCGGCGTATTACCCCGATGCCATCACCGAAGTGGACGCCGTCGCCGATCAGGTGGCTCACGACATCCGCAACCAGTATGTGGTCGCCTATTCGCCCGCCAACCAGGCGCTTGACGGCACTTACCGGCAGATCAAGGTCACCGCGGGCAACCGCTACAGCGTCCGCACGCGCACCGGCTACTACGCCACCCCCGAGGACACCCGCCGCCGCCGGGGCGCCGGCGACTAACCCGATGTTTCTGTTCCTCTGGCGCGCCTCCAGCGGCTACCGCTTCACGCCGTGGCGTTCGCCCTACCTGCGCTGGCGGATCGAGACCTATTGGGGCATCCCGGCCGAATCCATTACGCCCGGCCAGTTCTGGCGCTTCGTCTGGACCCACAAGTCGGAACTGTACCGCTTCCTCCGCTGGGCCGATCGCATGGCCCAGGGTTAGCGCGTTCCGGTCTCCGCAGCCCTTATTTCTTCCCGATGCCCAAAAACCGCCCGACCGCCTTCGCGCTCTTCTGGAGCGCGTTGCCAGTGGCCTTTTCGGCCTTCTGGAGCGAACTGTCGGTGTGGTTGCCAGCCGTGCCCAGACCGCGCAGCGTGTGCTCGCCGCCCATCACCAGCGACTGCAGAGGAATCAATCCGTCGTTGACACTCGCCGCCTTCTTCTTCGAGTCCAGCCTGGAAATGACGGCCGGTCCAAAGTCGGTACCCATCTTTTCCCGCATCGGCCACTTCTTCGAGGCGGTCCACACCGCGCCGTTCAGCGGCGCGCCGGGCGCGCCCACGTTGATGATCCTCGGCGGCGTCAGCGCGTTGTCCACCGGCTGGCAAATGTCGCCGCCGCAGCCGTTGCCGCATCGCTGCCGCGTGAGAAACGATGCGTGTTTGCCCCGCGAAACGTACACCGTCGCCCCGCCCATCTCAGCCTTCAGCCATTCGGCCTTCGCTCCGTGGCTCACGTCGCACACTGTGTTCTCGTGCGCCGCGGCAAACCAGTAAACCGCGCGCCATTCCTCCACCGGCGCCTCTTTCGTGGGACCCCTTAGCAGCACCGACACCCGCTCCACATCCAGCGGGTGCGCAAGCCGCCCGCAGTCGTTCGCCCACAGGTGGTAGTAGTGGATCTCCACCAGGGCGCCCTCTTCGCCGCCCGTCCACGGCAACACCTGGCCGTAGAGCGTGCCGTCCCGCTCCAGCGGGCGCGGCTCGGCTTCATCCGGGGCGAAGCGCGCGGGCATCACATCGCATTCACCCACGCTCAACATAAGCCGCGGCGCGAAGCGCTCGAGCATCTGCTGTTCCCACGCGTCGTCCAGACCATCGCCATCCGCATCGCCGCCCGCCAGCAGCGTTCCAGCCAGCGCGAATAAGATGATCATCCAACCAGCGTACATCCGCGGCCTGCTCAGAAGGCTGGGACGCCGAAGCCGGGCTCCTTGATCGAGCGAACCTTCATGTTCGGGGCGTACTTCTTGACGTCTTCGCGAATCTTCTCCGCGTTTCCGACCAGCAGGAATTGGAGCGGGGCGGCGCCGTACCATTTCTTCGCGGTGGCGTTCACCTGTTCCAGCGTGGCGGCGTCGAGGCGCGAGAAGTAATCGTCGATTTCGCCTTTGTTCAGGCCGAAGATCTCGAGTTCGCCCAGAATCCCAGCCACCTGGTCGGCGGTCTCGAGATTCTGTGTCGGGAACCCGCCCTTAATGTAGTTGCGCGCGGACAGAAGTTGTTCGGTGTCGATACCCTGGGTGCGCAGACGGTTCAGCACCTCCAACGCAAGATCGATTGCTTTCACTGTGGTCTCGGCGGGCGTGAACGTGGAGATCGAAATGGCGCCGGTCAGGCGGTCTTCATCCACGCTGGAGCGGGCGCCGTAAGTCAGCCCCGAATTCACGCGCAGCTCGTCGTTCAACATGGATGTGAAGCGGCCGCCAAAGAGCGTATTGACGATCTCAAGTTGCGTTCGGTCCGGATGGGTACGGTCGATGCCCGGAGTGGCGACCATGAAATAGGTCTGGGTGGCATCGGGCTTGTCGATCAGGAGCAGGCGCGGCTGCTTCCGCTCAGGAGGAGCCACGCTTTGCCTCCATTGATAGGCTTCGCCGGCGGGCAGGGCGGAAGCGAGCTTTTCGAGGCGGGGACCAAGCGTTTTCTCGTCGATGTCGCCGGCGGCGATCAGAATCAGGTTGCGGCCCACGAACATGCGTTTGTGCCAGTCCACCAGGCTTTGGCGGGTCAGGTTGGCCAGGGAGAGTTCGTCGCCATTGGAGGGCCGGGCGTAGGGGTGACCGGGGCCATAGAAGAACGACGGAAAGAACAAGGCCAGGGCGGCGCCGGGGTTGTCCTTGGCGGCTTTGGAAGCGTCAATGCGCTGCGCGAGCGCCTTCTTGAATTCATCCTCGGGGAACGTGGGCCGGGCAAGAAAATCGCCGAAAAGCGCCAGCGCTTCGGATTGAGTCCGGGTAAGAAATTCGACGCTCGCAAACGAAAACTGGCGGTTCGCGCCAGTGTTCAGGGATGCGCCGAGCGCATCCAGGGCTTCGGCGAACTCCTCGGCCGGACGCGCGCCGGCGCCGCGGCGCATCAGTTCCACGGTGAGCGCGTTGATGCCCGCCTGCGCGGCGGATTCAGCCTCCGCGCCGCCGCGGAACAGCGCCCGCACGGTCACCAGCGGCACGTCGGGCTTGTTCAACAGGATCAGCGTGGCGCCGTTCGGCAGCGCCTTCTTCGAGTACGGTGGCAGTTTGACCTGGGCGGACATGATGGCAGCGGCGGCAAGAGTGAAGACCAGCAGGCGGGGCGTCATTCCGCGCCTCCTTTCTGGGGCATTTCTGGAATCAACGTGCCCACCGTGCGGTTCTTTTCGCCGAAATAGGCGCCGGCCACACGCTGAATATCGGCCGCCGTCACCTTTTCTAATTCCTCCACAGCGGTGAATAGTTTGCGGTGATCGCCGTGGTAGATTTCGAACTGTCCGAGCAGATTGGCTTTGCCGGCGATGGTCTTGAGAGAACGGTAGAAACCAGCGATCTGCTGGTTCTTGGCCTTGGCGAGTTCGGTTGGCGTAATCCCTTCCTTGGCGACCTTGCCCAATTCCTCGTACAGCGCGGCTTCCACCTTGGACGGCTCCACGCCCGAGCGCACCTGCATCGAAAACAGGAACTGCGTGGGATCGAGCGCGAGCTGCTGTCCGGCATTGATCGAAAGCACAAGCTGCTCCTGCTCCACCAGGCGGCGGTAGAGCCGCGAAGAGCGCCCGCTGGTCAAGACCGTTTCCAGCATCTCGAGCGCCGCGTTGTCCGCGTGCCTGGTCGCCGGCACGTGGTAGCTGACGATCATCAACGGCAGCTGCGCCGCACGCTTCACCACCACGCGGCGTTCGCCCAACTGCGGCGGCTCCACCGTGCGCACCGGCGGCGGCGGGTCCTGCCGCGGAATGGGCTCGAGGTACTTTTTCGCCAGCCGCACCACCTCGTCATGCGTCACCGCCCCGGTGACCACCAGAAGGCAATTGTTGGGCGCATAGCCCATCTTGAAGTGCGCCTTCAGGTCGTCCATCGAATAGGCGGCGATGTCCGACGCCCAGCCGATCACCGGCCAGCTGTAGGGGTGGGCCAGATACGCGGCGGCGTTCACCTGCTCATACAACGTGCCGAACGGGTTGTTATCCACCGCCATCCGCCGCTCAGAAATCACCACGCCGCGCTCGCTTTCGACGATCTGCGGATCGAAGGCGAGGTCGTGGATGCGGTCCGCTTCGAGGTCGAAGATCTGTTCGAGCGCCGTGTTGGGGAACCAGTTGGTGTAGGCGGTGATGTCGCGCGAGGTGTAAGCGTTATTCCGGCCGCCGGCCCTCTCCATCACGATGTCGAACTGCTTCGGGCCATACTTCTTGGCCCCGTTGAACATCATGTGTTCGAAATAGTGGGAAATGCCGGTGATGCCGGGGCGCTCATTGCGCGAGCCGACCGTATAGAAGAGATACATCGCGGCGTTGGGCACGTCGTGGTCTTCGTGGACGAGGATCCGCATCCCATTGTCAAGCGTGTGGGTGGTGACCTTCATCCCGGAACCGGCGGCGCCCAACGCGGTCAGGAGCACAGCAAGACCGAGACGCAGCATGTTCCTCAGAATAGCAGGGCGGTTGCACCCGCGATGGATCAACAGGCATCCTTTACTAAAGAGAGCAGAATGAGGGAGCAAACCGAGGAGCGCGCTGTCCGGCGGCTGATCGCGGAAATCGATTCCATCGACGCATGGCGCGACCGCGTCGGCTGGCGCGTGGTTTACCTCTTCATGGGGACATTCGCGGCGGCGCTGGTCCTGCTGGTCTGGTCGGTGAAATACGCCTACGAATCGCCGCCCGGCCCGATGGCGCATCCGGGCCCCAAAGTGCCGGGCGTTTTGCGGGGGCTGAACGGGCGGTAAGCAAAAATCGGGGCGCCATCCATGCGGCCGGCGCCCCAAGGGTCACGGGTCGAAATAACGCTTACCAGTAGTACTTGAAGCCGAGCTGCACGTTGCGCGGCCCAATCTTCGTGCCGGTGATCTGGCCGAAGTTGGTGGCGCCGAACGCAGTGGCCGGGTCGCTGAAGATGGGGTGATTGAAGGCGTTCTGGGCCTCCAGGCGAAACTCAAAGCTTTGCCCTTCCGCTGTGTTGATGCGCTTGTTTAGCGACATATCCAAAGCGGTGATGCGCGGGCCGCGGTAGTGCAGATTGCGCGGCGCGCTGCCCGGCACGTCCACCGGCGGCTGCGTAAAGGCCGTTTCGTTGAACCACTTGTTCAAACGGTCCTGCACTTGGCCGGATGTGGACGGATCGCCCACAAGGTTTGGCCGCTGCGACCCGTTCCAGATGTTGCCGCCCGCTTGAGTGATATGCAGCGGCATGCCGGACTGGATGCTTCCGAAGCCGGAAACCTCCCAGCCACCGGCCAGCCAGTCGAGCGGCTTGGCCCAGTTCGCTCCGAACTGGCGGCCGCGGCCGAACGGCAACTCGTAGGCCCAGGTGAAAACGGCGCGGTGCGTGACGTCGTGCGAGGACAGCGAACGCTCACCCCGCATGTCGAACGGGTTCTGGATGTTCGTGCCGCCACCCAGCCAATTCACGTTGCCCGAGCTGTGCGAGATGTCGTCGATCATCTTCGCCCAGGTGTAATGGGTCAGCAAGGTAAGACCTCTCGAATAACGCTTTTCCCACTTCAACTGAAGGGCGTGGTAGTGCGAATTGCCATAGGGCGGTTCGGCGGTACCCACGCTCGTGCCGTCAAAGTGCGGCATGTTCCGCAGCAGCCGGAACATCTGCACCGTCGGCCGGCTGAGCTGCGAGCGCGCATCCGTGATGTGGCCGAAGAACGGATTGGGAACCAGCGAGTTCAGCGCCGTACGCCCCAGGTTCCATACGTTCGGATGGATGGGCGAAAGCGAAGTGAACGGGACGAACAGGTGCACGCCGCGGCTGCCCGTGTAGTTCACCTCCAGCACGGACTGGAGTGGCAGTTCGCGCTGAATCGAGTAGTTCCACGAGTACAGTTCGGGATTCCGGTTGTTCGACGGCAAGATCGTTCCCGCGCCCAACCCGATGAAGGTGCGGTCGCCCAGCGAGTTGCCGGGCGGCAGCAGCATGCCGTCCACCCATGGGTTGCTGAGCGTGGCGTAACGGGTGGCGTTGGAGTCGAGCGTCCAGATGGCGTTCGAGTTCACCACGAAGCCCGAGCCGGTATGGCCGAACACCGTGGCCCGGGACAACGTGTAGAACAGCCCGAAGCCGCCGCGGATGGCCGTCTTCGAGTTCATCGCGTAGGCGAAGCCGATGCGCGGCTGGAAGTTGTTCATATCGGCGTCAAACGGCGACCGGCGGCTGTTGTCCACGAAGCGGAACACGCCGCGCGTGTCGAAGCCCTGCACCTGGATCGGGGACTGCGCGTCCAGATCCCAGTAGCTTTGCCGGTTGAGTTCTTCCCACCGCGGGACGTCGAAGTCGTACCGGAGACCGAGGTTGAGCGTCAGCTTGCGGCTGATCCTCCAATCGTCCTGGAAGTAGAAGCCCCAATAAGCGGAGCGCGAGAAGACTTTCGGATCGATATGGAAGTCGTTCCCGGTACCCCAGCCCAGCAGCATCGTGGCGAAGCCGTTGCCCTCGTTGCCAGGGCAGGAGAAACGGTCACGGCAGGTGACGCCCCGCGCGAAGTTGAACTGGCCCGCCGGATAGCCGGGCTGCGCGTAATCGAGCCGGTTTCGCCGGTGTTCGAGGCCAAACTTCGTGTTGTGGCCGCCCACCAGCTTGCTCATGGACCAGGAGAAGTGATGGATTCCCTCCTGCCGGTCCATGATGAGCCAGCCCTCGGTACCTATCTTGCGGAAGCCATCGGGGGAGAAAGCGGGAAAGACGTCGAAGGTGGCCTGGTCCTTCATGTACTGTGGGAAGCCGAGTTGGCGGAGATCGTAAGACTCCATCGGATTCCGGTAGAAGTCGGCGAACGTGTAACCGTAACGGAGAGTCCACAGTGTGTTGGGATTCTCCGTGCGCGTGTATTCGGTCACAAGACTATGCACGACGTTCCGTGTCGGCCCGCGATTGAACGAGTGAGCCGGATTACCCTCGCCGAACAGATTCGGCGGCAGCCCCTCGCTCTTGCCCATGCTCCACCGGGCGCTGATGCGGTTGTGGTCGTTGAAGTTATGGTCGCCCCTGTGGTTCATCTGGTGCGCCGGGCTGAGGTTCACGCCCTCCTGATACCAGTTATTGGTCTCTGTGAAGGGGGCTCCAGGCTGATTGGGCAGCGGAAAGAATGGCAAGGCCTTCAGGGCCACCGGGTCCATCATCGAACGCGGGATGGCGTTGCCGGGGAACGGACGCCTCTCAATCGCGCCCGATGCGTTCGTGAACGTGTCGAACGGATTGTATATGTTCATCACCGCGCCCGACGTATTGCGCGTCTGCGAGAAGTCGCCGTTCCGCTGGAGCAGCGTCGGGAAGCTGACCTGCTCGGTCACCGGGCTTTTCGCCTTCGTGTACTCATAACTGGTCATGAAGAACGTCTTGTTCCTGACAATTGGCCCAGTGAGAACCCCGCCGAACTGGTCGCGGCGGTAGTAGGGCCGCGCGCGTCCGGCACGGTTCGAAAACCAGTTGTTCGCGTTCAAATCGGCGTGCCGCAGGAAATAATACCCGGTGCCATGGAAATCGTTGGCCCCGGACTTCGTCACCATGTTCACCACCGCCGAACCCGTCTGGCCGTATTCGGCCGAGAAGAAGTTCGTCTGCATCTTGAATTCCTGCACCACGTCCACCGAGGGGCTGAACTTCAGGTCGGTGACACCAGAGTTCTGCTCCACCGCTGTCACCGTCGCACCGTCCAACAAAACCTCCGAGGTGGAGTTGCGCGCGCCATTGGCGACGAAGTTCGTGTTCGAATCGCCCGGCCGTCCGCCTGAACCGACCACGCCCGGCGTGAGATACGTCAGCCCCATCGGATTGCGCGCAATATTGGGCAACGAAATGATGTACTTGTTTTCGATCACCTGACCCAGGTTGGCGATCGTCGTGTTCACCAGCTCGGCCGAGCCGGTCACCTCCACGGTCGTGGACACGTCGCCGACTTGCATCTGAGCATTGACGGTTTGCTGCTGCTGCACCGTCAGCGTGAACGCACTACTGAGAAACCGGTTGAAGCCCTGCGCCTCAATCGTGACTGTGTAATTGCCTGGCTGCAACGCACTGACCGCGTAACGCCCGGCCTCGTCTGTATTCGTTGCGCTCGTGGTGCCGCGCTGCACGCTGGTCACCATCACCCGGGCCCCCGGCACCGCGGCGCCGGAAGCGTCCGTCACCGTGCCGCGTACGCTTGCCGTGAAGGACTGCGCGTGCACTAAAGAAACCGCCGCCAGCAAGCAGGCGGCGAGATGGAGTGTTCGCTTAGAAATCATACGCTGACCTCCTGAAACCAACCACATCATATATGACATAAAACCGCGTCAGCGGCAAGCGATTTCTGGGGCTATCTTTGGATAATTCAGCCTAATACTGAGGGCTTGGTGCGTAGATTATGCCAAGCAAATGCCTGGCCATCGCGTCGAGCATGGCGCTGCCGTCATCGGAATCCGCTTTGGAGAGCCTTGCACGGCGCGGACGCTCGGGCGCCCGGCCGGCCCCTCAGCTCTTCGCCTTCGCCGCTTCCGCGATCAGCGCCGGAACCACCTCGAACAGGTCCCCCACGATGCCGTAATCGGCCACCTCGAAGATCGGTGCGTCAGGATCTTTATTGATCGCCACGATGCACTGCGAGCCTTTCATCCCCACCAGGTGCTGGATCGCGCCCGAGATGCCCAGCGCAAGGTAGAGTTTCGGGGCTACGGTTTGGCCTGATGAGCCGACTTGCCGCTCCATCGGCAGCCAGCCGTTGTCGCAGACCGGCCGTGAAGCCGCCAGCTCCGCGCCCAGCACCCCGGCCAGTTCTCGCGCCAGTTCGAGATTCGACTCTTCCTTGATCCCCCGGCCTACCGCCACGATCAGGGGCGCCGCGCTCAGGTCCACCTCGCGCGAGGACTCGCGGAACGGAGCCTCGGGCTGCTGACGGATCTCCGCCGCCGCCAATTCGGGCGTCAGAGTTTCGATGGGCGTCTCGCCGGGGATGAGCGCATCCGCCCGCCAGGCCCCCGCCTGCAGCGAGGCGAACACCATGCCGGGCGCGGGCCGGTAATCGCCCGCCAGTTTGCCCTGGAACAGTTGCCGCCGGAGGACGATCGCCTGCGCTTGTTTTTGGATCGCGATCACATCGCTCACCAGCACCCGCCCGCGCCGCGTGGCCAGCTTCGGCGCGTAGTCGCGCGCCTGGTAGGTGTGCGGGAAAAGCACGAGTTCCGGCTGTACCCGCTCAATCAGCCAGTCGAGCGCCGCCGTAGCCCCGTCCGCGGTGTACTGGGCCAGCAGTTCGTGGTCCAGCGCAAACACCTTTTCCAGCCGGTACCGCGCCAGTCGCGCCGCCGCCTCGCCGGCATTCTGGCCGAAGACCACAGCCGAGACGGGCGCATCCATCGCCTGCGCCGCCGCCAGCGTCTCCAGCGACAGCTTGTGCAGCCCGCCCTGGGCCGTCAATTCCGCCACCACCAGGATGCCGCTCATAGCGCGCGTACCTCGTGCTTCAGTTTCTCCACCAGCGCCGCCGCCTGCTGTTCCGGCGTCCCTTCCAGCAGCACGGTCCGCTTTGTCCGCTCCGGCAGCGACAGCCGCTCCAGCACCGCACCCGCTTCGGGCGCCACTCCCAGTTCCGGCGCCGAAACAACCTTGATCTCTTTCGTTTTGGCCTTCTTGATGCCCATCAAGGTGGCGTAGCGCAGCTTCGACGAACCGCTCTGAACGGTCAGCACCGCCGGACGCGGCAGCGCGACGTGCTGGAACCAGCCGTCCTCCAGCTCGCGCTTCACCCGCAGCGCGCCGTCGTGCACTTCGATATCCATGATGATCGTCGCGTGCGGCAGGCCCAGCACTTCGGCCAGAATCACGCCCGTCTGCCCCGATCCTATGTCGTCGGACTGCAATCCGGTCAGGATGAGATCCGGCGCCTCGGCCCGCGCCGCCGCGGCCAGCATTCGCCCCAGTGAGAGCGAATCGTAGGCCAGCAGGTTATCGTCCTGGATGTGAATGGCCCGGTCCGCGCCCTTGGCCAGCGCTTCGCGGATGGCGCTGGCTGCTCCCTCGGGCCCGGCGCACAGCGCCACCACCTCGCCGCCGTGCTGTTCCTTCAGGCGCAAGCCCGATTCCAGCGCATACGCATCCGGTTCGTTGATTTCGTAGGAGAGATCGGCGGTATCGATCCACCGTCCCGCGGCGTCCACCTTGAACAGCGAATCGCGCGCGGGAACCTGTTTGAGAGCGACTAGAATTTTCATGAGTGGAGATCGCCGGGCGCCGCCGGTTCCTCCCTATTCTATCCGCTTGAAGATCAGGCTGCCGTTCGTGCCGCCGAAGCCGAATGAATTCGTCAACGCGTGCTCGATCCGCGTTTTTCGCGCCGTGTGCGGCACGAAGTCGAGGTCGCAATCCTCACTCGGGTTGTCCAGGTTGATGGTCGGCGGAGCGATCTGATCGCGAATCGCCAGCACCGTGATTGCCGCCTCCACGCCGCCCGCCCCGCCGAGCAGATGCCCGATCATCGACTTCGTGGAACTCACTGCCACCTTCGCGGCATGCTCGCCGAAGGTGCGCTTGATCGCCGTGGCCTCGATCTGGTCGCCGACCGGCGTGGACGTGCCATGCGCGTTGATGTACTGAACCGCGTCCTGCGGCAGGCCGGCGTCCTTCAGCGCGTTGCGCATAACCCGGTAGGCCCCGTCGCCATCCTCCGACGGCGCCGTGATGTGGAACGCATCGCCTGACATGCCATAACCCACGATTTCGGCCAGAATCCTCGCGCCCCGCGCCTTGGCCATCTCGTACTCTTCCAGCACCAGGATGCCCGCGCCCTCGCCCACCACGAAACCGTCGCGGTCACGGTCCCACGGCCGCGACGCCCGTTCCGGTTCGTCGTTGCGGGTCGAAAGCGCCCGCAGCGCCGCGAACCCGCCCACGCCCATCGGCGTGATGCAGGCCTCCGCGCCGCCGCAGATCATCGCGTCGGCGTAGCCGTGCTGGATCAGCCGGTAGGAATCGCCAATGCAATGCGCGCTCGTGGTGCACGCCGTCGAGGTCGCCGAATTCGGACCCTTCGCGCCGCAGCGGATCGACACCTGGCCCGACGCCAGATTCACGATCGTCGCCGGGATGAAGAACGGACTGATGCGCCCCGGCCCCTTCTCCAGCAGGTTGCGGTGCTCGCGCTCGATCACCTCGAACGCGCCAATGCCGCTGCCGATGTACACGCCCACCTGCTCGGCGTTCGCCGGCGTTACCTCGAGCCCGGAGTTCGCCAGCGCTTCGTCGCTTGCCGCAAGGGCAAACTGAATGAAGCGCCCCATTTTCTTCAACTCCTTGCGGTCCACGAAGGCCAGCGGGTCGAAGCCGTGAACTTCGGCGGCAATCCGCGTCGAAAACTCGGACGCGTCAAACTGCGTGATCGGGCCGATCCCGCTTTTTCCGGCGAGCAGCCCCACCCACGTCTCTTCCGCTTTCAGTCCAAGCGCGGAGATGAGGCCAACGCCAGTGACAACAACCCTTCGTGACAAACGGCAGCTCCCAAAGATTCAATTCAGCCAGGCGTCTGATGCAGTGCGGCGCGGACGCCCCCTACTTCTTCCCCTTCGTGTCAATGTACTCGACGGCGTCCTTGACTGTGCGGATCTTCTCGGCGTCCTCGTCCGGAATATCCAGGTCGAATGCCTCTTCGAAGGCCATCACGAGTTCAACGATGTCGAGCGAGTCCGCGCCCAAATCGTCCACGAACGAGGCGGCGCCTTCCACCTGAGCCTCGTCCACGCCGAGCTGCTCGACGATAATCTGCTTCACTTTTGCTTCAACGGACATGAAACCTCCTAAAGAGACCACAAAGCTCCGATTCTAGCGGTTGACAACCCCCGTTTGCAATCAAGTCCGGATATTATTTTTCGGACCTCCACCTCCGCGATGCCGTCCCCGCTCACCCCAACGCTACCATAAGAAGGTGAGCCCGCCCATTCTCTACCTCCACGGCTTCGCCTCCGGCCCCACTTCGAGCAAAGCCCGCCTGTTCGCTGAACGCTTCGCCGCCCTCGGACAGTCCATCTCCGTGCCCGCGCTCGACGGCGGCGACTTCCGGGACCTCACCATCACAGGTCAATTGCAAATCATTGAAAAAGAAGCGGCTGGACGGCCCTGCCACCTCATCGGCTCCAGCCTCGGAGGATATCTCGCCGCCCTCTACGCCGCTCGCCACCGCGAGGTGACCCGCATCATCCTGCTCGCGCCCGCCTTCGGCTTTGCCCGCCGCTGGGGGAACTCGCTCGGGATCGAGGTCCTGGACGAGTGGCAGCGCACTGGTGTCCGCAAGGTGATGCACCATGGCCTCGGCCGCGAGGCCGAGTTGAGCTGGAGGCTCATGGAAGACGCCTCTCTCTATGAGGAACAGCCCGCCGTCGCCCAGCCCGCCCTCATCTTCCACGGTCGCCACGATGACGTTGTACCCGTCAGCGTCTCGCGCGATTTCGCCGCCGGACGCGCCAACGTTACGCTGCGCGAATTCGATTCTGATCACCAGTTGCTCGATGTGGTCGACGAGATGTTCGCCGCCTCGCGCGAATTCCTTGGCCTGTAAGCTGGGAGTTGCATGCACGCGCTCCGCTTCGCGGCCGCCCTGGCCCTCCTGCTCCCTCCACTCGGCGCTCAGGCGCCCACCGCCGGCAGCTGGCTCCGCTCGCTGACCCTTCGCGAAAAAGCCGCGCAGCTCGTCATGGTCCCTTTCTATGGCAGCTTGCCGAACGTCAAGACAAAGGCCTACCGTGATTTGCACGCCCTGGTCACGGAAGTACGCGTTGGCGGCTTCATCCTGCTGAACCGGGTTCAGAGGGGCACTGTCCTGCGCGCCGACCCTCACGCCGCCGCCACTTTCCTGAACCGCATGCAGAAGCTCTCCAGGCTGCCCCTCATCGCCGGCGGCGACTTTGAACGCGGCGCTTCCATGCGCGTTGAATCCACCGCCGCCTTCCCCCACGCCATGGCCTTCGGCGCCACGGGCGATCCGGCCCTCACCCGCGCTCTCGGCGCCGCCACCGCGCGCGAAGCCCGCGCCATGGGCATCCACTGGGTCTTCGCCCCTGTCGCCGACGTCAACAATAACCCGGACAACCCCGTCATCCATCTGCGCGCCTTCGGTGAGGACCCCGCTGAAGTCGCCCGGCACGTTCGCGCCTTTATCGAGGGCGCTCATTCCTCGCGCGAGGCGCCCGTGCTCGTCACCGTCAAACACTTCCCCGGCCACGGCGACACCGCCGAAGACTCCCACTACGGCCTCGCCACAGTCGCCGCCTCCGCCGAGCGCCTCCGGCAAGTGGAACTCGCGCCCTTCCGCGCCGCCATCGACGCGGGCGTGGACTCCATCATGACGGCTCACGTCACCGTACCCGCCCTCGAACCCGCCGGGATTCCCGCCACCGTCTCGCCCGCCATCCTCACCAACCTCCTCCGCAAAGAACTGGGCTTCACCGGGCTGCTCTCAACCGACGCTCTCGACATGCGCGGACTCACGCGCTTCTTCGACCCCGGCGAGGCCGCCGTCCGTGCGCTCGAAGCCGGCGCGGATCTGCTGCTGATGCCCGCCAACCCGCGCGCCGCCGTCAACGCTGTCGCCGCCGCCGTCGAATCCGGCCGCCTCTCGCGCCAGCGTCTCGACGATAGTGTCCGCAAGCTCCTCGCTGCCAAGATCCGGCTGGGGCTCCACGAACGCAGAATGGTCAACCTCGACCAGATCCCCGACCAGCTCGACACGCCCGAAGACCAGGCTCTCGCGGCGGAAACCGCGCGCCGCGCCATCACCGTGATCCGGGACGAAAACGGAATCCTTCCTCTCAAGGAGCCTGAACGCGCCTGCGTCTTCGTCCTGCCGCCCACGCGCTCCTCGACGCTCGGCGAAGCCTTCGCGGCAGCCCTGGCCGAATTGAGCCCAAAGACCCGCATCGAGACCCTCACGCCGCAACAATCGCCCGAGGGTTTCGATGTCTCCTCCTGCGGGACGGTCGTCGCCGCCTATGCCGCCTACAACGCGGCTTACCCCAACGGGGCCGCCCTGGCGGGCAATTATCCCGCGCTGATCGAAAACCTCGCCAGCTCCGGCCGCCCCCTCGCCCTGGCCGCCCTCGGAAACCCTTATCCTTTGCGCCACTTCCCCGCCCTGCCGGCTCTCGTCACCTTCAGCACGGTTGCGTTGAGCGAGGATGCCGCCGCCCGCGCGCTGCTTGGCCTCACGCCCATCACCGGCCGCCTGCCCGTCACGCTCCCCCAAACTCCTTGAAGCCCGCCCCGGTGTTCGCGAATAGCAAATATTTTTTGCTCCAATAACCGCAACCACTTACCCCCAATTCCGCCCCCATTCCCCCCATTGACAATTCCATCGCAATGCTAATGTGGAACCGGAGCAGGTTCCCAGCCGGCCGGCAAAGACCTCTCAAACGCTGACGAACCAAATTCGCCCAAGCGTAGCCGTCGAGCCAGCGATGTGACAGAACGGCGCCGATTCACAGTGGCTATCTGGCCTTGGCCCCGAGTCGGACCCGATGACGCGTATTGATGTTCTGCGTGACCATAATAGTCGCCCTTCCAGCTTCTCCGGAAGCACGTGGCGGCGGGCGCCCGGCATACATTGCGGCCCCCGGGTACTTATAGGGTGGGAGTTGAAAAGGACACTGGAAGCCTCTCCCGCCCTCCGTTGGCTATTGATTTTGCCCCTTGCTGACGCTCGGGGCTTCGAAGCACCGACCGTAAGGGAGGTGGAAAGCATCGAACGGCGAAGCGCAGCCCCTTGCTGACGCGCGGGGCTTCGAAGCACGGACCGTAAGGGAGGTGGAAAGCGCCTCAATCCATCATGCGATGCCGGAGTGGGCCCGCTTACCGTTTCGTAGTGGGCGGCGGAGTGGGCGTCCGGCGGACCTGCTCGTAAAACTGTTGGATATACGGCTGCAGGTGCAGCGGCACTTCGTCTCTGGTGGTTTCGCCGCCTTCGCCGCGAGCGGTGTCTCTGCGCTCGTACGGCGTACGCGCCTGCTGATTGCGCGAATTCGTCACTTCCACCATAATCTCGCCCTGCACGTTCTGCGAGCGCTTTCCGAGCAACTCCGTCAGTTTCCCCATCGCTTCGGCGTGTTCGGCGAGTTCGGTATCCTTCCGGCCGTCCTGCTGGCCGACGCCGGACTTCTGGTCGGCCGAGGACGTGTCCGCTGACTGCTGCCCTGGGGCCTGTGCGTTTTGGGCGTGTTGGGCGTCGCCGTCAGGGTCGCCCTGTGCGTCGCCGGGGTCGCCCTGCGAATCAGACTCGCCCTTGGTTGGGCTGCCGCGGTCGCTCTGCTGCTTCTGTCCTTCGCCGGACTGGCCGCCGGCCTTCTTGTTCGCGGCCATCTGCTTCTGGTCCGTTCCCTGCGGCTCGGCCTTCATCTTCTCCATGAGGTTGGCCAGCGCGTCGCGCATCTTGTCCATCAGGCTCGAATTCTTCTCGGGGGACTTGGGCGGGGGTGCGTCACCGCGGGCTTCCCGCGGGTCGCCCGTCCCTGGAGGCCGGTTGGGATCGCCGGAAGAGTCCTCACCACCTTCGGCGCCCTCGTCGCCCTCCTCACCTTCCGTCCCGGCCTCGGACCGCCGCGCATCCTGGCCTTCGCCCGGCCGGCCGGCTGTGTTAGCTGCCATATCGAACTGGCGCAGCGCCTCTTCATGGGCGAGTTCGGATTCCTCAACGCTGGCGCGCTCGCCCTCGGGCAGGAACAGCGTTTCCGGCTGCGGGATGTTGGGCCGCTTCGCGGCGCGCTTCGCATCGGGCGGCGTGGGCGCGCCGGTCAAGGTGTCGAAGCTGACTTGGGCAATAGGCGCACGCAGATCCAGCGACTGCAGCAAGCCATAACGGACCACGAACAAACCTGTGGCTATCACGGCCAGTGCGAGCACAGGAATCGCGGCGCGCGGACGCCGCAACGGCAGCACCCCGGCGGGATCAAGATGGCGGATCGTCTCCGCCGCACGCGCCTGCAACCCGTCCAGAAAAGCGGGGTGCGGAGTCGTGATGGGCGAACCCGCCGAGAAATGATATGCAGTCGCCAGCGTGTCCTGATCGTCGAGCGCCGCATCGACGCGCCGCGCGGTCTGGTATTCGCCAGGCAGCCCCCGCCGCCCCCGGTACCAGCTGAACACCGTTGCCGCCGCCACGAGAAGCATCGGCCAGTACCAGTTCAGGATTTGCGTGCCGGCGATGAGCAGCAACAGCAGACCCGCCAACCCCGCTACAGCCCCCCAGCAAGCATGCTCCAGAGCATGCTGCAGCAGCAGGCGGCGGCGGGCAAGCCGGATGAGTTCGAGTAAAGGACGGGCGTCGGTCACGGAGAGCTCTTCTCTTCCATTATGGACGCGCGCCGCCACCTGGAGGACACAGCCCATCCTGCGTGGCTCCGCGATGCGCGGAAGTTGAACCATGCGGCGGGAGTCCGCTACGATGTAAGTTTCCCCTTATGTTACGTTTCGAGACGGCTGGCGAGTCGCACGGCGAGTGTCTTGTGGCGACCCTCACCGGGCTGCCCGCGGGCGTTCCCGTGAGCGTGGCCGGAATCAACCGCGAACTCTGGCGCCGCCAGCAGGGCTTCGGCCGGGGCGGCCGCATGAAGATCGAGACCGACACTGCGGAGATCGTCTCTGGAGTCCGCCATTCGCAGACCATCGGCTCGCCCGTGGCGATGATCATTCGCAACCGCGATTGGAAGAACTGGACCGAAGTTCTGCCTGTGGAATCGGCGCCCGATAGCGAAGAAAAGAAGAAAAAACTCACCCGGCCCCGTCCCGGGCATGCCGACCTCGCCGGCGCGGTCAAATACGGTCTTCCCGAGGCCCGCTATGTTCTTGAGCGCGCCAGCGCCCGCGAAACCACCTCGCGGGTGGCCGTGGGCGCGCTGGCCAAGCAGTTTCTCGCCGAATTCGGCATCACCGTGCTGAGCCATGTCGTGCAAGTCGGCACGGCGCGCCTGGAGCGGGCCGTGACGTGGGATGAGATCGTCGCGCTCAGCCTGAAGGACGAAGTGCTGCTCGGTTGCGTGGACCCCGAGTCCGAAGCGCGCATGAAGCAGGTGGTGGACGAAGCCTACCGCACGGGCGACACCGTGGGTGGAATCTTCGAGGTGCGCGCGCAGGGCCTTCCTATCGGTTTGGGTTCGCACATCGCCTGGGACACGCGCCTGGATGGCCGCCTGGCGCAAGCGATTCTGTCTATTCAGGCCGTGAAGGGCGTCGAGATCGGCGCAGCCGACGAAGCTGCTCATGAATTCGGCTCGAAAGTGCAGGACACGATCCACTACGACCAGGCGGATCGCCGCTTCACCCGGGGGGCGAACAAGGCCGGCGGCCTGGAGGGCGGCATCACCAACGGCGAGGAATTGATTGTGCGCGGCCTGCTGAAGCCCATATCCACGCTGCGCCGTCCGCTGATGTCGGTGGACATCGAAACCAAACAGGCTTCCGAGGCCGCCTACGAGCGCTCCGACGTGTGCGTGGCGCCGGCCGCGGGCGTTATCGGCGAGGCCATGGTCGCGATTGTCCTCGCCGGGGCCATGCTCGAGAAATTCGGCGGGGATTCGCTCAAGGAGTCGCGCCGAAATTACGACGGCTACATCCAACAAGTGAGAGAGTTTTGAAGCTGGTATGACCTTGCGGATCAGGAAGTATGGGGATCCGGTCCTGGAGACCAATTGCACCCCGGTGGCCCAGTTCGGCACGGACGAGTTAAAACAACTCGTCGAGGACATGTTTGAAACAATGTACGCCCACAAGGGCGTAGGCCTCGCCGCCCCGCAGGTCGGCCTCTCGCAGAGGCTGACCGTGATCGACACGTCGGCGGGCGAGGATCCCGCCGCCCGGCTCGTGCTGATCAACCCCGAAATCCTCGAAAAACAGGGCAAACAGGTAGGCGAGGAGGGGTGTCTATCGATCCCGGGCTTCCGCGAGGACGTGGCGCGGGCGATGCAGGTGCGGGTGCGCGCGCAGGATGTGAACGGCGAGTTCTTCGAGGCGGATGGCGAGGAATTGCTGGCGCGGGCGATTCAGCATGAGTTGGATCATCTGAATGGCATTCTGTTCCTGAGCCACCTCAGCCCGCTCAAACGCGATCTGATCCGCCGCAAGATCCGTAAACTGCAAAAAGCCGGCGAGTGGGAGTGACGCCAGTGCCGCTGCGCCTCGTCTTTCTCGGCACACCGGCGTTCGCCGTGCCGACTCTCGAGGCTTGCGTGGAGGCCGGGCACACAGTGGCCTCGGTCTATACCCAGCCCGACAGGCCGAAAGGACGCGGGCACGCGCTGGCGGCCCCGCCGGTGAAGGAGGCGGCGCTGCGGCTCGGCCTTGATGTCCGCCAGCCGATAAAAGTACGCGTGCCCGAAGTCGTCGAAGAGCTTCGCGCACTGGGCGCGGACGCCATGGTGGTGGTGGGCTACGGACAGATTATTCCGCAAGCGATTATCGACCTCCCCCGGCTGGGCATCATTAACGTCCACGCGTCGTTGCTGCCTCTCTATCGCGGCGCGGCCCCCATTCAGTGGGCCATCGCACGCGGCGAGACGCGCACCGGCGTCACGACCATGATGATCGACGCGGGCCTCGACACCGGCGCGATGCTGCTCAAGGCGGAAGCGGACATCGGACCCGAGGAGACCGCGCTCGATCTCGCTCCACACCTGGCGCGAATGGGCGCGGATCTGCTGGTCCAAACGCTGGCAGGGCTGGAGGCGGGCACGATCACGCCCGTTCCGCAGGATAATGCCGAAGCCACGCTGGCGCCGATTCTGAAGCGCGAAGACGGGCTGATCGATTGGACCTGCGCGGGGTTCGAGATTCACAACCGCGCACGCGGCTTCCTGCCCTGGCCCGGCGCCTGGACTACGTTCCGCGGGCAGCGCTTTCAGATCTGGCGCTGCCGCCGGACCGACATCGAATCCGGCTATCAGCCCGGAATCCTGTTCAGCGAGGGCAAGCGGCTGCTGGCTTCATGCGGCGAGGGCGAAGCGCTTGAATTGCTGGAAGTGCAGGTGGAAGGGCGCAAACGGGTGTCCTCGGCCGACTTCCTGAACGGTATCCGGCTTGAACCAGGAGAGAGATTGGGCTTATGAACCTGCCCCTCGGCTTTCGTTATTCCGCGCTCTACGCGGGCATCCGCAAGGCGAAAAAGAACGATCTGGCGCTGATCGCCGCCGATGCGCCCGCCGCCGGCGCGGCGGTGTTCACAACGAACCGCGTCGCCGCCGCCCCGGTCGTTCTGGGCCGCGCCCACCTGGCGGTGAGCGACGGACAAGTGCGCGCCGTACTGATCAACGCGGGCAACGCCAATTGCGCTACCCGCACCGGCGAACGCGTCGCGTTGACCACCGCGAAGGCGGCGGCGAAGGCGCTGCGCTGTCCGGTGGAACAGGTGATCCCCTCGTCCACCGGCGTGATCGGCATGGAACTGGATCCGAAGCTCATCACGGCGGCGCTGCCGCAACTCGTGGCCGGACTGTCGGCCGGGCGCTTTGACGATGCCGCGGAAGCGATTATGACCACGGACCTGGTCAAGAAGACCGCGTTCGCCGAAGGCGCGGGCTTCCGCGTCGCCGGCATGACCAAAGGCTCCGGCATGATTCATCCGAATATGGCGACCACGCTGGGCTTCGTGATGACCGACGCCGTGGTGGAGCCTGCCGCGCTGCGCGCTGCGCTGAAACGTGTGGTGGAGACGAGCTACAACCGGCTCAGCGTGGACGGGGACATGTCCACCAACGACACGCTGCTGGTGATGGCGAGCGGGGCTTCGGGCGTGAAGCCGCCGCGGGCTGCTTTGGAGAAAGCGCTGGAGCAAGTGTGCCAATCGCTGGCCAAACAGATCGCCCGTGACGGCGAAGGCGCGCGAAAACTGATCGAGATTGTGGTGACGGGCACGCGAACCAATGCGGAGGCGGCGCGCATCGGGCGCGCCATCGCGAATTCGCCCCTCGTCAAAACCGCCATTGCCGGCGCCGACGCCAATTGGGGTCGTATTCTCTGCGCAGCGGGCTACGCGGGCGTGGAATTCGACCCGCGTCAGGTGGATATCCGGCTGCAGGGGGTGCGCGTATGCCGTCAGGGGCTGGCGGCGGCGTTTGATGAATCGGCGATGAAGAAGAAACTCGGCGAAGCCGACGTTCGCATCATTCTCTCGATTGCCGGCGCGGGCCAAGGCCAGGCAACGTTCTGGACATGCGATCTCACCGAGGGGTATATCGAGATTAATGGGAGTTACCGGACGTAAAGGGGCTACGCAAACCACGTTGAAAGCGGAACTCCGCTTCCCTCGATGATTGAACGCATCGTTCCGAGAGGAAGAACTTGTCCTTTGTGGTATGGAACAATGACTTGCTTGCCAGACACATCGTTCCGCCACTTTTGATGGCTCCCTGCCGTGGCGGCGAGCCGGAATCCTGCCCGGCGAAGAATCGCGATCACCCGATCAGCCGTTAATCGTGGAGTACCGCGCTCAGCCAACCGTAACCTCGAACAGCTTCGCCTCCGGCCCAAGTGGAATATCAGCCGGGGATAGGTAAAGCCGGATGGCTTCCTCGATGCCCTGGCGGGCTTCCTGCTCGGTGTTGCCGGCCGAGGTGCAGCCGGGGAGTTCGGGGCAGACCGCCGAGTAGCTGGCGGTCTCGGGATCGAATTCGATGATGACCCGGAACTTCATGAGTTCAGTGTATCGCGCGCACGCGAAATGTCACTTCCCCGCGATGGCGTAAAGCTGATTCCGGTTAGCAATGTAGAGCGTGCCGTTGGCGGGAACGGGCGTGCAATAAACCGACGAGCCCATGTTCATTTCGGCGATCAACTTCATCTCCTTGCCGGTCTGCAGTACCACCACGTCGCCGTCCTCGTCGCCCAGATAGATCTTGCCGTCGATGATCATCGGCGAGCCCCACATGGCGGCGAGCATGTCGTAGGTCCAGTGATTCTGGCCGGTTTTTGCGTCAATTGCGTGCAAAAAGCCGCTGAAATCGGCGTAGTAGAGGATCCCTTCGTGCAGCGCGCCGGTGGAGATCGAGCGGCGGATCTTGTCGTAATGCCAGATGCGGCCGGACTCGGTGATGTCGCCGCGTTTGGTGGCGTCGATGGCATAGAGGTGGCCGGGGCCTTCGCCGTGTTCGGGATCCTGGCCGTTGGCGATGTACACTACATTGCCGCCGATGATGGGCGTGGAGATCACTTCGTTCCGCGTCTTTGGCCACACGGAATCCTTGGGATTTGAGTCGAATTCCCAGAGCTTCTTGCCGGTCATGGCCTCATAGCCGCGCACCCAGCCATCGCCCTGCGGGCTGACCACCTGCACGACGCCGCCGATCTCGCCCACCGCGGGCGAGGCCCACTGTCCGTGCAGAATGCGGTCCTCCACCGAGTTGTCTTCCCACACCAGTTTGCCGGTTTTCTTGTTCAGCGCAATGATGGAAGGCGCGCGCGGCGAGGGGATGTTGACGTGGCTTTCGTCCTGGCCGTTCGAAGTGTGGATGAAGAGCAGGTCGCCGTGCGCCACCGGCGAGCAGTTGGCGAGGTTGTGCGGATGCGCGCCAACCTCCTCCATCATGTCGTATTTCCACAGAATTTTGCCCGTTTTTACCTCAAAAGCAACCACTTCGGCACGATTATTGACGTACCAGCCGGTGCCGTTCTCGACCAGTGGCGCCGAGGCGACGCCCTGGAACGGCCAATCGTTCACGCGCCCCGCCGCGAGCTTGTCGCTCACGATCTGGTACATAAATTCGCCGTCGCTTTCGCGGAAGGCCATCATGACGCCCTTGTCGCCCTTGATTTTCGGATCCTTCACGGCTTCGTTGTTGGTGCCGACCAGAACGACGCCGTCGGAGACCACGGGATTGCCGTAGGTTTGCGAGCCGAGCGTAGCCACCCACTTGATGTTCTTCTTCGTCTCAACGTCCCATTCAGTGGGGATGCCCTTCATGTTCGAGATCATGTTACGGTCGGGCGTGCCGCCCCACATGGGCCAATTGCCGGTGCCGGGATCGGCGGCGCCAGCCAGCAGCGCCGAAGCGGCAAGGATCAAAGTCGCGGAGAAAATTTTCATCGGTTGGCCGTCACTTTCAAATTGTCGTAGTACACGCCGAACTGCGCGTCGCCGAAGATGCCGGGGCTGCCTTCACGTTCGCCGAGCGGGTCGGTGCGCTCCACCAGCCACGCTTCGGGTTCCGGTTCGCCACGCTTCCACACCTTGCCGCGCGCACGGACGCCGCCTTGGGGCAGGTTTTCCACGCGCAGCTTCAGGCGGTACCAGGTGTCTTTCTGCCAGGCGAATTTCGCGTTCACGGTTCGTTTGGTTTCAGGCTGCCAGGGCTGCAACTCCACGCGCTGGCCGTTGCCGAACATCACCAGCCCGTAGCGCTGAGCGAAGATGCCGCCGTCGCCGAGTTGGCGGCGGCGCTCGGGCGCCATCATGTCCAACTCGACGGTGTAGTCGTGCAGGTCGTTAGGTCCAAAGAAGACGCGCATGCGCCGGAACAGCGTTTCGTTCGGCTCCTTGAACAGAACTTTTTCGCCTTCGTGCGTAATCACTTTGTAGCGTCCCGCCACGGCGCTGATCCAGTGCGGCGGCACGGCGTTGTCGTCATAGCTGTTGAAGTCCTCGGTGTAATCGGGCACGGGCACAATGCGCACGCGCGCCGCTCCGGTTGCGCCGCCAATCGCGGCCTTCACCAAACCCGCCTGACCGCGCGTCTGCGCGGGCGCGGTGAGTTGCGTGCCCCCCCACTTCGCTTCCAGGCCGTCAAGGGACCACTGCGCCTTCTGCTCGCCGATCAGCCGCCCCTGCGCGTCGTAGGCCAGCGCACGGAACGTGGCGGAGGCGCCGGGCTTGAGCGTCACTTCTTCCGGCCGCACTTGGAGCCAGGCCACGGCGCCGGAGCCTTTCGCGGGGCCGGGCGTGGGCACGGGCGGCGTTGTCGCCGCCTGCTTCGGGCCAATGCAATACAGGGTGTCGGTCGAGACGAAGTAAATGCGCCCGTTCGCGACGGCGGGGCTACCGAGTACCGGCTCGGGCGTGCCCGCCGAATACAGGCCCACCTTGCTCTCGGGCAAAGTGACTTCACTCAGCACATCCACGCCGCCGGCGCGCGGGCGCAGAACATAGAACTTGCCGCCTTCGGTACCGACATAGAGTTTGCCGTCGGCAAGCACCGGCGAAGAGCGCTGGGCCAGACCGAGGTTCTTCTTCCAAAGCTCGCGTCCCGTGGCATGGTCGTAGGCGGCCAGGTTGGCGGTGGTATCGACCAGATAAACACGGTCGCCGTCGATCACCGGCGAGGACGTGCCCGCCTCGATCCCTTGCTTCGCCCAAGCCAGTTCGCTGAGCTGCAATTCGCCCTTCTTCCGCACATCCAGCGAGGCGACCAGACCCATTACGTTCGACCCGATATTCTCATCGCCATGGCTGAAGATGACGCGCGTGCCGACAGCGGCGGGCGTGACATTCAGGCCGCGCTGCGCCACATGCATGCGCCAGACGGGTTCGCCAGTCTGCGGCTTCACGCCGACGATGCTGCCGTCGCCCAGGCCCATCACCAGCAGGCGCGTGCCTTCCACGTCCATGATGATGGGGTTGGAATAGCTGGTGTCATACGGCCGCCCGCCGGGCGTGGAGACCCACACCGTCTCGCCCGTCCGCTTGTCAAAGGCGAAGAGGCGGTGCGAACGGTTCGCCATCGCGCCCCAGGTGGAGGCTACAGCGTTGACAATCACCAGCTCGCCGTCGATCAGGGGCGTGGCCGTGCGCCCGCCGTGCGTGGTGAAGAGGCTATAGTCCTCCTTCAGCGAACGCATCCACTGGCGTTTGCCGTCGGGCGAAATCGAAAGCAGCGTGCCGTTGCCGCCGAAGGTGTAGATATTGCCGGTGGCCGGATCTACGGCGGGCGAACCCCAGGCGATGCGGTGTGGCGGCACGTCGCTCAGATAGATGTTCCAGCGGTGTTCCCAAAGAAGCTTGCCGGTTTCGGCATCGAGCGCCAGCAGGCGTTCCTGCAGGGTGGGACCGGCCCCCACTCCGTTGAGCAGATAGACCCGCCCGTTATGCACCACAGGGCTGGACCTTGCGCCATAGGGTGCCTTCCACAACATGTTCTGGCCGTCCACGGCCCAGGTTTCGGGGAGATTCTTTTCAGACGAGCGTCCGTCGCGCAGCGGCCCTCGCCACTCGGGCCAATCGGCGGCAAGAGCGGGGAGAACGAGCGCCAGCGATACCCAGAGGCAGGCGGTTCTCATACCAACCAGTTTACAGAACATATTGTTTTTCGCCATTACAATGGAAGAACGCAGTGGAGGGACGGGATGTTACAGATCACTTGCCTGGCCGTGATGGCCCTACTCAGTGGATTCATCTCGCAGGCCGCGGGACTCAACGAAGCGCTGCTGGCCGCGGCCCGCAACGGGAATGCCGCGGAAGTGGAGCGGTTGTTGAAAGAAGGCGCCGAAGTGGACACCCGTACGCGCTACGCCACCACGCCGCTCTATTTCGCTGCGCGCAACGGCCACCTGGATGTAGTGAAGCTGCTGCTCGCCCAAGGCGCGGACCCGAACGTCACCGACACGTTTTACAAAATGCACGTCCTCGCCGCGGCGGCGGAAAAGGGCGGCGTGCCCGTGATGAAGGCGCTGCTGGAAGCCGGCGCGAAGGCCCCGCCCAACCTGCTGATGATGGCCGCCATCCAGGCTTCGCCCGATGCCGTCCGCTTCCTGATCGACGCAACGAAGCCCACGCCCGCGGCGCTCGGCAACGTTCTGCAAATGGCCCTGCAGAACAAACGGGAGGATAACGCGAAGGTGCTGCGCGAGGCCGGCGCGGCGCTGCCCGAGGTGAAGACCGTCAGCCTGCCTCCGGAGGCCCTCGCGCGCATCGCCGCCTCCTACAGCAACGAACAGGCGGGCGTCTTCGAGTTCGCCGTGAAGGACGGCAAGCTCACCGGCGGGTCCGGTGGGCAAAGCCTGGTGTTCGAAGCGATTGATCAGCGCACGTTCTTCCCCGCTGCCGCGCCCACAGCCCGCCTGGTCTTCACAATCGAAAACAACCAGGCCACGGGCTTCACGCTGACGAACGCGGGTCAAACACTGGTTTTCAAAAGAATGGGGACTTCAAAATGATGCGCTTCCTGCTGCTATTCACCGCCCTCACTCTGCATGCCCAGCACTGGCCCGCCTTCCGCGGCCCCATGGCCTCCGGCATCAACGAACAAGCCGATCCGCCGCTCAAGTGGAACGGCGAAACCGGCGAAAACATTGCCTGGAAGACGCCCATCCCCGGCATCTCGGTCGCGAGCCCCGTCGTCTGGAGCGGCAAGGTTTTCGTCGTCACCTCCATTTCGGCGGACCCCAAGGCCGAGTTTCGCCACGGCCTCTTTGGCGATGTCGAACCTTCCAAGGACACCGCCGAGCACGAATGGCGGATCTATTGTCTTGACCGCAACACCGGGAAGATCCTCTGGCAGCGGCTCGCGCACAAGGGTGTGCCGAGGGTGAAGCGCCATCCCAAGTCGAGCTTCTCCTCGCCGTCGCCGGTGACGGACGGCAAGCGCGTGATCGCCTGGTTCGGCAGCGAGGGCGTGTTCGCGTGGGACATGGACGGCAAGCCGCTCTGGAAACGCGAGCCGGGCATCCTCGACCAGGGCTGGTTCTTCGATCCCGACTATCAGTGGGGCGCGGCGTCGTCACCCATGCTCTGGCAGGACAAGCTCTTCCTCCAGGCCGATCAGCAAGCGGGCTCGTGGCTCGCCGCGTGGGACGCCGCCACCGGCAAGGAACTGTGGCGCGTTGAGCGCGATGAGATCCCCGGCTGGGCCACGCCTGTCGTGCTCGAGCGCGACGGCCGCTCGCAGCTTGTCACGAATTCCGTCAAGCGCATCCGAGGCCACGATCCCCTCACCGGCAAGCTGCTGTGGGAACTCGGCGGCAACTCCGAGATCACCGTGACGACACCCGTGCTCGGCGGCAATCTCATCTTCGTCGCGAACGGCTACCCGCCCATCCAGCCCATCTACGCCATCAAATGGGACGCGCGCGGCGACATCACGCTGAAGGACGGTGAAGAGGCCAACGCAGGCCTCGCCTGGAGCAAGAAGCGCGGAGGCCCTTACATGCCCTCGCCCCTGGCCTATGGCGACTTGCTCTACCTCTGTTCGAACAACGGAATCTTGAGCGGCTACCGTATCGCCGATGGTGAGCGCGTTTTTCAGGAGCGCATCGCGGGCAAAGGCGGCGCTTATTCCGCTTCGCCCATCGCCACGCGCGGGCGCCTTTACCTCACCAGCGAAGACGGCGAGGTGCACGTGCTCAAGGCCGGGCCCAAACCCGAAACGCTCGCTTCCAATCCCATGGGCGAAGTGCTGATGGCGACGCCCGCGCTGGTGGACGACATGATCATCGTCCGCGGCATGAAACACGTGTTCGCTATTCGCGAGCCGCGGGCGGATTAAGGAAGAATTCAAAGACCCGCGGCAGCGCCGCGCCGATCACCCCGGCGTGCGACTCGCCGTCCAGCGCCAGTGCCTTGCCGCGCTTGAGGCGCGTTTCGACGAACGCCGCCCACTTGCGCATCTCGCTTTCCGGCGCCACCTCGTCCGTCTTCGAATATACGAAGAGCGTCGGGATCTTCTCACCGGGGCGCGTGTCGAACATGCGCGGCGGCGCGCCGGCCAGCGCGGCCACGCCGGCGAAGCGCGGCGCGCGGCCCAGCCCGTAAAACAAGGCTTCCACGGCGCCTGTGCCGTGGCCTGCGAGGTACACGCGCGCGGGGTCCGCGCCGAACGCTTCCACGGCCGCGTCGATCGCCGCATCAAGATCGGCGGCAAACTGATCGTTCGGATCGGCGAACGCCACGGGATGACGGAGGCTCATCACCAGCGCGCCATGCCGCGCCGCCAGCTTTTCCAGTTCGCCCTTGCCCGGCAGGTGACTCCACGTGCCTTCGTCGCCCAGAAAGGAATGGCGCAGCACGATCAGCGGCGGCTTCGCGTCCGTGGCCGTTCGCTTGGGGACGATCAGCCGGTAGGGCACGAGCGTGTCGCCCACGCGCCGGGCCAGCCGCAACTCGCCTGTTTCCGAAGCGAGCGCCGGGCGCCCGTCGGCCAGCGCGCGGGCGAAACGCTCCGCCTGCCGCCAGCCTTCTTCATCGGGATGCGGGCTGGCCAGCGCGGGCAGGCGCTTCGCTCCCAGCCATTCGGCGAAGGGATGGCGCTCGTTGGTCGAACCCTCAAGCCAGCGGTTCATCTGTTCGAGAGCGTGTTCCACGCCCGCCAGCGCGGCGGCATCCTGGCCGTTCATCGCTCCGCGCAGTTGCGCCTTACGCAGCAGTTCGCGCAGCGCGGCGGCGCGGCCACGCCACCGGCTGTCGACATAGAAGACGCGTTCGCACGCCACGCGCTCCTGCGCGCCCTCCCGGAGTTCGTAGCGCAAATGGTAGCGGCCTTCAGCGAGCTTCTCCGCGGCCAGGGAAAACTCGTGCGCGGTCATCGAAGCGGGCAGCGGCTGTTCGGATTCGAGGACCACATCGCCCCGGTCATCCCGCACCTGAAAGCGCACTGTGTAGGCCCCATCCAGTTCCTTTGTCAATGCGAACAAGGGCGACAGCCGCACATAAAACCTAGAGCCCGGCGTCAGGACCGCGCGATCGAGTTGCAGGTCGTAGGACGTGGCCGCTTCGAGCCACTCGCCCGGCGTTTGGCCCTCCGCCACGGCGAGCAGGCGTGAAGTCACGCGCCAGGCCATGTTGTAGTTTTGCGCTTGCAGCAGTTTCGGCGCGGTGACGGCGAGCGTGGCGGCTTCCCGCCGAGGCGTGCCCGCCGCCGCCGCGGCACGCAACGCCAGATTTGACGCCTGCATTACGGCCATCAAGTCGCCGATGCGCACGTCGGCCACCACCAGACCCTGCGCGCGCGTCCACGTGGCCGGGTCCTCGGTCAGTTGTGCCGCCGCCGCTCCCGCCAGCAGCAAACCCGCCAGCGCCACTTTTCGCCAGGTACGCATCCGTCCGATCATCCCCCAGCGTGGAAAGCGCCCGCAACCCATGTGACAAAATATGATTTTTCTCATGCCAGCCACCGTCATGCTCTTGATTGCGGCGCTCGTAAGCGTGCCGCTGATGGCGCAGCCCCGCCTTTCTCTGACTGTGGACGAAATCATGCGCGGACCCGGCCTCTACGGCCACGCACCGCGCGACGTACGCTGGTCCGGCGATGGCAAGCAGGTGTACTTCGAATGGAAGCAGTGGTCCGACGCGCTCGCCGACGATTTCGCTACCTACGTTGTGAACCGCGACGGCACGGGCTTGCGCAAACTCAGCCGAACCGAAGCGCACTCCGCGCCGCCTGCCTCCGGCAACGAATCCCGCGACCGCAACCGCATTGTCTATACCCGCGACGGCGACCTCTTCCTCTACGACCGCGCCACTCTGGAAACCCGCCGCCTCACGCGCACGCACGACGCCGAATCCGGCCCGCGCTTTACCGCCGATGGCACGCGCGTGGCTTTCATGCGCGGCGGCAACCTGTACACGCTTCACCTCGCCACAGGCGCGCTCGAGCAGTTCACCGACATCCGCCCTCCGGGCTCGCCGCCCGATCCCGACGACAAGAAACTCACCGAAAGCCAGAAGGTGCTGAAGGCGGAAGAACGCGCCCTGCTCGAAACGATCGACGAACGCGCCCGTACGCGTGAACGCCGCAAGTCCGAGCGCGAGGAAGACAACCCGCGCAAGCCGCACCGCCTGCAGGCGAGCGAATCCGTCACCGCGCTGCTGCTGTCCCCCGACGAAACGTACGTCTTCGCCACCATCACCAAACGCGCGGAGCTTGCGATCACCGCCAACGTTCCCAGCTACGTCACCGAGGCCGCCTACACCGAGGACATCCGCACGCGCACGAAAGTGGGCGAAGCGCCCCCCACCGTCTGCCACGCCCTCGTCGATGTCCGCACCGGCGAGTTCAAGTGGCTCAAGCACCCGGTCAAAACGAAGGACAAAGACGGCAAGGAGATCGAACGCCCGCTGCGCTTCGCCGCGCCCGTCTGGAGCGAGGAAGGCGGCCGGCTCGCCATCGTCGCCACCTCCGCCGATAACAAAGAGCGCTGGATCTTCGCCATCGACCCGGCCGCAGCCGAGGCGCGCATCGTCGATCACGACCGCGACGAGGCCTGGATTAACAGCTACGCCCCGCGCATCTTCGGCTTCCTCGGCGATCACGAGACGCTCTATTTCCTCAGCGAACGCGACGGCTGGCGCCACCTCTACGCCGTTCCTTTCGCGGGCGGCCCGGCGCGCCAGTTGACCTCCGGCCGCTGGGAGGTGCATTCCGCCGGGCTTTCGCGCGACCGCCGGACGTTCCACCTTGTCACCAGCGAGCACTCGCTCCACGAGCGGCACGTCTATACGATGGCCGCCGCGGGCGGTGAGCGCCGCCGCCTCACCACCGAGCCAGGCAATCACGAAGCCACGCTCTCGCCGGCCGAAGACGCCCTGGCCGTCGTCCACAGCTACACCAACCGCCCGCACGAACTGTTCCTGATGGACAACCGCGCGGGCGCCGCCATGCGGCGCGTCACCACTTCGCCCGCGCCTGAGTTCAGCGCGCATCCCTGGCTCGAGGTCCCCATCGTCGAAGTGCCGGCGCGCGACGGCGCGCGCGTGCCCGCGCGCTTCTACAAGCCCGCCAACTGGAAGCGCGGCGGCCCCGCCGTCGTCTTCGTTCACGGCGCGGGCTACCTTCAGAACGTTCACCGCTGGTGGTCGCAGTACGCGCGCGAGTTCATGTTCCACCACCTGTTGATGGAGCGCGGCTACATCGTCATCGACCTCGACTACCGCGCCTCGGCGGGCTACGGCCGCGACTGGCGCACCGCTATCTACCGCCGCATGGGCGGCCAGGATCTCGACGACCAGGTGGATGCCGCGCGCTGGCTCGCGCGCGAGCACGGCGTGGACCCGAAGCGCATCGGCATCTATGGCGGCTCCTACGGAGGCTTCATCACGCTGATGGCCCTCTTCACGCAGCCCGATGTGTTCGCCGCGGGCGCGGCCCTGCGCCCTGTCACGGACTGGGCCCACTACAACCACGGCTACACCTCCAACATCCTCAACATCCCGCAAGAGGATCTTGAAGCCTATAAGCGCTCCAGCCCCATCTATCACGCCGCCGGACTGAAGGGCGCGCTGCTCATCTGTCATGGCATGGTGGATGTCAACGTCCATTTCCAGGACACCGTCCGCCTCGCCCAGCGCCTCATCGAACTCCGCAAGGAGAACTGGGAAGTGGCCATCTATCCTGTCGAGGACCACGCTTTCGTGCAGCCCGCATCCTGGGCTGACGAGTACAAACGCATCCTGAAACTCTTCGAGACACACCTCAAGAAATGACCATCCTCCCTCTCGCTTTTCTCTTCGCCGCCACGCTGCAGACAACAAAACCTACTCAAATTGTTCCACTCGCCGGCGAAACTTTTCACGTTCAGGGCGTTTCGGTGGAGAACGGCGCGGCGTTCGTCACCTCGGTGGACCGCAACGCGAAAAAAGGCTGGCTTTTCGAGTACGACGCCGCCACCGGCGCGCGCCGCCGCGCCGTCGAAATCCAGCAGGGCGAGATGTACCATCCCGGCGGCTTCGACGCAGACGATTCCACCTTCTGGATCCCTGTCGCCGAGTACCGCCCGTCGTCCCGCAGCGTGATCCAACGCCGCGACAAGAAGACCCTCGCCCTCGTCTCCTCCTTCGAGGTGGACGACCACATCGGCGCGGTCGCCGCCGCCCCGGACCGGCTCTACGGCGCCAATTGGGACGCCCGCAAGATCTACGAGTGGACCTTCGACGGGCGCCTGCTGCGCGTGCGCGACAATCCGCTGCCCGCGCGCTACCAGGACATGAAGTTCCGCTACGGCCTCATTGTCGCGGGCGGCGTCGCGCCGCGCGGCTCCACGGAGCACTCCGTCTACTGGCTCGACCCCGAAACTTTACAGCCCCGCCGCGTTTTGCACGCCGGCGTCACCGACCGCAACACGCCTTTCACGAATGAGGGCCTCGACGCCCGCGACGGCACCCTCTATCTGCTGCCCGAGGATGCGCCCTCGCGCCTGTTCATCTTCGATTCGCTCGAAACCGCCTCGCTGAATCAACCCGCGCGCCTTGAATGGTTCCGCGATCTTGGCTTCGGCATGTTCATTCACTGGAACGTGGACGTCACTCTCGGCAGCGTGATCTCGCATTCGCTCGCCGGCGCGGACAAAGCCTACATTGAGCGCTACTTCAGCGTGCTGCCGCGCTACCTGCATCCGAAGAGATTCGACGCGCAGGAGTGGGCGCGGCTCGCGAAACTCGCGGGCATGAAGTACGTGGTCTTCACCACCAAGCACCATTCGGGCTTCGCCTGGTGGGACACGCAGACCACGCCCTTCAACATCATGAACACGCCGCTGAAGCGCGATGTTGTGCGCGAAGTGGTGGACGCCTTCCGCGCCGAGGGCATCGCCATCGGCTTCTACATCTCGCCTGACGACTTCTGGTGGTTCCATCAGAACGGCCTGCCCATCGCGCGCCCGCCCGCGCCCAACACCACCACGCGCGAACTACCCGAAATGAAGCGCTACGTCCAGCGTCAGATCGATGAACTGTTGGCGAACTACGGCCCCATCGACGTGCTCTTCATCGACGGCCCCGCGCACGGCGTCCGCGAGCAGGCCTGGCTCCGCCAGCCTTCCATCGTCGTCACCCGCGGCGCCATCGAAACGCCCGAGCAGCACGTCCCCGGCATCCCGATGGATCAGCCCTGGGAGGCTTGCATCACCATCGGCGACGCCTGGCAGCACAAGCCCGCCGACGTGCCCAAGTCCTCGCGCCAGTTGATCGAAACCCTGGTGGAGATCCGCGCCAAGGGCGGCAATCTGCTTCTGAACGTCGGCCCGCGGCCCGATGGGGAACTCTCGCACGCCGAAGAGGGCCGCCTGCGCGACATCGCTCTCTGGCACTTCGTCAACGGCGAAGCCCTCGATTCGGTCCGCCCGTGGATTCTCACCAACGAGGACAACGTCTGGTTCACGCGGCACAAGTCCAACGGCACGGTCTACGCCTTCGTCACCCGCTCGCCCTGGAAACTCGGCGAACGCCGCGAAATCATTTTGCGCAGTGTCCGTTCTACTCCGCAAACCCAGGTTTCTGTTTTAGGCCAGTCGGATGAACTGCTCGAATACCGCCCCGACGTCATCCCCAAAACCGAGTTCCGCCAGACCCCCGAAGGCCTCGTGATCTCCGCCATGACCGCCCAGCGCATGTACGACGACCGCCGTTGGGACAAGCCCGTAGTGCTCAAAATCACCCACGCCGCCCCCGCGCTCGCACCGCCCCAGGTCCTCACGCTCGACGCCGCGCCCGGCCGCATGCGCGGCCGCGTGGAAAACATGGGCGATACGAAAACGCTCGAAGCCGGCTTCGAATACCGCCCGCGTAAGGGTCTCACCGATCTCTACGAACGCACCGAACCCTGGCTTCCGCTGCCCTTGCAGTCCATCACCGCGCCCGGCGAATTCACTGCCGCCTGGCCCGCCGGCCTTGACCCAGCAGCGCACGAATACCGCGCCGTGGTGAAACATCCGCTGCTGATGCTCTATGGCGCGGAACGCCCGGGGCGCTGAGACCGCTTCCTCAATTCATCCACGAACACCGCCGCCACGATCACCGCCCCGATGATCGCCTGTTGCAGGTACGGCGAAATGCCCAGCAGGTCGCTGCCGTTCGCCAGCAGCCCCATGATGAACGCGCCAGTCAACGTCCCCACCACGCTGCCTTCGCCTCCGCGCAGGCTGCCGCCGCCGATCACCACGGCCGCGATGGCCTGCAACTCGTAGCCCTGCCCGGCGGTCGGCTGCCCTGTCATCAGGCGGCTTGATTCGATCATCCCGGCGAGCCCCACCATCAAGCCACCCACGGCATACACCGCGGTCGTGTGGAACGCCACCGGCACGCCCGAGTAATAAGCCGCCTCGGGATTGCTGCCGATCGCGAACGCGTAGCGCCCCATGCGTGTGCGTTCGAGCAGCACATGCACCGCCAGCGCGCACGCCACCAGTACCCACAACACGAACGGCGCTCCCAGCAGCCGCCCTTCGCCCAGGAAACTGAACCCCGCCGGCAGATTCTGCACCGGCATGCCATTCGAGGCGATCAGCGCCAATCCCCGGTAAATGCCCATCGCGCCCAGCGTCACGATAAACGGGTTGATCCTGAGCCGCGCCACGCCCAACCCGTTCAGCGTTCCCAGCACAAGCCCCGCCGCCACGCCCGCCGCAATGCCCGCGCCCGCGCCGCCGCCGTTTTCCATCACTAGGCAGCCGAGCAGTCCGCTGAACGCCATCATCGAGCCGACGCTCAAGTCGATGCCGCCCGCCACCATGATCACGGTCATGCCCAGCGCGATGATGTTGATCACGGCTGTCTGGCGGATGACGCTGGTCAGATTGTCGGGCCGCAGAAAGCTATCCGTGCCCAAAGAAAGGCCCAAAATGAGCACAAACAGCGTCAAAAATGGCCAAATACGATGCATTTCAGGCGTTCTCCAGCGCGGCGAAGCGCAGGATCTCCTCTTGCGCCGCGCCGCGCGGCAGTTCGGCGGCGATGCGCCCCTGCCGCATCACAAGAATGCGGTCGGCCATGCGCACCAGTTCCGCCATCTCGGAACTCACCATCACCACGGCCGCGCCTTCGCGCGCGAGTTCATCCATCAGGCCGAAGACCTCCTCCTTCGCGCCGATATCGATGCCGCGCGTGGGTTCGTCGAACAGATAGACCTTCGCGCCGCGCGCCACCCATTTGCCGATCACCGCTTTCTGCTGGTTGCCGCCGCTGAGCTGACCGGCGATTTGAGCCGGCGATTCGGCCTTCAGGCGCATCCTTTGGATGAGTGTGTGGACTGGCGCGGCTGCGCGCTTCCGGTCCACGAACCCCCACCGGCAGACGCCTTCAAGCGAAGCGAGCAGCAGGTTGTCGCCCACCGGACGGCTCGTGGCCAGACCGCATTTCTGGCGATCCTCGGGCGCCAGCGCGATGCCCGCGCGCACAGCCTCGCGGGGCGAACGCAGGCGGACCACCTCGCCATCCACTTCAACGTGCCCCGCGTCCACGGCATCCACGCCGAACAGCGCCCGGCACAGCTCGGTGCGCCCCGCGCCCACCAGCCCCGCGATGCCCACGATCTCGCCCGCGCGCGCCTCGAAGCAGATGTCGCGCAAGACGCCTCCGCGGCTGAGGTTTTCCACCCGCAACCGCACGCTGCCCGGCGCGCGCGCCGGGCGCGATTCCGCGGCGATTTCGCGGCCCACCATGAGCCGCACCAGATCGTCGTTCGTTACCTCGGCCATCGGGCCTGTGAAGACCGTCTCGCCGTCGCGCAGCACCGTCGCCCGGTTTCCCAGCACCCGCAACTCCTCCATCCGGTGCGTGATGTAGACCACGGCCACGCCCCGCTCCTTGAGCCCGCGGACGATCCGGAACACCTCGCGCGTCTCGCTGTCCGGGAGCGACGATGTCGGTTCATCGAAGATGAGCAACGACGCGTCGTGGGCGATGGCGCGGCAGATCTCCACCATTTGCCGCTGCGCCGGGCTCAGGCGTTCGACGCGCCAGCCGGCCTGCAGCGGGAAGCGGTGTTCCTCGATCAACCGCTGCGCCGCCTCGCGCATCGTGCCGCGCCGCAGAAATCCGCCGCGCGCGGTCATTTCGCGCCCCAGCCACAGGTTCTCCGCCACGGTGAGATGCGGCGCCAGCAGGCTCTCCTGATGGACCATCGCGACGCCCGCGCGCTGCGCCTCGGCCGGCGAGCGGAATCGCGCGGGCGAGCTTTTCCAGCGCATCGCGCCGGCGTCCGGCTCGATCATCCCCGCCACGATCTTCATCAGCGTGGACTTCCCCGCGCCGTTCTCGCCGAGCAACAGATGCACTTCGCCCGCCGCCACGCGCAGGTCTCCGCGCCGCAGCGCCACGACGCCGCCAAAGCGTTTCTGCATCCGGTCGAGTTCGAGCACCATCAGGCCAAGCAGACAGCTTACCGTTTCCATGCCCCGCTTCGTCTATTCCTCGTTGATCCCGGCTCCGGTTGAAAAGGTCTTCGCCTTCCACGAACGGCCGGACGCGCTCGAGCGCCTCACGCCTCCGTTCGCCCCGGTCCAGGTTATCCGCAAGGAAGGCGGCCTCGCGCCCGGCGCCATTGTCGAGCTTGAAGTGCCCATCGGCCCATTCCGCAAACGCTGGCTCGCGCGGCACACCGAATACGAAAAGAACCGTCTGTTCGCCGATGTGCAGGACGAAGGCCCGTTTCGCCGCTGGATCCATCACCACCGCTTCGAGCCGCTCGGCCCTAACGAAACCCGCCTCACCGACGAGATCGACTTCAGTCTGCCCGGCGGGCCGCTGATCGACCTGCTCGGCGGCTGGTTCGCCCGCCTGCAACTGCGGCGGATGTTCCGATACCGCCACGAAGCGACGCGGCGGGCGATAGAGCAGGGGCTGTAACCTCAAAAACTGTTGAAATATGCGGCAGATGGTATTGAATTTTTCAACAGTCTTCTAAATTATTGAAAAATAGAAGGTTATGTCCATTTTGCGGAGATTTGCGGCAGGACGTGTTGAATTACCCAACAGGAACGGAAAATCAGTCAAACCAGTAACATCTTTTGACTCAGCCGGTTAGCTACGGTAGCGAGTTTGGCACGCCACCTGCACTAAGAAGGGTGCCGGAACAAGCCGGCGAATACAGCACAGAGGAGTTACTACAATGACCGTTCTCTTAGTCGTTCTCACTTTCGCTACCTTCATCGTGATTGATTTTGTGATGAACCGCAAGAAGGCCCCGATGCTGGCCGGCGAGCCGGAACTGGCGCCCGTGATGGCCTCAAGCGACGCCGAAGTTATTAATGGATTCGCGGTTCCGTCGAATGTCCGCTATCACCCCGGCCACACCTGGGTGCAGCGTGAGCGCAAGAATGTGAACCGGGTGGGCGCGGACGCCTTCGCCGCCGCTTTCGCCGGCGCCGTGGAGCGCATTGAGCTGCCGAAGCCCGGCCAGTGGGTACGCCAGGGCCAGAAGGTTGTGAGTTTCTTCCGCAACGGCGAGAAGATCGAGATGGTGAGCCCGGTGGAAGGTGAAGTGGTGGAAATCAATACCGCTTTGTTGACCAACCCCGCGATGCTTCGTGAGGAGCCCTACGGCAAGGGCTGGATGATGAACGTGTTCTCGCCGGACGAGGACAGCCCCACCCGCAACCTGCTGCCTGCGAACCTGGTTCCGGCCTGGATGCGTGAAGCGGCCGACCGCCTGTTCTCCCTGCAGCCGCAACTGGCCGGCGCCACCGCAGCCGATGGTGGCGAGTTGATCGCCGATCCGGCAGCCGCCCTCGACGCCGAGACCTGGAAGAAGGCCGGTACCGAGTTCTTCCTCAGCTAGCTACACAAGCACTGAAGAGTTTCACATAAAAAGGTGTTGAACTCTTCAACAGATCAGGATAGACTGGTCTGGAATAGATGAGGGAGGCCCGGATGGCCAAAGCGGTCCTTTACGATAGTGTGCTCTGTGTTGGTTGCCGGCTCTGTGAGGCAGCTTGCGCTGAAAAGTGGAAGCTGCCTTACACCGATGAAATCGCCGAGGCGGAGAAGACGTCGGCGCAGAAGTTAACGACAGTCACCACCCACGGGGAACGGTTTTCGCGCAAGCTGTGCATGCATTGCATTGACCCGGCTTGCGCGAGCGTGTGTCCGGTGGCGGCATTCGAGAAGACGGCGGCGGGTCCGGTGGTGTACCACAAAGATCTCTGCATGGGCTGCCGGTACTGCCTGATGGCGTGCCCCTTCCAGGTTCCCTCCTACGAGTGGAATGCGCGGCTGCCTTACGTCAAGAAGTGCGACATGTGCGCGGAGCGCGTCAGCTTCGGCGGCGTCACGCATTGCTCGGAGGCCTGCCCATTCGAGGCGACGATCACGGGTGAGCGGGACGAGGTGATCGAAATCGCCAAGCAGCGCATCGAAGCCAGCCCGGACGACTATCATCCCGCTATTTACGGCATGCAGGAAGTGGGCGGCACCAGCGTGCTGATGATCGGCGCGGTGCCCTTCGAGGAACTGAACATGCCCGTGGGTCTGCCGAAGGAAGCGCTTCCGGACTTCACGTGGGCGGCGCTCAAGTATGTGCCGGACGTGGTGGTGCTGGGCACGGTGCTGATGGGCGGGGTTTACTGGATCACGCACCGCCGCGAGGAAGTGGCGGCAGCCGAAGGAGGCCAGCAATGAGCCGCTTCATGCCGCGCACGTTCTGGCAATGGGTTTTCGCGGCGCTGATGGCGCTGGCCGCCTATGCCACCTACATCCGGATCTTTTACGGTCTGGGCGGGTCGACGAACCTGTCGGACGAGTTCCCTTGGGGCATTTGGGTAGGATTTGACATCCTGTGCGGGGTGGGTTTGGCGGCCGGCGGATTCACGCTGGCGGCGATCGTCCACATTTTCAACATTGAAGAGTTCAAGCCGGTGGTGCGGCCGGCGATTCTCACAGCGTTTCTCGGCTACGTGCTGGTGGTGGTAGCGCTGATGTTTGACCTCGGGCAGCCGCACCGGGTGTGGCATCCGCTGGTTCACTGGAATCCGCGCTCGGTGATGTTCGAGGTAGGCTGGTGCGTCACGCTGTACACCACGGTGCTGTTCCTGGAGTTTCTGCCGGTGGTGCTGGAGAGGCTGGGCTTGAAGAAGGCGCGGCGGGTGTTGCGGGGCGTGATGCTGCCAATCATCATCATGGGCGTGATTCTTTCCACGCTGCACCAAAGCTCGCTCGGCAGCCTGTACCTGATTGCGAACGGCAAGCTGAACACGCTGTGGTACACGCCGCTGCTGCCGGTGTTGTTTTACATTTCCGCCATCGCGGTGGGCCTGGCGATGACGATCTTCGAAAGCTGGCACAGTTCGAAGGCGTTCGGCCGCGAGTTGGAATGGCCGCTGATCCAGAAGCTCTCGCGGGCGCTGGCGGTGGTGATCGCGGTGTACCTGACGATGCGCTTCCTGGACCTGAGCCGCCGCGGCGCGTGGGCGGCGCTCGAGGATCCGGGTTGGGAGAGCCGGCTGTTCGTGCTGGAGATCATGTTAACCGCCGTGCCGATGCTGTTGCTGTTCCGCGAGAAAACGCGGCAGAACCCGCACACGATGTACGTGGCGGTGACGATGTTCCTTTTCGGCTTCGTGGTGAACCGGCTGAACATCGCGGTCACCGGCATGGAGCGCGCGGCGGGTGTGGCCTACATCCCGAAGTGGACCGAGGTGGTGATCACTCTGGCCATCGTGGCGGCGGGATTCGCCATCTTTGCTCTCGCGGCAAAGCATCTGCCGATCTTCGAGCCCGCGCACGGGAGCGAGCAAGAAGCCGAGGGCGCGCCGAACGGCGTTCAGCCGGCGGCGACGCCGGGAGACTAAGCCGTGGCGCCCGCCGCCGGAGGGCCGCGCATCAGCGTGGCCGGGAAACTGGCTGTCCTGCTGGTGGCGGCGGTTTTGGCCTGTTTCGGCATCTACGGGTTCTTCCAGCAACGGCTGGAGCAGCGTCACCTGGAGGCGCTGGTTCTGCTGTCGGCCGAGCGGGTGGCGGACATCGTTCATTTCAGCGCCTACGACGCGATGCTGAAGAACGACCGCGAGCGGCTCTACACGCTGATCCGCGACATCGGCAAGGAGCCGGGCATTCAGCGGCTCCGCATCATCAACGAGGACGGGCAGGTGCAGCACTCCACCGAGGAGAGCGAGACCGGCACGATGGTGGACAAATCGGCCGAAGCCTGTTACGCCTGCCATGCACAGGCTCAGCCGCTTACCAAACTGGCGCAGCGCGACCGGGCCCGCATCTTCCGCAACGCCGGCGGCCAGCGGACGCTGGCCGTGATCCGTCCCATCGAAAATCAGCCCGAATGCAGCAACGCGGCCTGCCACGCGCATCCGCCGTCACGGCGGATTCTGGGCGTGATCGACGCGCATCTGGATCTGAGCGGCGTGGACCGGCAACTGGCCGAGCACCGCAACAGCATGGCGCTGTTCACCGTGGCCAGCGCCGCCGTGATGAGCGTATTGAGCCTGCTGTTCGTCTGGCTGGTGGTCCACCGGCCCATGCGTGAGCTGTTCGCAGCCACGGTGATGCTGGCGCGCGGCGAAACCACGCACCGCATTCACGTCCATACGCGCGACGAATTCGGCATCCTGGGCCGCAGCTTTAACGCCATGGCGGCCGAGATCCACCGCACGCACGCGAAGCTCCGCGAATGGGCCGACACGCTGGAGTCGCGTGTCCAGCAGAAGACCGAAGAGCTCGAGACGGCGCACCGCGGCATGTTGAACAGCGAGAAGATGGCGAGCCTCGGGCGGCTGGCCGCCACGGTGGCGCATGAGGTGAACAATCCGCTGTTCGGGATGTTGACCTACGCACGGCTCACGCTCAAGGACATCGACCGCCTGGAGGTGGACGAGAAGACGAAGGCGCGGATGCGCGAGAATGTCGAACTCATCGAACGCGAGAGCAGGCGTTGCGGGGATCTGATGAAGAATCTGCTGGCGTTCTCGCGCCAGAAGGCGCCGCAATTGACGCCGGTGAATGTCAACACGGTGGTGAGGCAGGCGGCGCGGCTGATGCTGCATCAATTCGATTTGAACCAGATCGAGTTCGCCGAGCAGTTAGCGGACGATCTGCCGGAGATTCAGGGCGACCAGGCACAGATCCAACAGGTGCTCATCATTCTGCTGGCGAACGCGAGCGAGGCTATTGGGCAGGGCGGCGAGATCCGGGTGCGAACGGCGGCCGCGCCGGGCGGCGAGGGCGTGCGCATCGAGGTCCGGGATAACGGACCGGGCATCGCTCCCGACGTGATCGGCAAGATCTTCGAGCCCTTCTTCAGCACGAAGGAGCACCAGCACCGGACGGGCCTGGGACTGGCGGTGGCGAAGGGAATTGTGGATCGCCACGGCGGCGTGCTCAGAGTGGAGAGCGAACCGGGCGAGGGCGCCGCGTTCATGGTGGAGTTGCCGGTGCGGTTGCCGGCCGCGCTAGCCGCGCAGCGGGAAGGAGAGACAGCATGACTTCCGGGTATATTCTGATCGTGGACGACGACCCCGTAGTGCGCGATTCGCTCGGCAAGTGGTTCGAGAGCGAAGGGTTCGAGGTGGAGATCTGTCCTGGGGCGCACCAGGCCCTGGAGAAGATGGCCGGCGACCGGTTTGACCTCGCGCTGGTGGACATCAAGATGCCGGGAGTGGACGGAATCGAGTTGCAGGCGCGGCTGAAAGAGGCCGACGCCGAGATGCCGGTGATTATCATGACCGGCTACGCGAGCGTGGAGACCGCGGTGAAGGCGTTGAAAAACGGCGCGTATGATTACATCACGAAGCCGTTCGACCCGGACGAACTGGTGCATCTGGTGTCGAACGCCATTTCGCACCGGTCGGCGGCGCGCGAGGTGGTGAGGCTGCGTGAGAATCTGAAGCAGATCTTCCCTGAGACGTCGTTGATCGGCCAAAGCCCGGCGATGAAGCGCGTGGTGGAGCTCGTGGAGACGGTGGCGCCCACGGACGCGACGGTGTTGATCACGGGCGAAAGCGGCACGGGCAAGGAGGTCGTGGCGCGGGCGATCCACGCGGCCAGTCCGCGGCGGTTCAATCCGATGGTAGTGATCCATTGCGGCGCGCTGACCGAGACGCTGCTGGAGAGCGAGCTGTTCGGGCACGAGAAGGGCGCATTTACCGGAGCCCAGGCGCGCAAGAAGGGGAAGTTCGAGGTGGCCGAGGGAGGCACGGTGTTTCTGGACGAGATTGCCGACATCAGCCTGCGGACACAGACCGACCTGTTGCGGGTATTGCAGGAAAAGGAGATTATCCGGGTGGGCGATTCGCATCCGGTGAAGGTGGATTTCCGGGCGATTGCGGCTACGAACAAGCGGCTGGAAACGCTGGTGGAGGAAAAGAAATTCCGGCCCGATCTGTATTACCGGTTGAATGTGTTCGCGATCGAGATCCCGCCGCTGCGGGCGCGGCGGGAGGATATTCCTCTGCTTGCCAATCATTTTCTGCAGAAGTTCTCGCAGCAGATGAACCGGCCGCCGCAAAAAATGTCGCCGCGGGCGCTGGAATTAGTCATGGATTACGACTGGCCGGGCAATGTGCGCGAATTGGAGAATGCGATCGAGCGGGCGCTGCTGATCAATCGCGAACCGGAGCTGCAGCCGGAGGATTTCCCATTTCAGTCACACCCGGTGGCCGGGGCGGACGGCCGGCGGCTGGAGGACATCGAAAAAGCGCACATCGAGCGCGTGCTGACCGAGAGCGGTTGGAATCTGTCGCGGTCGGCCCGGGTGCTGGGGATCGACCGGACGACACTCTACAACAAGATCAAGCGGTACAGCCTGCGCGGGGAGAGCGCGGGCGCGGCGGCGCGGGAGTAGCGGAGGCCGCGGGCGGTGCTGCGGGGCGTTCACCTGATGCGCGTGACGCCGGCGCCCGCGCTGGGGGTGCTGGACCTGCTTTCGGCGGGACTGGCGAAGCGGCTGGGGGTGTCCTGTCATGTCACCACCGAGGAGTTTGATGGCCGCTTCGCCTTCGATCCGCTTCGCCAGCAGACTTATTCGACGGCGCTGCTGGCGCGGCTGGCGCAGGCGCCGCTGCCTGAAGGAATTGCGCTGCTGGGCATCACGGATGCCGACTTGTATGTGCCCGTGCTGACGTTCGTCTTCGGGGAGGCACAGATGCCGGGGCGGGCGGCGCTGGTCTCGCTGGCGCGTCTGCGGGAGGAATTCTATGGGCTGCCGCCGGATCTGAGCAGGCTGGAGGAGCGGCTTCTCAAGGAAGCGCTGCACGAATTGGGGCACACACAGGGATTGCGGCATTGCGACGACTGGCGTTGCGTGATGGTGAGTTCGCACGCGGTCTCGAAGCTGGATGTGAAGGACGCGGGTTACTGCGCATCCTGCCGGCGGCAGTTAACGAAGAACGGCGTACCGGAGCGGCGGCGGGAGAAGCGCTGGGGCGGATTGATGTAAGGGGATTGGTGGACCTGGTCGGGTTCGAACCGACGTCTTCCATGCCATGGCCTCAAAGTCAATCGCTCACAGCCGGTCTTACAAGAAACAAAAGACTTCCGCGACGACGTTTTGGACCGCATTTGGACCTCACGCGCTCTTCCATGCGTGTCTGGACCTCAAAAGGTCCACCTTTCGAGACGCGTGGTCGCGGCCGGGACCTCAGGTCGCTGCCCGCAGTCCTCACGCACGCGCGCGGTCGAATCCGCCTACCCGATTCCTCGTGCAGGACGAAGAAAAGGGTCTTCTTATATTGCAGATGGCCCGCATGAGTCCCGTGGTGGTGGCCAGGACGTGAACGGAACGTACCGGCAGGGTATCGCCCCAACTTCTGCGAGTACAATTGATGGTCGAGGATGGAAAACGAAATCCTCTCCTACATCGAAATGTGCCGGCGTGAAGCGTCAAGCCTTCAACGCGGCATGAACTTCGACCTAAGAGAAGACTACTCGGTAATCCTGATGTCAGTACACCCTAACGCTCCGTACCGTGACCGGTTCGAGGACGACGGATCAACCGTGATCTACGAGGGGCATGATGCTCCGCGATCTCATGATCTGCCCGATCCCAAAAAACTCGATCAGCCAGAGCGTACTCCGTCGGGCATGGTAACCGAGAATGGGAAGTCTATCGTTCCGCACTCCAATGCAAGAGCGCGGGTGCCGCTCCCAGGCCGGTCAGGGTATACGAAAAGATCCGCCCAGGAATCTGGTCTTACAACGGCGTTTTCCACCTGGTGGACGCCTGGCGCGAACGAGATGGCCAGCGCATGGTCTTCAAGTTCAAGTTGACCGCAGTGGAAGGTACTGAGTGCGCACTGCCACTCGGCGGTGTCAAGAGGGAACGCCGGCGAATCATCCCCACCTCCGTTAAAATGCAGGTCTGGAAACGTGACGGCGGGAAGTGCGTCATGTGTGGCGCAGCCGACGAACTGCACTTCGAGCACGACCTCCCATACTCCCTGGGTGGCACATCGATCAAGGTCGAAAACGTTCAACTGCTGTGCGCTCGGCATAACCTCGCGAAGGGCGCGAAGATCCGTTAGCCACAGTCGCGTCAATCCGAGTCCCGTCGTGTGCGGCCGAATCCGCCCTGCCCGCTTCTCTCCGCCTCAAGCGGCGTGCAAAGCCCGGATGACCGCCTCCGGGTCGCGTTGGATGACGGCCAGGTAGGCCCGGATGGGGATCTCCGGCCGCCGGCGGCCTTGCTCCCAGTCCTGGAGCGACCGCACATTGAATCCAAACAGGGCGGCGAAGTCCGTTTGCGATAGCCCGAGCGTCTCGCGGAGCGCCCGCACGTCCGTCTCGGGCGGGACGTGGTAAACAGTCTCGCTCAGTTGAATCTCGCCTCGCAGATGCGCCCGCAGTTCTTTCATCGAGTCGAGGAGGCGCTCCCCGAGCGGGGCATCGGCCGGGCGCCGGGGCTTAGGCACCGAAGTCGCGCTGGATTTCCGAGGCGATTTTCTGGAGCTCGTTTCTTTCCGCATGGGTCAAGTTCTCCTTCTCGTTCTTCGGGTACAGGTCAGCGAGGAAGATCAGGTCTGGGCGAACCAGGTAATAGTAGATCACTCGCACGCCACCACTCTTCCCACCGCCGGGACGGCGCCACCGTGCCTTCCGAAAGCCACCCGTGCTGGGAACGAGCTTATGGCGCTCGGGCTCCGCGGCGATCGATTCCTCCATCTCCAGCAGCACCGAAGGCCGCAACAGGCGGGCGGCGGCCCGTTCATAGCGGCTGCTTCGGATGACCCGTCGCACGAGATCATTATACGGCTATGCCGTATGGAGCGCCAGGGTTGCGCCGCTCTGGTAGGCGGCGGCCATGTCATCCGGAGGCAGGAGTGCCCCAATTCGTGGCGCAGCGGCCTTCATTGGGATTTTCAGGGGGATTTGGTGGACCTGGTCGGGTTCGAACCGACGACCTCTTCCATGCCATGGAAGCGCGCTCCCAACTGCGCCACAGGCCCATCCTGAGACACTCACAGGATACCACGGGCCGCAAGCCTTCTCAATGGTGTAACTTGGGATGCATGACACGGGCCGAGGCTTGGGAGATCGTCTGCGAGTTTGTTCAAAGCGATGCGCTGCGGCGGCACGCGCTGGCCGTGGAGGCCTGCGTCCATGCTTACGCGAAGCACTTCCGGCAACAAGGACGCGCCGATGCCGACGAAGAGAAGTGGTCGATCACCGCGCTGCTGCACGATTTCGATTGGGAGATCCATCCCCGGGCGCCTGATCATCCTTTGAAAGGCGAGGCGATTCTCAAGGAACGCGGCGTGGAGGAGGAGATCCGGCGGGCGATCCTTTCTCACGCCCAGTATTCGGGCGTGGCGCGCGAATCCCTGCTGGAGAAGACACTGTTTGCCTGCGATGAACTAGCCGGCTTTCTCACTGCCGTGAGCTATGTGAAGCCCGGGCGTTCCATTCACGAAGTGGACGCCCGCGGCGTGCGTAAGAAGATGAAAGACAAGGCCTTCGCGCGAGCGGTAAACCGGGAGGACATCCTCCAGGGCGCGGCGGAACTGGGCGTGGACCTCGACGAGCACATCGCCTTCTGCATCGAAGCCATGAAGGATCGCGCCGTGGAACTCGGCCTTGCGGGACTGCCTCAGTCAGAGAGCTGACGCAGCTTATCCAGTTCGCGCCGCACCACCTGATTTTCCGGATATTCGGCCAGCAGCGCACTGAGCAGACGGACGCTTTCCGATGGCCGGCCTTCCCGCTGGTAAAAGCTGGCGAGAAGCAATTGCGCGAATGGCTTCATCAACGAACCCGACCGCGCGGCGATCTCCAGTTGCCGGAGACCTTTCTCTTTGTCGCCCTCCACACCTTCGATCTTCACCACCCAGCGCAGGTAGAACGGGAAATTCCCAAGCAAATACTCGCTGAAGCCGGTGTTGAGGTAGGCGTCGTGCGCCTGCGGATCCACGGTGAGAAGCCGGGTGGACCAGGCCTGCGCCTCCTTGATGTGATCCATGCTCTGCCGCAGCTTCTTGTCGATCAGGGCGAGGTAATCGCGCTTCAATCCGGAGGAGATGGCCAGGGCCGCCAGCGCGCGGCGGTCCTTCGGATCGGCTTCCAGAAGCGCGTGGGCGTGCCGGTCCGCATCACCGGCAGCGCGCCAGAAAGCGGCGCGCACAGCCGGGTCAGGCTTCAGCGCCTTCGCGTTTTTCACCTTTTGTTCGCTGATGGGCGAACTCAGCGCGTCCAGCCGGTTCAATTCCGAAAACAGATAGCCGGCGGCCAGCACGCCATGCCCCAGGGGGCACTCCCGGTTCGCCGCGATATACTGCCGCGCGGCGGCCTCGGAACCGGGGAAATCGAAGCTGTATAAACGCCGGAAGGCCTCCTCGACGCGCGGAGCGGCATCGGGGCGGCTGGCGGCCGCGCAGGCGGCGAAGGATACGAGCAGAAGCCCGGTGAGAGTAAGGAACTTCATCATTTAGTGAGGAGCTTGCCGGCCTTGACGAGTTCCTTCCGAATCAGCGGATTCTCAGGATAATCGCGGGCCAGGCGGGCCAGTTGCGCGTGGGACGCGGCTGGCTCTTTCTCTCTTAAGTATATCAGCGCCAACAGGATGCGCGCGAAAGGCCCCAGATAGCGTCCGTCGGCCGCCACACGGTTCAAATTGCGGATCGCTTTCTGCTTGTCGCCATCCACATCCTCCATCCGCACAAACCAGCGGACGAAAAACGGCAGGCTGCCCATCAGGTATTCGCTGATGCCGGGCGTCAGATAGGCGTCGTGCAGGCCCGGGTTCAGGCGCAGCGCGCGCGCCGCCCAGGACTGCGACTGCTTCGCGTAGCTCAGGCTGCCCAGTTGCCGTTTTTCGACCAGCGCCAGATAGTCCGTCTGGATACCGAGCGAAAGCGCCATGCTGAACATGGCATCGGCATCCTCGGGGTTATTCTTCAGAGCGGCGCCTGCCGCCGCGCGCGCCTTCTCCACCGCGGCGAAGAGACGCGCGCGCAGGGCGGGGTCGGGCTTGAGCTTTTTCTTATCCTTAATCCGTTCGTCGTCGGCGAAGAATTCGCTTTCCAGAATCGCCAACCGGTCGAGTTCGCGGAACAGCAGCGAGGAGGCCTGAATGCAGCGGGCGAAATGGTCGTCCGGCGCCGCATTCAGATGGGAAGCGAGGATCCGGTCGGCCTGGTCGAAGTCGAAGTTGTAGAGCCGGTCGAAGGCGCGGTCCAGCGCCACGGGGGAAGTGAGCACAAAGGCGAGCAGAAGAGGAGCCACTGTTGATTGATGCCCCGCGCGGGTTATTGGTCACCAAACAGGTGATTGAAGAAACCGCGGGTGCGGTCCTGGATCTGCATCAGTTCCACCTGCAGGGGCTGGTCGTGCAAGTGCTCGGGCATCCAGCGCGACACGAGCCGGGTCAGCAGACGCAGTTGCGACTCGGCAGTGGGCAGGTCGCCCGCCGAGTGGCCGGAGATGATCCGCAAGCCGTGGTCCACGGCGCGATAGAACGTCGCCGCATCGCGCAGGAAGGCGGCGTCGGCCGAATCCAGGTGGCCCATCTGTTCCACCACCTCGATGCGCCGCGGCGTGTTCAGTACTTTGAAGAACATGCCCGCGCCGCGCAGCCGCAGGTACATCAAGGCGAAATCGATGTCGTAGTAGCCGCCCGCGGCGGTCTTCAGCGGGTTGTCCGCGCTTTGCTCCTTTTCGAGGCGCATGCGCATCTGCATGAGTTCCTTGCGGGAGCGGCCGCCCTGGCCGTAGCGGCGCCAGTCAATCTTCTGGATCTCTTCAAGGAAGCGGGTCGCGCGGTCCGTATCGCCGGCGATGGCCCGGGTCTTCATGTAGGCGATGCCTTCCCAGGCTTCGGCCTTCGAGGAGAAGTACTCGCGGTAAGCGCTCTCGGACTGGACCAGCGCGCCGCCTTTGCCGTTGGGACACAGGCGCGTGTCCACCGCGAACATCGTGCCCAGCCCGGTGTAGGAGCCCAGCAGCGTAACCAGCTTCTCGGCCACGCGCGTCCAGAAATGGAGTTCCGGCAGGTCCTCGTCGGGAAGCACAAAGACCAGATCGGCGTCCGAACCCAGGTCGAACTCCTGCATGCCGAGGCGGCCCAGCGCGATCACCATCATTTGCCTTGACGGCTGGTAGCCCGGCGTTTCAGGGCGGCGGACGGCAAGCGTCTGGGTGATGGCGATGCGATAGCAGGCCGCGATGGCGGCATCGGCTAGTTGCGACGTCCGCTCCAGCGTGTCGAAGACGGGCGTCGAAAGGCAGATCGACTCGCTCTGCACGCGGAACATCTGCTGCAAGTAATAGCGGCGCACTTCGCGGATGTCCTCGAGCAGCGGCATCACCTCGTCATAGGGCGTGGAGGAAGGCCCGCGCGTCCGCAGCGTCCGCAGTTCCTCGAAGTATTCCGGCGTCCGCACCAGATGCTCAGCGAAATAGGGGCTGTGCTGAAACACGTCGCACAGATAGCCCGCCAGCACCGCATCTTCTTCGAGCGGCTTGAGCCAGTCCTCACGTTTCAGGACGTGCTCGAGGAAGTGCTCAAACGCCGCCTGTGAACGGCCCAGGCGCGCGCGGGCGACAACCGCGGCCAAACCGGGCGCACGCTGATCCAGAAAACGGATCAGGTTCGAGGCGCCGGCCTGGAAGCGAGCTTCCTCGGCGGGGGAATCGGCGAGCGGCGTGGAATCGGCCAGCGGGTTCGGGGTGAGCGTCTGCTGGGTGTAGTAGATCGGCTGCTGGGCGTGGATCACGCGCTGGTAGATCTCCTGCACATGTTCGAGGTGCAGGTTCACGACGCGGCGCAGTTCCTCGCCGGTGGGATTGCCGTTTATCAGATTTAACGGCATGCGGCGGGCGAACAGGAAGAGTTGATCGGGGCTGCCGGGCAGCACATGGGTCTGGCGGTCCGCCGCTAACTGGAGCCGGTGCTCGAGAGTCCGCAGGAAGAGATAGGCCGAGGCCAGACGCGAGTATTCGGAATCCGATAAAAGGTCCTTGTCGCGCAGGCGGACCAGGGCCGTCAGGGTCGCCGAGTTGCGCAGCCACGCCGCGCGCCCGCCATGCACACGCTGCAGGCACTGCACGAGAAACTCGATATCGCGGATGCCGCCGCGCGCAAGCTTCACGTCCAGGCCCGTCGTGCGCCGCCGCGCGCTGAGCTTTTCGTTGATGCGCTCGCGGGTTTCCGACATCCCCTCGATCGCCGAAAAATCGAGCGTCGTGGAGTAGATCATCGGCTGCACCCATTCGAGGAAATCGCGGCCGGGCGCGCGTTCGCCCGCTACCACCCGGGCCTTGATCAGCATTTGCAGTTCCCAGTCGCGGGCCCGCTCCGCGTAGTATTTCTTCGCGGCATCCGTGGAGATGCAGACTTCGCCGAGACGCCCGTCGGGCCGCAGCCGCAAGTCCACGCGATAACAGAAGCCCTCGGGCGTGTGCGTCCCCAGCAGATCGGTAAGGCGGGTGGAGATCTTCTTGAAGAATTCGCGGTTGCTGATCGCGTTCTCCCCGTCGGTCTGGCCGTCGCCTCCGTAGAGAAAGATCAGGTCGATGTCGGAGCTGTAATTCAGTTCGTTGGCGCCCAGCTTGCCCAGCCCCAGCACCGAGAAGCCGCATTCATCGCCGCTGGGCAGGCGCGGCGTGCCATGGCGGGCGATGAGGTCGAGCCGCAGGCGGCGGTAGGTGACGTCAAGCAGCGCGTCGGCCACGCTCGAGATCTCATCGGTGATCTCAGAAAGCGCGGCAAAGCCCAGAACATCGCGCAGCATGATACGCAGGATCTGGCGGCGCCGGAAGCTGGCCATGCGCAACGGCTTCGGCACGCCATCGGCGGTGGTCAGCCAGCTTTCCAGTTCGGCCATCATCTCGACGTTCGTGCGCACCCGGTGCAGCCAGCCCGATTCGAGAATGGTCAGCAGCCAGTCGGGGTACTGCAGAACGTCGTCGGAGAGAAAATCGGAATACGAAAAGACCGACACCAGCGACTGCAGTCCGAAGGGAATCGAGGCGATGTGCTGGAAGCGGTCCGGGTGGCGGTCGCAGAAGGTTTCGGTGCGTAGCAGGGCAGTGCGCGGATCGGCCGATTGCGAGAGCAGAAGTTGCAGGCCCTGGCGGAGTTCAGGAGCCACGGACCGCTCGACGCGCTCCATCGCGATTCGCTCGCGGCCCTTCTCCGAAGTGGAAATCTGATTCAACAAACGGGGTTGGCTCCAAGCGGACGCGGGATGTTTGCCTCAGCCCCAGCCGCCCCTCCAAGATTACCACTGCGCCTGCGCGGCAGCGCTAACCGAACCGTCACCCGCCCGGCGCGCCCGGTGGGCTACACTGGCCAGACCATGCGGGCGCGGATCTTCATCGTAGGCTGGCTGGCCTATGCGGGCCTTTATCTGGGCCGCAAGAACTTCAGCGTCGCCATGCCGCGCCTGCAGGACGAAGGCGGCCTCGACAAGTTCCAGCTCGCCAACCTGCTGTTCATTTACAGCCTGATGTACACGCTCGGGCAGTTCGTCATGGGACCGCTGGCGGACCGCTTCGGCGCGCGCAAGGTCGTGGGCGCGGGCCTGCTGCTGGCGGCCGCCGCGAACATCGGCATGGGACTGGCGCCATGGTACGCCGCGCTGTTCGTCCTCGGAATGTTGAACGGCGTGGGGCAGTCGGCCGGCTGGCCGGGCCTGGTGAAGATGATGGCCGCGTGGTTCCGCCCCGAGGAGCGCGGCGTCGTGATGGCGTGGTGGACCACCAACTATGTGCTCGGCGGTTTCCTGGCCACCGTGCTGGCCGCTTGGCTGCTCAAGAATCCACTGTTCGGCATCGAGGGCGCGCTCGAGCGCGTCTTCGTGCTGCCGTCGCTACTGCTGATTCTCATCGCCGCCGTGTTTCTGCTGCTCGCGCGCAACCGCCCGCCGGACGCGCCCGCCGCGCTGCCGGGCGAAGGCGTCCCCGTGGCGCGCGCGATGGGCGAGGCGCTGCGGCGGCCCGTGGTGTGGGTCACCGGCGTCACCGCGTTCCTGCTGAAAGTGATGCGCTACTCGTTCCTCTACTGGCTACCCCTCTACATGGTCGAACGGATGCGCTACGCCGAGGACGAGGCGGGCTACGCATCGTCGGTCTTCGAACTCGTGGGCTTCGCGGGCGCCCTCATGGCGGGCTATGCCTCGGACAAGCTGTTCGGCGCGCGGCGCTTCCCGGTGGCGTGCCTGATGCTGCTGGGCCTCGCGGGCGCGTGCCTGTTGCATCCAACCATCGCCGCCCTCGGCTGGTGGGGCAACGTGGCGGGCATCGCTCTCATCGGCATGATGCTCTATGGCCCCGATACGCTCATGCAGGGCGCCGCGTCGCAGGATGCCGGCACGCCCGAATCCGCCGCCACCGCCGCTGGACTGATCTGCGGCATCGCCTCGGCCGGGCAACTCGTCTCGCCTTACATCACCGCGCTGCTCGCCACGCGCTACGGCTGGGATTCGCTGTTCCACCTGTTCGTCGTGGTGTCGCTGGCCGCCGCGGGCCTTACCGCGCTGCACTGGCGCTACCGCGCCCAGGCCGTACAATAGCGGAAGACCCTTCATCATGGCTGACAAACGGCTTTTTACCCCTGGTCCTCTGACCACGAGCGAGCGGGTGAAACGCGCGATGCTGCGCGATCTCGGCTCGCGCGACAGCGCTTTCATTCAGGTCGTTCGCGAGATCCGGCAAGAGTTGCTGAAGCTCGGCGGCGTCGCGAACGGCGAGTACGAAGCTGTGCTCATGCAGGGTTCGGGCACCTTTGGCATCGAAAGCGTGGTGGGCACGGTGGTGCCGCCCGACGGCAAACTGCTGGTGGCCATCAACGGCGCCTACGGCCGCCGCATGGCCGAAATGGCCGAACGCCTCGGCATCGAGACGATTCGCTATACCATCCCCGAGAACCAGCCGATTGACCCGCACGAGATCGCCAACGCGCTCTCCGCCGACGCCTTCATCTCGCACGTGGGCGTGATTCACTGCGAAACCACCACCGGGCTGCTGAACCCGGTGGCCGAAATCGGCGAGGCCGTCCGCAAAGCGGGCCGGCTGCTGATCGTCGACGCCATGAGCAGCTTCGGCGGAATCGAGTTCGATGCCTCGTGCGCCGACTACATCGTCTCCTCCGCGAACAAGTGCATTCAGGGTGTGCCGGGCTTCGCCTTCGCGCTGGCGCGGCGTGTGCCGTTCGCCGCCACGGAGGGCTGGTCGCACAGCCTGAGCCTCGATCTGCACGCCCAATGGCGGGGCCTCGAGAAGGACGGACAGTTCCGCTTCACGCCGCCCACCCACGCGCTGCTCGCCTTCCGCGAAGCGCTGGCCGAACTTGCGGACGAGGGCGGCGTGGCGGCCCGCGCGGCGCGCTATGCCCGCAACCGGACCATTTTGTGGGAAGGCCTCGGCACGCTCGGCCTCGAAGAGTACCTGCCGCGCGAACTGCAGAGCCACATCATTCTCAGCTACCGCTACCCGCGGCACGAGGCGTTCCGCTTCGAGGAACTCTACCAGCGGCTCAGCGACCGCGGGCTGGTGATTTACCCCGGCAAGGTAAGCGACGCCGACTGCTTCCGCATCGGCTGCATCGGCCACCTGTTCGAAGCCGACTTCCGCGAACTGGTGGCGGCGCTCGGCCAGGTGTTCGACGAGATGGGCGTGCCCGTGCCCGCCGGGGGCCGCGCATGAGCCGCATTAAAGCCGTGATCTTCGATTGGGCCGGCACCGTGGTGGACTACGGCAGTCGCGCGCCCGTGCAGGCCTTCCTCGATCTCTTCGCGCGGCACGGCGTGACGGCCACCGTCGAGCAGGCCCGCGGCCCGATGGGCGCGCACAAGCGCGAACACATCCGCGCGATGCTCGCCATGCCCGCCATCGCCTCGGCCTGGCAGTCGAAGCACGGCCGCGCGCCCGTTGAAGCGGACCTTGACCGGCTCTACCAGGAGTTCATCCCGCTTCAGACGGAGGTGATCGGCCGCCACACCGATGTCCTGCCCCACGTCCCCGAAGCGATGCGCGAACTGCGCCGGCGCGGCATCAAGGTGGGCAGCACCACCGGCTACACCCGCGAGATGACCGGCGCTCTGGTGGCTGCGGCCGCCGCGGGCGGCTTCGCGCCAGACGCCGTGGTCTGCGCCGACGAAGTGCCCGCCGGACGCCCGTCGCCGTGGATGGCCGTCGAAGCCGCCCGGCGCATGAACACGTGGCCCATGCGCGCGTGCGTCAAAATCGGCGACACGATCGCCGATATCGCCGAAGGCCGCAACGCGGGTATGTGGTCCATCGGCGTAACGAAGACCGGCAATGAGTTGGGATTGTCAGAGCCCGAGGCCGATGCGCTGCCCGCTCCGGAACTGGCGCGGCGGCTGGCCGAAGCCGACTGGCGCTTCCGGCGCGCGGGCGCGCACGATGTGGTCGAATCGCTCGCCGCGCTACCCGCCCTGCTCGATTCCATCGAAGCCGCGCTGGCGCGAGGGCAAACGCCATGATGGAAGAGGAAGGCGATCTCAACCTGTCGCCCCGCCGCCGCGACTGGCAGCGCCGCAACATCGGCGAAGAGACCGCAGCCCTGCTGGCCGAGGACGAAAAGTACTTCCTGCGCCAGGCTCTCTCCACCCCCTGCCTGAACGTGCTGCGGCGCGCCGAGGGCGCGGAGATCGAAGACTGGCAAGGCCGCCGCCTGCTCGATTTCCATGGCAACAACGTGCATCACGCAGGCTTCGGCCACCCGCGCATCATCGAGGCGATCACACGCCAGTTAAGCGAACTGCCCTTTTGCACGCGCCGCTACACGAATGTGCCCGCCATCGAACTCGCGAAACGGCTGGCCTCGCTCGCCCCCGGGCGCCTGAACAAAGTGCTGTTCGCGCCCGGCGGTTCGCTCGCCATCGGGATGGCGCTGAAACTCGCGCGCGCGGCCACCGGCCGCTATAAGACCCTGTCGCTGTGGGAGAGCTTCCACGGCGCTTCGCTCGATGCCATCTCCATCGGCGGCGAAGCGATTTTCCGCCAAAACATGGGTCCGCTGCTGCCGGGCGCGCGGCATCTGCCGCCGCCCGACCCGCGCGATTGTCCGTTCGAATGCGGCACGGAATGCTCGCTGCAATGCGCGCGCTATGCGGCGTACGTGATGGAGAAGGAGGGCGACATCGGTGCCGTGGTCGTGGAGACCGTGCGCGCCTCCTCACGCCTCGCGCCGCCGGGCTACCTCGAAATCCTCCGCGAAGCCTGCGACAAGCACGGCGCTTTGCTGATTTTTGACGAAATTCCGCACGCTTTAGGGCGTACCGGGCAGATGTTCACGTGTGCAAACTACGGCGTCGTGCCGGATCTGCTCGTGATCGGCAAGGCGCTGGGCGGCGGCGTGTTCCCGCTGGCGGCGCTGCTCGCCCGCGAAGACCTCGACGGCGCGATGGCGGAACAGGCGCTCGGCCACTATACCCACGAGAAGAACCCCGTGGCGTGCGCCGCCGGGCTGGCTCTTCTGGATGTGATCGAAGACGAAAAGCTGTGTGAAAAATCGCGCGAAATGGGCGAATATGCCCTCGAAAAGCTGCAAACGATGCAAAAACGGCATCCCTTGATCGGCGCTGTGCGCGCGCTTGGGTTGCTGATGGGCGTGGATCTCATCCGGCCCGGCGGCACACGCGCCACAGATGAAGCCGACCGGGTGATGTACCTGTGTCTCGAGCGCGGCCTGAGCTTTAAAACCACCATGGGCAGCACTTTGACGCTCACGCCGCCGTTGACCATCACGCGCGCGGAAATGGACCGCGCGCTGGCGATTCTCGATGAAGCCATCGGGCTGGCCGCGGCGTGAGGCCCAGCGCGCCTATCTTACTCCCGCAAGATCGATCATAAACGCGAAAACCCTCGCAACTTCTTCGTAGCGCTGGTAGCGCGCCGAGGCGCCGCCGTGGCCCGCGTCGAGGTTCGTGCGCATCAGCACCTTGTTCTGGCCGGTTTTGCGCGCGCGCAGCCGCGCCACCCATTTGGCGGGCTCCCAGTACTGCACCTGGGAATCGTGCAGACCAGTGGTGACCAGCAGGTTCGGATAGGCTTTCTTCTCGACCTGGTCATAGGGCGAGTAAGAAAGCATATATTCGTAATCGGCCTGCTTATTCGGGTTGCCCCATTCGTCGTATTCGAACGTGGTGAGCGGAATCGTATCGTCCAGCATCGTCGTCACCACGTCCACAAAGGGCACTTGCGCCACGATGCCATGGTAGAGGTCCGGCCGCATGTTCATCACCGCGCCCATCAGCAGGCCGCCGGCGCTGCCGCCCATTGCATAGACGCGCTTCGGGTCCGCGTAGCCGCTTTTCACCAGGTGTTCGGTGACGCTGATGAAATCGCGGAACGTGTTTTTCTTCTTCATCAGCTTGCCGTCGTCGTACCACTGGCGGCCCATCTCCTGGCCGCCGCGGATGTGGGCGATGGCGTAGACGAAGCCGCGGTCGAGCAGCGAAATCACATAGGGGTTAAAGTAGGCGTCTGTCGAGTAGCCGTAGGATCCGTAGGCGTATTGGTAAAGCGGCCGGTCGCCTTTGAGCGGCGCGCCCTTGCGGTACACGACGCTGACGGGCACCCGCACGCCATCGTGCGCCGTAGCCCACAGGCGCTCGGTCACGTAGTTGTTCTGATCGAAGCCCGCGAGCACTTCGTCCCGCTTCAGCAGCGTGCGGGTTTTGTCCCGGGTGTCGTAGTCATAGACGGAGCGGGGCGTGGTGAGCGAGCTGTAACTGAAGCGCACGACGGGCGTGTCGTACTCCTCGTTCTGGCCCGGGCCGGCGGCGTAGGCGGGCTCGGGGAATTCGATGTAATGCTCGCCCTCGCCGGTCCACGGGCGCACGCGCAGATGAATTAGAGCGTTGCGGCGCTCGGTGAGCAGCAGGAAGCCCTTGAAGATCGTCATGCTGTCGAGCAGCGTGTCCTCGCGATGCGGGATCACGTCGGTCCAGTGCGCCTGCGCGGTCTGCTTCTCGGGCGTACTCATCAGGCGGAAGTTGCGGGCGTTCAGGTTCGTGAGGATATAGAAGCGGTCCCCGAAGTGATCGATCGTGTGTTCGTGGCCGCGGGAACGCGGCGTGAAGAGCACCGGCGCGGAATCGGGCTTGGCGGCGTCGATGATGCGGTGCTCGCCGGTAATCGTCTGGCTGGACGAAATCACGATGTACTGCTTTGAGCGCGTCCTGCCGACGCTGACGCTGAATTCGACGTCTTTTTCCTCGTAAACCAGCACGTCGGCGGCGGGGTCCGTGCCCAGCGCATGCCGGTAGATGCGGAAGGAGCGCAGCGTTTCGGGGTCCTGTTTGGCATAGAACACCGTCTTGTTGTCGTTAGCCCACACCACGTTGGAGGTGATGTCCTTCAAAACATCCGGCAGTTGCCCGCCGGTGGCGAGATCGCGGAATCGCAGCGTGTAGAAGCGGCGGCCGACGGTGTCGGCGCTCCAGGCAAGCAGTTGGTTGTTGGGGCTGACCTCCACCGCTCCGAGGCTGAAGAACTTCGTTCCCTCGGCCTCCTTGTTGCCATCCACCAGGACTTGTTCAGGCGCCTCCATAGTCCCTTCGCGGCGGCAGATCACCGGATAATCCTTGCCCTCGATGGTCCGGTAGTAATACCAATGGCCGTCCTTGCGGAAGGGCACGCTTTCGTCGGTCTGCTTGATGCGCGTTTTGAACTCGGTCTGAAGGGCCGCCTGCAACTCCTTCGTGTGCGCCATGGCCTGATCGAGGTAGGCGTTTTCGTCCTTCAAATACTGAATGACTTCCGGATTCTCCCGGTCGCGAAGCCAGAAGTATTCGTCGGTTCGCTTGTGGTTGTGCTTTTCGAGGACCTGCGGCTTCTGGGCCGCCTTTGGGGGCTGCATGGGTTTCGGGGTCTCCTGCGGTTGGGGCGTGAGAAAAGCAAGTAAAAAGAAAATCGGAAACATGGCGGGCTCTTGGCTCAACAATGGCTACGGTTATTCCCTGGGTTCGAAAAAACTGAGCGAATTATCGCCCTGGCTGAGGATACGAACGCGCCGCAGCGCGCCAAACTGCTCGCGCAGCAGATGTGTGAACTTCGAGGCGTGCTGGACGATCACCAGGGGCGGCGGCGCATCGCCGAGGCGTTCCAGGCACAGGCCGTATTCGGTTTCGCGAGGATAGGGCGGGTCGAGAAAAACGATATCGGCGGGGTATTTCGTGATGACGGGCGCGGCGGGTCCGGCATGGACTTCCGAACGGGCCGCCAGTTCGAGCATGGCGATGTTTTCGTGCAAACAACGCAGCGCGGGGCGGGATTTTTCGAGAAAAACCGCGCGTTTCGCGCCGCGGCTGAGCGCCTCGATGCCCACTGAGCCGCAGCCCGCGTAGGCATCCAGGAACACGGCGTTTTCGATCCGCAGCGCCAGCACATTGAACAGCGCTTCGCGCAGGCGGTCGGGCGTGGGCCGCACTTCATCGCCCGCCGGGGTCTTCAGCCGCCGGCTCCGGAATTCACCAGCAATCACTCGCATAGGGTCAACCTTCCAGTTTCGCCGGAATCACCCCACGAGCGCGAGTCCGTAGCGGCGCTGCCAGTGCTCGCGAATGTAACGCGTGGCGTCGGCAAGCTCCGCGGCCGAGGGCGGGTTTTCGACGAAGGCCATCGCCTCGCGGCGGGCCAATTCCAATATCTCGATATCTCGCAGCAGGTTGCCGATGCGGAAGGCGGGCAGCCCGGACTGTTTTGTGCCGAGGAATTCACCGGGGCCGCGCAGCCTCAGGTCCATGTTGGCGATGTGAAAGCCGTCGGTGGAATCCACCAGCGTGCGGATGCGCTCGCGGCCGTTGTCGTTCAGCCGGCTGGTGACCAGCACGCAGTAGCTCTGATCCGCGCCCCGGCCCACGCGCCCGCGCAGCTGGTGGATCTGGGCCAGGCCGAAGCGTTCGGCGTTTTCGACCACCATCACCGTGGCGTTGGGCACATCGACACCCACTTCGATCACCGTGGTGGCGATCAGGATCTGGACCTCGCCGCGCTGAAAAGCAGCCATCACGGCGTCCTTCTCGGCGGTCTTCAGCTTGCCGTGCAGCAGGCCGACTTTGAGAGTGGGGAACACGTCGCGCGCGAGCTCTTCGTAGGCTTTGCGCGCGGCCTTCACCGCGAGCGTTTCGGATTCGTCAATGTTCGGATAGACGATATAGGCCTGCCGGCCCGCGTCCACTTCGCGCTTCACGAAGCTGTAGACCAGCTCGATTTCATCCTTCGTTTTGTGGAAAGTGCGGATGGGCTTGCGGCCGGGCGGGAGTTCGTCGATTACCGAGACGTCCAGGTCGCCGTAGATGGTGAGCGCCAGCGTGCGCGGGATGGGCGTGGCGGTCATCACCAGCACGTCGGGCGAGACGCCCTTCTGCTGCAGAGCCTGCCGCTGCAGCACGCCGAAGCGGTGCTGTTCGTCGATGATCGCGAGGCCCAGGCGCGCGAACTCGACGCCCTCCTCGATCAACGCGTGGGTGCCCACGGCGATACTGGCGTGGCCGGTGGCGAGGGCGCGGCGGGCGAACTCCTTCTCCTTTTTCGTCATCGAACCGAACAACGGCACGACCCGGTAGGCCAGCGGCTCGAAAATGCGCCGGAGGTTTGCGTAGTGTTGCGCGGCGAGGATTTCAGTCGGCGCGAGCAGCGCGGCCTGGTAGCCGTCCTCGACGGCGATCACCATCGCCTGCGCAGCGACAATCGTCTTGCCGCTGCCCACGTCGCCTTGCAACATACGGTTCATGGGGACGGGCGCGGCCATGTCGGTGGCGATTTCCTTCACGACGCGCTTCTGGGCCGTCGTGGGTTTGAAGGGCAGCATCCGCAGGACTTGCTGGCGGGCGCGGTCGGTGAGGTTGAAGGCGATGCCGGGTTCGGCGCGCGCCTGGCCGCGGCGTAGCGCCATGCCGGTCTCGAGCCAGAAGAATTCCTCGAAGATCAGGCGGATCTGCGCGGGCGACCGAAAGGCATTTAGGGCGCGGACGTCGGCCCCGGCCGAAGGAAAATGCAGTTCGCGGAAGGCGGGGGCGAGTTCGGGGAATTTCAGCCGGCTCCGGATGTGCGAGGGCAGAGCGTCGCTGAGTTCGGGCAGACGGTCGAGCAAATTCTTGAGAATGAGCCGGAACGCGCGCGTGTTCACCTTTCCGGCAGCTTCATAGACGGGCACGATGCGGCCGGTGTGGAGCGAATCGTCGCCCTCGTCTTCGCCGCCGCGCAGCACTTCGATCTCCGGATGCAGCATCGAGATCTCGCGCGCATACGTGTCGTAGTCCACTTTGCCGTAGAGCGCGACGCGCACGCCGGGCTCCAGCACCTTATCGAGCCAGGTGGCGTGAAACCACTTGCCCACCAGGCGGCCGCCGCGCGGATCGGTGAAGACCACTTCGATCATCCGCAGGTTGCGGCGGCGGAACCGCGGCAGATGCGCCGAACGCACGGTGGCCAGAACGGTCGCCATTTCGCCGGGCGCGAGTTCGTCGAGAGGCTTGACGTTCGAGCGGTCCTCGTAGCGGAAGGGGGCGTAGGCCAGCAGGTCGGCCGCCGTGAGCAGGCCTTTGGCCTCCAGGTGCTTGGCGCGCTGCGGGCCAACACCTTTGACGTACATGACGGGAGTTGAAAGGTCCACCAAAACCGCTAGTGTACAATGCGGGGGCGAAGTAAGGGCTGTAAGATAGAGGGGCGTGGAGATGGGCGCCTAAGGCTTTCTACTGCCGAGGCTGCGAACGCTGAGAATCGCTTCGATGATTCGCTCCACCGGCTTCGGGAAGTGATGGACGCCCGCCTCACCCGCATTGAACAGGAACTGAAGCTGCACTAACCAATGATGTATCGACTCACACTCCCGCTATTCCTCCTTGCCGCCCTCGCTCCCGCGCAGATCCGCGTGGGCATCGTCGGCACCGACACCTCTCACGCCCCGGCGTTCACGTCGATGCTGAACGACCCGAACCATAAGGAACACGTGCCTGGCGCACGCGTCGTGGCCGCCTACAAAGGCGGCAGCAAGGACCTTCCCTCCTCCTGGGACCGGGTGGACAAGTACGCTGCGGAACTCCAGTCGAAGTGGGGCGTCGAGATCGTCCCGGACATCGCCACGCTGCTCACCAAGGTGGATGCGGTGCTGCTCGAGAGCGTGGACGGGCGGATTCACCTGGCCCAGTTCCGCGAGATCGTTAAGGGCGGCAAGCCGGTCTTCATCGACAAGCCCCTGGCCTCTACCTTCGATGACGCCCGTGAGATCGCGCGCCTGGCCCGCGAAAACAATGTGCGCTGGTTCTCCACTTCCTCGCTGCGCTATGGAGCAAACATGGATGCGCTGAAGCGCCCCGACATGACCGGCGCGATCACCTGGGGACCGAGCCCCTTCGAGCCCTCGCACCATCTCGATCTGAGCTGGTACGGCATCCACGCCGTCGAGATGCTCTATGCGCTGATGGGCACGGGTTGCGTAGAGGTCACCCGCACGCACACCGAGGGCGCCGATGTTGTGGCCGGCCGCTGGAAAGACGGCCGCATCGGCGTGGCGCGCCTTGGGCGGCCGTCGTCGCCCTACGGCGCGGTGGTGTTCGGGGCCAAGGGCGCGACGGGCAATATCGACAAGGTTTACACGGGCTACGCGCCTTTGGTGCGCGAGATCGTGACCTTCTTCAAAACGGGCCGCCCGCCCATCAGCGAGGAAGAGACCCTCGAACTGTTCGCGTTCATGGAAGCGGCGCGCCTCAGCAAAGAGCAGGGCGGCCGTCCCGTGGCGATGCCGGCCCACTAGACTGGTCACCACAATTGTCCGCCGGTCGGCGCTTCAACCGCGCTAAGTACTTCAGTACTTATATATTCCGCGCAGCGGACGATCACGCCACTGCCGGAACCACGATGCACTGGCTCGTCCGGCCAGCGCCCCCACCGCCACTGGCGCCAATGAGATTAGCAACCCGCCGTACCGGACAAATCTGCTGTGTTGGCGCGCCGCTGTAACCAACCAGGGATTCGCCGACGCCTCCCTTGCTGAGGAAGTACGCCCGTTCAGGCAGGAATTGTGTCTAGTAAACTAGGGCTTATGCTCCAGCCTGCCCGAAGCCGCCGCCGAAGGTGAATTGAGGAGTCCCCGATTCGTATGCCGTCGCTGCCCAATCCCGAAGCCAACACACCGCCGCCCGCGCCCGAGGCGCCCCGCCGAAGCCTCACGCGCCAGTTGTTCCCCTACGTCGTTCTGGTCGGCATTGGCGCCGGAATCCTGCTCTTCATGAACTACTTGAATCAGCAGAAGGCGCAGAAGGCGGCCGCCGTCGAAACTACGTACAAGCTGGCCACCGTCACGCGTGGAAACGTGAACCTCCAGCTGCGATTGAACGGCTTCACCACAGCTCGCGAGTACGTCAACATCACCGCTCCCCGTCTGCGCGGCCGCGGCATGGAACGCGGCATGAACATCCTGAAACTCGCCCCCGCGGGTTCGTTCATCAAGCAAGGCGACCTGGTGGCCGAACTCGACGCCCAAACCCTGAAGGATCGCATTGACGACGAAGTCGACAACGTCCACCAGAAGGAAAACGACGTAAAGAAGTTGAAGGTGCAGCAGGAACTCGACATGGAGACGCTGCGCCAGACCCTCCGCGTGTCCAAGTCCGAACTCGACAAGGCTCAACTCGATTTCCGCACCTCTGAAGTCCGCACCCCCGTGGACCAGGAACTCCTCAAGCTCATGGTGGACGAAGCCGAGGCCCGCTACAAGCAACTCAACCTCGATGTCGCGCAGAAAGAGATCTCCCAGCGCGCCGACCTGCGGATTAAAGAAATCGAACTGCAAATCGCGAAGCGCGACGTCGAACGCTACACCCGCGACCTGGATCGCTTCGTGATCCGCGCATCCATGAGCGGCATGGTGGTCATGCAGACCATCAACCGCCCCGGCGGCGACCAGCAACAGATTCAGGAAGGCGATACGATTAACCCCGGCCAGCCTTTCATGAAGATCGTGGACGTCTCGAGCATGCAGGTGGAAGGCACGATCAACCAGGCCGAATCGAGCCACTTCCGCATCGGGCAACTCGCCACGGTGGGTCTGGATGCTTTTCCCGGCGCGGCTTTCCGCGGACGCGTCCATTCCATTGGCGCGCTCGCCACCCAGCCCGGCCGCCAGCAATACTACATCCGCAATGTACCGATCCGCGTCCAGATGTTACAGTTTGATCAGAGAGTGATCCCCGATCTCACCGCTTCGGCAGACGTGGCGCTGGAAGCGGAGGAAGATGTTTTGGTCGTGCCCACGTCGGCGGTGGCGATGGAGGACGGCACAGAGTATGTTTACGTCCGCGGCTCGAAAGGCTTTGAACGCCGCCCGGTGAAGACGGGGTTGAATAGCGGAACCCACGTGGCCATCCTCGATGGGCTCCAGGAAGGAGACCAGGTACGGTTCAACTAGAGTCGGCGTCGAACCGTTGCATGTCTTAGTCAAATGCCCGCCATCCCTGCCCCTCCCGTCCAGCAGCCACTCCCTCAGCCCCCTGCTGCTCCTCAGACGCCTCCCGGTCGTCCCTGGCGCACTATCGCCATCTGGGGCATCATCACGGCCGTCGCGGCCGGCTCCTTCTATCTGGCTCGAGTCATTGACCAGCGGGCCGCCGAACGGGCCCGGGCCGCCGAAGGCGCCATAAGGGTCGCGGAAGTGCGCCGCGGCGCATTGAATCGGACCATCCGGATCGAGGGAGTCACCAGCGCCACCCGCGGCCTGATCGTCACAACCCCCACCCTGCGCATGCCCGAAAGCGGCCGCGAAATGCAGATTCTCAGCCTGCCGCAGTCGGGATCCCGCGTGAAGCAGGGAGATCTGCTCGTCGAACTCGATTCCCAGTCCCTCCGCGACCACATCGACGACGTTCGCGAAACCGTTCAGCAGCGCGAAAACAACCTCACCAAGCGCCGCGTCGAACTCGAACTCGCCACGGATAACCTGCAGCAGCGGCTTCTCGTCGCCCGCTCCCAACTCGAAAAAGCGCAGCTCGATTTGCGGACCCTGGAAGTCCGCAGCGTCATCAATCAACAGCTGATGCGCCTCGCCGCCGAAGAGGCCGAAGCCAACCTCGCCCGGCTGCGCCAGGAAGAGTCCATTCTCGAGGAATCGAACCGGGCGAACCTGCGCGGCGTGGAAATCGAACGCGACCTCGAACTGCTCCACATCAACCGCCATCTCAGTGACCTGCCGCGCTATAAGATCCAGTCCCCGCTCGATGGCCTGGTGATCCTCAGCACCATGCGCCAGCGTGGCGGAGAGGAAGCCACGATCGCCGTGGGCGATCAGGTGCGCCCCGGCCAGCCCATCGTGCGCGTTGTGGATCCCTCGTCCCTTCAACTCGAAGCGCCCATCAACCAGACCGACGCCGCCCGCTTCGATATCGGACAGACTGCCACGGTCGGCTTCGACGCTTACCCGGGGATCGTTTTCCGCGGGCGCGTCGCTTCCATCGGCGCTATCGCCAGCCTGCCGGGCCGCCGCGAACAGTTCTACCTGCGCACCGTACCCGTGCGGCTTGAGTTGCTCGACCATGACGAGCGCATCCTGCCGGATTTGACCGGCTGGGCCGAGGTGGTGCTTGAGAGTAAGGAAGACGCCTTAATCGCCCCGTCCGCCGCCGTGGAGGAAGTAGCCGGCAAGCACTTCGTCCACATCCAAAGCCCGAACGGTTTCGAACGCCGCGAAGTACAACTCGGAGTGATGAGCCACACCGAAGTCGCCATCGTCGACGGCCTTGAAGAAGGCGATCGCGTCCGCGTGCGCTAGTCGAATCGCCCCAAATATTGCGAGATCCCGAGCGACGGTAGGGCGGGCTTCCGCTCCGCCAGCCGCCCCTCAATGCGCAGGCAGTCTGACTGTCCTTCTGCCCTCTGGCAGCCGATGCACCGTGCCGCCAATCTCCGCCAATGCGCGGCTCTGGCTTTCGTATTCGATCACCAACTCCGCATCGCGCAACTCCACGCTGTGCAATACCCCATTGAAATCGCGCAGCACCCGCCGCGCCGGGCCTTCGCACCGCTCTACCACCGCCTGGCCAACCGGCAGCAGAACATGCTCTTCATCGCCCGCCGCCCAGGGCTTCCCGTTGACGAGCGCGCAGCCGTTCCAGCGCAGCGAAATGGGCCGTTTTGACGCGATTTCGATGCGGTTTTCACCGGTTTTGAGCGATTCCGGCGAGGCGGCCGCGGCGGCCAGCCACGGCCAGTCGTGCGTCGCGATCGAGTTCTCGAAATACAGCGCCACGCGCGGAAACGCTCCCGCCGCGCGGTGCACCAGTTGGAATAACTCCAATCCGGTCTGCTGTTTCGTGGGATACACGTCCTGGTAGCGCTCCACGATATTCAGGTCGATCGCCAGCAGTTCGGGCCGTTTCGTCAACGGCTGGTAGCGCCGCGCGATTTCGGCGTAGCGTTCCGGCCCGAGATGCCACACCGTGGCGGGATCTTCCACCAGAAACGTGACATCCCGCTTTTCGGCCTCGGGCAGCAGGCGCGCGGCGTCGGCGCCGAGTTTGTCGCGCATGGTGGTGTCGAAACGGTCGTCGATGTGGGTGAGGACGAGGTCGAGATGCGGTTCTTGCGCTTTCAGCGCCACGAGGCGGTCGAGCCACTCCACCTGGAGCCGGTGCGCCAGCGCAGCGCGAAACTCGAGAAAACTGCGCATTTTTTTCGCGTTTTTGGCCTCAAAAAGCCCGATTGGATCGACTTTTTGCTCACGCTGGAACGCCGCGCGCACATCGTCGCTGAAGGGAGTGAATCGCGCCGGGCTGGCCGCGCCCTCGAGCGATTCGAAGTACAGCTCGCCCAGGTTGACGCCGTCCCAATCAAAGCGCGCCACCAGCGCATCGAGCCCGCGCGCGATGGCGGCTGCGCAGTCCGGATTCAATAGATTCATCAACTTGCGCCAGTCGAGATGGGCGTCCTGCAGCGTGCCGGTCTTCTCGCGCCACTCGGGATGATCCTGCCAGAACTGTTCGCTGACGTGCGGGAATTCGATCCAGGCATAGACCAGGATGGCGTTGCGGTGGCAGGCCTCGATGAGCGCTCTAAGGTATTGATCGCGTTGGGGATCCGGCTCCCAGTAATGCCACGCGGCGATGTGCAGCGCGGCGGCCCCGCCCGCGCGCCAGCGTTTGGCGAGGAATTCGGGATCAGCGCGGAGGCGGTAGGAGGAGTCGAAGAAGAACCACAGGTGGCGGGCCTCGGCGAGCGGCTGCGCGCCCAGCGCCCCAAGCGCCTGAATCAAATAGGGATAGCGCTCGTAACCCTGCTCGCCCAGCGGAGCGGCGGTCCAGAGGACGAGGCGTTCGCCGTCGCGCCAGCCGGCGGCGAGCGGCGCGCCGGTCCAGCGCTCGCGGGTAAAGACGCGCGCGTGCGGAGGCAGCGAAAAAACCGGCAAATTAAGCGTTTCCTGCCAAATTATGCGCAGTTTTGGGTCAAAATCGTCGACCACGCTGCGGACGTCCACGCGCCCGGCCGTGGCCTTGATGCCGTGCGCCGGCGCTTCGCCGGTGAGGTGCAGAACGTCGAGATGGCCCAGGCCGGCGGCGGCGAGAACGGCCGCGAACGCGGCTTCAATGGGAGAAGGCATACCAGAAGCCCGCGCGCACGTCCCAGAAGTTCGGTCCCAGCGGATTGAATCGGTTGCGGAGCATCACGCCGCGCAGCAGGTCGGCCCGCAGCATCATGCCTGGCGGCAGGCCGGGAAAGCGGAGGCGCGCGCCGGGGCCGGATTCGAGGAAATTGGCCCAATACTGGCCGCGCGTGTCGGCGGTGGCGTTGAAGTTCCACAGCAGCTGTACCTGCCACTTTTCGCCCGCGAGCGAATAGCCGGCGCGGGTCTGGGCATAGGTCAACACGTTGGAGTGGAATCGCGAAAGCCAGACGGAATCGAAGCCGGTCTCGACGAAGCGGCCCGCGCGGCCAGCGCCGATGCCCGGCCCCCAGCCGCGCAGGAACGCGACGCCGCCGCGGTAGTCCGGCATCACCGCGCCGCCATCGAGACGGCGTCCCAGATAGCTGACCGCCTGGCCCGCTTCCCCCCACGCCGTGAAGCCCTGGCCCAGCGGCGCGCGGAGGCCGAGTCCCAGAATCACCGCGGTTTCCGACAAGTAGGCGGGGTGGAGCGGGTTCTGCTCCGTGCGGCCGCCTTCGCCCTGGGTGTCGGCGATCAGGCGCGCCGAAACATAAGGCCGCAGGCGCGTGCGCGGCAGTTTCCATTCGCCTTTGGTCTGGGCATAGAACAGGCCGCTGGACCAGCGCGAGGAGTAGAACGGCAGGGTCCAGGTGGTGAGCTGGAAACCGCCGGCCGAGCCGCGCAGCCGGCGGTAATCGCGGGCGGCCTCGCGGGCGGCGAATCCGCTGCCGGTGCGGCGGGCGCGGTCGAGCCAGACCAGCGCTTCGGTGTCGTCGCCCGACTGGTTATAGGCGCGGCCCAGACCCAGCATCGCTTCGGCATCGGCGGGGTCCTCTTCGTGGGCGATGCGGAAGTAGCGGATGGCGTCGGGCAGGTAGCTCTTTTCGAGGCTGCGCTGCCCCATGACGCGCGCGCCGGGCTGGTCCGTGGTGAGCAGTTCCAACTGGCGGCGGGCGGTTTCGTCGTTCGGGGCGGCGGTCAGAAGGCGGCGGAGTTGCGCCACGGCCTCATCGCGGCGGCCGAGGGCGAGCAGCAGGTAGGCATATTCGCTGCGCAGGGCGGTATTCGCGGGGTCGAGGTCGAGGGCTTCCTCGAACTCATAGGCGTAGGGGTAGCGCGCGGGGAGGAGTTCGCGGGCGGTTTCGGCGACGCGCGGTTCGGCGGAACGCGAGGCGGCGATGAGCAGCGCGGTGGCCTCGCGGGCGTGGCTCTGGAGTTGGAGCACGCGCGCCAGATCGAGCATCAGCTTGCGGTTATCGCGGCGCAGGCGCCAGGCTTCGCGGTAGTGGGTGGCGGCGAGGGCGAGTTCGTCGCGCTGCTCGGCGAGCCGGGCGAGCTCTTCGTGGGAGGACCACTGGTGGGGGTCGGCGGCGATGTTGGCCTGCCAGCGGCGGATGCCTTCGCGCAGGGGGCGGTCGATGTTCTCGAAGGCGGCGGCGGCGGTGCGGCGGATGCCGGCGTCTTCGCTGGCGGTGGAGAGGCGGAGGAAGGTGCGGCGGGCATCGGCTTCGCGCCGGGTTTCGAAACAGAGGAAGGCGTATTCGAGGGCGGTGTGGTGGTCGCCGGGGGTGGCTTCGAGGACGAGGGCGAATTCATCGCGGGCCTGTTCGCGTTCGCCCGCGCGGAGCAGGGTGTACGCGAGGTCCTTGCGCCAGGCGGCGTGGGCGGGCTCGGCAGCGAGGGCTTCGCGGAAGGCGGCGATGGCGGCGGGGTAATCGTTCTGGCGCAGGGCCTGGTAAGCGCGCGTGGCGGGATCGGGTTCGCTCGCGGCGGCGAACGCGGCGGCGAGACAGAGCAGCAGCGGGAGTCGGGCCATCACAAGTAATAGTGCGTGGCGGGGGAGATTTTTCTCAGGGGGAAGGGGAGGGGAGTTTGGGCGGCAGGGATGTGGCCGTCCGTCCCGATGTACTTTCGTGGGAAGTCGTATGTTGTTCGAAATAGGGAGGCGGGGGACTGCGGAGGATGAGAGACGGCGCGGCGCGGGGTGGGCGGCTCTCAACAACTGGTTGTTTCGCAATGATTTAGAGGAGGCGCGGTGGGACGGGCCAGCCGTCGACCGCCGCCCCAAGGGTGTGCTATCCTAGCAGGACCCGTGGAGCGTTTCTCCATGCGATAGCAAGGAGAGTTCCATTGAAGATTTTCGTTCCGCTGACTTTGCTCGCGGTTTCCGCGCTTCTCGCCGTCCCCGGCTATGCCGCGAGCGACAGTGAAAAACTCTACGAGAACAGTTGCACGAGTTGCCACGGCTCAGCCGGTGAGGGCAACCGGATCATGGACCAGTTTTACAAGGTGCGGATCCCCCGCCTGAACAGCGCCGACGTCGAGAAAATGACCGATGCTCATCTCACGAATGTGATTCTGAACGGCAAGCGGAAAATGCCGCCCGCCATGGCTGCCATCCCGACAACTCTGCACCGGACCAAGATCACCGCTGAACAGGTTCCAGGCCTGATCGTCTACGTCCGGACCCTGAACAAGAAGTAACGATCTCTGCAACGAGTGAAGGCCGAAGGAGAGGCCGAACCGCGCCCGATGGGTCCGGCTGCGGTGACGTCGTCGCGTTTGCGCGAAATCGCGTGCGCGGGCGGCGCAGCCTCGGTCCGGCCCCGGGCGGCGGACTCCACCGGTTCGCCCCCGCCAAGAACGCCCGGATCTCGTCCAGGCTCAACCACTTCGAATCGTCCATGCTGCTGATCAGTCCCCAGCAACTCAACTCCCACCCCCTTCAGGCTCATCTTGTGTGAGAATCCATGCCTCGCTTCAGGCTCATCTTGCATGAGACAAGACTGCCGACGCCCGTCGCGTCAATATTATGCTATCCTGCGATAGCCTATGGAGCCTTCTCCATGCGGCAGCAAGGAGAGTTCTATTGAAGATTTTCGTTCAACTGACATTGATCGCGGTCTCCGCGCTTCTCGCCGTCCCCGGCTATGCCTCGGGCGAAGGCAAAGCCCTCTACGAGAACAGTTGCACGAGTTGCCACGGCTCAGCCGGTGAGGGCAACCGGCTCATGGACCGGCACTACAAGGTGCGGATCCCTCGCCTGAACAGCGCCGCCGTCGCGAAGATGACCGATGCTCATCTCACGACTGTGATTCTGAACGGCAAACGGAAAATGCCGCGCCCCATGGCTGCCGTTCCGACAACTTTGCACCGGACCGAGATTACGGCTGAACAGGTCCCAGACCTGATCGCCTACGTCCGAACCCTGAGCAAGAAGTAGCGATCTCTGTAACGGGCGAAGCCCGAAGGAGAGGCTGAACCGGGCCCGATGGGTCCGGCTGCGGTGACGTCGTCGCGTTTGCGCGAAATCGCGTGCGCGGGCGGCGCCGGCCCGGCGAAGGGCGCAGCCGCCAGCCGGGACAGGCTGCCCCGTTGTATACCGGTGCATAGCGTGGGCGGAATCTCCGGCCAGATCGAGCTGCTGCAACGGGTCCGTGCGGGTATGGGGTGGAACCCAACTGCCCTTCCATGAAGGTTCTGCGTACGATTCGCACTTGCCGGAGCGGCCCTTCATTTATCCGGTTGTTTGGTGAACCCCGCCACGTCGCGGATTCCGCTCGCATCCCGATCCGCAATGACCGCCGCCACCCAGGGTTCATCCGGCGACTGCACGCGAGCTTTCCACGTGAGGGTCGCTGGTACTCCCGGCTGCAACACGGCCTCGGTCGCGCTGCCCTCCGCTTGGAGGTTGTGCGTCCGGAGTTCGAAGGTGTGACGTCCGCTGCCGCGGGCGGTCACCGAAATCAGGACAGCGTCGTTGCGGGTCTCCGCAGTCACGGTATAGTGAAGCGCCGGCGCGCGCTGAGCCGCGACAAGATCCGCGACAACGGCCAGCCAGCGCGCGGACGGATGGACCCAAACTTCTTTGAAAACGTAGGCGTTGGTGGCGGGCCAGTAGGGCGCGTCCCGATCCTCGAACGTCATCATGCCGACCGGAAGCGATCCAACCAAGTCGCCGACCGAGACCGAATACTGCGGAGCAAAATCGTAGCCTTCTCCCCACATCGTGCTCTGAGCAAACGGATTCAGCCCGGCCACCCACTGCAGTTGCCGTTCGGCGAGATCGATACCGCTTTGGTCGTTCCGGAGCCGGGAGGCGGCCGAGAGCCCCTTCGCCTGAGAGAGTAAAACGCCATAGTTGCCCCGGCGCGTGAACCAGACGGGGAAGGCGCGCAGATAGTGGCCGTCGCCGACCGGCATGCCTGAAAGCACCTGCTTGCGGTACGACTCCCGGTTGGACCCATACCGGTCACCTTCCTCGATTGTCTGCCAGTCCGCTTCGCGGTACAGGTAAGCGGGCAGCACCTGGTAGGGTTCGGTCGCAGAAACGGCTCGCTTCTGGTACTCAGCATAGAGTGTCGCGGTGGCGTACCAATTCATCCACTCAGGATCGTCCGGCAGAGCGTTGCAGAGCATCGTCATCGCGACGACTGGCGCCTGATCGTTCCCGCGATGGAACTGGTGGAAGAGTTTCCGCCTGTCAGGACCGGTGTAAAAGAAGCCGGCCAATGGGAACTGCGTGCCGATGTAGCGCCTTTGCTGGGAGCCGGTGACGATCGTGCTGAGTTCCCTGGCCTTGCGCGAGTAATCGATTTTTCCTGTCGCCCTGTACAACTCAAGGGAGGCGATGATCCCAACGGAGGCGAGCTCCATTTCGGTGGCGGCAAACGCCGGCGTGCTGCGAGTCTCCGGGGCCTCGACGCCGGTGATGGCATGCTTCCAGTCCTCCTCGGCGATCGCAAGGCTTTTCTTTGCCAGCAGGGGTTCGGCGTCCTTCAGGTAGTTATAAGCGGCTGCGCCCGCCGCGGCGGCGAGGTAATTGACATTCGGGTTGTTGAGGGCGACGGCTGTGCGGTCGTCGGCGTCACCGATGATGCCATTCGTCCAGATATTCATGCTCGCAAACCCGATTCGGAACCCGCCCGGGAACCGGACCTTGTGAATCCAGTCGAGCCCCCACTTCGCCTCCTGCTCCAGCAGCCTTAGAAGTTCGGGACTGCGTCCGGTTTTCCGGAGCTCGCCGGCTAGGGCGAACATGGCGTGCGTCGCCTCGCCCGTGTTGACGAGACCTTGCGACAGATCGCCGGCATCATGCCAGCCGCCGTTCATCACGATGGACCGCTCGCCTTCGCGCGCGCGCCAATCGCGGTGACACGCTTCGTGAACTCCGGGCACCTCGATGCCGCAGCGCTCGCCATAGAAGAAGTTGAGTGTCTTGGCGATTGCCGGAAGCCAGACGCCGGCCCCGATATGGAAGGGGCGCGTCCGCAACTCACCGCTGCGGATGACGTAGGTTCCCGGCGAACTTAGTTCAGAGAAGTCGAATACCCGAAACCCGCCGATTCTCGTGCGGATGGGGGTTGCCCGCTTGCTCAGCGCGATATCGTCACCAGGCACGCGGACTATCTGAAACTCAGCGGGGCCCGCCGCGGGTGCGACGGCGGCCTTCCGCGCGTTGGAAAGATATCCGGTGTGACTATAGGCGATTGCCGCGGGTGATAGATTCCAGCCCTCGTAGTGGTCGGGGTCCACTCGCTCAAGGCGGATCGAGCGGACTTGAAAGGCCACTCTATCCCAGGGCTCGGCGAGGATCTTGTTCACCCACGGGCGGAAGTCAATGGAAACGACACGGTCGCGGCGGACGTGCGGAATCTCCCATTGCACCAGGGTCCACTTCCCGGGCGGAGCGCTGACGTACAAAGTCGACTCGCGTGCGTGGACCGCGGCGGCGGACTCGATCCCGGCATCGCGAATCGTCACAAACAGCGTGAGGATCGGGAATCCGGCCAGGTCCGTTCGAATCCAGAACGAAAGCCGGTTGTACTCGCGCCAGTCTTCATTCGGAATCGCTCGCCGGGCGGTTGCGACCGGAAGGCCCTGCTGCCCAGAAAGCGCGACGTCGACGCGCACACCCGGGTCACCTGCTTCCGTTGGAAACGACATCTCGCCGCTGCCGGACAGCGTCCACAAGTCCTTGCGCCCGGCGTCGATCGAACGTGCCGAGTGGACCTTCTTGGCCGCCCAGCGGGCTTCTGTCGAGTCACTCGCGACCGCCTGCATCGGGGGACGCGCACCGGTGTCCGCCGCTGCCGCTCCACTCAGCAGCAGGAAGACGAATGTCATGGATTTCATACGGTTGTTCCAACAGTGGATTTCGAGGAACAGTGCACTCAATCACTTTACTCCTTGGGCAGTGGCCGTGCGGGTGGAATCCCGGATGCGCATCCGACCGCATCGGCCGACCGTCCACCCCTTCGCCAAATCATGGCGTACCCAGGGCGGAATGTGGAGTCACCTGGACGGAGGTGAACTCACCCCCGGACAGGAATCGCAATGCGATTGCGCCGGCGGCGCCCCCGGCAGACTGAATCTCCAGGACGCCCGCGCGGCCTGCGCTGGCGGGCAGCAACTCCGGAAGCGCCATCGCACGGTGACCGGAGGCCGGCAGGACAACGGAGGCCGTGCCGAGCACCTCGCCCGATCCCCCCCGCGCGGTCAGCGTGAGGCCGGCCGGTTGCGACTCGTGCGCATTGGCCAGGGCGATCGCCGTGAGAACGCCGGCACTATTGTCAAAGGGAACCAGCCAGGCGGACTGCGGCTTCATCAGCGGCACCGAGGCGGCTTGCGTTAACTGCCCCGGCAACTGCCTCTGGAATCGAACCATGCCCCCCAACTTCCGCGTGGACTGGACCCGCACCATGCCGGAAATTGGCGCCGCGGCGGTATTCTCGATGGTGAGTTCGACGGTCGCCCCGCCGTTGATCTTCAACTCGCCGGGCGCGAAGACCGGGGCCCATTCCGAGGTCGCTCCCCCGGCGCCGGCGGCGCGCCCGAAGAGGCGGACGCTGGCCAATTGGGCTTCGAGATTGGTCAGGCTGATGGTCGTCCTGAATCCGCCCCCGGCGGCGATGTGCGGCAGCAGATAGACCTCCGGGCCCGCGGCGGCGGCTTCGTAGAGAGCGTGTCCTTCCAGGCTGGAAAGCACGCCTTCGGGCGAAACATGAAGCGGCACGGTCGCCAGCGCTCCGCCGCCCGCGATGATCTCGATGGTTCCGCGCCGGTGCTTGAGTGCCGGAATCTGTTCCGCCAGCAGGAAGGCCTGATGTCCGCCCGCCGGCAGCGAGGGCAGCACTCCGGCGTACAGCGGGCGATCTCCGCCATCGACGGCCAGGATCTCGACACCGGCTGGCTCGGTTTCATGCACGTTGGCGATCGCCAACCCGGTCTGCCTCCCGCCGGTTTCATCGAAGGGCAGTATGAAGCGCCGCGGCGTGTTGCGGCGCAGCGGCACGGCCGATTCCTGAATATCCGGCCCCAGTCTCCTGCGGAAGATAACACTGCCCGTCACCGGCCGCGCCGAAACCAGTCGCGTCCAACCGCTCTCCGCATCCACCGGCAGGCCCAGCGTCTCCAGTGTCACCGCGCCGCGCGCAGGAATCTCGATCGCGGTTCCCGGCGCGCGGCCGCGGAAATCCAGCTTCCATTCGGCCCCATCCCCTTTCTTGGCATGGAGGTGTACGGTCTCCGCGGTTCCATGGGGGTTGACCAGTGTGATCAGGGTGACGAAATCCCCTCCGTCGGCGATGTGGGGAATCACCTGCACCGAGCCCGGCAATGGCCTGAAGACGACCGGAATCTCCGCTACCGGGCGTGGAAAGCCGCCTCCGTACACGTCCAGCGCGCCTGTGATCACAGGTCCCGTGAGTTTTTCCGCCTCGACTCGCACCACCGTCTTGGCCGGCAGCATTGTTTCGCTCGATTGCGTTTGCAGAAAGCCGGTACTCGATCGCGGCAGCACCGCGTACGGCGCCGCGCCTCCCCCTTTGAGCATCACACTCACCATCTGCGGCGGTGGCCCCGCTCCATTGGCGGACGGAGCGAATTCCAGCACCCGCGGCGCGAAACTCACCACCGGCGGCGGATGTGTCTTCCAGACCCGAACCGGCAGATAGAGGAGCCGTTCATCGATATCACCGAACAGGATCCGGACCAGCACTTCTTCATCGTGTACGCTCCCTGCGCTGATCTTGCTCGCATCTAGCGTCATTTCGAGAACGCCCCACGCATTCGCCGCCGCCGTGCCGTAAGTGTCCTTCAGCCACGGCGGTCTCAGGTTATGACTCTCCCAGCCGCGCCGGATGCCGACGCTAATCCCGCTTGCGTAGTAACGCGCCCTGGTACGGTAGTTCTCATCGTTCTCTCCAGGCGGCACATGGAAGGTCACCGGTTGCGTCTCGAACCAGTATCCCGGCTCGCCATCAATGACGCGGACTCGAACCGTGCCCCACTCCGCCGGCCCGACATCGTCGGAAACCGAATAACGGTAATCGCGGGCAAATGCGGTCACGCCCGCATGCACGGCGATCCGGGCAATCGTTGAACCGAAAGGATTTTCCGGGCTCAACACGACTACCGGCGAGTGGAATGTGATGCCGCTGTCTATGGGCGTCAGACGAGCCACCCGGCCATCCGCCTCCGGCCACGTGACATAGCGCAGCTTGATTTCCACGCTCAACTCGAGCCCCGGGCGGTAACTCGCCTCCAGGAACTGCATGGAATCCCCGACAAATGTGACGTGTGCGGACAACGGCGGCACCATCAAAATCGCCAGAGCCGCTACCCGTAGCCGAAGGAAAGGCTGGATAAATGGCCATCTTGCCCGCATCCTTCGGCGATTATATCCCAGATTCAGACGTATTGATCGGATTTCCACTTGTCACCGGCGGATCGGTTTGGGCGAAGGGGGACTCATGGGCAAGCCTTGAGGCAGACACTTTTGCGTCTGTTGCGACGGTGGTGTCAACTGCGACGCACCCTCTCGGGCCACGCCTGCATTTGCATGCGGGATGTGAATGCTTGGGACGCAGGGATTTTGATTGGCGGAATATGGCCGCCAGGTGACTCTTGCACGGCGCAAGCCGCCGGATCAGTCCGGCGCTTTCACCTCTATTGGAATTTATGTGTTGATCGAGATCGGCGAGTTGCCGAATTTACGGGACGGATAACGGCGCGGCGCGGAGTGGGCGGCTTCGCTGTACTCGCTTTTTTTCAATAGGTTGGCAGATGCATGGTGGAGCGGAAGAGACAGTGCAAGCGCCCAATCGCACCCGTGAGCATGCGCATCCGTGGATGCCGGTAAACAAAACTTTGCGTTTCTAAAAAAAACTCTTGCATCCTGGCACAAAGTCCACTAAACTCGGATCATCCACCGCCCACAGCGGTTCGTCAGAGAGGAGCTGTCTAAATGGTTCTGCGAAGCGCTTTCGTGTCATTCGTGTGCTTTGTGCCTCTGCTGTTTGCTCAAGGCGAACGCGGCAGTCTCGATGGAATGATCATGGACCCTGCTGGCGCGAGTGTGCCGCGGGCAACCGTCAAAGCCTTGAATCCGGCAACGGGTGTGGAGGCAACCGTCACATCATCGGACGCGGGAGTTTTTCGAATTCCCTCTTTGTCCCCGGGCACTTACCGGTTGATGGTGACTGCGGCGGGCTTTAAGACGGCGGTGCGGGAAAACATCGCCCTCGGCGTCGCCCAGACGCTCACGGTTAACTTCCATCTGGATGTCGGCAGCATTTCCGAGCAGATTACCGTTTCGGCGGAGGCTCCCCTCCTGGAAACCGGCACGGCGGAATTGGGCAGCTACGTTTCGAAGAAGGAGTTTGACAGTTGGCCCATTACGGTTGGCGGCGGCCGCCGCCAGATTCAGCAGTTCATCTTCACGTCGTTGCCCGGAACTGTTGGAAGCACGTGGCAGGGGTCCATCAACGGCAGCCAGAACTTCTCGCACGAAATCCTGATCGACGGAATCGCCATCGGACGCATGGATCTGGCGGGCGGCGCGAACAACGAATTCAGCCCGTCCGCCGAATCGATCAGCGAATTCAAATTGCAGACTGGGAGTGTCAGCGCCCAGTACACTGGGGGCCAGACGGCTGTGGCGAACTTCGCCACCAAGTCGGGCACAAATTCTCTCCGGGGCACCGCCTACTATTACGGGCAGAACGATGCCCTCATGGCCAACAGCTTCAATGCCAATGCCTCCGGCATCCGCCGCCAGCCGTTCAAGCAGCACAACTACGGTTACTCCGCGGGCGGCCCCGTCATGCTGCCCAAACTCTACGACGGCCGGAACCGCTCCTTCTGGTTCCACAATCTCGAACGCACAAAGCAGAAGAACTTCACTCAAACCGCGTTCACACAATTGCCGACGGTCGATTTTAAACAGGGTAATTTCTCCCGGCTGCTCGACTCCGGCTTCACGGGCAATGGCTCATCGGGCAATGCCATCGGCTCCGATGCCCTTGGCCGCGCGGTCCGCTTCGGCGCTATTTACAACCCCGCCACCGCCCGGCAGGTGGATGGCGCCTGGGTGCGCGACCCCTTCCCCGGCAACATCATTCCCAGAAATCTGTGGAGCCCGGTCTCCTCGAAGATCCTTGAACTCGCCCCCATCGACGATCCCCTCTTCGACACCATGCTCCGCAACATGCCCTCGCTTGGCGCCTGCTGCCCCGAGTTCAACGAAACCATGCTCACCCTCAAAGGCGACCAGATCCTCCACAGCAACCACCGCATCAGCGGTCTGGTCAATCGCAACTTCCGCCGCCGCTACAACTCCCCCGGCGGCCGCTGGGGCGTGCCGCCCGGAACCCCAACCGGCGTTTACCAGAATCAGAACACCCCGGGCACCATGGTCCGCATGTCCTATGACGCCACCCTCACCCCAACCTTCCTCGCCCGCGCCTCGGTCGGCTACAACCGCTTCGGCAACATGAATGAAAGCGCCTTTGTCGATCAGGACTGGCCGCAGCAGCTTGGCATCGAGAACGTCCCCGGCGTTCACTTCCCGGTGTTGACGTTTGCCGGGCAACCCTTCCAGGGCGGTGGCATCGGCGCCGGGGGAAGGCTCTCCTCCGGCAACCGCGGCGGATCCTTCAATGGCTCGACCATCTCCCAGGCCGACCTGACCTATGTCAGGAGCCGCCATGTACTCAAGTTCGGCATGGAACACCGGCGTTATTATTACAACAACCGGATTAAGTCCGGTTCCGGCGACTTTGCATTCTCGCCCAACCAGACCGCACAGCCCGGTTTCATCAACCAGACCGGCCACAGTTTCGCCAGCTTCCTGCTCGGCGCTTACAATTCCACCGGCCGCGGCGTCGCTCTGACCAATCCCGGCCACCGCTGGCGCACCACCGACTTCTACTTCCAGGACGACTGGAAGATCACGCGAAACCTCACGCTCAACCTCGGCCTCCGTTGGGGCATCGTGGGCGGCATGATCGAGGTCGTTGGCCGTATGTCCGGCATCGACTTCACCGCCCCCAACCCGGCAGCCGATGGCCGTCCGGGCGCGCTTGTCTTCGCCGAGGACATGAACCGCCGGGGGTTCATGGACACCTATTACAAGCAGTTTTCGCCAAAAGTCGGCTTTGCCTATGCGATGGGTCAGAGATTCGTCGTCCGCGGCGCTTACGGCATCAACAACACGCCGGCTATTTCGAACGGCTTCGGCTTTGGGGGCGCGTTCGGCTACAACGGCTCCATCGCCCGCAACTCCTCTAACACGCCCGTCCGCTTTGCCGAGGAGCCGCTTGGGTTCATCCACGACCGCTACCCCGACTTCACCGGAACCCTGCCCAACAAGAACCCTTCCCTCGCCAACGGCCAAGGCATCGACTACTTCCCCGCCGACGGCAACCGGCTTCCTTATGTCCAGAACTGGAGCTTCGGCTTCCAATACCAGTTGCCCGCCGCGACGGTTCTCGAAATCAACTACATTGGCAACAAGGGAACCCGCCTCATCGCCAAGGGCTTCTCCCAGCCCAACAACCTCCCCTTCGAGGTCACCCAGCAGTATGGCGACCTCCTGCCCCGTCCCTGGAATGCGTCCAGCCCCATCCCGCGCCCCTTCGCGGGCTTCGCCGGCAACAACCTCCAGGCCCTGCGCCCCTTCCCGCAGTACACGGGCATCAACAACATCTTCCCCAACGTCGGGAACTCCTCCTATAACTCCATGCAGGTGCAACTCACCCGCCACTTCCGCGGCGGATTCTCCATCCTCGGCGCTTACACCTGGTCCAAGGCCATCGGCCTCACCGACAACGCCATCGACTCCGAGGGCGTCGCCGATATTTTCAACCACCGCCTGGAACGCTCCATCACCAACTACCATTTCCCCCACTTCGGGAAGGCCAGCTGGATTTACGAACTCCCCTTCGGCGCCGGCCGCGCCATCGGCCTGAACCGCTTCGCCGACGTCTTCCTCGGCGGCTGGCAGTTGACCGGCATTCACACCCTCCGCAGCGGCGCTCCTGTCGCCATCTCCACTGGCGGCCTTGCGCTGCCCACCGGCAACGCCATCCGCCCCGACTACATCCTCGGCCAGAACATCATTGCCGACTCCAACGCCCCGCTCAATTTCCGCGGCTGCTCCGGCTGCGCCACCTACCTCAACCGCGCCGCCTTCGCCAACCCGCCCGTCTTCCCCGGAGGCCAGAACGTCGTCCAGCGGCTCGGCACCCTCGGACCCTACCTTCCGAACATTCGCGACCGCCATTTCGTGAACGAGGACCTGAGCATCCAGAAGCAGTTCCGCATCGGCGAAGCCGACCGCTACGTCGAACTCCGCGGCACATTCCTCAACCCCTTCAACCGCCACGGCATCGGTGGTCTCATCACCAACATCACCGATCCCAACTTCGGCCAGTTCACCGGTCAGCAGCGCGGTCCACGAAACATCGAACTGGCGCTGCGGGTGAACTTCTAAGTCCGCTCAACATTGGCGGCTTTCGGCTTGGGACTTTGACTCATCGGGCATGGACCCAGCTTTAGTGGAGTTCAGGTGAGCAACCGGTGAGCAAACGGAAGCGGTGCGCAATTTCCAAAGACCGCTGAAATTTCGCAACTCAGGTCAATTCCGAACTACTGGCGGCGCGCCTCGGAGCGCACGTCCCAGCAGTCGCCTTTCTTAGGGGCTGAAATGGCATTTCGATGGCCAAGTTATTGGAATCAAATCACTTGACAGACTCCCCAGTTCTCCTCAAGCACCGCGAATCCACGCAAACCTGAAGGGACTAGCGCGAGGCATCATGCGAACTCGACACTTCAGGCACATGTACGATTCTCCACAAGGAACTCCTACAGGAATGAACTGGAGAAGAATGATGTTCTTTAGAAGTCTCTTGCCGACCGGACTGATGGCCGGAAGTCTTTTCGGACAAATCGCCATTCCGGGAGGCACGATCAACATCCCAGCGGCGCCTCCTTTGTCTACAATGGGACGCTTACCCAGGCCAGAACGATCAATTTCGTTCAGACTCAAAATCCCTGCCTGCAGTACTCTATGGCCCTTTACTTGGAGCTGGGACCGCGCGAATCGCGCCAAATGGAAATCAAGATCCAGAAGAACCGGTGAGGCATTGAAAGCCCATGAGTCTATTCAGGGGCTTTACATGGGGCCAAGAGGCTCCTTCACTCACTTCGGCTGAGGTTCCAGGCGGGGAAGTAAGAAACACCACTCTGCCTCGATTGCCTGGCCTCGATGTTCGCATTTCTGAACGCCTGGTACATCGCAGGCGGGCGGTCGAGGTCAATCTGCCCGACCTCGTTCCAGGGAACGTATTCAGGACTTGGCCGGCCTTCGATGAAAATCAGCATCCCGCCGTTCTGCTCGCCGAGGTCGCCGGCGCATTCAAGCTCCAGGCTCTCGCCGCTGTGCAGCATCACTCTGGCACTCTGAGCACCGCGCGCCTCGGGGGCGGGCAGCAGAATCGAGCCGATCAGGCCGAACGGGATGGTGTAATCCACACCCGCCGATGGGGCGTCGAGCGTCTCGGTCACCTCACTCTCGTCGAGGTCGTAGACCAGCCGCCCCGTGATCCGGCGTCCGTCGCCCGTGGTGACGCGGCCCTTCAGTGGGCCACCCAGCGGGAAGTCGCCGTAGGCGGGGCCGCTGCCGCCGGCGCTGAACTGGAGGCTCGCGAAGGCGTTCCACGAGACCTGCACCCGGCCGTAGCGCGGGTCATCGACATAGACCCCGCGATTGCCCTCGCCCGAAAGCACGGCTTCGCCCCCATCGCGCAGCTTCACCCGGACACTATCCGGCGCGACGCGTTCAATGGAGCGGATCGCATCGAACCGGATCGCCCGCTTCTCACCTTTCACCTGCCCGGTGATTTCGTCGCCCCCAAGGCACGCCGTCCGGTCCCACTGGACGAAGCCGGTGAACTCCTCGCCCCGTTGCGTGCGCACGGCGCCGTGCAGCCGGTCGGGGATGGGACCGCCGCTGGGAGCGGGGAGCAGTTCGATCGTCCGGATTCGCAGGCTGTCGAGGCCGGCCGCGCCCCGCGGGCCACCCCAAACCCTGACGCCGTCATCGAAATCGCTGGCGGAGAACCGGTCGAGTTTGAACGTGGTCCCGCTCTTGAGCGTCACGAACACGTCGCGGCCTCTGGCCTCAATGCGGGCGAGGTCGCCGAATCGCGCCATAAACGGGCGGCCGAGGTCGAGGGGTTGCCGCCGGCTGAAGATCTCAAGCCCAAAGATTTCGAATGGATGCTGCTCGGCGGGCCGTCGCGCGGGCGGCACGTGGACTGCCCAGGGGTTCTCTTTCTTGACCCCATTGAAGTAGTCGCCCCAGAACGCTTCCTCGCCGCCGCCCCAGCGGAGCCGCCCTTCGTACGTGGCGCCCTCCACGGTGGTGATGCGGCCGTAAATGAAGCTCGCATGGGCCTGCTCCTCGTCCGCCTCCGGGAGCGGAACGGGGGTGGCCTCCTGCCGCAGCACACGGTAGGCCGCGACGAACGCCACGAGCACCAGCACAGTGGCCAATGCCCCGCCGATGATCCTGCCTCCCGTCATCCTTCATCCTGGACCCCGGGCGCGGCTATCCCGCCACGCGCGCCAGTTTCGTGCGCAGAAAAGCCACGCAGCCGGGCACCTGCGAGCGCGTCAGGCCGTGCAGCAACAGCGGGCCGCGGAATCCTTGCCTGTGGAGCAGGCGCAGGTACAGATCGTAGTCCAGCAGGCCTTCCCCGGCGGCTTTGTGGCCGGCGTCGCCGTCGCGATCCAGATCCTTCGCGTGCGCCAGCGCGATGTCGTTGCCGACGAGCGCGAACGCTTCTTCAAGAACCTCTTTCATCCGGGGCAACTGCCCGGCGTGGAAAATGTTCGCGGGGTCGAAAGTCACTTTCAGGTGCGGCGAGCCAATTTCGTCCAGCAATTGGCGGGACTTCCGGGCCGAATCGACGACATTGTTCACTTCCGGCTCGAAGGCCAGAACCACCTTCGCCTGCCGGGCGATTTCGGTGGCCTCGCGGACGCAGGCGGCCATGTCGCGCCAGGCCTCAGGGGTTTGATTATCCGGATGGGGCCGCCACATGCTCGCCGGGTTTCGTGTTCCGGTGCAGATATGGAATGTGGACGTGCCCATTGGCGCGCAGGCCCCGGCAAGCACCCGCAGCCGCCGCAAACCAGTCCGGCGATGCTCCTCATCCGGATGACACATATTGAACGTCCCCTGCAGGCTGGCGATGCCGAGGCCACGAGCCGCCGCCTCCCGCCGGAATCGCTCCGGGAGTCCCGCGGGAATCTCATCGGGCATGTCGGGCAGACCGGCGCAACTCATGCTCACCTGCACGCAGGCAAGCCCATCGGCTTTGGCTTCATCCAGCCGCTCCTCCAGCGTCCCCGTCGTATAGGTGGTGGCGATCAGAATACCGATCTGGGGCAGCGAAATACGCAATGCCGCTGCTGGAGCCTGCGCACGGCCGGCCCCGAGCGCGGCGGCGCCGGCCAGCGCGAAAAAACCCCGCCGGCTGCGCGGTTCCGGTTTCCGCTCGTCATTCTCCTGCCAATTGGTGGGCCGCATGCGTTCCTCCTGGGGCTGTTCGCGCGTCCGGCGTCCGCGCGGACCTTCACGCTAGAACCATATCATGGTCTCGGTCATGCCCCCGCTGCCGGTTCAGAGCCGGAGAAACTGCGTGCATGCCCGCTTATCGATTCACCCTTGCCCGAGCAAACGCGGCAGAGCCGCCAGCAGACGCTGGTGCGTGCCCGCGATGCGCCCGCGCGCCTCGGCGATCCGCCGCCGTTCGCGCTCTGAGTACAGCGCGCAATCCAGCACCCGGCCGGCGATGTGCGCGGGCGCCGCGCTTTCGATCTCGAAGTAGTTCGACTCCAGCCCCACATCGCGCCACATATGGCCCTTGATTCCATCCTCGGGCTGATGGACATAAAAGCCGGGCGTGCCCACGGCCGCGGCGATAATCGGCGAGTGGCATTCGCAACTCAGCACCGCCGCCGCGCGCGCGTAGGTAGAGGCGGCCTCGTCCGTGATCCAGTAATCCGGACGCCGCACCACAAACGGCTTCACATCCGCCGGCAGGGGCGTTTCCAGCAACTCCGCCATCACGTCCACCGCGTAGCTCATCTCGGGCACGAGCAGCACTTTGCGGCGCGTCTGCCGCACCCAGGCGACAATCGTCTCCCGCAGTTTGGCGTGGTCGGCATCGGCGTGGCGGGCGTTCACCGCCTCGCGCCGCGCGATCTCCTCTGCGCTCCAGTTGGTCTGGCGGATCTTGTGGTAGGGCGTATAGCGCAACCGCGGCACCACGCAAAGGTAGCCGCCCTCGGCAAGGCCGTGCTTCCTCAGGAAGGCCTCGGCCCGCGCATCGTCACTAAGCTGCAGCGCGAACGTCGCATCGGGGAAGAAGTCAAGAACAGGCGCGGTCACGGCGGGGCTTTCCCGTAGGTGGCCCAGCGAAAGCGTCTCGCGCGTATAGACAAATCGCGCCGTGTTGAGCAGGGCGGCGAGTTCCGGATTCAGCGCCGTCGTAGCCGCTTCCGGGCTAAACGGGACCGTGATGCCGCACACGCCCCACGGCTTCGGCGTATACGCCCTCCAAGCCGCCACATGTTCGCGCGCCACCAGGCCGGGCCCCGAGCCATGAAGCAGCGCATCCGCCTCGTCCATGGCGGCTCGCACCTCCGCCGTATCGGGCGCGCCGCTCACGAAGCGCAGCCGGGGGAAATGCCGGGCCAGCATCTCGCGCACGCCCAAATCCAGTGCGTTCGACCACAATGTGACGCTCGCCTCGGGCAGGTGTTGACCGAGCAAGGTCAGCAGCCCTGGCGTATGCGCGATGTCGCCGATATTGACGGTTTGCCAGCCGGAACGGAGCAGGAGTTTCATCACTTAATCGGCTCTTCAGCCGATCTTATCCCACGCCCAGGAGCCGCCGTCGAAGCTCCAGAAATCGCCCAGCGGCTCGGCGGGGTCGGCCGCGCCGCCGAATAGCAGCAAGCGCTTCCTCGCGCCGTCCCAACACGCCGCCGCGCCCGCGCGCGCCCCCGGAGTGTTCTTTAGTTCGAGATACTTCCACACTTTGCTCTCGAAGATCCACGTATCGCCCAGCGGGAAGCCGTCCTCCCCCACGCCGCCGAACAGCAGCACCGCGTCGCGGTTCTCCACCCCGGCCACGGCGTGCAGATAGCGCGGCGGCGGTAACTGGTCGAGCAGGAAATGATTCCAGTTCGACCTTTCCCAGAGCCACGTATCGGCGCGGAAACCCCGCTCGCCCGCATGCCCGCCGATCATCAAGGCCGATTTCCGCGGCGGGTACCAGGCCACGCCCGCGCTGCTCCGCGGCACCGGACCCATGGCGTAAAGCTCCCGCCAGGAACGCCCGTTCCACTCCCACACATCGTCAAGGGGTTCCAAGGTGGACTTGGCGTAGCCGCCGGTCAGCATCACGCGGTCGTTCTCATAGTGCGTGAACAACGCGTGATTCCGGCGCGCATCCATGGGGCCGGAAGGCCCCTGAAACCACTGGCGCCCGTCCCACAACCACAGGTCGTTCAGAGGACCATCCGCGCCCTGGCCGCCCGCTAGCAGCAGTTGTTTGGACGAAGGATGATATGCCATCGCATGGCCGGCGCGCGGCGGCGGACCATCGCCCGCGTAGCGCTCCCACCGGCGCCCATCCCAAACCCAGGTGTCGCCCAGCAGCGCGCGATTGGCCCCCTGCCCGCCAAACAGCACCGAGTGGCGGCGGTTGCCATGGTATCCGAGCGCCCCCTGGAAGCGCGCGGGCGGTGTCCCGCCTTGCGCGCGGAGCACGAAAGGAATAGAGAAGAGCAGGTGGCGGCGCGTCATGCCTCGCTTCTGTTAGGGTACACGGCAGGAGGTGCTTCGCGCGATGAGTACACCGTTGGACCGCCGCGAATTTCTCGCCGCCGCCGGCGCGGCCCTGTCCCCCTGGCCGCATGGCCGCCGCGGCGCCGTCAGCCTGACCTTCGACGACGCGCGCCCCAGCCAACTCGATCCGGGCATGGCCCTGCTCGAAAAAGGCAAGGCCCGCGCCACGTTCTATGTCTCGCCGCACCGAGTGCGCGAACGTGTGGAGGACTGGCGCGCGGCCGTCAAGGCGGGCCACGAAATCGGCAATCACACCAAGACCCACCCCTGCACCGGAAACTATGCGTTTTCGCGCAAAAATGCCCTCGAAACCCTCGATTTGGCGCATATGGAGCGCGATTTGGACGACGCCACCGCGGAGATCAAGCAGATGCTCGGCGTCACACCCGTCAGCTTCGCCTACCCCTGCGGCCAGACGTACGTGGGCCGCGGCGAAAACCTCAAAAGCTACATCCCGCTCGTGGCGAAACGCTTCCTCAGCGGGCGCGGCTACCTCAATGAGGCCGCCAACGACCCCACCATCTGCGATCTCGCCTACCTCATGGGCACGGGCTACGACCAGGTGCCGTTTACCGAAGTAAAAAGGATGATGGACACGGCGGCGCGCGAAGGGCGCTGGCTGATCCTGGTGGGTCATGACATGGGCCCGCGCAAGTTCCAGTCGGTCGAGGCCGAGATTCTGATCGAGACCTGCGCCTACGCGAATGACCCCGCGAACGGTCTCTGGCTGGCCACGGTGGGCGAAGTGGCGCGCCACGTAGCGGCGCAAAGAAAGAGCGGCGCGATCTGAGGGGATCGCGCCGCCTTGCTCAGCGCTTGCGGGGGAGGCTGACGATTATTCGGAGGGCAGCGTGCCGCTCAGGTAGAGGCCCACCCACTGCGTGCGCCGGGACTGCGGCGCGGGCGCCGCGCGCATCACGCGGAAGGCGACCGCGTCGCCGGGGCGCAAGGTGGAAGCTACTTTACGGACCTCATCGAAGGAGGAAACAGATTGCCGGTTGATCGAGACGAGAATGTCCCTCTCGCGTACGCCAATCTCCTCCGCGAAGGAGCCCTCTTCGACTGCCGTGACGATGACTCCGCCCTGCGCGGTCAGTTCCATTTCTTTGCGTTCGGCGGCGCTCAACGCACGGACGCCGATGCCGAAGCGGGCGCTGGTGGGCGAGGCGTCGCCCGGATCGGTCATTTCAGGGCGGCGGCGGGCGAAGCGGTCCGGGAAGACTTCCATGCGGTCCCGGATCGTGACTTTCTTCGTCATCTTCTCGCCCTCGCGGTCGAGCGTGATGGAAATCTCCGTGCCGGAGGGCATCTCCGACACCCGGCTGACCAGGTCGTCGCCATCCTTGATCGGTTTGCCGTTGAGCGCCATCAGGATGTCGTCGGACTGAAGACCGGCCTTGTCGGCGGGTCCGCCGGGTTCCACCCGCATCACGATGACGCCGCTGTCGAAACCGAGCGCCTTGAGCGTTTCCGGCTTAGGGTCCTTGGGGAATTCAATGCCGATTGAACCGCGCGCGACGCGTCCCGTCGAGATCACATCGTTGTACACCTTCACGGCCATGTTCATGGGCAGCGCAAAACCAATGCCCTGGTAGCCGCCGGAACTGGTGGCGATCATCGTGTTGATGCCGATCACTTCGCCGTTGATATTCACCAGCGGCCCGCCGGAATTGCCGGGGTTGATCGCCGCGTCTGTCTGGATAAACCGTTGGAACTGTTGGGCGATATCCCGCCCGGTGGCGGAAACGATGCCTGCGGTCACCGAAGTTTCAAGTCCGAACGGCGCGCCGATGGCCACCGCCCAGTCGCCCACCTGCACACCGTCGGAGTTGGCGATTTTCACGGGCTGCAGAGGCTTACCCGGGTCAATTTTGATCACGGCCACGTCGGTTTCGGGGTCGGAGCCGATGAGCCTGGCGTTGTATTCGGTCTTCTCGCCGGTGAGCCGGACCTTGATCCGTTCGGCTTCGTCCACCACGTGCAGATTGGTCAGAATGTAGCCATTCTTATCGACGATGAAGCCGGAGCCGGTGCCTTCCCGGCGCCGTGGCGGCATTTGCTCGCCGAACGGCATGCCGAAAAAGCGCTCGAAGGGAGCAAACATATCGTCGGGAGCCTGCTGGCGGGGTTGCTGCGGCGTGCGGCGGCGTGTCGTCTGGATCGGCTTCGATTCGGTGCTGATGAAAACCACTGATGGCTCCAACTGCTGCGCGATGCGGGTAAACTCGTTGGTCAGAGTCTTTGGGGGTGGAATCGTCAGCGGCGTGGCGTCGGGCGCGGTCTGTTGCGCGCGCGCAGCCGCGACGCCATTCGTCAATAGGGCGCCGAGAACCACCAGGGCGGAGAGGGAAAGGACCATCATGCTCGCGAAGAGCATGCGGTCGCGGGAGAACTTGCGAATCCAACTCATGGTTTTACACTTATAGACGTACGAAACTGTCAGAAGGTCTTTTGCTTCTTTTATTATCGGGCGCGGACTGTCCTGGGTCCAGTCTCGCCGCTCTCTAGTTCGATGGATGTGGGCCGGGGGCTAGAAGTTTCGAGCGGCGGTAGAGATAGGCCAGCCCGCGCGGGCGGCTGACGGCGTCGAGGACGAATTCGCCTCCGGGATCCCAAGCGGATTGGGGCAAGTCGGCGAGGATCGACTCGGGCCGTACGCCGTACACCACTACGGTATCCACCCGGCCACGGCGCAGCCGCTCGTAAGTGGCGATCGAGAACCTTGCCGGGGCGGCCTGCAATTCCGGAACCTCACCCAGCGCCCCGCTGGGACGGTACTCCCGGCGAAAACTGACGGGAAAGTGGGGTGTGAAGGCTTCGTAGTTACGCAGGTTGACGTAGGGTTTCGGCGCCCAATAGCCCGTGGCATGAATCAGCGGATCGAATCCGGCGGTCATGGCACGGTTGGCCTGCGCGGGCATCACGACACTCCCCGCGGGGACATGGGCGCCGATGCTGGCAATCTCCGTCAACGCGGGCTGCAATGCGCGCGTTGCTTCCGCGGCGGACACGGCGGCGAGAAAGGCCGCGGCAAGGCAAACTGTGCCGGAGGCTGCCCGGGCCCAGCCCGGCCAGGGCTGGCATCCAAGCCACACGAAAAAGGCCATCGCCATCAGCAGCGCGAACCGGAAGAGCAGGAACCCAGCCGACCCCAGAGATTCCGGAACAAAAAGCAGCGCGATTCCGAACACCGCGGATAGAGCCAGCAGCGAATCTCCGGGCCGCAGCCACTCCCTGCCGCGCGCTCGCAGGAAGACCGCCAGACCCGCAGCCGTCACGGCGAAAGCCATCGTCAAGGTGCGCACAGTCATGACCGAGGCGCCGAACTGCCCGAGGAAGTGGCCGCTGTAGAAGTGCCAAAACCTGCCGGAAAGCCGCTCGCGGCTGGGCTCGGCCTCCAGCCGTTCGGATGTGGCGAGGTAGTAGACCAGCAGTGCCGCGGGCCAGGCCAGCGCCGCGGCGGCGGGGATCATCCTGAGTGCGAATCCGGGCAGAGCGCGAAAAAAATCCCGCCCGGCGGCCAGGGCGTGCTTTTCCAGCCAGACGAGCAGCACGCCAGCCAGCCCCAGCGCCCAGGGAATGGAATGGCAGAAATAGAGCAGGCCGCTCACTGCCGCAATGCCCGCCAGCGCCAGCGGCCGGGGCCGTTCGGCTGTGCCTCGCGCAACGGCGATCGCCAGAAAGAGCAACGCCGCGCCCAGGGCGAAATTCCAGAAACCCATGTAAAACAAGGTGTTCTTGGCGAGCAGCAGAAACCACAGCGCGAAGCCGGCCTGTCCGCCCAGCGTGCGCAGCAGCATCCAGGCCGAAAGCGGGTACAGCGCAAGGATCAGGCTGGCCAGGATCTTCTGCGCGAGCAGCGGTCCGGTGAGCGGCAGCAGTGCCGACAGCACCGCGTGACTCATGAGGTTGCCGGCGGCGCTGACCTGGAACTCGAAGTACTCGCGCAGGATAGGCCAATCGCGGTGGGCGTTGATGATCGAGGCGTTGTACAGATGCGCCGGGCCATCCTGCGTGGGCAGATAGGGGAAGGCCCACACCGGCCACAGTTGCAGCGCCGCCGTTGCCGCGAACAGCAGCGGCAGGGCAAGGGCCTGAAAACGCGGGGTGGGCCGGGGCATGGCGCGGAAATCCGATTGTAGTTCAGGCGGCGCGGCGGGCGGGCTTCAGTTCCACCAGCAGGATGCCTGCCAGAATCAACGCCGCGCCGCCGAGCGAACGAGCCGTCCAGGCCTCGCCGGCCCAGGCCCATGCCACCAGGCCCGCGAACACCGGTTCGAGCGCGAAGATCAGCGCGGCGCGCGTCGCGGTCGTGTGCCGCTGCGCCCAGGTGTAGAGCGAGAACGAGAGCGCGGTGGCCAGCGCGCCCGTCGCGGCCAGCGCGACAAAGAGCCGCGGCGTCCAGCGCACCTCTGGAACCTCGATCCAACCAAAGGTGGCGAGGCTCCAAGCGGCGACTGCGCCCACCTGCAGCATCGTGAGCCACTCGTAGTTGATGCGGTGTGTCCAATGGGCCACCGCGACGATGTGCGCCGAGAAGGCGAACGCGCAGACCAGCGTCATCAGGTCGCCGGAATTCAGGTCGAAACCCGCCGCGGTGGAGGTGAGCAGCGCGGTGCCGGACATCGCGGCGGCCACCGCGGCCAGTTCCAGCACTCGGGGCCAGCGGCGCGCCAGCAGCGACGCCAGCAGGGGCACGATCACGATATACAGCCCGGTGATAAAGGCCGAGCGCGACGCGGTGGTGTGGCGCAAGCCCGCGGTCTGAAAGGCGTAGCCGAGGAAAAGCAGGGTGCCGCACAGCGCGCCCCCGCGCCAGGAGCGCCCGTCCAGAGGCGCCCGCAAGTGGCGGCGGAACACCGCGAACAGCAGCACGCTGGCGAAGCTGAACCGAAGGGCCAGGAACAGCAGGGTGGACACCTCCGCCAGCGCGTCCTTGACGATCACAAACGTCGCGCCCCAGATGAAGGAGATTGCGACCAGCGTCAGGTCCGCACGCAGGGAGGGGCCGGCGGTCATTGCGCGGCGGCTGCCCCGGCGAGCAGCAGGCAGAGAAACAGCGTGGCGCGGCGCAGGCCGAGCTCACGCCCCTCGGGGTGATACCATTCCTGCGGCGTGTGCGCGCCGCCGCCCGTGCCGCCTGAGCCGATCGAGACGGCGGGCAAGCCGAGCGACAGGGGGACATTCGCGTCGGTGGAGGCGCACTCCACCACCGAGCGGATCCCCAGGTACGCATCGACTGAACGCAGATAGGCCAGCAGCGGCGAATCCTCCGGCAGACGGCCGCCCGGCCGCGAGCCCGTCTCCCTCAGACGGGCCGACACGCGTCCCGCCCGCGCCAGTTCGTTCTCGGCCAGGACGGCGCGCTCCAGAACCGAGCCGAGTTCGGCGGCGAGCGCGTCCAGCAGATCCGGCGACGCACTGCGCAAGTCCACCTTCGCGCGGGCCGAGGCCGGAATCGCGTTGACGGTGGAGCCGCCGTCGATTACTCCAAAGTTCCACGACCGGCGCGCCTCGGCGGTTTCGAGTGCGCGGGCATCGGAAAACCAGGCGACGCAGCGGGCCAGCGCGTGGACGGGGTTCGCCGTGCCGTGGTCCGACCAGGAATGGCCGCCGGGGCCGTTGATGCTGATCTCGAACCGGCGGCAGGCGAGCGCTTCGGCCGTGATGTGATCCAGAGCGGGGCCATCCAGCACCAAAAATGCGCGAATTCGAGACGAAAAAGGCGAGTTTTTGCACAAAAAACGCATCCCGGAGAGGTTCCCGTCGCCTTCTTCGCCCACATTAAACACCAGCAGGACGCCCGCGCCGGCGTCCGCGACCGCCGGGTGCAGGCTCAGCATCCTCGCCAGCGCCAGCAAGCCGGCGAGCCCGGAACCATTGTCCGAAACGCCCGGCCCGAGGAAACGGCCGGAGCCGTCGACGCGGATTTCCGACGGATCCCTCGGGGCCAGCACGGTGTCGAGATGCGCGGTCACCGCCACCAGCGGACCCTGGCGGGCGGCTGCGCCGGCGATGGCGTACACGTTGCCGGCACGGTCCTGGCGGGCATCGAGGCCCAGCGCCGCGAGCCGCGCCATCACCCATTCAGCACGCACCTGCTCCTGAAAGGTGGGGGCGGGAACGCGGCAGAGGGCAAGGTGCGTTTCGTCGATCCAGCGGCGCTCGCGGGCGAAGAACTGGAGCGCGTCGCGCAGCGGAGGCGACGCGGCCAGAGCGTCGAGCGAACCGACGCCCGGCGGCAGGCGGGCAGGGGCGCCGCCGGTGCGTTTTCTGGGATTTAGCGAGCCCAGCATCCAGATTCCAGTGTAGCGTTGCCGCCAAGAGGCAGCTTCACTCATGAAGTGTGGTGCGCGGCCGATACGATGCATTGAGCGGGCACGCCACCAAACGAGCCCGGCTCAGGCAGAACCCATGTTTGTCCTTATCGGCATAGTGATCGTTTTCGGCTCGGTGATCGGCGGTTACCTGATGCACAACGGGAACCTGCTGGTGTTGAATCAGCCGTCGGAGTTCGTGATCATCGGCGGGGCGGCGTTCGGGACATTGTTTATCGCCAACCCCCTCCACCTGGTGATGACCATCTTCAAGGGCACTCTGGGGGTGGTGAAGGGAAGCCCGTACACAAGGGCTTATTACATGGAAAACCTTCGCATGTTGAACGATTTGTTCGTCTATGCGCGCAAGAACGGCATGGCGAAGCTGGAGGGCGACATCGACGAGCCGGCCAAGAGCGCGGTTTTCCAGAAGTATCCGAAATTCCTCAAGGACCATGCGGCGCTTTCGTTCTGTTGCGACACCATCCGGATGTCGATCTCCGGCGGCATCGCGCCGCACGAACTCGACCAGATCATGGAGATGGACATCGAGGTCCAGGAGAAGGAAGGCCACGAGCCGGTGGCGGCGCTGACCACGGTGGCGGATTCCCTGCCCGGGTTGGGCATCGTGGCGGCGGTGCTCGGTGTGGTGATCACGATGGGGGCGCTGGGCGGGCCGCCGGAGGAGATCGGGATGAAGGTGGCAGCGGCGCTGGTGGGCACGTTTCTTGGGATTCTTCTGTGCTACGGGCTGGTGGGGCCGCTGGCGCAGAACCTTGCGAAACAGGAAGAGGCGAAAATGGTGTACCTGCAATTCATCCGCGCGGGCATTCTGGCCTTCGTGAAGGGGCTGGCCCCGGCCCTGGCGGTGGAATCGGCGCGCCGGATGATCCCGCTTCACATCCGGCCGGGCTTCAGCGAGGTGGAGAAGGCGCTGAAGGGCGGCGGGGCCGCGGCGGCGGCGAAAGCTGCCTGAAACGGGAGTTGACAGATGACCACCCCGCCCCCGATCATCATCGTCCGGAAAATAAAGAAGGGTCACGGCCATCATGGCGGGGCCTGGAAGGTGGCCTACGCGGACTTCGTCACCGCCATGATGGCGCTGTTTATCGTCCTTTGGCTGCTGGCGTCCAGCGAGGAGGTACAGAAAGCGGTGGGCGGCTACTTCTCCGATCCCACCGGGCAGGGCAAGATGCAGGGGAGCACGATGGCGGGGATCGGAGAAACGCTGGTGGTGTCTCGCGACGACATGTCGGAGTTGAAGGCAAAGATTGAGCAGGCCATGCGCGAGATGCCGAAGTTCGATCAACTCAAGAACAACGTGCAGATTACGGTGACCCACGAGGGGTTGCGCATCGAACTGCTTGAAAACGACGCCGGCCTGTTCTTCGACACCGGCAGCGCGCGGATGAGCGAACGTGGTTCGGAGATCATTCGCCTGCTGGCGGCCGAACTCGGCACCCTACCTAACAAACTGCTGCTGGAGGGCCACACGGACGCCAAGCCCTACGCCTCCACATTGGGCTACACGAACTGGGAGCTGTCGGCGGATCGAGCCAACACGGCACGGCGGATTCTGATCGAAGGGGGCGTACCGCCGCACCAGGTGGCGCAGATCCGGGGATTCGCCGACCAGCACCTGCGGAACGCGGAAGACCCCTTCGATCCCGCGAACCGGCGGGTGTCGCTCATCGTGCAATACCGGAATCTGGACAGCTCGCCTGCTCAGCGGGCCGAGCCGGTGAAGCAATGAGCCAGGTACGGATCGGAGGCGATCCGCTCCCGCGTCTCCGGCCAGCAGTCGCGGGTGGATAACACGGTGTAATAGCCGGGCTTGATGGACAGCGCCAGTTCGAAAGCGGCGCGCCATTCGTCCACCAGGAATGGATCCGTGCGCAGTAACGCCCAGAATCCCGCGCCATCAAGAATGCGGCCGATCAGGGCGGCGTGCATGCCGCCTTGGAGATGGGCCACCAGGTAAGCCGCGCAGCCGACCTGAAGGCCGTGCAGGCGCGGCCGGACGGCCACACGGTCGAGAGCATGCGAGATGAGGTGTTCGGCGCCTGAAGCAGGCCGCGAACTGCCGGCCATTTCCATCGCGATGCCATTGAGCATGAGCGCGGTGCCAAGCAGGCGGATGCCCTCGTGATCGCGTTCGGGGCGGCCGGCAAACTGAAACACCGTGGCGTCGCTCAGCAGGGTGGCGAAATCGTCCACCGGCTCGCCGGTCGCGTGGAAGGAGAGCTTCCAGTCGGCGGTGGCGGTGAGCTTGGCGGCGAGGTCGCCGACACCCGAAGCCCACAATGCGGCCGGCGCCTGGAGGCAGACTTCGGTGTCGATCACCACGGCCCAGGGCAGATGCGCGGCCAGGCTGCGGCGCTTGCCGCCCAGAGTCAGACTGGATTGGGGTGAACAAAAACCGTCGTTGGAAAGCGAGGTAGGGACCGCAAAGTAAGGCAGATTGGCCAAAGTTGCGGCATATTTTGCCGTATCCAGCGCTTTCCCGCCGCCTAGCCCGACAATGGCTTCGCAGCCGGGCGGCAGGCCGCCGAGCAAGGCGGAGGCCTCTTCGAAACTCGCATCCGCGATCTCATATTCCGCCGCGGCCTCGATGTCGTGTACTGCGAGCGTTTCACGGAGCCGGCGCGGCAGGGCCTCCGGGAGCCCTTCGCTGAACATCAGCGCGGCGCGGCCGAACCCTGGGCGGCGCAAATACAGGCCGACGCGGTCCAGCGCGCCCGGCTTGATGCGCACAAGCTCCGGGATGCGGATCATTGAACGTCTCATCGCATGAGTTCCTTCGAGGTGAGAATGCGCGAGATTTCAGACCAGCGCTCGTAGGCGTGAAACCTCTCGCCGCGTTCGGTCAGCGCTCCGGCCAGCCATGTGCGGGCGAAGCGCAATTCGGGCGGCACGAGCAGCGCCGGCTTGAGATCGGGCGGTCCATTGCCGGCAAATGCGACCCGCTCGTAGCGCGCCAGCGCGTCCCGCACCACCAGTGACTTATCCACGCCGTGTTGAGGAGAGAAGAAAGGTGAATCCGCGGGCAACTCAAGCAGAAGACCCTGGCCATCGGCGAAGCGGCCGGGGTTGCCGTGGCGCGGCAAGTCGCCCAGCCCGAGTTCACCGAGCAGGATGTCGATGTACCAGAGCGAGCCGTTGGATACGACGATGACATCCCAGCCCTCGCCGCGCAGGCGGGCGACGGCCTCGGGCAAAGCGGGGTCGATTTGCATGGCGGGCAGGATTTCGGCCCGGACCCGGCTCTCCGGACAGCGGATATGGCGGTAGATGCCGGCCATGGCCTCGAAATGCGTGATTCGGCCGGCGGCATATTCGGACCAGAAATCGGGTGTATCCGGGGCGAGGCAGCGCGACACGGCGACCTCATAGAAGTCGGTCAAGGTGAGGGTGCCGTCGAAGTCCGTAATCAGCGCCTGGGGCCGGGAAGGGGGCGTCGCCATTCTCTTCCCAGTCTAGGCGAAGGCGGTTGCGCGGCGACGGATGCCCGCATGCGGATCTCGTGGTAAACTGGGAAGGTTATGGCGATTCCGAATGTGCGTCGATTCCGGATCACGGGTCCGGAGGGCCAGCAGGCGACTCTGATGGCGGTGCTGCCGAAAGGCATGGATCAGGATGTGTATGTGGCCGAAGCCTCCAAACGCTTCGATTGGAAGTCGTGGCAGGATCAGCAGCAGAAGCAGTTTAAGGTCCGCGTTGGCCAGCAGAAGCAGAAGAAGTCCAAGTAGGGCGCTATTCTTCAGATTTCTCAAAAGGGCGAGCCCCGGCGGCTCGCCCTTTTGCTGTCCTGAATTACCGCAGGCGGGAGCGGAGAATGCGGAGGGCGCGGACAGCCTCCGTACCCACGGTCGGGTCGGGGTCGCGCATGAGGGCTTCCAGAGGCTCGACGGCGTCGGCCGCACCACTGGCGGAGAGGGCGTAGGAGATGCCGGTCTTTTCGTCGCGCGTGCCGGGGGTGATGACGGGATAGAGGGCTGCGCGAACGGGTTGCTGAATGGACAGTTCGCTCAGGTAGGGGATGGCGACGTCGCGCCAGGCGCGCTGATTCAAGGAGTTGACCAAATACCGCAGGGGGGCGAACTCGGACATATCCACGTCGCCCAGCGCGGCGGCGCCGAAAGCCTGCGCGAGGCGGGCCGCGTTGCGGCGCTCCTCTTCGAAGGCGCGGCGCACCATGGGCAGGTCCTCGGACTTGCCGATGCGGCCGAGGCCTTCGGCTGCGGCCGCGCGCAGTTCGGTGTCGCCGTCGCTGAGGTGGCGCAGGAAAAGGGCGCGCAGGTCCGGGGTGGCGATCCGGCCGAGGGCGGTCATGGCTTCGCGCCGGACATTGCGGCTGCGGGTATCGCTCAGCACCCGTTCGAGATCCTGCACCGCCTCCGCGGTGCGCAGCAGGCCGACTGTTTCGATGGCGGCGCGCTGCACTTTCTCGTCGAGGTCACGGAGGAGGAAGGTGACGCGCGGGCCGGCGGAAGGATCGCGGAGCTTCTGGATCGCGATGAGGCCTTCGAAGATCAGGCGGTCGTCCTTGGACCGCAGCGCTTCAAACAGATCGGGCAAGGCGGCGTTGCCGCGCAGAATGCCGGCGGCGCGGGCGGCGTTTGCCCGGGAGGCCATGGAGGAGCCGCCACTCGTGATGCGGCCCAGCGCGGTGATGATTTCGGGACGGACGGGTACGTCGGGATCCACTACTTCGCGGCTCTCGTCGCGGGCCCAGCGAGCCGTGATTGCGGACCCGGCGCGCCTCAGCGTGCCGCTTAACCCGGATTCGACGTAGCCGGGGAGGTAGAAGTTCACCAGCCCATCGGCAGCGAAGATCTGGATCTCGCTGTCGTTATCGGCGCAGGCGGCGGTGAGCGGGTCGAGCGAGTGCTGGGTCCCGATATTGACGAGCGCGCGAACCGCTTCCCGGCGCACTTCGACATCCGGATCTTGAAGTAAAGGAGACAGTTGCGGGATGCCCTCCGGACCGCGCCGGCTCAGGTCGCGTGCCTGACGGATCTTGTCGCGGCTGGAGAGTTCCGTCTGGGAGAAGAGCGGGATGGCCAGCGCCAGGGCCAACATGAAGGACCACTTCATCTTCTTCATTGTAGGCAGACGAAGCGGCCGGAAGCGATTAACGGATAAATTCCACTTCCACGCGCCGGGGGATCACACCGGCCTCGTGGCCGAGATCCAGGAGCTTTTGGGCGGCCTTGGGAATGACCTCGCCCGCGTCCAGGGTGTAGTGGTTCACGTACATGCCGACGAATTTCTCGGCCAGGCTGTGGTCGAGGTCCCGGGCGAACTGCATGGCGTAGTTCAACGCCTCCTCGTGGTTGTCGAGCGCATATTGAATGCTCTCACGCATCAGCCGGCACAGCGTGGTCTTGATATCCGGCGGGAGGCTGCGCAGCAGGGCGTTCGCGCCAAGCGGCAATGGCAGATCGTATTGTTGCCGGAACCAGCGGCCCAGATCGGCGATCAGGTGAAAGCCGCCCTTGGAATAGGTCAATTGGGCCTCGTGGATCACCAGCGCAGCGTCCACGCTGCGTTCGCGCAGGGCGTCGAGGACCTGGTCGAAGGCCACGGGCACGGCTTCGAAATCGGGTTCGATGATACGCAGCGTCAGGTAGGCGGTGGTGAGTGTTCCGGGGATGGCGATGCGTTTGCCCTTGATCTCGCTAAGTTCCATCGGATGATTGGCCACGAGCATGGGACCGTAGTTGTCTCCGATGCTGCATCCGCTGGCAAGCAGCTGGTATTTGTCCGCGACGAAGGGATAGGCGTGGAAGGAGATAGCGGTAAATTCATACAGCCCTTCCATGGCCTTGCGGTTCAACGATTCGATGTCTTCGAGAACGTGCTGGAACTGGACCAGCGGCGAGCGGATTTTCCGCGTGGCCAGGGCGTAGAACATGAATGCGTCATCGGAATCGGGGCTATGAGCGCAAACAATATCCAGAGGGGTTTCAGGCTGCATAAAGTGACAAGAATTCAGGATACCATTGTGCGCGCGCTTAGCCCGCGGCGAGGTCCCCGCGCGCCATGCGCTCCAGTTCAGGGATCGCAGCGGCACAGGCCTCCTTGAGGCGGGCCAGCGCGGCGAGCGCCTCATCGCGCCGGTTGACGCGGGCGGCCGTTTCGGTCTCCATCGCCAGGGCGTGGGCGGCATCGGCTCCAAATTGCGCCAGCAGCCCCTTGAGGGTATGGGCAGGGGTGATGGCCGCGGTGGTATCCGGGCCGGCCAAGCCCGACTCCGTATTCCGCAGCAATTCGGGGATCTGCTCGAGAAACATCCCGGCCAACTCGGCAAGCAGTTCGCGGTCGCCGCCCAACCGGGACAGGGCGGCCTCGACGTTGAGATGCTGCATGCGGGCCTCCACGGCAGGCCGCTCCGGCAGGATCCGTTGGATCTCGCGGAGCAGCGTCTGAAGTTTGAGCGGTTTACTGATGTAACCGTCCATACCCGCGGCGAGGCAACTGTCGCGGTCGCCGGGCAGGGCGTGGGCGGTCATGGCGACGATGGGCAAGCGGGGCTGATTCCCGGCGGCCTCCCGCGCACGGATCGCGAGGCTCGCTTCCAGTCCATCCATCTCAGGCATCTGAATGTCCATCAGCACGAGGTCGAAGCGGCCGGACTGGACGAGTTCCAGCGCTTCCCGGCCGTTGGCGGCGATTTCGGCGGTGTGTCCGGCGCGTCCGAGCATGCTGACAACGAGTCTCTGATTGAGGGTGTTGTCCTCCGCCACAAGGCAGTGGAGAGAGGGCATTTCGGCGGCCGGCGCCGGTTCCACGGTCTCCGCCACGTCCTCGCCGGGCGCGGGGGTGGCCAGCCGGAGCGTGAAAGCGAAGGCGGTCCCTTCTCCAGGTGAACTGCTGACAAACAGCCGGCTGCCCATCAGTTCCACCAATTGGGCGGAGATAGAAAGGCCGAGGCCGGTGCCGCCCCTGCGGCGTGTGCTGGAGCCGTCGATTTGGGTGAAGGGCTCGAAGATTCTCTGCAGATGGCAGGCGTCAACCCCGATGCCGCTATCCCGGACCAGAAAGCACACGGCCCAGTTCTGGGCGGACGGCTTCGCGGTGACCGAGACGTGGATAGCCCCCCGGTCGGTGAATTTGATGGCATTGCCCACGAGGTTGATCATGATCTGGCGGACACGGCCGGCGTCACCCATCACAAGGCGCGGCACGCCGGGATCGATCTCGCACGAGAGCGCCAGGCCGCGGTCTTCGGCGCGATGCGCCAGGGGCCGCAGCGCCTGGTCGAGCGCCTCCCTGAGATCAAAGGGCACGCAGCGGATCTCCATGCGGCCCGCCTCGACCTTGGACAAGTCGAGGATCTCGTCCAGCAGTTGGAGGAGCGATTCGGCGGAACTCTGCACAATGTTCAGATACTCATGCTGTTCCGTGGTCAGCGCGGTCATCAACGTCAGTTCCGTCATGCCGAGGATGCCGTTCATCGGGGTGCGAATCTCGTGGCTGACGTTGGCGAGGAATTCGGTCTTGGCGGCGCTGGCGAGTTCCGCGCTGGCGGCCATCTCGCGAGCCCATTGTGTCGTGGTGGCGAGGAATTCGTTGGTGGACTTCAGTTCCTGTTCCTGCCGGACACGCTCGGTGATGTTGCGCAGCACCAGCAGCACGGTGGGGCCGTGGCCGGGCCGGTCGAAATAGGAGTTCGTGCTCTCGATCCACAGCCGGGCCCCATCGCGCAAGTGGTATTCGCCCACCGAACGGGCGGGCAGACTGCGCGCGGCGAACGCTTCGCGAAACTGCCGGGCCTCTTCCGCTTCGTGGCCCGGCCACAGGCGCATGATCTCCGCCAGCGGGCGGCCTTCGATCTGATTCCGGCTCAGGTTGACGAGCGCACAAAAGCTGGGATTTGCGGCCTGAACCCGGCCGTCGCCATCGAGAAAGGCCATGGCGTCGGCGGCGCTCTGCCACACCAGTTGCAGTTCCAGGGCGGCCTGGCGGTGCTCCTGCCTGGCCTGGATCTGCGAAGTCTGGTCTACCGCCGTCAAAATGACGAAAGCCGGCTCGGCTTCTTCGCCGCGCAGCAGGGCGGCGGACCAGGCCACGTAACGCGCCCCCGCTTCACGCCGCCACAAGGTCGCCGCGCCGCACCCTCGCCCCTCGCCTCTGGCAATGAAGTCCATTTGTTCGCGCACTGTGGCGTGGTCGCTTTTCTGAACGAGGGACTGCCACCAGACGAGACCGCGAACTTCAGACTCGTGGTATCCCGTCACGCGCTCGCAGGCCTGATTCCAGCGCTGGATGCGGCCCTCCAGATCGAGCACCATGACGAGCGCGTCGGTTGTGTCGAGCACCACGCGGATGAAGTCTCGCTCGCGTGCGAGTTCCACTTCGGCTTGCTTGCGATCGGTGATGTCCTCCAGTAAGGCGACCTGCACGTCGCCCCAGCCGGGCAGCCGCGCAGGGAGGCTCCTGACCAATAGCGTGCAATCTCCGTTGCCGTTGTTGAGCGTCCATTCGCGGCTCGCGGGTGTTCCCAGGCAGGCCGGGGCGGCCCGATCCGCCAATTCCACCTCGATCATCGCCGGATCGAGGCCCAAACCCTCCCGGCAGGCTGGATTGACGTGAACGATGGCTCCGGTTCCATGGCGGACGACGATAGGAACGGGCAGTGCGTCCAGGAAGCCGGTCAAACGGGCTTCCGCGTCCGGCCGCGCGCCAGAGGCGTCCGGACCGCCTCGGTCCAGCTGCAAAAGCGAGGATAATTGATCAATCCAAGACACCGCTAAGCGCTATTTTCTCGCATTTTCAGTCACAATTCACGGATGCGAATATTCCGGAATTCCACCCGGGTTCCGTGGCCCAGCAAACCAATATGTCCGCTGGGCCGCCGCAGCCCGGGATGCTTCTTGAGCATCGCCTCGTCCGTGACGGACTCCAGATTCGCGTCCATCACCGTTTCGCCGTTCAAAACCACTTTGACGCGCGGGCCGTCCGCCGTAATTTCGTACGTGTTCCAGGCGCCATCCCGCTTCACGAACCCGCTCCGGGCGGGGAATACGTCGTAAATCGAGCCGGTATACTGGGTGGGTTTCAGGCGGCCTTTGTACTTCGGGGATTCGTCGTCCAGAACCTGGATTTCCATGCCCAAGTACGCGGCGTCGCCCTCCAGGGGCGCGCGGATGCCGATGCCGTTGTTGCCGCCCTCCCACAGCCGCCATTCCAGGCGCAGAACGAAGTTGGCGTACTCGCGTTCGGTGAAGAGGTTGCCGCCGCCGTCAGCCGGGCAGACGATGGCTCCGTTCTCGACCACATAGCCAGGGCCGCGTCCGCGAACCAGTTTCCAGCCATTCAGGGTGCGCCCGTCGAAAATGGGAGCGAATCCCGGTTCGGCCTGCTGGGCCCGCATCAGAACCGCGGAGGCGGCGCTTCCGAACAGCGCGCGTCTGGAAAGCTTCATTGTCGGGGCTCCTTGCTCAGCTGCCGGAGCAGCGTGATTCCTTCGATCATCGCACGGCCGTTGTGGTAGCCCGCTTTCCAGGCATGGGCCTTGTTGCCGCGGGCCTGGAGCTGATCGTCGACGGTTTCCCACCACTCGCCGTTCTCCCAGTCGATATGGTGCTTCCCGACGAAATCCCAGGTCTTCTCGAAGACGTCCCAATACCGCGGGTCGCCGGTCATGCGGTACATGTAGAGCGCGCTCACCAGGACCTCTGATTGCACCCACCAGCTCTTGATCCGGTTATCGGCGGGCTGGCGCATCCAGCCGCTGTACCAGAAACCGCCGTGCGTATCGTCCCAACCATATTTCAGCGAGTAGGCGAACAACTCGCGGAACAGGTCGAGATAGGGCCCTACCGCGACGCCCGCCGCTTCGGCCGCGTCCACGATCAGCCAGATGTTTTCGAGGTCATGCCCGTAGCTGACGCGGCCCCCCGCGCCTTCCAGAATGGGTGTCCAGTCGCGCTGGTATTGATCCGTGCAGGCGCCCAGGCCCTTCCGGACCACGGCATTGCTCTCGATCGCGATCAACTCCAGCAGCCGCTCCCGGGCCAGCGGCAGTTTCGAGGCGCGGTAGAACGTGGTCATCGCTTCCATCAGGTGCAGGTGCGTGTTCATCAGCTTCACGGTGGAATCGCCGGACATGTAGGATCGCTCCGGCGAAGCAGCGGGCGTCCAATCCTCGTTGAAGAACTCGAGGTAGCCGCCATGCTGCTTGTCGTGGGCCTTCTGTTCCCACTGGTCGAAGACCTTGCGGGCAAAGGCGAGCACGTCCTTGCGGCCGGAGGCCATGGCGTACTCGCTGATGGCGTACAGCGCGAAGCTCTGCCCGTACATGTGGATCTTCGGGCGCGTGGCCGTGCGGCCGGTGGCATCCACCTCCCAGGCGAACCCGCCGTGCTTGGGATTCCACATGCGTTCGATCAGAAAGCGGTAGCCGTGGTCCGCGGCTGCCAGCAGTTCCTGCTTGTTACCGTAACCGGCGCGCGCCGCGCGCGCGAAGAACCAGACGGTGCGCGCCTGCGTGACGAGCGCCTTTGGGCCTGGCTCCAGGTCCTCGCCCGCGGGGCCGAAGCGGACAATGTAGCCGCCGTTGGTCCGGTCCAGCGAGCGCGGATACCAGAACTTCAGGATGTTCTCGTTCAGGGTCTTTTCGAATGCGGGAATGTATGTCTCGGGCGGCGCGGCCGCGAGCCCGGCGGCAAACATCAAGGACAGGAAACACAAACGGCGTACCATGCGTGCGATTCTATAACGTGATGAGACTCGCCATTGGTCTGCTCTGTCTTGCCGCCACGCTGCCGGCCTGTGCCGAGACGCTGCGCGTGATGTCGTTCAACGTCCGCTATGCCGCCAAGAGCGACGGTCCAGACATCTGGGAAAACCGCCGCGACCTCGTGGTGGCGACGATCCGCAAGCATAGCCCCGACCTCGTTGGCACCCAGGAACTGCTCTATTCGCAAGGGCAGTACCTCGATCAGGCCATGTCCGAATATAAGTGGTTCGGCCTGAGCCGGCGCGGCAACCAGGAGGATGAGCACATGGGCGTGTTCTATAAGCCCGAACGGCTCAACCTGGTCGATTCGGGCAACTACTGGCTGTCGCTGACGCCCGAGCGCCCCGGTTCCAGCGCCTGGAACATGAGCCTGCCGCGGATGGTCACCTGGGGGCTGTTCGAACTCAAATCGACGGGCCAGAAATTCCTGTTGACCAACACCCAATTCGCCCACCGGCGCGAGGACGAACAATCTCGTCTCATGAGCGCGCGGATCATCGCCCACCGGCTCGGCATGTACGAAGATTCGCTGCCGCTGGTGGTGACCGGCGACTTCAACGCGCCCGCCTCCGGGCCGACTTACGAAACCCTCACCGCGCTCATGAAGGATGCCTGGACGAACGCGGCGAAAAAGAGCGGTCCGGAGGGCACTTTCCACGGCTTCAAGGGCACGCCGGGCGCGGCCCGCATCGACTGGGTACTCTACCGCGCGCCCTGGAAGGTCTTGGAGGCGCACTCGCTCACCGACAACCGCGACGGGCGCTATCCGTCGGACCATTTCCCTATCCTCGCGGTGTTCGAACTGCCGTGATGAGAGATCACCTTGCCCCTCTCGCTGACTGGAGTGTGAAAAAATCTCCGACGCCTATCCGGCGTCTACCCCCACCTGACGGTGGGGGCTCATCAGTGCCTTTGTTTCAATATCTTATGAGCCTCCACCGTCAGGTGGAGGTCGCAGCGGTGGGCGCCTTGCGCGTAGCGTTCGGTTTTTTCACACCCCCTGACGCTCGGGGAATGAGGCGGGCAGCAAGCCCCGAGCGTCAGCGAGGGGCCAGCGCGCCCCGCAAGACCCATGGAGCACCCGCATGATCCTCGGAACCGGAGTGGACCTGGCCGAAGTGGATCGCATCCGCGAAGCCGCCGAGCGATACGGCGACCGCTTTCTGCAGCGCGTCTACACCCCCGCCGAAATCACCTACGCCTCGCGCAAGGCCAACAAGTACGAACGCTTTGCCGCGCGTTTCGCCGCCAAGGAAGCCGGCATGAAAGCCATCGGCACCGGCTGGCGCGGCGGGGTGCGCTGGCAGGATTTCGAAGTCGTGAATGAGCCGAGCGGCCGGCCGACGCTGCGCTTCCACGGCGTAGCCCGGCAGGTGGCCGAGCGCATGGGGGTGAAATCCGTGCAGCTATCGCTGACTCACACCGGGGCGCTCGCCCTCGCGCACGTCATTCTTGAGGGCTGATTCGCCCCCGGCGCGAAGCTGCGCTTCTTCGAGCGCCGTGGTCTGCTCGTAGGTGTACATCATCCGGTGGATCACGGTGATGTTGCCCAGCACGGCGATCACCCAGAGAACCGGCGCCATGCGGTCGAACAGCGCCCCGATGATCAGCAGCACGATGCGCTCCGGCCGCTCCAGAAAACCGACTTTGCATTGCGGGATCGTGTTCTCCGAGCGTGAGCGCGTGTAGGAGATCATCACCGAGGCGGTCATCACCACCGCCGTCAGCACGACATAGAAATTCCGCCCGATGTTCGCGTAGTACACCAGCAGCCCCATCAGCAGCGCCAGGTCGGAGTACCGGTCGAGCACCGAATCGAAGAAACCGCCGAAGCGCGTGACGCGATTCGTCTCGCGGGCCACGCGCCCGTCCACCATGTCGAAGATGCCCGCGCCGATAATCACCAGTCCGGCGGCGAAGAAACGCCCCTGCGCCAGCAGCACGGCGCCGTAGATGTTGATCAGCAGGCCGATGAACGTGAGGGCGTTGGGACTGATGCGGGAGAGCGCGAGCGCCCTCACGATCAGCCTGATGATGGAGTTGGCGCCGATGCCGATGGCGCGGGTGTAAGTCACTGCCTTGTTAATCCATGCTGTCGTGGATGGTGGTCAATTCCAGAATCTCCATCCGGCGCTTGCCGCTCGGGATGGAAATCGAAACTTCGTCGCCGACCTTCTTGCCGAGCAAACCCCGGCCGATCGGCGAATTGGTGGAAATCAGACCGTTCGCGGCGTCGGCTTCCTCGCTCGCCACGATCTTATACGTGATCTCCTCGTCCTTGTCCTGATCGAGCACCACCACGCGCGAACCAAGGCCCACCCGGTCGCGCGGGATCTTCGTCAGATCGATCAGCGACATGTCCGCCATGCGCCTCTTGAGTTGCGCCAGACGGGCATCCACGTACCGCTGGCGCTCCTTGGCCGCGTGAAACTCGGCGTTTTCGCGCAGGTCGCCGTGAGCGCGGGCTTTCTGGATCTCCTTCGGCAGTTCATTGCGAAGTTCGTATTCCATTGCCGCGATCTCGTCCTGCAGCTTCTTGATCAAATCCTCCATGGCGGGGGAAAGGGCTCCAATCGTTCAGTATAAACGGCTGGAGCACGGCTGTGGGATTTGCCGCTGCCTAAATGCCGGCGCTGAAGATCAGTGTCCGGCTCACTGGCCCGGCATCGATCCGGATCCGGTTCAGGCCCGGGGCCGTTCCCATGCGGTAGCGCAGCCACCAGGTATTGGGGTAATCATCGGCATCTAGCGAAACGACCAAGCCATCACCGGCCTCAATGGTGATGGATGGCTTCGGGTCTAGCATGGGTAGACCCGCGCCATCGTGGATTCGAAATAGTATATGTGAAGTGGCTCCCGCCCTGGGGGTTGCCGGCAGTACGGGGGTGGTAATTCGCACCGGGACCGTGTCCCGCACCGCCATCCAATAGGGAACGCGGGCGACCGTGCCATGTTCGGCGTCGTCGATCCGAAGGAACCCTTCATACGCGCCCGGCGCGAGGCCGCCCGTGGCAAAGACCAGGACCGGACCGGCGATCTCCTCGGGACCTAATGTGATCCGCTCGTCGGTCAGCATCGGAACCACCTCGTTCGCGCTCTCGACGCTGAGTTCGTAGGTCACGGTCTCGCCCGAAATGTTGCGAATGATCACCTGGCGCCAGTCGTCCACCGTCGAATCTTGCGCGCCGAAGGAAACGGAAACGGGGTAAGCGGTGACGGTCGACTGGAGCGCGCGCTCCAGGTTCAGCGCACCCGCGCCGGAATGCATTACCGTGACCGGAGTTCCGCCCGAGTTCCGCAACGGCTCAGCCGAATTCACCAGCATCGACCGGTAGTCGGCGGAGCCCATCCAAGGCCGCGCCGCCATCAGCGTGGCTGCCGCCCCGGCCACGACGGGCGCGGAGAAGCTGGTACCCTGCGTCGTGGCGTAGCCGCTCTCGTTATAAAGCGAACTGCTGCTGGGAAACCCGGTCTGCGCCGCCGTATAGACATTCGCCCCCTTGGCCACCAGGTCGGGCTTGATCGTCAGGTCCACCGAGGGTCCAAGGCTGGAGAACGAAGCAAGCTGAAAAGGGTTATTCGCGGCGAAGAAGAATCGCACGACCACCTGGAAATCGTCGGCCGTCGCGAGCGATGATTTCAGTTTCAGTCCCTCACTGCGTGGCAGAAAAAGGCCGGGGATCGTCGGGTCGGCATCGACATCCATGTCGATCCGGTCCTCGGGAGAGCCGCTGGCGGGGTTTGCAGTGTTATAGATCACGGCTGCCGCGGCGCCGGCCTCAAAGGCGTTGCGCAGTTTTGCCGCAAAGTTGCATTCGCCGCGCAGAATCAGGGGAATCCTGCCCTGGAGACTCCCCGGCTGCAATCCGCTGCCGCAAAGCAGGCCAGAGGGATCCAGCCGCTCAATGTCGAAAAGCTGCCCGCTGTACACCCGGTTGCCGGTGGCGTTGCTGGATACTCCGACATTGGTGACCGGCGCCCCCTCGGGCAGCAGCAAGGCGGGATTGGATGTGGATTGGTCGCTCTGATTCGCTCCCACCGAAAGCACCTTGTGATCGGAGGAGCTATCGTCCACCATCATGATTTCCGGGCCGGAATTACCCGCCGAGATCACGACGACCACCCCGCGGGCAGCCGCGTTTCGCGAGGATTCCGCGAGTGCATCGTCCGTGGAACCTGCCAGCCCGTTCGAGCCGAAACTCATATTGATCACGTTCATGCCGTCGGCGACGGCATCATCCACCGCCTGCGTCGCGAAATCGGAGGGAATCGCCCTGCTTGCCTCGCGGTTCACCCGGTAGTTGCCCAGCCAGGCCCGCGGCGCCACGCCCGCGATCACGCCTCTTGGCGATTGATGGACCAATCCCGCCGCGACCATGGCCACGGCCGTGCCATGCCCTACGCGGTCGCGCGCATCGAAGTTGTCGTATGACCGCGCCACGATCACCTTGCGGTTCGTCTGTGGCCGGTTCAACTCACGGTCCACCTGCGGGAAACCGTCCGCGACCGGGAATTCCGCGTCAGTGAAGGCGGGATGATTGTGCTGGATGCCCGTGTCGAGAATCGCGATCTTGATGCCTTCGCCCGCCCGGCTGGCGCCGCCAATCCGCTCCCAGGCCTGAGTGATCTGATGGATGGACGGAATGCGGTCGGTGTGCAGTTCGAGATCCCGCGACAATTCCACGCGTTTCACCCCTGGCAGCGTCGCCAACAGCGCTTCGCTGCCCGCCGGCGCCTCGACGATCACGGAGTTCAAGGCATGAACGGTCGCGCCAACCGCGCGCGTATTCCGAATCCCGGCGAGCGCTCTCCTGAAAACCTGCTGCTCGCCCCGCACGGCGGCGGCGCGCGCCGTTCGATCCGCGGCCAGGATCGCCGGCTCGCCCTCTAACTGGACGATATATCTGACGGGCGCCTCGCCCTGCGCAAAGGCCATCGCGGCCAGAAACAACACTGCCCATAAATTTCGCATGATACTCATCACCCTCTAAATACTCTATAACCCATGGATGCGCGGCGCGATCAGCCAGACCAGAAGATTTCAGCTTCGTCCGCATCTGCAACTGCATACGCTGATTCGCGGAAAAGGGTTACTAAGGACTTTCACCGGGCGGGAAGGTCGATTTCGGTCCGTGTGCCTTCGCCGGGCCGCGACTGCACCGCCAGCCGGTAGCCATTGCCGAACAGCACCTGCAGGCGTTCGTTCACATTCCTCACCCCGATGCCGCCGCGGTCGAGCAGGCCCGCCAGTTGTTCTTCCTCGATCCCCACGCCGTTGTCCTCCACGGATAGCACCAGCCGGTCCTCGCCCGCCCGGCGCGCCGTCACCCGCACCAGCCCGCCCTCCACCTTGCCCGCCAAGCCGTGTTTCACGGAATTCTCCACCAGAGGCTGCAAGAGCATCGAGGGGATCTGCAAATCCTGCAGGCCCGGCTCGACCTCCTTCTCGAAGCGCAGTTTGTCGCCGAACCGCACCATTTCGATGCTCAGATAGTCCTCGATGAAAGCGAGTTCGTCCCGCAGCGGCGCAAAACTGCCCGTCTTACGGAAAAGCCTGCGCAGGATGTTCGAGAGCTTGTAGACCACCTGCCGGGCCTGCTCCGGCTTCGTGCGGATCAGCGACGATACGGTATTTAGCGTGTTGAACAGGAAATGAGGGTTGATCTGTCCGGCCAGCGCCGACAGCCGCGCCTGCACCAGCAGCCGTTCCTTCACTTCGAGCAGCCGCTCATTGCGCGCGCTGTTCCAAATCTTCAACGGCACCGCGACCGTAAAGACCGTGGTGAGAAAGGCCGCCGCCAGCACCCATCCCTCGCGCTCGCCGTAGATGGTGAAGACATAGAGCCCGCCGAAGAACTGTTGGGAGACGAAGCGGATCATCTCCGCAGCGAGGATGGCGGTCAGGATGAAGACGTGATACACGGTGCGGCGCCGGTCGGCCGGGTAGCGCACCAGCCGGTAGAGCGAAAGGTCGAAAAACGGGGTGAAGCGCCAGATTTCATCCGGCTCCGGCGCCAGGTCGCGCAGCAATCCACCGAGCACGCCTACCAGCGCATAGAGCGGCATCGCCAGATATTCGCCCGCCATCATCGCGGGCAGCGAGCACACCACGCCCGCCAACAGCCCCGAGATATAGCCGCCCAGCATCCCAGCCACCATCGAGCCTTCCATCGCCACGTCCGTGCCCGCGTAGGAAGGGGTGACCACGCGCAGCGTGGAGCCGGAAATACAGAAGAACGAGATCCCGCCCGCCAGTTGGAGCCGCTCCACCATCGTGCGCTCCTCCCGCAACAGCAGGTTGAGAAAACGGCTGGAACGGGTCAGCAGACTGGCGAGCGAGGCCGCCACCGCAAGCTTCACCAGCAGTATGACCAACAGTTGTTCCATCGCGGCAACAGCCCGCCTCATTATAAGATGAAGAGTTAGCTTCCATTCGCTATGCAGGAGATCCCGCCGCTCACCGTCCGCAAGGTTGCCGAGGCCAACCTTCCGACCGAGTTCGGCCATTTCCGGATTCATGGTTTCGAGGGCACAGCCGAAGGCCGCCGCGAGGAAGCGGTCGCCGTCGTGATGGGCGATCTGTCCACGCCCGAACCCGTTCTGGTCCGCATCCATTCCCAGTGCCTCACCGGCGACGTCTTTCACAGCCTGCGCTGCGATTGCCGCGCCCAGCTTGAACTCGCCTTGGAAGCCGTCGCCGCCGAAGGCCGCGGCCTGGTGATCTACGAAAAGAAGGAAGGCCGCGGCATCGGTCTGCTCAACAAAATCCGAGCGTACGAATTGCAGGACTCCGGCGCCGACACCGTCGAAGCCAACGAACAATTGGGCTTCCGCTCCGATCTGCGCGAATATGAGTTGCCCGCGGCGATTTTGCGCCATTTCGGCGTTGCCGGCGTCCGTCTGCTCACGAATAACCCGGAAAAGATCGCCGCCCTCGAAGCCAATGGCGTCAAGGTCGTCGAACGGGTCCCCTGTCAGGTGCTCGGGAACGGCGAGAATGCCGTTTACTTGCGGACCAAAAAGGACCGCATGGGCCATATGCTCGAGCTTTAATCCCGGTATCCCCCTTCCGCTCTGCCGGTTTTCGATGTAAAGTCGAAGTGCTGCAAGAATCAACCGCCAAAAGGATTGGTCCGCGATGCCGGCAACTTTCGGAGGAGGAAGACGCGAAGCGTTCCGTATCGTCGGGATCTATCTCCTTGCCGGAGGCGCGTGGATTCTGCTCTCCGACGAGGTGCTTTGGCGCTTCTTCCCCGCCGAGCGCTGGGGTTCGCTGAGTCTTTTTAAGGGCCTGGCTTACGTCGCTGCCACGGGCGTTTTGCTCACCTATTTGCTCCTGCGGAGTTTCACTTCGCTGCAGCGTTCACAGGAGGCCACGGAGGATAGCCGGCGAAGATTCCAACTCTTCATGGACAATCTGCCCGTCGCCGCTTTCCTGAAGGATCAGGATGGCCGGTACCACTATCTCAATCCTTATTTCCGCGAGCGCTTCGATGCCGGCGGCGAAGGCCCGCCCCGGAACACGCGCGCCATCTTCGAACCTGCACTTGCGGAACGATTCGCCGAAGACGACCGCCGGGTGATCGAAACCATGCACGTCCAGGAGTCGGAAATCGCTTCGGAAGGCGCAAACGGCACGGAGCACTGGCTGGTCCGCCGCTTCCCCGTGCCCACCGGCGACGGGAACGAAACCCTGATCGGCGGCTTCGCCGTGGACATCTCTGAACACTACCGCCTGGAAGAACAGTTGCGCCAAGCGGGCAAAATGGAAGCGCTTGGGCGCGTCGCGGGCGGCATCGCCCACGACTTCAACAACATGCTGACCGTGGTGAACGGCTACGCTTCGCTGCTCAGCCGCGAACTCGGCGATACGCCCGCCGGACGCAAGGCCCATGAGATCCAACTGGTTGGCGAAAAGGCCGCCCACCTCACCCGCCAACTGCTTGCATTCAGCCGTAAGCAGGAACACCATCCGGAACGGCTGGAACTCAACCGGGCGATCAGGGAGATGGAAAACGTCATCAGGCCCCTGCTTCCGGAAACCGTGGAAGTCGTGCTGGCCCTCGACCCCGCGTTGCCCTCCATCCAGGCCGACCACACCCAGATCCAGCAGATCCTGCTCAACCTCGCGGTGAATGCCCGCGACGCCTTGCCTGGCGGCGGCATGATCTCCATCGAGACCCGTAAGATCTCGCGCAACGGGGACCGGCGCGTCCAACTCACGGTGCGCGACAACGGGATCGGGATGGATGCCTCCATCCGCGAGCGCATCTTCGAGCCGTTCTTCACCACGAAGGATCCGGGTAAAGGCATCGGCCTGGGCCTGGCCACGGTCTACGGCGCGGTCCGGCAGAATGGCGGCCACATCAAGGTCGAAAGCGAACCCGGCCGCGGCGCCTCGTTCACCATCACGTTTCCCGCGTCCGATTGACCCGCGCTATTCGCCCGGCGCCCGCCCGCCCACCGCCGGCCCCCGGAACACCGCGTTCAGGAACAGGACGTTCAGCCCGTCCATGTAGGCACGGAAATTCGGGTCGGCGGTAAAGCCGATCACCGCGCCCCGGCCCTCGTTCTGCACCACCACGAAAGGCTTGTAGGCAAGCTGCCTCCGGCTCTCGTCCCAAAGCAGACCCGAGGCCAGAATTTCATCGGGCCCGGCGAAGATCACCGCATTCAAACCCTGATCCTGTTTCAGCGGCGAGTAAATCGTGCGGCCGTCCACCAAAACGTGCAGCGTATCCGGCAGACCCGCGTTGATCCAGGCATCGGGGTCGGGCTTGGCCCGCGCCAGCACGCCCGCGACGCCCGGCGGCAGCTCGCGGTCGGACCGAACCGCCTTCTGGTAATCCTCATGCTTCTCGAGGATCCTGCCCGGCACGGGACCCGGCGCCGGTTTGGCTTCGGCCACGGGCCTCGCCGCGCCTTCTTCGCGCGCCAGGGCCTCCTGTTGGAGCGCGAGCAGACCCACCGGCTGGCTGCTTAGGTAACTCAAAGCCCCCCCGATGCCAATCAGCACACCGCCCGAACGCACCCACGTCTTCAGCCGGTCGGCCGCGCCGCCCAACACCGCCGCGTAGTTCCCGCCATTGGGCATGATCAGCACATCGAACTTGCTCAAATCCACCATCCCGAGCGTCTGCCCGCGGATCACCGTGACCGGATACCCGTACATCCGCTCGATCACGAAACGGGTATGCCCCGCCGACAGCGACGAAGTGGGTTGATCCCACACCATCGCCACGGCCGGCTTCTTCAGCCTCGCCACGCGGTTGCTGCCAAAGTTGATCCCCTCCTCCACCCAACCCGTGCCTGTGGCTAGCACTTCCGCACCGGACAACTCGGCAATCCGCGCCACAGTGGCGTGCACTGTGTCCGCATTCTGCGCCACCATGACGATGAGCGTACCCGCCGGATACCGCCGCCCGTTCTGACGGAAAGCGCGGTTCGCGGACAGCATCTTCAGGTCCGCACGCAGCGCGGCGGTCAGGAAGCGGCCCGCCGCCTGCGTTCCCCAGGGAACCAGGTACGCCACCTCCGCCTTCCCGCTCACTGAACCCTTGGGCTGATACCCGCTGGCCGCCACCATACTGAACTGTCCCTGCGACACCTCGCGCGCGCCGGCCGACTCAATGTTGTACAACAACGGCAGCGACCACGCCGTCACATCGTAAATCTCATCCCGCAGACCTTTCTCTCTGCGCCGCTCCTGCTCCTTCACAAACTCCGGATCCAGCGGCACCTGCGGGTCCAGCAGCGCCCGCACCATTCGCTTGCGCGGCTGCGCCACCGCCACCGTGTAACTCCCCGCCGGGTACTCCTGCTCTCCATTGCGGAACGCCGCGCTCGCGCGCCGCACTTCGATGCCCTGTTCGGCCAGAACGTGCGCCAGCTTGTCCACCGCCGACACATCGCCGCGCCGGGGCAGAATCCATTCCTTCACCGCTTCCTTCTCGCCTTCCTCCACGGCCGTCCGGGCGTAAGTCCAGAAGTTCTCCAGTAGCCTGGGACGATACTCGGCGGCCGTTTCCAGCGTCGCCACCGAAGCGACGAACTGCATCTTCACGCTGTTCTGGAAGTCGTACAGCGTCCCGTCGGTCTTGCGCACCACCAGTCCCCGCACCGACGCGTTCTCGTACGTCATCCCCATCCCGCCGTAATACCAGGGCCAGGAAGCTCCGTAGCCCGGATAAAATTCGTCGAACACCTCGCGCGTGAAATACGGATAGCCCAGCTTGTCGAACCAACGGGCGTTGTTCTTCCCGAACCAGTCCATCTGCTGCTTCTGCGCCGCGGTCAGGTGCGGGTTGTATGGCTCCGCGCCAGGAGCGAAGAAGTACGTCGAATCGGTGCCCATTTCGTGCAAATCGACGTGAATCAGCGGCAGCCATTCGTTCAGATACCTCACGCGGCCGCGCGTCTCCGGCTGGGTCAGCGCAAACCAGTCGCGGTTCATGTCGAACAGGTAGTGGTTCGAGCGGCCGCCTGGCCACGGCTCGTTGCGTTCCGCCGCGAACATGCTTTCGTCCGGCTCCAGCCCCAGGTTCATGCGGAAGCTGTGAACGAACCGGTCGCGCCCGTCGGGATTCTGTAACGGGTCCAGCAGTGTGAGGACATTCGCCATCACGCTGTCCACCAACCCGTTATTGCGCGCCGCCAGCAGATGGTAAGCCGCCAGCATCAACGCCTCGGGCGACGAAATCTCATTGCCATGCACGGCCGAACTGATGCCCACCACGGCCGGCAGCGACCCCATCAGCTTCTTTGCCTCTTCTGCGGAAGTCCGGCGAGGATCGTGGAGCTTCTTCATCCCCGCCTTGATCTCCGCGATACGGCGGACATTCTGCTCCGAGCCGATCACCGCATAGTAGAGCCGCCGCCCCTCCCACGACGTCGCGTAGTCGAAGATTTTCATCCGGTTCGGCTGCGCCGCGGCCAGGGCCTCAAAGTACTTTTCGACGTCGGCCGCGGTTGCGTGGCGCTTACCTGGTTCGAAGCCCAGCACCTTCTCGATCGTGGGGACAGCCGGGTTGTACTCTGCGCCGGGCCAGAACTCAAACCTCTGTCCAAACGCCGGCAATAACAGGACGATCAGCGAGACCAGCAGCTTTTTCATAAGATGATAGGATACCGCCGCCCACCCCTGCGGCAAAAGGCGTCCGGCGGCAGAATCGCATTCATGACCGGCCTCCTCTTCACGCTCCTCGGCGGCATCGGCCTGTTTCTGGTCGGCATGGTGCTTCTGAGCGACGGGCTCAAGTCCTTCGCGGGCGACCGCCTGCGCACGGCGCTCGTCCGGTTCACCGGCCGCCCCGTGGCCGCGCTGGCCTCCGGCACGCTCGTCACCGCGCTCGTCCAATCCTCTTCCGCCACCACGGTCACCATGATCGGTTTCGTTAGCGCGGGGCTGTTGACCTTCCCTCAGGCGGTGGGCGTCATTCTCGGCGCCAGCCTCGGCACCACCAGCACGGGCTGGATCGTATCCGTGCTCGGTCTCAAGATCAGCATTGGCCAGTACGCCCTGCCGCTGGTAGGTATCGGCGCTTTCGTCCGCCTGCTCGGACGCCGCAGGGTCCGCCCTCTCGGCTTCGCCATCGCCGGCTTCGGCTTGATCTTCGTTGGCATCGAGACGCTGCAGACCGCCATGGCCGGGCTTTCGGACGATCTCAGCTTGTCCGGGCTGGACGCCGGCGGCTTCTTTGGCCGCATGCTGACCGTCGGCATCGGCGTCGCCCTCACCGTAATCCTCCAATCCTCCAGCGCCGCCGTCGCCACCACGCTGACCGCGCTGCACACAAGCTCGATTAACTTCGAACAGGCCGCGCTGCTCGTGATCGGCGCTTCGATCGGCACCACCGTCACGGGCGCCCTCGCCGCCATCGGCGCCAGCGTGCCCGCCAAACGCACGGCCCTCGCCCTTGTGCTGTTTAACTCCGCCACGGGCGTTATCGCCATCCTGCTCATGCCGCTGCTTCTGCGGCTCATCGGGTGGGGCCAGCGCTCCGCGGGTCTCGAAGCAGGCGCCGTGAGCCTTGCGGCATTCCATACCGTGTTCGTCGCTCTCGGTGTGATCTGCTTCCTGCCCATCATCGAACGTTTCGCGCGCTGGGTGGAAAGGTTGCTGCCCGACCGCGGCCCCGTACTCACCGCCCATCTCGACCGCATGGTGCTTGACGTGCCTGAAGTCGCGCTCGAAGCCGCCTTCCGCGCCCTCCGCGAGATTTCCATCGAAACCTTCGACTGCATCCACGAAAGCCTCCGCGATCCGCCCGGCCGCGGAGCCGACAAGGCGCGCCGCCTTCGTATTCGTGAAGCGATCCACCAGACCCAGGACTTCCTGGCCGCCATCCCCGCCGCAGGCGAGACTGGCCCGGCCGGCCTGCGCGTCGCCCTGCTCCACGGACTCGACCATCTGGTTCGCCTGCAAGGCTACGTGAAACTGCCCGACAAGGTCTCCAGGGCCCTTGCCGGGGACGCCGTGAAGCCTGCCGCCGCGCGCTGCCGCGACATCCTCGCCTGCGCCGCCGATGGCTTGCGAGGCTTCGAATCAGGGCCGTGGCTCGCAGCCGTCCGCCAGAAGTCGGAGTATCTCGGCGAAGCCAACCGGCGCGAGCGCCCCCAACTGCTGCAGAAGAGCGCCGCGGGCGTCTGGCTGCATTCGGAAGTTCTCGACGTCCTCGACGCCCTGCGCTGGCTGAACACCGTCGGCTATCACGCCTGGCGCATCAGCCACTACCTCGGCGGCGGCTCGCCGGAGACGCCCGAAGCCGGTGAATGGGAACAATCTGTCGATGCGGCGCCCTAGCTGAAGGCCGCCGGGGCTTCCGGTCAGCCTTTCTTCATCACCACCCGCTCCACGATTGCCTTCGCCTCGAGCACGGTCTTCACTTCGTCGGCGAACTGCTGCTCTACTGGCGGGCGGTCGGCTCCGCGCGGGCGCCGCGGCGTCACTTCCAAACCCCACCAGCCCACGTAGCCGCCCTCGAGCGCCGTCCGCACGAGTTTCTCCGCATCGAAGGCCGGATCCAGGCTTGCTCCCCAGGTGCCTTTCACCGAAAGCCCCTTGGCGTACGGCAGGGTCTTCCGCACAGCCGCGTAGCGGTCGTCTCCCGGATTCCAGTTGCCCAGATCGCACAGCAGCCCGAATTTCGGGTGGTTCACCTTCTTCACCAGCGCCACGAGAATGTCCGGGTCCGACGACGCCCGGCCATGGTTCTCCACGATGATGTTCAGCCCTGACCCTTTCGCGTAGTCCAGCAGCAGGTGGATCGACTCGGCCGCGCGGTTCACCAGATCCCGGTCGTTCTTCCAGTCCTCGGGATGCCCGTACACGTTGATCCGGACCGAATGGCAGCCCAGAAAATGAGCGATGTCGATCCACTTCCGGTGCATCGTCGCCGAAAGCACCCGTTCGGCCTTGTCCACCGCGGCCGTCCCGCCCTCGTTGTCCACCATTAGGATGGTGGACACCACGCCCGCATCGGCGAAGCTCTTCTTCAGCCGCTGCAGGTAGTTGAGCGTCGGGTTCTCGAAGAACTGATTGACGTGCTCGAGCGCGGTAATGCCGAGCTTATCGCGCAGAATCCCCGGCATATCCAGCAGCTTCCATTTGCCTTGGAAATAACTGCCGCTGAAGCTCCAGGCAGCCAGCGAGATGCCCTGCCTGGCGGTTTGTGCGGCGGCCGCGGCAGCCAGGGCAGGCGCGGCAAGTACGGAACGGCGTGTGATCTCCATCTCAGCACCTAACTCATCACAGCCCGGGTTCCCTGTCAACATTGGCCAGCGTCCCCCGACTGCGATAGGCTAACCGGACAGCGCCATGCCGAGCCTCACTTTCACCCGCCGGGCGGCGTTTGCCGCCGCCGTGGCCCCCGCCATCTTGCGCGGCGCGCGGCGCGCCGGCGACAAGCCCAATCTGCTCTTCGTCTGGACCGACCAACAGCGCGCCGACACCATGGCTGCCTACGGCAACCATCACTACCGCGTCCCCGCGATGAACCGCCTCGCCGCGAAGTCAGTCGTCTTCGACCGCTATTACGTCACTCAGCCCGTGTGCACGCCCAGCCGGTCCTCGATTCTCACCGGCCTCTGGCCCCATCAGAACGGGACGATCAATAACAACATCCCGCTACCCGCCACCGCCCGCTGCTGGCCTGAGATTGTGAACGACAGCGACTACCGCTGCGGCTACTTTGGCAAATGGCACCTCGGCGACGAGGTCTTCGCCCAACACGGGTTCCATGACTGGGAAAGCATCGAGGACGGGTACCATCCCTACTTCTCAAAAGGCCGCGATCCCGAAGCCCGAAGCTCCTATCACGCATTTCTGATTCAGCAGGGCTACCAGCCCAACCCCGCCAACCGCCGCTTCTCCCGACAGTTCGCCTGCAGCCTGCCCGCGAAGCATTGCAAGCCCGCTTTTCTCGCCACCCGCGCCGAAGAGTTCATCCAGAACAACCGCGCGAACCCATGGATGCTCTCCGTCAACTTCCTCGAACCCCATTCCCCCTACACCGGCCCCTATAACGACCTCCATTCCGAGGCCGAAGCGCCCGTACCGCTAAATTACCCCGGTCCCATGGAAGGCCGCGAACCCGCCCACTTGAAGGCGCGCCGAGAACTCACGCTCAAACAGGGTGTCGAAGGCCAGAACGTCCGCGAACGCGCCGGCTGGCGAAGGCTCAACCGCAATTACGCGGGCCTTTGCTCACAGGTGGACCAGGCGCTCTCCCGCATCCTCTGGGCGCTGGAATCGTCCGGCCAGGCGCACAACACGGTGATCGTTTACACCTCGGACCATGGTGAATTGATGGGCGCGCACACCCTGGCCGGCAAGGGCGTGATGTTCGAAGAGTCGCTGCGGGTGCCTTTGCTCATCCACGCCCCATTCCGCTCCTTCAGCCAGGCGCGCGTGCGCCGGCCCGTTTCCGCCATCCACCTCGTGCCCACCCTGCTCGACCTGCTCGGCCGCCGCCCCGAAGAATCGCTCCCCGGCGAAAGCCTCGTGTCCGCGATGAACGGCGAAGCGCTGCGTGAAGACCATGTCTTTGTGCAGTGGAATGCCGACGTCCGCACACCCCGGTACCGTGGCGTGGTCTCGCCCGATGGCTGGAAGCTGACGCTCCACGAGAACGACCACCACACACTGTTCCACCGGCCCACGGATCCGCTCGAACTCCGCAACCTCTACGATGGTGGCGGGGAGGCCTCGCGCAAGGCGAGCGATCTGCGCCGCCGGATCGAGACGTGGCAAAAACAGGTAAACGACCCATTCCCTCTTCCCGCATAGCGAAAAAACGATGAAAAACACCCTTCCGAAGGCCTTTTTGACGCTGTTTTGCACTGTTTTTTGCGCCTCCGCGCAGACCTGGCCGGGCCCCGCGCCCCAAGTCACCGGCCCCTACGGCTCCATCCCGGGCAAGTTCAGCGAATACAAGGTCATCCTGGAGCCCGACAAGAACGAGCCCGAATGGTGGGCCGGCGCGCCCTCGGTGGCGCGCGACAAACAGGGCGTCTTCTGGATGGCCGTGCGCATGCGCACGGCCGATGCGCCCTACGGCCTGCGCGGCTACGAGATCCGCATTTTGCGCAGCGAAGACGGCTTGACCTTCAAGCCGGTTCACAGGATCAAGCGCGAAGACGTGCCCATCCCCGGCTTCGAGCGCCCCGCGCTGCTGATCGACCCGCGCACGGGCCTGTTCAAGCTCTACGCCTGCGGGCCCTGGCAAAAGGGCCCTTGGACCATCGTCAAGTTCGACGACGTGAAGGACCCGCGCGAGTTCAAGGCCTCGAGCGCGAAACCGGTGATCGCTCCGCAAAAGAAGATCCTGCCGCGCGACACGCCGGTGGAGGGTTACAAGGACCCGGTGATCCTCCACGCTGAAGGCGCGTTTCACGCCTATCTGATCGGCCAGCATCGCGGCCTCGAGCGCGTCTATCACTTCCGCAGCGAGGACGGCGAGCGGTGGGAGCCCGTTGGCAGCCCCTATGAATCGATCATGAAGCTCGACGGCTGGCACGATTTCTTCGTGCGGCCCGCCAGCGTGGTGCCGCTTCCGGTTGGATACCTGTTCGTGTACGAAGGCTCGAACGTGAAGTGGTACGACCCCATCTACAATATCGCCACGGGGCTGGCGTTCACTTTCGATCTGCATCACGTCGTGGACCTCACGCCCGAATCGCCGCTGCTCGTGAGCACCACACCCAGCCCGCTGTTCAGCACTTGGCGCTATTCGCACTGGATGCTGGTGGACGGCGAGATCTGGGCCTACGCCGAAGTGGGACGGCCCAACATGTCGAACGAAGTGCGGCTGTTCCGGCTCAAGACCGGCGCCGCGCGTTGAGCCGCCTCAGCGCGGGAAGTACTTCGAGTAGATCGAATCGATCTGGAAGTGTCGCACGCCGAGCGCGAGCAGGCGGCGGATATCGGCCTCTGCTCCCTGCCAGTGGTCCACTTTGGCCATGTCGTAGCGGAATGTGTTGATGGCCGCGACGGGCGTGACGCGGTGGCGGCGGCAAAGCTCCATCGCTTCGCCGTCGAGCACGCTGCCGAGTTCAAATAGAATGTAGTGCAGGTCCACGCGCTCGCCGCGCTCGACGGCCTCGCGCAGCCCCTGGCGGCTCGTGGACATCCAGAGCTTGCCCCAGAAGTGCGGCTTCATGCGGTCCGCGCCGAGCGTATAGGCGCTACGCAGCAGATTGTGGCGAGTGAGGCTCGCCTCGATTTTCTCGTAGAAATCGTCGGGATGGCGGCTGCCCTTGACGTCGAGCATCAGGCGCAGTTTCCCGGCGGCGAGCGCGCAGGCCTGTTCGAAATCGATGGGGGCAAGGTTACCCGGGCCGGTGCGCAACGTGCGGATTTCATCCCAGGTCATCTCTTCCACGCGCCGCGGATCGCCGTAATAGCGCTGGAAAGTGGCGTCGTGCTGGAGGATGGGATGGCCGTCGCGGGTGCGCCACACGTCCACTTCGATCATCCAGTAGCCCTGCTCAATCGCGGCTTGAATGGCGGCGCTGCTGTTCTCGGGGCGCCGGGCATCCACTACGCCGCCGCGGTGGGCGATAAGGTGGACGGCAGATTGCTGAGCCGCCAGGGCGCCGGCGAGTGGCAGCGCCAGCCATTCGCGGCGCTTCATTCAATTCCGCCCCACCTGGCAGGAGCCGCAAAGCCCGTAAAGGACCAGCTCGTGGCCGGTCATGGCGAAGCCCGCGGGCACCATCTCGACCAGCTTGTCGACACAGCCATGGAGTTCGAAGACGCGGCCGCAGGCGCGGCAATGGAAGTGGTGGTGATGGTCCTTCCCGGCAAGTTCGTAGCGCGCCGGCTCGCCCGGGAGCTCCACGGGCACCAGCCAGCCCTCTTCGACCAAAGCCTTCAGGTTGCGGTACACCGTCGCGATGCCCAAGCCGCTGACTTTCTTTTGCGCCAAGGCCAGAACTTCATCCGGCGACATCGGCCGCCCGCAGGTTTCAAGCGCCTCCCGGATGGCCGATCGCTGGCGCGTCTTTCTGATCATGATGGATGATTGCCTACAAGCATCATCTTACGTTTCGGGCGGGGATTGGTCCAAACCGCTCGCGGCCCAGCTACTTCCGCGGCTGTTTGCCGGGCAGTCCGACCGGATTTTCATGCACGCGTTCGGGCGTGTCGCCGGTCAAGCCGCTCGCGAGTGTGACGCTGGCCTCGCCGAACCTGTCGCGCAGGCGGTCAACGGCGGACAGCGCGCGGCGGTCGCGCTCGCGCTGTTCGGCGGCGAGCAGATCCAATTGTCCTTCGGCTCGCTCCAGCCCCGAGACGCCAACGCCGATCAGCCGCACCTTGCCGCGGTCCCACGCCTTGCGGAACAGCTCGCGCGAAGCGAGGATCAGCTCACGGTCCAACTGCGTCGGCGCGGGCAGCGTGCGGGCGCGCGTGACGGTGCGAAAAGAGGCGTCGCGCAGCTTCAGATGAACGGTCCGCGCGTGAAAGCCGTGTTCGCGCAGCCGCCGGGCCACCTTTTCCGTCAGCCGCGCGAGCGTCGCCTCGATCTTGACAGCGGCGGCGGTGTCTTCATCGAACGTGTGCTCGTGGCTGATGGATTTGGGATCCTCGTGCGCGCCGATTTCGCTATCGAACCAGCCGCCCGCATCAAGGCCGTGCGATTTGCCCGCCAGCGCGAGGCCCCATTGCCCGAAACGCCGTTCGAGGAACGAGGTCTCCAGGCGCGCAAGATCGCCCACGCGTCGAATCCCGAGTTCGTGGAGCTTTTGTTCGGTGACCTTGCCCACGCCCGGCAGTTTGCGGACATCGAGCGGCGCGAGAAACGCGGCCTCCGCGCCGGGCTGCACCCAGAGCACCCCGTTGGGCTTGGCCTGATCGCTGGCGACTTTCGCCACCATGCGTGAAGTGGCGATGCCGACCGAGCAATTCAGCCCTGTATCGCGCTTCATGCGTTCGTGCAACAGATGAGCCGCCTTGAGCGGCGGTCCCCAGAGGCGTTCGCTGCCCGCCAGGTCGAGATAGGCCTCGTCTACCGAGGCCATCTCGACTTTCGGCGTGAACGACTCGAGCACGCGGTGCACTTTGTGCGAATACTCGCGATACCGCTCGGGGTGACCGTCCAGAAAGATCGCGTGCGGGCAACGCTGGGCCGCGCTGCGCAGGGGCAGGGCTGAATGAACGCCGAACTTGCGCGCCTCGTAGCTCGCCGCCGAGACCACGCCGCGCTGATCGCGTTGGCCGCCGACCACCACGGCTTTCCCCTTCAGCGAAGGATCGTAGAGTTCCTCCACCGAGACGAAGAATGCGTCCATATCGACGTGGAAGATCATGGGCTTTCCTCCTCAGACTACGCCATTGCGGAGAGCGGCCTGATGGGCGGCGTGCCAGTGGTTGTTTCCGGAGGCCGCTCGCAATGAAGCGCCCACAGGCTGACGTTGCGCGCAGATCCGGGTAAGCAGCACAAGTGCCGGCGTATCCCCGACCGGCGGATCACCCCGGTGGCGGCCGGTCCATCAGCACGGGGCCGCGATACACCGTCTCAAGCTGCGCCATGATGGCGAAGACCAGATCAAACTTCAGACTCAAACCGTCCAGCCCGTTCACCACTGCGGGCCCTCGCGGCGTCACCCTGGCTGGCGTCCGACCCGTCCCAGAACTTGAACTGACCCTCCGCGTCCGCCATTCAGTACCTCCTGTTGCCGAAAACCTCATGGCAATTCGACCCGGTCAGGCTGCCACGGGCCGCCACAAGTGACAGTCAGCGAATCAGATCCTTCGGGCGGACCCGCTTCAATCGCGCATAGAATTCGCCATAGGCCTCGGCGGTGTGCTAAAAGGTGCCCAAAGCGCCCCCAAGGAAGCTGGGCGGTTGAGAAGCTGGAGTACGAACTTACGCCCGCCCTACTCCATCCCCCGCAAATCCAGATCCGTCAGCAGATGCCAGATCGCCGCTTCCTTCGGCCGGTTCGCCCGCAGCCACGTCCGCTCCGAATCGGGCAGCGAATCCTGGCAAAGCGTATCCTCGCGGTCCAGACGGATGTCGAACAGGCGCTCTTCCACTTCCGCCAGCCGCGTGAGCTTCTCTTCGTTGCCGTAGCTCTGCGCGCCGAGTTGTTCGGCCAGCGTCACGACAAACCCCAGCCGGTTCTGCGTGCCGCGCCGCCGCGCTTCCTGCAGTACGAAGTCCCAGTCGAGATGCGCGTACTCGAGCACCACCCACGGCAGCGCCCGCACAATCGATCGCGGCAGATCGTCGCACGCCAGCGCCGCCGACAGCACCACCGCCGCATCCTGCACCGGCGGTGGTTCGTCATCGAAATCGAGCGAGAGTTGCGCGAAGCCCGGACAGCCAAGCGAACCGAGCGCGGAGGCGATGGCGCGCGCCCGGCGCGGGCTCCGCGAAATCAATGCCATGAGGTGAGTTTACACGCAAACGTCCCGCTTGCGGCTCGCCTATAATGGGAGTCCCCATGCTGATGGACTGGCCCTCGTGGTGGTTGAGCGCACAGACCGCGGCCCTCTCCGCGCTGCTCGCTTTTCCCCTCGCGTTCGCCTTGGGCTGGAGCATGACTTTCGACCGGCGCTTCGCGCTTCCGGTGCGGCTGGCCGCGCTGCTGCCCGGCCCGGTTCTGCTCGCCGCCTGGCTCACCGGAGCCTTCGGCTGGATGCTGGCGGCGGCCATGCTAGTGTCTGTGGCGGCGCTGGCGCGCGAAGCTTCGATCCGGATCGCCGCCGTGCCCGCACCCTGGCTGGAATCCGTCCGCACGCTGGGTGCGCCCGCCTGGCGCGCCGCCTGGCCCTCGGTCCGTTCCGGCCTGTTCGCGGCGGCGGGGTGGGTGGCCGGACGCGTCTTCCTGGAAGCGCTGGCCGGCTTGCTATTGCGGGGGCGCGGGCAATGATCGACGTACGCATTCGCTGCTTTAGTGGGCAGAGCGAGACCCTCGACGTGGAGTGGAAATCCGAGGCGAAGTCTTCCCTGCTGGCCGGACATTCCGGCGCGGGCAAGACGCTGCTGCTCCGCGCCATCTGCGGACTCGCGCGCCCGGATGAAGGCCGCATCGCCGTCGCCGGGCAGGTGGTCTTTGACGGACCCGCCGGCGTGAACCTTCCGCCCGAGCGGCGCGCTTGCGCGTTGATCCCGTCCGAGCCGTGCCTCGCCGCCGGGCTGAGCGTGCGCCAGCACCTCAGCCTCGCCGCCATCGAGGGCGGACGCGTCGAACGCGCCCGTCAGGCCGAAGCGATGATCAGCGAAGCCGATCTGCGCGACATCGCCTCCGAAGATGCCGCCGCTCTTCCGCCCGGCCTGCAGTTGCGCGTCGCCGCCGCCCGCGCCCTCGTCGCGCGGCCGAGGCTTCTGTTGATCGACGAGCCCCTGCGCGGCTTCACCCCCGCGCTTCTCGGCGAAGTGCGCGGCGCGATCGACGCCGCCGTCAACGGCCACGGCGTGCCTGTCGCCGTTTGCGCGCGCGGTCCCGAAGCCGGCCTCGACCTGGCCCAGGAAGTGGTGCTGCTCGACCGCGGCCGCCTAGCCCGGCAGGGCGCCGGCGCCACGTGGCTCGACGATCCGGCCAACGATGCTGTGGTCCGCTGGCTCGACCGTCATGCCGTCGTCGATGCGGAGATCCTCGGGCTCGACCCCTCGCGCCGCTCCTCGCTGCTCCTGTGCCAACCCGATGCGGACTTCCGCTTCGAGGCCGCCGCGCCCTATTTTCCCGGCCTGCTCAAAGGAGCGCGCATCCGAGTCGCCATCCGCCGCGACCGTGTGCACGCCGGCCGCGGCGCGGGCCTCGCCTGCCACCTCGAAGAGGCCCGCGAAGGGCCCGTCAGCGTCCGCCTGCGGTTCACCAACGGCCTCGCCGCCGAGATCACCCGGCGCGAATGGGAGCCATTCCGGCATAATAAAGTCTGGAATGTCGAAATCCCGCCCGAGGCGGTCCGGCTGCTGCGATGAAGACCCTCGCTGAATACGAAGAACTCGCCGCGAAAGCCCACGGACATCTCTGTGCGGGCCAGATTCTCGGCATCCGGCTCGCCCTCCACGGGCTGCGGCTGCTCGGCATCGAAGACCCCGCCGGGGCGGACCGCAAGCGCCTTGTGACCTATGTCGAAATCGACCGCTGCGCCACCGACGCCATCGGCGTCGTCACCGGCTGCCGCCTCGGCAAACGCGCGCTCAAGTTCGTCGATTTCGGCAAAATGGCCGCCACCTTTGTGGACCTGCGCGAGAACCGCGCCGTGCGCGTCGCCGCGAAAGAGTCCAGCAAACAGCGCGCCCGCGAACTCTATCCCGAAATCGAGGACAAGAACCGGCAGCAGATGCACGCCTACCGCGAGATGCCCGACGAGGAACTCTTCGACACGCAGTGGGTGCGCGTGACCATCGGTGCCCAGGAAATGCCCGGCTACAAGGGGCCGCGCGTCCATTGCGCCGAATGCGGCGAGGGCATCGCTTTCGCGCGCGAAGTGGAAGTGAACGGGCGCACGCTCTGCAAAGCCTGCGCGGGCGCGCGCTACTACGAGCCGGTGTCCGCTTGATCCGTTATCACATCACCGGCGGACTCTCCCTCGAAGAAACCCTGGAAAACGTGCGGCGCAGCGCCGCCGCCGGCGTCGAGATGATTCAGGTGCGGGAGAAGCATCTGAGCGCGCGCGAACTCCATCGCTGGACGGAGCGGATCGTCCACGCGGCGGGCAACGCGAAAGTGCTGGTCAATACAAGAGTGGACGTGGCTCTGGCGTGCGGCGCGGCGGGCGCTCATCTGCCGGGCGATGCGCCACCGCCCTCGATCTGGAAGCCCGTTGCCCCCGCCGGATTCCTCTTCGGCGTCTCGTGCCACAGCGCCGAAGAAGTGCGCAAAAGCGCGCAAAACGGCGCCGATTTTGCCGTTTTCGCGCCCGTTTTCGCGCCTTTTTCGAAAGTTTCCTTCGTGGCCCCCCAGGGGCTGGAACGCCTCGCCGAAGCCTGCCGCGCGGCCCCCATTCCGGTGCTTGCCCTCGGCGGCATCACGTGGGAGAACGCGCCGCGTTGCCTGGAAGCCGGCGCCGCGGGCGTCGCGGGCATCACGCTGTTCCGGCAGCCGGAGATCCGCAGCATTTCTTGAACTTCTTGCCGCTGCCACAAAGACACGGATCGTTGCGGCCGATCTTGGGCTTGGCCGCCGGCGTCCCCACAGGGTTCGGGGGGCGCTCTGGCTTTTCGTTGAAACAGGCCCACCAGCTCATTTCCTGGATGGTGTCTTCGATCAGACGGTGTTCCCTGCCCTGGGCGAGACGTTCGAGAACCTGCTCCTGGCCCAGCTTCAAATCCGCCTCGACATCCTCCAGCGAGATAAACACAGGGTCCACAAGCTCCGCGCGGTAGGCCTTCTTGATGTCCACTTGCAATTCGCCGGGGTAGATATCGCAGGCGGCGGAGACCAGCGCATCCCATACATGCGAATACTCGCGCTCCAAGCCGCCGCGGAAGAGCCGGGCGAAATACAACACGATCACATCGCGGTGGATGGCGCCCGTTTTCACAAGAGCGACAAGCGCGTCCAAGGCGGCGCCGCGGGCCCATTCGCTGGCGTCCGGGTTCTCGATGAGCGATTGGATGCCCTTCGGATCCCCGCCGCAAACCGAAGCCAGCACCGCGGGCAGGTCTTCGGTGACGAAGTCGGAGCACAGATCTTCGAGGATCTCCTCGGGCAGCGACGCGAAGCGGACAATCAGGGGATACGCCCGGGTCTCGCGGAACTGCGCGAGCAGCAACATGGCGTATAAATAGGGGGCGCCGCCCTCGTAGCCAACTCCTCGCTCGGCTTTCTCAAGAGTTTTCTCCAGGACGTTCAGCAGTTCCGGAACGATCTCCTCACGGCGCGCGACGGCGGACTCGACGGCGGCGCGCGGAAACCTTCTGTTCTCCGCGTGAAAAGCATTCAAAATCTCGGGAATTTCCATCGGGGTTTTAAGCATCGGGTGAACTCCTACTTCCGCGCACGGGCCGCGCGGGACAACTGAACTCTCAACTCTAACGCTTCGCGATACCCTGGAGCCGATGGCGATGGACCCGAAAGAACGGTTCAGCGATCGCGCGGCTGACTACGCGCAATGGCGGCCCGGCTATCCGGATGAGGTGGTGGCGGCGCTGCGTCTACCGCCCGGAGCGCGCGTGGCTGACATCGGCTCGGGCACCGGCATCGCGGCGGAGTTGTTTGCGCGCCACGGCTATGAGGTGGTGGGCGTGGAGCCGAACGCCGAAATGCGGGCGCGGCGATGGGCCTGCCCGATGCGACCGAGGCGGCTGTGCAGCCGCGCTACCGTGCGAGCCATGGCAGCCCGGCATGCGCGGCCCGAAGGCCAGCCGCTCATCGGGCTGAGTCATTAATCGCTTCGTGAAGCAACTATAAGAAGAAATGCCCTGCCTATTTTCCTCAATTGCTTATGCCACTGCTTATGCCACCGCTTACAATTGACTACAAAGTTAAGTTTATTTCTCTTGATCCTAGCTAGTTTTGGCACCATACTACTCGCGTGAGCAAACTTCGCCTCATTCATCCGGGTCCATCGGCCTCGCACTCGAAGCTCCTGGTGCGGCTGGTGGTGGTGAGTGCTATTCTCATTGGTTCCGCAATGGGTCTTCTCCTCATGGGCGAGAGACCTTCAAGTTCGGCTTCTGGCTCAACGGCGGAAACCGGAGACAATGGTCCAGTCCTCTTAAGCTCCAGCGGAGTGCGGCTGTCGGGCGTCTTCGACGGACTTTCCTTGCCTGCCTCAACGGGAGGCAGCCTGGCGAGAGCGGCGGGACGCGGCTCCGGCCCGGCGCCATGTGAACCACGCAGACTTGGTCTCTGGTCGCGCATAGCCTCCATCCTCCAGCCCACCGTTTACGCGGATATGCCAGCCCCGGAGTGTGGCGGGCATTACATGCGATGCGCGACCGGGGATGAGTATCCTTGCACGGGTTGCGGCTCGGGCGCGAATTGTTTCAGTATCAGCGACCCAGGCGGCCTGACGGGCTGGGAATCAGGCTACATCCCATGCCCGAACGGCTGTTGTTGCGATTCGCCCTGTACCCATCAATGAGCCGAAAATAGATAAAGGAGGTTCCTGATCGCCATGCATCTTCATAATTTTGTCTGCCTTCCGGCTGCCGCGCTAATCCTTGCTTCGGCCACCGCGAATGCCGAGGTGCCCGCGGCGCATTCCGCGCGGTCCGGCAATGTTGAGTTTGCCGGAGTTCTTGCCAGTGATTTGCCGCCCCACGACCGCTGGCACCCGTCGCTCCGGGTTCGGCTGGAGGTGGAGGTCAGGACCGGCGGCAAGCCGAATATCATGATCCACCGGCCGGATGGTGAACTTTTGGCACAGCACACCGTTTGGTTCCCGGGCGCAATGAAGGTCCACCTCTATACTGCAGCCTATTCGCCGGACGGCGCGGTTGCGGTGCTCGGTTACACTGCCGCGCAAGGACAGGTGGCTGGGCTGGTCATTCTGCTTGACCAGCCAACAGCCCAGCCCAAAGTGGTTCGGTTGGAGGAGCGCTTCGCCATCCATGCCCGTTTCGCCCCGGACGGAACCCTGTGGGCGTTCATGGCGCCGCTGGGCCGAGTGTTAGACACGACCCGCGGACCGATCACGCACGAGGTGCTCTGGCAGATTGGCATGGATGGGCGGATCATGCGCAAGGTGCTGCCTTTCAGCGATCTTTCGCTTCCCCAACGGGTCAGGTCCGTGCAGGACTGGAATTCCAGCAGGCCCGGCATCGCGGTGAGCGCCTCCCACGTTTTCTTATACGTGCCCTTCACGGCGGAGATCGTGAAGACGGACTTTGAGGGCGGCATTGTCCGCAGGATTCCCCTCGTGGACATACTGGGCCAAGGCCCGCATTCTTTGGCCCGCTTCGATGTCTCGCCCTCGGGCATACTCGCCGCCTCGCTCAGCACCATCGCTGCCCCGCGCCGTTTCGGCACCTTACTGCTCGATCTGGATGCGGCCGCTTGGAAACCGCTCCGGCATGACCAGACCGCGCCCGATGAGCAGGTGTGCGGTTTCGAAGGTGAATCCCTGATCACTACCAGCTGGAACAACCGCGCGATCTACCGCCATGCGCTGAAGTGATACCCGCCGGCTCGTCCCGCTTGCGCCGGCGGTTCTTGACGCCACCGCACGTTGGGGGGATGTGACGATAAACGTCATTCCTGTTGGCGGCGATGCTAGCCTCCGCCGCGAATGCATCGCGAAGCGGCGAGTGGATTTTGGCCCAACTGTTGTGCTTCCTGCACCGAATCGCCGCCAGCGTGGATGGCTCGGGCGAAGCGCGAATTTCTCAGGATCCGCAAGCCCGGCGGCGTGATCGCCATTCTCTGGAACGACCGGCTGGAAGACGTGGATGAGTTCGCACGCGGCCTCGCCGCATTGATCGGGGACCGGAATCAAGTGGGCGTATGGGTGGACCTGCGCGAACTCTTCGCGGGCTTCGACGTCGAAACGCAAGTCTTCCGGCACGACCAGCGGCTCGATCGGGAAGGGCTGCGCGGGCGGCTCCGTTCAGCTTCCTACGTGCCGCTCGAAGACCCAGGCTTCTTCGCGCGGTTGCGCCAGTTGTTTGAAGCGCATGCGCGGGAGAATCGCGTCCGCATCTTTTACGATTGCCGGGTGACGATGATTCGCTGAGCGGTGCTTACGCCAGCGGCAGATCGCCCTGGACGGTGTCCTCGCCATTGCCGTCGCCATTGTCGCCGACGGCTTCCAGTACGGTGCAGGCGGCGGCCACCTGGTCGTCCTCGGCCATCGAGACGATCTTCACGCCGGAAGCTGAGCGCCCGGTCTTGCGGATCGATTCGGCTTCGGTCCGGAGGATCTTGCCGTCCTTGGTGATCACGATGACGTCGGTGTCGTCCTGCACGGCGAGCGCGGCCAGCACCTTGCCGGTCTTGTTATTCACCTTCATGTTGATAACACCGGAGCCCGCGCGCGACTGCTCGCGGTACTCGCTCACCTTGGTTCGCTTGCCGAAGCCCTTCTCGGCGATGGACAGGATGAAGTCGTCCTCGCGCACCACTTCCATCGAGACGATGTAGTCGCCCTTCTGTTTGAACTTCATCGAGGTGACGCCGGCCGCGGGCCGCCCCATCGGGCGGACGTCGGTCTCGGGGAACTTGATCGACATGCCCTCGTGCGTGGCGAGGAAGATCAGGTTGTCGCCCTGGCTGATCTGCGCCTCGATCAGTTCGTCGCTCTCTTTCAGTCCGATGGCGATGATGCCGCGCGCCATCGGGTTGTCGAACACCGTTAGCTCGCACTTCTTGATGACGCCGTTGCGCGTGGCCATCACCACGAACTGGCCCGGCGTGAACTCGCGCACGGCCAGAAAGGCGCGCACGGTCTCATCGGGCTGCAGATTCACCAGGCCATTGATGTTGCGGCCCTTCGACGCCGCCGCGCTGTCGGGAATGTTATAGACCTTCAGCCAGTAGAGCCGGCCCTTCGAAGTGAAGATCAGCAGGTACGCCAGCGTGTGGACCACCATCAGGTGCTCCACCACGTCTTCGCTCCGCGTCACCATGCCGAGGCGACCCTTGCCGCCGCGCGACTGCCGCCGGTAGGTTTCAAGCGACGTGCGTTTCAGGTAGCCGCCGCGTGTGACCGTCACCACCACGTCTTCCTTCTTGATCAGGTCCTCGAGCAGGATGTCGCCTTCGTCCTCGACAATCTGCGTGCGGCGCTCGTCGCCGAAGTCCTTCTGCACCTGCTTGAGCTCGCCGATGATCACTTCGCGCAGCTTCGCGTCGGAGCCGAGGATTTCGAGATAGCCGGCGATCTGGCGCTGGATTTCCGCCAGTTCGTCGATGATTTTCTGCTGCTCCATGCCGGTGAGGCGCTGGAGCTGGAGCTCGATGATCGCCTGGGCCTGGCGTTCGGTGAAGTCGAAGCGCGACAGCGCTTCGCCCTGATAGCGCAGTAGCGGCGCCCACTTTTCCAGCACTTTCTGCAATGCCGGGTTCTCGGGGAACTCCATCACCCCGGTGAGCGCTTCGCGCGCCTCCCGCGGGTTTTTCGAGGCGCGGACAGTCTCAATCACCGCGTCGAGGTTGTCGAGCGCCTTCTGGAAGCCGAGCAGCAGATGCTCGCGCTCGCGGGCTTTGCGCAGCAGGTACTCGGTGCGCCGGCGCACGACATCGACGCGGTGGTCGATGAAGCGCTTGATGCAGTCGATCAAGCCCATTTCGCGGGGCTGGCCGTTGACGATCGACAACATGATCACGCCAAAGCTCACCTGGAGCTGCGTGAACTTATACAGGTTGTTGAGGACGTATTCGGCCGGCTGGTTGCGCTTGAGTTCGATCACGATGCGCATGCCGTCGCGGTCGGACTCGTCGCGCACGTCCGAGATGCCCTCGAGGCGTTTTTCGTTGACCAGCGCGGCGATCTGCTCCACCACCCGGGCCTTGTTCACCTGGTAGGGGATCTCGGTGACGATGATGGCCTCGCGGTCCTTGCCGTACTCTTCAATAGCCGCCTTGGCGCGGATTTTGAGCGAACCGCGGCCGCGGCTGAAGTACTCATGAATGCCGGTGCGGCCGAGAATGATGCCGCCGGTGGGGAAGTCGGGACCCTGCACGAATTCCAGAATCTTGTCCAGCGTGAGGTGCGGGTTCTTCACCAGCGCGATCGCCGCGTTGACGATCTCGTTGAGGTTATGCGGAGGAATGCGCGTGGCCATGCCGACCGCGATCCCCTCGCTGCCGTTCACCAGCAGGTTGGGAATGCGCGTGGGCAGAACCTCCGGCTCCATCTCGGAGTCGTCGTAATTGGCCCGGAAATCGACCGTTTCCTTGTCGATATCCTCAAGCAGCGCGGCGGCGATCTTCGACAGGCGCGCTTCGGTGTACCGCATCGCCGCGGGCGGATCGTTGTCCACCGAACCGAAATTGCCCTGGCCGTCTACGAGCGGGTATCGCAACGAAAACGGCTGCGCCATGCGCACGAGCGCGTCATACACCGCCGAATCGCCGTGCGGATGGAACTTGCCGAGCACTTCGCCGACGATCTTGGCCGATTTGCGCGTGGGGCGGCTGAAGGTCAACCCCATTTCGCTCATGCCGTAAAGGATGCGGCGGTGGACGGGCTTCAGACCGTCGCGGATGTCAGGCAGCGCGCGGCCGATGATCACCGACATGGAGTAGTCGAGATACGACTTGCGCATCTCGTCTTCGATGTTGACCGGATTGATGTTCTGGCGGCCGCCCAGGGGCATCTGCACGCCTCCGCCGGTGGGCGGAACCGGCGGATTTCCGGGCGCGTTGGGGTCTTGCGGGTTGGCCATTGGAAACTTCCTATTTTAGCAGAAAACACTGAATCAAAAGAAGTTTGGCGCGCCCGCCCGATTTGCTGCTATGCTATTGATGGCAAAGCATGATTTCGATCGTCATCCCGATCCACAACGAGGAACGGGCGATCCTGCGCCTCTATGACCGGCTCACCGTTGTGCTCGAGCGGCTGAAGCGCCGCTACGAGATCATCTTCGTCGACGACGCCTCCACCGACCGCAGCTTCGAACTGCTCGCCAACCTCGTCGAGACCGATAACCGCCTCAAAGTGATCCGCCTCCGCCGCAACTTCGGTCAAACCGCCGCGCTCTCCGCCGGCTTCGATGAGGCCAACGGCAGCATCATCGTCTCCATGGACGGCGACCTGCAGCACGCGCCCGAGGACCTGCCCGCGCTGCTCGAAAAGATCGACGAAGGCTACGACATCGCCAGCGGCTGGCGCAGCCAGCGCAACGACAACCTGGTGATGCGCAAGATCCCCTCGCGCATCGCCAATTGGATGATGGCCAAAGTCTCCGGCATCCAGCTCCACGACTTCGGCACCACCTTCAAGGCCTACCGCGCGGAGATCCTGAAGGACATCAACCTCTATGGCGAGCTCCACCGCTTCATCCCGGCGCTGGCAAGCTTCTATGGGGCGCGCATCGCCGAGGTTCCCATTCAGAACCCGCCGCGCATCGGTGGCGCGTCGCACTACGGCATCGGGCGCACCTTTAATGTGCTGTTCGACATCCTCACGATCCGCTTCCTGCTGCGCTATTTTACCCGTCCCATGCACTTCTTCGGCAGGCTGGGGCTGGGCTGCTTCGGCGTCGGTTCGGCTCTGCTGGCGTTCCTGCTCGTGAAGAAGATCCTCGGCTACGAGATCATCATGGAGCACGGCCCGATGCTCGCCGCGGGCGGTATTCTGCTGCTGCTCGGCGTCATCATGTTCACCACCGGCCTGCTGGGCGAAATGATGATGCGGACCTACTTCGAAAGCCAGGGCCGCCGCATCTACGCCGTCCGCGAGGTGCGCTCCCGCCAGGAAGAGCGCGCCGGCAGGTAAGCGCGGGACCCGCTTCAGGCTTCGGCCGGCTCTCCCTCTTGCTCCACGCGGGCGATGCGGACGCGCTTCACGCGCAGGTCATCGGCGGCCAACACTTCCAGCCGCAGGCCATCGCGCTCCACGGCCGCCCCAGCCGCGGGCACCGCGCCCATCCATTCCGTCACCAGACCGCCAATGGTGGTGGCTTCGATGTCGGTGGCAGGGCGGAAGTCGAAGAGTTCGTGCAGGTGGTCGAGATCGAAGGAGCCGGAAACGGTCACCGAGCCGTCGTCATGCCGCTGAATGTCGTGGGCGGGTTCGTGTTCGTCGCGGATTTCGCCGAAGACTTCCTCGACCAGGTCCTCGAAAGTGGCGATCCCGGCGGTGTTGCCGTACTCGTCCACGACATAGACCATATGAATGCCGCCGGCCTGCATTTCTCGAAGCAGGTCGGCGGCGAGTTTGGTTTCGGGCACGGGCTGTAGGGGACGCATCAGTTCGAGCAGGGTTTTGCGCATACGCTCCTCGTCGCTCAACTCCCACAGGTCGCGAACGTGGATGAAGCCAAGGATGCGGTCAATGCTCTCCGAGTAAACCGGGATGCGCGAATACTGCTCGGAGCGGGCGAGGGCGCGCAGGTCGTCGAGGTTGCGATCGGCCGGGATGGCGACGATGGCGGGCCGTGGGGTCATCACCTCGCGGACGCGCTTGTCGCCAAAGGCGACAACGGACTGGATGAGGCGGCTGTCCTCTTTTTCGATGATCCCTTCCTCCTCGCCGGCCGTGATCAGCGCTTCGATCTCCCCCGCGGGATCGGCGGGCATGTCCTCGGGAGGCGCCGGTTGGGATAGTTCGTAGAGCGACTGCAAAAAGCCGAGCAGGAACTTTAGCGGCTTGAACAACAATGCGATAAAGCGGAGAAGCGGGACAAGCGGGCGCAGCCAGCGGCCGGTGGAACGGCGGTAAAGAATCTGCGGGAACAGATAGGCCGCGCAGAGCATCACCAGCCAGCCGATGGCGAAGCCCTCGAGCGCCGACGGCCAGCCGGGAGCGGCGATCAAGGTGGCGGCGGAAAACGCGGCGCCGGTGAAGACCAGGAGGGTGTGCTTGATGAGCGAAAACAGGAGCGCCCCGGCCTCGGTGTCGTAGCCGAGCGCGTCCTGTAGCTCTTCCTTGAAGTAATCGAGGGATTCGAGGTCGCGGGTGCGCAGGCGGAGGGAATCCAGGTAGAGAAGCTGAACGCAGGAGATCAGCGTCAGAAGCGCGAGCAGTAGTAGGGCGAGAACCAGCAGGGTCACCGCGCGCGAGTCCTTTCAATGAGGCCCGGAGGCAGTCCCAGCCGCCGCCGCCAGCGAGTTTCCAGGCGGCGCATCGCGCCGCGATCGGCTTCATGGTCGTGGCCGAGCAGGTGCAGCAGGCCGTGGAGCAGCAGTATGGCGATTTCCCGCTCCGCCGGGTGGCCCAGGGCCTCGGCCTGCTCGCGGGCGCGCGGGACGCTGATTGCCATCTCACCCAGCGAGCCGTCAGGGGTGGGCAAGGGGAAACTCAGAACGTCGGTGGGCTCGTCCTTGCCGCGAAAATCGCGATTGAGCTGACGCAAACGGCGGTCCGAGGTCAGCAGCGCGCTGAAGCAAGCGCCGCCCGCAACCTCGGCGCGGAGGCGTTCGGCGAAGCTCCGGAGCCAGCCCCGGTCGAGCTTCACAGCCCGGGACTGGAAAAGTAAAAGAGGGTCCTCGGTGGGCATTACATTTGGGGGTCGGGCGTGGGGGGCTCGCCCTTTTCGGTCATCGGAAGCGCCATTTGGCGCGCCGTGCCCGTGAGATCGCCGAAGCGCTCGTAGGCTTCGACGATCCGCTGCACCAGGCGGTTGCGGACCACGTCGCGTCCGTCGAAAAAGACAAAACCGAGGCCTTCGACGCCCCGCAAGACATCCAGTGCGTCCTGCAAGCCGCAACGCTTCGGCAGCGGCAGATCGATTTGGGTGAGGTCGCCGGTCACCACCAGTTTCGAATTGTAGCCGATGCGCGTAAGCATCATCTTCATCTGTTCGGCGGTGGAGTTCTGGGCTTCGTCGAGGATGATGAAGGCGTTGTTCAGCGTACGGCCGCGCATGAAGGCGAGAGGAGCGATTTCGATGATGTTCCGCTCCAGCGCCTTTTCCACCCGGTCGCTGTCGAGCATGTCGAACAGGGCGTCGTAGAGCGGGCGCAAGTAAGGATCGATCTTTTCCTGGAGTGTGCCGGGCAGGAAGCCGAGGCGCTCGCCGGCTTCCACAGCGGGGCGGGTGAGGATGATGCGGTCCACCTGCTTGTTGAGCAGGGCGCTGACGGCCATGGCTACGGCCAGATAGGTCTTTCCCGTGCCGGCCGGACCGATGCCGAAGGTGAGATCCAGGCGTTCGATGGTGTCGAGATAGGTGCGCTGGTTGACAGTTTTGGGGACAACGGATTTCTTGCCGAAGTTGCGGGCGCGCCCGGATTCCACCAGACCCTTGAGCGACGCGCCCTCGTCGGCGGTCAGCACATGCAGCAACGAGTTGACGTCCGCGGGCGAAATCTTCTGCCCGCCTTCGGTCAGTTCGAGATAGTCGAGAACGATACGTTCGGCGCGGGCGGCGGCTTCGTCCGGCCCTTCGATTTCCAGGGCGTCGGGGGTCAGGCGGGTGGAGACGCCGAGGCCCGATTCAAGAAGCCGGATGTTTTCATCGCGAGTGCCGAAGAAGGGTTCCAGACCGCGGTTGAGCTGGATGCGGACCTTCATAGGCTGCGGTCAACCGCCACCAGCCGCCTGATGAAGAGGACCGGTCCGCCAGGAAGAGGGAATGGCATGACGAAAGAGGCAATCCGCCTGGGCGGATTGCCTCAAATATACCATGCAGGCGGCCGGATCAAGCGGTCAAAGTGGCCAGCCCAAGCCTGCCGGTGTGCTTGCTGAGGCGGCCACGCAGCTCGAGGCGGGCGCGCAGCAAGCGCGATTTCGCGGCCGCGACGGAGATACCAAGCTGCTTTGCCACGTCGGGCATCGGGAGTTCGCGGACGTCACGCAGGACGAAAACGTCCCGCAGCAGTGGGGGAATGCGGCGGATCTCCTGTTCGAGTATCTGGCCGATCTCGGATTGCGCGAGCGCGGCCTCGGGGGTGGGGCTTTCATCGGGCAGGTCGAGAGTGGCGATCTCCTCGCCCTGCACGCCGTCGTCGAGGTACAGGAAGCGGGCGCGGCGCTCTTTGCGCAGGCGCATCAGGCATTGATTCACCACGATGCGCGATAGCCAGGTAGAGAACTTCGCGTCCTTATTGAACTGATTGATGTGTTCGAAGGCTTTCCAGCACGCGTTTTGCACTTCATCCTCGGCATTCTGCTTGTCGCGCAGAATGGACATGGCAAGACGCTTGCAGGTGGGCAGGTGGCGTTCGATGAGCTCAGCAAAGGCGTCATTATCGCCATCCTGGGCCAGGCAGACCAGGGCGTCGTCTTCAACGCCAACAAAACTTGGATTGTGGACTCGCATCGGGCGTAAATTCCTCTCTCGATCAGCGGTCTCAACGGTTTAAGGAGTGGTTCCCCTCGGATCTGGAAAGCTCTAATCGGCCTTCCCACACCCAGAGTATCAGGGATCGCATCTATTTCAACAGTCAGAATAAAAGTTGTATTATTCTAGACAAAACATTGGACAACGAGTTCAGCGAGGGTGAAAATGATTGTTATGAAGGAAGAGAGCGGGCCCGAGACAGTCAAACGAGTGCTGGCGTCGTATGAGCTTGGCCGCAAATTGAAGCAGTTACGGCTGCGAAAGAAGATCGGACTAGTGGACCTGGGCCGTCACACGGGCCTTTCGGCCTCCATGCTTTCGCAATTGGAGAACGGCAAGATGGTGCCAACGCTGCCGACTCTGGCCCGCATCGCGATGGTTTTTGATGTGGGCATCGACCACTTCTTTGCGGACCGGCGGAAAAAGGCTTTGTTTTCAGTGGTTCGCAAGGAGGAGCGGATGCGTTTTCCGGACCGTCCAGACGCCTCCATGCCCGCCTACCACTTTGAGTGCCTTGCGTTTTCGTCGCAGGAGAAGAGTTTGCAGGCCTACCTGGCCGAGTTCCAGCCGCTGCCGCCGCAGAAGGTGATTCCGCATGTTCATGAAGGGGCGGAGTTTATTCACGTGCTTGAGGGATCACTGGGTGTGTTCTATATCGACGAGGAAACGGTGCTGGAGGCGGGGGATAGCGTTTACTTCGACAGCGCCCACTCGCACGGCTACCGGTCGTTGCTTGCGACGCCCGCCCGGGCGATCGTCATCACCACACCGCCCCGGATTTAGTTAGACGGAGTTGCCGCGGCGGTCGCATTCGGAGGAGCAGTAATAGACAGTCTCGCTGCCGCTGGAGCGCTTAACGGCGAGAGCCTCCGAGGTCAGCGTGCCGCAGACCGGGCAGCGATGGAGCGTGCCGCCGGCCTTCACCTTCGGCGGATTGCCGGGGCCGGGGCGTGGTGATGCCCCGGAGTTGCCGGCGCCGCCCGTGAAGAGTTTCGCGACAATGCCCACGACGGCGCGGATGATCGTGATGGCGAAGACCGCGAGGATCAGCAGAGCGATGATTCTGAGGAAGCCTGTCATGGTTGTCGGGGATGAAAAACGGGGCGCCTCCTGGATCGGACGCGCCCCGCGGGTGGCCGGCGATCCGGCTTATTTCTTCTTTTTGGACTTACCCTTCTTCGCATCCGGATTGGTGTAGGTGGTTTCGATTTGGGTGGTGAAGATGCTCAGCAAGCCTTTGGCGGCCTCGGCGTGCTGACCACTGGGCTCCAGTTCGAGGTACTTTTCCAGGGCGGGGATCATGCCCTCTGGCGCGATGGCCTTGGCGCCGTCCATAGTCATCTGGCCGGAGAGCACATTGCCCTTGTAGTAGTAGCAGTTGGCGTACTTGGGCGCGGCCTGGATGCACTTGTCGAAAGCCGCCACCGCACCGTCGTTCTGGCCCCGGTTCACCATTACGGCGCCGAGATTGAAGTAGTAACGGCCGGCGTTTTCCGGATCGAGCGCGGCGGCCTTATCGAGCATGCTGGCCGCTTCGTCGATATTGCCCTGTTTCACGCGCATCAGGGCGAAGTTGTTGTACAGGCCGGCATCGTCGGGTTTAATTTCGAGGGCCTTGGTGTATGCGCTCGCGGCCTTGTCGTAGGCTTCGGGGCTGGTGGCGGCGAGGCCTTCGTAGGCGGCGGCCATGTTGGCCCAGACGGCGAACTGCTTGGGATCGAGTTCGGCAGCTTTTTCAAAGGCGGCGGTGGAGGAGGCGAAGTCCTTGGCCTGGAGCGCGCTCATGGCCTCGTTGAAGGCGTCATTAAGGGCCTTGTTCTTCGCCAGTTGCGCCTGCTGCTGCTTCATCTGCTTCTCCATGGCGGCCCGCTGCTCGGGCGTCATGTCACGTTTCATTTCCTCGGTCATTTGGCCGGCTTCCACGGCCTTTTGCCGCGCCGCGCGCTGATCGGCGATCTTCTTCAGGTCGAAGTTGACCTCGACAGGCTCGCCCATGGAGGCGCGAACATTGTCCATGGCGTCCAACATCTGGTTGTTGACATGGCATTCGATACGATAGGTTCCGCCAACCTGCATACCGGAGTAGATCCATTCGCCGCGCCGGTTGCTCTTGGTCTGCCAGTTTCCCTTGATATCCTTGCGTTCGATCTTGATCACCGCATCGCGGAGGGGCTTGCCGTCGGGCCCGATCACCTTACCCATGAAAGTGCCCATCTGCGCCAGGCCCAGCCCGGCCGTCATCAGAAAGGCCGCCGCAAGCAGGGCGGCACGTTGCATCATCCGTCGCATATTGAAAGAGACCTCCAGATCCTATACACAGCCTTCACCCTTACCATACTACAGCGATTGGCGCCGTAGGAACACTTCGGGGTACACATTGAAATAGACGCCGCCGGGACGTGCCGTGTAACCGTTTTCCGCGTCAACAATCTTTCCATCGGTCACTCCGCGTATCCGGTCATCGCTGCGTGGCCCGGTGACAAAACGATTCCTTGTGCTGACCGCATTGCCGGTCCCCGGCGCCGTCAGTTCCGCGCAGGGAGGTAGATCGCGCGGTGTTCCCAACTTGCGGTTATGAGGGACTCGCCTTCGAAGCCGCACACCTGCTTGTCCGTCTGAGCCTGGCGCAAGGACCCGCAACCCGAAAAAGTTGTGGAACTGGTGATGGCGGAATCGGCCAGGACACCGTCCGCACAACCGAAACTGTGCCGTCACAGGAAGCACGGGTTTCTGCGAACGCCGTGCAGCATCCGTCAGCGGTCATTTTCATCTCATTCTGGGCCGAACATTTGCGGGACCTCGCACGTCATACTAACTTCCGGAGGTTACCGCCCCACAATGCGCCTGTTCGCACTGCTTCTCGTCCTCGCGTCCGCTTCCCTCGCGCAAACGCCCACCCTGTTCCGCACCCCCGCCCTCAACAAGAGCCATATCGTCTTCGAAGCCGGCGGCGACCTTTGGAGCGTGCCACGCAGCGGCGGGGCGGCGGTCCGGCTCACCACAGGGCCGGGCCTGGAAACCAGCCCGGTATTTTCGCCCGACGGCTCGCAGGTCGCTTTCACCGGCGAGTACGACGGGAATGTGGACGTCTTCGTGATGCCCGCCACGGGCGGCGTGCCGAAGCGTCTCACCTGGCACCCGGCGCCCGATCAGGCGCTCGCCTGGACGCCCGACGGCAAGTCCATCCTGTTCACGTCCCCGCGCAGCGCCAACTCCCGTTTCGCCGAGCTTTTCACGATCCCCTTGGACGGAGGCCCCGCCGAACGGGTGCCGCTGCCCACGGGCTACGAAGGCGCCTATTCGCCCGACGGCAAGCGCCTCGCCTATGTCCCGCTGCGCCGCGCTTTCCAGGCCTGGAAGCGGTATCGCGGCGGCCTGGCGACGCCGGTCTGGATTGCTACGATCGAGAACTCGAAGGTCGAGAAAGTGCCGCGCACGGACTCGAACGATTTCGAGCCGATGTGGGCGGGCGGCCGCGTGTGGTTCCTGTCGGACCGCGATGGCCCGGTGACGCTCTATAGCTACGATCCGGCCGCAAAACGCGTCGCCCGCGCGATCGAGAACAAGGGGATGGACTACAAGTCCGCCTCGGCCGGCCCGGATGCCATTGTCCTCGAACAGTTCGGCGCCATCCAGCTCTTCGATTGGAAGTCCGGTAAGGTGACGCCGGTGAACATCACCGTGCAGGGCGATTTCCCCGAGTTACGCGAACGCTGGGTGCGCGTGGGCCAGCGGCTTGCGAGCGCGGGCATCTCGCCGACCGGCGCGCGCGCCGTGTTTGAAGCTCGCGGCGAAATCGTCACGGTGCCCGCCGAGAAGGGCGACGCCCGCAACATCACCAATACGACAGGCGTGATTGAGCGCGACCCGGCCTGGTCGCCGGACGGCAAGACCATCGCCTACTTTTCCGACGAATCGGGCGAATATCAGCTGCATCTCGCGCCGCAGGACGGTGCGGGCGAAGTGGTGAAGATCGCGCTGGAAGACAAGCCCACCTTCTATACGGCGCCGGTGTGGTCGCCCGATAGCAAGAAGATCGCCTACCGCGACGCGCGCCTTCAGCTCTGGTATGTGGATGTCGAATCGAAGAAGCCGGTAAAGGTGGACAAGGAGCGCTTCGGCACAGGAGTCGCCCGCATGGAGCCGGCCTGGTCGCCGGACTCGAAATGGCTGGCTTACCCCAAACGCGGATCGAACTATCTGGGCGCGATTCAGTTGTATTCGCTCGATTCCTCGCAGGCCACGCAGGTCACCGACGGCATGAGCGACGCGGCACACCCGGTGTTCGACGGGGGCGGGAAGTATCTCTACTTCACGGCTTCCACCGATTCGGGCGCCTCGCTGCAGCCCGATGTCGGCGCGGTGGCCCGTACGCAAACCCGCAGCATCTACCTCGCGGTGCTGAACAAGGAAGAACCCTCCCCGTTCCTGCCAGAAAGCGACGAGGAAAAGGCCGCCGAGGAGAAGAAGGCCGAGGCTGCGAAACCCGATGCGCCCAAGCCGGAAGAAGCCAAGCCGGACGAACCCAAGCCCGAAGCACCCAAGCCGGCCGCGCCGAAACCTGCCGCGCCCAAACCGGTGGAAGTGAAGATCGATCTCGACAGCATCTTGCAGCGCGTGCTGGCCGTGCCGATGCCTCCGCGCCGCTACCTTAGCCTGCAGGCGGGCAAAGCGGGCACGCTGATCGCCGTCGAAGCGCCCGCGCCGGGCGCCGCCCCGCCCTCCCCCAGCGGCCCACCCCCCGGAGCCACCGTCCATCGCTTCGATGTCAAACAGCGCCGCGCGGACGTGGTGATGACCGGCGCCGCGAACTTCCAGATGGCGCACAACGGCGAGAAGTATCTGGTGCGGCAGGGGCAGAACTGGCGCATCGCCACGCTGCGGCCCATGGCTCCCGCGGGTGCGCCCACGCCGCCGGCCGCGCCGCCCGCCGGAGGCCCTTCGCTCAGGACGGCCGAACTCGAGGTGAAGGCCGATCCGCGCGCCGAGTGGAAGCAGATCTACCACGACGCCTGGCGCATCCAGCGCGAGTTCTTCTATGATCCTGGCCTGCACGGCCTCGACCTGCCCGGCATGATCAAGCGCTACGAACCGTACCTCGGAGCGCTGGTCTCCCGCCGCGATCTCAACTACGTCATGGCCGACATGATGGGCGAGATCAGCGTGGGTCACCTGGGTGTTGGCGGCGGCGACCAGCCTGAAGTCCGGCGCGTGCAGACCGGCCTGCTCGGCGCCGATTACGAAGTCGCCAACGGCCGCTACCGCTTCGCCCGCATCTACAGCGGCGAAAACTGGAATCCGCAGATGCGCGCGCCGCTCACCGCACCCGGCGTAAACGTCAATGTGGGCGACTATCTGCTCGCGGTGAACGGCCGCGACGTCCCCAGCGCCGCCAACCTGTATAGCTTCTTCGAAGGCACGGCCGGCAAACAGACCCGCCTGCGCGTGGGCCCCAACGCCAATGGCGACGGCGCGCGCGACGTCACTGTGGTGCCCGTGCCAAACGATCAGGGTCTGCGCAACCTGGCCTGGATCGAAGAAAACCGCCGCAAAGTGGACCAGATGACCAACGGCCGCGTGGCCTATGTCTACATGCCCGACACGGCCTTTGGCGGCAACACTGCGTTCAACCGCTACTTCTATGCGCAGGTCGGCAAAGAGGCGGCCATCATCGACGAGCGCTACAACGGCGGCGGCCTGTTGGCCACCGACATCGCCGAAATGCTCACGCGCAAGCATATGTCGAGTGTCGCCACGCGCGACGGCGAAGACGAGGTCCAGCCGCAGGGCGCGATTTTCGGCCCCAAGGTGATGATCATCAACGAGAGCGCCGGCTCGGGCGGCGACGCCATGCCGTGGTACTTCCGCCGCGCGGGCGCGGGCAAACTGGTGGGTAAACGGACCTGGGGCGGCCTGGTGGGCCGCGCCGGCGCGCCGCGCCTGCTGGATGGCGGGGGTGTTTCCTCGCCGAGTTCCGCCGTTTGGGACCCCGCCACGTCGAAATGGATCGCCGAGAACGTGGGTGTCGAACCCGATGTCGAAGTGGAACAGGACCCCGAGTTGGTCCGGCAGGGCAAGGACCCGCAACTCGAAAAGGCTGTGGAACTGGTGATGGCGGAACTGGCCAAGAAGCCGTCCGCGAAACCGAAACGGCCCACGTACCCGAATTACCACAACCCCGGCGGCCCCCCGGGCCCGAATACGGCGAACGCGACGCGGAAGTAGCGCGGGGGCCGGCCTTTATGGAATCGTCGGTGCCCGTGCGCTTCGCACAGGCGGCTGGCGCCAGGGCATCAAGAGGATTCGGTGCATTAGGTGGAACCTGATCCGCCTAACTCGACCATTGACGAGCGCCTTTCTGAGCACGCTGGACTCTCTTAAAGCCCAAGCCATCTACCGCGAGATCGTCGGGCAATGGGAGCGATCAAATCTGCGGCAAAGCGCGCATCTGACCGCGGATCACCCCATGCGTAACATGATCCTGCTGACCAAGGTGAAGGTGCTTCGCGCGCAAAGTCTGTCCGCCGAGGCGAAGAGGGCCGAGAAGCAATTCCGGTCATCTGCAAATTCCGCGCAGCTCAAACGCCAGTCGATCAGTTGGGGTGAGTTGTCTCGAATGCCGAAGTGAGGCCAGCGGGCGCAAGGATGCAAGATTGCTGCGAGACCGGGGCGGGTGCACTGGCGCGCAGGGCGCCCCCCCCTGGCCCGCCTGAGTCCGATTTCAGATACGTTAGTCCTATCATGACCAACCGGCGGCGATTTCTTCATGCAGTGCCTGGGGCAGCCTTACCACTGGCGGCTGCGGCTCAGGATGGGGCAGCGTTCCGGGGGCGCGAGGCCGTCGCCGTCAACGGCGAGTGGGAGTTCCGCGCCGCGCCGGAAACCGCCTGGCGCAAGGTCACGGTGCCGCACACCTGGCAGGTGGAGGCCGCGCTGACGGAACACTATGGCGCGGCGCGCTACCGGCGGCGGTTCTTCGCTCCCGCGCGATGGGCGGGGGCCGTGATCCGCATCGAGTTCGAAGCCGTCTATCACTCAGCGCGGATCCGCGTGAACGGCCAGCCCGCCGGCGAGCACCTGCGCTCCGGCTACACGCCCTTCACTGTCGACCTGACCCGTTTGGTCAAGCTCGGAGCGTGGAATGAATTGGAAGTCGAAGTGGACAATTCCTTCGACGAGCGCATGCTGCCGCGCGGAACTTCGAGCGATTGGGCGCACGATGGCGGCCTCACCCGGCCCGTCTCGCTCCTCGTCACCCCGCCGGTCTTCATCGAGCGCCTGTGGATCGACGCCACCCCCGCGAGGATCTCCGCGCGCGTCGTGGTCCGCAACGCCGGCCCGTCCGAAGCGCGCGCCGTTGCAGGCCTCGACTTGATGACCGGTGCGGGCGGCGCCATTGAGTCCTCCAACCCGCGCGCGGGCGAAACCACGATCCCGCCCGGCGAATCCCGCACCATCGAACTTGCGCCCGTCGCGCTCGCCAGCCCGCACCTGTGGCATTTCGACGATCCCTTCCTCTATCGCGCCCGCGCCACGCTCGACTCGGGCGATGTGGCCGAAACCACCTTCGGCATCCGCACCATCGAGATTCGCGGCACGCAGTTCCTCTTCAACGGCGAACCCGTCCGCCTGATGGGCGTCGAGCGCATGGCCGGCTCGAACCCCGAGTTCGGAATGGCCGAACCGCGCGAATGGATCGATCACGACCACGCGGACATGCGCGCGCTGAACTGCATCTACACCCGCACCCACTGGCCCCAGGACCGCCGCCTGCTCGACTATTGCGACCGCCACGGCATCCTCATTCAAACCGAAGTCCCCGGCTGGGGACCGCGCACCTTTCAGAAACTCGGCGAAGGCGACGAGGCCGCGCTGCACGCCAACGGCTTGATGCAACTGCGCGAGATGATCGCCGATGCCCGCAACCACCCGTGCATCTTCTCCTGGGGCGTGTGCAACGAAGTGAACGGCCAAAATCCGCCCGCGCAGCGCTTCATCCGCGCAATGTACCAAGAGGCGAAGCGGCTCGACCCCGCCCGCCCCGTCGCCTACGCGTCGCATTCGCTGTTCAATAACCCCGGGCGCGATGTCGCCGGCGAGTTGGACTACATCATGTTCAACGAGTACTTCGGAAGCTGGCAGAAAGGCGGCGTACCGGAACTTGAGAAAACACTGGACGCCATTCATGCGGCTTTCCCAAATAAACCGCTGGTCATTTCCGAATATGGGTATTGCGCCTGTACGGATGACCGGCCCGAGAACGACCCGATTCGGATCGGTATTCTGGAGTCGCATGGCGAGGTATTCCGGAAGCGGCCATGGATTGCGGGGCTGATTTTCTTCTGCTACAACGACTACCGCACGCATATCGGCGATAAGGGCGTGGGTGCGCTGAAGCAGCGGGTGCATGGGGTGGTGGATCTGTATGGCGCGCGGAAGCCTTCGTGGGAGGCGCTGCGGCAGGATTCCTCGCCCGTGGAACTGGCTGTGGAAGGTTCGGTGGCGACCGTGCGGGCGCGGGCGGCGATCCCGGCTCATACCGTGAGGGGGTATGCGCTGCGGGCGGTCGGCTACGGGCGCGGAGCGATCCCCCTAGCGGCACGCACGGTGCGGTTGCCGGACCTCGCGCCGGGGGCGAGTCACCGCGTAAAGCTGGACTTGGCGGGCGCGGGCATCGAGCGAGTGGCAGTGGAGGTGCTGCGGGGGACTGGGGAGGCGGTTGTGAAGCCGGTGGAAGCTGGCCCGGCATGATGAGCACTCGCGCGGCGGAGCCCCTATTCCGCTGATCGATGCCGGACTGGAGGATCAGCCATGCGCGCCAGGTACGCGGTGATCTTTCAGCGGCAAGACCCTGGGAGAGGCGAAGGAGAACATCCGGTAGGCAATCGAGGGCCATCTGGAGACTTTGCGTCAATTTGGCGAACCCGGCCCCGAGCCATCGGCCATTGCCGGGGAGGTCGAGATCACGACAGCCGCGTGAGCGCCAGGCCATATCATGGTCTGAAGACACGGTCAACGCCTGCTGGCGCAAGGTGATCCATGCATTCTGAACGCGCAGAGCCGATCCTGCCTGCCCGCGACCTCGATGAAATCCGCGAGTTTTACGTTCGCCTTGGCTTCCGGCCGTGGTTCGGCGCCGGGGCGCAGTGGACGTATGAGATCGTCTCCCGGGGGAATCTCGTCGTCCACTTTTATCTCGAGGCCAGCCTGGAGCCGGCCCGCAGTCAGGCAAGCTGCTATTGGCGGGTTTCCGATGCGGATCTGCTTCACCGCGAGTTCGCCGCCCTCAACCTGCCTGCCGAAGGCATCCCCCGCCTGACGCCGCCCGCCGATCAGCCCTGGCACATGAGGGAATTCGCGCTCGTGGACCCCTCCGGCAATTTGATTCGCATCGGCAACAACCTTTGATCGGACAGCCGCGGGCCGGAGCTACGGGTGCCCAGGAGTGAGCGCATGGGCGCTTCCGCTAGCGCGCAGTGTGTGCCCTGCGGGTCTCAGACTGCCTGCGTCCCAATTCATCTGGTTGGAGGCGAATCCCATTCCCGATTGCCGTTATTGCTCGACAGCCGGATTACCGGGCTGGCACCGTGCCTTCATCGCGTTCGGAGATGAGCGACGAGAAGGATCATCCCGTTCAGTGATTAGTGATTGGAACGAATTCCCCCAATTTGAAATCCGGCTCGCCCCCAGTTGCGAACCTTGGCCTGAGTGATTCCCGTCGTATCCGAAGGAGATGATCCGGGAATTGGGGTCCAGATGGAATTGGGGTCCAGTCACCTGATGCACCCAGCCCCAAAATGAGCTAACATGGCGGTTTTGGGATGCTGCAATTTGAATCACCAATATGTCGCTGAAAGCCACTGAAGTATTCGTCCCCGGCTCTTATCCTGAACACACGTATGTTGAGCGTGAGGGAGAGTCGATTGAGCACACCCTCCTGGACGCTCTCAACACGCCAGGTCAGGTCGTCTCGCTATCTGGCCCGTCGAAGTCAGGAAAGACCGTTCTGGTTGAAAAGGTCGTTGGAAAGGACCTTCTCATACCACTGTCGGGGGCTTCATTGCGCTCAGCAGACCAAGTCTGGGAGAGAATTCTAGACTGGATGGGCGCTCCCACAGGGGAGTCAGAAAGCGTGGCCAAGGGAGAACAGTACGGTGCTGAGGTGGGTGCCAAGGGTGGGTGCAGCATTCCTTTCTTCGGCAAAACGGAGGTTTCAGCAGCAGGGAAAGGGGAAAAGAGTTCAGAGACAACCTCGGTCCAATTATTCAATAGGTCCGGATTGAGCCAGGTAGTGAGAGAAATTGGCGGTAGTGATTTCGTCGTTCTAATTGATGATTTTCACTATCTGCCGCGGGATGTGCAGCCCGAAGTTGCGAAGTCGCTCAAAGAAGCCGTCCGACTCGGCGTGAAGATCGTCACGGCCGCAGTCTCTCACCGTGGAGACGACATAGTTAGGGCCAACCCTGAACTTCGTGGTCGAGTAAGAGCGATTGACCTCAAGTACTGGCAGCCGAGTGAACTTGCAAAGATCGCAGAATTCGGCTTCTCCGCGCTGAACGTCGAATTAGATCATCCGACGGTCGATAGATTAGTGGGAGAGTCGGCTGGGTCTCCTCAACTCATGCAGTCGCTGTGCCTGCAGGCGTGCTTTGTCTTGAACAGGCGCGAGCGCGCGGAAACCGCACTACTTCCCCGACAGCTTGACGTGTCGCCCGATACGCTTGAGAGGATCTTTGAACAAACCAGCGCCTCCACAGATTATCGGTCTCTCGTTGACGTTCTGGACGCTGGTCCCAAGACTCGTGGAGCGGAGCGAAAGACGTACCGGTTTGCAGATGGCATCGAGGGTGATGTGTATAGAGTAGTCTTGCGCGCCATTGCCGCAGACCCCCCGCGACTCTCGTTTGCCTATGACGAGCTTCTTCAGAGAACTGTCAAGCCGGCTGCCCGGGTGGGCGGGACCATTCGGGAGAGGAACTTGGCGTG
>JAHDVK010000024.1 GCA_023384675.1 Bryobacteraceae bacterium | reverse complement strand
TCCAGCGCCGCGGCCTGAGCCTGCTGGGCAGGGAAGGAAATCGCGCCGGTGGCGCTGATTGAAGAACTCACGCAGCTGATCATCCAGGCCATGCTCGTTGCGGACCAGGTCCGTCAGAATTGTGTTCAGGCTTTCCTCAATCCATCGTTCCAGCGGAGCATGGCAGCTGTCCTCATCCTGAAGTTGTTCGGCGAGAGCAGAGATGAAACAGTGCTGAAGTGCATAGGGGGCATCCCCCGTGAGGAGCAGCATTCGATCGAGTTCCGCGGGTGACTGGCGTGCCGAGGCCGTCCAGCGATTCGCCCTCAATCAGGCCGCCTACCAGACCCTGAGTTGCCGCTCCTGGGCGCGCTCAGCACTCTATCAATCCTGTGGCGCATTCGGCTTTCATCGAGGGCGGGGAACTCGCAACCGGCGAGCAGGAAGCCTTCTCCACCCCGGGCATTTCGGCACACTCCGCCACGGTCTGGGATCACCGTGCAGCGCTGCGCATCGCCAGAGCTCCCATCGAACTCGATGGCCAGCCGCCAGCTGCCGGATTCATCACCCTCACCGATGACGGCGGCGCCCACAAGGCGACTGTCCGGTTTTCGTAATCCGGCCACTACAGCACTCTGCGTGAATCCCCACCGGATTCTTCGAAGAACGCGAGCAGGTCCGAGTTGATCTGGTCCTTGTGGGTCGAGCAAAGGCCGTGCGGCGCGCCGGGATAGACCTTCAGCGTGGACCCTTCGATCAGTTTGGAGGAGAGATGGGCCGTGGCGCCGATTGGAACAATCTGGTCGTCGTCGCCGTGGATGATGAGAGCCGGCACGTCAAACTTCTTCAGGTCTTGGTTGAAGTCCGTTTCAGAAAACGCCTTGATGCAGTCGAAGACGGCTTTAAAGCCAGCCTGCATTCCCTGGAGCCAGAAGGCATCCCGGAGGCCCTGGGAGACCTTCGCTCCGGGGCGGTTGGCGCCATAGAAGGTCGTAGTGAGGTCCTGGAAGAACTGCGAGCGGTCCGCCCGGACATTGGCGCGGATTTCGTCGAACACTTTGAGCGGCAAGCCGCCGGGGTTCGAAGCCGTCTTCAGCATCAGCGGAGTCACCGAACCGATCAGGACCGCCTTGGCCACGCGCCTGGTGCCGTGCCGACCGATATAGCGGGCGACCTCGCCGCCGCCGGTGGAGTGGCCGACAAGAATTGCATTCTCGAGGCCGAGAGTTTCGATCAGCGAGGCGAGGTCATCGGCGTAGCCGTCCATGTCGTTGCCGGTCCATGGCTGGCTGGAGCGGCCATGACCACGGCGATCGTGAGCGATTGCGCGGAATCCATGGTTGGCCAGAAAGAGCATTTGGTCTTCCCAGGCATCCGCGGAAAGGGGCCAGCCGTGGCTGAACACAACGGGCTGTCCCGTGCCCCAATCCTTGTAGTAGATCCGGGCGCCGTCTTTGGTGGTGATCGTCATTGTGTACTCCCTACATTTCAGTTTGCGCCGCCAGTGGCGGCTAGTAGCGAAAGATGGCTGCGACACCAGTCCTGGTGGGCATATCGAGGGACGGGGCCACTATGACCTGGCCGCCTTTGTTCAGAACCAATTCCGCCAGATCGTCCAGCAAGTCGTCAACCCCCGGATTATCCATGCCAGTGAGGGCAGCGGCGCCAGTTGCGAGGTCCAGATGACCGGGGATCAGCCGGTCTGACTCGACGAACAGGGATTCGACCCTTGCCTTGGCGGCGGCGCGCGCCACTTCTGCGAGGTCGTCGGAGCCACGCCCTTTCGAACGCGCCTCCTCGAATGCATCAGTGAGCTTTCGCAGGTGCGAACGGATTTCCGGCTCCGCGGCAGTCCACGCCCGCTGGCGCAACTGTTCGATCGAAAGAGAATTCGCGTCAACCTCGATGCCGACGTCCGTCAGAAACGGGTTGCGGCTGATTTTGCGGAATTGCGTGTGATATTGGGTCAATGCGGCGAGGATGAGAGGCATGCCGGACGAACGCGAGTGGTTATGCAGAATCGCCCGGTCAACCGCACGGAAGTACCGTTCCTCGTCAATGCCTTCTTCGTCGGTCTTCGATCCGTGACCATGGGTCGCGCTGGAGCCCCGGGTGGTCCCACCGTAGGAGGCGACGGTCTGATGCGGCTCGGTCAGCTCGCTGCCCAGCGCCTCGGTAATCGTGCGCGGCACCCCGGCGGCCAATTCCACTTCGTCAAGTTGGTCGCGGTCACCCTCGAAGAGCCGCACTTGATGCCGGTTCAGGCTCAAGACCTGATACCGGTCGGCGGACTGCAACACCCGCAACAGGGGTTTGACATGGAAGCTTTTGGCGGCGACAGCCAACTCGCCAACTGGCCGTTGGAGTTTGATCACCCGGAACAGGCCGGCTGCTCCGAAAACCGCCAGACCGTCCCAGCAGTGATTCCAGAAGTCCGCATCGACAGACAGCGCCTGGAAGGGGGTCAGAAGCGTGCCTGCCTCCACACCGGAATACTGGTTTAGAATCGATTCTTCAAGCGCTTTGAGCAGGTTCTTGTAACGGATGGGGTCCTGCTGATTCTCAGGATGGCGCCGGTGTGTCTGCAGATAGAGCGAAAGGCAAGGAGGCTCGTGGGGATCCAGAAGCGTCCTGAGCTCGTCTTTCATGACGGTTGTCCCGGTCATGATTTGCCTCGCAATCGTCCGGGTTCTTTGGCGAGCAGACATTTCATCTTCTGCACCGCCACCCGGCTATCGCTATTCAATCGAATCTGCATATGTATCCTTATCCATTCATTTCAGCTCACGACCTGCGCGGGCGGCGGAGCTGTTATTTCTCAACCGTCAGGTTGTTCGTCACGGAAAAGATGCCCGACACTCCGTTAGCGGTGATGTTGGCAATGTTGCTATCACCCTCATTTGCAACCGAGCCTTCGAGCGTCACGTCGCCGTTGGCGACGATGATGTGGATGGACGGAACAGCCCTCAGGGCGTACCTGTCCAAGCCGGGACGCGAATAGATGGCACGGTAGAGGGCCAGCCGGAGCCGGTCGTCGTTGGGCGAAGGCGGCAGCACGACAATCTGGTTGTCCACACCTTCGACCCCCTCGATATCCCGGACAACCCGTTCCGCGGCTGACTTCAACGTGGGCCGTGTGACCTGGCCCAAGAGCGTCACATTGTACCCATCCACTTTGTAGGCGAGATGGTCGAAAACCCCGTAGTACGGCAGCATCACCAGTTCGTGGCGCACTTGCCTGATCAATCGATTCCGCCCTGCTTCGCTCTGCGCAGCAAGGCAAATTGGCCCGGCGAGCAAGAACGCCAGAAGCATTAGATGTGTGATTCTTTTCATGATGATCCTCGATACAGATCCGGCGCCAGCACCAGACTCGATCCGCGATTGAGTTAAGTGCATGTCGAGGGCCAAACGAATCTCCTCCGCTCCCGCTTCCATCGTTCGCTAACTCAGAACTTCACCAGGCAGGCGATCCCGGCTCGGGCAGTTTTTCAGGGCCAGGCGCCGCTTTTTCCGTTCAGCGCGGTGGCGGACCTGACGGGACTCGGTGTTTTGTTTTGTTGGAGGTGGTGGGTTCGTTTCTTCGTTTTTTTTGATCTGGTTCTCGAGTTCGGGGCGCCAGGGTTCGCCGGTCCGGGGGTCGATCCATTCGACGATGATCTTGCTGGGCTTGGCCAACTGGGGGTGCTGGCGGCGGCGGGATTCGAGCGAGTTCAGGGTCCGGATGTAGCTTCGTTCCAGTTGCCCGATGGCGCGTTCGAGGGCCTCGAATTTGTCCAGATTCCGGGCGAGGAGGCCCATGTAGTGGAAGTAGCGAGTGCGATTGAAGGCCATTTGGGCGACGAGATCGTCTTCGATGGCATCGGCGGGGCAGTAGTCCTCGCGGTAGGCCTGGTGGATTTGGTCGTAGTGGTCCTGCAGTTCCTTGGGGAAGGCCTCGATGGTTTTGGCATAGAGGCCGGTTTTGAATGAATTCTGGGCAGACCAGCGTTTGCCGGTCTTCGAAGTAGGGCCCTTGGATTTGGCTCCGTTGATGCGGGCCTGTTCGGCCTTATTGTGTTCAGACATTTGTTTGCTCCCTCGATTCTGATTTCAGGAGAGAGCCGGGGGGAGGACTGAGCGGCGGTGTTGTCGAAGTAGTGGATTCCGTGGGACATATTTTCTTTCAAAAGCTGTCAACGGGTCCCGGTTTGGCCCCCGTTTGGGGAGGAGGCGTCAGACGCGTACCACGTAATCCCGCGCTGCCAGCATGCAGAAGCGCCCGGCCTGATCGAACAGCAGGGGCGGTCGTTCGAAAAGGTCCGGGCGCATCTGAAGCAACTGGATGAACGGAGGCGGGTAGGGGCTATCTGCGAAAACGGGAGTATCCCCACCCGCCGCCGAGCAATAACACGACCACGATAATGATCAAGAGGGTTTCCATACCGGTCTTCTTCCTGCGCATCCGGAGCGCTTACATCGTCGAACTTGCCTTTTGGTCCTTCACCTGCATTTCGTTGACGACCTGATGCACGTTTGGAACCGCTGCCGCGATCTCCGTGGCGCGATCGCGCGCCGATTGCGTAGCGGCCTCGCCTGTGAGCGTGACGACATGGTTTTTGACGGAGAATTTCACGGTTTCATGAAGTTTGTTCTGAATGAGGGCTGCATTCAGATTGCTCCCGATCCCATCGTCGAGATCCGAGTTCACCTGCCTGTCATCTTTTGCGCTGTCCGGCCCGATTACGGCGATCTCATTCTTCACGACCTGGGATCCCGCGATGGACTGGGCGAGGGATTGGGCATTCATCTTGTCGCCGCCGGTGGCCACTTTGCCACCGAGGGTGACGACGCCCAGGGTACGATCCTGGCTGACCGAGACGTCCATAAATCCGGCCTGTTTCAGCGACGCGCGAATGCTGTCTGAAACGTCAGCGGACCTGGTGGTCGCGGTTGTACACGCGGCCATGGTCCCAATGACCACAACCGCCAGCAATTGCAGATACGGTTTGAGCAATTTCATAATCTTCCTTTCCAACAACACCGGTCACTGAACAGAGAGCAGGGGAATGGCCGAATAGAGGGCAGTGGAGACCGGCGTCAGGATGTCCCATCGAATGAGGCAGTGCCGGCCGCCTCCAACACGAGTGAAGCCTTACCTCAGTAACGAAATGTGGTCAGTTGACCGGGAGTGGCCACTCCCCGACCGGCCCTGCACGCTCTCCCTGCCGCACGGGACATCGCCCACGAGTCCTGTCCTCCGGGAGCCCGGTGATTCACGGATCCGGCTGGTTACAACATTCGGGAAGGGCCGGCCTGTGGCGGAGGTCAGCGCTGTCTCTGGACTCGTCCTGGGGGCTGCCCGAAGGAGGTCCCGGGTGGCTTATGTCCACTCTCCCGGGCTCCGGGCTCCGGGAATCGCCCGGAGCCCGGGAGCAGGGTGCTAGAGGCAGATGCCTCAACCGACGCCCGCCGGGCGGCAACTGCCGTGGCCATTCTGTGCGATTAGCTCCAATGGCTCATGGCGCCGTAGTACTTGTACACGCCTTCGCCCCACTTGCGGTCAGCCATGTCCGGCCAATTCGATTTGTCAAAACCGGGAGCTTGTTCCAGTCTCTCCCGTTCAACATCGAGAACGAACCGCTTCTGTGGCAGGTCGATCGTGAGGGCCTTCCAAGGGATGGCGAAGAGTTTGTCGCCCATCCCCAGGAAGCCGCCGAAGGAGAGAACCGCGTAGACCACGCGGCCGCTCTCAATGTCGATCATCATATGCTCGATCTTGCCGAGTTCCTCATTGCGGCGGTTAACCACAGTGTCGCCGGTGAGCGTGTCCGCCGAGAGAATCCGTTTCTGGAGAGTGCCGGGAGCGGCTTTTGTCTGTTGCATGATAACGTCCTTTGTTGAGTTTGGGATTGACGAGTCACAAGACCAAACACCATGCGGGATCCCCGCCAGACTTCGGGCACGGCGGAGATGGGAAGGCCACGAACTCGCTTCATCCCTGGACCTTCCCTGAGCAGATTGATTGCCATTGGGATATCCCTCTGATCGCACACAGAGGAAGACCCAAGAGAACCGTTTCAACGGCCATTCAAGGCAGTCAGCAGGAGAGAGGACCTAACCATTGGTGGTCAATTGACCAACTACGGTCAGCGCGCGGCCCCAAGCACAAAGTCACCGGCTCGCAGCGATGGCTAGCGCGCCCGGTAACGCAGGTATTCCAGGAGGCCCTTAAGAAGGACGTCCATTTTCAAGGCGCTCTCGATGCAATGAGCGAAATACTTGTCCTTGGTTTCGCCCAGCTTTCCTTGGTACTGCTCTGACAGGATCTGAGTGAGATTGATCACCGTACGCAGCGGTTGCTGAAGGTCGTGCGAAAGCGCATGAGCGAATTCATGAAGCTCGTCGCTGTGAGCCTGGATCAACTGCTCTGCCCGCTTCTTTTCGGTGATGTCGGTCACGGTGGCGCGCCAAACGGAAGCGCCGTCAGTGTCCCGCGCGAAGGCGGCTTCCATCCGCGCCCAGAAGGGCTCGGCGTCCTTCCTCAACAGCCGCAGTTCCCAGGACTGAGGCGCTCCCGTTTCCAGGAGTTTCTTGCGCTGCCGGTAGTGAATGTCCTGGTCCTCGGGGAGGATGAACCTGGATAGGGGTTGCTTGACCAGATCGGCTCTCGGCACGCCAAGCAGCTTGGCGGCCGTTAGATTGGCCTCCAGAATCGACCCTTCTTGGCTGAGCGTGAAGTAGCCCACCGGCGCCAGGTCGTACAGGTCGAAGTACCGCGCCCGCGAGGCTTCCAGTTCCTCCTGCGCCCGGCTCAGTTCTTCGTTCTGCATCTCCAGCTCGATCTGATGCACCCGCAACTCGTGAAGTGCCCGCCGCGCTGCTTCCGGCGATAGCGCATCCAAGTCTTGCGGCGCCTCGCTGGCTAGAGCCTCGGCCCGCTTACGTAGATCGTGCCCGGAGTCTGCTTCGGGCGAGTCTTCCGGTTTCTTTGCGTTGCGCTTTGTTTTAGCCATGATGCTTCCGTTTCGTTCCCCGCTGCTCAGATCTCAAGATCGGGTCGATTTTTTCCCGTGTGCCAGGGCGCGGCTGATCGCATCGCGAAGCTCCTGGACACGATATGGTTTACTCAGGAATGCCTGGGGCCGTTCAGGATGGCCGCCGGCCATTGCATGTGCTTCATCGTAGCCGCTGGCGAGGATCACCGGGAGGCCGGGCGCCAGCTTACGCAGCGCAGCCAATGTCTCCCAGCCGTTCATGCGTGGCATGGTCAAATCGCTCAGGACGCATCGAACTTCATCCTGGTGCTGCCGGAACACCTCGACCGCCTCGACGCCGTCCTTTGCCAGAAGCACCGTGAACCCAAGGCTCATGAGCACCTCTCCGCCCAGTTTGCGCACGTCCGGCTCGTCTTCGACCAGAAGGATGGTTCCGCCTGCATCGGCCTCCACGGGTTGCTCCTCCTTGCTTGATGGTCCTTGCAATTTTTCGACCAGCAATGGAAGGAAGATTCGGAACGCGCTCCCCCGGCCTGGCTTGGTTTCCACCGTGACGGCGCCGGCGTGCGTCCGCACAATTCCAAGAACCACTGGCAAACCCAGGCCCCTGCCCAGAGATTTGCTGGTGAAGAACGGGTCGAAGAGTTTTTCGAGATCCTCGTCCGGGATCCCCCTGCCTGCGTCCGCCACTTCGAGGCAAGCATAGGCCTGCTCGCGGGGCATCCAATCAACGGGGTAGCGTCGCGATGCAGGGATATCCTCCGGCAGAACCGTCTTGACGGCTATGCGAACAACGCCCCGGCCGTCAATTCCCGCCTCCCAGGCATTGATGACCAGGTTCGTCAGGGCTTGTTGTAACTGGTTTGCATCTGCGTTGATGGGCGGACCGGGGGAGGGCAGATCAGCATCCAGGACCATGCCTGCTGGAATGGCGGCGCGCAGCAGGGGGAGGCTTCGGCTGCAGGCTGCGGAAAGATCCAGCGGCTTGGGTTGAGCACTCGTTTGTCCTACGCAGGTCAGCATGAGTTTGCTGATTTCCGCGGCGTCGCCGGCGGCGCGCAACGCGTTCGTCAGGTGTCCCGCGGGCCCTCCAACCTTTGGCAAGCCGCCAATGGCCAGTTCCAGGTTTCCCATCACCGCCGTGAGAAGGTTGTTGAATTTGTGAGCTAAGGCCCCCGCCATGCGTCCCAATCCTTCGGCTTTCTGCAACTGACGGTTTTGCGCCTCGAGCGCCGCCTTCTCTTCCTGGGTGCGTTTGGTTTCGGTGATGTCGCTCACCACAACGCGCCAAACGGAAGCGCCGTCAGTGTCCCGCGCTATGGTTGCCTGGACCCGCGCCCAGAAGGGCGCGGCGTCCTTCCTCAAAAGCCGCAATTCCCACGACTGCGGCGCTGCCGTTTCCAGGAGCTGTTTGCGCCGCCGGTAGTGAATGTCCTGGTCCTCGGGGAGGATGAAACTGGATAAGGGTTGCTTGACCAGATCGCCTCTGGGCACGCCAAGCAGTTTGGTGGCGGTCAAGTTGGTCTCTAGAATCAACCCCGCTTCGCTCAGCGTGAAATAGCCCACTGGCGCGAGGTCGTACAGGTCGAAATACCGCGCCCGCGTGAGTTCCAGTTCCTCTTGAATCCGGCGCAGTTCCTCGTTCTGCATCTCCAGTTCGATCTGATGGACCCGCAATTCGTGAAGCGCCTGCTGCGCTGCCTCGGGCAACTGATCCTCCGCACTTTCCGGCAGCTTGCGGGCTATATCACCCGCCAGCGCCTCCGCCCGCCTGCGTAGGGCTTGGGAGTCTGTTTCGGAGGAGCTTGTGGACTTGCTGCTGCGGCCGAGGTTCCGATTTGAGGGGGTGTCTTCCGGAGTCATGACTCTGATCAGGCCTTTCTCTCGGTCGTGGCAACGGCGTACACAGTTCCGGAGTCGTTTACAAGCGCGGTGGCGGTCAGCCAAACATCCACGATCCGGCCGTCTTTGGTGATCCGTTGCATGCGGTACGCCTCGATCACCTCGGCCCGGCTCAGTTGCCGCAGCACGGCCAATGCTTCCTCCGACCGACCTTCCGGGATCAGGTCCCGAATATTCATTGCCAATGCCTCGGCTTCAGTCCAGCCGTACAACCTTTCCGCCCCCGGATTCCAGGACAGGATTTGACCCTCCAAGTCCTGCACCACGATGGCATCGTGCGCGTCCCGCACGACCACCGCCAGACGCCGCACATCCTCCGACTCGCGCAGTGCGGCCTGCATCTTTTTGTGCTCCGTAATCTCCGTGAAAGTGATGACCGCCCCCTCGATTACATTCTCCAGGGTCCGATAGGGGCGAATGCGAAGCAGGTACCACGCGCCCGCATGAGTCTGCGCTTCCAGTTCCTTTGGCACCAGGCTGTCGAGCACCTCCCGCACGTCGGCCACGAGGCGATCATAGGCCACGAGGTTGGAGACGATGTGGCCGACAGGCCGGCCGACGTCGGACAGGATGAGGTTGATGACCTGAGCAGCGGCGGGGGTGAAGCGCTGGATGCGCAGTTGATGGTCCACAAAGATGGTGCCGATACCGGTGCCGGCCAGCAGGTTGCTCATGTCGTTGTTGGAGCGTGACAGATCGGCGACCTTGTTTTGCAGTTCGGCGTTGACGGTGGCCAACTCTTCGTTGACGGACTGCAATTCTTCCTTGGAGGTTTCGAGTTCCTCGTTGGTGGATTGCAGTTCCTCGTTGACGGACTGCATTTCCTCGTTGGCGGATTTGAGTTCTTCGTTGGAAGTCGCGAGTTCCTCGTTGGTGGTCTGGAGATATTCCTCCTTGGCCCGCAGTTCCTGCTTGAGGGCGGCGACGCGCGCATCTTCCTCTGTGGTTACCTGGCCGGCCTCGCCGCCCGCAGCCGGGACGGCGGCGGTTTCAAAGACTGGCGGGCCGGCGGCTGGGGCGTCCTCGAAGACGACGAGGTACAGCCTGGCGGCGAGGCCTGAATCCGGGCCGGCGGGCACCGGCTGAACGGTCAGATTGGCGATTGCGAAGTCGCCGTTGGTTTTAATCCGCAGGCCCGGGTGGCGCACCGGGGCATTGAGGGCGACCGCTTTGTGCAGGGCGGTGGCCAAGTCGGGCCGCAACCCTTCACGGGCCATTTTGAGGATGTTCATGCCGGCGTCGCCCGGGGCCGGTTCCAGGTACTTACCGGTGCGGCCGTGGAGGTAAATGATGTCGCCGCGTTCATTGACAACCGCACCGGGCGGGGCATACTGGCCGAGGAGGACCCGCTCAGCCAGTTCGCGTACCGGGAGCCTGCCTTGCTCGGGTGCTTTCCCGGAGGGCCGCGCGACGGGTCCCTCTTCCCGCAGAAGCGGTAGAAAGCCCGGATGGCGCGCGCCGGCAACCTCTGTTTTGCGTTGATACAGCTTTTGCCTGCGATCCAGCGTGGCAAACACGTCCACGAACTCGCCCACGGTCTCCGAGGTGCCCAGGAACAGCATGCCGCCGGGGTTCAAGGCGTAGTGGAAGAGGGGAATGAGCTTCTTTTGCAGTTCGCCTCCCATATAGATGAGCAGGTTGCGGCAACTGATCAGGTCGAGCTTGGAAAACGGCGGATCTTTGATGACGTCCTGCTCGGAAAAGATGACGGAGTCGCGGATGCTTTTCTGGATGCGGAAGGCGGTGCCGTCGGGCTCCTGGGCGAAGAAGCGCGCGAGGCGCTCGGGCGAGACATCGCCGGCAATGCTGACGGGGTAGACGCCGGCGCGTGCAGATTCGATGGCGCTGCGGTCGATGTCGGTGGCAAACACGTGCAGTTTGTAGTTCTGCCTGAGCTCCTCCATTCGCTCCTGGAGCAGGATGGCGAGGGAATAGGCTTCCTCGCCAGTGGAGCAGCCGGGCACCCAGACGCGAATCGAAGCGCCCCGGGATTTTCCGGCAAAAAGTTGCGGGATGGCCTGTTCCTGGAGAGCTGTGAACGCATCCGGGTCACGGAAGAAACCGGTGACGCCGATCAAGAGGTCGCGGAAGAGCGCCTCGACATCGGCGGGGTTCTCCTGCAAATAGCGGACGTACTCGTCCAGCCGCTCGATCTGGTGGACGGCCAGGCGGCGTTCGACGCGGCGGATGATGGTGCTTTGTTTGTATCGGGAAAAGTCGTGACCGGTCTGGGCGCGCAGCAGGAGGAAGATCTTTTTCATCGCGTCTTCGGATTTGGGGGCCGGAGGAGTGACCGGACGCGGTGTTCTTCCGAACACGTGCGCGACGTAAGCAATGACCTGGGCCGGCATCTCGGCGGCCGGCAGCACATAGTCGACGAGGCCGGTGGCAATGGCGCTGGCGGGCATGCCGTCGTATTCGGTGGATTTGGGGTTCTGCGCCATCACCATGCCGCCTTCCCCCTTGATCGCCCGCACGCCCTGCGTGCCATCGCTGCCGGTACCCGATAGGACGATACCGATGGCCCGTTCGCGCTGGTCCTGAGCAAGCGAACGGAAGAAGAAGTCGATGGGCAGACGGTGGCCGCGCGGCGCAGCGGGTTCGAGCAGTTGGAGGGTGCCGTTGAGCAAGGCCATGTCGCGGTTCGGCGGGATAATGTAGGTGCAGTTGGGCTTGACGACCATCCCGTCCACTACTTCGAAGACCTGCATGCGGGTAAAGCGCTTGACCAGTTCGGTGAGTATGCTCTTGTGTTCCGGGGCGAGGTGCTGGACCAGAACAAAGGCCATGCCGGGATTGGTGTCGGTGGGCATACCGGAGAAGAAGGCTTCGAACGCAGCCAGCCCTCCGGCCGAGGCGCCGATGCCGACGACGGGGAAACCCGGGACATCATGCCCCGCGGGCGGCTCTACCGGTTCCGGTTCGAGGGTTCGTTCCGGCTTCTTCGCCTTGTGTTTTGTTGTCGCCACGACGCTTTGCTCCCTTTCCGGTTTCTCTTTGCGGGTCCGCCTTGTTCAGGATGAAATGTTCGGGCGCGGTTCTCTGTCTAAGTGTCCCACCTCAATCTTACGACCGCTTGGGCGCCAACTCCACAGGAACCGCATCCCGCTGGTTCTTGTCGTGTCCCCATGGCAATTCGTACGGCTCGATTATTCGAGGAGGGAAACCGCCCCACCGAGTGCCCTGGAGAATCCACGGAGCCACTGGCAGACACAACAACCCTGCGCCAGGCGCACACCACCAGCGCCGGAATTCACTCATTCTCGGCAAGTGAAGTCAGCGAATGGGTAGATGACGCGGACGTCATAAATTCAATTAGTCGTTCCCCCTTGGGTATCGAAAGTGGATGGGGATTGAGCCATTCCCCCGCGACACTCTAAGTGCGACCTGGCAGAAGCCTGCCGCTCCGGCTCACCGCTCTGAAGGGACCGTTGAGTTGGTGGTTCTGCCGGGAGAGCTGAGGGCAGCGCATTACCGCCTGCCAAGCAACGGCCAGACTTTCACATTCCGTGCCGACCGGATGTGGAAGTAGGTGCCGCGGAGATGGCCGTCATTAGGCCGACGAAGCAGTGGACCTATGGGGGCCGGCCATATCTCTCAGGCAGCGCAATGGAATCCACCCGGGTTGATGCGAAAGCCCTGTTTCTGGTCCGGTTGCGGTTCGAGGGGCGGGGCGTATGGAGACCGGCGGAACACAATTGGGGCGAGGAAGGGGATCCGATCGAGGATTGGGCCAAGCCGATCATCGCCAGTGGCCCGCGGCCAGAGTTTGTGATGGAGCAGGTCCTGCCCGGAGCCGGCGTCGAAAACCCGTTTCTCGACCCGATCGGCGAATCCAAAGACCACAAGGACTTCGGCGATTTAGACGGTGCATACCAGATCCTCGTGGATGTCTGCCAGGCTGGTCCCAAACGCCCGCACTGCAACAGGAGGTCTGGATCAGCTGGCTACTAAGGCAACCAGGTTGTGAAAGTGCCGTGAGGGGTAAAACGGAAACCAAGGGGCGCAATTCCCTGCCCACTGATCTGCACATGGCCCTTGTTGTTCGCCACGGCTGGCACTTTATCCCTCAGGAGGAAGTGGCGATGCCCGAAGGCAGGAAGCTGCTCAGTGTACTGTCCGATCATCTGTCCGTTCGGAGCGTAAAACGTCAACACCATGATCACCGGGGCGTTGGATGTATTAGCAAATCCATAGCCGGAAAAGCGGCCTTGGGTTTCGTCGAACGGGATCGTGAAAGGCGATTCTCCGGAGGGCATCGGAATGATGCACGCGGTCTTATCCCGGGACACAATAGGTGCAGTCGCCTCTATGTACTTGTCGGCGGGGTCGGCTGAGTTATGCCACAGGAAGACGCCTTGAATTTTGATCCCTGAGTTGGCGTAGATCAGGCCCACCCAGCCCGCGGTGGTGTCGATACCCTGCCAGTCCGGCTCGATCGTTTGCGCTCCATGCGCTGGAACCGTGATTTCTCTTTCACTCGCGGCCGCGCCGCCGATCGCAAGGGCCAACGGACTGCCGTCACTTCGGAAGAAACGGAGCGTGACGACGGCGGGAGTTGCACTCGTGTTCCCGATGATGATCTGGGTTCTCCACTCTCCTCCGTACGCAATGTGCGGAAGGGCAACCAAATACCGAGACACGCTCTCACCCGCATTCACCGTGGCTGTTCTGTCACCGGCCGGCCCGGCAGCCGGCAGGATCAGTCCACTGCACAGCGCAGCGAGCAGCATCTGTTTCACACTCATAACGCCTCCCAACTCGAAGAAGCTCTCGAGGAGCTGTCCAGTCCCGCTTCACGGAGAAGCGCGGCACACAAGTCAATCAAGCCTCGCCGTACCACTTGCCTCTCCGTTGAGGGCAGGGTTCCAGGCAGGAAACACCATCTTGGACAGGCTTTCCTCTGTAGAATGGCACTCGTTGCGAGATTCGTCTGAGCAAAAGTGAACAACAGGAGGGGAGGACACGAAGGATCCGCGGCGGGCAGGCCTTCGCAGGACGTCGAATCCCAACGCCCATCCACGGCCGGACGTAAGGCACTCACCTTAGGGTGCGAATGATCCAACCCTAAGGTGTGATCCTGATTGAGCCACGGTCCTGTTGTCATTAAACTGAATTTAGTATTATTTATAAAGCCGGTCGCGGCTTATTGGATAATAATCGGTCTCACATAAAGAATCAGTGCCCAGAATTACAATTCTGATCGTCAGTTCGCCCACTCTGGCACGAGTGATTGAGGATCTGTTCCTGGGCGGGACCGAGTTTGAAGTGACCGGCACCGTATTTGACTTGGGGCAATTAGAGCGAGCGCATGGTGTGATTTATCCGGACCTGATCCTAGTTGATGTGAAGCCCGTAAGCAGTGGGATCCCCCAAGTGGTTGCTGCCGTTCAGCAGTACAGTCCGCTGTCCAAGCTGATCCTGATCTGTCCCATAGCGGATCTCTCGGGCGTAGCTCGCCAATGCGGTGCAGACGCTTTTCTAGAGGCTGAGAAATTGGCTGCTCATCTCGTTCCATTGGTACGCACTCTGTCGGACCGGCCGAATATGGCAAAGGCCTGATACGCGACCACACTTCGGCAGCGGCCGGGCTGGTGCCGATTCATGATCCCTTTCCGCTTGAAGAGGAAAACTGTGTCTACACACATTTCGATGCAACGCGTGCTGTTTGCTGGGGCCTTATTATTGACAATTCCGGTTGTTCCGATTGCCGCGCAGTCCACAATCACGGGCATAGTACATCCGGAGAGCTACGGCACATTCGAGCCGCCGGTTGTGGGCGGCACCTATGCCGATCCCGCCTTCGGCTCAACCGTGAAGCGCATCTCGGATGCTCTCGGGAGGGCGGATGCCGATCGAGGCGGGAACCTGGCATGGATCACGAGTGAATACTCAACCATGAGCCCGTTCAACAGCGACGGATCCAGGCTGATACTGCTTCACCAGAGCTATTTCGGACTCTATGACGAAATGGGTTCCTATCTGGGCGACCTTCCGCTCGAGATCAACTCCTCAAGTGAGCCGAGGTGGTCGAGGAAGGACAATCGAACGATTTACTACGTTCGCGGCAACCAGCTCAAGTCTTATGACATCAGCAGCGGCGCGATCCACCTTGTGCGAACTTTCAGCGAATACTCCGCCATCAGCGGGATGGGCGAATCTGACATTTCGCTGGATGGCGACCACTTTGTTTTCGCCGGAGACCGCCGCTATGTCTTTGTGTACCGGATCAGTGCGAACAGCAAATCGGCGGTGTTGGACACTGGAGGGCGAGGCTTCGACAGTCTCTACATCACCCCCAGCAACAAAGTCACGATCACATGGAATCAATCCGGCACCGTTCGCTACACCGGCATCGAGCTATTCGATGACAGAATGACTTTTCAGCGGCAGCTTGCGCGCGCGGGGGGGCACATGGATGTGACTCTGGACAGCGACGGACAGGAGGTTCTTGTTTGGGCAAACGCCGCCGATCCGCAGCCGATCTGCGACAACGCGATCGTGAAGATCCGCATCGCTGATGGACAGCAATCCTGCTTAGCCTCGTTTGACTGGAGTCTGGCCGTGCATGTTTCGGCGCCGGACCGCAGCGGCTACGTATATGTGGAGACTTACGCCCCGAGCAACCCAACCCCCGCAAGCGGATGGACGGCGTACGCGAACGAATTGCTGCAGGTCAGACTTGACGGTTCGGCGGTCATTCGGCTGGCCCACCACCGCAGCCGGCCCTTCCAGGGCAATACGTACAACTGGCAACCGCGGATATCCGCAAGCCGCGACGGCAGCAGGGTTGTTTTCAACAGCAACTTCGATTTGCAGAGGACCCGCGCCTATCCGGAACAGTACAGTGACGTGTACCTGATCGCCGTGGGCAGCCCCTCAACTTCGCCCTCACCCTCCGGGACTCAGGTACCTCCCGACCCGGCGCCTGTACTCACGGCCGAGGTGGTTCGCTCTGAGGAAGCAAACAATCCGGCAGTCCAACTCAACGGGGCGTGGTTCCCCAACCAGAATGCCGCCCATAGCGGGGGATCGGCGATTCTGGCCATGGACGCGGGCAGTCGAGCCGACTTCACGTTCAGGGGAACGGGCGTCCAGTGGATCGGCTACCGCGACGAGTGGTCCGGGATCGCGCAGGTCTACCTGGATGGCGAGTTGAAGGGAACCATCGACACCTATTCAGGTAGTGTGCAGGCTCAGACCGCCCTCTACTCGCTGAAGGACCTCAGTGATGCGCTCCATACGCTGACGCTCGTAGTGACCGGGACACGCAGTGCGGGTTCCGCGGGTTCATGGATCTGGGTGGATGCATTCGATGTGACTGTAGTTACCGCGGCCGATTCCTCGAGCCCGGGAGTGGCGGTACCGGCCGCGCCATTCCGGATAGAGCAGAATTCACCGGATGTCAGCTACTCTGGCGGCACGTGGCATCCGAAGGCGGCTTCCAACAGCAGTGGCGGTTCGGCAGTGCTCTCGATGGACACGAATGCCCGGGCGACGGTGACTTTCCACGGGACAGCGGTGAAGTGGATCGGGTATCGGGACCAGTGGTCGGGTAGGGCCCGGGTCTATGTGGACGGAGTTCTGGCTAAGGTCATCGACACATATGCTTCCCCTGCCCAATCGCAAGCGGTCCTGCATACAGTGACTGGCTTGGCCCCTGGCGCTCACACGCTGACGATTGAGGTGACGGGAACACGGAGCCGGCAATCCAAAGGAAGCTGGGTGTGGGTGGATGCTTTCGAGATCACCCCTTAGCCGATCCTGCCTCGAGGCTTGTGACGAACCGGGGTGACGCGGCCTTACGGCCGAACATCTCGGCCCGCGACAACAGCCATTAGCAGTGCGGGCTCTGCCGATGGTGAACCGCCGAGAAATGGGCCGAAGGGAAGTCCAGATTTGGTCACATGACCGTCGATGGTCACCGACTCAATTGGGACGGGATCTACATGGATCGAGCAGCCGGTGATGCAGCGGCCATGTGCGATGGCGCGAGAAGCCTGACTTACGATTGGCACGCCGCAACTGCTGCTGTCGCAACTGCTGTGTGAGCAATCAGATGCGAGTACGCAGATTCCGGCAGGGCCAGAAAGAGTGCCTTGCGCGTTAGTCATTCAGGACTACGTTCAACAGTGAACTATGGACTTCCACGCGGCTCTTGTAGCTGATATAGCCCAGCCGACGGAACTTATTCATGAAGAAACTGACCCGCGAACGGGTAGTACCGACCATCTCCGCCAAAGTCTCCTGGCTGATCTTGGGAATCACCTGCTCGGGGCGCCCATCCTGCCCGAAGTTAGCCATCAGTAGCAGGACTCTAGCCAATCGCTTTTCACTGGAGTTGAACAAGTGGTCGATCAAGTCCTCCTCAACGCGAATACTGCGCGAGAGCAGGTGGGCGACAAATACTTCAGAGAACACGGGTTCTTCCTGGAGCAGGTTGATCACTCGCCCTTTATCCAGCCTCATGATCGTACACTCATCCATCGCACTCGCTGTGGCGGTACGCTGTGCCTGGCGCGCAAGACATCCCTCGCCGAAGAAGTCGCCTGTCCCGAGGATGGCAACCACCGCTTCCTTGCCATTGGAGGAAACGACAGTCACCTTCACTCTCCCCTTCTGGATGTAGAAAACCGACTTTGCGGAATCTCCCTGCGCGAAGACCACCTGGTTCGGGTCGTAATGTATCGTGCTTCGTCCAGCGCCAAGCTTCCCCGAACTTAGAAAGCTCTGGACGTCAAATTCCTGCCTTTCGATTGCCCTCATTGGAATATCCTCACATCTGCTGATATTGCAAGTGCAGGGCCAAACCCACCCTCAATCTCGCGGGCGTACAAGCGGCGAATCGGCATGGATGTTGGGCGGAGTGTTCTCCGCCTCCTGGCGAGGGGGTTCGCCCACGAATGGATGCGACCTGCCGCGGATGGCTGGATGCCCCTCTCTGCAATCAGCTGGAGTGAGCAATATGAGACAGCCATGGCCGAGCCGTCCAGTTTAGACTGCAACTAGACTTGGCGGATGAGGACTATGGCATTACCTTTCGAAGGGAACGCGGAAACCATTCTGCTGGTTGAACACGATCAGGTTCTTCTCAGGCGCATCAAGCGGATCCTGGAGGGAGCGAACTTCGAGGTGTTACCGGCGAGCAGCGCAGGAGAGGCAATGCAGGTCGAAGCTTCATTTCCAGGGACCATCGACCTGCTCCTATGCGGCGTTATGGTGGTGGGAACGTCCGGTCCCAAACTGACGAAGCGAATTAGGGACCGCCGTCCACAAATTCGCACGGCGCTGATGGCTGGCTACCCGGGCGGCGCTTTGCTGGTGCTCAACTACGGCTGGCACTATCTGGAGCCGCCGAACGTGGCGACTGGCCTGGTGGGCAAGATGAAGGACATCCTGCGTGGAGAGGCACAGGAACAGAGCGCGGACCGGTTCGACACGCTCAAGGTGCCGCGTAAGTCCTTCGGCCGCGCGACGCTTTCCAATCACTCGCGCAGCACGCGGCGATCCCGGCAAAGAGTCTAGCGCCCGGGTGGCCACGCGGGCCCGGACGACCTCTCCGGCGCTCAGGACGGGGTGTCCTCGGGCGCAATCTCGGGCGGGAGGTGGATGAGTCTATGCTGAATGGCGTACTTGATCAATTCCGCGCGATCGTGCAGGTCAAGCTTCCGCATCAGGTTTGTTTTGTGCGCGTCGATGGTCTTGACGCTGAGTCCCAACTTCACGGCAACCTCTTTTAAGATCAGACCGTCGGCGAGCAGTTTCAACACTTCCCGTTCGCGGTCACTCAGCCGGCTATAACCGGTGGAGACAGCCCGGGTGGACGCGATATGCTGACTGACCACTTTTTTGAGCGCACGCGGGCTCATGTATTGGCCGCCCTTTTTGACGACATCGATGGCGTGAATGAGAACGGCTCTGGACGCATCCTTGAGAACATAGCCGGCGGCGCCGGCGCTGAGGCAGCGGTTGATCACCTCTTCCTCCTCGTGCATTGTGAGGATGAGAACTTTGACCCGGGCATCAGCTTTCAGGATCCTGCGCGTTGCTTCGGCGCCGCTGAGATCCGGCATCGCGACATCCATCAGCACGACATCCGGACGCAGTTGGTGGATCTTGGCAATGGCTTGCCGTCCATCTTCGGCTTCACCCACTATCTCAATCGAAGCCTCGTCTTTGAGGATCGCCTTGATTCCGTCACGGAATAGGGTGTGGTCGTCGCACAAAAGGACTTTGATGCCCGGTTTCACGTGATCACGCTATCCTGCAGCGGCAGATGCGCCTCGATCATTGTGCCGGGGCACTCTGCCTGAGGGCGGGACGGTTGGGATCTAAATTGAATCACTCCACCCAACAGTTCCACCCTCTCCCGCATGACCCGCAGACCATAGGATTGACGCGGCAAGCCCATCTTGCGCACAACATTGAAGCCTCTTCCGTCATCCTCGATTTTCAACGCCACGGACTCTGGGGTACTCATCAGTCTGATTTTGACGTGCTGAGCGTTCGCGTGCGCGATGACATTGGACAGCGCACCCTGAAGCACCCTGTAGAGGGCCGTTTCGTAGTGCGCAGGTAGTTTGACGCGCATCTTTGCCGTGTCGAGCCGAACCCTGATTCCTGTTCGTTCGGCGAACTGCTGTGCGTAGAGCCGGACCGCGGGTACGAACCCCTGTTCGTTCCAGACCGCGGGCCCCAAATCGAACGTCAAGTGACGGACAGTCTTCAGGGCGTGCTTGATGAGCGTGGCCGCCTCACGGAGTTTTCTCTGACACTGCGCGGTCTCGCCTTTCTTCAAGTCGAGGGCGATCACTTCGGTATAGAGCTTAAGGACAATGAGGTCGTGTCCGATCTCGTCGTGAAGGTCATGCGCCAGACGGCGCCTCTCCTTTTCGTACGCTTCGCCGAGTTGGACTGAATAGTCGATGGAGCGCCGTTCCGTCTGGCTGACCCTTTCTTCGAGCGCCAGCCGCTCGGCCGCGCTGTGCTGGGCGTAGCCCGCGAGAAGGAAGAACTGATAGAACGAAGCCCATTTGGCGAAAGCCTTGGTGCGTTCATCTCTCGTGCCTTCGTCGGACAGCAAGTACGGGAGGCAGCTCTCCACGTAGAGAGCCACAGCGGCAGCGACACACTCGGGAGGAACCGCTTTGCGCGCGAGATCCTGGCCCTGGCGCTCGGCCCTTTCCCTGTAAGCCTGCGGGTCACTGAAGATCAGATCGCGAAGTTGCGGAGCGACATGAAGCCCCGAAAGCAGATTCACATATTTGTGGCACGAGCCATAGTGCTTCAATAGCTGATTCCATGCCGATTGGATCTTTCTGGAATGAGGTGTCAAGGCGGTCAGGGCGGCGAGCAGTGGCTCCCTGGTTTCCAGGATCAACCGATTTGTCACTTTTGAGCCGATCACATCGTTTCACCCGAAGTAGCCGCGGCCCGGTCAAGCAGATCGCCCATCCCCCGCCTGACCCGCATGAAGACATCCGGGCGCGATTCCCAGAGGTAGGCCGCCTGCACGATCCGGTCTGAAAACCGGTCGGCTGTCTCCCGGCCAACCAGTTTGTCCAGGAGAGACAGATACTCGTAATCCTCCATGCCCTCCCGGATGAGTTTGAGCCGGATGCTCTCAATCGGAATGTCTGACCGTCCGCCGATGCGGTTTGGGTGCCCGGGGTAGAAGAGGGTGCCGTCGCCGTTTCCCCCAAACAGGCGAATGTTCTGCCAGGGGTCGTTATCCTGACCATAGGCTTCATTCATGCTGTAGTAGAGTTCGCCTTCCATCCGATACTTCCACGCGAGCCATTGCATCACTCGGTTTGCGGGTCCGGGCATATCGATCATGTAGCTGGGCCAGCCACTGAAGTAGGCCCCCCCAACAATGTTGCATCCGTGGCTGGCGCAGGACTGGTAGAACCAAAGGCTTTTATCCGATTGACCCTGCGTGGTATAAGCCGCGAGCGGCGGCGTCTCCTCGCAGAAATCCGGGTGATCCGGCTTCACTTCCAGACAATTGACGAGCGGAACCCAGATATCAACCACCTCATCCAGGCTCTGGTTGAAGGGAACCGTGACGAGGTTCCGGAGGCTTGGCCTAGTCCGGGCCGACACCCGGCCACGTTCGAGCACCGCCGGAAAGTCACCGCTGGATGGCTCGTCCCACAGGTAAAGGAAGAGCCGTCCGCTCCAGCCTTTACTCCGGAAATGTTTGGTCCATTCGGACCAGTAGAGCTTGGCGTGCGCCCTGGGTTTGAAGTCCTTTGGCGTCCGAATCTCCGCCGAAGTCGCCCGGGCGCCATGCAGCGGTTCGCCCTCGGGAATGACGACGCCATTCAGGAACGGCCCGACTTCGGCATCGTATGCGCGCCAATCCAACCGCATTTTGCCCTCGGCATAGGTGTACTTCGGAGGCTGCATGCTCCCCCCGTGGGTACTGATCCGGTGGAGTAGAGCCGCCTTGCTGTAAAGAAAGGTGATGGATTGAAGATCTGCGTCGTTTGTGTAGCGGCCGCGATGCTGCTTGAGAGCATTGATTCCGCTCAAGCCAAATGACGACTTGAGAGTGGACGTGGAAGGAAGCACAAACCTCCAGACGGTCAGCGTGATTGGCACGGCGAACAGCAAGTGTCCGTCCAGTGAGATGCGGGCGGAACCCGTGTATATTCCGGGCCGGGCGTCGACCGGCACGAAGACCTCGACCCACAACGGCTGATTGCGGCCGTGCCGCACGCGGAACGGAAAAGCGTTGCGTGCTTCGCCGGCGTACCGATCCACGCGGGGAATCAGAGGGTCCGGCCACAAGCCCACGCCGCCTTCGAGCGAAGAGGGGCGTTTCAGGTCAACGAATGTCTGCAAATAGGCGGTTACGTTGTTCCGGGAGATCTCACCGCCTTCGCTCGACTGGAAATCGGCAAAACTGATATCGACATTGGCCAGTTCTTTGGTTTTCGCCCTCAATACGATCTGAAACGGCTCGAATTCGTTGCGGCCCGCATGGAGTTCCACGCTTTTTGAAGGCGACTTGGGAACGGGATCGAAGGGCCGGACTTTTGTCAGCGGGTGAGTTGTCCACCAGGTGAAGCCATGCTGTGGCCCTTCGGCGGGGCTCCAGACGATCAACGTGATGAAAAGCAGAATCAGGACTAGCCGGATGGCCATAGACCCTCCTGACTTGGCTGCTGTTCAGTTGATTGGGGGCGGATCGCGCCTGGACTGCCGCACTGCAGACCAGTGATATGCTCGCAGATCTCTTCCACCTTCTGGTCCCACGACTCCAGCTCCATCGATGCCGAAACGGCAGGGTCCGGGCCGCGCCTTCCTTCGTCCAGAAGGGCCTCAATCTGGACGAGAAACTCCGCTGGGGTCAGGGCCGAGCGCACCAGTGGCACCAGTTTCACCACCTCCGGTAGCGGGGTAGCCACCACCGGCAGGCCCGCCGCCAGGTACTCCCTGAGCTTCAACGGATTGGCTGCCAACGTAAGTTCGTTGACGATGAATGGGAGAATCGCCACATCAATCGCTTTGCAGTAAGCCGGCAGCGATTCGTAGCTCCGTCTGCCCAGAAGGTGCACATTCGGCAGCGCGAGCAAAGCCCGCGTGTCCGTCTGTACCTCGCCTATCATCAGGAACGACCAATGCGGCCTGGCGGCCGCCAGATGGCGAACCACCTCCAAATCCACCCAATCGGCGATCAGGCCAAAAAAGCCGATGACTGGGCGTGGAAGGTCCACGCAATCCTCCGGCAGAGGAATGTGCGGCGAGCAGGCGTTTCTGAAGTGAGCCACATCGACGCCGTGTGTGACCAGGAAAGTGTTCAGATTGTAGCGGTGCTTTGTCTTATAGAGGCGGCTTGAGGAAACCAATACTATGTCCGCTCTTTCCATCAGGTCTCGCTCCATGCCCAGGATCGCGGTTTCATTGGTGCCGGTGAACTTTGAAAACTCATCGACGCAGTGGTAGATCACCAGCCTTTCTCCCAATGAACCGGCGACGTCGGCCGAGCTGGGCACGAAGCTATAGGTGATCGGCTTGCGAAACGCGAGCTTCCGGCAGGCACGACGCAAGCCCCATGCCAGAAACCGGCGGTTCAACCATCTTGCCGTCCGGTTGCCGTGAAAGGGGATGACCAACGGTGAGAACACGTTGATGTTGCCGGCTACTGGCCGGCAACCCCGGAAGAACTGACGGAGCTTGCTCCATGCCCGCCGGACGTCTCTGATGGAAGGGGTCGGATTGCGGTTTCCTGTCGAGTTCACCCAGAGCAGCCGGTTATTCCGGGCCAGCCTCAGCGCGATGTGCTTTTTGCTGAGGGGGTCGCCGTCCCAGTCGTTGGCGAAGTAGATTATGTCGTTTCCCGCTAGCATGGCGTTGCTCCGCAGTTCAAATGCCGGGCAGTGAGAGGCTGCCGGCGCGGCTGGGTGGAAGCCGGACGCGGAGGTTCGGCGATGAACTGCCGGTGCCAGAACTCGAAGACCAGCAGCGTCCAGATTTCCTGGGACCGGTCGGCGTTTCCCTGTTGATGCTCCTTCACGAGCCGGACGATTTCGCCGTGATCGGTATAGCGGCTGCACGCGGAATCCCTCGACAGCAAATGGTCACGCGTGAACTCCCGCAGCGTCGTCCGCAGCCAGGATGCGATTGGGATGGGGAAGCCCTTCTTGGGGCGGTCAATAATTGCACCGGGCAGGATTCCGCGCATCGCGGTCCGCAGGAGCGTCTTGCCGCCCTTTCCACAGATTTTCGCAGCATTCGGCAGCGTGGCGGCGAATTCCACCAGCTTGTGATCCAGAAAAGGCACGCGGAGCTCGAGCCCGTTGGCCATGGTCATTTTGTCAGCTTTGATGAGGAGGTCATCAGGGAGCCAGATTTTGGTATCGACGTAGAGCATCTGGTCCAGTGGTGTAGCGTCCTTCACGGTGTTGAAGAACCCGCCGAAGACCCCGCCCAGACGCAGTTCCGCCCGCTCCGTCCGGCCCTTGCCGATAAGCCGCCTCATGCCCTCCGCGCGGAAGCCCCGCGACACTCCTCTGTACCTCGCTTCCAGCGGCTGGCCGGACATTCGTACATAATGCCGGAGCTTCTCCGAAGGGAAGAGACGCGCAATCCACGGCGCGAGGCGTGCCAACCCTCCGGATCGCCCGCGGAGTTGGTTGAGAGCCAACATGCGGCCATAGATGCCGTAGCCAGCGAGAATCTCATCCGCACCTTCTCCCGAGAGGACGACCGTAATGTGCTCGCGCGCCAGTTTGGAGATGAAATAGAGAGGAATACAGCTCGGATCCGCCAGCGGCTCATCCAGGTACCTCACCAACTCGGGCAAAAAGTCTGCGAACCCACTCGCGTCCAGGCGGTATTCATAGTGCTCGGAGGCAAACGAGCGGCTGGCGAGCCGTGCATACTCGAACTCATTGGCCGACTCCTCCGCGGGCCCTGCTGCTTCGTAGCCGACGCTGAACGATTTCACGCGTTCGCCGCTTGCCATCGCGCTCATCGAGGCAAGGATCGCGCTGGAATCCAGTCCTCCGCTCAGAAAGATCCCGAGTGGAACCTCGGCAACCAGACGCAGCCGCACGCTCTCATCGAGCAACTCCCGAAACCGCTCAAGGAGGTACTCCTGCGGATGTGGTTCTTGATCCGGATAGTCGATATCCCAGTACTTCGAGATGTGGACTCCGCTGTCATCGGCAACGAGAATATGCCCGGGCTGCAGCCGGAAGATGTTCTTAAACATTGTCCGCGGACCAGGCACATACCTCAGCGCCAGGTACATGTCGAAGGCGTTGGGATCCACCTCGCGAGGGATTGATGGAATCTCGAGCAGAGACTTGATCTCCGAGGCGAAGGCCAGATAGCGGCCGTTGCGGTAGTAGTAAACAGGTTTCACGCCTAACCGGTCTCGCGCGAGCAGCAGGCGCCGTTTCCTGCGGTCCCAGATTGCGAAGCCAAACATGCCCCGAAGGTGACTGACACAGCCGTCGCCGAATTCTTCGTAGGCGTGGAGGATCGTCTCAGTGTCTGACTGGGTCGCAAAAGTATGGCCGGAGTCCTTCAAGGTCTCTGCCAGGGACCGGTAATTGTAGATCTCGCCATTGAAGATGATGACCGCGGACCGGTCCTCGTTGTACATCGGCTGGCTGCCACCGTCCAGATCGATAATGCTCAGACGCCGGTGCCCGAAGCCGACTCCGCCATGGACGAAATACCCGGCGGCGTCAGGCCCGCGATGGGCGAGGGCGCCGGTCATCCGTCCGATCACTGCCGGATCGACAGGATCAGACTCGACGAAGTTAACCATCCCGCAAATTCCACACATAGATTTCTTTCCTGAGCCATCCGAACTCAAGAGCAGTGCGTTACTTTGAGCCTTCGGGCATTTGCACAGTATTTGTGGCCCTAAGTTATGCTGGCTCTCCTACGGAAACACTGCTGTACCGGATTGCTCAGATCACTTCAATTCGGGTACAAATAGGATCCGGGCTCGGATCTTCGAAAGACCTCACGCCCGCCGTGATCCAGCGAACTGGCCCGGATGGCGAGGGCTTTCCTCAGAACACCGTCTTCTCGCCGCAGCCAGAAGAACTCCCCGCGCATGCGAAAAGCCGCAACTTCCATCTCGCCATCGCCAGTCGAAAAAACAGCGATATCTTCGAATCCGGAATGCTGGCGGGAACAGGCGATTCCCTGGCCCTTCTCCAGGCGCAGACGCCCGCATTGAGAGGCAACCGCGCCGTCCGGACCATGCCTGGCATGGCTATCCGCCCGCACCAGATAGGTGAGGACCACCGCCGGCATCAATCCGGCCAGAGTGACGCGGAGCAGCGAGCACGGTTGCTTCCGTCCGTACCCGCGCGACGCCCATCCGCCAGGAGGTGCGGTATCGCCGCGGATGAGCTTCACAGATTGAATAAGCCGGCCGGCAAACAAGTGGAGTGCAAAGCCCTCCGGTTCCGCCCTGACCAGGAGACCATCCTCGACATGCTCAATGTTGGAAACTTCGAGGTCCGGTGCGAAGTGGAAGCTAAAGTCGACCTTGTGCTCACCGGATCCGCGCAAATCGTCTACGATCAGCCATGATTCGGGCGCCACAAACAAGAGGCGGCGGCGGTGGATGACACCGTGCGGCAACCGAAGATAGCCATCATGTTCCCCTTCCATATATAAGACTCCAGGAAGCTTGAAGCTGGCTGCGGCCCGGGAGCGGTATTGGGTCGTCCACTGAAAAGTTCCCCCCTGCTCGGACTGATCGCGGTCGTCGACAGAAACGGTGTTGTGCGCGCGAGTCGAACGAAAGTAGGTGCGCCATTCCGGAGCACAGTTATACACGAATGTGCCCGGATCAACAAGCAGTTCCCGGCCTCCGCTAAACAGGGCAATGGAAAGGGCATCGGCATGCGCGTGCGCGCCTGTGAGTATCCCAAGGCCGCCAAGGTCAAAGACCATGTGGCTGTCCCGAGTCCCCCAACCGGAACGTACAATCGAGTAGCCGGCGGAAGGATAGTGTGAGGCAGTTTCAGCAGGAGGAAATGCTTCCACCGCATTGTAATCATCGACAGACTTTCTGCCGAGCATCCACAGCGCTTCCTCGGCCAATGCGCCAGCCTGGTGTTTGAAGTCACCCCTTCGGTAATGCAGCGCTCCGAGGCACAAGCCTTCAGGGAACGAGTGATAGTCCCGGCGATGAAATGCGAGCGCACGGCCACCATCATCATCTCCCAGCATGGGGAGTGTGCCGTCGGGCCGAGTCAGATGGACAAGGAACTCAAGCATTCCCTCCACTTTCGAAGAAAAGGCCTTCGGCAGGGCGAATTTATTTTGGTCCGCCAATACCAGCACCTGCAAATAAAAGTCGAGGGCATAGCAGTGATAGCAGGAGGACAGCTCGCCATAAACACCATCCTCCAGGACCTGATTCTCCACCGTTTCGCCCAGTATGACGGCCGCATCGCGCAGCCAGATGTCCGGTTTTTTCTGATCCCGAAACACCAGGCCCGCTATGAAAAGCGCTGCCGCCTCGCCGATCAGATGAGTATTTGGACTGCTGAACAGGGACATGTACCGGTGGACATGTTCGAGTTGCGCAAACAGTGAGGCGCCGATTCGCTCGGCAGAATCGTCATCCAAGGAGCGGGAGTGGAGAAGGGGAAAAATGGTCCAGAGCCAGGAAATGACGCGAATCCCTAATTCGAGACTGGATTGCCAGTTAATGCCCAGGCCGGGCGGGTTCTGATCGATCCAGCTATTGAGTTGAGCGACTGCCTCACCGGCATAGCGCTCTTCCCCGGTGAGGACATACGCTTTGGCTAGGCGCGGCAGGTGTTGGTGACGATTCAATTCGTGAATGAATTTCGAGTCGCGGCCGCCACTCTCGTGAACGGGCCGGTAATCGGCCCAGAATTGACGCTCCCAGATCCTTCCCGTAATTGGATCGCGGTGCCAGTCGATCTCCGCGCCGATCGCGACTCCCGGATGTCCGAGAAGTGTGATCTCGTGGCGGCAGAGCCGCTCTGCTTCCTCCACAGCCCGATCAATCCAGGCGGGAAACTTCGCTTCAACAAATGGTCGCAGGTCCTCTCGTTGACCCGGATAAAACCTGCGGGCGGGCGCTCCCATAAGGTAGGTTTTGAAGGGCATATCAACAGCGCAGGGCGAGGCGGCGGCTCGGATGCCGGCGTTCATCCGGTCCAGCTCCACGAAGATCCTCTCCCGGAACCGGTGCGCCAATTCTCCCGGCCCCATTGCGCTGAGCCGGCTCAGCTTCCGGAAAGTCCCGCTCGTTATCAGTGAAGACATGTTGTACCTTCGGCGTCACCCACCTGCTCGTAGATCTTCACCAACCGGCCCATGCAGTCCGGCGAAGGCGAACAATCGCCGCGGCCTTGCGTGAGCCCCCGCCGAATTGCCGCAAACATTCCCTCCACATCCCCCCGGGGGAAGAGAATCGTGCCCGCCGGCCGGGTTCCGACCCGGCTGGCCACGACCGGAATGCCGAGAGACAAGGCCTCGCGAACCGAAATCGCATCACCGTCGGCGAGCGTGGGGCGAAGAAAAACGTCGCAAAGCGACATGAGCGCCAGGCATTTGTCGTGTTCCACATCGCCAAGCAGGAGGATGTTTTCTTCAAGGCCCGCTGCCTTGATTCGACCCTTGGCTTCCTCCATTTGCTCACCACTGCCCATTACCAGGCAGCCAAACGAAGGATGAGTGCGGCTCAAGCGCGTGAGCACGGCGACCAGAAACTCGAAGCCATATTCCGGACGAAAGAACAGCACGGTGGACAAAAGCGGCCGGCGCTGCTCGATCCAGCGTTGAAGTCCCGGTTCGGATGCCAGAACGGACGGTTCTGCACCAAGAAAGGCGGGCAAAACCTTGATGCGCTCTGACGCGAGGCCACAAGTCAGAAGGGCTTTTCGGATCTCCCGGTTCACACAGATCACCTGCCGGTAGAGCGAACAGGTGAAGGCTGCCAAATTCCGGCGCCCGGGAGGCGCCGTGCCCAGATAACCAGGAGTCATCCCGGAATGCAGGGTCAATAGGGAGCCGCCACGGAACTGTCCGGCCACCCCACATGCCAGCGCCAGCAGCCAACTCTTCGTATTGTGCCCGTTGGTGTGGAGGTGGAGTGTCCAGCCGCGCAAGGCGTGGCGAACCACCGTCCAACCGAAAACGAAGCCGGGACGAACCCGGCTCATATCCAGCAGGCGGCATGCCGCTCCAGCGGCCAGCAGTTGCCGGTAGACTCCCGCGACATGCACCGAGATCCCACCGTGCGGTGGTGGATGTGGACCTATCAACAGGATTCTCATGCCCGGCCTTTGACCTCGACCAATCGCTGGTAGAGTCTTTCCGTCGCCTGGACCGCGCTGGAGATGGAGTAGAGTTCGGAGACTCGCCGTACGCCGGCCTGCCCGAGCCTCGAGGCAAGGTCTGGATCCTCCAGCAGCTCGCCCATGGCGGCAGCGAGCGCCGCTGAATCCCTCGGCGGCACCAGCAAGCCGCTGATCCGGTCTTCGACGACCTCAAGATTACCGCCTACCCGCGTGGCAATTACGGGTACGCCGGTGGCCATCGACTCAAGCAGCGTATTCGAGGTGCCTTCACTCAATGACGGGAGCACCGAAATCGTAGCTTCCGACAGGAGGTCCGGAACATCGGTTCGGAAACCAGTAAATACGACCCGTTCACTCAACCCGAGACGGCCGGCTTGTTCCTCCAACCCTTTCCTGCTACCCCCGTCGCCGACTATAAGGAAGTACACGTCATCGTATCTCCCGGCGAGCACACATGCCGCCTCCAGAAAATAGTGGACGCCCTTCATCTGGTTGAGGCGTGAGAACACCGCGATCAATCGGGCGGACAAGGGTAATCCCAGCTCGTGCCGGAGCGCCGCGTTCCGCTCTTTCTTGGAGAAGGTTGCCATTGCGGTTCCGTTCCGGATGACGACAATCTTGCTCGGATCATAGCCCTGCTCAAGCAGGTTCACTCTGATGGCTTCGGCGTTCACCAGGACACAGTCGGCCAGCCGGCAGACCAATTTCTGCAGCCAGCTCTGCATGGGGGTCAACAGATTGCCAGTGTCCCTGATCGAAGCCATCACGATCGGCGATCCCATCAACTTGGCAATGGGGACAGTGAAGACATTGGGATAGTACCCGTAGCTGTGAACAATCTGAATCCGGTTCGCTCTTATGTACCGGGCGAGCCGAACCGCCTGCCAGACTGTCATGGGCGAATAAAGCCTGCCGATCCGGAACTCAGGGCGGGGCACGGGCAAGCGCTCCACCTCTGCCAGCAGTTCGCCGAAATACCGTAGGCAGGCGAGATGGAGGGAGAACTTTGAGGGATCTACCCGGACGGCGAGGTTCGTCACCTGACGCTCCGTTCCGCCAAGCTGGAAGCTGGTGAGGACATTCAGCAGGTTGATTCTGTTCGGCTCCATGATTCAACCGTTCTGGCCGCCCGGCGGGCATGGCCCCGGGCACCCTGATCCAGGAAGACCCTGGCCCACAGTTCGAACGACATCAGCGTCCAGAGCTGCAAGTCCAAGCTTCGTCCGCTCTCATGTTGAGCCACGAGGCTCTCGATGTAGCGGTGATTGAAGAACCCGCGCCTCCTGGCGTTTTCTCCGAGCAACAGTCCGCGGACATACGGACCGAGCTTGCCGCGGAACCAGTACCCCAGAGGGATGGCGAACCCCTGTTTCGGCCGATGGATGATCCGTTCCGGCAGAATGCCCTTCATCGCTTTCTTCAGCACGTTCTTGGTGGTTCCCCCACGCAGATTCATCTCTGCGGGAATCGTCGCCGCGAACTCCACAAGCTTGTGATCGAGCAGCGGCACGCGCGTCTCGATGGAGTGGGCCATGCTCATGCGGTCGACTTTCGTCAGAATATCCAGGGGCAGATAGTTCTTCACGTCGAGACCCTGCAAGTTCGAGAGCCAGTTGCGATCGCCGGATTCAAGATAGGCGGCTTTGGCCCGCCACGGTTCGTACGGGGCGAGCATTTCGAAGACCTCGGGCCGAAACAGCTCCTTCATGTCGTCGCGCCGGAATAGAGTCATTGCGTCGAGGTAACGTTCGGCGCCCGTCAGTGACCTGTGCCGTATAAAGTTTCGTCCTCGCATACCGCTGGGCATGGAACGGCCGATGGCCCGGAGCGCCCGCAGGGCTGGCCGAGGCAGGGGGAAGCGTTTTCTCTCCCGCTTTTCGACGAGGTACTTGTCGTAACCGGCAAACAATTCATCCCCACCATCACCGGACAGCACGACCTTTACTCTCTCTGAGGCCAGCCTAGAGACCATGTAGGTCGGGATGGCTGATGAATCGCCAAACGGCTCGTCCAGGTACCAGGCCAAGTCCTCCAGATCATCGAGTGCACCCGGTCCCAGGGTCAGTTCGTGATGATCTGTCCCGTACATCGTTGAGACCAGGCGAGCGTGATCCAATTCGTTGAAGTCTGGTTCGCTAAAGCCAATGGAAAACGTCTGGATCGGCTCCTGATTGAGCCGCGCAGCCGCTGCAACTATCGAACTGGAGTCCAGCCCACCACTCAGAAACGCACCGATGGGAACGTCGCTCACCATGTGCAGCCGTACCGACTCCTCTATCAGCCCGCGCACACTTTCGACAAAGTAGTTCTCGTCCTTTCCATGGTCCGGCTCGAAGTTCAAGTCCCAATAGCGTTGAATCACAGGGGCTTGGCCGGGCGAAGCGGTCAACCAATGCCCGGGCTCCAGTTTGTGAACGCCCTCGATGATCGAGTCCTGGGGCGGCGTGGACAGGTACGCAAACAAATGCGACATCGCGCCCCATTTAAGATTGCGGCTGACCTCGGGCAGTTGCAGGATGCACTTCATCTCGGATGCGAAGATGAACCGGCCACCGGTCTCACAGTAGAAGAGCGGCTTGATGCCCAGCCGGTCGCGGCCAACGAACAGCCTTCGGAGGCGTTCGTCCCAGATGGCGAAAGCAAACATGCCGCGCAGGTGTTCCACGCAGCTATTCCCGAATTCCTCATACAGGTGGACGATTGTTTCGGTATCACTTCGCGTCCGGAAGACGTGTCCGCGGCTGCGTAGTTGTTGGCGCAACTCCTGGAAGTTGTAGATTTCGCCGTTAAACACAACCCAGATGGAACCATCCTCGTTGGAAATCGGTTGGCGGCCTGAGTCAATGTCGATAATGCTCAAGCGCCGCATCCCGAGCCCCACGCCTGTCCCGAAGTAGAAGCCTTCATCATCAGGACCGCGGTGGACGATCGCCGCACACATATCCCGTAACTCCTGTTCGAGAACAGGGCCACCTCCGAGACTAGCGATGCCAGCAATTCCGCACATATGTGGTCTACTCCTATCTTTTTCCGAAGTGAAAAGCGCCGGTTGCGGTGGTTTGAAGTCTGCGGGCCCAACTGGCAAGCCCCTGCTTTTCGCCGGAGCTGAGTAAGTTGAAGCGCCACACTAGCGTGGCGTAGATCGGGGCGTAGGCCAGTCCCATGGCGAGCAGCAGCATAACCGGCGCCACCGATAATTGCGATTTCACCACCCATGCCGCCGTCCCGGCGGCGATCGCGACGATCAGCAGGGCGGCCAGACGGGCCCACGGAAGCAGCTCACTGCAGCTGACATTAAACAGGCGCTTGATCCGGATCAGCGCCGCCGTCTTGAATGCCACATTCGCCAACGCGACCACGAAAACTGGACCGAGGAGGCCAAATTCTGTCAGCGACCACTTTAGCAACCCAGCAATTATCACCAGGCGCATTATGTTTAGGGCCAGAAGGAACCTCGTTTGAGCAAACACCCGCAGCACCCCGTCCACCTGGAATGTCGCCAGCAGGATGATCATCGACCACGCCATGAAGATAGGGACGCTGGCGGCATATTTCTCCGTGAACAGAAGCAGAATGATCGGTTGGGCCCCCAGCACACAAAGCGCCGTCAGGGGGAAGAACAGCAACGCGAGCTTCCACGTCGCGTCGTGCCAGATCCCCACGGCAGCCGGCTTCCTCCCTTCCGCGAGGATACCCTGCATTTTGACCATCATCACGTCGCTTGTCGGCGAAGCGGCAAAGTCGACCAATGGAATCTGCAGGCAGCCTACCGCGAAGATTGCGAACGTGGCCGGATCAAACAGATACGACACTGCGTACTGAGGAAGGCTCGCCTGCACGATCTCGAGGAAGACCGCCGCCGCGAACGGCAATGCGTATTTCAATTGAGTTCTGAATAACACCCTGTCAGTGGTGAATCTCCCAGGAAACTCCTTACGGAAATAGAGGAGCGTTACAGCCAGGCGCAGAACTGCTACCAATACGGCTCCCTTGAGCAGCCAAGCCAACTCCCGAAATAGAAGGACGGGAAGAGTAAAAGCGGCGGCCCGAGCGAGGTCCGAGAGGGCATAGGATGCCGATGCTGTGCGATATTGCCTGCGCGAGATCAGAACCGTTTCGAGCGTTGATGACAACAACATGAGGAACAGGTACACACCGATCCATGGGATGTAGACGGCCAGTTCGCTGTTGCTCAGCCAGACTGCGAGCCTGGGCGCTGCCCCCACGAGGAGCCCCATGCAGACGAGACCCGCCGCACCGAGAAATAACATCGAGTTCGCAACGAATCGGCCGGCTTCGTGGGCTGCCGCGGGCAGGAAATAGTATAAACTCGAGGCCATCCCCAGTTGAGCAATATAATAGGCGCTCGCATACACCAGGAAGAGCTGTTTGTAAGTGCCGAACTGGGCTGTGTCAAACACCCGCGTCAGAACCACCGGGATAAAGAAGGTTGCCACGAATGCCAACATCCGTCCTGACATCAATAGCAGGGCGGGCCTGAAGACCGACTCGACTTTTTGGGCCGGGTTGGTCGCGGTGGCCGTCATCGGCTCAGTCTCCCGATCTGCCTTGCCGATGCCGCCATACCCAGCAGGATGTAGGGATACCAGGTCAGCACGTAGCCCCCGGACATCCCGCAGACCAGAAAGCCCCAAAGGGCGATCTCGATCCCGGAGCTCAGATTAGCCAAGCCCGGCTGCGAACAATCTCGGGCCTGTCTGCGCACGTAGTAAAGTCCGAAGCCGACAAACAGCATGAACGGTGCAAATCCGATGATTCCCGTCTCGCTCATGGCCTGAATGAACGTGTTGTGAGTCACCAGAGCTCCTCGCGTATAGAGGCCTTCTGGGGCATAGAGCGGCCAGGCGACCACCGAACATCCGAGCCCAACCCCGAACAGCGGATGATCGAAGAACATGGCCAAGCCGGCTTGCGATGTTGCCAAACGCTGCTGAAAGCTGACATCAGCGCTCAGGTTCTGAAAGTCCTCTCCCCGTGACCAGAACCGCCCGGCAAAGGACAGTCCCGCCACCACCAGCAGCACCATCAGCCCCCGAAGGACGACACTTCGTTTGCGCCAGGCGCAGAATGCCATCACCGCCGCCAATCCCAGCAGGCCCCCCCGCGAGAAGGAGACCATGATCGCTCCAACGTAGATGAGCGCCACCCCCAGCAAGGCCAGACGCGGCAGCAGACTCAGACCGGTTGCCAGGAATGCGGCAAGAGGCAGCAGGATCACCAGGCTGTAGGCCAGTTCGTTGGGATTGGCGAAGGTTCCGATCCAGGCTGCGCGGCCTTCAACGAGGTTCCCCTGCGCGTAGTTCCTCAACGCGCCGGCCGCCGGCAGCAAGCCGCCAATGACCAGGGTCCACATCACTCCTCGGAGCCGGCTTTCCGTATTTACGCAATTCAGAATGAAAAAGAACACGACGGTCATCTTAGCCAGGTCGGCGACGGATTCGACCGCGAAACGAGGCCACAGCGCGGTCAGCGATGACATCACTGCCGCACCGAGGAAGGCAAGGAGCAGAAGCGCCTCCGGGTAGGCAAAGACGAAGCGCTTCCGCGAGAAGGTCCACTCCGCGAGCAGCATGACCAGCGCGAGTCCCGCAACGGCCTGTGCAGGACGCACGGCATCGAGAGCAGGGAACACCAATGGCAGATTTGCGTAAAGCAGGAACAGAAATGCCAGGAGCAGCCAGTAGGAGGCCGGAGCCCTGCTGACTGTGTTGTTCGCCTCGGAGAAGCGAATCTGTGAAGCGCTATACCCGGCCGTGTTCATGTTCCCGGCCTGTACCGTGGCGTTGACGGCAACCGCTCAACAGCGAAAAAGCGTGATTGATCTGACAATTCAGGACAGCTCCGGAAAACCTTCCGTGAGAATCAGAGCTTGAGTTCTGCCAAAACACTGAGCGCGGGATTGTGAGCCGGGGCAGCGAGGCATGCTGGTGGCCACAGGTGGTGTACGCGAAGCGGTACCCAGCGGCCGCCACGGCTTCCACTGCGGCATCATCAAAACATCCACCGGGATAGGCAAAATGTTGGACGACCGTCCCGAGTCGAGCTTCGAGCTCGGATCGTGATACAGCCGCTTCCCTCATCACCTGCTGTCTGCTTTCGTTGGTCATCAGCGCATGTGACTGGCCGTGGGAACCCACGGTCATGCCGGCCCGGTGGATCTCACCGAGCATTTCCCAGGTGAGCGAATGGAAAGGCTGCAGCACGTCCTCTGAAATTGAAACGTCTGCCTCAAGTGCCCGGGTGAGATTCTCGAGGTCAGCCCGGGTCAGATTCTCAAGCAGCGCCCGGGTGGCCTGAAAAGGAGTGGGCGCACCACTGTTGGGCCTGAAGCGATGGGAGAGCAACAGATAGAGCTTGTCGTGCAATTGCAGACGCATGGTTCCCACCAGATCGGTCACGACGAAGACCGCGGCGGGAACGCCTTTCTGCTTGAGCAGAGGCAGGGCGTGATCATAGAAATCGCGATAGCCGTCGTCAAACGTGACCGCGGCAACCGGGTCCCCGCGGCCGTCCTTATTCCCGATCCGCTCCCCCAGTTCATCCAGAGAAACGAACCGGAATCGGCGGCCGATCCAATCCAGATGCTGTTCCAGCATGCTCCGGCTCACCAGCATTGAGGGAATGGAATTCTTGGCGCTCTCCTCAAAGTTCTCCACGACCCGGTGGTAGTTGGCCACGAACGGGACTCCCTTCGCCCCGGCCCATGAACTGATCAGAGCACCGACACCCGTCTGGTTCATGAAACGGGCGGCACCGGTCTTCATCCAACTTCGAATCATGCGAACACACCTTTCGGCAGCACTCGCCGTGCGGCTTTCATGGAGGCGCGTCCCAGGTCCACTGCGGATTGGCAGAGCCGCCCCAGGCATCCCGGCGGGTACGCCTCCAACCTGCTCAACTCGCGGCTGTCGCGACTCCAGTGCGATTTGTACTCTTCGCTGCCGTGCAAGAGATCGAACTCCTCCGCCCCTTCTTCGATCGCGCCCCTGATCGCCATACCCATCGTGATCAGGCCGACACTCTGTTTGCGGTATGCCGCGGCAAAGCCTGATTGGTAAAAGTAAAAGACCCGGCGATAGAAGAATCCGTACAGCCCCGCCGCTGGCTTCCCATCCAGCCGCAGAACATACAGCCGCAGCCAGCCACGAGCCAGTGCGAGATTGCTCAAGTCCCGATGAAATTCGACCAAGGCGGGCGTGTGGAAAGCGTCCGAGCCGCCCCGTTCCCGCCAGCGATGATTGTGCAGCGCAATGAAGAGGTCGATCGACTCTCGGCATTCGGCAGCCGTCTTCACCAGATCCAGGCGCACGACGCAATCCCGCTCGAGCCGCCTCCACTTCCGATGGTAGTTATACCGCTGGTCCGCGCTCAGCGAAGCGACATAGGATTCCCATGTCCTGCCCGCGAGCGGAATGAAGGGGCAGACATTTGTCGCCGTCTCCGCAGTGTGCCAACCCAGCGCATCCAAGGCCGAAACGACGTGAGCCGCCAGGCTTGTGCCCCGTTTGAGCTGCGTCCACCTCAGCATCAGGCGCTTGGTGGCGAGATGCGAAACGATGGCCCGTGCCGATTCCTCCTCGAAGCCTCGTCCGGCAATGATGTCCAGATAGTCCGATCCGACGCTGCCTGTTCCCAGGAACTCCAACGAAGGCAACGGACGCCCGTTCGACAGACTCGGAGAACGCAAGCAGCAAGGCGCCAGACCAACCAGCGACTTCCCGGAACGGACAGCCAGGATGCAGAGTTGCCGATCCCAGGCCTGATGCTTCCACCAGGTCCAGAGCCACTCCCACGTCAGAAAGAGGTTGTCCGCGTTGCTGGTCTGAATTAGCTGACGCCAATCGTCTCGGAGGGCGGCGAAATCCGAGGCATCGCCAATCCTCTCAACCGTCAGCGGAGACCGGCTCGTTCGCGGACTTGGAGTGGTGGCTGTCATTGTACGGGCTGCAATTCCAGGCGAAGCACCTGATCAGTGATGTACTCCACCTGTGACCGCGTGACGTCCTGATGGATCGGAAGTTCCAGCACGTGCGCCCGGAGAAACTTGGCGCCGGCGCCGCTACTGCTGCTGGCCAGAGAGCCTTCATCGTTCCAGAACTCGACGGCGCCGATACCCCGCTTCCAGAGCGCCTCCGCCGCTGAACGCTTGTCCTGCACGAGGATTGGGAAGAAAAGGGGGCAGACACCTGACTTGAGGTCATCGCGCAGCATGGTGACCCGTCCGTCCAGCCTGCTTTGCATCAGGAGATAATTCTCTCTTCGCCTGTGCCGGATCTGGTCATAATCAAGACCGCCCATCACGGTAGTGCTGACCGATGACATAGCAATGTTTACATCCGCGATGTTCCACCCGATGTTGCCCACCGGCACGTGCCGCACTTTTGCTGCCCGCATCAGCTGGCCGAAGGCGTGCTTCATGCCGGACAGAACGCTTCCTATGCCATCGCAACGGGATCGGAACGCCTCTAGGACCAGTTCCGCGCTCCGGCCGGCTTCGGCGGCGCGGGGGCACTGCTCCAGTTCCAGTTCGGACAGATCTCGCAGAATGTTCCGGTTTTGCACCAAAAGACCGCCGTTTGGCACTGGCAGGGTCTTGTATAGGCAAAACACCGAATAGTCTCCGAAACTGCCGAGGGCTTTGCCATCGATGTCACTGAGCAGGGACAGGGCGCAATCCTCGACCAGAATGCTGCCGTGTTCCCTGCACAACTCCTCTATTTCCCTCAACGGCTGCGGCCACCCCAGATAGTGAATGACGTAGATGACTCGAGGGTTCGACTTCGCGAGACGCGACAGCACCTCCAGGTCAGGCTCCAGGTTGCGCAAGACCGGGTAATAGACGATAGACGCCCCGGCCGCCCTGATGGCGGATACTTCGTTTCCGCTGTGGTAGTCAGGGACTAACACACTCTCTCCTTTTGCGAATCGCAGGGCCCGGAACAGGTGATAGATTCCGCTACGGGCCACACAGAATGAATGCCGGTTTTCTGAATTCAATGGAAACGGCAAGCTCCGTTCAGAAGTCGACTGAACAAGTGCCAGAAGGCTCAGTCCAGGAGAGGATGACACGTACATTAGGCCTTCTCCGGCTGTGCGTGCGCGGCAAGCCGAATGACGAAAGCGCGCAAAGGCTTCAGGCGCTTTCGCCTCAGGAATGGGACTACTTTCGCCTTGATAAAATGCAGACAGCGTCCCTTGAAAGAGCGGGAAAAGACAAAAAGCCAATAGTGCGGTTTGGCGCATTGAGTCCATTGCCTCTTCCAGTCAGCGTTCTCCCCCAGGAAGTCGTATTGATTGATAACGCCCTGTTCGAACAAGTCCTTAAGTGAGAGGAAGACCAGCAGATTGGAGGGCGAGTATGGAGCGTACTCCGGGTCGTAGCCGACCTTCAGCAGATAGATCCGGTTGCCATAGGCGAGACAATAGTCGAAGGCGATCCGCCGGGAACCAGCCCGCAGGAAGTGCAGCCGCATCCAGCCGTGTTCGGCCGCACGAACCGCCAGGGTTGAGTAGAATCTGGAAACGTCCGGATCGCTGCAGATGGCTGTGCGATTTTCCCCTTTCCACGCCGCAGCTTCCAATCGAAGCCCAGCTTGAAGAGCGTCCGCCAACTGTGCACCCGCCGTGATTGTCTCCACGCTAACCGGGCCCAGCCCGGTGAGCCGTTTGAAGCGGTTTCTCAGATTGCTGCGGTGTTTGCCCGCCAGACCTTGGAAGTAGCGGTCCCAAGTGCCGCGGACCTGCAAATAGGGTGAGGCGCAAGATACCCAGGTGACGATCTGGCATCGGTCCCGGGCCGCGGAGCCGGCCATCGCCGCCAGAGTGGGAGATCCTTGAGGCAGTTGGCAGAACTGGAGTAGATCCCAGTCTTTTCTCCGGAACAGATGATCCCAGATGATGCGGTAGGCCTCCTGCGGGGATCGAGCAATGAGAAAGTCGGCACGTGGGACGTGCGCATTATGGAGGAACCCTAGCCGCCTCACCTTGATCCCCCACATTCGAATAGGCGTCAAGATCAGAGGAGCGATCGCGACAATCTCCTCGCTGGCTTTCACTAACAGAATTTGAAGTGTGCTTCCGGCGCCGAAGCACTCCCACCAGGTTCGAACCCAGGTGTACTCCAGGAACGGATGGTTGAGTCCGGCTTTGGCCGCCGCTTCGTTCCAGGCCGGCTCAAGATCGCGAAAGGCCGGATAGCCTGTGATGGTCTCGACATGAATCTCCTCTTGGAGTGGCACAGCCGCAGGCAGGGGACTCGCTGATGCCTGATTTGCCATTTAAGCCTGTCTCACCCGGGTCGGACCCCAAATGCCCACGGAGCCGTGGGCGAAGTAGTAGAGACCGACGACGGCGGCCCAGTTCATCAGAACAAAAGTGTACGGCAACAATGCTAATTTTCGGAACTTGTTTCGCATATGGTTCTCTCCACCGGCTGTTGACCGGCAGTTGCGGCGCTCAGCACATCCGAGTCGCGAGTTGAAATCAGCCAGCCAATGCCGGCCAACACATACCACAGCACCTGACCAACAAAAAACACGAGGTATAAGCCAGAAAGCAGGAATACATTCGATATAAAGAGAGCGACCAGGCAGTACGGGACGAGCAGCCGGCCCAGCTTGTGAGAGATCAGCTGGACGAAGATCGGGTTGCGCCACGGAAGCAGCAATTGGGGAAGTTTTGCAAACAATTGATAGTTTCCTTCTAGCGTGCGTGTCTTTCTCTCATACTCCGAGCTGTGCTTTTCGCTTACGACCTCGTACGCACGGGCCGCCGCATCGAAGATCACACGCATTTTCGCCAGGACAATTCTCATCGGCGTAACGACGTCATCCAAAATCGTGTCCTTGGGTAGCGGCACGAAAAGCTCGCGCCGGATGGCGTAGATGGCTCCGGTCGCGCCTGGCACTGAATGAATGTCGCTCTCCATCGCTCGCAGGCCCTTTTCGTAGCGCCAATACAGACCGACAGCATCGCTACTCTCCTGGCCTTGCTCGTCCAGAAGGACGAGTTCCCCGGACACGGCACCCACGGAGGGATCCGCGAAATTGGCTACCAGTTCCCGGATGGCTTGCTTGTCAAACTGCTGGCGAGCATCGGCAAACACGACAATCTCTCCCGTCGCCATCGCTACTCCAGAGTTCAGGGCTTCCGCTTTGCCGCGGTGGACAGGAGAGTAGTGGATTTCGACTCTCTCGCCGGCATAGTTTCTCACCAAAGCTTCGGTATCGTCTGTGGGGGCATCCAGCGAGACAATGAACTGGAGCTTCGTGCTTGGGTAATCCAGTTCAAAACAGTTCCGCAGCTTCCGTTCGGCGGTGTTCTGCTCATTGTGCATGGCCATCACCAGGCTCACGCTCGGCTCGCAATAGTTCTTGCGAACCGGGCGGCGACCAGTTTTCCTCCAAGCCATGAGCAGAAGCGGATAGCCTATGTAGACATAGACAATGCCGGCCAGAGCCATGAAGAAGATTGCTTTTGCCATCTACTGAGCCCTCCTGTCCACGAGGCGATCATCGAGTCACAGCAATCGTGGCTATGTTGCTCGTTGCGCCAAGCATGGTGATCTGAACAGGTTGGGCACCAGCCGGCATCCCCGGCGGCGCCTGAACCTCTATCTGGTAGAGACCCACAAAGCCCGGGACCAAGCCCGAGTAAATAACGTTGGCGGAGGAACCTGCAATGGTCACAGATGGAAAATGGAGTGTTTCGGTGAGCGCCGGGTCACTGGGAGCACTTTCGCCGGACGCGACCGCAACCCGCATGGGGCCGAGACCGGTGGAGTAGATCAGCAGGGACTCGCCGGGCCGAGCCGGTGCTTCGCTGCTCACCAGCGAAAAGTCCTCGGCGTGGAGAACCGCTCCCGCGCTACTGGCTGGGTCAACAATGAAGATGCCCGGCGATACCGCGCTTACGGACACCATTCTCGATGCACTCAGACTGTTTCCCCGCCGTACCTGGACCGATACGTCGGAGTCAGCTGACAATTCGAATGGAGCCTGCGCTTGTATCCGGGTATCTGAAACGAAGAACAGAGGTGCCGGTATTCCATTGAACGTGACACTGGTCTCGCCCAGTAGCGTAGGCAAGGGGATGGTGGAGGCACTCAGAGTACTGCCGGAAAAGCCAGAGCCGAGCAGGGTTACAATTCCGCCAGGCGCAAGAACCGCGGCGAAACTGGCGCTGTTCACCGTGGAGTTCTCTTCCAGAACGGGCACGCCGGCCGGGCTTCCGGAAACCAGCCGGACACGGTTGTTGACGCGGTCCGCGATGTAGATGCGGCCTGAGGGGTCCGTCGTCAGGCCCCACGGGAAATTGAGCACCGCATCGGCAGCCGGTCCGCCGTCACCTGCGTATCCGTCCGCTCCCGTGCCAGTCAGGGTACTGATGAGGCCGAAGCCGTCTACCCTGCGCACCCGGTTGTTCCCGGCGTCCGCGATATACAGGTTGCCGGCGCCATCGATAGTCACATCCCAGGGGATGTTCAGCGAGGCGCTCGTGGCGGGACCCTGGTCTCCGGCAAATCGTCCGGATCCATTACCGGCCGCCGTGGTGATTATCCCCTCAGGACTGATCCGGCGAACGCGATTGTTATCGCCATCCGCAAAGTACAGATTACCGAGACCGTCTGCAGCCAATCCCAACGGGAACCTGAGTGAAGCACCAGTGGCTGGACCGCCATCACCAGAAAATCCAGCTACGCCGTTACCGGCAATTGTCGTGATCGTTCCGTTGGCGCTGACCCGGCGGATGCGCTGGTTGGAACTGTCTGCGATGTACAAACTGCCCGCCCAGAAGAGAACGGAAGTCGGCCTGTTCAACTGAGCATCGGTGGCCGGCCCGCCATCACCGGAAAAGCCCTGAATACCTGTCCCGGCGATCGTACTGATGATCCCGTTCGGCGTCACTTTCCGGATTCTCCTGTTGCCCGCGTCGGCGATATAGAGATTGCCTGCGCCGTCGAGCGTCAACCCCGTGACATCGCTCAGGGAGGCACTCACCGCCAATCCGCCATCGCCGGAGTCGCCTGGAACCCCATTCCCGGCGATGGTCGAGATGATTCCACCGGGGCTGACACGGCGGATTCGATGGTTATCGACATCGGAGATATAAACGTTGCCGCTCGCATCGACCGCCAATCCCCGAGGGTGATGTAGACCGGCGGCCGTTGCCGGGCCGCCATCTCCGGAGAACACCTGGCTGCCGTTGCCTGCCATCGTCCGAATATTGCTCTGCGGATGCGCTGGTCCAGCGGCAAGAAACAGGCACAGAACCTGCCCTGCAAATAGCAGTCTCCTTCCTGCCGCGTTCACTGTTGATGCACGCATTTCATTCCTTTCATTCGATGGATCACAAGCACGGGGTGCTAAGACCGGTCAAGATAGTGTCGTTGATAGTTTCGATATGCATAGGCATAGCGTGTATCTCCGTATTCCACGTCGTTCAGCACAACGCCAAGGACATTGGCAGCGCTCAGGCTCTCGACGGCGCGACGGAAGAGTTCGCGCCGGGTTTGCCGGGCACGCACAACAACCACGACACCGTCGGCCAAGGCGCCCAGAACGTGGCTGTCAGCGATGGGGATGAGCGGCGGACCGTCGAGGATGACCAAGCGGTAGTCTTTTCGCCACTGAGCCAGAAGCTCCTGGGCCCTTGGCGATGACAGCATGCCGACTGGATTCTGAGGCCTGGTGCCTCCCAGAATCACATCCAGCTTCCCTAGTTTCGCGGCGCAGGAGGTGAAATCACCGCCGGTTTGGGTCAAAAGATCACTGAAGCCGCTTGTGTCGTGCTGTCCCTGGTTCAAGCCCAGGTACTGGTGCACCATCGGACGCCGCAGGTCGCTGTCCACCAACAGTACGGGGCCAGTGAGGGAGGTGGAAAGAGCAAGGCTCAGGTTCAGCGCCGTCAGGGATTTGCCTTCTCCCCCCGCTGAACTGGTCACCACAAGCACCCGGCCATCGCTCTCTTCAGCCCACTGCTGAACTTTCATGGCAAGGATGCGGTATTGCTCCGAGGGAACGGATCTCGGGTCGCTCAGTACCGACAGGCGATTCTTCTGGTAGTGCCGCGATTGCTCTTGCGTGAAGACCGAATCTCCATCGCCCGGTCCACTTGAGTCCACGCCACTCGAACCGCGATTGCTGCCGTTTCGCCTTCTTGCCGCGCGGTTGGAGACTGCGGGAATGGCCGAGAGCACGGGAAGATTCGTGAAGCGCTGGAACTCCTCAACGGTGTCAAACGTTGTGTCCATCTGCTCCGCGAGGAGGATTCCGATCAGGCCCAGCCCCAGACTGGCGACGAAGGCCATAAAGATGATCCGCATCCGCCGCGGGATCGACGGCGCCAAAGGCAGTCGTGCCGGTTCCGCCACCTTGAAGCCGGCACTGTTGGTGCTCTTCTGCAGCCTCTCTCCCAGTTTGGATTGCTGCTGCTTCGCGAGCATCGTCTCGTACCGCGAGCGCGTCAAGGCAGCCTCTCTCGTGAGCTGCGCCAGTGTCGTCTCGAGCCCCGGTGAGGAGTTAACACGACGCTCACTGATCCCAATGTCTTTGGCCAGTCCGCTGCGCTCCTGCCGGTAACTTCTCAGCTGTTCATCGATCAACAACGCCTCGGCCTTCAGCGCCAGGTAGCGCAATTGCAGGGGTGACAGCTCGCGGTGAGCGCCGGCCGGAATCCCGATTGCCTCCAGTTCCCGGATTTCCGCCTCTGTTCGCTCTATCTCAGGATTCCTGACCGTATACCGGGCTTTGAGCTGCCTCAGCTTCAGGCGTTGCTCGTCGAGACGGACTTCGGCCGCAGTCCTTTCGCGCGGGGCCGCCTCGAGCGCTCCCCGTTGCTCCAGTGCCTTCATTTCGTCGATCACCGCCACCCGCCGTGCCTGCCCTTCGATAATCTGATCGGTCTTGCTCCGCATCTGCTGCTGCAAGTTCTCGAGAAGCTTCAGGTTGGCCGCCAGGCGCTCGGGCAGCAGTTGAGCCACGCTCTGCCGGTAGGCCTTCAAGCCCTCTTCCTGCTGGCGGAGCTCCGCTTGCAGCCTCGCAACCTCAGCATCCAGGAAGCCATCCGCCTGTTCCACACGCTCGCCGCGCAGGTCCGAAGTGCGCTCAACAAACAGTTCGGCCAGGCGATTGGTCAACTGGACCACCTGCTGCGGCCGTTCTCCCTCAAAGGTGATGGAGAACGCGTCCAGTCCTTCAACCTGGATTCGAATTCTCGACTTCAGCGCCTCCAGAGTCTGCTCCGGCGTGCGGTTTCCCTCGGGATCAATCGAATACTCCTTGCTGACTGTCTCCAACACAGGGCCGCCCAGAAGGGTTTCCCTGATCGAGCGCAACTGATCCTCGATGCTCCCGCTGGCCGCGGCGCCGGAACCGCTGGTCCAATCATTTTCCTGAACCACTGGCAGAGATACGATCAGCGTCCGAGCCCGGAAGCGCTCCGGTTGCTTCAGCATGTACACGCTGACCGCACCCGTAATCAGCAGAACCGGAGCAATGACGTACCACTTCCGGCGGTTGAGAGCCCGCAGGACCGTAAATACTGAGAATCCGTTGCTTTCCCCGTTCGTATCCATGTGCTACTTTCCCTTTGCTTCCTGGGGCGCAGACGACTGACGCCGAGACGGCTCAGCGAAGATTCCACGGTGCCGGAGTTGCGCGTTCTCCTGCTCGGGCGGACGGGACAAGACGATTTCCAGCCCGCCAAAATAACGCTGCCGTGATAAGGGCAAGTCCGCGAACTGGCTGACGTTCTGTCCGAAATACTCAGCGCGCGCAAAGATGATCAGCCGGTCGGTCAGTTGGTAGTCCACGCGCGATTGACCGATCAGGCTCCGGATGCCCTGGCCCGCCAGGCTCATTTGTCCGCGCTGCCCGTAGATCTCCAGGCCAATCCGCCTGGTCAGCTTTCCGCGTACCCTGACTGAGAGTGCCTGAAACACCGAATCTGGCAGTAGTGGATTGGCGAACGCATCGGCGCCGCCTGATATACCCCCTGCGGGCCCAAAGCCGCCGAGGAAGGAAAGATACCTCTGGTAACCCGCCATCACCGACAGCCCCCTCACACGTTTCTCCACAGCGCCACCCGCGGTGTAGGCGAGTTCCCGGCCGCGGACCGCGCCACCGGTCAGCCGGAAATTCAAACCGGGATTGACGGTGTACCTATACCCGGAGGTCACATTGTGTATCGGTTGATAGGAGAAAGCTACTGATCCGCGCTGATCGAGTGGACGAATGCGCAAATAGGCGTAGCTACCCGTCACAGAGTGGCGCCGGTTCACGGTGTGGTCGATCGTGTAACTCCCGGCACTGGTCATCTGATCGGACAGGTTGGACCGGGGACTGGGCAGCGACATCGCGGTGATCGCGTTGTCAAACCGAATGGACATGGATGTCCGGTAATTCAGCCGATACCTCAGGCCGGTGAAGAAGGCGTTCTGCTGATAGCGTCCACGAGGCAGCAGGAGCTGACTTTCGGCCAGCCGGCGGCTCGGATCCGAGGTGGACAGAAATGAATTGCCCGCATCCGCAGTCCACCGCGCATTGATCCGGTAACTGTAACGCAGGGTAGCTTCATGGTTCCAGGCATTCAGATCCTGGTGCCGGGAAAACGTTTCAAATTCCGCCTGATAGTCCGTGGACAAGCGCGCGCGATGGGTGCTTTTTATCCAGGATAGTGCCGGTGTTGTAATAATAGTCACTTTGTCATCCAGACTTCTGGAATTAGAGATAAAATTGTGGTCGTAGCCGGCACTCAAGCTCAATGGCGAGGTAAAGAAGAAGCCATTGGGCCGTTCCTGCGCCCACAGCGGGCGCTCCGCGACTATCGTCGAGATCATGCCCAGCAAAAGTAATTGACTACGCCTCATTCTTAACTCACACTCCTGGTGTCGAAAGGCCCCGCACAACAGAGCCTCCCTCGCGGCATTCAACTGTGAATGCCGGGGTCTTTACTCGACGTAGATCGTGTCGAGCGGCTGCAGATAAAGAAAAGTACCGTCGCCATCCGCAACAAGCTGCCGGATGTTGATCTTAATTCGCTGCGAGCCGGCCGGCGTAGTTCGAAGGAGGACCACCTTGTTGGGCCGGGCCAGGTCGGTGAATCCCCCCGCCATCGCAATCGCGTCCAGCAAGGTAACCCGATTGTTGATTTTGTATACGTCAGGTCTTCTGACTTCACCCAGAACCGAGATCTTGAGGCTGTTCACTTGCTTGACCATGACGTTGACCATCGGCTGATTGACGTACTTACTCAATTTGGCCGTGATCTCCTGTTGAAGTTCAGCGGTCGTCTTGCCGCTAGCCACGAGTTCGTCCGCCAGCGGAAGAGAAATCCTGCCGTCCGGGCGAATCACGACTGTGGCTGCCAACTCGGGCTCTTTCCACACAAACACTTCTATGACATCCTCGGGTCCCAGACGGTATTCAGCCTGGCTCGTGGCAACGGCCGGCGGCGCGGGGCGGACTTGGGTCACCCCTGCCGGGACGGTCAGAAGCAGCGCCGCCAGAATTACAACTTTCGTCCATGTTCTTTGTCGTTCCATTTCAACCCCGGCATTGCCAGGACCTCAGTCCTTGCTTGCTCACGTCAATACACAAGTCAAAAGTACCAGTGATACCCGTTCCGGTCTGGTCAAATGTGAACACGGCGGCCGAGGATGTGGAGTTGCACCCATCGTCCACACGAGCCTCCCATATGGCCCGAATACCCGGCGTCCAGAACTCCACGGTGCAAAAGTCCGCCGCCACGATCATGTCCCAATGACGCGCCAGGAATTCCCTGCACGCTGTCTTTCGATTGCGCTCGGGTGCTGGCTCAAGTCCATGCCGTTCCGGGATCACGGCGATCGTGCTGCGGTCGATCTCGTGTCCAAGGTTGGACAAGGCTCGCTGAAGGCGCCGATGCCCCCACAATCATGGTTCTCCCGGGCCAGTCGCAAGACGAGGGCCTCGATGCTTGCAGCTCCCGTTGTGCTGCTGGGCGATCAGCTTACGATGCTAGGACAGCAGGGTCTCCGGCGTGACGATGGTGGCCACTTACGCCAGAATGGTCCGCCCTGATCCCTTCGCCTTCGCGGCCAATCGGCGTCGCTGACCGTCGTTCAAGCGAGTGCGCGTGCCTCCGAGTTGTTCCCGCAGGACTCGAACAACAACTTCGGCATGGTTCGCCGCACCGATTCCCGCGGACCCGCATCGACGGTCAATGGCCCCGCAGGCCGCGCCCGTCCATCTATCAACTAGTGCCGGCTGGGCATCTGGGGGCCGGTAGCGCGCAATGAGGTCGCCAGGTGTGAATGATCGATCGGTCTTTAGCCCCCCCGCTCATTCCTGACGGCGTGCCGAGGTCACCATCGGACAATCCGTGGCGTCGTGTTTCCCGTCCATCATGTGAGATGCCATATGCTCCACCATGACCGAGTGCATCGTCATCATGTTCCGCTCTCTCAGCTTCCGCTGGGAGACGAGTTCCGTGATGACGCCTGCCATGGCTTCGGTTTTCGCCGCTCCGGTCGCCGCGATCATCGCGGCAACTTTCTGGTCGAGCGCCGCCTCCATCGCCTTCATGCCTTCCATCATCTGATGGTGCTTGGCCATCATGTTCTTGCAGGATTCAGGCATTCCGGAGGGCATGGGCTTCTGCGCGGTTGCGGCGGCGCCTAGTTTTCCAGCCGTGCCGCAGTTGGTCATTGACTTCTCCTTCTCATAGCATTTGCCAACCGCGTTGAGGCCCGCGGTATCTTTGTTGGGGACCTTGCTTGTGTGACAAACTGCACAGGCCAATTTTTCTTTCTTGGCGAGTGCGGCTGTCGCAAATGCGGGGACCGAGGCGACGCACAGGCCTCCAATCAATACCAAAGTCGGGAACATTATTCTTAGCCTCTTCATTTGGCCTCCTGGCGAACTCTTGTGCAATCCCCCCGCCAACCCGGGGAATGCACCGGGCGGGTATCCTCTTCAGGAGACCCGCCCGGGAGATGGACGCATCGCCGGTTCGGAGCGGGAGACGGGTCACCCGATCACGCCAGAACCGGTCTAGCGAGGCCTGACCTGCTCATGGCGGGCTTCGAGAATCGCCTTAAGCGGACCAGCAGGCTGCTGGAGTCAGGGCGTTTGAGGAGTTTCCAGCCGACGGATAACTCCGCCGGCTGGACAGCGTTGTTAGCCTCAGTACGGCTCGGCGCCATAGTACTTGAAGACGCCTGTGCCCCAGGTGCGGTCACCCATGTCCGGCCAATCAGACTTGTCGAAACCGGGAGCTTGTTCCAGTCTCTTCTTGTCGACATCCAGGACGAACCGCTTCTCCGGCATGTCCACCGTCAGGGCCTTCCATGGGATTGCGAAAAGTTTATCCCCCATACCCAGGAACCCTCCACATGAGAGAACCGCGTAAATGACGCGCCCACTCTCGATGTCGATCATCAGATGCTCGATTTTTCCGAGATCCTCATTTCGGCGGTTCACCACCGTGTCGCCGGTCAGCGTATCCGCCGAGAGAATGCGTATGTTCTGAATGCCTGGGGCGGCTGTTGTGTGTAACATGATAGGTCCTTTGTTGGGATTGGGATTGACGAACCGCGAGACCTGACTCCTTGCGAGATCCCAGCCAAGAGTCCGGACCAGCGCCTTGCGGCGTCTGCCTTTTTCCGGCACAGATGGGGAGGTCTCGAAGTCGCTTCATCCCTGCACCTTCCGCTAGCAAATTGCGAGCCACCTCACAATGAGTTTCATCGCGAGCGGCAGGTGATTGCAGGGGCTTGTCCTGACGGCTCATCAGGAGAGTGATCGGTAGAGCGGGCTTAACCATAAATGGTCATTTGACCAGCGACGGTCACCGCCGATCGCAGGTTGCTCCCCGTGATGCAGGGCTATTCCCGCGCATCAGCGGGCTTGCTACTCTTGCGCCGCCAGCGTGGCCGTTACCCTCGTCTTGTCGATGGGTTCGCCGTGCCGGTTGCAGAACTCGACGGGCTGGCTGCCGGCGATGAACACCTCTGACCGCACAATAGGGCATTGAGCCGTGCCCAACAGCCCGGATAGTGGATCGATCTCTACGGACACGATACCGGGGGGCTGTCTAAACCGCTTAGGCGCCCCCAAGATCAAAACGGCCTGCTTCATGAACTCAGTCCAGATGGGCAGGGCCGACTTCGCGCCTTCGAGTTTGAGGTCGCGGTGATCATCGAAGCCGACCCACACCACACAGACGAGGTCAGACGTGAAGCCGGCGAACCAACCATCCCGCGAGGTTCCCGTTTTCCCAGCCGCAGGGGCAGTGAAACCGCGGGCTCGAACGCCAGCGCCGGTACCGCTGCGGAGTACATCCTCAAGCAGGTTCACAATGAGGTACGCGACCTGCGGAGTGAGGGCCCGTTGGGTCATCGGTTCGTGGCCATACATGAGCACGCCGCCATCTCCGAGTACGTGTGAAACCATGTGCGGCTGGACGTAGAGCCCCTGATTCGCGAAGACGGTGTAGGCCCCGGCAACCTCAAGAGGAGTACTCTCATAGGCGCCCAAAGCGACTGCGGGGGTTGGTTGAATGTCTTCGCTGAAGCCTGCACTGCGCGCCAGCGCCACTACCGCGCGGTAGCCCACCCTTTGCGCGAGCTGGACCGTCGCTACGTTCACGGACCTCGACAAGGCTTCGCGCACACTGATCTCTCCGCGGAACGTCTGCTTGTAGTTTGAGGGCGCATAGGACTGCTCTCTAAACCAGAACGTCGTCGGCACGTCGTCCAGCAGGGTGGCGGTGGTAAGCGTGTTCACCCTCTGCTGTTCCGCGGTTCGCAGGGCGGCGGCATACACGAATGGCTTGAAGACCGAGCCCGGCTGACGAGAGGCAAGAGCATGGTTCAATTGACTTTCGTTGTAATCCCGGCCGCCGACCAGCGCCTTGATGGCGCCCGTCCGCGGATCCAGAGCCACGAGAGCAACCTGCGGATACGGGTCAATCGTACCGGAATTCGGTAACAACTTGTCGACATTGACCATCCCATTCCTCACGGCCTCTTCCGCGGCGATCTGCAACCGCGGGTCAAGCGTCGAGTGGACCTGATAGACGGTGCGCGCTGGAATGACGCCGGCCAGGTGTCTCTTCAGCTCGGCTCTTATCAGGTCAACGTAGTATGGCGCCTCCGGGGATTCCTGTGCGCCCGGCGACAGATTCAAGGGCTCGGCAGTTGCGCGCTCGTAATCCTGTTCCGTGATGTGGCCGTTCAGACGCATAAAGTGGAGAACCCGATCACGCCGCTCGCGCACCCGCTGCGGGAAGCGGATGGGGTTGTAGTAACTTGGCCGCTGGATCACGCCCGCAAGAGCCGCCGCCTCGGAGATCGTTAGCGCTCCAACCGGCTTATCGAAGTAGGCGCGTGAGGCTTCGCCAAAACCGTGGATGGCGTATGTGCCACGTTCGCCGAGGTAGACCTCGTTGGCGTAGTATTCGAAGATTTCGGTCTTCGATAGCTTCTGTTCAAGCCGCAGGGCCATGAAGAACTGGGCTTCCTTGCGCTTCCATCTCTTCTCCCGGGCGAGCCAGAGGCTGCGGACCAACTGCATCGTGATCGTGGAGGCTCCTTCGGCTGGCCGACCTTCCCGCAGGTTGACTAGAGCCGACTTGACGATCCGCAACAAGTCATAGCCCCCGTGGCTAAAGAAGCGCTTGTCCTCGGCCGAAACGACCGCGTCGATCAGGAACTGCGGAATCTCGCAGTATTTGAGCAGGCGGCGGCGCTCCCGATTCCGCAGCGTGACACTAGTCAGGAGTTGGGGTTCGAGCTGAAATTGGGTGAGTTCGGTATTGTCCGGCGACGTAAGGATTTGGGCGATCTTGTCATCCGCGAACTTGATCTCGGTCGACTTGCCAGCGGATGCGGGATGGATGACGACCGCGTCAATCCGGTGCTCAAACCATCCCACGGGATTCTCCCGCGACTCTGTGTACCCCGCCCGGCGCAGGTGGCCGGCGCTTTCCGCCACGGAACCTCGAGCCCCTACGACAAGAACTTCGGAGTCCATGAAAATGCTCGCGCCGTCATTGAACGAACCTTGCCGCAGGCCCTCCTCCAGCATCCGTCCATATCGGTCCTGGTAGAAGATGAAGGCGACTGCGCCGCTCACCAGAAGTCCGGACAGGGCGATCCAGATAAGCCACCAGCGTGGCCATCCCGCATACTTCTGGCTTCTGCTCAAACCCGTTTGCGGTTCGGTCGCCAGTTCGTCGTTCACTGCCTTCAACACACTGTATGACCCTGCAAGCGGAGACCCACTCCAGCTCGCAGGTTACGGGAGATGGGGACCGGGGTTACTCTCGAACCTGGAGGATTCTAGGGCCGAGCCGGCGTGGCCCTCGATGAATCACACTTGCCTGGCGCCCTTCGCTTTGCTGGCTGCGCATTTCTTCTTTGCCGGGGTTGATTGTTTGTTGCCGTCGTACTCTCTACGGATCGCAACGATCTCAGCCGATTCTTCTCGCTTGCCGTAAGCCCCGGCGACGGGCCGGGTGGCAGGTGTCGAGTTCAGGCCATGACGTGATCCGGCCATCTTTTGCGCCGTGGAGACCTTTCCGCGCGGGCCCGTGGCCTGGAGGTCTGCCCCCAGATCCTCCGGCGCCTTCGAGACCGCCGAATTCTCCTTCCGTTGTGGAGCCCGGAACGGGGCTCGTCGCGGACCGGGAGAGCCGTGCCTGTTCTCGCCCCAGCTTCTGCCGCTCCACGTCCTGGAACACGGACTGACCCTGGGGCTCACGTCCGGCTGTCTTATACCGGTCTGGGTTCACATTGTTCTTTCGTGCCATCCGTGGTGAACTCCTCTTTCTGTTGCCATTCATCCCGCCGCGACTTTCTCCCGGCGGTCCCTGCTATCGCCGTCAACGCGTCGTCGATGCCGCGATCCTTTGGCGGGTCGATCTGGCCGTGCCCAGCGCGGCCTGAACACCGATGAACTCGCCAAGATTATCCACCGTCATCAAGCCGATCAGCCGTCCGTGCTGCGTGACAGCGACCGTCCGGCACGTGCGGCTGTGGAGGCGCTGGAGCACGGCATCGATCAGTTCTGCCGAGTCGGCGGCCTCGAAGTTGCGATCCATCACCTCCGACACAGCGGTCTCCTCCCCTTGTTTGGCAAGGGCGGCGAGAAGGCCGGGGTGAGTCAAGATTCCGACGACCAAATCGGCATCCACAACGGGGAAGTCCCTCTGACTGCCTGAGAGTAGAAATTCCACCGCGCGGGCGAGCGGGTCTCGAGGGGATAGAGTGCGAAACTCCGTCACCATGGCGTCTGCCAGGCGAATGCCCCCCAAAGCGGATTTCGTTCGAGAGACTGCGGCTTCCTGGGTTGCGCCGAGCCACACGAACACGGCGATAAGGATCAGAAACGGGTTGCCGAACAGTCCCAGTACTCCGAAAAGCAGTGCGATGCTCTGTCCAAACCGGGCAGCGATCCCGGTGGCGCGCGCATGATCCATCCGCATGGCAAGCAGCGCGCGCAAGACTCTTCCCCCGTCCATCGGAAAGGCCGGGATCATGTTGAAGACCACCAGAATGACGTTGAAGAGCATGAGGCGCTCCCAAAAGGACCCGGTCGTCAGAGTATGGATTCCTACCGGCGCCAGCGCTCCGACAAGAACCAAAAAGGCGTAGAGCACGCCCGCGATGACGGCGTTGACCGCTGGACCCGCCAGCGTCACCCAGAGTTCCTGGCTGGGATCTTCGGGCATCCGTTCCAGCCGGGCAACTCCACCGATCGGCAACAGGGTTATATCTCGTGTCCTGATGCCGAAGCGCTTCGCTGCCAGCGCATGCCCAAACTCGTGGAGAACTACGCACAAAAAGACCGCCAGAATGAATAGGATCCCCGACAGAACGGCCCTTAGACTCTGTTCTGCCTGCCAGTGTGCAAAGCCCACCCAGATGATCAGGAGCAGGAACGTGACATGCACGTATACACTCACACCAGCGAATTCGCCGAGCTTGGCAGACCATTTCATTCAGCCGATCCTCACTTCCCAGGAATACCCAGGGTTTCAGGCAGACCGATCATCCGCTTCCACACTGGCCGGTATCTGAGCTGCACTTTGGTGGCCACAGTCGGGGCAGTGTGGAGACCGCCCGAGCGCCGCCTGACGGCCCGCCGGGTACTGCAAAAATGGTGGAGAGCTTTGCGGCCGAAAAGACCAGGATCACCAGGCTCATACAGACGCCGCCTGTTGCACCCACAGCAGTCGGTCGTTCTGATCGGCTATCAGGCGCGCGAAGTTCCCGCCCAGGTATCCCTGCACCGCGGCTTCGCTGAATGGTTCCGGATTCGCCCGACAGCCGCGCGTCGGAGTGCCGGTTGCTATCGCGCAGGCCCGCCAGCATCGCCCGGAAACCTCCGAAGTTCCAACTCACCCGGCCATACGGAGCGCCATTGGCACAGTAGAGGTTCTCGCAGAACGGAGGCCCGGCCAATTGGTAGCTGATCAGCGCCTCCTCGATGTGCCTGTCCCTGAAGGCGCTGAGAATGTAACGCACGTTCGGCCGCCTCAGGCCAAGTTCGCGGGATTCGCGATACAGCCTCTCCGCCTCCCATGTGCACCCCGATCACCGGGTACCCGGGATAGCGCGCCGCGATTGCTTCCAGCCCCGATGCGGGCGTGTGAGGCGAATCGGCGCCTTAGTGAAAAACCAGGATCGCACCCAACTCAACGATGCGGTCAGCCGCCAGAGATACTTCGCTGAATCAGTTTGATCAGTTTGACGTGTGCGCCGGCAAAATCCGGATTGCACCAGCGATTCTACGCGCCGCCGGCAGACTCTCAGTGTTGGCTCACTGCTCGTTGGGGTTGCGGCCCAAACGTCCACCCTCAACAAGACTTCACGCCGAGCCTGCCAAGTCACGGAACCCGCATGAACATTGGGTTTGGTGAAACCGCCTCCGGGCACATCGCCGGCCGCAACTGGACCGAATCCGAAACCGTTTGGTAGAAGCCTTGGTAGAAGCTTCGCCCTTCATTCGCTGCGCCTTCTTTTTGCTGTCTCTGGAAATTGTTGATCAGGCGGGACTTGCGGGAGAGTGTTGGTTGCGGGGGAAGGATTTGAACCTTCGACCTTTGGGTTATGAGCCCAACGAGCTACCAGACTGCTCCACCCCGCACTTAGACTGTAGCAACCGCGCCGCCGCTTCGTCAAGTTCCCAGCGAAAGATGCCTTCCGGCCCTCATTTGGCATAGGATTTCATTGGAAGACCCGCGCGGCCACTTTCGCCGCGCCGCATCACCACAGAGAGGAACCTCGATGTCTCAGATCAAAGGACCGGCAATCTTTCTTGCGCAGTTCATGGGCGACGAACCACCCTTCAACAACCTGCCCAACATCACCGCCTGGGCCAAAAGCCTCGGCTATCTCGGCGTGCAGTTGCCCGCATTTGACGGCCGCGTCATGGACGTGAAAAAGGCCGCTGAGTCCAAGACCTACTGCGACGAACTCAAGGGCCAGACCAACGGTCTCGCCATCACCGAACTCGCCAGCCACCTGTTCGGCCAACTCGTCGCTGTTCACCCTGCCTACGACGAGATGTTCAACGTCTTCGCCCCGGCTGAACTCCACACCGACCCCAAGGCCCGTACCGAATGGGCGGTTCAGCAGATGAAGTACGTCATTCAGGCATCGGCCAATCTCGGCCTCACTGTCTCGCCCACTTTCAGCGGCGCCCTGCTTTGGCCCTTCATCTACCCCTGGCCCCAGCGCCCCGCCGGCCTCGTCGAGGAAGGCTTCAAGGAACTCGCCGCGCGCTGGAAACCCATCTTCGACACAGCCGAACAATATGGCGTCGATCTTGCCTATGAACTCCATCCCGGCGAAGACCTTTATGACGGCGCCACCTTCGAGATGTTCCTCGAAGCCATGGGCAACCACCCCCGCTGCGCCATCAACTACGATCCCTCGCACTTTATTCTCCAGTGCCTCGACCATGTCGGCTTCATCGACGTTTACGGCGACCGCATCAAGGCCTTCCACGTCAAGGACGCCGAGTTCCGTCCCTCGGCCAAGGCCGGCGTCTATGGCGGCTATCTCGGCTGGCAGCAGCGTCCGGGCCGCTTCCGCTCTCTCGGCGACGGGCAGGTGGATTTCAAACAGGTCTTCACCCGGCTGACCGCGGCGGGCTACAACTCCTGGGCCGTGCTCGAATGGGAATGCTGCTACAAGGACAGCGCCCAAGGCGCTGCCGAAGGCGCGCCCTTCATCGCCTCCCACCTGATCGACGTCCCCAAGAAAGCTTTTGACGATTTCGCGGGGGCGGCTTCCGATGCCGCGCGCAACCACCGTATTCTTGGAATTTGATGTAAACGGCCGGTTCCGGGCGGGCGTCTAATTCGGCAGGATGCCCGTCCTCCACCCGGAGGGGAGTACTCTAGAGACTGAGGGAGGCCCAATCCGTGAAGCTGATCGCCCTATCCGCCGCCCTGCTCTGTTCCGGTTCCCTCGCGCCGGCCCAGCAGGATCCACAATCTCAAAAGCAGATCCGTGTCGACGCTGGCACCCGCATTCCGCTCAACCTGATCAACTCGGTCAGCACTCGGTCGGCCGCCCCCGGTGACCGTGTCTACCTCGAAACCGCCTTCCCGGTGGTGATCGACGGAACCATCGTCATCCCCCCAGGCAGTTACGTCGCGGGCACCATCACCAGCGTGAAGCGAGCGGGCCGAGTCAAGGGCCGGTCGGAGCTGTTTGTCCGCTTTGATGCACTAACGTTGCCGAACGGTGTGACCCGTGATTTCCGCGGCACCTTGGATAAACTCGATGGCACCAACTCCGAGCGCGTCGACAAGGACGAAGGCGTCATCAAAGGTGATAGCAACAAAGCTGACGATGCAGTCCGCGTGGCTGAGGCCGCGGGATGGGGCACAACCGTAGGCGCGATCGCGGGCCGCAGCATGACTGGCGCAGGCATCGGCGCCGCCGCCGGAGCCACAGCCGGACTGGTTGGCGTCCTGCTCACCCGCGGGCCCGATGCCGTCCTCGAACGTGGAACCACCATCGAGATGGTTCTGGACCGCCCGGTAGACTTCGCACAAAGCGAGGTGGATTTCCCAGGCTACCAGAGCCGCCCTCTCACTTCCGGACCCGGTGAGCAGCCACGACGCCGCGGCTGGATGGGGCGTTATTGAGCAACCTAAGGGGAACTACGTAGAACTTCTCAGGTCATTCTCCCAGCGAACATCAGAGGAAGCGGGGCGCGCGATCTCGGTGCAGTCCCTCATTTCAATATCGCGGCCGGAACCATACAATTTTGGTAGGCCTCGCTATGGGCGCAACCGAACTCCAGATCTTCGTTAGTCTTGTCGTCGTCCTGGGAGCGGCGTTCGTCGCGTTGATCTGCGATTTTCTGAAGGGATCCAACGAGCGGCTCCGCGAAGCGAACCTGGAACTGCAGGTGAGACAGGACCAGCGCTTTGTCCAGCCTGCGGAGCAGGTTGCCCGGGAAAGTATGGCCGAAAGGGCTCTGGCGCGGAAAGTCTATGCCGCGCATCAGCCGGTGGCCGCCGTCAGTCCTCTGGTCACCGCTTCACCGGAAACACTTGAACACCTGCCGCCGGGCGGCCGGCGGCGTCCCCGGCGTGAGCGTGCTCCTGAGCCGGCGGCCCCAATCTTGGCGCCGGCGGCGGAACAAGCCCAGAGCGTTTCGTTCAAGCCTGCGGCAGAGGTTGAACCGTTGGTGCGGGAAAAGGTTTCGCCCGCGATGGCCCAGTCTGCGCCGGTTGTTGAATTCACGCCCGTGGCGAAGCCGGCGGCTTTCGCGGTGGAGTTGACTGACCCGCCCGCAGCCGGCGCCGCACCCGTAACAATTCCGGCTGCTGCGCCGGAATCCCGGCAGACCGAACCGCCGGACGAAGTGGAATTTGCCGAGGCGGCTCCAGCACCGCCGCAAACTCCGGCCGGACCTGCGGCCTTCGAGTCGGAAGCGATTCCCTCTGAAGCAGAAATTCTTCCGCTCGCGGCTGCGCCACCGGCAGGCATTTCTCCGCCGGTCAGGATGCATCCGATCTCGACGGTGCCGGTGGCGGAATCGCTTGCTGCCCAGCGGCCGGCTGTGGCGTCCGAGCTGAGCTTCCCCGAGCCGGCTGCCGTGGAGGCTGGCGTCCTGCCTCTGTCACCGGCAATGCCTGCCAGCGTGGGATCGCGCGCGCGGATGGACTCCGGGTTGGCCATGCCTTTTGCCGGTGCATCGGAACCTCAGTTCGCCGCGACCTGGTTTGCGACGCCTGTTGGGGCTCACACCCTTGCGGAATGCGATTTGGTTGGATTGGCGCCCTGTCTGCCGATGGCCGGTGCGTTCGTGATTAAGGCCTTGCCGGTTGCGGCGGTGGCAGTCGAGGCCGGGGCGCCGGTGTTCCCGCGTTGGATGGGGAGCAGGGAACTGGCCCCAGTCGCCCAAGGCCGTCTGGCCGTTTCCACGCAAAGCCCGGTCCGGTCCGCCCTGGCGGGGATCGTGGCGATTCCGGATCCAAGCATTCAGCCGTCCGGTCTGGTGATACCCGCGTCTGAGATTGGTCTGGAATCTGCGTTGACGCAGCCTGCCGAGCATGAATCGCTCGAAGCGGCGGCTGCTCAGGAGCAGGAGATCGAAGAACCGATCGTCCGGATTCGCGTTCTGCACGAGGAACCCGCTCCCGTGGCGGAGGCCGAAGCGCCCGCCGCCACTCAGGAGATCGTCGCAGTGCCGGAACTGGTTGAGCAGACTCCCGCCGGGCTTGAAGAGATCTTCGCTTCCATCCGGGAACCCGATTCGGCCGGCCCAGTCGAGGAACCGCAACGCGCCGTCGCCGCGCTGGAGGATTCGCCCAAGCTCATTGAGCCCGCGCCCGCTGCTCCGGCCTGGAGAGTCGATCCAGTCGTGCCACGCGACAACGTGGTGGAACTGCCCGTCGCTATCACGCCAGCGTTCAGGGAAGATGCTCACCCCCAACTGCAGCTCCCCGCCGGTTGGCAGGAGGCTGATGTCCTGCGTTCGCTGCTGGCCAGCCCTCAGCCCTTCACGGGCTTTGTGGCATGCATCGCCATCGCCGATCTGGACCGTCAACTGGCCGATTATGGCGAGGAACGGTGTGAAGAGGCGGTCAAGTCACTCTGCACAACCCTCGGAACCCTCGCGGGATCCAGCAACCTGCTCTGCCGCTTCAGTAACGACGAGATTCTCCTGCTGCTGCCCAATCTTTCGGCCGGCGAACAGGCGGGCCGGACCCGGTTGCTCGCCGAGTTGCTTTGGGATTTCCAGTTGCGCGCCTTGTCGTCGGTACCGCTCATGTGTCACTGGGGCGCAGCAGAGGCCTCCCGCGAACCGTTGGCCCCGGTCATCGAGCGTGCGCGCGAGCAGATGAGTGAAAGCCGCAGGATGCGCCAGGGTGGCTCATCCATTCTCGGCCGCTTCCGGCGCCGCGTCGTGAACGCCTAGAACTCTTCCAGCCCTTCGGCGTGTGGCGGGTCCTCTGTGCTGCGCAGCGTCTCCTCCACCACTCGGATCACCGTCTCCATGCGGACGGGTTTCGCCATGGTGCGATGCGCTCCCAGGAACCCAGCGATGCGAAGATAATCCCCGCCAAATGCGCCCGAAATGGCGATAATCTTCACCGACGGAAAGTCCCGGCGCAACAACTTGATGGTCTCGATGCCTTCCTGCTCCGGCATCACCAGGTCGGTAATCACCAAATCGAACCTGCTCGTCTGAAGAAGCTGAATGGCTTCCCGGCCATTGCATGCGATCTCCACCTCATAGCCGGCCGGGAGCAGCATGCTGCGTAAAACCTGGCGCACACCGGCGTCGTCATCCACGACGAGAATGCGGGCAGCTTCGATTTGCGGGGAATCCATCTCGGCCTGCCTCTACATTAACATTGGATCCCAGCCAAACAGGGAAAAACCGACCGGCTGTTCCGCCAATATGCAGCCCCTCGCGCTTCCGGATTAGACACCCCAGCAGTAATCTTCTACCGCCTTCTCGATCGACGAATTCTTATCGGCGAGACGCATCAGCTCAAGCCGCAGGGCATCGCACAGCGCCTGCCAGCTCGCCTCGATCACATTATCCGAAACTCCCACCGTGGACCAGGACCGGCGGTGGTCGCTCCACTCCACCAGCACGCGCACCTTCGCCGCCGTCCCTTTCTTCGTATCCAGCACGCGCACCTTGTAGTCGGTCAGCCGCACATCACGGATTGCCGGGTACACCGTGCTCAGGCATTGCCGCAAGCAGACGTCCAGCGCGTTCATCGGCCCGTGCCCGGTCGCGGTCGCCGAATGGATCGCATCCTCCACCCGCAGGATCACCGTCGCCGAACTCACTGAGTCCCGGTTGCCGATCATCCGCGTCGACACCTCGAAACTCACCACTTCAAACAGGTTCAAGCCCGGCTGCAGCGCCTCGCGCACAATCAGTTCAAACGTCCCTTCGGCCGCCTCCAACTCGTAGCCCTGGTACTCCATGTGCTTGATGCGGTCCAGCAACTCGCGGCGCGCGGCGTCATCAATCTTGTCTTCCAGTCCGTGCTGCTTCAGCTTGTAGAGGATATTGCCGCGCCCCGATAAATCCGATAGCAGCACCCGCTGCCGGTTGCCCACCAGCGCCGGATTCATGTGCTCGTACGTCGCCGAATCCTTCAGCACCGCCGACACGTGCACGCCGCCCTTGTGCGCAAACGCCGAGCGCCCCACGAACGGTGTGTTCGCAGGCAGCGGCAGATTGGCCAGCTCCGCGATGTAGTGCGACACCGCGCTCAGGCTCCCGAGCTTCTCCGGTCCAACCGTGGTGTGCCCCAGCTTCACCTCGAGAATCGGAAGCACGCTCGACAGGTTTGCGTTGCCGCAGCGCTCGCCATAGCCGTTAAACGTGCCTTGCACATGCGTGCAGCCTTGTTCCACCGCTGCGATCGTATTCGCCACGGCGAGGTGCGAATCGTCATGGCAATGAATCCCGATCACCCCATCGAATCGCCGCCGCACGTCGGCCACGATTTCGGTCAGGCGCCCCGTCACCGTCCCGCCGTTCGTGTCGCAGAGCACCAGCGCATCCGCGCCCGCGCGCGCCGCCGCCTCCAGCGTCCGCAGCGCATAGTCCGGGTTGTTGATGTACCCGTCGAAGAAATGCTCCGCGTCGTAGATCAGCTCGCGGCCGTGCTCCTTGATAAAGCGCACGGTGTCCGCAATCAGCGTCAGGTTTTCATCTTCCGTTACGCCCAGCACCCGCGTGGCGTGCAGATCCCAGCTCTTGCCGAACACACTGATTGCCGGTGTGCCCGCCTCCAGCAAAGCGAGCACATTCGCATCTTTCTCCACCGGATTGTTCTTGAAGCGCGTCGCGCCGAAAGCCGTCAGTTTCGCATGCTTCAATTGCAGTTCACGGGCGCGCGCAAAGAACTCCTTATCTTTCGGGTTCGACATCGGCCAGCCGCCCTCGATATAGTCAATTCCCAGGTCGTCGAGCTTCTGGGCAATCAGCAGTTTGTCTTCCAGGGAGAATGAGACGGATTCGCCTTGCGTGCCGTCCCGGAGGGTGGTGTCGAATGTCACAATACGCATAACAAATTGACCTCAAACGGCGAAGGCGCGCGCCCTGATCAGGACGCGCGCCTCCCTCATTAACTATCTACTTTCTTTTTCTTGAGAAACGTCATCATCTCGCGCAACTCCGCACCCACCGTCTCGATCGGCTGCTTCTGTTGCGCCGCCCGCATAGCCAGGAACTTCTTCCGCCCCGCGCGGTTTTCTTCCATCCACGCTTTGGCGAAATCGCCGCTCTGCACTTCGGCCAGAATCTTTTTCATTTCTGCCCGGGTCTGTTCGTTAATCACGCGCGGACCCCGCGTATAATCGCCATATTCCGCCGTATCAGAAACGGAATAGCGCATATAACTCAGCCCGCCTTCGTAAATCAGATCCACGATCAGCTTTAACTCGTGCAGACACTCGAAATACGCGATCTCGGGATCGTAACCCGCTTCGGTCAGCGTCTCGAATCCCGCACGGATCAACTCCGCGGCGCCGCCGCACAACACGGCCTGTTCGCCGAACAGGTCGGACTCGGTCTCCTCGCGGAACGTCGTCTGAATCACGCCCGCCTTCAGCGAGCCCAATCCCAGCGCATATGCCAGCGCGTTCTGCAGCGCATTCCCCGAGGCATCCTGATGTACCGCCACCAGCGCCGGCACGCCCTGGCCCTCGGTGAATACCTCCCGCACGCGATGCCCGGGAGCCTTCGGCGCCACCATCGAAACGTCCACGCCTTCCGGCGGCTTGATGAAGCCGAAATGCACGTTGAAGCCGTGCGCGAACATCAGCGTCTTGCCCGGTTTCAGATTCGGCGCGATCTCCGTCTCATACAGCTCCGCCTGAATATGGTCAGGCACCAGGATCATGATGAAATCGGCCCGCGCCGCCGCCTCGCCCGGGCTCAAGACCTCCAACCCCATCGACGCCGCCTTCTCCCGGCTCTTCGAGGCGGCGGGCAGCCCCACCACCACGCTCACTCCGGAATCGCGCAGGTTCAAGGCGTGCGCATGCCCCTGGCTGCCGTAGCCCACAATGGCCACCGTCTTGCCGCTCAATGCGGCCAGGCTGCCGTCCTGTTCGTAATAGCGTTTAGCCATGCTGAATCGGGTACTCCATTCTTATTTGTGCGTCGCGGCCGGCTCACCCTGACTCTTCGGAATCGGGGGCGACAGCCGCAGCTTCTTCGGTTCCAATGAAACGGCCACCGCGCCGGAACGCGTGACCTCGATATCTCCATAGGTCGCCATCACGGCGACAAACTCATCCAGCTTCTCGCCGTCGCCGGTGGCCTCCAGCGCGAAGCCCTCCACCGAGGAATCCACCACGCGCGCGCCGAAGATCTCGGCCTCTTTCAGAATCGACGTACGGTTCTCCTGCGCCGTCCGCATCCGCAGCAGCACCAGCTCGCGCACCACGTTCGGCCCTTCGGTCAAATCGTTCGCCTGCAGACAATTGATCAGGCGGTTCATCTGCTTCATCAGGTGCGGACGCAGCCGCGTCTCCACGTCCACCACAATCGTCATCCGCGACAGCGTCGGATCCAGCGTCCGCGCCACCGTCAGCGATTCGATGTTGTAGCCGCGCTGGCTCAGCAGCCCGGTCACGCGCATCAACGCTCCCGGCTTGTTCTCCAGCAATATCGATAGTGTGACTAACATAGCTCACCAAACTCCTTATTTCGGCACCGCCACCGGCTGCGGTTGCGCTAGCACCATCTCGTTGATCGCGCCGCCGGCCGGCACCATCGGGTACACGTTCTCGTATTGCGACACGTGCACGTCCATCAGGTACGGGCCGTTCTCTTCTATGCACTCCTTCAGCGCCGTCTGCAGCTCCGCCGGCGTGTGTACGATCCGCCCCTTGATCCCATACGCCGCGCCCAGCAGTTCGATGTTCGGAAACGCGCTCAGCTCCACCGACGACATCCGGTTGTTGTAAAACAGCTCCTGCCACTGCCTCACCATGCCGAGGTAGCCGTTGTTCATGATGATCACTTTCACATTGAGCCCGTAGTTCACCAGCGTGGCCAGTTCTGGCAGCGACATCTGGAACCCGCCATCGCCCACAATCGCAAACACCGTTTTGTCCGGACACGCCATCTGCGCGCCAATCGCCGAGGGCAAACCATAGCCCATCGACCCCAGGCCGCCCGAATTCACCCACAGCCGCGGCTCGTCGAACCGGATGAACTGCGCCGCCCACATCTGGTGCTGACCCACGTCCGACGTCACAATCGCGCGCCCGCCCGACAGCTTGTCGATCTCATGCATCAGGTGCTGCGGCTTGATCTCCGTCGCCGAAAACACCGGCTGCAACGGGTGTTCCCGCTTCCAATTCCGGACCACATCCCACCATTCAGCCCGGTCCGCGGCGCGAGCCTCGCGCATCGTTGGCGCGAACTCCTTCAGGTGCTTGTTCAGTTTTGTCAGCACCTTCTTCACATCCCCCACAATCGGCAGATCCGCCGCCCGGTTCTTGCCGATCTCCGCCGGGTCGATGTCCACGTGGATCACCTTCGCATGCGGTGCGAACGCCGCCAGCCTCCCCGTCACCCGGTCGTCAAACCGCACGCCCAGCGCAATCAGCAGGTCGCATTCGTACATCCCCATATTGGCCGCGTACGATCCATGCATCCCTGGCATCGAAACGAAATTCGGATGTGACGACGGCAGCCCGCCCAGCCCCATCAGCGTGCACACGGTGGGCACGTCCAGAGTCTCCACCAGATCCTGCAGTTCCGCGCTGGCGCCCGCCGCGACGATGCCCCCGCCGGCGTAAACATAAGGCCGCCGCGCTTCCCACATCATCTGCGCCGCGCGCCGGATCTGTCCTGCGTGGCCTTCGGTCACCAGCTTGTAGCCGGGCAAATGGATCTCATGCACCGGCGTGTAATGCGCCTGCCCTTGCAGCACGTCCTTCGTGATGTCCACCAGCACCGGCCCAGGGCGGCCCGTCGTGGCGATGTAGAACGCCTCGTGCACCGTCTGCGCCAGCTCGTTGATGTCTTTCACGAGGAAATTGTGCTTCGTGCAGGAACGCGTGATCCCGAACGTGTCCGCTTCCTGGAACGCATCCGAGCCGATCAGCTTCGACGTCACCTGACCCGTGATGGCCACCACCGGAATCGAGTCCATCATGGCATCCACCAGCCCCGTCGTCAGGTTCGTAGCCCCCGGACCGGACGTCGCGCAGCACACCCCAGCCTTGCCCGTCGCATGAGCATAGCCCGAGGCCGCGAACGCCGCGTTCTCCTCGTGTCTCACCAGCACATGCCGGATCGGGTGGTCGTACAGCACGTCGTACAACGGCAGCGTCACCCCGCCCGGATAACCAAAAATACAGTCCACGTTCTCGCGCACCAGACATTCCACCAGGATCCGCGCGCCACTCATCAGATTCGACATCGATTCGAAATCCTCTCCAAGATTGGATTCAACCCACAAATTCCACTAAAAAAGGCCACCCTCGGAACTTTGTCCGCCTGGTGGCCTTGAAACTCTTTTATCCGGGTAGGCCCATCAGGCGGAACTGGGTACAAGTACCCCAATGCTGATAATGCCTACTACGCCCGCGAAGGCGCTGTGGAAGACACGCACAGCCACAGTGCCGGGGGCATTCGCGCTGGCGGTCAACCTCATGTTGCTTAGACTAGCGTAGAAGCTACGGAAATGCAAGAGCTGTCATTCATAAAAAATAATTATAGGCGTATTGGGTGTGGATTGCACTTGTTGCGCCCACATCGTGACGCGGCGAGGCCTGTCGATGTCCCTACCCGCTACTTTTCCTCTTCAGCCTCGCTGATCCCCGTTCCAAACCGTCGCCCCCAGGATCGCCCCGACCAGCGGAGCCGCCAGGAAGACCCTCAACTAGGTTAGCGCCGCGCCGCCCTAATACACCGCTACGCCCAGGCTCCTCGCCGGGTTCGAATGACAGCCTGAAATGGGCCCGATGGCTTAGGCCATGGTCATGACCGCGAGTCGGAAGGCCAGCGAAACCCCCAACAGACCGATGCCGGCATTCGGAAACGCTGCGGCCAGTACCGCGCTTCCGCATCCCCCAACATCAGCCAAAATGTGCCAACCAATTCAGCGCCTGGCGGCTTCGTATTTCTAGTTCCTCCTAAATGGCGGGAATCGATTTCCGGACCTTGGAAGCATGACTCAGGACAGTCGAACCGCAAAATGCCATTTAAGGACGCCAGCAGCAGTCCACTTACCGCCCCAAGCTATTCGAGTCCTGTCGGGCTGACACTTCGTTTGCCCACTCGAGTTCCCGGTTCCGCTTGTTCCCTCCGGTCGTCATCGGGCGCGGGATTCGTCCACATTCTTCGAGCCGTCCCGGACTTCATCCGGATCCTCAATGAGACACCACTAAAACGTGGTGAGTTCATAAAAGAACAAAAGTGTTTTAACCGGCCCGGTCTTCCGCTATACTGAGAGACGGTCTGAATCATCTGTATGTCCTTGCAAGATCAATTGCTTGCCGGAAGGAGGCACTCAGTGAAATCCACCATCGCCAAGGCCGTCTCGGCCCTCCTCACCCTTTGTTTGCTGCTGCCCGCGCAGGGCCTGAACACACAGGCGTCCAAGGACGACTGGGAGGAGATCAACTTCGAATTCAATTCCGCCATACTGAGCGACGGCTTCCCCAGCCTGTTGCGCCTGGCGGATCTGCTCAGCGCCAATGCGGAATTCAAAGTCCGCCTCGACGGCCACACGGATTCCATCGGATCGGCCGATTATAACCAGAAATTGGGCCAGCGCCGGGCCGAGGCCGTGCGCGCGTTTCTCATCAAATACAAGGTCCGTGAATCGCAAGTCGAACTGGTTTCCCGCGGCAAAAGCGCGCCCAAAGTGGAGAATGCTTCCCGCGAAGGCCGCTTCATGAACCGCCGTGTCGGCATCACTGTGGTCGACGGGCAGGGAAGAGTGATCGGAGCGGGCGGCATCGCCGACGCCATCAAGACCCTGCAGCAGCACTGCCCCGATTATTCTCAAACGCTGAACGACATTCTCAAGCGCCTCGACGATATCGCCCGCATGCTTGGCGGGCTGAAAGACGAAAACGCGGCGCTGCGCAAGGAACTCGACGGGCTGAAGACCGCCGCGGCGGCTCAACCGCCGGTGGAAGCCGCCGTGCAGCGTGCCCTCGCCGATCAGCCCAAGCCTCCTGGCATGGACGATATCGCCCGCGCCATGGACGCCGCCATCGACAAGAACCGCGAGCCGCGCTTCGCCATTCTCGGCATGAATCTCGGCGCGGACCAGGACCGCAATCTCACCTTCCAGGGCCGCGCCCGCTACTTCGCCCCTTTCCGCGAGAAATTCGCGGTGCAGGCCCAGGGCGAGTACTTCTATTTCCGCGACCGCGCCGAAGCGCAGTTCGACGCCGGTCTGGTTTCCCGCTTCACGCGCCGGGGCCAGGCGGGCCTGTTCTCGAGCTTTAAGCACGTGGATCTGAAAGGAATGCAGTCGGGCGGCACCCTCGGCCAGGCCTCGGCCACGCTTGATTACATCTTCAGCCGCGGCCGCGTGGGCGTGTTTGGAACCAAAGCGTTCCTCAACAATGCGGTGGTCAACCGGGCATTTATTTCCCGGAATATTGTCGATGAGTCATACCTGCGCGTCGTGGACCAGGCCGGGGGTTCGGGCGCGGTCACGCTGTTCGGCAACACCGCCCTCGAAGGCAACCTCGGCTGGCTCAACGTCCGCGGCGGCAGCAAGCCCGGCGGCACGCTGCGCCTGATTCAGCCGATCTCAGAGCGCGTGGCTTTCACGCTGGAAGGCGGCTGGAACGAAACGATGGTGGCGCAGGGCAAGACCTACGGCCGCCTCGTCGCCGGACTGCAATTCGGCAACTACATGCAGCCGCGCGAGTACCTCGGATTCGATAAGCCGATTCCGGTGGACATCCCTCGCGTCCGCTTTGAAATGCTGACACGCCGCGTCCGCACCGGCAACGATGCGCCCGTGGCCGACGCCGGTCCCGATCAGCTGGGCATACAGCAGGGCCAGGTGACGCTCGACGGTTCGGGCTCCTACGATCCCGACGGCGACCCCATCACCCACCAGTGGGACCAGGTCTCCGGCCCGCCCGTCACGCTGAGCGGCCGCAATACGGAACGCGCCGTGTTCACCGCGGCCGAAGGCGCCGCCTATTCCTTCCGCCTGACGGTGAAGGACGATCAGGGCGCGATGTCCATCGCGCGCACTACGGTCACTACACGCTCCACGCCCCGCGTCGTCATCCAACGCTTCACCGCCACGCCCGGCACCATCCAGCCCGGCGGAGCGTCCACGCTCACCTGGCAGGTGTTGAACGCCGATACGGTGGAGATCACCGATCTTGGCAGCGTCAATCCGCAGGCCGGCGCCAGCGAAGTGCGGCCCACGGAAACGAAGACGTACCGCCTCACGGCGCGCAATGAAGTGAGCGAGGTAAGCGAGAATGTCACCGTGGTCGTCACGACGCCCACGGTTCGCATCATCAGCTTCCGCGCCGCGCCCACCTCGATCCGCGCCGGCGAATCCTCGAACCTGGTGTGGGAGACCGAGAACGCCGAAACCGTCTCGATCACCGGCATCGGCAACGTGAACCCCACCGGCACAGCCTCGGTTTCCCCCACCGAAACCACTACCTACACCCTGACGGCGACGAACCGCAACGGCTCGGTGAGCTCCACGGCCACCATCACGGTCACCGCGCCCGCGGCGCCGCGCATTCTCAGCTTCACCGCCTCGCCGCAGGAGATCGGCGAAGGTGAAAGCTCACGCCTGAGTTGGGAGGTGCAGGGCGCCACCGAAGTCAACATCACCGACATCGGCGACACTACCCTGCGAGGCAGCGCCCCCGTCTCGCCGGCCGCCACAAAGACCTACATTCTTGTGGCGAAGAACGCGGGCGGGGAAGCCACGGCCAGCGTCACCGTCACGGTGGTGGGCAACGCGCGCATCATCAGCTTCACGGCCACGCCGCCTGAATCGGCGAAGCCGGGCGATCCCGTCCGCCTGAGCTGGCAAACCACTGGCGCCACCGAAATCACCATTTCGGGCATTGGCGCTGTGGCCGCCAACGGCAGCCTTGATGTGAACCCGGCGGCCGACGTCACCTACACGCTTACCGCGCGCGGTCCCCGCAACACCGACACCCGCGCGTTGTTCGTGAAGGTGAACGACCCCGCGCCGCCGCCGCCGCCGAACCGGCCGCCCACCATCATCACGAACGTCCCCGAGTTCTTCGAGACGCTGGACCGCGAACTGATCCTCGACGCCTCGGGCTCGGTCGACCCCGACGGCGATTCGCTCACCTTCCAGTGGCGCCAGATCGGCATCAACAACCAGAACAGCGCCGCCATCATCACGGCCACCTCGCCCACCACTCGAGTGCAACTGCAGGGCATCTTCGGCGACTACCTGTTCGAGCTCACCGTCACCGACAGCAAAGGCTTGAGCAGCACAAAGACCATTCGCATCCGCTTCGCCTCGACCCGCGTCCCATGACACGGCAAAGCCGCATCGCCCGCCGGTATCTGGTCCGCGGGCGCGTGCAGGGAGTGGGCTTCCGCGATTTCGTGCAGCGGCGCGCCGCCGCACTCGGCCTCACGGGCTACGTCCGCAATCTCGATGACGGGCGCGTGGAGGCCGTCGCCTGCGGCACGCCCGCCCAACTGGCTGAGTTCGCCGGGTACCTGCATCAAGGCCCCCGCTTCAGCGGCGTCCGCGGCGTCGAGGAAAACGAGCACGCTCTGGTACAATCGGAGGGGTTTTCCATCAAATTTTGACCATTTTTCCCGCATGAACGACCTGAAAAAGCTCATCCGCGAAGTGCCGGACTTCCCCAAGCCGGGCATCAATTTCTATGACATCACCACGCTGCTGAAGGATCCGGCCGGCTGGCGCGCGGTGATCGACGCCCTGCGCGCTCAATACCAGAACACCCCCGTCGACGTGGTCGTCGGCATCGAAGCCCGCGGCTTCTTTTTCGCGCCGGCCATCGCCTACGCCCTCGGCGCGGGCTTCGTGCCCGTCCGCAAGCCCGGCAAGCTGCCCGCGGAAACCGCGCGCGTCGAATACGCCCTCGAATACGGCACGGATTCGCTGGAAGTGCATAAAGACGCCATCCAGCCCGGCCAGCGCGTGCTGATTCTCGACGACGTGCTCGCCACCGGCGGCACGGCGGCGGCCGTCGCGCAGCTTGTCGACAATCTCGGCGGCAGCGTCATCGGCCTCGGCTTCGTCATCGAACTCGATTTCCTGAACGGCCGGGAAAAGCTCGCCGGGCGGGAGCTGTTCTCGCTGATTCATTATTAGTCCCGTGCCGCCCCGCACCGCCCGAGTCCGCGCCCACGCCAAGATCAACCTTTCGCTCAAGGTGCTCGGCCGCCGACCGGACGGGTTTCACGAACTGCGCACCGTCTTCCATACCATCGGCCTGCACGACATCCTCGAATTCCGCTTCACGCCGGGGCGCGGCCTGCGCATCGGCCTCGACGACCCCCTGCGCCTGCCGGACAACCTGGTGCTGCGGGCCGCCCACGCCTTCGCGGAGCGCTTCGGCGTTCGCGGCTCACTCGAGATGAAACTCGACAAGCGCATCCCGGCCGGCGGCGGGCTCGGGGGCGGATCGAGCGATGCCGCGGCGGTCCTGCTGGCCTTGCCCGTGCTCACCGGTAAGCCTGCTTCCCTCGCCGAACTCACTGAAATCGCCGCATCTTTGGGCTCCGATGTGCCGTTTTTCCTGTATGGAGGCGCCGCGCTCGGCCTGGGCCGCGGCGAGGAACTCTATCCATTGCCGGACCTGCCCACGCTGCCCGTGCTGGTCCTTGCTCCGCCCTTGCATGTCTCCACGCCGGAGGCCTACCGCGCCCTCGGCCGCGGCGCGTTGACATTGGATGAAAACTCATCTAAGCTGAGAAGTTTGCAGTCGTTCGTGTGGCGTCCGGGTAACTGGCGCGCCGCCGAAAACGACTTCGAGGATGCCGTCTTCCGGCTTCATCCGGAGCTGGAGCGGTGGCAGAGGAAACTCGAACGGTCTGGGGCTCATGTTGCACGGCTCTCCGGCAGCGGGGCAGCACTCTTCGGGGTGTTTCCAAACCAGTCCAAGCTTCAGGGAGCCCTTCCGCGGTTTCGATCGGAACCTCTCAAAGTTTTCTCGACACATCTGGTCAGCCGTGCGCGCTACCGCGCCGGCTGGTTGAGGAATTTGCGCGAACACCTGGCAGAGACTGCTTTGAAGGAATCAGAATGGCCGCCACGAACCCGCCCCATCAAAAACGTTCGGAACGCCTGAAAGTCCTCTCCGGCAACGCCAACCTGGCGCTGTCGCAGTCCATCTGTAACGAATTGCAGGTGCCTTCCGGCGGGGTGGTCGTCCGCTCGTTCTCCGATGGCGAAATCTACGTCCAGATCGACGAAAACGTCCGCGGGTCCGACGTTTTCATCATCCAGCCTACCTGCACGCCTGTCGCCCATAACCTGCTCGAGTTGATCCTAATGATCGACGCCCTCAAGCGCGCCTCGGCCGATCGCATCACCGCCGTGCTGCCCTACTTCGGCTACGCCCGCCAGGACCGCAAGGACCGCCCGCGCGTGCCCATCTCTGCCAAGGTGGTGGCCAGCATGATCGAACGCGCCGGCGCCGACCGCATCCTCTCGCTCGATCTGCACGCCGCCCAAATTCAGGGCTTTTTCGACATCCCGGTGGACCACCTGTTCGCCGCCCCGGTGATGATCGAGTACTTTCGCGCCCGCGACCTGTCGAACACCATCGTCATCAGCCCCGACGCCGGCGGCGTGGAGCGCGCCCGCGCCTTCGCCAAGCGCCTCGAAGTGCCGCTCGCCATTATCGACAAGCGCCGTGAACAGCCCAATGTCGCCGAAGTGATGCACATCATCGGCGACGTCGAAGGCTACGAGTGTTTGATTATCGACGACCTCATCGATACCGCCGGCACGCTGGTGAAGGCCAGCGAAGCGCTGCTCGCCGCCGGCGCCACCGCCGTGTCGGCCTGCGCCACCCATGCGGTGCTCTCCGGCCCCGCCGTCGAGCGCATCGCCTCCAGCCGGCTCACCGAGGTCGTCTTCTCCGATTCAATTCCCCTACGTCCCGAGGCCCTCGCCTGCGGCAAGATCCGCGTGCTTTCGGTGGCCCGCCTTTTGGCGCGCGCCATTCAGAGCATCCACGAGGAAACCTCCGTCAGTTCTCTGTTTGTGTGATCGATTAGGAGCCAGTCATGAGGAAGGACATCACCATCGCCGCCGAGCCCCGCGCCACGCGAGGCAAGAACGAAGCCCGGCGGCTGCGGGTTGAGCACAAAATCCCGGCCGTCGTCTACGGCGCCGGTGGCGACCCCATCGCCGTTACCGTCAGCCCGAAGGAGATCAACAAAATCTTGTTCTCCGCTTCGGGTCATAACACCATCTTCGATCTCGAGATCCCCGGCCAGACAAAGGCGCCTGTCCTGGTTGTGGACTGGCAGCACGACCCTGTCAAAGGCAACCTGCTCCACATCGACATGATGCGCGTCGACATGAGCAAGCGCCTGGTCGTGAAGGTCCCGGTCCACACCACCGGCGAGGCGCGCGGCGTGAAGCAGCAGGGCGGCTTGTTCCAGGTCGTGAATCGTGAAGTGGAAATCGAATGTTTGCCGGACGATATCCCTGAATTCTTCACGTTGGACATCACGGAAATGATGCTCGGCGATGGCCTGCGCGCCTCCGACGTGCCGATCAGCGGCAGCATGACGCTGGTGAGCCGGCCGGAGATGGTGCTGTCTCACGTGATCGCGGTCCGCGGTTCCGCCAGCGAGGCCGAGGGCGAGGCCGAACCTGCCGCCGCCGCCGTCGCCCCTGCCCCCGAGCCGGCCGCGAAGAAGAAGTAACCCCGTCCGGCGGGCGCGGCCATGGGCGAGTTCAGGTATCTGGTCGCGGGGCTTGGCAATCCCGGACCGGAGTATGAGATGACGCCGCACAACCTGGGCTTCCTCACCGTGGCCCGGTTGGCGGAGAGGTATTCAGCGCGGCTTTCGCGGTTTGAATGCCGCGCCCTGGTGGGACAGGCTGTCATCGCCGGGGAGAAGGTGCTGCTGGCGCAGCCGCAGACCTTCATGAATTTGAGCGGCCAGTCGGTCAAAGGGCTGGCCGAAAAGTACGAGTTAACGCCCGGCGGCGTGATTCTGGTCTACGACGATCTGGATCTGCCGTGGGGCTCGTTGAGAATCCGGGAGCGGGGCTCCGCCGGCGGCCATCGCGGCGTCGAGGATGTCATCCGCTGCCTCGGGACCATGGATTTTCCCAGGCTCCGCCTGGGCATTGATCCCGGACATCCGGTCCGGGATAGCGCGAAGTTCGTGCTCGCTCCCTTGAAGAGCGCGCAAAAACAGGAACTGGACCCGCTGCTCGGCGATGCCGCCGATGCCGTGGAATCCATCATCGCCGAGGGCGTCGCTAAGGCCATGACGGCTCACAACCGTCGCGCCCCCGGTACGAAACGAGAGGAAGAATGAGGATCTACGAAGAACTCTTCATCGTCCGCCCCGATACTCCGGAGGAGGAAATCGATGCCTTCATCGAACAGCTCTCCGGCGTCATCACCGCCGATGGCGGCACGGTGGACAAAGTGGAAAAGTGGGGCGTGCGCCGGCTCGCCTATCTGGTGGAGAAGCTGAACGAGGGCTATTACGTCCTGATTCAGTTCTCGGCCGGCGCCACCGTGGCCAAGGAACTCGAACGGCGCATGCGCGTGACCGAATTCGTGATGAAGTTCATCACCGTGCGCGTCGACGAGCGCATGAAAAAGATCGAAAAGCGGCGCAAAGCGCGTGAAAAGCGCGCCAAGCGGCGTCCGGCGCCTACCTCGGCCGCGGCTCCCGCCGCGCCCGCTCCCGGCGCTCCGTCCCCGGGCGGGCCCATGCCGGGCGCGCCAACGCCCGGAGCTCCCGCTCCGGCCGAACCCGAAGCCGCCGAGCCGGCCGCCGCCGAAAGCGCCAATCAGGAATAAGGAGACAAGCACATGGCTGAACAACGTGGGGGCCGCCCCATCGCCGCTTCGCAGAGGCCCACCGGCACCGACAAGGCCATCGCAACCGGCCGGAAGCAGTTCTTCCGCCGCCGCAAGGTCTGCCGCTTCTGCGTCGAGAAAATCGACGACATCAACTACAAGGACGTCCGCATGCTGACGCCCTTCATCTCGGAAAAGGGCAAAATCATGCCCCGCCGCATCACCGGCGTTTGCGCCGCCCATCAGCGCATGCTCGCCGAAGCGGTGAAGCAGGCCCGCAACATCGCGCTGCTGCCCTTCGCCGCCAGCGCGTAATCCAGGAGCCCCAGCATGGAAGTCATTCTACGCGACGATATCGACAAACTCGGCAGCCGCGGCGACCTCGTCAAGGTCGCCGACGGCTACGCCCGTAATTTCCTCCTGCCCCGCCGCCTCGCGGTACCTGCCACCGAGGCCAACAAGAAGATCGTCGAGCAGGAACGCCAGGCCGCCCTCCGCCGCGAGGCGAAGGAGAAGGGCGCCGCCGAGGAACTCGGCAAGCTGCTCGCCGGTGTCACCCTCACCACCGAACAGAAGGCCGGCGAACACGACCAGCTTTTCGGCAGCGTCACCAGCTCCGACATCGCCGCCCTGCTCGATAAGGCCGGCTACACCATCGACCGCCGCAAGATCACCCTCGATGCGCCCATCAAGACTCTTGGCGAACACAAGGTCCCGGTGAAGCTCCATCGCGAGGTTACGGTCCAGGTGAAGCTCATCGTCACCCGCGAGGGCGGCGAACCCGAGCCCGCCGCCGAAGCGGCTGCCGAAGCCGCCGCCGAAGCGCCAGAAACGCCGGCTGAATAACCCATCCGCGCCCGGAGCCGCCACGCTCCGGGCGCCCATCTCCCCAATCGGCGCCCGGGAGCGCCAGCCCATGATTCTTCCCTCCACTCTCCACTCGGCGACGCCCGGCGAACTGCTGCGCGCCGCCGCCCAAGGCCGTATCGGCCTCGACCAGCGCCTCATTCGCGCCCTGATCGAGTCGCCCAAGGACACGCTCGCCGCGCTCGATGAATTCGCCTATGCGGAGGATTCGGAGCGCATCGCCGACCTCACCGAGTCCTGCTTCGACCTCTACCGCGCCCTCGGCACGCCCGCGGCCACGCGCTATTTCATCCATCTGCTGCGCGGCAATCCCTCCGACATCGCCGATGAACTCGTCGAAGCCTTCGCCGCGCTCGGCCCCGCGGCGCTCGACGATGTCCTCGCCTGCCACGCCGCCATGGCGCCCGAGGATGCCGCCGACATCGTCTTCCTGATTGCCGCCATGGGCGTGTCCGATGAGCGTGTCCGCGCCATCATGCGCGATACGCTTGCCCGCGATCCCTATGAAGGCGGCCTTTCCATCGGCCTGCTCGCCGACCCGGCCCTGAAGCCCGACGTGGAAGCCGCCCTGGCCGCGCTGCCGCCAGGCGCCCAGTCCGATCGCAAGGCGCTCGAGGATTGTCTCGCGACGATCGAGGCGGCCCCCGCCGCCCGCGACCTGCCGCCCTTCGACATCTTCGAACTCTATCCGGCCACGGCCGCGCCGCCGCTCGAAGTGCTCCCCCCCGAGGAAGTGCTGCCCTATCTGAGTTGCGATTCGGCCGAATATCGCGCCGCCGCCGCGCGCAGTTTCGCCGATGAGGACTACGGCGATGAAGTCCGCGACGGCCTGCTTGCCCGGGCTCTGAATGACGAAAGCCCCGAGGTTCGCGCCGAGGCGTTCCGCGCGCTCGGAGCGTGCGCCAGCGACCCCTCGATCCGGCCTCATCTCACCGCCGCCGCCACGAACCAGTCCGCACCCGTCGAGGTTCGCGCGGGCGCCCTTATCGCCCTCGCGCCCCAGGCTTCGGACACGGAGCTTCAGCCCGTCCTGCTCACCTTTTACGACCACGAAGCCACTCGTCCCGCGGCGCTCGAAGCCATGCGCGCCTCTCTCGACGCCCGCTACCAGAAATACTTCGCCGCCAATCTGCGGCACGAGGATGAGGACATCCAACTGCAGGCCATCCAGGGCGTCGGCGCCATTCCGCTGCCGCAACTCGCCCTCGAACTCGTTCCCCTGTTCGACCACCCCTCCTTCCGCGAGGAAGCGCTGGTGAGCTATGCCCTCAGCGTCGATGCGCCCATCACGCCCAAGAGCGTTTCGAAACTCTTCGACCGCATCGAGGAAAAAGCCGGCGGCATGACGGAAGAAGAGTCCGAGGCCGTCGCCTTCGCTCTCGACTTCCGCCTCGAAAGCCTCGGCTTCCGCCCCGTCTTCTTTCCCGATGAAGAAGAAGATGTCCCCGAGAAGCCGCCCGTCCACCACGACGCCCCCGTCCGCGCCGAAAAAACCGGGCGCAACGACCCCTGTCCCTGCGGCAGCGGCAAGAAATTCAAGAAGTGCTGCGGGGCTTGAGGTTCCAAACAGAAGTGACGCAAAATGTTTTTTGCGAAATTCACGGGACGCAAACGGAACTGTTAAACGCGCCGCGTAAGATCGTGGCCGATGCAGGCCACGTCCCGATCCCGCGTCCACTTCGCGTGGCAGCGCCCTGACGTCTGGAAGGTTTACCGCACCGGCGTCTCGCTGCACTCGCATACTTCCCATTCCCGCGAAACCCTCGACTTCATTCCGCGCTTCAGCCGCGCCGTCCCGCTGTTGCGCGAGGCCGTCACCGCGCAGGAACGCCGCTACCGGCGCATCCACGGCCGTGAAATCGACTACTTCAGCGCTTGGTGGACCCCGCCGCTCGGTCCCCGCGAGGCGCTCGCGCTCGAACGCGCGCAGATTGAGGAAAAGCTCGAGTTGCAGCCGCTGGTCTCGTTGTCCGATCACGACAACATCGAAGCGCCGCTGCTGTTGAGAAACCTGGAAGAGGGCCGGGAAACGCCCATTTCCGTGGAATGGACCGTGCCTTTCGGCAACACCTTCTTCCACCTCGGCGTCCACAACCTGCCGCCCCGCCGCGCCGCTGAACGGATGGAGGCGCTCAACCGGTTCACGCGGAATCCCGCACCCGCCCAGCTCGATGGGCTCCTGGACTGGCTTGCGGAGGATCCCCACACGCTCATCATCTTCAACCATCCCTGCTGGGATGAAAAGGGCATCGGCCACACCGCCCACTGCCGCCAGGCTGCCGATTTCACGCGGCGTTTCCGCCCCTGGCTCCACGCCATTGAACTCAACGGGCTGCGCCCCTGGACCGAAAACCGCCTCAACCTCGCGCTCGCCGGCTCCGTCCATCTGCCCGTCATCTCCGGCGGCGACCGGCACACCACCGAGCCGAACGCGCTCGTCAATCTCACGAATGCGTCAACGTTCGGTGAATTCGTGGAGGAGGTCCGCGAATACGGTTACAGCCACGTTCTCGTCATGCCACAGTACCGTGAACCGCTCACTGTGCGCGTCATCCACGCCGTCGCCGACGTGATGCGCGACAACAGCGAACACACCCACGGCTGGATTCAGTGGACCGATCGCGTCTTCTTCCGCCGCGCCACGGGGAAGGTGGAGTCGCTTGCCGATTCCTGGAGCGTGGGCGGCCAGCCTGCGATCGTGAGCGCCTTCGCCAGCCTTGCCCGGCTCGCCGGGGCCCCTCCCATGCGCCTCGCCTTGCGGCAGTTCGCCGCTCCAGTGCAAGAATTGGTTCTATGAGCCAACCGGCGCCCCGGGTCGCCTTCTTCACCGACAGCTTCCATGAAGTGAACGGGGTCGCTCTTACTTCCCGCCAACTCGAAGCCTTTGCCCGCCGCCGCGGCTACCCTTTCTTCAGCGCTCACACGGGTCCGGAAACGCGCGTCTGGACCGAGGACACGATCACGCGCTGCGAACTCGCGCTCGGGCGCATGACGCTGCCCCTCGAATCGGACCTCCACTTCGACATGAATTTTCTGCGCCAGCGAAGCTTCGTCGCCCGGGCCATCAGCGAGTTCAAGCCCGACATCGTCCACATCACCGGGCCGAGCCATCTGGGGCTGCTCGGCCTGATCGCCGCCCGCGCGCGCAAACTGCCCCTCGCCGCCAGTTGGCATACCAACATCCACGAATACGGCGGCCGCCGCCTGGAGAGCCTGTTGCGCTTTCTGCCCCGCGCATGGTCACGCGCCGCCGGCCGGGGCGCCGAGAACGCCGCTCTCGCGGCGACGCTCGCTTTCTACCGCTTCGCCCGCGTCACCCTCGCGCCCAATCCCGAACTCATCCGGCTGATCGAAACACGTGCCCACCGTCCCTGCTTTCTCATGCGCAGGGGCGTGGATACGGAGCTTTATTCGCCCGAACGCCGCCAGCGCGCCGATCCGGTGTTCACCCTTGGCTACATCGGCCGCACTTCCACCGAGAAGAACGTTCAGTTCCTCGTGGAGGTCGAACGCGCCCTTCGCGATGCCGGAATCCTCGATTACCGGGTCTTTGTCGCAGGCCACGGCAGCCTCATCGACTGGTTGAGAGAAAACCTGCAACAGCATGATATTATTGGCGTTTTGCGAGGAGAAGAGCTCGCTCGCGCCTACGCCAACCTCGATCTCTTCGTCTTCCCGTCGGAAACCGACACCTATGGCAACGTGGTCCAGGAGGCGATGGCTTCCGGCGTTCCCTGTGTGGTCACGGATCAGGGCGGCCCCGCCCATATCGTTACCCACGGCGAAAACGGGCTTGTCGCGCCGGTCGGTCCGCGCTTCTGCGAAGCGGTTGTGGAGCTGGCGCGCGACCCCGAACGCCGCCGCCGCATGGGGCGGGCGGCGCGCGCAACGGCGCTCAAGGCCAGTTGGGATTCCGTCTTCGACGAGGTGTACCAGGCTTACGCCCGCGCGCTGAGCCCGCTACAATGAAGAAAAATGCGTGTTTTGACTCTCCTTTTGCTCATTTTGGCGCCAGTTTTGGCCCAAAACGACCCCGTTCGCGGCCGTCAGATCGCCGATGAGGCCCTTGCCGCGCTCGGCGGACCGGCCTTCCTCAACATGGAGGACCGCGTGGAAAGCGGCCGCGGCTACAGCTTTTACCGCGAACAGCTCTCGGGCCTTTCCCGCGCAACCATTTACACGCGCTACCTCACCCGGCCCGAACCTCCGCCGCAGGGCTACATCGGCCAGCGCGAGCGCCAGGCGTTCGGGAAAGACGAAGACATCTACATTGTTTTCAATGAGATGGGCGGGCATGAGATCACGTTTCGCGGGGCCAAGCCATTGCCGCCGGAGTCCATGGAGCGCTGGCAGGAATCGTTGCGGCACAACATCTTCCACACCCTCCGGGCCCGGCTGGGCGAACCTGGACTGGTGTTTGAATTCGTGCGCACTGACATTCACGACAACGCCGCCGTGAACGTGGTGGACGTGGTGGATGCCGATGGCCGCGTCACAACCGTGTATTTCGAGCAGCTTTCCAAGCTGCCCGTCCGCCAGAGCTGGTTCCGGCGCGATCCCCGGACGCGCCAGAAGATCGAGGAGATCACCGTTTATGCGAAGTTTCGCGACGTCGGCGGGGGCGTGCAGTGGCCGTTCGTCGTCCGGCGCGAGCGGGGCAGGGAAAAGATCTTCGAGATGTTCGCCGACGACGTGAAGGTGAACCAGAACCTGACAGATGACCTCTTCACGCTTGCGGGCGATGTGAAGATCATCGATCCGAAGGCGAAGCGCCGGCGTTAGGGGCCGGCGCGAGGCGGCACAGTGGGTCGCCCACCACGATGTTCATCCAGCTGAGGGCGGGAATGGAGGCCCAGAAGCTCTCGGCCAGCGTGCGTCCTTCGACAATGTAGGCCGGAAACAGCACCTGCGGGCGCGGCGCGTACTGCAGCATAGGCTCGTAGACATGCCCCGAAGCGCCCGTGGCGCCCTGACGGATCAGGTCGCCGGTGAGCGATTGCGGGGATCCGGCCCAGTGGTTCGCGCGGTCGGCCCAATTGGTGTAGCGCCATGCGGCGGGCGGCTCGCGAAAGGTGCGGCCGTCGGTGGAGACGAACTGGGTGGCGATTCCTCCGGGCAGCCAGTGGAAGCCGGGATCTCGATGTTTGCGGTTGCCGTCGTTCGAGCCCCAGGAGGCGTAGCCGATGACGTTGCGCAGGCCGGAGAGGACTTTTGAGGAGTCTTCCAGCCGGACCCGGCCGGCAGGCAGGCGTCCGGCCGCTTCGAGAAGCCAGAAATTGCCCTGGTCCAGATTCGGGCCGCGCTGGTCAAGGGCGACGACACCGCTGTTGCGGGCTTTGAGCGAACGGGTGATCATGGCCCGGACGTCCTCGACGGTGTAGCCGGTGAGCCGCGTGACGAGGTACATCGGAAAGCGGGGGTGGCTGAAGGGTTCGGAGGCCCGGTAGTAGGGGTTGGGACGCGGGCCTTCGAGGTTTACGGCTGCACCGTGCCGCTGCTCGTAGAGAGTGGCGAGTTCGGAATCCACGCTGGCGGCGGTTCCCTGGCGGCCGAGGGTGCCCCGGATCTTGAGCGGTACGCCCGAAGTGGTGACCAGGCAGAGGATCTCCTCACGCAGGCCGTGGCGGTGGAGCCAGTCGCGCACGGGCGCGGCGATCTCGCGGTCATACACCGCGCGGGCGATCTCCTCGATTGGGGCTGTACGGATGCGGCAGATCCGGGCGTGGGGGATAGACCTCGCCCGCGCATAGGATTCGGCAATGGCGCGCGAATCGGCCGAAGCCTCATTGACGATCAGCGCCACCTGCTCACGGGTCAGCCCCCACCCCGAGGCAGCAAGGAACAAGCCCAAAGCCGCCGTCAGCTTCACCTCAGGGCATCCATCCCGGTATCATCGGCATGGCTTCGATGTTATGCTAAATGGGTCATGGCCGCAATGAAACCAGTGCGGCCCGTCTCCCGGCAGGTTTGGCTCCATGGATCTCGACCAGCTCCATACATTTCTGGAAATTGTCCGCCTGAAGAGCTTTTCCAAAGCCGCCCTAACCTGCTTTCGCACCCAACCGGCCATCAGCGCGCAGATCCGCCAACTGGAGCTTGAACTGAACACGTCGCTGTTCGAGCGCTTGGGCACACGGATTCAACTCACACCCGCGGGCCGCATCTTTGCCGACTATTCCGAACAGATTCTCGACCTGCGGCGCCGCGCCCAGAATGCCATCAATGAACTGGACCGGGTGCCGCGCGGCGAACTCGTGATCGCCGCGAACGAAGCCACCTGCATCTACGTCCTACCCAGCGTTTTTTCGGAGTACAAAAAACTGTTCCCCAATGTACAGTTATTGGTGGACCGCAGCTATGGCGGCCATGTCGTGGAGGCGGTGACCGATAATCTCGCGGATTTCGGCTTCACCCAGCTTCCGGTGCAGGAAAAGAAGCTGAGCGTTCTGCCGGTGCATAGCGACGAAATTATCCTGCTGACGCCGGCGGCGCACCGGCTCGCCAGCAGCGATGCCGTTGCTTGCGAAGAGCTGCTGAAGGAACCCCTGCTGTTGCCCAAAGGCGGGGCCACCCGCGCCAAGCTGAACCAGTGGCTCGAGCCGGTGGAGGATCACATTCACATTTCCATGGAACTGGACTCCACGGAGATGATCAAGCGGTTCGTGCTGGCCGGCCTAGGTCTGTCTTTCATGGCCGCCTCGCACTGCCGGGAGGAAACCGCCGCGGGCAAACTGGCGGCGGTTTCGCTCGCGCCCGAACCGGTGATCCGGCGGCTGGGCATGATCTACCGCAAGGACAAGGCGTTCTCAAAGGCGGGACTTGGCTTCATTCAGGTGGTTTCCGAACGCGCGGGTATCGCAGCCAGTTTGCCCGCCGTTCCGGGTTGAGGGATGCGGACATGGGGCAGAAGCGCTTCCGCACGCAATCGATTCTCATTGACACCCGTGAGGGCCGCCGGGTGTTCAAGTCGGCCGCGGAAATTCCTCCGGATTGGCGCCGCCCGCTCGAGAAGGCTCTCGACGGCGAACTGACCGCCACGATCATCATCGCCGACGTCAACGGACGCCCTGAAGCGCTCAAACGGGTTCGCGACGCCGTCGCCGGTTCACGGCATTCCGAATTTCCCTACGCGCGCCAGGCGGTGCTGGCCGGGCTGGCGGCGTTTCTGGTGTGGGTCTTCGCTACCTTGCGTTGAGAATGTTCTCAAGTTTCGCCGGCCCTGCCCGATAAGGGGCGGTATGGATCGACGCACGCATCCTCGCTTCCCGGTAAACACTCCGGTACAACTCACCACCCTGCTCGGCGAGCGCTTGACTCTGGATGGGCATCTGGAGGAGCTCTCGGGGGCCGGAGCGCGCGTTTCCTCCGGAGCGCCCATTGCGCCGGGCACTCCCGTTCGTCTGGACCTTCCCGATACTCTGTTATTAGGCGAGTGCGTCCATTGCCAGGCCGTCAACGGAGGCTATTTTCTTGGCATCCACCTGGAACACTCGCTCGGCAATGTCAGTGAACTGCGCCGCCTCATGTCCGCCCTCATGCGAGAAGCGCAATCGCCCAGCCCCTTGAATTCACGCGTCGCTTAGGCTGGTCAACCCGACTACAATCGAAACCACGAGCACACCGGTCAGAACAGCCCAAAGTGCGGCTTGCAGCCAGCGGGCCGTCCTCTCGTTTTGAAATCCGCTCTCGATGTGTGTTTTTAGCCTCGGCATCGGTTTACCCTCCGGCCTGGATCCGTTACCTAATAGTAACAGTTATGTAATCGTTTGTTTCACAAATTCCATTAGCCCGCTCAGTCAGAAAAACGCGCTATAGTAACGAGTTAGATGGCTAAGAAACTTGCGATCTTCGGCGCCGCCGGCCAGCTCGGCCAGGAACTCGACAAGGAATTCAAAGCGCGAGGTTACGAAATCCGCTCCTGGGACCGGGCCAGCGTCGACATCGCCGACGCCGCCGCGGTCGAACAGGCAATCGCCGCATTCGACCCTGCTGTGGTCGTCAATGCGGCCGCCTATAATCAAGTGGACGTTGCCGAAAAGGAGCCGGTTGCCGCGTTTCAAGTGAACGCCCTCGCCGTCCGCAGTCTGGCGGTTGCTTGCCGTCAAACCGGCGCCCAACTGGTCCATTTCTCGACCGATTACGTGTTCGACGGCCGCACCACCCGGCCGTACCGCGAAACTGATCCCACCCATCCCCTCGGCGCCTATGCCGTGTCCAAACTCGCCGGGGAACTGTATGCGCAGGCGTATCTGGAAGATCCGCTGATCATCCGTACCTCGGGGGTCTTCGGACCCGGCGGTCTGCGCACCGCGCGCGGCAACTTCATCGAACTCATGCTGCGGCTGGCCTCCTCAGGCCATCCCATCCGCGTCGTGGAGGATCACGCCGCCTCGCCCACGTACGCGCCCGCCCTCGCCCAGCGCACCGTGGAACTGGTCGAAAAGAATGCTTCAGGAGTGGTGCATTGCGGCGGCGGGACGGCGATCTCCTGGTATGACTATGCGCGCCTGATCTTCGAGGCTGCCGGGATGAAACCGGAATTGCGCCCGACCGACGAACGCGAGTACCGCACACCCGCCCGCCGCCCCCGCTACTCGGCGCTCGACAACAGCCTGCTCGAATCGCTCGGCGTCACGCCGATGCCGCCACTCGAGGAGGCAATCAGGACCTACCTCAACCTGCGCAATCAGATGCTGGTGTCGTAAATCCCCTCAATTGCCCGCGTAGTAGCCCCTGCGCGCCGGGATCCGGATGTTGCGGCCGTGTCCAACGAGTAGTCCTTCCTCGGACTCTTGAGCAAAGGGGTAGGAGCACGCAGGCGATGAACCGTCCGTCAGGTACGGACGAGCCTGCTCATTTCGGTTGCTCCGACCCCGCTTGTCGCTTCAAAGAACGGGCCCGTTAGGATCTGTCTAGAAATAACATGATCAGATTTGGACCCTGATCGGCCGGATCTCGTAGTTCCAGTCTCCATGGAACTTGTCGCGCAGCAGATTCACCTGCGCCAACGCTTCGTCGGTTACCTTGATCCCGGCTTGGTAGGATTGCGAGTCCAGTTCGGCCCGCACGGTGAGTCCGTTCGCGGTGGTGGTCGCCGCGATCAGGCTCACGATCGTCTCAAAGCTGCGCAAAGGTTGGCCGCGCCAATTCTGGCTAATGAAGGAAAACAGCCGGTGCTCGATCTTGTTCCACTTGCTCGTGCCGGGCGGGAAGTGGCAGACTGCGATCCGCAGGCCGGTCTCGTCGGCCAGCTTCTGCAGCTCCACCTTCCACAGCCGCAGTCGCGATCCATTGCTGCCGCCGCCGTCGGCGGTAATTAGCAACCGCTTCGCCTCCGGATACGCAGGCTGCCCCATCGAGCGCCACCAGCGGTGAATCGTCGCCACCGCGAATTCGGCCGTGTCGTGGTCCATGCCCACGCTCACCCAGCCGCTGTTCCGGCCCATGTCATAGACCCCGTACGGAGTCGCTCGCCCCAGTTCCGGGTCCACGAAGTCATGCACGCGAACCCGCTCCGGCTGGCCCTGGGGCCGCCATTCGCGGCCGTTGTTCTTGAAATCCCCTATCAACTCCTTCTTTTTGGTGTCGACCGAAATGACCGGCTGACGCCGCTGCATCGCCCATTTCACTTTCCCGTTCAGGTGCTCGAACTGCGCGTTGCGGTCCGGATGGTTGGCCCCTTCCTTGGTCTTGCGGTTGGCCTGCAGACTGTAGCCGAGCGCATGCAGCAGATCCGCCACCACCTGATGGCTGACCTGGTGCTTCATGCGCTTCAATTCGGCCGTCAACTGCCGCACGCTCTTGCAGGTCCAGCGCAACGGCGCCTCCGGATCGCCCCTGGTTGTGGATTCCAGCAAAGTTTCCAGATCGCGCTTCAGAGTCGCATCCTTGTCCACTGCCTTTTTCCGACCGCCTCCCGGCAGTCGAATCCGGCCCGGCTGCAGGCGGCTCGGGTCTTTCAGTTCGGCGATGCCCTGGCGGATCACGGGACGAGAAATCCCGGTGGCTCTGGCGACGGCCGAGATGCCGCCTTTGCCGATCGCCTGGCTCTCGGCCGCAGCCAGCAGACGCCGCACGCGCTCATCCACCAACGGACTCAAGGCCTGGAAGCGAGCGGCAATGGCAGCAGTGTCGGCCATCGCTGCCAGTATACGCCAAAACAATTCAGAATGGAAATGTTATTTCTAGACGGGCTCTTAAGGCCCGCGTCTGCACTGCGAATTCGTCAGAATCCGAACCGCATCCCGAACTGCAGCGTGCGCGGGTCGTTGGCGCTGGTCACCTGTCCGAAGTTGGCGGCCCCGACCGTGGTGGCGACGCCGAAATAGGAGAAGTGGTGCGGAGCGTTGTACATCTCCGTGCGGAACTCCAGACTCATCGATTCGCGAATCCGGAAGATCTTCTGGAGCGAGACGTCCCAATTGTTCGTGCCCGGACCGAGGACGGCGTTGCGGCCCAGGTTGCCGAACGTGCCCGCGGCGGGATTCGCAAAAGCGGCCCGGTTGAACCAGGCGTCGGAGGTGCCGCCCCCGGCCGTGTGGTCCCCGACTAGGTTGGGGCGCTGGCCGCCCTGGCCGATACCGGCCAGGTCACCCTGGATGCCGATATTCAGCGGCAGGCCGGACTGCATGGTGGTCACGCCCGAAAGCTGCCAGCCGCCAAAGGCGACCTTGTACCAGGCGTTCTGCTCCTGCCAGAAGGGCAGAGGGTAGATGTAGCTGAAGACGAAGATGTGACGGCGGTCGTAGCCCGCGAGGCCTCGGTCGTTCTTGAAGTTGTAGCTGTCCATGGCGGTTTCGTTCCAGCCCGTCGCATCTGTGATCGCCTTGGACCACGTGTAAGCGATGTTGAGCAGGCCGCCACCGGTGAAGGTCTTGCGCCACTGCATCTGGAGCGAGTTGTAATTGAAGTTGGAGCCAGTGATGAACTGGTTGATGTTCGAGTACCCGTTGTATGGTCGCAGGGCATTCGTGTTGACGCCGGGGTTGCGCTGCAACGTGCCCAGTTGAAGCTGGTTCAGGTTCACGTTGCGGTACTGGTTCCAGCCGCCGCTGCCTACATAGGCCGCGTCGATCATCATCGTGGAACTCAGCTTGTGCTGAATCCCCAGGCTGTAATTGTTCACGGTCGGGATCTTCACATCGATGTCATAGGAACTGACGGCGGAAGGCACAAGCCGTGTGGTGCCGCCGGCAGGGTTCTCGATGTTGGCGAAGAAGACCTGCGATTCCTGGATGAACGGCGGGTTATTCACGCGGCCGAAGACGAAATTACCCTGGATGCGCTCGAAGAACATGCCATAGCCGCCGCGAATCACGGTGTTCTGCTTGCCGGTGACGTCGTAAGCGAAGCCAAGGCGGGGGCCGAATAGGGCCGATTCCCACGGCGAAACCTCTTTCGGCAGTCCGCGCAGGAGCCGTTGAAACACATCCTCGGTATGCTGCGGGAAGCGCTGCCGGAAGGCTTCCGGATACTCGGACCCGCCAACCGCCAGTCCGTTCACCGGGTCGCCCGTCCCCGGCTGCAGTTGACCGTTCGGCAGCACCACGGGCGCGCGCGCCGGATCAAAGAAGCGCGGATTGAAGATCACCGCATTCTGCAGCGCCGCGTACTGCGGCTGCATGCCCATCCAGCGGACCCCAAGATCCAGGGTGAGCCGTTGATTCACGCGCCAGTTGTCCTGGGCATACGCTTCGAACTGCGTGAAGCGGAACCAGCCTTCGCGTCCCGACGAAGCCTCTGTATAGGTGTTGAAATTGCCGAGCAGCGCGTCCGCCAGGGGATTGCCCGAGTGGCGCGGGTGGCCGGGAGAGAAGTTCACCGAGCCATTGATCGCGGGCTGGTTGTCCTGGTTCTTGCGGCTGCGCATGGCCAGGATGCCGAACTTCAGGTTGTGCGTTCCGATGATTTTCGAGAAATCGTTCTTCCACTGGAAGACCCGGTTGAAGTTGTTCCAGTTGAGCGGCTGGGTGTTCAGGGCGTTGAAGCCGGAGATGGCGAGGTTGGGAACGGCGGTCTGATTGCCGAACAGCATCGGGTAGTTCACACCGTTATCCGCGCGCTGGTAGCTGCTGCCGAGGATGGGATTGGGACGGAAATTATGCTGCAGGATCACGTTGCCGGTGTAGGTGAACTGGAACGTGTTCACAGTGGTGGCGTTGGCGATGTGCGTCCACTTCGCGCTCGTGTTCAAGCCCGGGATTGTGCGGTCGAAGAGCGCCTTGTTCCCTGTGTTTTGGAGGGAATCGTACATGTCGCGGGTCCAGTGGACCGCGATCTGATTCTTGTTGTCCAGGTAGTAGTCGCCCTTCACGATGTACTGGTCGGCATCGAGAGGCGAGGGCGGCTGGAAGTTGAAGTTGCCCCCGCTGCCCGTGAAGTTCGGCGTGGGGTACATATTGACCAGCGCGCGGCCGTTGGCGCTCATCGCCGACTGAGGGATGATTCCGCCAGGGAACGCTGCTCCGGTGGAGGGGTCGCGCGGCCACTGCGCCGCCGGACGGGCGGAAAAGTTGCCGGAACGCTCGTCCATCGTCGGAATGTTCCAGAGCACCGGAGAGCCCCTGCGCAGGCGCTTGAACTCTGCCCCGGTGAAAAAGAAAAGCTTGCTGCGATCGGTATTGAACTTCCCGGGAATGTAGACCGGGCCCCCGATGCTGCCGCCGAAGTTATTCCAGCGCAGTTTCTGCTTGTCCACGGCGCGGAAGGCGAACGCGTCGAAGGAGTCGTTGCGCACGAATTCGTAGAGCGATCCGTGGAAGTCGCGCGTCCCGCTCTTCAAAGCGATGTTGACCACCGCGCCCGCGTTCTGACCGTATTCGGCGGAGTAATTCGACGTCATCACCTTGAATTCGGCGATGGCGTCGGGATTGACGTTGACGAAGTTGTTCCCGCCGCCGCCGTTATCCTTGTTGTCGGCGCCATCGATATTCCAGGAGGTCGTGTAGGTACGGCCGCCATTGATCGACTGGGCGCTCATGTTCGAGCCAAAGCCGCCGAACAGGTCGAAACTGGAGCGATTGGTCGTGGAGACCCCGGGCAGAAGCGAGAGCAGTTGCGCGAAGTTCCGGCCGTTGAGCTGGATCTTGGTCGCTTGGTCACCGGTAATGAGGCGCCCGACCTCGCCGGTGCTGGTTTCAACCATGGCCGCGTCGGCGTTCACGGTGACCGATTCGCTCACCTGGCCAACCTCGAGCTCGACATCGACCGTGAGCTTGGCGTTGACGCTCAGAGTGATGCCAGTCTGACGGTGGCGCTTGAACCCAGCGGTCTCGATCTCGATCGAATACTCGCCGATCGGGATGTTCGCGATGGCGTAAAAACCGGTTTCCGATGAAGCGGCTTTCCGCGTCAGACCGGTTTCGCGCTGAACGGCCGTGACCGCTGCGCCAACCACGACCGCGCCGCTGGAATCGCGGACCGTGCCGCTGATCTGTTGAGACGTGTACTGCGCCGAAAGGGGTATGGCGAGCGGAAGGCAGGCCAAAAGAGCCACAAAACGGACCGTGTTGATCATGGAAAACCTCAATTCACCCTGGTCGCATAACTCCCGGACTCAAATCCGGGATCAAATATGATATATCACAAGATCGAGGCGGGTACAAGCAGGTTGCGCGGGAAAGTTGTCAGCAGGGAGGTTAAATCGGCAAGAGGCGGTGCGGGACCGGGCGGAATTCAGCCGGACCTGCCTCAACCCGCGCAATCGGATGCTGTTGTGGAAGCGCCGCTCAATTGCCCGCGTAGTAGCCCTTACGCGCCTGGATCCGGATGTTGCGGTCCTTCGGCTTGATCTCGACGCGCCGGAAGGAGCCGTCCTTGTTCGGGTTCGAGGAGGTGTAGCCCAGCACGTACTGCGTGCGCATCTCCTCGGCGATCTGCTCGTAGATCTGCTCGAGGCTGTTGCGGCGGTCCACGCGGAACATGCGCCCGCCGGTCTCCTCGGCCATCCGCTTCATCGCCCCTTCGCCGGAAAAGCCGCCAAACGCGGCGCTCGTGTAGCGCGGGTCTTCAAACAGCACGGAATAGATGATGGCGTCGGAGCGCTGCGCCTCCTCGATGGCCTCCGCGATCTTCACCCGGCTGCCGACATCCACGCCGTCCGTGATGAGAACGATCGCCTTGCGTCCCACTTCCCGCCTCAGTTTCTCCTTCGCCGCCAGCCACACGGCATCATAGAGCACGGTGCCGCGCCCGCCGCCGGGCACGGGCACGGTGGAGGGCGTATACACGCCGCTGACGCCGCCGGTGACGCGCAACTGGTCCAGCCCGCGCCGCAACAACCCGGGCGAGTTCGTGTAGTCCTGCAGCAGGTCGGTATCGGGACCGAAACTGATGAGAAAAGCCATGTCTTTTTCGCGCAAAACTTGCGAAAAAAAGCGCTCCGAAGCGCGTTTTTCGGTCTCAATCAGGCGTTCCTGGCTGCGGCTGACGTCCACCAGCAAGCCCAAAGTGAGCGGCAGATCGGTTTCGCGGGCGAAGAATTTGATCTCCTGCCGCTTGCCGTCCTCGAGGACTTCGAAGTCCGCGGCTTCGAGGCCCGGGACGTAGCTGCCCCGGCGTTCGCGCGCCGAGAAGAAGATATTGACGAGTTCCACATCCACGCGGATGATGGGCGTGTCGTCCTCAGGCGGGGGGCCGGGCGGCGGCGCCTGCGCCGGGGCAGGCAGCGCCAGCGCGGCCAGCAGCGACAGTGTCATCCAGCGTTGGACCATTCTCAACACCATGGCATACTTGAGGATGCGTCCGCGCCCCGCTTCGTTCCATGCATCCCGCAATTGACCATCTTCGCCGCGCCGATCCCGTGCTGGGCGGGCTGATCGAACGCGCCGGACCATACACCATCCAATACCATCCGCCCGTGTTCGCCACGCTGGCGAAATCGATTGTCTCGCAACAGTTGAGCGGGCGCGCCGCTGCCACGATCTGGGCGCGCGTCCAGGCGCACGCCCGCCCCCGGCAGGTGACGCCCGCCGCCATCGACGCCGCGACCGACGAACAACTGCGCGCCTGCGGGCTGTCCGCGCAAAAGGTGGCGGCGCTGCGCGACCTCACCGCGCGCACGCTGGCGGGTTCGGTCCGCTTCCGCGCGCTGGCGGCCATGCCGGATGACGAAGTGATCGCGCATCTCACTCCCGTGCGCGGCGTGGGCGTGTGGACCGCGCACATGTTCCTGATCTTCGCCCTGCGCCGGCCCGACGTGCTGCCCACCGGCGACCTGGGCGTACGCAACGCCATCGCCCGCGCCTACCAGTTACCTGGCGCGCCCGCACCCGCCGAAATGGAGGCCCTCGCCGCGCCTTGGCGGCCGTTCCGCTCCGTCGCTTCGTGGTACCTGTGGCGCAGCCTGGAAAACCGGGCCCCGTAGCAGACCCTCTCATGCCGGACCGCGCCCAACTGATCGCCGCCCTGAAGGCGCACCAGCCCTGGAATGCCCATGAAGCGGAGATGCGCGCCCGGGTGCTGGCGTTCGTCGAAGAAAACGAACGCTGCTTCGAACGCAGCCTCCTAATCGGCCATGTCACAGCCTCGGCCTGGGTGGTGGATGCCGCGCTATCTCAAACCCTGCTCACCCACAAAACCAAACTCGGGCTGTGGCTGCAGCCGGGCGGGCATTGCGACGGCGACCCCGATGTTCTGGGCAGCGCTCTGCGCGAGGTGCGCGAGGAAGCGGGCGTTACCCGGCTGGCGCCCTTGCTCGACGGGCGCATCTTCGACGTGGATGCGCACGCCATCCCCGAACGCGGCTCCGAACCGGCGCACGTCCACTACGACGTGCGCTTCCTGATTCAGGCCGACCCCGCCGAACCGCTCCGGATGACCAGCGAATCGCGCGCCCTCGCCTGGACCCCGCTGGAACAGGTGGCCGGGCTGAACACCGACGAGAGCGTGCTGCGCATGGTGGCGCGGACGCTTGGCGCAAGGCGAAGCGGTCTCGCTCGACAAACCCCGTAACGGATTGATTCTCCATGGCTCACCCGGATCTGCCGCGACCGTGAGGGTCTGTAAATAAACGCCGCCGCGCTATCTGGCGTCTGGCGCGCACCCTTCGCTTTTTCGGGCGTTTCTAAGGCATAAAACAAAGTGGGACGGTAATGGTTTATAGGCGTAATGGCATTTGGAATCAATGGGTTAGGGAAATGAGCGGCGAAAGGAAGGGAGGGAGGATGGAGTGGTTGGGGGCGGCGCGGTTGCCTGTAAGTCATTCATAACAGGGGATGTATTGAAATATGCGACGGGGGAGCGAGGTCATTGACCCCATAGGTCCCTATAGGTCCCGATGATGGATGCCGACTTCTCGTCGGCTTGGCTGACGGTGTGATTCTTTCTCTTCACGGCGGTTTCGCTCCTTCTCGGATTGATTCGTTTCAGCAACCGGATTCTATGGAATGGGTCGCTACCGCCGTTCTCGGCCTTTCGACTATTTCCGGAACACCCTCCTCATAGCCACTAACCGCTTAAATCGGATAATGCCCTGGCTGCGTGTCGATCGTAATCCAACGTAACTCCGTGAATGCGTCAATACCGGCCTTGCCCCCAAAGCGCCCGTAGCCGGAACCGCCCACGCCCCCAAACGGCATCTGCGGCTCATCATGCACCGTCGGTCCGTTCACGTGGCAGATGCCGCTCTTGATCTGCCGCGCCACTCTCAAGCCGCGTGCCGTATCGCGAGTAAAGACCGATGCCGCCAAGCCATACTCAGTATCGTTCGCGAGCCGGATCGCCTCTGCCTCATCGGAGGCGCGCACCACAGCCACCACCGGGCCAAAACTCTCTTCACGGAACAACCGCATGGCGGGCGTCACCCGGTCGATCACGGTCGCCGGCACCAGCACACCCTCGGCTTCGCCACCGGTCAAACGCACTGCGCCCTTCGACAGAGCATCGCCAACCAGGGAAGCGACATGCGCCACTGTTCGAAGATCCACCACCGCGCCCAGCGGAGTCTTGCCTTCCCGCGGATCGCCCACCGCCATCGAAGCCGCCTTCGCCTGGAACTTCTCCGCGAATGCATCGGCCACGGCGTCCAGCACAATAATCCGCTCCGTCGACATGCAAATCTGGCCCTGGTTCATGAACGCCCCGAACGCCGCCGCCTTCACGGCCTCATCCAGATCGGCGTCCTCGAGAACCAACAAAGGCGCCTTCCCGCCCAGTTCGAGCAACACCGGCTTCAAATGCGCCGCCGCCCGCTGGGCCACCACTCGGCCCACGGCCGTTGAACCCGTAAAGTTGATCCGCCGCACGGCCGGATGATCGATCAGCGCGCCCACCACTTCCGCCGCATCGGCCGGCGCATTCGTCACCGTGTTCACCACACCGTCGGGAAAGCCCGCCTCTTCGAACGCTTCCACAATCAACTGATGCGTTCGCGGACACGTCTCGCTCGCCTTCAAAATCACGGTATTTCCGCAAGCCAGCGGCACCGCCAGAGCGCGCACGCCCAGAACCACCGGCCCATTCCAAGGCGCAATTCCCAGGATCACGCCCACGGGTTCACGCAAGGCCATCGCCATGCAACCGGGCCTATCGGAGGGAATCACCTCGCCGCCGATCTGCGTGGTCAAAGCGGCCGCCTCCCGAATAAAGCCCGCGGCCACGCCCACGTTGAACATCGCCCAGCCTTGCGTTGACCCGGTCTCGGCCATCATCGCCTCGACGAACGCCGGCGCCTTGGCCTGCAATGCGTCAGCGGCCTTGACCAGCAATGCCCGCCGCGCGCTCGGCCCCGTCGCCGACCACGCCGGAAACGCCGCGTCAGCTCGCTCGGCCACCGCCGCCGCCTCCGCCACCGTCATCGCACGCGCCGTGGACGCCACCTCGCCCGTCATCGGATTCAACCGTTCAAATGTCACAACGCCCTCCTCCAACACCGCGCCTGAGCGCGGTGATCATCCATCAGGATGAGACCATATTCACCGTGCTTCGGTCAAGAAGACCGGAAGTTTTTGAAATTTCGGGAATTTCGGAATTTCGAATTTCCGAATTTCGGGAATTTCGGGGACGTTCATGATAGGTATCTGTCAAGGGAAATCGGAGATTTCCTGTGCGATTCTGTCTG
>JAHDVK010000051.1 GCA_023384675.1 Bryobacteraceae bacterium | reverse complement strand
TCCAGCCAGCACAACGCCTTTCATATCATCTCCTAGGGGCGGAACTTTCTATCTTGCTGAAGACTGTTCCGCATGTAATTATACTCATTCACTAACTGAATAGCCCGTGTCCGGCGTTCTGAAGAACGCCCGGATCTTGTGCGGCATCTTCTGCAGCCGATGCAAAGCGGCCAGCAGAATGCGTTTAAACTCGTCCTTGCCGGCTACCCGCTTCCGGCCCGCGCTATGCGCCTTCACTTCCCGCCAAACCTGTTCGTCCGGATTCAACTCGGGCGAATAGGGCGGCAGATAGAACAGTTGCAGCCGGCTCTCGTGATTCTTCACAAACTGCCGCACCACCGAGGACCGGTGCGTCGGATGCCCGTCCACAATCAGAAACACCGGATGCGCCGCGCCGGTGATCAGTCGCCGCAAGAACTCCACGAACACCGCCGCCGTCACCGCCTTGCCCGTCAGCATGAATCGCATGTCCCCGCGGCCATTGACCGCCGAAATCATGTTCCACCGGTAGCGCGCCCCCGTGGTCGCCACCACGGGCGTCTCGCCCACCGGCGCCCAGGTGGTTCCCCGATGGTAGTCCGACCGGATGCCCGCCTCGTCGCCAAACCAGATGCTGGCCTTGGCGGCTTTGGCCAGCGCCCGAATCCGCGGGTACTCTTCGCGCTTCCAGCGCTCCACGGCGGCCGCGTCCTGTTCCATGGCCCGCCACAGTGGCCGCTGGGCGCTCAGCCCCATTTGGTTCATCAGCCGCCAGGTGCTGGTTTTGCTCAGCCGGATGCCAAAGCGCTCCGCGATCAGCCAGCGCACCAGATCCAGGGTCCACAGCGCGAACTCGAAGCGGTACTGCAGCGGCGTCTTCCCCGCGATCGTTTTGTAAATCCACTCGATCTGCGGGCCGGTGACCTTCGGCGGCCGCCCGGGCACGGGCTTGGCCTTGAGGGCGTGCCAACCGCCGGCCCGGTAGAGCGCCATCCAGCCAAACACCGTCGAGCGGCTCAAGCGCATGGTGGCCGCCACGTCTTCGACGCGCTGCCCAGTCTGCACGGCCTCGACGGCGCGGATGCGCATCTCTTCCAGAGTCTTATGATCCAGAGCACGGGCATCTCGACGGGCCATACCCAAGTATGGCAGAAACGCTCAGAACGTATAACTACTTATTGGACGGTTAATAACGGTGCGAATGACCAGCAATTCGGCGGTTTTCGGCAAAGTCTGGATCTTGAAGCGCCAGCATTGTAATGAATCCGATAACCGGCGTGGGTGCCGAGTTCCCGTTTGAGCAGGGTTTCTACGACTTGCCGTAATAGCGGGAGTACTTTGAATAGAGCCGGTTCACGTCTTGAGCGCCGTTGAGCACAATGGCTGCCAGCCGATCGGTGCCCAGTTCGGCGACCGCATCCTCCACCGCCTCTCGGGGCGTCACGTCCGCGCGTACGACCAGCACAGCGGCGTCCGCTTCGCGCACGAGCGAAAGCGCGTCAGTCAACGGCGCGACCGGGGGCGTGTCGATCAAAATCCAATCGAAGTGCGGAGCCAGCGCCGCCAGCATCTTCGGAAAGCCGCCGGATTGGAGCAGTTCAGTGGAGTTGGATTCTGGCGAACCTGCCTGCAACAGGTACCAATTGAGCGGCTCCACCCGCCGGATCGCCTTGAGCGGGTCCAAAGCTTTCTCAAGGCATTCGGCCAGTCCTTCTCGAGGAGGAACTCCGAGCGCTTTTGCGAGGGATGGCTGATGGAGATCCGCCTCCAGGACTAGAACGGGCTTTTTCCCGCCTTCGGCCAATGCCGTGGCGAGGTTCATGGTGAGGGTAGACTTTCCGTCCTCGGGTATCGCGCTGGTGATCACCAGGCTTTGGAGTTTGGCGGCAGCCTGGAGGCCGCGGAGTTGCATGCGCAAATAGCGGATGCGGTCGGCTCCGGGACTGCGAGGATCGGTCATGACGACCAAGCGGCTCTCGGGCGGGATGTTGGTGGACTCAGCCGGGATATCGCTGAAACTGGCTTTGCGTGACGACGAGGCACCATCCACGGGGGCCGGGCCGGGCTCTATGGTGTGTTTGGACGGTTTGCTGAGATACTCCGCCAAGCTGATGATGGGTTTTTCCGCCGCCACTTACTGCCCCTAGTCTGCTAGTGTAACAAAACTCCGCCAGACTGCGGTTTCAGAAGCCCTCTCAGCCGAAGCGGAAGACATAGAACTCGGCAGACAGAACGGTCAGTAGAACCAGGCCAGCTGCGACGCACTCCCAAGCCAGCTTCCATTTCCGGCTCCGTTCCTCGGCTGGCGTCATCAGGAGGGGCAACCCGACCACAAGCGGGGCTTTTAGATGATCCCGGAGTTCTTTCTCTGAGTGAAAGGTAGGGTCGAGCATGTCGCGGCCAAAGGCCAGAACGACGCCAATCAGCAAGCCTGCCGCCAGAGCGCCGAGGCTGATCTGGAGGCGCTTTGGACTGGACGGAACGGTGGGCAGAGTCGGTGGGTCGACCAGCCGGTAATGCTGGCCGCCCTGCTGCTCTTCGAGCTTACCTGAAAGTTCGGAATCGAGTTGTTTGTTCAGAAGCTCTGTGTAGTCCTTTTTGTAGGTCTCATGATCGCGGAGGATCGTGGCGAGCTGCTGCTCCCGGACCGGTGTCAGATTCAGGCGGCTCTGGTACTGGGCAACCTGCGCCTTCAGCCGCTGTTCCTCGATCGGAGCGCGGGTGAACTCGGCGAGGTTGGCCTCGACCTGGCTTTCGAGTTGGGCGACAATGGGATCGTCCAAGTCAGCCGAGACGGGCAGGCGGTCTGTCTCAGTTCCGGCGGACTTGAGGCGGCTCAGGAGGGCATTTGTCCGCTCAATGAGCCGGTCCTTCTTCTGGACCTCAGGATGCTGCGCGGTGAAGCGGGCAAGTAGCACTGACTTCTCCGAGCGGAGCCGGGCGAGTTGGGCGTTCAGGTTGGATTCCAGGAAGACCCGCTGCTGCTGCGCCCGCGCGAGACCCGCGGAGACTTCCTGCAGTTGCATTCGCAGCTCGGTCAAGGCGCCTAGATTAAGCTGCTGCTGTTCGGGGAGTGAGCCCAAGTTGCTTTGCTTGAACGCGCTGAGTTTCAGTTCCTGCTCAGTGAGACGCTGCTTGGCTGCGGCCACCTGTTCGGAAAGAAACTTGGTTGTCGTCGATGCCTGCCTGCCCTGGGTGCGCAGGTTTTCCTCGATGAACAGGGAAGCGACTCGCCCGGTGACTTCTTGTGCGAGGCGGGGGCTATCGGCAATGAAGGAGACGGTGAAAGCATTTACCTCGTTTTGTGGTCCGCCTGCGAGCGGCACGACGGTTATTTCCTTGCGCATCCGCTCCACGAGCCGGTCCGGACTGAGTTTCTGCCTAACCTCGGGGTAGAGTCCGAACGCATCGGTGATTTCCATGAGGCGCTCTCGCGAGAGGACGCTCATTTTCAACGCGTTCAGCTCTTCGGCGATCGTAATCCTACTGAGCGGCTCCACAAAGCGCTGGGAAACCTGCTGCCGGACAACGACCAGAGTGGCCTCGGAAGTGAAGCGATCCGGCAGCCACATCAGCACGCTGATCGTCGAAAGAGTGACAATCAACAATGAAGAGAGAATCCACCAACGCCTACGGATCAGCAATCGGACGAGCTTGCTGATGGTTTCGGTTAGACTTACTTCCTCGTCCTGGACTTCCGGTTCGTTCGAAGACATGTTTCCTTCTCGCTTATCTACTCATGCTTATGCCATGTGGCGGTAGAGGAGCCGTCCTAGAGGGTCCAAAATCCAGCCCGGCAAGTGTGAGATCGCTTTCCCAGCCCAGTACTGGCCTCGCTTGAGACTACCTCTATTGTATTCTCTGGTGGGACGGCCGGGATAGGGCAGCCGGTAGTAGCGCAGTGGCTGCCTCGCGGCACCCCACCGGTCCTTGAAGGTGATCAAGCCCTGGTGCCCGGCCTCGGAGCGTCCGAGGTCCATTCCGCGCACGCCCTCACCTACAGCTTCCTGAATGGCGGTCCAGAGCAAATAATGCATGCCGCCGAACGGGAAGTATCGGTGATCAGCGCAGCCATACTTATAAACCAGGGTGTCTTTATGCCGGATCGTCAGGATGGACGCCACGGGCCGTCCCTCAAAGCTGGCAACGCGGATGGTGAGTGCGTCGCCGAAGCAGGCGATGAGATTTTGAAACCAGAGCCGGGGCTGAGGCGGGAGGCCGTGGCGGCGCCGGGTCAGGAGCAGCAGGCGATAGAACTGGGAGAGCAGCAGTTCAGATTGGCCCGCGCTGTATTTCAAGCCGCATCGCTCAGCGCGCCGGATCTTCCTTTGGGTGGAGCTTTTGTGAAAGCCGCGAAACAAGGCCGAGAGGCCCGTTGTCAGGTCGAGCGAATGCAACACGTGAGACTCGGTGAGCTGCAAACGGGATGCGCTTCTCTCCACGGCATTGAGCGGCCGCAGTTCTACATACCGAAGATCTTCTCGCGAGATTCTGGCGCTCAAGTCGTCCAGCAAGAGGCTGAGCTGTTCGGGCGCGCCGGTCAGCGGTTCACAGTGGTCGGAGTACGGCAAGGAGACTAGACGGCGGCCAGTGATCCGGCTGTTTACCCGGCAGAACACCAGTCCGTTTTCCAGCACCTCCGACGGAGCCGATGTGGTCAACGCGGATGACTCAAATCCGTACGTCCTCCACAGCGCCTCCAACCAGCCGGACGTGTGAAACAACGCTCCCGCTGGATGCCGCTCCACCAGTTCGCCCCACCGCACATCCGTCAGCGGGTTGATCTCGTAGATCGGCAATCCCGTAGCTCCGAACCCTTGAACGACTCCGTCGTCAGCCGGTCAACCAGCTCGAGGTACTCCCCCTTCTTCATCTTCCAACTATTCCGCTCCACATACTCCCTCCCCGCTCGTACTAACCGCTCCCTCAACGTCGGGTTCTCGATCACCTCCACAATGGCCGCCGCCATCGCCTCGCTGTCCCCCGATGGGAAAAACCGCACCACCCTTTCGTCGAAATAGTACTCATCGATCTTGGTCCGCGACGCGACCACTGGAATCCCCTGCGACATGAACTCCATGATCTTCGTGCTGTACGCCTCGTTACCGAACGAATCCGCCCGCTTCGGCACAATCCCCACATCCGCGTTCGCCACCACCTCAGGAACCTCGTGCAGTCGAACCGACCCCGGAAACTTCACGCTCCCATCCAACCCCAATTCCTCCGCCAGCCGCAGCAAATCCGACTTCGCCCGAGCTCCTCCACCGCCCCCGTACAAATGCAATTCAGCGCCCGGCACCTTTTCCCGCACCCGCCTCAGCGCCCGTACCGCGATGTCTAACCCCTGATGCCATTGGAACGATCCCGGGAAAACAATCACCACCTTCCCGTCTTCCCTCGTCCTCTGCCGCGGATAGAAAATCTCATCGTCGACGTGGTTTAGCACCACCGTACACTTCTCCGGTGCTACCGAACGCTCCACAAGCCTTTCATGCCACAGATGATTGGCGATGATCACGTGGTCCGCGAATGTCGTCGACATCCTCTCCAGCAGCTTCAGCGTCCACACCAGCAGCCCCCTCGAACCGGCTCTGAACTTGTTCGCGAACAGCTCTGGCACAATGTCGTGAATGTCCAGAATGACTCTCACCCCCGTCCACTTCGGATACCACGCCGCAAACACGAGGAAATCTGGAATGTTGTGCACGTGGATCAGGTCATACCGCACCGCCCTGTGCCTCCGCGTCAAGTGCTCCGAGGACACGGTCAGGAATCGCAGCAGCGGCCAGAAGTAGCCCCACTTCCCCTTCTCATCATGTCGCCTCTTCTGAATCCGGAACACCCGCACCCCCGCAATCTCCTCATCCTCCGCCGCCGCCCCGTCGCTTAGCGCATACACTTCCACCCAGTCCCCCCGCTTGATCAGCGTCTCCGCGTACCTCCGAACCCGATTGTCGTTTTCATAGAAACTGTGGGTAATCATGCAGACACGCTTCCGCGTATTCCTCGATTCCGCCGGTATAGCCGACCTGTAATACCTTGCCACCTCTCGGAGCGTCCCATGCCAGAATTCCCCGCCATATTTCCGCACCGCATACTCCAAAAACTCCTCCCACAGCGCCACCGGATACTCGTCCTGCTCCGGGTTCCCCTCCATGCACATGTAATCCGGATGCGTATTGAGCAGAGCCATTCCCCCGCGCTCCGCCACCCAGTCCAGCTTCCGCTTCCAGATCTCGACCGTCTTCTCCTCCAGTACCTTGAACAGCGTGAAGTCCTGCACCAACGTGTACGGCAGCTCCACCAGCCCCCCGCCGTCCTCCCCGTTGATCCAGAACGGGAAGATCGTCCCCGCCCTGTCCGGCATCGGCTCGAATGGATCCGTATCGAACGTCGACGCATCATACTCCGTCCCTAGCAAGTGCATCCACCTCATTTGGCGATGCATCAGCGGAGACCGGAACCCCGACGCCCCCCACTCCTTCACATACTCCTGAATCCGTCCCACCTCCCGCGCAAACCGCTCCTTCGAGAAATACATCCTGCCATCATGGCTCAGCCCGTGCACCCCCACCTCGCATCCCGCCCGCTCCAACTCCGCCCGCAATTCATCGGAAACCCGGTACCCGCCCCCCTCCGGTACGAAGTTGAACGATGCCCTGAAACCGTAGCTCGCGTTCATCTCCACCAGGCGCTTCACCCGCTTCAGCCCCTTTGCCCCCTCCACGTCGTGGCTCAGCACAAAGGCGAATCGCTTCCCTTCGGGCCACCCCGGCCAGTTTGGCGGCGTCCTCCCAGCCCGCTCGTCAATCGGCCATTCGCCCGCATGCTCCGCCCGCAGGTATGCCGCTCGCCATCGACGCAGACCAATCCGCACCCGCCATGGCAGCATCGGCCGCAGCAGATAATACGCCCTATTCAACAGTGTCAACATAGAAAGACTGGGGAGTGCCTTGAACTCCCAACGTATGCCTCATGCGAACTTTCAATTACCCACACAAGTCGAAAGACTCTTTTTGGTTTCAGGGTGAGGAGGAGGTGCTTTCACGTATATGGGCCAGTCCTGGGGTCCCTCCGGTCACCCTCATGGCTCCCTCCCCGCCCCCCCAGACCGCTGCTTTACTGTTGGTCAGTAAGCGTACGGCCATACTTTCAATTACCCACAAGTCGCGCCCCCATGATGAATCCAATCTCAATATCCGTAAGTCGTGACAGGCCGCGCCACATGACGGCGTTGCCCGGCGGTGGATCCTTCGAGCGGGCCAGGTAGCCGCCCAGGCGAGCGATTTTGGTGAGGTATTTTGCGAGACTTTTCTTCTGACCTGGCTCTGGGTGGTTCCGGGTGTCTTGCCGCAGAAGTTCGTCCAGCAGACGAATCACCAATGGCGTCAGTGCGATGAGGGGCGAAGCGGTCGGCGTCACCCGGTTCATCATCGTCATCCAGAAGATTCTCCAACTGAGAATGCAGAACACCGCGATCAGGTTGACAATCCTCTCGGCGGTCCGCAACCTCGCCGCCTCGGCGCGGCAGCCTGATTTCAGGATCTTGTGGAATGTCTCAATCTTCCACCGCATCGCGTACCAGGTGAGCTTTTCCGTATCCGTCCTGTGAAACCATCTTGAAGGCGCGCGGGCCGGTGTTGTAGGGGTGATCGGGCTCAGGCTTCGGCCGGTTTCCAGTTCATGGGCAGGAGTTCGGCGATGCGCTGCACGGGGAAGTCGGCGATCCGGCGCAGGACGTCGCACAGGTAGGCGTAGGGCTCGACGCCGGCCTGCTGGCAGGAGACCATGAAGCTCCGCAGGACCGCCGCGGTTTCGCCGCCGCCGTCGCTGCCGAAAAACAGCCAGTTCTGCCGGCCCACCACGACGCCGCGCAGACTTCTCTCGGCGGCAGAATGCCGCGTTCCGGATTATGCCGACTGGGAGCAGGAATCACCCCTGTGGATCGGCGGATGCCTTGTTCTTCCACCTCTGTGGAGCGGCATAATCAGAGACTCTCCAGGAATGCCAGTAGCGGGTCTTCAGGGCGGAAGCGGTCTGGCGCGAGACCCGATGGAGTGGAGTGCGCAAGGGCGCGTTCTTTCAGTTGCATATCCGCGTGCAGATAGATCTGAGTCGTTTCCGTCGATTCATGGCCCAGCCAGAGTGCGATGACGCTGAGGTCGACACCACAGCGGAGCAAGGCCATGGCGGCAGCGTGGCGCAGCGTGTGCGGGGTCACCCGCTTGGCCGCCAATGAGGGGCATCCGCGCCGGGCAGCCTGGACGTGCCGGGAGACAAGCCGCTGCACGGCATCCGCACTTAAAGTCCCACCGCGGGACCCGGGAAACAGCGGATCGTCCTCGGCGCCCGGCCGCTGCGACAGCCATTGCTGCAGGACCGCGGCTACGTCCTGGCGCAGCGGGGTGCAGCGCTGTTTTCGCCCCTTTCCCAGGCAGCGGACATGAGCACCAGTCCCCGTGTGTACGTCCTTCCTCTTCAGGGCGGTGATCTCGCTGTTTCGGAGGCCGGTTTGCACGGCAAGCAGCAGGAGCGCACGATCCCTCCGCCCAATCCATGTGTTCGGGTCAGGCGCGGCGATCAGGGCGGCACTCTCTTCCTCAGTGAGAAACTCCACCGGCCGCTTCTCATAGCGCTTCGAGGGGATGGCTAGAATTCTCTGGGCTTGCAGCATGAAGGCCGGCTCCGCAAGTGCCACATACCGAAAGAAGGCACGCAGAGCGGCTAGCCGATGATTCCGAGTCCGAACGGAGTTCGTCCGGCCAGACTCCAAGTGATCGAGAAATCGCCCCAAGAATGCCGCATCGAGATCCTCGAGACGGAGTTCCGAAGGCTGACGCCCCAAGGCCGTGGCGGCAAACTTGAGCAGCATGCGGAACGCATCGCGATAGGCAGCGACCGTATGGGGACTCGCGCCGACTTGGGTCAGCAGGCGGTCGGTGAAGTATCGCTGAATGAGTGAAGCCAGTCGTGAGCAATTCACCGTTCACCTCCCGGGCGTCTTCCCGCCAGGAGCCGGGTCGCCAATTGGAGCAACTCCGGGACCGCCGAGAAGTACCAGTAGGTATGCGTCACGTCGGAGTGTCCCAGGTAGGTGGACAGCGTCGGCAACTCGCGCTCGACATTCGCGCCGGTCCGATACCAGTTGAGAAGCACCTGGGTAGCGAAGGAATGCCGCATGTCCTGAAGGCGCGGGCCGTGGCCGATCCGTCGCTCTGCCGCTGGGGCACGGAGGCCGATGGTCACGGACAGTTTTGCGAATGTACGCCGCACGGCATGGTGCTCCAGCGCCCGGCCGTTGTCCGCGATGAAGAACGCACCGGATTGAATCTTCGCGTGGATCTCATCCCGGCATCTGGCATACTCCGCGAGAGCCAGGCGAGTCGAGTCGTGCACCGGTACGAACCTCGATTTCCCATGCTTTGACTCGCGGATATGCAGGATTCCGCTCTCGATATCAGTATCCGTTCGGCTCAAAGCCAGCACTTCGCCGGGGCGAAGCCCGGTGGTCGCCAGGAGCCCGATGAGAGTTGTGTACGTAGAGGCGCGGAGTCCCCAGCGGGAAGGCAAATTCGATGCCGCCGTCATGAGTTGCCGCACTTGTTCGAGGCTGTAGATGTGCGGCG
>JAHDVK010000023.1 GCA_023384675.1 Bryobacteraceae bacterium | reverse complement strand
AAGGAGGGTCCCAACCCTCCCCTACCTATGCATTCAAACAGTACACTCAATCACTATACTCCTTGAGCGGTGGCCGTGCGGGTGGCTGGTTTCGGTTTCGGCCCGCGCTTGTTTGGGCGGATGTGGGGGTAGGTCGATTCCAACCGGGCGAGGAAGGACTCGTCGCCCAGGGGGCGGCCGGTGCGGGTGGAATCCCGGATGCGCTTCTCCAGAGCTTCATCGCGGGATAGTGCTGTGAGGAGTCCGGTGACTGGACCCCAATTCGCCAATTGCAAACATTGACTGGCCCCCAATGCACGAAAGGCGCAAGTGAGGTTTCTCTGCCTGCAAACCTTTGATTTGTCTTTGGTTATGGGAAATCGTGACTTTTTGCCGGCGTAATCTGGAGGCGGTTTTGCAGAGCTGCAGCGACCAGGCCGCAAGGCGCATCATCCATAAGTGATTGAAAACAGGTGGGGGCTATTAGGAGCCAGTCGGCGCTCGAGTTAGGGGAATTGAGGTCCAGTCACTTAATGCCCTTCCACTCTGCCCAGTGAGTTCAGCCGACCCTGACTGCGCCCGTCTGACAGGTGTGTGATATCCGCGACCCGCAACCCACTCCTCATGGCGCCTGCCAATCCGGCCGCCCGATTCCGTTTATCCAATCACCGGGACTTCCCGGAACGAACAGGTGAAAGGAGCCGAGGGACATGGCCGAAACGGCATCTCACTATCTGGGCGGCGTGCGGATGGACATCCTCGAGTACACAAACAAATGGGAGCGTTTCGCGAACATCGCGCGAACTTCTTACAGGAGGGCTTATCAGTCGCAGGCGGCGATCCTGACCAAGGTGAAGCAGACCATCGACGCCCGGAAGAAGCGGGACATCGAGATCATGACTTTCACGCTCTCGCTGCTGACGCTCGGGGTGGCGGGCACTCTGACGAACCGCTTCGTTAAAAAGTTGACCGACGGCGCCAAGTCGGCGGGCAATGTCGGTGAACTCGCGGCGAAGATCGCATCCGATTCGCTCATTCTGGATTGGACGGGAGACACCATGAAGGCCCTGTCCAAACGGGCGGCCGAAAAACTGGCGCACGATCCTCTCCTCGACAAGCTCAACCTGAAGAATCCCGCTCCGAACGGAGATGCCTTCTCGCCCGCCGGGATGAATCCGGAGGAATATGGGGACCGCCTGTCGGCGGGGATCCTGCTGCGGTCGGAGATCCTCTCGGACTTTGCGCGGGCCTTCTATGACGCTTTTGCGGAATCCCTGCCGGTCGAGAACGCCCGGGCGGCGAAGCAGGCGTTGCGGCAATCTCGCTTTTTCACCGATGTGCCCACTGGCATTTCGGAGGAGGCGCTCACGCGCAGCGCGAAGCAGGCGCTGTGGATTGGCTGGGCGAAGGCCCGGGACCTGCCTTATTGGGAGAAAGCGAATCACGAATTCAATCCGGAGGTGTGGGAACTCACGCCTATCCGGGATGAATTGGTTGCTCTTGGCGCGCCCGCGGGCCCAATAACGCGAATCAACAAGATGGCCGGTCTCTACACGCCGGGGAGGAGGCAACCGCCTTACAGCATCGACATGGTGGGGTTGATCCGGTGGGCGAGGAGCCCGCAGGCGGGACAGTTGCTGTTCGGGGGGCTGGCCGGGAACGCCGGAGGGATAGCGGCAGCCCGGCAGCGGCTTCAGTCCATGCTGCCGGTTTGATCTGGAGGGGCCGGCTGGGGAGACAACTCGCGCCGGAGCCATGCACGCGCCGCGCGCAGATCATGGCGAACCACATGAACCGTTTGGCTCACCACCAGCGCGATCTCCTCGGCCGTGAGTCCACCAAAGTAATACAGTTCCACGACCCGGGCGAGTTCCGGGTTGCTCGCGGCGAGTTGTTCAAGGGCGAGATTGAGATCGAGCAGGGTGGCGGGGTCGCCGGCCGGGGCGGCCGGGTCGTGGCGTTGGCCATCGAGGGGGAGCGGTCTGCCGCCACCGCGCTTCGAGGCGGCCCGCGAGCGGGCATAGTCCACAAGCACCTGCCGCATGACCCGCGCCATCAGAGCGAGGAAGTGCACCCGGTCGGCGAAGCGCGGTACCGACGCGCCGAAATGCGGCGAGGGGAAATGCGGCGAGGGACAGTACACTCAATCACTTTTCTAGGGCCAACAGGGACAGGCGACGCAAGCCCTATTGAACAGCGGGCCGCACCGTTAGCAATCGGGGTGAGCGCGGCCAAGCCAGAGGGCCTTCGCCCTCCGTTTTTCACGAATGAGCGGATTCGCGCATTTCCGCACTATCGCTGCTTGTTCAAACCAGTTCGACGCTGACGCGCCGCCCGAGCAGCGCCGCGGCCCTTTGCAGGCTGCCGAGGGTGATGTCATTCTTCGGATCGAGCAGCCGGTCCACCTGCGAACGGCTCGTCTTGAGCATCGTCGCCATCTTGTTCTTCGAGATCTTCTTTTCCTTCATGGCCTCGGCGAGCTGCCACGCGACGACTTCCTTGATCGCCTGCGCCTGGGCTTCCTCGAAGATCCCTTCTTCTTTCATGAAGTCGTCAATGCTCGAACCCATGTGCTTCTTGCTCATCGTTCCAACTCCTTCTGACGCTGGCGCGCCGTTGCCAAATCCGATTCCGGCGTTGTCCGGCGTCTTCTTGATGAACCCGTGCAGCGCCACCAGGTGCTCGCGATAGAGGCAGATCAGCACCCGTGCCGTCTTTTTCGTCGGCAGGTCCGTCCGGATTTCCCAAAGGCCGCCGCCCATCGGACGGCACAGCGGCATGCCCACCGGCCAACGCCATTGCGCCCGCAGAAGGTCCTTGCCTATCGCCTGACGCTCGGTCTCGCCCAACCCCTGCAGCCACACCCTGACTGGTTCGCTGCCAGCCGCTGTCCGGTAGAAGATCAGTGGGATTTTCTTTGGCTTTGGCTCTCGGGTCATCCTGCACCTTTTAATGTACACTGTACCATATAAGGTGCATCCCATCACGGACGCCTTCGAGTCCACCTCCAGGTCCGCCTGGCTATCGCTCGACTGGGTCCCAGGGGACCGATGCCGTCCGCGCATCTCCGAACCCTCACTCCAACAACCCACGCACACTCGGCGCCTTCACCGTCAACCCCTGATCCGGATACCCATTCAGCACGAGCCACTCCCGCTTGGCCGGCGGGAGTTTGCCGTAGGGAATGCGGTCGGTGTGTTCCCGCAGCAACCACTGCACCGTCGTCGGCGACCGGTGCGATGTCCTGCGCCACCTGCGCGACCGTCAACCGCGTTTGCGAACGGCGGCGCTCGTCCGCGCATTCGGATTCGCCCCCTGCCGGATCTCGTCCATCTCGCGGCGCGCAGGGGTCCGCCTGAACATGCTCCTTCGCCAAATGCGACTGTTTGGGCGGGAGAAGGCGCGGAGGCGCCCGTCCCGGTGTTTGAAGAGCGGATTATTCGCCGGTGAGTTTGCGGTTGGGGACGCGTCAGGCAACTGAGATTCCCTGACTTCAGGCGCTCGCCGGGAAAAAAGCACCGAAAATCGGCACGAAGGTGGCGCGCGCTTGGGTTGACACATCCCCCATTTGACCCCCTCACCTCCTGGTGCTAGACTGCGAGTCCCTGTACCACAACGTCAGGAATTCCGACCGCCCCCCAGGAGGGACCATGATCGTTCTTAAACGGGAAGATGCGCCCGTCGCCATCGCCGGCGACGGCGTTGAACTGCGAAAGATGCCCGCCGGCGCCTTGAGCGTCGCCTTCGTTCAGGCCCGCCAAGGCACCGACCTCCGCCCGGCCTGCGCCGGACTTCCAGGAGACCTTTGCCCGTGCCCCCACTGGGGGTTCATTCTGAAAGGCAAAGTCCGCATGCACACCGCCGAAGGCCACGTCGACTTCCAGGCCGGCGATGTCGTCTACTGGGCCCCCGGACACGCCCCCGAGATGCTCGAGGACACCGAGTACGTCGATTTCTCGCCCACACGCGAGTTCGACGAAGTCATCCGCCACCTGGGCGGCCAGCCCGGCTAATCGAACGCTCCGGGGCGATCGGGTCAGCCGCCTCCGCAGGCCCACGCTCGCGCGACTCCGGCCGGCTACAACAACAACGGGGACGCTTTGGCTGGCTGCCCGGAAAGCCCATCTGTGATAACCTGCCAGTCAAACGGGGATATTTCCGAGAGGCTGAACTATGTACCTGTCCAAGACAATCTCGATATCCTTCAGCGCCGCCGCGTGCCTCGCTGTTCTGCTCACGGCTCCCCTCGATGCGAACTGGCCGCAATGGCGCGGCCCGCTGTTCAACGGCGCAAGCCCCAATGCCAAGGATCTGCCCGTCAAATGGTCAGAGACCGAAAACGTCCTGTGGCGCACGAAGCTGCCCAGTTGGAGCGCGGCCACACCCATTATTTGGAATGACATCATCTTCATCACCTCGGCCGAAGAGGGCTTCGCGGCTCTCGGCAGCCGCCAGGGCGCCGATGGGTCCGCCCACGACAAGATCTTCCTGATGGCCGTCGGCCGCAAGGACGGCAAGGTGCTGTGGCGCAACCAGATCGACAGCGGCAACCGGCTGTTCCGCAAGCAGAACTCGGCTTCGCCCTCGCCCATCACCGATGGAAAGCACGTCTGGATCATGACCGGCAACGGCAAATTCGCCTGCTTCACTATGGACGGCAAAGAAGTCTGGAAACGCGATATCCAAGCCGAATACGGCAAGTTCGGGCTGAATCACGGTTATGCCTCCACTCCGCTGCTCCACAAAGGCAAGCTCTATGTGCAGGTGCTGCACGGCATGAAGACCAAGGATCCTTCGTACGTTTTCGCGGTGGAGCCCGCTACGGGGAAGACCATCTGGAAGGTGGAGCGCCCCACCGACGCCGTCGTGGAATCGCCCGATAATTACGCCACGCCGCAGATCGTCACCGTGAAGGGTGAGGAACAGCTTGTGATCTCGGGCGCCGACTACGCCACCGGCCACGCGCTCGCCAACGGCAAGGAACTATGGCGGCTGGGCGGTTTCAACCCGCGCAACAACCCGATGAACCGCACCATCGCCTCGTCGCTCGTCATCGGTGAGAACGTTTACACGCCCAGCACCCGCGGCCGGCCGTTCATCGGCTTCCGTGCCGGCGGCAGCGGGAGCATCACCGGCAAGAACGAGATCTGGACCAACAACCTGGGCAGCGACGTGCCCACGCCCACCACCGATGGCACCTACATCTATGTGCTGGTCGACAATGGCGTGATGCACTGCGTGGAAGCGGCCACCGGCAAGGCGATGTACGAAGGCCAGCGCATCGAACTCGGCACCTACAGCGCTTCGCCCCTGCTGGCCGACGGCAAGATCTACGCCACGAACGAGGATGGCAACACGACTGTCATCAAGGCCGGGCCCAAGTTCGAGATCCTTTCCGTGAACAAGCTGGACAACCATACGCTGGCGAGCCCGGTCGCGGTGGGGAATCAGATCTTCCTGCGGACCGCGGATTATCTCTACTGCTTCCAGAAGAAATGAAGGAATCGGGCGGGTAATCACCGCTCAACCCCGCTGCAAACTCTCACGGACTTCGACCACCCGGGGGTTAGTGCCGCAGCGCCCAGCCTCCGTCGGCGCGCAGCACGGAGCCAGTGATATAGGAGGCTTCGTCCGAGGCGAGAAAAGCCACGGCTTTTGCCATTTCGTCCGGTTCCGCCAGGCGCCCGAGGGGAACCTGCCCGGCGCCCTCAGCCAGTTGCTGTTCGGTGAAATAGGCGCGTTCACCGGGTGTGTCTGTCCAGCCCGGCTCGAGTACGTTCACCCGGATGCGGTGAGGGGACAGCTCCAGCGCCCAGGTGGCGGCCATCTGATTCACGGCCGCTTTCGCGCCGTTGTACGCCGACGCGCCCGCGTAAGGCCGGAATGAGTGTACCGAACTGACGATGACGATGGCGCCCCCGCCGCCTTGTTTCACCATCTGCCGCGCGCCCAACTGGCAGGCGTGAAAGACGCCCCACAGGCTCACGTCCCAGGTGGCGGCAACGTCATCGACGGTCAGTTCCAGGAGCGGCTTGCGGACGTTGCGGGCGGCATTGGCTACCACGATGTCGAGCCGCCCGAAACGAGCGAGGGCCGCGTCGAACAGCCGCTCCATCGCGGCGCGGCTGGAGACGTCGGCTTCACAGACCAGCGCTTCGCGGCCCAGGGCCTCCACCTCCTCAGCGACCCGATGAACCTCCTCGAGATGGGTGAAGTCATCAAGTACGATATTCGCGCCACGCCGAGCCAGCTCGAGCGCCGTCGCCCGGCCGATGCCGCGCGCCGTGCCGGTCACCAGCGCGATTTTGCCTTCCAGAGGGAGCACTCGGATGTCCATTACCCTCTAGTCTGCCATGCGGGCGAGCCGAATCCGAAGCGCAGCCTTAAGAGTCGCATACGGCAAAGCAGAACAATTCGATCCTGTATTTAACCTAAGTGTTGACTCGGGTCAATTTCCCCTAACGCACCAGGACTCTCCGGCCGATAGTCCTATAAGGAGACGCACGGCAATGCCGGTTGCCCAGGATTTGGAACATAGTGGTCTATGGCGGGATCTTTCGCGGATGGGCTCGGCCGTGGACTGGAGCAATGGGCCTTCCGATATTTTGCGTGGGCGCGGGCTGGAGGAATACTCCCGCTGGCTTGCGTGGCTCGTGCGGGTGGTCCGGGATTCGGACCAGGTTCTGCCGCTGCTGGGGCTCGAGTCGAGCGCCGCGATTCAGCTGTGTTCAGGCGTGCCTGCCGAGGCGGTTCCCTTGGGCGGATGGGTGCTGGTGCGTTTTCCAGCGAAGGCGTTTGTCGCGGTACGTCTGGGCGATGGCCCGCCTCCGGAAGTGCTGGAGCGGGCGGGGGCTACCGGGTTACCCGTCTGGCGCGCGCGGCTGCATACGCAACAGTCGTGGCGCGAACTGGCGGCGCGGATCGCCGGGCGGGCTACGTGGCTGGCCCAAAACCGCGGCTGGGCGGCGGCGGGCGTTGCGGAGCACTTCGCGGCGTGCGCCATCAAGGATGCCCCCTGCGCCGAGCCGAATGGAGATTCCACTAACGGCCGTAAGGATGGCGGTTGATGGCCGCGAGCGCGCGGTAGATCTGTTCGGCGAGCACCACGCGCGCAAGTTCGTGCGGCAACGTGAGCGGGGTGAGGGACAGCAACTGGTCCGCTTTCTCCTTCCATGGTCCGGGCAACCCGTCGTGCCCTCCCACCACGAACACCAGATCGCGCGCCTCGCTGCGCATGCGCTCGATCAGGGACTGGAACGTCGGGGAATCAAGGGTCTTGCCGGCGGGGTCCAGCAAGACGTTGCAGGCGGCGGCGTGCCGCTGGAAGGGGTCGTACCTGCGCGGATCGATTTCCTGCATCCGGCAGGCAAGGAATCGTCCCGAGCGTTTTACATACTCCCGCGCCAAGGCGTTGGCGTGGGCGTCGCGAGGCCGGCCGATGAAAAGCAGGTGCAGGGTCATCGGCGGCTAATGCAGAGAAAGGCGGGACAGGTAGATCTTCGGAGCGGGCATGGTCAGAGCGCGCACACGTTCCGTCCCGAGGGCCGTCAAGCGCAGAAAGGCCCTTCGCCAGACCGCGGGTGAGCCATAATAGCGCGCCGCCGAACGCCGTTTCTCGGACGCCATCGCCTGGTTCGCAACGCCGGGCAAGGGGCGCACCGGCTGAACTTCGCCAGGCTCGAACACCGACCAGAGAACCCCTCCATCCCCGGAGGTCCGGTGTTCGAGTGGCCGCAGGCCCGCGCTTTGCGCCGCCAAAGCCAGAGAAGTCAGGCTGAAGTGAACCAGGTGAGCCTTGTGGAACCGATTCCTGGGGTGGACGTAGGGGAATTCGATATTGGGCACTTCCACGGCCAGGATCCCGCTGGGCGCCAGCAGACCTCGCAAACGGTCGAGAGCGGCCACCGGATTGGGATGATGCTCCAGAACGTGAAAGCACGAGATTCCGTCGAATTTCTCGGATTCGGGACCCAAGTCATCGAGGAAACCTTCGCGGACCGGCACCTGAAGCGCTTCGCGGATGTAGCCGGCATAGCCTCGATTCGGCTCGAGCGCCAGCGCCTGGTGTCCTTGCCGGTTCATGAGGAACGCGAATTCGCCGCTGCCGGCCCCGATGTCCAACCAGCGCCGGCGTCCGGAAAGGTAGGGCAGCAGCCAGCGGTAGCGGTCGCGAGCCGCCCGGGCCGCCCGCAAAACATGGTGCCCTTTGGGCCGGATCACACCCTTGTACTCCAACCGGTAAAGGTCTCGGTAAAAGCGCGTGAGCTCCGCCTGGTCTGGCATGGGATCGGTCCGGTAAAGTCCGCATCTCAGGCACAAAACCGTGACATTCGGATGCCCCTCCCGGTCGCGGTCGCTGACCGCCGCGGCATCGGGCGAGCGGCAAAGCGGGCAACATCTCAGCGATTCCGGCATAAGCCGTTATCATAACGAACGGTTGTTGGACTTGCGAACCGCCGCCGCTTTGGGCGATTCTGGTAGGTTTCCCCGCCAGGCCGGAGAGGCGGGGATCTCACCTCAATGAAAGTCCGCATCCTTTACCACGACCACTGCTTCGATGGCGCCGCCTCGGCAGCCTACTTCAACCGGTTCGTGCAATCCAAGTTCTACCCAGACGCCGATTTCGCCTTCACCGGGATGGCCCACAAGGCCGCGCAGTTGTTCGAGCCCGAACTGTTCGATGGCGACGTAAATGCGATTGTCGATTTCAAGTACTCGCCGGACGAACGCCTGACCTGGTGGTTCGACCACCACCAGAGCGCGTTTCTGACGACCGAGGATCAGGCGCATTATGAATCCACCCGCCACGAACGCCGGCTCTATCTGGATGTCCACTCGCGCTCCTGCACCAAGTACATCGCGCGCATCGCCCGGGAGGAGTACGGCTTCGAGGCGCCGGACCTCGCCGAACTGGTCCATTGGGCCGATATCATCGACGGCGCGGTTTACGATCGCGCCGAGGTGCCTGTCGCAATGAAGGAACCCGCCTTGAAGCTTGTGCTCGTGATTGAAGCCGCCAAGGGCAGCGGCACGGTGCAGCGGATCATCCGTCTGATGCAGCACCGCTCCTTGCGGGACATCATCGAGGACGCCGAAATCAAGGCGCTCTTCGAGCCGCTCTACGAGCGGCATCTGCGCTCGATCGATCTGATCCGCAAGCTTGGCCGCTGCGAAGGACGCGTGATCAGTTTCGATGTCGCCGATTACGACATGGAAGGGTACAACAAGTTTGTGCCGTACTACCTTTTCCCGGAAGGGACTTACACGGTGAGCGTGAGCTTGTCGAGTTTCCGGACCAAGATCTCGGTCGGCTCCAACCCCTGGGCCGCCGAGGAGCCGCGGCACAATCTGGCTTCGATCTGCGAGCGCTACGGCGGCGGCGGGCATCCCCGTGTAGGGGCCATCAGCTTCGAGCGCCACGAATTGGACCGCGCCCGGGAAGTGGCGCGCGATATCGTCGAGGAGTTGCGCGGGGAGCCGTCCGCCTGACGCACGAGATCAGGCGAATTTGTTCAAAGACCCCCACCGCAGCGCCGATATGAATGCCAGGAGCAAGCAATGTTCACTGGCATCATCCTGACGCGCGGGGCGCTGGAAGCCGCCGACGAAGTGTGGCGCGATCTTGGTCTCGATGAGGAGGGCGGGGAACTCGCCCGTCCCTGCCAGGACGACAACCACGACGAGCAGATCGAATTCGCAGTGCTGTTGCAAGAAGCCGCCCTGGCTCAGCGCAACACGGCCTCGGCCTGAATCTACTCCCAAAGAGACGGGGGCGGCGCCCTACCTCAGCCCCGCGCCTTTCACAATCCGTTCGGCCCCCAGATACGGCTGTAGCGCCTGCGGCACCAGCACAGAGCCGTCGGCTTGCTGGCAGTTCTCAATGATAGCCACCCAGGTGCGGCCCACGGCGAGGCCGCTGCCGTTGAGCGTGTGGGCGTATTCGCTCTTCTTGCCGGTACGGTAGCGGATGCCCGCCCGGCGAGCCTGGAAGCTCTCGAAGTTCGAGCAGCTCGAGATCTCTTTGAATTCGTTCTGGCCTGGCAGCCAGACCTCCAGGTCGTAGGTTTTCGCGGAAGAAAAGCCCATGTCGCCGGTGCAGAGCAGAACACGGCGGTAGGGCAGGCCCAGCTTTTCGAGCACCTGTTCGGCCGCTGAGGTGAGGTTTTCCAAAGCCTCGTAGCTCTGGTCGGCGCGGGTGAAATTCACGAGTTCCACCTTCTGGAACTGGTGCTGGCGGATGATGCCGCGGACGTCGCGGCCGTAGCTGCCAGCCTCACTCCGGAAGCAGGGCGTGTAGGCGCACAACCGGATCGGCAGGGCGTCGCCGTCGAGGGTCTCGTCACGGAACAGATTGGTGACGGGCACTTCGGCCGTGGGGATGAGCCAGTAATCCGTACCTTCCAGCTTGAACAGATCCTCGGCAAACTTCGGCAGTTGGCCGGTGCCGAACAGACTGGCGGAATTCACCATGAACGGCGGGAGCACTTCGGTGTAGCCGTGCTCGCGGGTATGCAGGTCGAGCATGAAATTGATCAGCGCGCGCTCGAGTTTCGCGCCGAGCCCGGCATAGACGGCGAAGCGCGCTCCGGTGATCTTCGCCGCGCGTTCGAAGTCGAGGATGCCGAGTTCGGGGCCGAGATCCCAATGGGCTTTGGGCTCGAAAGTCAGTTCGGGCGGCTGACCCCATCGCTTCACTTCGGCGTTGTCCGAGGCGTCGCGTCCGGAAGGGACGCTTTCGTGCGGCACATTGGGGATCGAAGCCATCATCAGGCGGAACTCTTCGTCGATGGCCTTCACTTGCTCGTCGAGGCCGGCGATATTGTCGCCCATGGCGCGAACTTCCGCCTGCAGGGCTTCGGTGTCTTCGCCGGCTTTTTTGCGCTTGCCGATTTCCATGCTTTGGGCGTTCCGCCGGGCCTTGAGGGTTTCGGCTTCGGTGAGCGCCGAGCGGCGGCGGGCGTCCAGATCGCGAAAGCCCGCCAGATCGAACTCGAGTCCACGGCTGGCCAGCCGGGCGGCAATTGTATCCAGATTCTGTCGAAAAACGCTGAGATCGTGCATATAGGACTAAACCATTGTACGCTTCGTAGTGGTACGTATCCCGGTTTCCCGGTATGTTGCAAAGGGTATTCATCGGCTAAACTGACCCTTTGGGACAGTCGCGATGGCGTCAACCAAAGCACAACTTTCCACGCCGGCGTCCGAGGCGCCCGGCCACCTTGGCCTGAGCCGCGAAACGCTGCTCGCCGCCTTCCGCAACATGCAGATGTCGCGGCGGCTGGACGACCGCGAGGTGCTGCTGAAGCGCCAGAATCGCATCTACTTCCAAATCTCCGGCGCGGGCCACGAAGCGATTCAGACCGCCGCCGGGCTGCTGTTGAAGCCGGGCCACGACTGGTTCCACCTCTACTACCGCGACCGGGCGCTGGCGCTGGCGCTGGGCGTGACCCCGGAACAGATGCTGCTGCAGAGCGTGGGCGCGGCCGCGGATACAGCCTCGGGCGGGCGGCAGATGCCGTCGCACTGGTCCTCGCCCGATCTGCATATCTTTACGGGCTCCTCGCCGACAGGTACGCAGTTTTTGCACGCCGTGGGGTGCGCCGAGGCGTCGCGGTTCCTGCACCCCGAGTCGGATGAGGTCACGCTGGTGACCACGGGCGACGGCGCCACCAGCGAAGGCGAATTCTGGGAATCGGTGAATGCGGCCTGCCTGCTCAAAGTGCCACTGATTTACCTTGTGGAGGACAACGGCTACGCCATCAGCGTGCCGGTGGAGTCGCAAACGCCGGGCGGTTCGGTTTCGGCGCTGCTGGCGGGTTTTCCCGGCATTTTGGTGGCGCGTTGCGACGGCAACGACTTTCTGGACAGCGTACGCGCTCTGCAACAGGCGATCGCTCACGCGCGTTCGGGCGCCGGCCCGGCCTTCGTCCACGCCCGCTGCACGCGGCCCTATTCGCATTCCCTGTCCGACGACGAGCGCCTCTACAAGACCAAGGCCGAGCGCGACGCCGAGGCGGCCGTCGATCCCGTGATCACCTATCCGCGCTGGCTGATCGGAGAAGGTCTGCTCGACGAGCACGCCTACCGCCGAATTTGTCACGAAATCGACGTCGAAATCCAGGAGATCACCGAGCGCGTGCTGAAGGCCGAGCCGCCCGCGCCGGAGACCGTCAAGCTTTATCTCTATAGCCCGGATGTCGACCCCACCAGCGACCGCTTCGCCGCGGAGCCCCGGTTCGAAGGCGAGCCCCGCACCATGGTGGACCAGATCAACCTGACGCTGCGCGAGGAAATGGCCCGCAATCCGAACATGGTGGTGTTCGGCGAGGATGTGGCCGACTGCAGCCGTGAAGGGAACCTTGAGGAAGTGAAGGGCAAAGGCGGGGTCTTCAAGACCACACACGGGCTGCAGCGCGAGTTCGGCTCGCGCCGCTGCTTCAATACCCCCATCGCCGAGGCGGCGATCGTGGGCCGCGCCCTCGGCATGGCTTCCCGCGGCATGAAGCCGGTGGCCGAAATTCAGTTTTTCGATTACATTTGGCCAGCCATGATGCAGATTCGCGACGAGTTAGCGAACATCCGCTGGCGATCGTTCAATGGCTGGAGCGTGCCGGTGGTGATCCGCGTGCCCATCGGCGGCTACCTGAATGGCGGCTCGATCTACCATTCGCAGTCGGGCGAAGTGGCGTTCACGCACATCCCGGGGCTGCGCGTGGTGATGCCGTCGAACTCGCTCGATGCCTGCGGGTTGCTGCGCACGGCGTTGCGCTGCGAAGATCCGGTGCTGTTTCTCGAACACAAGCGTCTGTACCGGGAGCCTTACAACCGCGCGCCGCATCCCGGCCCGGATTACACGATCCCGTTCGGGCGGGCGCGCATCGCCAAGCCCGGTGCGAACCTGACCATCGTCACGTACGGGATGACGGTGCAGAAGTCGCTGTACGCCGCGGCGCAGATCGAAAACCGCGATGCCGGCGTGACGATTGAGGTGATCGATTTGCGTTCGTTGTCGCCGTTTGACATGGAAACGGTGGCAAAAAGCGTCAAAAAAACGTCTCGTTTGCTGGTTGTGCACGAAGATACGCTCAGTTTTGGCTATGGCGCGGAGATCGCCGCGCGGGCGGCCGACGAACTGTTCGAGTACCTCGACGCGCCCGTGCGCCGCGTAGCAGCCCAGGATACGTGGGTGGGCTACGCGCCGGTGCTGGAAGACGCGATTCTGCCGCAGTCCGAAGACATTCAGAGGGCCGCCGAAGCGCTGCTGGCCTGGTGAGTTGGGGCCTTACGCCTTCTGGACAGCAGTCCAAGAACGGTAACTAACAGAAAAGAAAAGCCCGTCAAAACGGCGCCGGCGGTGAGCCAGCGGGGGCGGTACTCGATTTCGATTCTGTGCCGGCCGCCATCGACGGTGATGCCGCGCACGAGTCCGTAGGCCTCGTGGATTTTTGCCGGGCGACCGTCGACGGTAGCTTGCCAGCCGGGGTAGAAGGTGTCGGTCAGCACCACCATGCCGCGGCACGCCATTTCGGCGTCGAGGACCACTCTGGAGGGGTCATAGTGCAGAATCCGGACGTTGTCGGCGCCCGGGCACTGCTCGAGCTGTGGCGCTTCGCCAATGACGAAGGCGCGGCGGCCGAGTTCGTGCTCGCGCGGAACGAGTTCCGCCATGGTGCGGCGGCGGTCGGCGATGCCGGCCACATCGTGCACGGTGAAGGCGCGGGGCAGGGAATCGGGGCGGCGGTAGAGCCGCAGACCGTCCTTGCCCTCGAAGACCAGCTCCTGATAGGCGCCCCAGGGTTCGGCGCGGAGAGCGAATTCCACGCCCAAAAGCCGTAATCCCGCATCGGAATGCGCCTCGAAATCGCGATAATTCGAGGTAATGCTGGCCAAATATCCGCCGGATTGCGGCAAGCCGAACCAGTCGCCGAAGTTATGCGGGACGTGGGCATCGTCCACCATCACGCGGCGCAGGCCGGGCTGGGCACGCAAGTAGCGGGCAAAATCGCCATGCTTTTGCATGCGGGTCAATAGTTCGGTGCGTGGTTTTTCTTCCCAACCAGGCTGGTAATACGAATTGGTGTTCGCGATTTCAGTCAAAAATAAGAGAACAGCGCATATCACGACCATGCCGGCGCGGAGCGCGCCGCGCCGCCAGGCGGCGATGAGCGCGGCCAGCAGCAGCGCGGCCGCCATGGTGACGAGCGGGCGGTAGTCGATCCCCAGGTGTTCGCTGGTCTGGAAGATGAGCGCGAGGCGCAGCGCCAGCGTGACGGCGCCGAAGGCGAGCACCGACTGAGCGAGCCGGCGGACCCACGGATGCCGCCTGCGCCGGAGCAGGGCATCGAGCCCGAAGCCGGCCAGCACGGCCACGGCGAACCCGAAGACAAAAATGGCCATCGAGGGGCTGCGCGCCTTGTCCACCAGGGGCACGAGGCTATAAAGCACGCCATGCACGGGCGTGTGTTGCGCGAGCGAAAAAACGAGCGCGCCGAGAGCCAGCGCGGTGAGCAGGCGCACCTCCGGGCGGCGCCAGAACAGGGCCACGCCTAGCAGCGCTAAAGCGAACGCCGCCACGCCGACATGCGGATCCGAGTGCGCGTGCATGCCAGGAAACACGATGCCCAGGACGCTGATGATCTGGAATCCGAAGCGCTGGTGCACGTCGTAGGGCACCTTGCGGTCCCAGCCGAGCGGTTCCGATGCGCCCACCCAGCGAATCGACTGCTTGCCGTATTCCATCGCCGCCAGCACCTGCGGCGCGCTGATCATCACGGCGATCACGAAAAACAGCGCCGCCGGCGCGAGCAGCCGGTAGTTGCGCCGAGCCTGCCACAGCCACACCGCGCCCGCGGCAAGCGAGAGGTAGATCGGGATCTGGTGGTGCCCGCTCAACCAGGACATGCCCAGAAAAAGGCCGCCCAGAGCGGAAGAGAACCACACGCGGTGACCGCGCAAGGCGCGGAACAGGAATAGAAAGATGAGCGGCGCCCAGACTGCGCCGTTGATCATCTGCGGCCAATCGTTCGTGCCCAGCCAGCCGGCGAGCGAGAAGACCAGCCCGGTGAGGATCGCCGCGGCGCGCGTGAGGCGCAAGTCCCGTGCCAGCCAGTATGCAAACCAGGCGGCCATCAGGTGGATGATCACGAAATACCAGTGCAGATAGGTGGGTTTGAGCCAGCCGTTGCGCAAGGGCAGGGAATACAGCAGCCAGTTGAGGGGGTAAAACACGCCAGGCTGTGCCTGTCCGGCGAGCGGCTGTCCGCTCCACAGGTAGGGGTCCCAGAGCGGCAGACGGCCCGCTTTCCACTCGCCAGCCTGAAACTGGTACCACGGCAGGACTTGATAGGCGAGGTCCGTACCCGCCAGCCAGGTGTACTGATCGGTGAGCACCAATCGCCAGTAGAAACCGATGACGGCGAGTGTCAACACAGCCCACGCCAGCACGCCGCGAAACCGGGCCGGTGGTGCATATTGGGCGGAGTGGTGGTTTTCGGCCATCCGGGTGATCGAAGAACGCAGATGTAACTATAACAGAATCAGCGCGTTCGGTTCTGGCAAGGGGATTGCATGAAGAGAGGGTGAAAGGAGCTGGACCGTCATGAAGCGCCTCACGAATCTTCTCCCGCTTGCCGGCCTGCTGCTGCTGTGGGCCGGAGTATTTGCCGTGTCGCCTGTTCGCGCCCAACAGCAGGAGGAGGGGCCCGGGCGCGGCGTGGCGCGTCTGAGCCTGATGAACGGCGACGTGTCGATCCAGCGCGGCGATTCCGGGGACTGGGTGGCGGGCGCCATCAACGCGCCTCTGCTGGCCGAGGACCGGATCGCCACCGGACCCACCTCGCGCGCCGAGGTGCAGTTCGACTTCTACCACCGCGTCCGCATCGCTCCCGACAGCGAAGTGCGGCTGGCTGAACTTGAGACGCAGCGCTACCTGCTGCAGGTGGCTCGCGGCACGGTGACCTTCACCGCGCTGCCCGGCGGCGATGCGCAAGTTGAGGTTTCCACGCCCGGCGCGGCCGTCCGCCCGGTGGATCATGGCAACTACCGCGTCACCGTGCTGCCCGATGGCACAACGGAGATCACAGTCCGCACCGGCGAAGCCGAGATCTTCACGCCTCGCGGTTCGCAGAGGCTGCGTCCGGGCCGCACGATGCTGGTGCGCGCGGACCCCAATGGCGGACCCGAATTCACTCTCGTGAGTGCAATCGGCAGGGATGCCTGGGATCAGTTCAATGAAGCCCGCGACCGCGAATTGCGCCGCGGCGCGGACGTTTATCAGAGCTATGTCAGCCGCGACGTCTATGGCGCCGAGGACCTGCATGGCCATGGCCGTTGGGTTCACGTGCCGCCCTACGGCAACGTGTGGCAGCCCTTCGTGGCCGCCGGCTGGGCGCCCTACACGATGGGGCGATGGGCCTGGCTCGACTGGTACGGCTGGAGTTGGGTGAGCCACGACCCGTGGGGCTGGGCGCCCTACCACTACGGCCGCTGGTTCATGCACGCCGGAAGCTGGTGCTGGTTCCCGGGCGCGTTCGGTGCGCGTCATTTCTGGTCGCCCGGCCTGGTTGGCTGGGTCGGCTTCGGCGGTCCGAACTGGGGCGTCGGCCTCGGGTTCGGGCGCGTGGGCTGGGTGCCGCTGGCTCCGTTTGAGCCGTTCCATCCCTGGTGGGGCCACGGCTTCTATGGGGGGTTCCGTGGCGGGAACTTCATCCAGAACAACATGACCGTGATCAATAACACCAATGTGACGAACATCTACCGCAACGCCCGCATCGGTAATGCCGTCACGGTGGTGAACGGCGAGGACTTCCGCCGCGGCTACTTCGGCCGCGCGGGACGCGCCACAGGCGATGATCTGCGCAACGCCAACCTGGTGCGCGGCGCCGTGCCGGTGGGGCCCGACCGTGGCAGCCTCCGCTTCAGCGACCGCGAAGCCAATGTCAGCTCCGCGGCGCGCGCATCCGCGGGCCAGGAACGGTTCTATTCGAGAAGGGAAGTGGCACGCGTGGACCGGGTGCCCTTCGATCAGCAGAGGAATGCCTTTGTACAGGGCTCGGGCGACGGCGCGCGTTCCGGTATTGCCGGCCGCTCCGGCGGCGCGGACCGCGCTGAGACTGCGGCGTCCAGCGGCGGCTGGCGGCGCTTCGGGGACCCCGCCACCAGCGGCGCATCCCGCGGCGGAAACGACGCCCGCTCGGCTGCGCCCACTCAGGGCTTTGCCGGTTCCAGAACCGGCGGCGAACGCACCAGCGCCACACCTTCCAGGAGTGAAGGTCAGGAGCGTGCGGCCGAGCCGCGCAGCGGCTGGCGGCGCTTCGGCGACCCCACGCAGGGTGCGCGCATCGAATCGCCGCGTACAGAGACCTCCCGCTCGGGTGAACCCGGCCGGAGTGGCTGGTCCACCGGCGGCAGCCGGAGCGTCGGCGGAGAGGCATCCCGGTCTTCGGGTGCGCGTTCCGGAGGGACCAGCGAGAGCGGCTGGTCCACCGGCAGGAGCCGGGAGGCTGACGCGAGTGGAGAGGCACGTGGCTGGTCCACGGGAGGTTCGCGCGACCGGTCCACTACCGCTGCCCCATCGCGTAGCGACGGCGGCCGGACCGAAGGCGCCACGCGTGGTGGCGGCTGGTCCACCGGCGGTTCGCGGCAGAGGGATGAAACGCCCCGCGCGACTGACGGGGATAGCCGGGGAACCCGGTCCACGGGCGGCAGCCGGGAGCGCTCGGTCGCCAGCCCCCGCACCGAGTCGCCGCAGTCGAGCAATCAGCCCATGAGCGGCGGCTGGTCCACCGGCGGATCGCGGCAGGGCAACGAAGCGCCTCGCGCAACCGGCGGCGACAGCCGGGGAACCTGGTCCACGGGCGGCAGCCGGGAGCGCTCCGTGGCCAGCCCCCGCACCGAGTCGCCGCGGTCGAACGGTCAGCCCATGAGCGGCGGCTGGTCCACCGGCAGCGGCCGCAGCATAACGCCGCGCGCGACGATGGGCGAAAGCCGGGGGACCTGGTCTACCGGAGGCTCGCGCAGCACGCCTTACGCCGGCTCCATGACGAGCCCCAGGAGCGAGGCCGGCGGCTCACGCGGAGCCTGGTCCAGCGGCGGCGGCCGCAGCGAAACGCCGCGCGCCACCGGGGGCGGGTTCGGCTCCTCGCGGTCCGGACCCAGCACCGGCGGCAGCTTCGGCGGCATGACCGGTTCCGCACCGCGCTCGAGCCCGTCGTTCGGCGGCGGCAGCGTCCGCAGCGCCCCGTCCGGCGGCGGCTTTGGCGGTGGCGGCGGAATGCGCAGCGCGCCATCAGGCGGCGGAATGCGCAGCGCGCCATCGGGCGGAGGAATGCGCAGCGGCGGCTCAGCCGGTGGCAGCGTACGCTCTGGCGGCGGAAGCCGGGGCGGTGGACGCCGCGAATAGCGGAAGATCGATTTTCCCTCAGGCCCGTGGCCAGAAAGAGAGTGGCCGCCGCGGGCCTCTTTTTTTAAGCCCACAGATTAGTTGACATAATATTGATTATCGGAAGTTCAATGCTTGCTGCACCAGGCTGGGCAGTTCCTGGGGATGGTTCACCTGAACCACCTGGCAACCCGCGGCACGTGCGCTCGACATTCCGGCCTCCGAGTCCTCGAAGACGACGGCCTCGTCAACACCGAGCCGTTGCAATGCGATACGGTATGGATCGGGCGCCGGCTTCAATCGTGGGACTTCATCACCGTAGACACAAACCTGCATTAAGCCATGTACATTATCTTTCAATAGAATCGGTTCGATCTCTTCCTTGACGCTTGAAGTAACCACGCCCATGGCTATGCCATTCAAAGCCTTCAGGCAATCGACAGTGTCGCTTGGGATCACTCTCTGCTGGCGGGCCATATTGGCGAACTGCTGTTTTTTCAACGGATAGAGTGTAAATAGTTCATCTACTGAACGAGGCGGCTTGACCCGCCGCGCCAGAGCCTCAAGGAACTCGCGTTCCGACAGCCCGATGCACTCTCTTTCGTAGTAATCCCAGTCCAGGTCAATTCCTTCCGGAGCCAGGACATCCCGCCAGCAGGACCAGTGCAAGGGTTCGGTATCGGCCAGCACCCCATCGAAATCGAAAAGGAGCGCTTGCGGTAGTTGATTGGTCATGAATTACTGGAATCGGATCGTTTGGGTCACTTGCTGATACACCGGCTCAAACCTTTTGTAATCATAGTCTGGCGAGACAAAGATAAAGTAGTACATCTGCTCGCGCCGATCGACTGTGATCACAACAATGCTCTCGCGGGCGCCACGGTAGGGCGAATCGGCGCTCATCCGCGAGATCAGGGCATTCGAGCGGTCGATCGTGATTCTCTCCGAGCGGCCTTCCACCCGCCCGCCGGGGTTGTTTTGGGCCAGACTTTGGAGCAACTGCTGCGTCTGGCGGCTCAAGTTCAATCGTCCTTCGGCGGCCACGGCGCTGGCGATAATGCCGTAGCCAAGCGAATAGCTGCCTCCCTGCCCCTGGACGACGCCGCCCCGAGGGGCCAGCGTGACGCCATTCTGATCCGTGCCTACGCGCTCCCAGCCGTCAGGGTAGTCAAAGCGCACGCCGCCACCCTGGAACTGGCGCATTCGGCCGGAAAGCTGGATCTGCGGCCGCTGATCGGTCTGCGGAGGGGGTCCGGCCTGGCCGCCGCCGGCGCCTGGCTGGGGACGTTTCGCCGGGGCGGGCAGGCGTCCGATGGTCTGCTTCATGCCATTGAGATCGCCTTCCGTGCGTCCATAGTCGCTCCTCGGCAGATAGGGAATCTCCTGTTCGACCGCCTTGACACGGCTGCCCGGGCTGGGATGCGAACTGAAGAACGCCGCCACTAGCTTGTTCTGCTTGCCCGATTCGGCTTCCAGTTTTTCGAAGAACCGCGCCATCTCGAGAGGGTTGTAGCCAGCCCGCGCCATGGTATGCATACCGAGAAGGTCGGCATCGCGTTCGGCGTTGCGCGAGTATTTCATCAGCGCCGAATTCAACCCTACGCCGATGCCGAGCTGCGCCAGGGCGCCGGTCATCGAACCGCCGCCGCCCAGCGCCGCCCCGCCGATCATGGCGAGAATCTGGAAGCCTTGGGCCTTGGAGACCTGCGCCGTGCCGTGCCGCAGCACCACGTGCGAAAGCTCGTGCGCCAGCACACCCGCCAGTTGAGCTTCGTTCTCCGCTGCGCGCATCAGGCCCGTGTGGACATACATTGGCCCGCCGGGAAAGGCGAAGGCGTTGATGGAATCCTCCTGGACCACCTTGAAAAAGTACGGATATTCTTCCAGCTGGCCATCGCGCACCAGCCGCTGCCCGATGCGGTTCACGTAATCGGTTAGCTCGCGGTTGTCGACCAAGGCGAGTTGCTGCTCCATCTGTGCGGCTGCTTCCTTGCCGAGTTGGATGTCCTGCTGCTTGCTGAAGAGGTTCCAGCCCGGGCGAGGCAGCTTCTTGCCCTGCGCCAGCAACACCAGCGCGCCCAACACCATGATGGCGACTAAACGTTTGCTCATTTCATGCCCTCCTTGCTGCCGTTACTGGCATAATGACAGATATGACGCCTACAGAGAAAATATGGCACAACGGCCGCTTCATTGACTGGAACGATGCCACCATTCATGTGCTTTCGCATGTCGTCAGCTACGGGAGTTCCGTCTTTGAGGGAGTCCGCAGCTACGAAACCGCCAAAGGACCAGCTGTATTTCGTTTGCGCGACCATACCCGGCGTCTGCTCGATTCCTCTAAGATCTATCGTATCCCCGTTGAGTACTCGGTCGACCAGTTGGTTTCAGCTCAGATCGAACTGATTCAGGTCAACCGGCTTCGCTCCTGCTACATCCGGCCCATCATCCTGCGCGGCTACGGCGGCGTGGGCGTGCTGCCGGTGAACAACCCCACCGAGGTCTTTTTGGCTTGTTGGGAGTGGGGTAAGTACCTTGGCCCGGAGGCGCTGGCCGAGGGCGTCGACGTGTGCATATCGTCCTGGACGCGCCTCGCGCCGAACACGTTGCCCGCCCTGGCCAAGGCCGGCGCGAATTACATGAACTCGCAGCTGATCCGCATGGAAGCGCACCACAACGGCTATGCCGAAGGCATCGCGCTGGACGCCAACGGCTGTATCAGCGAGGGTTCGGGCGAGAACATCTTCGTGATTCGCGACGGCAAGATCCATACGCCTCCGCTCGGCTCTTCGGTGCTGCCCGGCATCACGCGCGACACCGTCGTGACGCTGGCCCGCGAACTGGGCATCCCTATCGTGGAAACCGTGATTCCGCGCGAAATGCTTTACATCGCCGACGAGGTGTTCTTCACCGGCACCGCCGCCGAGGTGACACCCATCCGTTCGGTAGATCGTATCGAGATCGGCTCGGGCCGCCGCGGCCCCATCACCGAGCGGTTGCAGACCGCCTACTTCGACCTGGTCGAGGGCAAAGCGGAGGACAAGCACGGCTGGCTCACCCCGATCCCCGAACCAGTCTCCGCCTGAACGATGCAGGCCCCCAAAAGCATTCGAGCCGCGAACCCGCTCCCAATCTGTCAACCTCCCCCGAGATTCACACAGCGGAGCGGATCCGCGGCCGAACTGCCTTCCAATCTAGCCCGTTGCGCCCCGGCAAGTACAGCTCTTTCCCGCTCGATGGGCCGCGTTTTCAACAGGTTTAACTGCCTGTCTTCCGAGCCGCTTACGAGCGGCGCGCTGTGTACCAATTGTGGATAAAACAAAATGAGCATGAAATGTTACGGCATCGACGCCGTCTCCGGCGCGCACATCGAACTCACCGCCTCCGGAGCCGTCATCCAATCGGTTGAGGAACAGGTCACTTCCCTGCCCCCCGGCGCGCCGTATCTCGCCTCGGGTTTCATTGATCTCCAGGTGAACGGATACGCCGGCGTGGACTACTGCCTGCCCGGCGCGCCGGTCGAAGACATCGGCCGCTCGCTCGAGGCGCAGTTCGCCACGGGCGTCACGCGCATCTTTCCCACGGTCATCACCGGGCCGCGCGAGGGCATGATCGAAGCTTTGCGCATGCTCGCCCGTGCCCGCCGTGAATTGCCCTACGGCCAGGCGCTCGAGGCCTTTCACGTTGAGGGGCCGCATATTTCGCCCGACGACGGCCCGCGCGGCGCTCATCCCATCGAGCACGTACGCCCGCCCGACTACGACGAATTCCTGGCATGGCAAGAGGCGGCCGAAGGCCATGTCCGCCTCGTCACGCTTGCCGCGGAATGGCCCGAAGCGCCTTCGTATATTGAGAAGCTCGTCAGTGAGGGCATCGTGGTCGCGATCGGCCACTCGAACCCCACGCTGGAACAGATCGACGCGGCCGTGCGCGCCGGCGCGACGCTGTCCACACACCTTGGCAACGGCTCACACGCCATCATGCGCCGCCATCCGAACTACCTTTGGGACCAACTCGCTGAAGATCGCCTCAACGCCACGTTCATCGGTGACGGCATCCATCTCGACGGCCGCTTTCTGACCGTCGCCCTGCGCGCCAAAGGGCTCGAGCGCTCCGTGCTGATCACCGACGCCGTCATGCCCGCGGGTTGTCCCCCCGGCATCTATGCGCTCGGCGCGGTGACCGTGGAACTGCACGCCGAAGGACGAGTCACTGTGCGGGGCACGCAGCAGCTTGCCGGTTCGGTGCTGCGCATGGACCGAGGCGTGGAGAATCTGATGCGCCTGTGCGGCCTGTCGCTGCGCGACGCCGTGACGCTGGCCACGCGCAACCCCGCCCGCGTGGGCCGCATCCCCAACCGCCAGCGCGGCCTTCAGCCCGGCGAACGAGCCGATGCCGTCGAATTCGAACTTGACCAGGAATCAGGCTCCATCCGTGTCCTGCGGACCTGGCTCGACGGCGCACTGGTCTATTCGGCATAACGGATTTCTGCGGCCGCGGCCGGTCCGCTACTTCGGCAGCAGCGACAGCACCGCCTCCGTCGGACTGGGTATTACGTGCGCCGCGATCAGCTTACCCAACCCCTCCACCTTTCGGCTGCCCGCGTCCACCGCCGCCCGCACCGCGGCCACGTCGCCCTTGATCACCACCGTGATGTAGCCGCCGCCCAGTTTCTCGCGCGCCAGCACCTCCACGTTCGCCGCCTTGCACGCGGTATCGATCGCTTCAAACACCGCCGTAAAACCCTGCGTTTCAATCAATCCAACGGCAAATCCGGCTTGTTCGCTCACTTTTTTCTCCTTGCCCGCTTTGGCGGGGACCTTCACCACACTCTGCTCCATCAAAGGGTTGAATTCGGGCTTCGCGTCCCAACCCGGCCGCGCCTTCGGTTCCGGGTTCGGAATCACGTCCCACGTACAGCGCACCTGCATCCCTGCCGCCGCCGCCGCGCCCGCTTCGAGCGACGCCCGCACCGACGCCAGCGGACCCGTGATCTTCATCATCGCTCCGGCCAGATCGTTAAATTCCACCTGCAATAGCTCGACCCCCGCCGCCTTTTCCATCGCGTCGAGCACCACCATGGACGGGCTCCAGCCCACCACTTCGATGAATCCTACTGCGCCGCTCACAGCAGACCTTTCTTGTGCAGCACTTCCATCACCCCATAGACGATCGTCTCCACATCCTTCGCCTCCGCCGCCGCCGGCGCGGGCTTCACCGGACAGCCGCCCGCGGGCGGCGCCACCAGGCCCGCATCCGCAATCAGGCATTGCAGGGCGTCCTTCAGCCGCGCCCGGTCGGCCTGCTGTTGCGGCGTTTGCGGCTGCCGCGAACGGCCGAAATCGAAGCCCCGCATCTCCACGCCCGCGCGGAAGCCGTCTGGAAACTCGAACTGATACAACATCATGTCGAACAACTCGAGGATCCGCCTCTGCAGCGGCATCGCCTCCTCGATCTGGCCCGCGCGGACCATGTCGTACAGCCGCCGCATCAGTTCCGGCGCGACGTTCGAGGCCGCGTTCGTGCCCCCATCGGCCCCGGCCACCAGCATCGGAACCAGCACGCAGTCCCACCCGGTCAGAAACGTGAAATCGGGCCGCAGTGGCCGCACCGCCGCGATCATGCGCATCATGAACGCCACATCGCCCGACGAATCCTTGATCCCCACCACCTTCTCGAATTCCGCCAGCCGCTGAATCGTCGGCACATCGATCGGACTGGCGAACATCGGGATGTTGTAGAGCGTCACGTCGATCGGCGAATGCAGCGCGATCTCGCGGAAGTGCGCGTACAGGCTCTCTGGACTCAGCCGGTAATAGAACGGCGAGACGATCGCCACCGCCGTCGCGCCGTAGGAATGATACAGTTCGCAAGCGGCCAGCGTCTCGCGCACATTCGCTTCGGCCGCCCCGGCCAGCACCGGCACGCGCCCACGCGCCTCGTCGCAGGTGATCTTGACAATCAACTGCCGCTCCTGCAATGTCAGGCGGGCAAACTCGCCCGTCGAGCCATTCGGATACAACCCGTGTACGCCGCTCGCGATCAGCCAGTTGATGAACCGCCTGAGTTCCGCCTCGTGGATGCGCCCCTCCATGTCCAGCGGCGCTAACATCGGCGTGAAGATCCCCTGGAGGCGTGACGGCATGCTCAGCTTATGTTTTCATTCCTGGTGCCGGCGCCGCAACTGCCCATTTGGGTACCCGCTGTCGGGACACGGGACCCGCGCGTGTTACTCTATGCCCTAAACACCTCCGCGCAATCCAATAACCCAAGGAGTCCATCCTGATGCTTGTGATCGGTCTGCTCTTATCGGCCGCGTCCGTCTCTTCCGCTTTCGCCCAACGCGCGGACCCAGGATCGCAGCCCTGTGCCTATTTTCCGGAAACGCTGGTCCGAGAAGCATTCTCCCCGCTGGCGAGCGCGCCCCTGAAACAATCGCAACGCCGCACCTGCAGTTACGAGATCACGGGCAGAACCACGAACGAAAGCGTCTCCATCAACTTTCAGACCAACCGGATCACCCCAAAAACCATCGACGCATTGTTCAACCGAATGAAGAACGGATCGAAGACCGAAGTGCGCGGCCAGGTGGTGGAGACCAAGCCGATGGACGTGGAATGGGTCTCGGGAGTGGGTGAGAAAGCATTCTGGAACAATAATCTGCAGCAACTGGCGGTGACGGCGAAGAACACTCTCTTCTACATCACGATGCCGCTGAGCGGCATGAGCAAGCAGCAGAAGATCGAGGCCGGGCGCAAGGTGGCGGCCGGCGTGATCGCCAGGCTGTAGCGGCTCAAGGCCGTTCCCGCGCCGCGCGCGTAAACCACGGATACAGAACCGGCACCAGAAACAGCGTCAGAAGAGTGGCCGACACGAGCCCGCCGATGACCACGCTCGCCAGCGGCCGCTGCACCTCCGCGCCGGTGGACTGCGAAAGCGCCATCGGCAGGAAGCCCAGGCTCGCCACCAGCGCGGTCATCAGCACCGGCCGCAAGCGCGTGCCCGCGCCCTCGAGAATCGCTTCGCGCGTTTTGCGGCCATGCCCGCGCAGATGATTGATGTAGCTGACCAGCACGATGCCATTCAGGACGGCCACGCCGAACAGCGCGATGAAGCCCACCGCCGCGGAAAGGTTCAGGTGCAGGCCGCGCAGCCAGAGCATGGCCACGCCGCCCACCAGGGCGAACGGGACGTTCAGAAGGATCAAAAACGACTGCGAAATCGAGCCAAATGTGGCAAAAAGCAGCGCAAAAATGATAAGAATCGATGCCGGAACGACGATCGCGAGCCGTTTCATCGCGCGTTCCTGGTTCTCGAACTGCCCGCCCCAGTCCACGCTGTAGCCGGGCGGCAGAGCGAGTTCCGTGTCCAGCCGTTGTTCGGCTTCGGCGACAAACGAACCGAGGTCGCGCCCGCGCACGTTGGCCTGCACCACGATGCGGCGCTGGCCGTTCTCGCGCGAGATCACCTCGGGGCCGCGCGCCATGGTGACGCGCGCCACCTGCCCGAGCCGGACGCGCTCGCCGCCGGGGGCGAACAGCAGCAGATCGCGGATGGCCTGGTCGTCCGCGCGGTAGCGCTCGGGCAGGCGCACGACGATGGCGAAGCGGCGCTGGCCTTCGATCATCCCGGAAACGGTCTTGCCGCCCACCGCCGCGTCCATCAGGTCGCGCACGTCGCTTACGTTGAGCGCGTAGCGCGCCAGCGCGTCGCGGTCGATTTCGATGCGCAGCTCGGCCACGCCGGAGACGATTTCCATCTGCGCGTCGGCCGCGCCGGGCACCGTGCCGATGATGCGCAGGGCGCGTTCGGCGAGGCGGTCGAGCGTGGCGGGATCCTCGCCAAAGATCTTCAGGGCCACATCGGCCTTGATGCCGGAAATGGTTTCGTCCAGGCGCATGGCCATCGGCATCGTGAAGTTGTAGCTGACGCCGGGCACGCGCTTCAGTTCTGCTGCGAGGGCGTCGACGAGATCCTCGCGGCGCTTGAAGCGCGTCCATTCGGCACGCGGTTTCAGCAGCACGTACACGTCGCCGAGATTGATGCCCATAGCCTCGGTGGCGAGGTCGGGCCGGCCGATGCGCGTCACCACTCCGGAGACTTCGGGGAATTCGAGGATGATTTTTTCGATCTGGGTGCTGACGCGCACCGAGTCGGTCAAAGAAATGCCGGGCATTTTGCGCGATTCGATCAGCAACGAGCCTTCGTCGAGCCGGGCGATGAACTCCGTTCCCAGGAAGGGGACGCTGCCCAGGGCGGCGCCGAGGACGGCGACGCCGAGGGCGACCATGATCGCGGGATGGTCCAAGGCCCACCGCAGCGCGCCGAGATAGCGTGTGCGCACGTGCAGGAACCAACCCTCCCCATGAGCGCGCACGCCGCGCTTCAGCGCGGCCACCGTGGCGGCAGGCACCACCGTCAGCGCGAGAATCAGCGAACCCAGCAGCGCCGAACACACCGTAATCGCCATGGGGCGGAACATCCGCCCTTCGAGCCCCTCGAGTGAAAAGACGGGCAGGTACACGGCGATGATGATAGCCACCCCGAAAACAATGGGCCGGGCCACCTCATGGGCGGCGGAGCGGACCCGGTCCAAGGCGGTGAATCCGGCGTCGCCGGGATCGCGCTGGAGCTTGCGAACCGAGTTTTCCATCATCACCACCGAGCCGTCCACCACCATGCCGAAGTCGATCGCGCCGAGGCTCATCAGGTTCGCCGAGACGCCCCACACGGCCATGCCAATGAAGCCGAACAGCATGGATAGCGGGATGACGGCCGCCACGATCAGCGCGGCGCGCACATTGCCGAGGAAGAGGAACAGCACCGCGATCACCAGCGCGCCACCCTCGAGCAGCGCGTTCCGCACCGTGCGGATGGTGGCGTCAATCACGGTGCTCTGGTCATAAAACGGCCGGATCTGGACGCCCTCGGGCAGCCGGATGGAGGCGATGCGGGCCTTCACGCGCTTGATCACCTCATTGCCGTTCTCGCCCTTCAGCATGATGGCCATGCCGGAGACCGTGTCGCCCTGGCCATCGCGCGTGGTGGCGCCCTGGCGCGGCATGGCCTGGCGTTGAATGTCCGCGATGTCGCGCACCAGCACGGGCGTGCCCGCGCGGGCCAACAGCACGATGCGGCCGAGGTCCTCGATCGACTGTGTGCGGCCGAGGCCGCGGATGGTGTATTGCTCCATCGCGTGCTCGATGAAGCCGCCGCCGAAATTGGCGTTGTTTTCCCGCACGCGCTCGAAAACGTCGCGCAGCCGCAGACCATAGCGCTGGAGTTTCAAGGGATCGGCGATGATGGCATACTGCTGCGTTTCGCCGCCCCAGGAGTTCACCTCGTTGATGCCGGGCACCGTGCGCAGGGCGTGGCGGATCTGCCAGTCGTGCAGGGTCTTCAACTCCATTTGCGACAGGCCGCCGCCCTCGACCGTGTACTGATAGACCTCGCCGAAGGCCGTGGCCATGGGCCCGAGTAGCGGGTCGAGCCCTTCGGGCAGCCGGCCGCGCACTTCGAGCAGCCGCTCGTTGACAAGCTGGCGCGCGAAATACGTGTTCACGTTGTCTTGGAAGATGAGCGTCACCATCGAGAGGCCGAACTTTGAGATGGAGCGGATGCCCTCGGTACGCGGAATTCCCATCAGCGCGGTTTCGATGGGGAAGGTGACGAGCTGCTCCACTTCGGCGGGCGCCATCGCGGGACATTCTGTGATCACCACCACCTGGTTATTGGTGAGATCGGGAAAGGCGTCGACGGGCAGCGTGAACAGCACGCTGACGCCGAGACCGAGCAGCGCCAGCAGGCCGCCCAGCACAAGCAGCCGGTTGCGCAGGTGGAAGTCGATCAGGCGATTGAGCACGGCCGCCTCACTCCTCTTCGAAGGTGGCGCGCAGCAGTTGGGATTTCAGGACAAAACTGCCCGCGGCGGCCACGCGCTCGCCGGGGCGCAGGCCGTGGGTGATCTGACGAAGGCCTTCCAGTGTGCGGCCCGGATCGACGGGGCGCGCTTCGAAGCGGCCGGGCGCAAGTTCGACGAAGACGCTGGGCTGGCCGTTCACATCCTGCAGGGCGGATTGCGGCACGAAGATCCCGGGCTGGGTGCCGCCGGCGTCCAGATCGACCGCGGCGTACATTTCGGGTTTGAGCAAACCCGCGCGGTTGTCGAGACCGATGCGGGCGCTGACGGTACGGGTTTCGGGATCGAGGCGCGAGTCGATGCGCAGGACGCGGCCCGCAAAGACGCGCTGGGGGTAGGCCTGCACTCGCACCGAGGCGGGCATGCCCAACCGGAGGCGCGCCAGGGCGTCTTCCTGCACGGCGGCGACCGCCCAGACGGTCGAGAGGTCCGAGATCGTGAACAGGTCATGGGCGGCATCGACGACGGCGCCGGGAGTAACGTCGCGGGATAACACTACGCCGGCCGCGGGCGCGCGAATGGGCACCAGGTCCTCGTCCCTGCCCGGCGACGCCGGGTCTTCGGCGGGGATTTCGAGAAATTCCACGAGGTGCAGGCGCGTGCGGTTCAGCTCGATGCGGGCGCTCGCCAGGGCCGCCTCCTCATTGCGCAGGGCGGCGTTGGCCTGATCCACCTGTTCGAGACTGGCAGCCTTGGTTTCGTACAGCCGCTGGTGGCGGTCGCGACTGCGGCGCGCGAAGTCCACGGCCGCTTCCAGCCGCTGCGCTTCGGCGCGGGCGCGGCGGAATTCGGCGCGGGCTTCGTGGATGTCGTGAGAATACATGCGGGCCAGGATGTCGCCCTTCTGGACGGAATCGCCAACCTTCACGAGCACGTGGATGATGCGGCCGTCGGTGATGGCGCCCACGCGCCAGGTGGCCTCCTCGTTGGTGGTCAGGCGTCCGGCGGCTTGGACGGTTTCGGGCACGCTGCGCTCGGCGGCCTCGACGATCTCCAGCCGCGCCTCGCGCAGAGCGGCCTCGGAGAGTTCCACGCTGCGAGGGGCGGCCGCGGCTTCGCCTGGAGGCTCGGTGGCCGTCGCGCGCTCTTCCGCCGCAGGCCGCGAACAGGACATCAGGCCAAGCAGGGCCAGCAGCGCGAACGCCGCCCTCATGGCTGGGCTCCGAGGGCGAACTCAAGCGTCACGATGCTTTGGCGGTACTCCGCCAGGGCGCGCCAGGCGAGCTGTTCCACCTCGAGCCGGAGGCGTTCGGCGTCGAGCAGGCGGAGCAGGTCGGCGCCGCCCAGCCGGTAGGCTGCCTGGGCAATGCGCGAGGTCTCCTGGGCCTGATCCCGGAAGCGGGCGAGGAACTCGCGGACCTGCTTGCGGCGCACCAGGTATTCGGTCCCGGCGGCGGCCACTTCGGCGCGCACGAGCGCCTCGGTCGCGGCCAGTTCGGCCTCGGCGGCGCGGGCCTGCGCGGCGGCGGTCTGGAGATTGCCCTGGTTGCGATTGAGCACGGGCAGGGGGATGGTGATGCCGCCGGTCATGGTGTGAAAGCGTTCAGCCCTCTTGTACCCGAAGTAGGCTTCAAAATCGGGGCGGATATTGGCCTGCTCGAGGGCGGTCTGAGCGCGGGCCTGATCAAGACGCAGGCGGGCCAGGGTCACTTCAGGGCGGTTCATCACGGCGTGATTGGGGTCGGGCAGCAGAAGCCGGTCGTCCTTCGGGTCGAGCGGGTCGGTAAAGCTCGCCTCGGGAAAAGCCGTTTCGGCGAGCGCGCGGAAGAACTCGATCCGCGCGCGGCTGGCCTCGAGTTGGGCGAGATTGGCGGCGAGGTCGAACCGGTCGGCTTCGAGGCTCACGCGCAGCAAATCTCCTTCGGCCATCACCCCTTCCTGGACGCGCGCCCGGTGGTAGTCCACGATCTTGCGGAAATTTTGCTCGTTTTCGCGCAACAACTCGCTGATCTTCTGCTCGCCGGCGGCTCGCCAATACGCTCTTTTCACCTCCAAAGCGATGAAGCGGCGCTGGATTTCGTACTCGAATTCCGCAATCCGAACTCCCTTTTCAGTGACGCCAAGCCGCCGCGCCCGCTTGCCGGCCGTCAGGAAGGTCTGCTGGAGATAGGCGAAGGTTTCCGTCTGGTTCCAGAAAGAGAAGGGCGCGGCTGGCGAACCGCGGCGCAGATTCTCGGTCTGCAACACCAATTCGGGATTGGGATACAGGCCCGCCTGCCGCCGCTGGCCGCGCGCGGCCTCTACGCGCTCCCGGGCGGCTTCGAGCGCGGGGTGTGTATCGAGAGCACGCCTGACGGCGCTGGAAAGCGAGAGGGAATTCTGAGCGGCAAGGGGCAGAGCCAGCAGTAACAACGCGGGCAACAGTCTGATCATAGGTTGACCCAGCCGGTATTGTATCAGGACTCTGCCGAAGCGCCCCGCGTGAGTGAAATCCGGATACTTGATCCGTGTGTACTTCTAAAAAGGACGATTGCGGGATTCTCAAGTTGCGTTATTCTGTCTAAAATCGTGTCGACTGACGGCAAAACCCGCGAACGCTTGAGCTCCTGGAAGGAAATTGCAGTCTATTTGCGCGTGGATCTGAAGACGGCACAGCGTTGGGAAGCCCGCCGCGGCTTGCCGGTACGGCGCGTTCCCGGCGAGGGACGGCGTGCGGTATTCGCTTTTCAGGACGAACTGGACCAATGGCTGGCGCGCGGGCATGCGAATCGCGAGGAGCCGGCCAGAACCACGCGCCGCGCCTGGTGGATGGCCGGGGCCGCGAGTTTCACCGCAGGCTTGGGCGTATGGATCTGGCAGCGGCGGCCGCCGCCGGCCGGAATTTTGGAACTTCAGGGGCGCGAGATCGTGGCTCGCGACTCCCGTGGCGGCGAGATCTGGCGCCACCGCCTTGATTTCCCGCCAGGACCTCACGGCGATGACTATCCGATGGAGAGGTTTCTTCGGCCGGTGGACTGGCGCGGCAACGGCCACCCCGATGCCCTCTTCATCCACCGCCAGCAGCGCGATGTCATCGGCACCACCGAGTTGATTTGCCTGGACCCGCGGGGACAGCTCCGCTGGCGATGGCGGCCTGCTTTGGATCTGATGGACTTCAACGGTGAACCGTTTGAACACGAATGGTCAATCCAAGACATGGTGGTGACACGTGTGGACGGGCGGGAAACGCCCTGGGTCAGTGTGACGAACAACCTCCGTTGGTCCTCCGGCGTGTGCCGCATCACGGAAGACGGCCGCGCGGAACTGCGGTTCGCCAACTTTGGCTACGTGCTGCACCTCGGCGTGGTGGGAGACGGCCGTGACAGCATGCTGGCAATGAGCGGCATCAACAATGCCTTCAACCGGCCCTGTCTCGCCATGATCGGCTCGTCCGACCCACCCTCCACCGCGCCCGCGGGCGGCCCCGCGCGGTACCGCTACACGAGCGCCCCTGCCGGTTCCCCTCGTCTGTACATGCTGCTGCCGAACTCGGAATTCAACCTGGCGAAGGGCAAGCCCTATCCCATCCCCAAGCGCATGCCGGTCCGGAGTGAAACCGTTGCCGTGGAGCTTTACGATCCAGCCTCCCTTGAACTGCTGTACACCTGGGAATTCGACCTTGGCATGCAGCCCTTGAAAGTGCGCGCTTCCAGCGAAACTCTCGCCCTGCACCGGCTTTACGAAAGAGAAGGAGCGCTCGGCCACCCCATCGATGCGTGTGACGAACTGAACCGGCCTCACTCAGTCCGGCTCTGGACGCCGGCAGGAGGCTGGAGCGAACGCGCCGTGTCGTTGGCGACCCCGATGAACACGGATTGACTCGGCTGTGGAACTGGAGAGCTCACCAATGGGCGAATACATTGCAATAGGGTCCGCCGCCATTTCTTGGCGGCCGGAAACCCTGTCGCGTGGCAACGAGGCCTGGCGCAGAGGTTCAAAAATCATTCGGTCCGTTTGACAATTCCTCGTAGTAACATATAGATGCACGGACCTTAGAACGAATTCCTTAGGTGACTCTCAGGTTTCTTCCTCATGGGAATGGGAGGCATTACCGAATAGGGCAACGGCCTAGTACTTCGTAAAATGGTGACGAGGAGACAGGCCGCCGTGATGAGCTTGACGAATACGATGCCGGATAAGAACACAGAGACGGGTCCCGAATCGCCGCCGCCGGAAACCCCAAAGATCCGGGTCGTGATCGCCGACGACCATCCGATCGTGCGGGACGGGCTGAAGAAACTGCTCGGCCTCGAGGACGATATCGATGTGGTGGGCGAGGCCGCGGACGGCCGCGAACTGCTGGAAAAGCTGGACGAACTGGAGCCGGACGTGGTCCTGCTCGACCTGCGGATGCCGAACCTCGACGGCCTTGGCACGCTCCAGACCATGCAGCATACGAACCGGACGAAGTCCAAGGTGATCGTGCTGACGGCCTCCGAGGACAAGAACGAATTCGTGCAGGCGATGAAGCTGGGCTGTTCGGGCATCGTCCTGAAGCAGACCTCCGCCGATCTCATCGTGAAGAGCATCCGCAAGGTGCATGGCGGCGAGATCTGGCTTGATTCGCACACCACGGCGGCCGTGATGCGGCAGTTCGCCACGGCGGCCGAGGGCGGAACTCCGTCAGCCGTCGGCGGGCGGGTCCGTGAGCGGTCCCCGCTCAGCGCCCGTGAGCGCGAAATCGTGGCGCTGGTCGCGCAAGGGTTCAAGAACAAGGAGATGGCGGAGAAGATGTTCATCAGCGAGCAGACGGTGAAAAACCACCTGCACAACATCTTCGACAAACTCGGGGTATCGGACCGGCTGGAACTGGCGCTGTACGCCATCCACAAGGGCCTGCACCTGCATAATCCCGGCGAACGCTGAGACACAGGGAAGGAACGGGAAACCAGCCGGCCGCGGGGCCGGCTATTTCCTTTTTGCTTGGTGCAATTTGGCGTGAGAAACAAGAATCATGACCAAACTGCTTGCATTTCGGACAAGGACGTCCTAGTATCGGATCAGGAGGTATTCGGATGCGCTTCTCATTGAGATGGCTGGTGGCGGCGTTGGTGGTGGCGGTAGCGGCTCCCGTGCTGTCGTTGGCACAGGAAGTGACACCCCGCTTCACCAGCGTGGAGCCAGCCCTGGGGATGCCAGGGACGGAGATCACCGTGGCCGGCGAGCACATCGGCAAGGCCGTCGTCGCAGAGCTTTATTTCACCGACGGTACGAACGACATCAAGACCCCGATGCTCTCCCAGACCGACACCACAATTACCTGCAAGATTCCCGCCGGTGTGAAGACCGGCGTGCGCTATCGCCTGATGGTGTTGACCAGAGGTAAGGAGCCGCGGCTGATTGAGCAGCCCGTGCGCGTCGAGATCGGCGAGCCCGAAAGCGAAGAAGAGGTAGAGGAAGAGAAGAAGCCGCCGACCGAAACCCGCTGACAGGCGGCACACCCGGCTCGGCTGCTAAGATCGGAGGCACGCCCACGGGGCGCGCCACTGATCCATGCCCTCTCCCCGCACACAGTACGACTATGACCTTTTCGTGATCGGCTCGGGGCCTGCCGGACAGAGGGCTGCGATCCAGGCGGCGAAACTCAATCGCCGCGCCGGTCTCGCCGAGAAGAAGTCCGTGTTGGGCGGCGTCTCGGTGAATACCGGTACGATACCCTCCAAGACCCTCCGTGAAGCGGTGCTGGATCTGTCGGGCTACCGCGAGCGTCAGTTTTACGGGCTTTCTCACACCGTGCGGCAGCGGATCACCATGGAGGATCTGTTGGCCCGGGTGGACACGGTGATCCGCCACGAGATCGACGTCACCCGCCACCAACTGCTCCGTAACCGCGTGGAAGTGCTGCCCGCCAATGCCGCGTTCCTCGACCCCCACACCATCCGGCTTGACAACGTCGACGGCTCCGGCCAGCGTTCTATCACCGCCGCGCACATCATCGTCGCTACGGGCACTGAGGCAACACGCGACCCGCATATCCCCTTCGACGGGCGCACGGTCCTGACCTCCGACGATATCCTCCGTCTCGATCAACTCCCGCGGACGCTCACCGTGATCGGCGCCGGCGTGATCGGTTGCGAGTACGCTTCCATGTTTGCCGCCCTGGGCGTGCGGGTTACCCTGATCGACACTCGCCCGCGTCTGCTGCCCTTTGTGGACGCGGAAATCGCCGACACGCTCGCGTACCATCTGCGGGAAAACCGTGTCACCATGCGGCTCGGAGAAAAGGTGAAAGGTGTCGAGACGATCGAAGACGAGGCCGGGCGCAAGGTACGCATTCTGCTCGATAGCGGCAAGCAGATCATCAGCGAGAAGGCGCTCTATTCCATTGGCCGCACCGGCAACACCTCGAAGCTCGACCTGGAGAAGGCCGGCCTCGAACCCGACAGCCGTGGACGCATCGCCGTCAACGGCCATTACCAGACCGCGCAACCTCACATCTATGCCGTGGGGGACGTCATCGGCTTCCCTTCCCTGGCCTCGACCTCGATGGAACAAGGCCGGCTGGCGGTGTGCCACGCTTTCAGCGTGCCCGCCACGTCGGTACCCGAGCTCTTTCCATACGGCATCTACACGATTCCGGAGATCTCCATGGTGGGGCGGAACGAGGAAGAACTCACCGGTGAGGGCATCTCCTACGAGGTGGGCAAGGCGCGCTACCGGGAGATCGCCCGGGGCCAGATCATCGGCGACACCACGGGCCTGCTGAAGTTAATGTTCGATACCGGCTCGCGGCGGCTGCTGGGGGTGCATATCATCGGGGAGGGAGCCAGCGAACTCGTCCACATCGGCCAGGCGGTGGTGGCTTTCGGAGGCAAGGTCGATTACTTCGTCGATACCGTGTTCAACTATCCCACGCTGGCCGAATGCTACAAGACGGCCGCCTTCGACGGGATCAACCGCCTCGGCGGAGTATGCGGATTCGGCGGCCTGGAGTAACGCCGCCGGGCTACTGTTGCTGCTGCATCTGCTGTTCGCGTTCGATTGCCGCAAGGATCTCGGCGTCGTCGTGAGCTAGCGCGATCACGCCTTGCGGAAACGCGTCCTGCTCGCCCAACACCAGCTCGGCGAGCTCAGGCGGCAGTTCGCGGCACGTGGTGACGGCCACTGTGACGCTCAGCTCCGATTGCGCGTCGCCTTTGAACACGCCGCGCGTGGGCGGCACGTCGTTGTAGTCGCGGCCAATGGCCGTGCGGATGTGGCGGTGGCCCGCGAGCAGATTATTCGTCGGATCGAATCCCACCCAACCCAGCTCCGGCAGCAGCGCTTCCACCCAGGCGTGCGTCGCGCCATCGCTCGACCGGTCGTTGTCCTCATCCCGGTGGTGCAGGTAGCCGCTCACATAGCGGCACGGGATCCCCAATTGCCGCGCCATTGCAGTCATGATGTGCGTGAAGTCCTGGCAGACGCCAGCGCGCTGGCTCAGCGCATCGTCGATCGGCGAGTCCACGCGGGTGGAACGGGGCACGTATTCGAACTTCTCAAATATCCTCGTGTTCAACTCGCGCAGCAGGCTCAAAGGGTCGTCGCGCCGCACGGCGTCCAGCTCCTTCATCAGCCGTTCCAGGGCGGGCGTCGGCTTGGCGAAGTGGCTCGGCAGCAGCATCTCGAGCGTGTCCCCGAGATGCACCATGCGATCCAGTTCCGCCCATGCGCCGGGCGCCAGAAAGTACGGCAGATCGTGCCAGGGCTTCATTTCGATCACGCTCTCGGCCATGATCTGCAGTTGGCGGTGGGGGCCCGGAATCCCGAAGTGGTGAATGGAATTGGCAAGGAAGTCCCGATAAGTGTGGACGCTTGCTTTGGGCGTCACCGCAAGCTGATAGTCGAGGCAGCGCTGCTGGGCTTCCGTTCGCGGGTGCATGCGCACCTCCATCAGGCTCTCCGAGACGGGCACGCTATATCGGAAGCGGGTGAGGTGGCGGATGCGGTAGTACATGGGTCACACCTCCAGGGCGGCTTCGATGGGATAGCTGATGAAGGCCTGATACAGCCCCGAGTGGATCTGCATCGTTTGCCGGCGGACGTCGGCCAGCATCTGGTCCAGCCCGGAGCCGAGGATCTCGTCGATCGGCGAATAGCTCAGCACCGCTTGCAGCCTGCCCGCCAATCGAAGCACCTTGCTCACGCGGCGGCTCGGGCTTTCGTCGCAGATTCGGATCAGCGCCTCATGCATCCGTTCCACCGAAAACCGGATCGAATGCGGAAAATCCGCACTGAGTAATAGAAAATCAGCAACGTGCCGGGGCACAATGCGCGGCGTATGCACCTTGCAATACGCCTCGAACGCTGTGGCACATTTCAATATTCCGATCCATTCGGGATAGTCCATGGCGCTCGGTTCGTCGTCAAAAGCTGGTAGCGGCGAGTTCCAATAGTGCTGGAAATGGACTCGCATAATGGAGGATACATTCAACGACCGCTCAAGAAACTGGCCCAGTTGAATGAAATGCCAGCCGTGGCCGTGGCTCATCGTGGAATCCGTCAGGCCGCGGAACAGCCGCGCGCCCTCCATCACCGACTCCAGAAGCTCCTCGGGCTCGAGTTGCGGGCCGCCATCGTGCGGCAGACTGCGGACATGATGGTACAGCCGGTTGATCTGCTCCCACATCTCCGAACTGATCTGTTCGCGCACCTGCCGGGCGTTTGACCGCGCCGCCATGATGGAATTGACAATCGACGAGCGGCTGCCCGGGTTGAAGCACATCTGATCGAGCACTTCGCCCAGGCTCTCGCCGCCCGCGGCGGTGTCGAGGTTGAGCGTCGCCCGCACCCGCTCCCAGCGCGTCGCGTTCATGTCTTCGGGCTGTTCCAAACGCAGGTTCAGATGCACGTGCACCAGCCGCGCGATCTGCTCGGCGCGCTCCAGGTAGCGGCTCATCCAGAAAAGACTGTCTGCAACGCGGGAAAGCATGGCGTTTACTGAAGCACCCAGGTATCCTTGCTGCCGCCGCCCTGCGAACTATTCACCACCAGCGAGCCGCGGCGCAACGCAACGCGCGTCAGCCCGCCGGGCACCACAGTCACCTTATCGCCATAGAGCACATACGGACGAAGGTCCACATGGCGTGGTTCGATCTGAAAGCCTTCCATCAGGCAGGGCGCGCTTGAAAGTCTCAACGTAGGCTGGGCGATGTAGTTGCGCGGGTTCGCGAGAACGCGGGCGCGGAAATCTTCGCGCTCCCGCGGCGAGGCGTGCGGGCCGATCAACATGCCGTAGCCGCCGCTTTCGCCCACCGCCTTCACCACCATTTCGTCGAGCCGCCCGAGCACGTGCGCGCGCTCCTTCTCATTCGACATCAGGTACGTCTCGACATTAGGCAGAATCGGGTCCTGCTGGAGGTAATACTGGATGATGCGCGGGACGTAGGCATAAACCGCCTTGTCATCAGCCACCCCCGTGCCGATGGCGTTCGCCAGCGCAACGTTGCCCGCGCGGTATGCGTTGAACAGGCCCGCCACGCCCAGAATCGAATCACGGCGGAAAGCCAGGGGGTCCACGAAATCGTCATCGATGCGGCGGTACACCACATCCACGCGGCGCAGCCCGCCGGTGGTGCGCATGTAGAGCGTGTTCTCGTGGACCGTCAAATCGCGCCCCTCCACCAGTTCGATACCCATTTGCCTTGCCAGATAAGCGTGTTCGAAGTAAGCGGAGTTGAACACACCCGGGGTCAGCAGGACGACCGTGGGATCGTGGCGGCCTTCGGGCGCCAGCGAGCGCAGCGTTTCGAGCAACTCGCGCGGGTAGTGATCGATCGGCCGCACTCCGCAGTCGCGCAGCAGGACCGGCGTCACCCGCTTCATCACCTGGCGCGACGTGAGCATATAGCTGACGCCGCTCGGCACGCGCAGGTTATCCTCGAGCACCGCGAACTGCCCGTCCGGCAGCCGGACCAGATCCGAACCGGCCACCGTGACATAGGCGTTCCTCCGCACCGGCACGCCGCGCATCTCGCGGCGGAAATGCGGGCACGTGTACACAAGTTCGCGCGGCACCACACGGTCGTTCAGGATGCGCTGTTCGTGGTAGAGATCGCGCAGAAACTCGTTCAGCGCCGTGATGCGCTGCGTCAGGCCTGCCTCGATGCGCGCCCATTCCGCGCCGGTCAGGATCCGCGGCAGCAGGTCGTGCGGAAAGATGCGCTCGGTACCCTCGCTCTTGCCGTACACCGTGAAGGTGATGCCCTGATGCAGAAAACTCAGATCCGCCGCTTGTTTGCGCCGCTGCATCTCCTCGGCGGGCATTTCCAGCAGGCGTTCGTACAGTGGGCGGTAATGCTCCCGCGGCGCGCCCGCCGGTTCGAACATCTCATCCCAGCATTCATCCAACGTATAGTCGCGGAATCGCGCGGGGAACCCAGGCGCGGCAGAAGGGCCGGCCTTGCGGTCGCTGGTTGGAGGACGGACGCTTTCCATTTCCTGGTGTCTTGCTGCCGCTCAAACAAGGAACGGAAACTCATGAGTGTAGCATGAGCGCAAAGCGCCGCCGGTGGCGCCACGCTATCCTGGGGAAAGGATGGAAAACGTACTCACGATCCTGCTGGCCGGCGGCGCGGGCGAGAGACTGCATCCCCTCACCCGGAATACCGCGAAACCGGCCGTTCCCTTTGGCGGTATTTACCGCATTATCGACTTCACTCTCTCCAATTGTATCAATTCCGGATTACGCCGCATTTTTGTCCTTACGCAATACAAGGCCCTGGAACTTCAGCGCCATTTGCGTGAAGGCTGGAATCTGTTCCCCGGGGAAATGGGCGAATTCATTGAAATCATCCCGCCGATGAAGCGCGTCCACGAGGGCTGGTACCTCGGCACCGCGGATGCCGTGTACCAGAATCTCGAATCCCTCGAACATGAGCGCCCCCATCACGTGCTGATCCTCTCGGCCGATCACATCTACAAGATGGACTACATCGAAATGCTCAACTGGCACCGGATGTACGACGCTGAAGTCACCATCGGCACTCTGCAGGTCCATCCCGGCGAAGCCTCTCGCTTCGGCGTCGTGAAGATCAACCCCGCCACCTACGCCATTCAGGGTTTCGAGGAAAAGCCCGCCCACGCCAACCCCACGCCATCGGCCTTCGATCCCGGCATGGTCAGCGCCTCCATGGGCATCTACGTCTTCAATACGGACGTGCTCATGGAAGTGCTGCGCGCGGACGCGGAGGATCCGAATTCCGCTCACGATTTCGGCAAAAACGTGTTGCCTGCCATCATTGGCCAGCGCCGCGTGGTGGCGTATGATTTCCGCGATTTGAACTTCAAAAGCGTCCGGTATTGGCGCGACGTGGGCACCATCGACGCCTACTACGAAGCGAATCTCGACCTGGTAAGCGTCTCGCCCGAATTCAACCTCTACGACACCGGTTGGCCTATCCGCACCCGCATGCCCCAGGCCCCGCCCGCCAAATTCGTCTTCGCGCAGGAAGGCCGCCGCATGGGCGTTGCCACCGATTCCATCGTCTCGCCCGGCGTTATCGTCTCCGGGGCGCGCATCCACAAATCGATTCTCTCACCCGGCGTGCGCGTTCACAGTTACTGCGAAGTGGACTCCTCGATTCTGCTCCCGGACGTGACCGTGGGCCGCTATTCGCGTATTCACCGCGCCATCATCGACACCGGCGTTAACCTGCCGGAAGGCACCAACCTCGGTGAAGACCTCGAACGCGACCGCGCCGCCGGCTACCACATCACCAGCGGCGGCGTCGTGGTGATATCGAACTCCGCATCCAGTCCCGCCCTCGCGGCCGCGGTCAGGGCTTGAGCTTCCTCAAACTCGGCGCCTGCTTGCTGGGCGCGCCCACCAGAGAGAACTGCACCTCGATGTTGACCGTGGAAGGCGCCGGCCGCCCATCCTCGGTCGCCGGCTGAAATCGCCATCCGCCCAAGGACTGAATGGCGTTGCGGTCCAATCCGGCATCGAGCGACCGCAGCACCCGCGCCCGCACCGGAATCCCCCGTTCGTCAATGTCCACCGACAATTGCACCGACCCTTCAATCCCTGCCGCGCGCGCTTCGTTGGTGTATGCGGCGGGCGCTCGTTGCAGCAGCTTGGGCTGCGTCCGCACCGGCTCCCTCGGCGCAGGCGGCGGTTCTGGCGCCGCGGCCTTGGTGACCGCCGGGGCCGGAGGTTCGGGCGGTGTCCCGGTCTTGCCGGCCGGTGCCGTTGGCTGGAGGAACAGATCCTCCGGCCGGTCCGCCACCTTTGCGCCTTCAGGTGTTTTGGTCAACACCAGCGGCTCAGGCTTGGGCTTGGCCGGAGCTGCTGTGGAGACCTTTTCTACGCGGGGCTCCAGGGACGCCGCCGGAGCTGCCGGCAAAGCCGCCTTCGAAGCCGCCAACTTCCGCGATGTCACGCGCGCAGGTTCGGGCGCCGGGACCGGTTCGTCCTCCTTCCCGGCCGGAGTGTATACCTCTGGTGGCGCCGCCGGCCCCGATCGCAAGAAATGCACACCGCCCGCCATCACGGCCACCACCGCCAGCGCCGCCGCCAGTCCCAGCCAGGGCACCTTTCGCCCAACCGGAGCCAGCCGCGCTGCAACCGGTGCAGCCGGGGCCTTCGGCGTCACAGCCGCTGCACTCGCCGCCGGAGGCGCCTGCACCGGTTGCGTCTCTGCCAGACGCACCGGCGCCGGTTCGGCACAGCTCTTTTCCAGTGCCTCCACAAACGCTACGCACGTCGGGAAGCGCTCCCCCGAGTCCTTCGCCATCGCCCGCTGCAATACCGGATTCAATCGCCCGGCCAGCGCCGGCGAATCCAGTTTCAATTGCGGCGGCGCCTCGTGCGCGATCTTATAGACAAGCGCGCTCAGCGTATCCGCCTGGAATGGCTTCCGCCCGCCAAACACCTCGTACGCCACCACGGCCAGCGCATACTGGTCCGCGCGCCCATCCACGCGGTCGGCGCGAATCTGTTCCGGCGACATGTAGAATGGCGAACCGAGCACCGTGCCCGTCATCGTCATCGTGTGCGACACCAGCTTCGCCACCCCGAAATCCGTAATCTTCAGCCGCCCGTCCGCGGTGATCAACAGGTTCGCGGGCTTCACGTCGCGATGAATCACGCCCTGCGAGTGCGCGTAATCCAGCCCGTCAGCGGCCTGCCGCAGCAGCTTTAGCACCAGCGCATGATTCGTGGCGCGGGTCTTTTCGATCACCGACGCCAGCGTTCGCCCCGGCACGTATTCCATCGCGATGTAGGCCACCAACTCGTTCGGCCGCATCTCGGCGTATCCCACCTGGTAAATCGTGACGATGTTCGGATGCGAGAGCCGCCCGGCCGATTGCGCCTCGCGCGCCAGCCGGTCCTGCATCTGGCGGCGCTCCATCTCGTCTGAAATATCGTAGAGCTTGATGGTCTTCAGCGCCACGTCGCGCTGAATCAGAGGGTCGAAGCCGCGGTACACCACACCCATCCCTCCGCGTCCCAGCTCCTCGTGCACTTCGTACGGGCCAAACCGCAACATTAGGAGCAGTATAAACCCATCTCGCGAGAGCCGCTATGCTGAAAGGAGGACTCCATGTTCAGCTTCACGCTGGCGCTACTGCTGCTGGCGCCGCAGGAAACCTTTACCGTGGAAGGCCGCTTCCGCCCGCCTGCCCAAGGATCGGTGGTGATCTATGGCGCCACGACCCCTTTCACCGAGTCCACTTTGAGCGACCCCGGCGGCCGCTTCCGCTTTCGCAAACTCGAAGCCGGCACTTATACGTTGAGCGTCTTCGTGCCCGGACGCGGAGAGACGCGCCAAACCGTGGTAGTCACTCCGTCCACGGCCGATTCGCGCCGCCGCGTGGTCGTGGACCTCGAGATGGACGACACCCGCCTGCGCCGCGAAGAGGCCGTGGGCGTGTCGTTCCGGGCGCTTTCGATCCCGCCCGAAGCCCGCGGCGAATATCAGGAAGCACAAAAGGAACTTTCCCGGCGCGACATCGATGCCGCCGAGGAGCGCCTGTCGAAAGCCGTCGAAATCGCGCCGAATTTCGGCGAAGCCTGGAACAATCTCGGGACTATCGCCTATCAAACCCAGCGCTTCGAACGCGCCGAAGAAATGTTCCGCCGCGCGCTCGAAACCGACGACACCCTCTACGCCCCGCTCGTCAATCTCGGCGGCGTGCTCATCAACCTGATGAAGCTCGAAGAGGCTGAACACTATAACCGCCACGCCGTCCTCAAGCAGCCCGGCGACGCGCTCGCCCATTCACAACTCGGCATGAACCTGCTCGGACTCGGACGGCTCGACCAGGCCGAAAAGCACTTGCGCGAAGCCATCCGCCTCGATCCCGCGCACTTCTCGCATCCGCACCTGCACCTCGCCGAAGTGCTCTGGCGGAAGAACGACCGCCTCGGGGCGGCCGATGTACTCGAGCGCTTCGTCACCCAGCATCCCGACCACCCCGCAGCCGCCGAATTGCGCGAAAAAATCGCCGAAATTCGCGCCCGCCCAACCCCCTAATAGACTGAAAGAAAAAGAATAAAGACAGATCGCCGCTCCGGCATTACGGTGAGTCGGGGCGATCCAGGATCAATTTATCTTGACTTGTAGATCTTATGATCCTATTCTATGGTCAGTTCAAACTCAATTGAGACGGAAAGGAGACCAGGTCATGGGTTTGCTTCAACCTTTGATCCCATTGGGATTCATCATCTCGCTCTGCATGTCCCTTCCAGCCCCGATGATCGCCCAAGGGCCAGGGCAGCCACCTTCGTCTGTCATCAACGGCCGTCTCAACCCCGACCGCATCCCCGATATCGTGGCGTGGCGCATGCTCACGCATCTCATGTCCGACGGGCCCAAAAGCCTCTCCTGGGGGCAGCGTTTGGCGCATCTTCGCACAAGCGGGTTGCCGGATGGAGAAATCGGAATGGTGATCTCTGCCGCAACCCGGGCTGCCTTGCGAACCTCCCAAGGCGAAGCCCCGCTGCGGGACGAAACCTTGCCGCTCGAGCAGCGGACTGCCGCGCTTCGCCAAGCCCGGGACCAGGTTCTGCATGATGAATGGCGCCGCCTCGAACAAACTCTCCCGCGCGAATCCTTTCTGCGCTTAAGGGATTACCTCCGCACGAAGGTGAAGCCCAACATCGTCATGTCCGCCGATGAGGAGGAGTGAAAATGAACCGCGCACTTCTCACCCTATCGGCCTTTGCGGCTGCGATGATCTCGGTGCCGCCCGCTGCGAAAGCCTGGGCCACCTACGTATCGGCCGCGCAGGACAACCTGACGATGATCGTCACGGCCATCACCGACACCAACTACGCGATGGCCGGACAGCACACGGCTTTCGCAACCGCCTGGGTTTCCAGCCCTACGGGACGTACCTCACAAAACACGATCTTTCACGCAAACGTGGCCATCGCTTCTACATTTCTTCCCATCGATCCCGAAGAGGGAGAGTTCACGATTGGCAATATCGAGCCGAAAGAATTTTGCCCACTGGCGAACATTACGTACTACCTTTCTCCCGTTTACAGCCCAGAAACCGTTGATCCCTGGATTCAACTGGAGAGAACGACTGGCCAGGAGACAGATATCGGCATCAAAGGCGGCGAGCGTTCGGCCACCGTTCATGTCGTCACATCACCAGGATGTCACGGAATGGTTGAGATTGCTGGCATCCTCATGAAGGCTCCCAATGCAATCGATGCCGAGATCAGCGCCGATCCCCCTGACGGCGATGGAAACCCCAGTCCGAACAGCGCCGTCAGCCGCCGCATCATGGCCGGACAATCCAGCCATGCCTTTAACTTCACAGTGAGAACCTTAAAGACCAATGGGCACACGGGTGAGCTTGGTTTGCATGGAAGCATAGTGGGGCACCCCGGCTGTCAACTGAAAGACCCCTCCCCGGGTCAAAGTAACGTGAAGTTCTGGCAAGTCAAGTGACGGGTGACCGCCCTAGAGACTTCCTGCCTGTTCGCACATAGCCATGAAGCCGCGCATTCGTGACTGGTTTTGCCTAAGGCTGGCCCTGGGGTTTGCCGCTGCAAGCGCTTTGGCGCCGCCGGCGGCGAAAGCCTGGGCCACCTACGTTTCGGCCGCCGAGGACAACCTCACGTTGATTGTCACGGCTATCACCGACACCAACTATGCGATGGCCGGTCAGCACACGGCTTTCGCAACCGCCTCGGTTTCCAGCCCTTCGGGACGCACCTCACAGACCACGATTTTTCATGCAAACGTAGCCATAGCTTCCACATTCCTTCCCATCAATCCCGAAGACGGAGAATTCACGATTGGCAACATGGAGCCGAAGGAATTCTGCCCGCTGGCGATGATTACTTACGACCTTTCACCCGTTTACGGCACCCAAACTGTCGATCGCTGGATTCAGTTGGAGAGAAACACTGGTCCGGAAACACACATCGACCTCACAGACTCAACGCGATCGGCCAACGTTGAGATCCACACATCACCCACTTGTCAGGGCAATGTCAAGATTTTCACTACGCTTGCCAAAATTCCGAACGAAATTAAGACTGACATTAGAGCCGACACTCCTGACGGTGATGGCAGTTATTACCCTAACAGTGCAGAGAGCAGCCGGTACATGTCCGGAGGGACAGTCCACGCCTTTAAGTTTTCTGTAAGAACCGCACCAAACAATACGACGACGGGATTCCTGCGCGCGAATGCCAACATTGATACTCACCCCGGCTGCCAACTCAAAGGCCCCTCCCAAGGACAAAGTAACGTGAAGAGCTGGGAAGTCAAGTGAGGACCAATCCGCCCAAACCCTACCACGCCAGTGGACGGACGCGCGCCCAGGTCGCGTGAGCGGATCGCCTATTCCACGCGGCGCGGCCGAGCGTGTGACCCGGACATGCGTTCGGGCAGAGCATAGACCTCGCCCGTCTTCGTAGCGAAGTAGATGATCGACTTGGACGGCTCCAGCGGGTTGCCGTCGGCCCAGATGGCGTAAAAGTCCGGGTGGGCGTTCAGCGGCTTGCGCGCGTAGGAATGATTGCGCTCGCTGCCTTTGGTCAAGTCCTTCACTTTCGACCAGCGCGCGCCCTGATCGCGGCTCAGCCACATCTCCATTTCGCCGCCCGTGCCCCAGGGCTGCGGTCCGCGGCCGAGCGGGGCGATGACGCGCCAATCGCCGTCCGGCTCGACATACAGCGCGCCGTGGTCGTAGTTATGATCGGACTCGCCCATTTTGCGGTGCTGCCATTGCCTGCCGGTCCAGTGCGCGGTGTGCCATTCGAAGGGGCCGCTGGCCGGGCCGGGCTGGTAGCCTTTCGAGGTCAGGTAGAGGATGACCGGGCGGCCTTGGGCGTCGAAATCGAGATCTTTCAGATAGACGTTGCGGTCGAGGGTGACCGAATCCAGCACCAGCGCCGTATTCTTGATATCGGTCAGCGGCGGCTTCACCGCTTCACCCCGCTCGGTGTGCCACGTCCGGCCTGCATCGCCGGTTTCCAGATAGTAGATGTTCGACCGGTAATTCAACCCCTTCCCCGCCCTCCCCTGCGACGGGTGCATGTCGAACACCGTCGCCACACGCCCGCCGCGCGGCCAGGAGATCTGATAGTTGCCCATGTCGATGTGCGCCAGCATTTCCGGCTCGCTCCACGCGCGCCCGTCCCGCGACCGGCTCGTAAACAGCCGCCGCTGGCCGTCGCGATACAGAGTGTGCAAAAACACAAATTCCCCGCGCTCCGCCAGAAACCAGGGCTGCGGATAGCTGAAATTCGTGGTACTGACAAGCTCCCATTCGTCAATATCAAACGGCTTTTTCGACTTATGCACATACGCCGGCCGCGAGGTGCCGTGCGCGGCGGAAAAGACCCACAGATGCCCCGCCCCGTCGATCGACAGCACCGGGTTGTCGTGCGCGTCTTCCGTCTTCTTGTTCAACAGCCGCACCGGACGCGCCACTTCCCGCGTGCGGTGGTCGTAATAACCCACCAAATGCACCAATTCATCATTCCGTTCTGAAATATTTCCGTTCGATCCGCCTAATACAAAGAATGTCTTTTGCGTTTTTTCGGAATAGATGGCGATCGGCAGATGCCATTGCGGATAGGTGGCGAAACCGCCGGAATACTTGTACCGGTGCTCGTCCCCCGTGGGCTGATTCATGTACCAGATCCCGCGGTAACCGTCCCACGGTTGCGGTGTCAGATCGGCGAAAAAGAAAAGAAGGAGCAGCAGGCGCATTTCGTCCGCCAGTGTATCAGGACCTAAGCGCCGGGATCGCCCCTCCCCGCCAGGCGTCAGCTGCGGCCGGCCTGTGCCTGGTTCCCAGACCCTCCCGGTCTCTCACACCCCGCCCAATGACATTTCGAGCAGCACATCCACATCCACGGGCTCCCCATTGCGGATGGCCGGCGTCCACAGCCAGTCTTGCAGCGCCTTCGCCAACTCCTTCAACTCCGGCGTGCCGCCCTGAGCGATCTCAATGGAATTCAGCTTTCCATCTTTGCCAAGCCGCGCCCGGATCCAGCACCTCCCCGCCCCGGCCGCTTTCAGAACCTCGGCGGGCGAGGAGTTCGCGCTCAATCGCGGCGGGCGCATCACCACCCTGCGGCCAGCCGGGCTTTGCCCGCCCGCTTCCCCAAACCAGAGAATCCAATCCTGGCCGCTGAGTACGCCTGGGATGACCGTGCTATAGACCGGCCTGCCCACGAACACGCTCTCCACCTGCACCGGCACGCGCCGGGCGCTCGGCCACTGGGGGATTGAAACGGAAGGCGTATCCAGCCTCGGACGGTAAGCCGGCCGCGTGGGTGTCGCCGCCGCTGCCGGCGCCGGCAGCCTCTCGGTTGAAGCGCCCGCAGCCCCCGCTCCCCCACCGCCGCGCAACGAAAGCCCCGGCACCACCACTCCACCGCCTTCAGCCGAACCGGCTCCGCCCCCGCCGCCAGAGCCCGCGCTCAGCTCGGCCGGACGGTTGCCCTCGGGCAGGACAACCTCGCCGCTTGCCACCGGGTTGGCCGAAAGAATCACCGCTGTCACCGGCCCTGGCGCGCCCTGCGGCGCGCCCCCCGGCGGGCCCGTGCCACCCTCGACACCCGTGGGCACTTCAAGCAACGACGCTCCTCCCCCCGTGCCCGGCCTGCCCGGTAGCGCGGTGAACTTCTTCGCCGGCGCTTTGGGCAGGTTCGTGACTTCTCCAAAAGGCGCACCCTGGGCCGCGCCCCCGGGCATCCCGGCCACCGGTTCGATGCCCGTTGGCGCGTCCAACAATGGCTCCTGCCGCGACGCCACCGGCCCTTTGGGGACGGCAGTGAACTTCTTCACCGGCGCCCTGGGCAGCCGCTTGAGTTCCCCGAAGAGATTCTTCGGCGGCTGCGCCTCCAACTGCTGCGAAACGCTGATTTCAGGCGCGGCAAGCGCCTCTGGTTTGCCCTCCGCCACTCGCTGCGGCGGCGGCACGAACTTGCGCCTTTCCGGCTTTGGGGCGGGCGGGGGGGGAGGCGGCGCGACTTCCGTCATCACCAGATTGGGCGAAGGGAGCGGTTGCTGGACTTCAATCTTCGGCTGGCTGGTGAAGATGAACTGATCTTTGAATTTCGCGCTCTCCGGCTTTGCCCGGAGGTAGAGCGCATTCTTCCGGGGCCCGCTGTCGGGTTTCGCAGACGCCGCTTCCCGGGGCGATATATCGGGCAGGCGCTGGTTCGGCCTGACCCAGATGATTCTCGGCGATCTCAGCAGAGGCTTGATCTCGGCCGCTACCCTTGCCTTCGGTGGACTCCCGCGGAGGCCCGGCGGCAATGGCGGCATCCACCACAGAAAGGCGAAGATCCCCGCGTGCAGCGACAAGGAGACCGCAAATGACCCCGCACGCCGGGCCGCCTCCGAATTGGCTCGAATCGTCATCGTATCCAGGAGACCCGTTGCTGCCTCCATCCACCGGCGGTCTGGGCCCCTCGGGATTAACGCTCCACTCCTACCTGAATACCACAGCCACGGCATCGGCTCCGGACACCGTCATACAATCAAACCGTGCCCGCGTCCCGCACACCCACGCCGTCACAGTACGAGTTTGGCCCTTTCCGCTACGATCCCACCCAGCGCCAGCTCTTCCGCGGCGGGCAGCCCGTCGCGCTGGTTCCCAAGGCGGCGGACATGCTGCACGTCCTGATCGAGAATCGCGGACGCGTCGTGGAAAAGGGCGACCTGCTGCGGTTGGTGTGGCCCGGTACCACCGTCGAAGAGATCGGCCTTGCCCGCAATATCTCCATTCTTCGTAAGGCGCTTGGCGACGAAGGAGACTCCCCCCGCTACATCGAAACCATCCCCCGCCGGGGATACCGTTTCGCCGCCGCCGCACCCCCGCCGAGAGCGCGCCGCCGTTGGGCTTTCGCCGCCGCCGTCCTGCTCGCCCTGCTGTTCATCTGGTGGCAATTCTATCTTCCATCCCGCTACCTGCCGCACGGACAACGCATGGCGCAAATGGCTGCTCTCCCCTTCGAAGTGATTGATTCAAAAACGCTTCCGCCGGGCTACGCACCTGCCTTGAACGAATTGACCGTGGCCGAACTGATGCGCGCGGGCGGCATCCGCGTCATCTCACCCACCACGGTCGGCCGCTACCGGCGGCTCGGTATCCCCTCTGGAATCATGGCCAGGCTGCTCGGACTTGACGTGATTCTTGAAGGCACGATTCAGGAAGCGGAAGATGAACTGCGCATCACCGCGCGGCTGGCCGACGTCCACTCCGGCAAGCTCGTCTGGGCGGAATCGCTTACGTACCCTTCCTCCGGCAACTCAGCCGCCCAGCGGGATGCGGCCCGGGCCATCGCGGCCCGCCTTCGCGACCGGCTGGTGCTCGCGAAACCCTGAATCAGGGTTTCCGAAGGGTTTCCGAAGCTCTTTCTTGCGTGTTTGTGCCGCAAAATGCCGTCAGAAAGGAGCATTTCGATGCGTTTATTGATCACTCTCAGCATTCTGGCGGCGCCGCTCGCGGCCCAGCCGCCCATCCGCGTCGGGGTCTATGATTCCCGCGCCATCGCCGTGGCTTACACCCACTCCGGTCACTTTCAAAACCTGATCCATGAGAAGAAGAAGGAGTTGGAGGCCGCCAAGGCGGCGGGCGACACCGCACGAGCGAAGGCCCTCGACGATTGGGGCCAGGCTCAGCAGCGCCAGCTTCATCGCCAGGGCTTCAGCCGGGTCCCGGTGGGCGAACTCCTGATTCCCGTAAGGGATCGATTGCCCGAGGCCGCGGCCCGCGCGGGCGTCCAGGTGATCGCCGCCGAATGCGACTACTCGGGTCCGGGCGTCGTGGTCGTGGACATCACCGATGAACTCGTGAGGCTCTACGACCCCTCCCCGCGCGTGCTTTCCATCGTCAAGGACATGAGAGCCAAACCGCCGCTGAGCCTGAACGAACTCGAAAAACTCAAGCATTAGCGGCGCTTTGGGATAGACTGGCTGCAGCAAGCCCATGCTGGTTGACGCCATCTACCGGGGCCTGTTGCAGCCGGTCCTGTTCCGTTTCGATGCGGAGCGCGTGCATGACCGGGCGATCCGTTTCGCCGGGTCGGCGGGCGCCCTCGGACCGTCACGCAGGCTGGCCGAAGCCCTGTTTTGCCGCGAGTTTCCGGCTCTGGCCACTAACGTATTCGGCCTGCGCTTCCCTCATCCACTGGGCCTGGCTGCCGGCTTTGACAAAAGCGGCCGGGCCATCCCCTTCTGGGAGGCGCTCGGGTTCAGCCACATCGAGATCGGTTCGATTTCAGCCGAGCGCAGCCTTGGGAACCCCAAGCCGCGCCTGTTTCGCATCCCTTCCGACCAGGGGATTGTCGTGAATTACGGCCTGCCGAACGACGGCGCCGATGCCGTGGCGCAGCGGCTGGCGAACACAGCCCTTCGCGTGCCGCTTGGCGTCAACCTGGTGAACACCAACCGCGGGCCGGGCGCGCCCCCCGAAACCGAAGAAGCGATCATCGGCGATTACCTCACCAGCCTGCGGCGGCTGGAACCCTACGCCAACTACCTGGTGCTGAACTTGAGCTGTCCGAATACGCCGGACGGCTGCGCGTTTGTGTCCAATGCGGGCCGTCTCCGGCGGATGCTTGCCGCCGTGGACGATCTGCGCCCCATGCGCCCAGTGCTCTTGAAGGTGGCCCCCTTTCCGGACCTTGCCGCGATGGACGCGTTTCTGGATGCCGTGGCGCAGGTCCGGTTCGTCTCCGGATTCGCGGTCAACCTGCCGCCGGGCAAGCCCCCAGGCCTGACGACACCGGCCGGGCGGCTGCGCTCGATGCCCGGGGCGGTTTCCGGCAAGCCCGCCGAAGCCGCGATCAACCAAACCCTGCGCGATCTCTACACGCGCATGGACCGGAAACGCTACAAGCTGGTCGCGGCCGGCGGGATCTTCACCGCTCAGGACGCCTACCGCAAAATCCGTCTCGGCGCGAGCCTTGTCCAACTGCTCACCGCCATGGTGTTCCGGGGACCCGGCGTGGTCCGGCAGATCTGCGAAGATCTATGCGGCATGCTGGCGCGCGATGGTTATCGCAGCGCTGCGGAGGCAGTGGGCGCGGACCACGAAATTTAACGCAGCTTCGCGAGCCAGTCGAGAAGGACTTCGTTTACCTGTTCCGGCCTTTCCAACTGGAGGAAGTGGCCGGTGCCGGGCACACGGACAAACTGAGCGCGCGGGAAGCGGCGCTTCATGGCTTCCTCGGTCAGATAGGTACTGGAGGCGGCGGCGATTTGCAGGAAGGGAACGTCGATGACGTCGTCACGCCAGACATCCGGATCCGCGATCCCCTTCATCGCGCCGGCCGCGGTCTCCCCCGGCGCCCCGAGCATGACTTTCTCAATCTTCGCGCGCACCTCCGGTGTGGTGGCCGGGGTGAACATGCCGCGCACCATCTTCTCGCGCTGCGCCTGCGCATCGGGCGCGGAAAAACGCGCGGCGAAATCGGTGAGCGTGGCGGCGGCAGCCGAGTCGGGAAACATCGCGTCCACGGCCACGATCGCGACCACCTTCGCTGGAAACAGGCGCGCGAACTCGAGCATCACCGCCCCGCCCATGGAATGGCCGGCGAGAAGGGCGCGGGGAATCTTCTCCTGCCGCATCACCGCCTCGGCCGCGCGCGCGAAGCGCTTCATCGAATAATCCGGCGCGGGATCGCTGCGGCCGTGCCCGGGCAGGTCCAAGGCCAGCACGCGGTAGCGGCGCGAGAGCGCCGCGATCTGGGGTTCCCAAAGGGTGTGATCACAGGTCCAGCCATGGATCAGGACGATCGCTTCCTTACCCTGCCCCGCGGCCGTGTAGTGAATCTTCGCGCCATCCAGCGTAGCGGTTCCGGCGCCCAGCGGCAGCACCAGGAGAGACAAAAGCACCAGGATTCGCATAAACCGATTCTAGACGCTGACCACCGGACAATTCGACTGTCTTATGATCGAATACGCGTTGGCGCGCAGGCGGCCGAAGACGCCCGCCGCCGATCCCCGCCCGATCACCAGCAGGTCGGCGCCGGCCTCCTGAGCAAGCTGACAGACCACGTTGGCGGCGTCGCCGGAATCCACCAGCAGCGGCGCATGGGTGCCCAGCCGCTGCTGCAAGGCATCCACCTGCTCGCGAACCTGAGCCTCGATGTGCTTGCGCCAGTCCGGGTCGAAGTACTCGCCGGCCTGCCCTTCGAGATTCGGCGTGGCGTGCACCAGACTTAGCTGCGCGCCCACACCCTCGGCGAAGCGCGAAGCCCACATGAGCGTGCGTTCGCTCTGCTGGCCGAGATCGAGCGCCGCCACGACCTTGCGAAACTGAATCTCCTCGACCGATTCCGCCTCGAGATGCACGCCCGTCCAAACGGGACAATCGGCGTCATGCAGCACCTTCGCGGTGACCGACCCCAGGATGAAGCGGCGGAAGGGACCGTATCCGTGCGTCGGCATGACGATGAGGCCGGCCTGCTCGTCATGGGTGATTTTGATGATCTGCGCGGCGGGATCGCCTTCCACTAGCAGACGGCGGGTGCGGTCCGCGGGCAATTCATCGGCGAGAAAGGCATCGATGTCCCGCTGGGCCTGCTCGGAGCGGTTCTTGAATAACTCTTCGAGCACGGAACCGCCCACCTCCATCGCCCCGAACTCGTAATGAGGCGGCGGCAGAACATGAAGCAGGGTCAGGCGGCTGTTGAACAACCGCATGATGGCCTCGGCATACCGCGTTGCGCCGGTGCTGCGTTCGGAGAAATCAACAGGAACAAGAATATGGCTGAGCGGCATAGCACACCTCCCAACTCCTCTCTATCGCAGCCCCGGACTTGAAGGCAAGAGCCTGGCCGGTCATTCCGGACTGAGCCCGAGGTCGGCCAGCACCTTCGGATTCTCTTCCTCGGTGGCCAGCATCACGTGGCAGGTGTTGCAATCCATGGTGATGGTCCGCTCGTCCCGGTTGGATTCGCGCTCATCGTGGCAGCGGAAACAGCCGGCGAAGTCCGTGTGGCCGATATGGTTGGGATAGGCGCCCCAGGTGACTTTCATCTCGGGGAACACATTGCGGCTGTAAACGGCCAGCACCTCTTGCGCTCCACGCTCCACTTCGGCACGGCGTGTACGATAAATTTCCGGATAATTCTGCTCGTAATAGCGGATGAATTTCGCGGGAACTTCGCGTTCGCTCTCTTCCGTTGTCGCGTACTCGCCCTGCAGCGCTTCCATGCCCACCTTGCGGACAAACGGCAGCGCGCGCGAAATGCGGCCTTCGCTGATTGCGTGGTCCAGCGCGCGGGCCGGAAGTTCAAAGGTGTGCGACGGCCGCGTGTGGCAGTCGATGCAGTCCATCACGCGCACGGGCAGATTGCCGGGACCATCGGCCTCGTAACCTTCACCCTTGTACACGCGGCGCTCCGCGTTGCGCGTGTATTCAACCCAGGGAATGTCCTCGCGCTTGTAGTCCTTGTGGGCATAGCGCATTTCGACGCCCGGCCCCATGTGCGCGCCGTGAATGCCTTCGTAGCCCGTTCCCCCGCCGATGCGCATCAGCAGCACAGTTTTCGATTCGGTGTTGGCTTCGTCCTCGGCGTAATGGCTGATCACGCGAATCCGGTTACCGCCGAATTTCTGCGGCCAGTGGCAGACCTCGCACGTCTCCCGCGCGGGACGCAAATCCCGCACCGGCGTCGGGATGGGCGTTTCGTACAGCTTGAAGGTCACCGAGATCACCTGCCATGCGCCCGAAATCTTGCTCTTCACAAACCAGTTGGCCCCCGGTCCGATATGGCAACTCACACAGGCCACACGGGCGTGCGGCGAATGCTGGTAGGCCGTGAACTCGGGCTTCATCACCGTGTGACACGTCTCGCCGCAAAAGCTCACCGTCTCCATGTGGTTTACCGCGCTGTACAACAACTGCGCCCCGATAACCACGTTCAGCACCGTCGCCACGCCCACGAAGGTCAGCAGCTTCCGGAAACGCGCGTTGCCGAAGTCCACCGGAGGGAACACTTCGGGCAATTGACCCGTATGGCGTTTCTTCCACCAAATGCCCAGAGGCATCAAACCCAGACCGGCGAAGAACACCCCCGGCAACACCATGAACTGCAGGATGCCGATATACGGATCGCCGGAACCGCCGCGCAAGAAACTGGGCAGCAGAAAGATCCACAGGATGGCGGCCGTGGTCACCAGCACCACGCCGGTCAGGCTGATCCAGTTGCTCCCGAAATACACCACCGGCCGCAGCCATTCACGGAACGCTTTCATCGTGGAAACCTCCAGACTCGAATTGGCCTGATCAATGCCCGGACCCGCCGTGGCCGTGATCGTCGAACTGCCGCGGACTGTACCCTGTAACCCATGCTGGATCCATCGGGTAGACCTCCGGGTCGAAGATTACCGTGTAGAAATGCCAGACCAGAATCGCCAGCGTGGCGAGTACAGCCTCATAATAGTGAACCACGCGGGCGAAGTCGATCCACACCTTCGGCAGGTATTGCAGCGTGAAGTTGTTGGCCCATAGCAGTGCGCCCGTCAGCGCCATCACCGCCGTACCCCAAACCAGGGCCCAGTACTCGGCCTTTTCGATGTAGCTGTGAGGGGAAACCGCGGGCCGTTCCTTGCGCAGCCCCAGACGCCAGAGCGTGCCTTCCACCATCTCACGCAGGTCCGAGACGCGCGGCATCATCTCCATCCAGTGTTCCCGCAGCCGCTTGTTCCAGATCACCGTGGCGAGGTGGATCAACCCGGTCACCACCAGTACGATGCCCGAGATCCGGTGGACCGTGCCGCGCAACGGATAGTTCTTCTCCCACTGCAGCACCGGCCGCGACCACCACTCGTCGGGATAATGAAGCGCGAAGCCCGTGTAGGCCAGCAGAATGAAGCTGACCGTGAGCAGGCCATGGAGCCAGCGCTCGGCCCGGTGCATGCGGAAAGTGGGCTGCGCGGGCCTCATCACGCGGCCCGGATAGAGCTTGCCGCGGAATCGCAGGCTGAACATCTTCCTCAGGAAGTCCCCCAGATGGTGCAGGAACATGAGACCGATGGTGCCGGGAATGAGCCAGATGTAGAACAGCCGCGCATAGCGCACGGCGGCAGGCTGGCTGGAGGGGTCCACTTCGTGAATCCGGGTGATGGGGAAACGCGTGCCCGCCCCGGGGTGGCAGGAGCCGCAGGTGGCGGCGATATTGCTCGGATGGATCATCGACTCCGGATCGGTGGAGGGGAGAATCTCATGGTAGCCATGACAACTCGCGCAATCGGCCACGTTCTGCTGCCCTGAGCGCACCGCGAGTCCGTGAAAGCTCTCATTGAACGTCGTCACCTGATTGGCGTTCAATCCGAAGCGCTGCATCAGCCGCAGGTTGCCGTGGCAATTGCCGCAGGTGGCGGAGAGATGCTGCGGAGAAACGCTCGAGGCTTCCAGGTTCTTGCCGCCCACCGCGTGCGAACCGTGGCAATCCGTGCACACCGGCGCTTCCCGAACGCCCCGGGCGACATCCTTTCCATGCACGCTCTTGTTGAAGGCTTCGAGCGCGTCCGCATGGCACATGCCGCAGTTGTCCACGCTCTCGCGCCTCGCCTCGGGGGTCTTCGCAACCTTGATCTCGTGCGGTTCCCCGTGACAGAACGCGCAGTTTGGCGCGCCCTCGTTGCCGTTCTTGATCTCGGCCGCGTGCACGCTCAACGAGAACTCGCGCGTGATGGCCTGATGACACTGCGCGCACCCCGGCCGCGGCGCCTCCTCCGGATGGGGATACTCGGAAAAACCAACGTGGCAGGAGGCGCAAGCTACCCCCTTATGCGCCGAATGCTTTAGCTTGTCCTCGGACTCGTGGCAGTCCGCGCACACGCTGTTTGGCGTGAGACCGGTCTGCGACCATCCCAAGCCGCCCGCGCCGCTCATCCACCAAACCGCCGCCAGCAAACCAGCCCAGTATCGCCGTTTCAAGTCCTCGTGACCTCCCATGGATTCGGCCGCGCCTCCCGGCGGAGGTGCGGCCATTCCCGACAATCGTATCTCCTGAACGCGCGGTTATCCAAACTGCGGCGTCTTGGAGCTTTCCTCCCACATCTGGAGAATGTACAACCCGGCAATCACCAGTCCGTAGATCACAAGTACCACGGTGAGGATCTTGCCCCATTTGTCGATCGCTTCCAGTTTCGTGGCGATCGCAACCTGCTTTTCTACGGCGGCCTCTCCCCCACTGAGATGCACGGTGTCGTCCTCCTTGGATGCCACCGCCTTCCGGTAGAGCGCCAGCCCGCCCACTATGACGGCCAGCACAGCCAAAACTGCAACATGCGGAATCAGGTTCGTCATCGGTCCAATCTCTCCTTCGTTCAACTCACTCGCCGGAACAGCGCATCGCCGGACCGGCCACTCACTCCATCAGGCACTCGTCTCGCGCCGCGGGCGTTCCTTGGCCGTCTCCGGAGTTTCGGGCTGCTCCCGGTTGGGCCGCGCCCTTAAACAAACGGCTAAAACCGCCAGCACCACCGTGTTCACCGGATCGCCTTCGTTCACCACCGAACCGACGCCCAGTTCCCACGCTTCACGCAAACTCTCTTCGTCGCCTTGCGCCACCAGAACCACTCGTTGGGGGTGGCTCAGGGGAACCGGGAGCAGCCCAAGGTGCGCAGGGTCAACCACCACCGCGCAGGCCGATTCCAGTTCGGGCCGCTGGACGCATTGCACCGGGATCTGAGTGCTGCGGGCGAGGACCGTGCGCAAGGCTTCCGCTTTCGCGGTATCGCTCAACGCCAGTTGGATCGATCCCATGCTTGTTGTCCGTGCGCGGTTTCTGCCGCGCGATTTCCATTCGTTGGCATGCCGGACGTGCCGGCACTCCGTCCGGCAGCGGCCGAAACCCATCGAGCTCCACAATCCATCTTGCAATTGGCGGACCATTGGGCCTGAAACAACCAAATCACGCACAAAGCTGGGGTTTTCCGCCTCTTGTCCGCCATCCCGGCTACGCGGGCGCCGTCCGGCATGGGTGAATTCCCCCACCTCCCTTCCCCACTGCTCCCGCAACGGGCATACAATAGTGGACGCAGCGTGATATGGCCAAACTGACGGCAAACTGGCGGAACGCCAATCTTCTCGAAGCGGTCTTCGACCAGATCTCCGACGCGCTTGTGCTCTACGACTCGAATCACATCATCACAGGCGTCAATCTGGCCGCTGAGCGCCTGTTCGAGATGAGCGCCACCGAACTCGTGGGCCGCGACTGCCACGAAATGTTCCGCTGCCAGCAATGCGAGCCCGGCTGCGGCATGCATACCGGACTGCTGCAAGCGAACGGCAACAACGCCACTGTGCGTCTGCACACCGAGAATGGACTGGAACGGCTGGTGGTGATCCGCACGTCGCAGGTGCTGAACGACGACGGCAGCGTGCAGGGAGTCGTGGCGACCATCAAGGATGTCACGGACGAACTCGAGCCGCAGAAGCGCGAAATCGTCTCCGGCTCGCCCGCCATGATCGACTTGCTCAATTTCGTCCGGCGCGTGGCCATCTCCGAGGCCACCACCGTGCTGCTGGAAGGCGAGAATGGCACGGGTAAGGATCTGATCGCCAAGTCGCTCCACTACCAGTCCACCCGTCAGGCGGAACCATTCATCGCCATCAACTGTGCCGCCATCCCGGAGACCCTGCTGGAAAGCGAACTGTTCGGCTACGAGAAAGGCGCCTTCACCGACGCGCGCGCCCAGAAAAAAGGGATTTTCGAGTTGGCCGACAAAGGCACTTTGTTCCTGGACGAAATTGGCGAAATTCCTCTGGTACTTCAAGCCAAATTGTTGCGCGTCATCGAAGAGCAGTGTTTCCGGCGGCTGGGCGGGCTGAAGGATATTCAACTCGACCTGCGCGTCATCGCCGCCACGAACAAGAATCTCCGCGAAGCCGTCAAGGAAGGCGCATTCCGTCAGGACCTCTACTTCCGGCTGAACGTCATTCACATCACCATTCCACCCCTGCGGGAGCGGCCCGAGGATATCCCCGCGCTCGCGGAATTCTTCGTGAACCACTACAACCGCAAGTTCAAACGCCAGATCGAGGGCGTTTCCCCCGAGGCTCTCCATTTCCTTGAAAGCCACGACTGGCCGGGCAATGTCCGCGAACTCCGGAACGCAATCGAGCGGGCAATGATTCTGGAGGACTCAAGCTACATCACCCCCGCCAGCCTGCCTGGAAGCGTGAACCATCAAGCGTTCGGCGCCGTGGCCGCGCCGGCCGCGGCACGGGAGGTCTCCACGTCCGCCTCGTTCCCCGCAGCCATCCCCGACACCGGTCTTTCGCTCGAAGACAATGAAAGGCGTCTCCTGGTCCAGGCCCTCGAAAAGACCAGCGGCAATCAGACGCAGGCTGCGCGCCTCCTGCGCATCACGCGCGACACCCTCCGCTATAAGATGAAGAAGTTCGACATCCGCTAGCAGGCGGACGCGGTCACCCGGTTCGCCGTCGCCCTCCTGCACCGCACAGACGTCTTCCTGCGCGGTCTCTTCGGTTGCTGTTGGGGCTCGAACTTTGTGGATTCAGCCAGAAGAAAATGATCCCGGTTTCTCTCCCGTTGAATCCTTGAAAGGAATATTATGCTTCAATTTTTTCTTTTGCTGATCGCCGTTTTGTCTGCGGCATCCGCCCAGGACACCACGGGCGCCGGGACGCTCAGGGGAACGGTTTCGGAAGCGGGAGCGGAAGTTTGCCTCGAGGAAACAGCGCGCTGTATCGCCGCGGACGCCACCGGAGCGTTTCGCCTGACCGAAGTCCGCTCGGGCACTTATACGTTGAGCGTCCGGGCTCCCGGCCGGCCGCCGGTCCGGACTGAAGCAGTCGAGGTGCGCGCCGGGCTGGAAACCCGAGTCGAGGTGACCCTGCCCGCGCTGGAAGCCCTCGAGCAATCCGTCACCGTCACCGAACCCGTCTTCGCCGTCCCCGAGGAGGTGAAAAACTCCGGCTATCTCATCCAGCCTCGCGAGATCTTCAAGGCCGCGGGCGCCCTGCAAGACGTTTCGCGTTACCTGCAAACCCTGCCTGGCGTCGTCGTCGGCAGCGACGATTTCCGGAACGACATCATCGTGCGCGGTGGTTCACCGGTCGAGAACCTGTTTGTTGTGGATAACATCGAAGTCCCGAACATCAACTCCTTCGCCAACTTCGCTTCGGCCGGAGGCACGGTGTCGATTCTCGACCCCGCGCTCATCGCCGACACCACGTTTCTCACCGGCGGCTATCCCGCGCCCTACATCAATCGCGCCTCCTCCGTCCTGCAGATCACCCAGCGCGAAGGGGCGCGCGACCAGGTTCGCGGCCGCGCCACGCTCGGCTTCGGCGGCGCGGGCGGCATTCTCGAAGGCCCCATCCGCGAGGGCCGCGGCTCCTGGGTGGTTTCGGCCCGCCGCTCCTTCCTGGACTTCTTCACCGACGATGTCGGCTTCGGCGGCGTGCCCGTGTACTATTCCATCAATGCCAAGGTGGTCTACGACCTCACCCCGCGCGACCGTGTCTGGGCAGCCAATCTCTCCGGCTGGGACGATATCCGCCTCGGCGCCCGCGAGAACCCCGGCGAGGACCGGGAAATCAACAACTTCGACATCCGCTACCGGGGAACGCGCGCCGCCACCGGGCTGAACTGGCAGCGCCTGTTCGGCGCGCGAGGCGTGGGCCTGCTGGGGCTCACCCATTCGGAAGCCACCACGGTTTCGGCGGTGCGTGACCTGGCGCGCGACGGCGTCCCGCCACCCGGTATCCCGATCCCGGACCTGATCGGCGCCAGCCCGCTTGTCTTCGACGACGACAGCCGCGAGCGCGAAACCACGCTGAAATACGACCTCACACTCTACGCCCCCTTTCTCGAAAAAATTCAGGCTGGCGCCGCCTTCAAGATCTTCAACCTCAATTACCGCGTGGCCTCGCCCTTCGGCAGCGCCACGCCCTATTCACAGATCCCCGATGTGTACCCGTTCTCGCTCGACCGGGGCTTCCGCGCCTACCAGAACTCCGGCTATGTCCAGGCCTCCCGGCGCATGGGCCCGCGCGTCAATCTCACCTGGGGCGGGCGCGTCGATCACTATTCCCTCCTCCAAAGCACACGTTTCTCGCCGCGCGCGGGCCTCTCGGTCCGGCTTACCGAAAAGCTGAGCTGGCGCGCCTCCTACGGCTCCTATTTCCAGCAGCCCTTCTTTCTCTTCCTTGCGGCCTTTCCCGAAAACCAGAGCATGGTCCCGCTGCGCGCCGATCATTACGTCACCGGCTTCTCCTATATCGTCTCCCCCAGCTTCCGCGTCACCCTGGAGGCCTACCGCAAAGACTACAAGGACTACCCCGCCGCACGGGATATCCCGCAACTCTCTTTCGCCAACATCGGCGACACCTTCAACGTGCGCGACATCCTGCTGCCGCTTGTCTCGGCCGGCCGCGGACGCGCCCAAGGCATCGAACTTTTTCTCGAAAAGAAATTCACGGACAAGTGGTTCGGGCAGGCTAATTTCGCCCTCTCTCAAGCGCGGCATGCGGGCCTTGATGGGGTCCTTCGCCCCGGTTCGTTCGACTATCCCTTTGTCGCCAACTTCGTCGGCGGCTACCGCCTCAGTCCGAAATGGGAAGTCTCCACCCGTTTCGCTTACCTCACCGGCCGTCCCTTTATCCCCTTCGACGAAACGCTCTCCGCGGCGCAGCGCCGCGGCGTGTTCGATCTCGCGCGCGTGAATGCGGAGCGGCTGCCCGATTACGTGCGCGTGGACTTCCGCCTGGACCGCACATTCACCGTTCGCGACAAACCGCTGCTCGTCTTTTTGGGCGTGCAGAACATCATCAACCGGCAGAACGTGGCGGGCTTCAGCTGGAACCGCTCTCAGAACGCGATTCAGGAAAACACCCAACTCGGGCTGTTCCCCCTTGTTGGCATGGAGTGGCGTTTCTGAACACACGCGCCATCTGCCGGGAATATGATGGAAGGCATCAAGAAGAGGCCTTCCATGAATTTCATCCCGTTCGTTTCGCTCATTCTGACCTGCTCCACGCTGCTGCCCGCGCAGGAGTTGCTCGCCGGCCTGGCCCGCATCGACATCACCCCCACTGAGTTCGGCCCCATGTACGGCTACCGCAACCGCAAATGCGGACCCGCGGTCGGCGTCCGTGACGCCCTCCACGCCAAGGCGCTCGTGCTGCAGGCCGGCGAAACCCGGATCGCCATCGTCACCATGGACCTCGGTTCCATCGCCGGTGCCTCCATCCACCGCCGCGCCGCCGATGAACTCCAGCTGCCCCTGGTGCTCCTTGCCCCTTCGCACACCCATTCCGCACCCGCCTTCCTCGGCGCTTCGCTGGGCACGGATGGCCCCTCCCCCTACCTCGCCCAGTTGGAAGAAAAGATCATGCAGGCCCTCCGCGAAGCCTCCTCCCGGATGACCCCCGCTCGCCTGTCGCTCGAACGCGGCGCCATCCGTCTCGGCTATAACCGGCTCTTGCTGCGTGAAGACGGGCGCGCGCGGGCGCTGTTCGACAACCTCGACCGCGTCCCCCATGGGCCCGTGGACCCCGAATACGTGCTCCTCCAGGTTTCCTCGCCCGAAGGCGCGCCGCGGGCCTTGATCGTCCACTACACCGCCCACCCCGTCGCGCTCGGCACCACGAATTGCCTCTACTCCGGCGATTTCCCCGGCGTCCTGCAACGCCGCATCGAATCCGCCATGCCCGGCGTGCAGGCTATGTTTGTCCAGGGCGCCGCCGCCGAAACCAATCCCCTCTTCCAGGGCCGCACCGGCGATACCGAAAAGGACTTCGCCACCATGACGCGCATGGGCGACCTGCTGGCCGATGAAGTGCTCAAGACCGCAAAACGCCTCAAACCCGGCGAACCCAAACCCGCCTCCATCCTCCACCACACCACCACACTGAACTTCAAAGGCCGCTGGGCTAAGGAAACCAAGATTCCCGTGGGCCTGAGCACCGTTCTGATCAACGGCGAAATCGCCATCGCCAGCGTTCCCGGCGAACCTTTCCTCACAATGCAGGAGCGATGGAAGCAGCATGCCGATGTGCCGTATCCCCTGTTCTACGGCTACACCCAATCCACCCCCGATCCCTGGCCCGGCTACATCCCCGGCATCCGGACCGCCGCCTACGGCGGCTACGGCGCCGATAACGCCACCACGATCGAGCCCGGCGCCGCCGAACGCATCATGGACCACCACCTCATCCAGCTCTACGGCCTGCGCGGCATGTGGCTCAACGAGCCGGGACGGCCGTAGCTCCCCGCCCATACAGCCAGGATCGATGGCCGCCGCCCGGAGGGTTCAAGAATTACGAACGTGCGATGGTGTCGCGCCGGGTTTCTAAGAAGGGCCCGGCCTGGAGAACGTAGGCCAACAGACCCGCTACAGCACCCGCTCCCAGATGGGAGCCAGGAAACCGCCGCCGCTGCCGCGCACCTGCTGCGCGCTGTAGCCGCCGTTCTTTTGCGTGATCTCCATCAACATGCCGCTGTTGCCGTCGATCGAGGAGATCGTGGTGCCCGCCACCTGAGTGACGACGAAGTGATGGTTCTCGGCCATGGGATGGATAATGCCGATATCGCCCGGCTCGGGAGCCTCGCCGGGACCGCGAACACGCCATTCATCGGTGGGCTTGGCTTTGCCGATGGAGTATTTGAGCGGCCATCCTGAGAGGCGCAGGCCGGCCTGCTTGGCGCAATAGAGGGCGAAGATGCCACACCAGGAGACAATGTCGGTGTTGTTCCGCTCGGAGGCGCTATAGCTGCGTCCATACATGGCCTCCGCCTGCTTGCTGAGCGTCAGGCAGCGGTCGGCAGCGGGTCCCCCTGCGATGGAGAATATCTCCCGAAGATGCTCGCCGCCCTGGCGTTTGCGGGTAACGGAATCGCTGCAGCGCTTCCCCGCAATGCGCGGGTTCGAGGGGTTGAACGCCGTATTGCCGAACCAGCCGAAGTTCTGATACTCCTTCAGGGCCACGGCGGCAATCTTGGCGCCTGCGCCATTGCCAGCCGCCGGCGAAGGAGGGGCAGGCGGCGCGGGAGTCTGGCCGGGAGGCGCGGGCGGAGGAGGAAAGCCCGGAGGGACAGGCGGACCGCCCACGGCTGCGCTGCCCAATGCCGCCCACGTGTTGGGGCCCACCACACCGTCGGGGCTTAGCCGCCGGGATCGCTGAAATTCGACGACGCGGCTTCGCGTGGCCGGCCCGAAGGCCCCATCGGGAACCAGCGGCGGCAGCGCCGGCATGGCCTTATTCAGCGCGGTCTGCAGCACCACCACCGCCGGGCCGCGGGCGCCGATACTCAATGTCGGATTCATCTGGATACCATCCTCCGTATGAATTCATATTAGTACATATCCAGTATGTCCAGAATGAACAGTTTTACTGGTTTGTGGGCCTCCAGCCTCCCAGGAAGCGTGGTTGAGGGGAGCTCTGGAAGCGGTCAGTTCGACGGCGCCACTGGGTCTTACCTGCGATTGTTATTTCTTTTCAACGCCTTACGGCCGCTTGCGGCGGCAGGCGCCAGGTTAATGCCGCGTGTGGATTTGGGCCTGCGGCGCCGGCCTGCCCGCGGGCCATCCTCACCGCAAGAGATTGATAATCCACCGTTTTCCACAGCCAGGACCCGCCGCGTTCTAGTACCAACACGCACCATTTAGGTCTTGTCCGTGATCCGGCTGGATGTCATACTACCAGCTATAGCGAGGCGATCCGTCTCCGGCGATGAGCGACCAGAGAAGTAAATGCAAGCCGGATCAACGGGCCCCGCTTAGAACATCTTTTCGGAGGTAGCATGATGAAATCTCGTTGGAGCAAGGCGCTGCTAGTCGCCTTACTCTGCATGACGGCACCGATGGCATTCGCCGACACGGTGAATATGTCGATAAGCATCGGTTCGCCGTCGTTAGTGCAGCATAGCGTCTATGTGAGTCCCTACGTTGGGAACATCACTGCGATTAATGATGTCCCCCAAAGTGCGACTCTGGCCGTTATCTGTCTTGACTATCGCCTGACGACGTCCACCGGCACGCCCTACGTCTACAACCGCACTTTTGATTCGGGACCGCAAAACTATGGTGCAATTCAGCCGGCGACCCAAGTTATGTATGATCTTGCAGCAAGGCTGGGTCACCGTCTGCTGTACACCCCGAACTTGTCGAATCTCGACCGTGCCGGATACTCCTGGGCGATCTGGAGGGTTTTCGACACCACGGCGTACATGCGACCCTCAAGCTCCTCGTTAGCTATCGATTCTAATATTCGGAATAGGGCGGAGGAATTCCTTGCTTGGGCAGGAAGCCAAACCTGGACTCCGAATTTTCAAGTGTTCACGCCGATAGACCGTACTAACTCGCAGCGCATGATGACCGTGAGCGTCCCGGAAGGCTCTGCCGCCGGAATGCTCGGGATCTGCCTGTTCGGTCTGTTCGGCTTGGTGCTGACCCTGCGCCGCCGCGCCGAGCAGCAATAAACGCTACTTCCGCAAGCCAATGGCCCTGTGGTGAAGCATCAATGCCTCGCCACAGGGCTTTTTCATTTCTTACCGCCCGGTTTGCTATAAAACGGAAATGCTCCATATCCTGCTCCTCTCCCTAACCCTGTCTCAGCCTGCCAGCGCCACTCTGAGCCAGGACGAGGCAGCCATCCGCGCCCTCATCACCCGTTACATGGATGCCCGCGAGGCATTGAACGAGGAGCAGACCGAGGCTCTGTTCACCAGCGATGCCGACCAGCTTGTCTCTTCCGGCGAATGGCGCAGGGGCAAAGACGCCCTCGTGAAGGGGGTCATGGCGAGTTCGCGGCAAAACGAAGGCCGCCGCACGGTGCAGGTCCAATCCGTCCGTTTCCTGACCGCCGATGTCGCCATCGCCGACGGCCGCTACGAAATCGCCGCCGCCGAAACCCGCCGCATGTGGAGTACCTTCATCCTCCACAAAACCCCTTCCGGGTGGCGCATCGCCGCCATTCGCAACATGCTGCCCGCGCCCAGAGGCTAACCCGGCTGCGAGCCTACCTGAACTCCTCCACCACCGCTTCCAGCGCCTCCGGACCCGGCCGCACCAGATGTTCCGGCAGCGTCGCCAAAGGCTCCGCGGACACCTTCAGCGACTCCATCAGATTCTCGCGCGCGGGCTCGACGTAGAGAATGCCGGTCAGCACTTCGCGCGCGCTCGCCGCCGCGTAGAGCGCCTGGAGCGCATGCAGGCGGTCGCTCGGGTCATAGTCGCGCTCGAGTTTGCGCAGCACCAGCCGCGAGCCGTCGTGCAGCGTCACCTCGCGCGCCGCGCCTTCCTCGTATTCCACCGCGATGTCTTCATAATGGGGCACGAAATCGATGTCGTGAATCGGCTCCTCATGATCCTTCATGTAGGAATAACTCTTGGTGGAGCCGCTGTGGTCATTGAACGTCGTGCACGGCGAGATCACATCCACCACAGCCAGCCCGTTATGGCCCATACAAGCCTTCAAAATGGCCGAAAGTTGCCGTTTATCGCCCGAAAACGACCGCGCGACGAACGTGGCGCCGAGTTCCAGCGCCAGCTGGCAGCAGTCGATGGGAGCGAGGTGGTTCGGCGTTCCGTTTTTTAGCGTCGAGCCGATGTCGGCGGTGGCGGAGAACTGCCCCTTCGTCAGGCCATAAACGCCATTGTTCTCAATGATGTAGGTCATGGGCGGGTTGCGGCGCAGCATGTGGATGAACTGGCCCATGCCGATCGATGCCGTGTCGCCGTCGCCGCTCACCACCACGCATCGCAGCGTCTGGTTGGCCAGCATCGCGCCCGTGGCCACGGCCGGCGCCCGGCCATGTAAAGCATTGAAACCATGGGACTGTCCGAGGAAATACGCGGGCGTTTTCGACGAACACCCGATCCCCGAGACCTTCGCCACCCGCCAGGGTTCAACGCCCATCGTCCAGGCGGCTTCGATCAACCGTTCGGTGATCGCGTTGTGGCCGCAGCCGGCGCAGAGCGTGGTTTTCGAGCCGCGGTAATCGAGGATTTCGAAGCCTAACTGGTTTGTTTTCTTCACCGGGGCGGTGCTCATCGGGCGGCCTCCTGTTCCTGGGCGAGGATCGCATCGCTGACCGTGCGGGCATCGAGCGGCAGCCCGCCGTAGTAGTTGACCTTGCGGAGTTTGGCGATCGATTCCGCGGACAGCTCCATTCGCATGAGCGAGAGCAGTTGCGCGTCGCGGTTCTGCTCGACGACGTACACGCGCTCGAACGATGCGCAAAAATCGTGCAAAACGGGGTCAAAAGGCCACGCTTTAGCCCGAAAAAGCGCGATTTCCACGCCGTTTTCGGCGCTCAACTGATCGCGCGCCTCCTCGCAGGCGTAACGCGAGGTTCCGTAGTAGACCATGCCGATCCGTGCGCCCTCGCGCGGCTGAATTTCCGGCGCGGGCAGCGCCGCGCGGATCGATTCGAACTTACGGCGCAGGCGGTCGAGATTGTTCGCGAAATCGTCTTCGCGTTCGCTGTAGCCGGCTTTGTCGTTATGGCCGGTGCCGCGCGTGAAGTAGCCCGCCGCGGCGTGGTTCGTGCCGGGCAGGGTGCGGTAGCAGACGCCGTCGCCGTCCACATCGCGGTAGCGGGCGAAGCCGCCGAGCCGCTCGAGGTCTTCGGGGGACAGCACCTTGCCGCGGTCGATGGGCGTTTGCGGATACGCGAACGGCTCCGACATCCAGTTGTTCATGCCCAGGTCGAGATCGGTATTGACGAAGACGGGCGTCTGGAAGCCTTCGGCCAAGTCGAAGGCGTCGTGCGACATGGAGAAGCACTCTTCGGGCGACGACGGGAAGTAAACGGGGTGCATCGTGTCGCCATGCGAGAGCACAGCGTTGGGCAGCGTGTCGCACTGCATGGTGCGGGTGGGCAGCCCGGTGGAAGGACCCGCGCGCTGGACGTCGATCACCACGGCGGGGATTTCGGCATAGTAGCCAAGGCCAATGAATTCGGACATCAGCGAGATGCCGGGGCCGGACGTGCAGGTCATGGCGCGCGCGCCCGCCCAGCCCGCGCCGATGGCCATGCCGATGGCGGCGAGTTCGTCCTCGGCCTGCACGATGGCGAAGGTGCGGCGGCCGGTTTCGGAGTCGATGCGGAGCTTTTCGAGGTAGTGGATCAAGGCCTCGGCCAGCGACGACGAAGGCGTGATGGGATACCACGTCAGCACGGTGACGCCCGCGAAGACGCAGCCGAGCGCCGAGGCGGTGTTGCCGTCGATGATGATGCGCCCGTGGGTGGCTTCCATGCGCTGCACACGGTAGGGGTCGGTCTTGGGCAGGTTCGCGGCCGCGAACTCCTGGCCGGCGAGCACGGCGCCCCAATTCATTTCGGCTGCCTTGCGCTTGCGTTCGCCGAACTGCTTGAAGAGCGCGCGCCGGACCTCCTCGATTTCGATGCCCAGCAGGTGGGCCATCACGCCCGTGTAGATCATGTTCCGCACGAGTTTGCGCAGCTTGGCTTCGGGGCACACCGGTCCGACGAGCTTGTCGAAAGGAACGGGATAGAAATGCAGATCGCTTCGAACCTGATCGAGCTTGAGCGGCTCATCGAAGACCACCGCCGCGCCCGGGGCGAGCGATTCGACATCTTCGCGCGCCGATTCGGGATTCATGGCGACGAGGAAGTCGATCTCCTTCTTGCGGCCGATGTAGCCGTGGCGGCTGGCGCGGATGGTGAACCAGGTGGGCAGCCCGGCGATGTTCGACGGAAAGAGGTTTTTGCCTGACACCGGCACACCCATCTGGAAGATGGAGCGCATCAGGACATTGTTGGAGGTTTGGCTGCCGCTGCCGTTGGCGGTGGCAACCTGAATGCTGAAATCGTTGACGATCGGCGTCCGCGGGGCGGACGAATCGAACCCATCCAACGGGGACGGGGCGGTCGGAGTGGCTTGCATCCCTGGCCGGCCTCCTTACGGATTTAGTGCCCTTATTGTAGGTCAGGGGGAAGAGGGGGAGCAAGGGGGGCAGATCCCAGGCGCTCGAAGGGTTGAGGAGTTGCTGGCGAAAGGAGCCTCGTCCGTGAGGGCGAGGTCGAGGCGCTGCTAGCTGGCGGGTCAGCGCGAGGCTCGGTGGGGCTTGCTGAGGCCGGCGATTAGGTCAATTGGGGTCCAGTCACCTGATCCCCTGATCCCCTGATCGCCCAGTCACCTGATCGCCCGGAGATTGCAGATTGGGAGCACGGCTAGGGTTTGGCGTCGAGAAAGTCGTTCACCATCGGCACGATGATGCGTATGCGCTGCATCAATGTCACGTGAGTGGTGTCGGGCAAAATGGCCAATCGCGATGCGGAGCGCGGCGCCATGTCGCCGTGGATCTCGCCACCCTTCAGGCGATACATCTCCGCGACGTGCGCAAGCCGCACCCCATCCGCGTCGCCGTGGATGAAGAACATCGAAGCTTCGGTCGCCTTGAGCTTGCCGTCGCCGAAGTCGAACGGTTTCGAAGCCATCGCGACCACGCGCTTGACGAAGTTCGGAAACTGGTCTGGCGTCGGGCTCAGCTTCTTGTACTCGTCTTCAAGGGGCGAACCCTTGAAGACGTCCGCGCTGAGTTTCGCGATCGCGTCGAGCCCTTCCTTCACAAAGCCGTCGTGGCGGAACCTGGACGAAATGACGACCACCTTTCGGACTTTGTCCGGATAGCGGATCGCACATTGCATCGCCACGGTCCCGCCCATGCTGTAACTGATGAGGTCCGCGCGCGGGATTTTCAGGTGATCGAGCAGCGCCGCCACATCGCCGGCGAGGTTTTCGTAGGTGAGGTCGCGTGGGATGTCCGCCGTGCGCCCATGGCCCTGCATTTCGACGGCAATCACTTTCCGCGTCTTGGACAACTCTTCGATCCACCCGGTCCAGTTGTTGGTGATGGTCATGAACGCGCCGTGGAGCAGCACCACGGGATCGCCGCTGCCGTGAACTTCGTAATACATGTTGACTCCATTGACTGGCGCGTAGCGCGTCGTTGGCTTCTGCTGCGCCGGCACGGCAGTCATCACGAACGTCAGGAAAAGGCAAGCTGACTTCAGCAATGCTGAACGCCGCCCGGAAGCGTTTGTTTGATGGATTGGCACGGTCATTTGGATTCCGGGGACACTCAATTACCTTACATTGAATCTCAAAGCCCCCAGTAACCGCGAGCACCCGAACCGAAAGGGGCCATTCGCCCGCCCGGTTCTTTCAATCCAACCGGATGAGTCGCTTGCCACAAAGGTCTGCGGGTTGATCGCCTGCCACTGAATCCCGCCCGCCGAAAGCAGCTTGGAGATTGAGTGTGCTGTCCCCGCAACCCGGTAGTTCCCGCGCTGAATGGCATTTCGATTTCGGGGACACTCAATCGCCAAACTACATCCCTGGAGCGGGGCTGAGTGTTCGGCGATCAACCCGTTGAACGTCGTGGCGAGCGATTCATCCTGTTGGATTGAAAGAACTCGGTTGGCGTTTGGTTCGGGTGCTGGCGGTTGCCCGGAGGCATGCAGCTTCGAGGTAAAGTGATTGAGTCCCCGAAACCCCCGCCGGCAGCTTCCGGAACTTGGGCGGCGAAGACCTTGCCGCCACAGCCCGCCTCCGGACACGGATCTCCCGCCTGCAAGAACTCGTGCGGAGCCTCAGAATGCGGCTGTCGTCCGCAAAATCGAGGACTATCTCACCACCTGCCGCACCGATTCACCCGAATATCCTGTCCAATTGCCGCCCCGCGGTTGATCCAATCCCGAGATTGGGCTGGACTTCGTGCTCGCGCCTGTGCAAAGATGCCCTGAGCAGTCAGAGCCGTGCATTGAGGAGCGACGCCCATGCCTGAAAAGCCAGTGGGGAAAAAAGGGAAGCAAGGAGCCACGCCCAAGCCCGAAAAGCCAGCCGCGGGAAAGCGCGAGCCATCAGACCGGTACACCCGCGAACAACTCCACAAGGACATGCTTCGCGGCCTCATCACCGAGCCGCTGATCAGCGACATCCGGAATAAGCCCGAGAGTGATTTCGACATCATCATTGCATTGAACGAAACCGTCGCGGATGCCCGGCTTCAAGTGGAGGCGACACTTCGCCAGCTTACGCCCCCGCCCAAGAACCTGGATTTCTGCGGTGGCCACTATGCTTTCGTCACGATGGGCGGCGGCCAGATTCTCGCCCTCGCCGCCGATTACAGGAAGTGGCTCGACAATCTTGGCCCCGGCCGGGCGGGTCCCATCTACCGCGTCTGGAAGGATGAGGTGGTCCACCCCTGCCTCACCACTTCCGCCGCCACCATCAAAGCCGAGGCCGCCCAGCGCTCCTTCAACGCCATGGGCGACGGCATCGTCTGGGCCGTCCTCGATTCCGGCATTGACAAAAAGCATAGACATTTTACGAAATACGGTAATGTTGTTTCCGCCCGCTGGTCAAAGGATTTCACCGGCGAAAAGGACCCATTTCGTGATGACTTCGGACACGGGACCCACGTCGCGGGCATTATCGCCGGCTGCCTGGAGAGTGAAGGCGCCAGGCGCAAGCCAATCGCCGCCCAGGAGGCCATGACCGGAGTCGGTGACGATGGCGACGTCACGGCCGAGGTCCAACTGTATCAGCTTGGCTACATCGCCGGCATCGCTCCCAAGACCAACCTTGTCAGCCTCAAGGTGCTCGATTCCAGCGGCGCCGGCCGCGTCAGTTCCGTCCTTCGCGCCCTGGACCATATCCAGACGATCAACGATCACGGCCGCCGCCTCCCGCTGCCCGGCGCGGCGATCCACGGCGTCAATATGAGCCTCGGTTACGACTTCAACCCCCGCTGGTTCGCCTGCGGCCACAGCCCCATCTGTGTCGAGGTGGACCGCCTCGTTCGCTCCGGCGTCGTGGTTGTCGTCGCGGCCGGCAACTCCGGCTTTTCCGCCGTCAGCCTCACGGCCGAAGGCGCCAATGAACTCGGCTACCGTGACGCCAGCATCAGCGACCCCGGCAATTCCGAGCTTGCCATCACCGTGGGATCGACGCACCGCGAGCGCCCGCACACGTACGGCGTCTCGTACTTCTCATCCCGCGGACCCACTGGCGACGGCCGCCTCAAACCGGACCTCGTCGCCCCGGGCGAACGCATCATCTCCTGTGCCGCCGGCGGATTCAAAAGCGCGATTGAAGGGCAGCTCAAGCCCAAAAAACAGGTGGATTACCTCGAACAGAGCGGCACCAGCATGGCCGCCCCCCACGTCTCCGGCGCGATTGCGGCCTTTCTTTCCGTCCGCCGCGAATTCATCGGTCAACCTGAGAAAGTCAAACGTCTTTTTCTCGATAATACGATCGACTTAAAAAGAGAACGCGCCTATCAGGGCCGCGGCCTATTGGACCTGATGAAAGTGCTGCAGGCAGTTTGATCGAATGAAGGAGATATTGATGGAAACTCTTCAGAATTTTCCCTATCAGGCGGTCACTTTCGACCGCAAAGGCAAGGTCACCGGCGGTCTGCCCGGCCTCGTACAGTACATCGGCGAGGAACCGGTCACCGACCTCATCGTCATGTGCCACGGCTTCCGCAACGATGCCGCCGACGCCACCAACCTCTACTCTGAGTTCCTCGGCAACCTGGGTCCCCAACTCAAACACGCCACGCTGCGCGGCGCCCTCGGTTCCCGCAAGTTCGCGGTCGCCGGCGCCCTCTGGCCGTCCATGGTCTTTAGTGAAAAGCGCGGTAGCGGCGGCGCTCTGTCCGCGGGCGGCGCCAGTGAAAACGCCAAGCGCCTGAAGGACCTCAAAAAGGAACTCCCAAAGGCCCAGCAGACCCACATCGACGCGATGCTCGCCCAACTCCCCCAGGCTGAGAAGGGGAACGAAAAGGCTCAGTTGGCCATGGCCCAGGCCCTGCTCGATCTCGCCTCTGAAATCGGCGGCGGGCTCACGTCCGAGTTCTCCACCGCGCTTGAAAAGGGGAAGCCCTCTACGCTCGTGCGCGCCTTCGCCTTCGGCGACCAGACGCCCATCTCTGCCCCAACCGGCGGCGCGCGCAGAGTCGGAATTCCGACTCTCGACCCTCGCGCGGGCGGCGGCGGCGGAAGCGCTCAATCCATTTTTGGAAAAGTCTTCGGATTTGTCCCGAAATTTGTCAATCTCACGACGTTCCTGCCCATGTTCGAACGCTGCGGCACCATCGGAGAAGCCGGCCTCACCCGAATCGTTCGCGACGCCAAAAAGGCCCGGCCCGCGCTGCGCATCCATCTCGTCGGCCACAGCCTTGGCGGGCGCGCCGTCACCGCCTGTGCCAAGGGCCTCCTCGCGAACCCGAAAGTCGAAGTCGAGTCGATGCTGCTTCTACAGGCAGCTTATTCCCATTTCGGATTAAGCCCCGGAAAAGGCAGCCGCAAGCGTGGCTTTTTCCGCGATATCATCGAAAAACAGGTGGTCAAGCAGCCAATTCTCGCCACGCATTCCCGGCACGACTCGGTCGTCGGCTTCGCCTACACCAGCATGGCCGCGCTCAGCCTGAATAACTCGAAGGCTATCGGCGATGAAAACAGCCGTTTCGGCGGTGTAGGGCGCAACGGCGTTCTGGATACCCCGGAAACCGTCGGGCTGGACCTCAAACTCGCGAGTGAGCCCTACTCCTTCGCCCCCGGCAAACTCTATAACCTCGACGGGAGCCGTGCCGAAAATGGGGCGAACCTCATCAAGGACCACGGCGACGTCCGCAACAAACACATCACCTGGGCGTTCGCCTCGCTCCTGGCGATGACCTAACCTCGCCGATGGTCAGGATGGGCCGCCCCCCGGCCCGAGATCCAGGTTTTGGGAACGGGCACTCAATCGCTTTGTGTGGCGAGGAGGCAGTTCAGGCAAGCCCTCCGCGCTCGTTCGCATAGGCGGAGCTGAAGCTCCGCGCGGGCTGGACGCCCGCCCTACAGCCGCGTTGGAACTTGAGAAGGGCGAAGCCCAGCGCTCCGCCCTTTCACTCAGGGCCGGGTCCCGTTGCCTGTTCCTCCAGCAGCGAGACCACCGATTTGAACTTGGGCCCCCGGATCTCCTCCACCCCGAACAGCCCCACGCTCACCTCCACCTGCTCTCGCAGCACCTCGCGCACCCGCCCCGCAATCTCCTCGAGGACTCCCGCCGGCGGCGGCGTCTGAAAGCAGAACTGCGCCTCCAACCGGTCCCGCCGCCTCTGCACGAACCGGTATTGCACCAGCCCTGGCACCTGGCGCACGACAGCGTCAAACGCCAGTGCCGACAACCGCCGCCCCGACGGCAGCGTGATCATGTCGGCGCAGCGGCCGAGCGGCGAGTCCATCAGCGGCGACGACCGCCCGCATCGGCACCGCCCTGGCCGCATCCGGCACCGGTCTCCCTGCTCGTACCGGATCAGCGGCATCGCCCACTGGTCCAGGCAGGTGATGACGGTCGTTCCCTCCTCGCCCTCCTCCACCCGCCGCCCCCCCTCCAGCAGTTCCACATGGACTGCGTCGTCCTCCAGGTGCAACCCGTCATCCTCGCGGCATCCCGCCGCGATCCGGCCGGCCTCCGCCGATCCATACAACTCCGCGATCCGCGCGCCCGGCAGATCGTCGAGCAACTGCTGCCGGAACGGCGAGTCCAGCACCTGCGACGACGAGATCAACAGCCTCGGCCGCGCGAGATCGCTCAGCCGGCCCCCCGTGTGCGACAACACCTGTTTCAGCACCGTCGAGTAGATCCACAGCACATCCGGACACGCCCGCTCGATCCGGCGCGCCTGCTCCTCGGGCCGGGCGTCGAATGGAATCACTTCGATCCGGTACAGCCCCAGCGACCGGTGCAGTCGCCGCGGCCTCGTCCGCACCGGACCCAGCACGGCCAGCCGGTCCAGCGGCTTGAGCCCCACTCCGATCAGCGACCGGAACTCCCGCAACCGGCGACGCCGGTACTCCGCCTGCGTCAGGATCTGCTCGAACGGTTCTCCCGAACTCCCCGACGTCGCCACCCGGTACAAATCCGTTGCGCGCGGGTCCACACAATCCGTCCCCGCCGCCCGCAGGTCCTGTTTCGTCGTCACCGGGAGCGCCTCGAGGTCCCGCGCCGAACGGATCTGCTGCGGTTTCAACCCCCGCGCGTCCATCATCCGACGGTAATAGGGCACATTCTCGTAGGCGTGCGCCACGAGCGTCCGGATCCGTTCGTCCCGGTGCGCCCGCGTCCGTTCGGCGCTCCACCGGCGGTGCAGCAACAGCGACGCGAACTCTGCGATCTCCCCGATCATCGCTGCTCCAGCCGCGAAATCAAGCTCTTCACCTTGCCCGCGCTCGTCGTCGCAATCGCGTGGACCTCCTCGACATGCACCGCTGCCCCGGCGCCGAGCACCTGCCTGAACCGCCGCTTCAGTTCGTCCTCGTCGCGTGGCTCCCCCTGCCGCCAGATCACGCGCAGTAGAAAATCGTCGAAGGCCCGCTGCTCCACCTGTACCTGCATCACTCCCGGCGCCTTCTGCAGCGGCGCCAGCACCGCCAGCGCGTGTACGCGCGTCCCGTCCGGCCGCGCCACCAGATCATCCGCCCGCCCATCGATCGACGTCAGCAATGGCAGCGTCCGCCCGCATGGACACAGCCCGTCGCTCAGCGTCACCAGATCCCCCAACTGATAATTGATCACCGGCGTCGCGTAGTTCCACAAATTCGTCAACACCATCTCGCCGCGTTCGCCCGGCCCCTTGTCGCGCACGCGCACCACGACCTGATCCACCGAGATGTGAAACCCTTTCCGCTGCGAACACTCAAACCCGATTCGCAACGCTTCCACCGCCTGGTAGGTGCTCAATACCGGGATTCCGAGTTCCTGCTCGATCAACCGCCGTTGTGCCGGCGGCATCGCGTCCGCCCCGTAAACAATCGCCCGCGGCTTGTGAAACTGCCGCCCGCTCTCGGCCAGCCATTGGTAAAACGCCCCGAGATGCGACCCATAACCGCGAATCACTTCCGGCTGAAACGCATCCACGCCCGCCGTCAACTCCGCGAACGGCAGTACCGGCGAAAACAGCCGCCGGCGCAATTCCACCGCCTTGGGGACCCACGTCCGCGTCTCGATAAACGCGCGCAACTGCCCACCCACCGACCCATCCCGGTTGAAGATCGCCTCCCGGTACCCCGACTCCCGCCCCACATACTCGGCCAGCGCCAGCCTCTGCCGCCGCCCCGCCGCCAGCGCCTGCAACACCGCCCTCGCATCATGGCGCAAATGCCGCCGGTAACCCGATGTGCCGCTCGAATGCAGCGTGATCCCGTCTGTACCCTTCAGCGATTCCGCCTCGAAGCGCTCCGGGCGCCTGGTCAGTACGATTTTGTCGATCACCGGCAGCCTCGCCAAATCCGCAGCCCCCCGGATGTCGCCAGGCTCCGCCCCGGCCGCCTTCAGCCACTCGCGGTAGTACGCTGTCTCCCTCCAGGCGTGCGCCACCAGCGCCCGGACCCGCCGGTCCTGCACCCGCGCAAGTTCCTGCCGGTCCCAGTACGCAATTGCCCCCTCCCTGCGCGCCCAAACGCCCAGCCGCCCCGTGTTCCAGGCCCTCTTCAGAAACCCTGGCATGGCTCAAATGGTAGCAATCCCGCGCTTCGCCTGGATCCTACAGCCCCTGTGGGTGCGACCCGGCGACCCGCGACCCGGGACGACCCGGGACAGCCTGACCCGTCCCACAGCACTTTTTAGATCTAACTGATTCGAAGACACTTCTTCGCAGCGGCACCCCGGGTTCCTCAGCCGTAGCTGCGCTCGTGGGTGCCTCGCGCGACCGAACCACATATGTTTTCAATCGCTTACGATTTCGCAGAAAAGTGAGCTGGGGCGGGGCAGGCTGTCCCGGACCGCCGGACCGCCCAATCCAACCGGATGAGTCGCTTGCCACAAAGGTCTGCGGGTTGATCGCCGTCCACTGAGTCCTGCTCGCCGAAGGAAGTTTGGAGGTTGAGTGTGCTGTCCCCGCAACCCCGGGCAGGCCCCTTGTGACTTCGGCTTGGCCTTGAATGTCCCCACTCTCTATGATACGCTCCTTACAGTTCATTCTCGAAAGGCGTAGCATTCTTTCAAGAATCGGCATAGGATGTGGAGGCCAAAATTGCAAACACCGATTAGCCTTCTTTGCCTAATTTCAATAGTCTTAGTGCCATCCCCGGCATTGTTGGCACAGCTTCCCGGTCCTTTCGATGACTCGGCTGTGGTGTTGCGCAGGTGGGTTCCGCAAGTTGCAGATGGGGGAGGGTGGAAAACGGAAATTCGTATTCTTAACCGCCGAACCCGCGACGTCAATGTTGTCGTTCGGTTTTTCAAGAGCGGTGGCACCCCTTGGATAATTACGACAATCGATTCATCCGGTACGACCCGGATGGCTGACTCGTTGACTGTCCGACTGTCAGCAAGGGGTCTGACTCGACTTGAAACCTCCGACGCTACTTCGAATACTGAGCAAGGTTTCGCATACATTGAGCAACAGTCTTCGGGCGACGTGGATGCCTTTTACACTTTTCGGCAGCGGGTTCCGGGACGGATTGACAGCGAAGGCAGCGGTCTGGCTGACTACTCATATTATAAGAAATTGTGGGGGCTACTGGATACAAGCGGAGGCTTTGCTACTGGATTAGCGTTGGTGAATCCTTCCCCCCGTGCTCAACAATACATCTTGCGGGTCTTGGACACTGCTGGAAATCAGACTCATGCCTTTCCTCTGAATCTTCAGCCAGCCGAGCACATGGCGTTCTCCGTAGCCGAGAGGTATCCCGATCTCGCCAACAGGACGGGAACCATAGTAGTCGATAATGTGAGCATTGGATTACCAGGAATGTGGCCTAATTCAATTGCGGCCGTATGCATTCGCTTTCATCCAACAGGCTCATATTCGGCGACTCCTATGGTCGCGTTTCCGGATTAGCCGCACCAGGGCCAGGCTCAGGTGTAAGCCTGTTCGGCTCATCATTCACGAAATGGTGTGATAGTAGGCTCGAACTGGGCGCGAACGGGCCAGCCTGAAGCAAGAGCCCTTCGCGAAATCCGCCATTTCGTCCAATGGTCCAATGGGGTCAATGACCTCGACCCCCTGTCGCGAAATCCAACAACCCCTACGCCAGCAACGACTTAGGCACGAATCAGCCCGGCCCGGCCACACCGCTCATTCCCCCACCCCCGCACATCACACACCCACAACCCATTGATTCCATGCGCGTTTGAACTCAAGAACAATTCAACCGCATCTTGTTCTTTATCCCCAAAAAGGCCCGCCAGCACCTCCGACCGGCCCCCTACCCCAGCCACTCCAAATACCGGACCACCGCATCGGTTTCGGGGACATTCAATCACTTTACATGTAATCTGAATGCCCCCGGGCAACCGAGAGCACCCGAACCGACCGCGACTATTCGCCCGCCGAGTTCTTTCAGTTCCACAGGATGAGTCGCTCGGCACAACGGTCTGCGGGTTGATCGCCGAACTCCCAGCCCCGCTCACCGGAAGGAGTTTGGCGATTGAGTGTACAGTCCGCGAAACCCGAAACCCAACATCACTTGCGAGCCGGGACTGTGCCTCGGACCGCCCAGGCGCGGGCGTCGAGAGCAATGGGCAGGCTTTCCGCGGAGGGGGAGATCCGGCGCTTCACTTCAGCGCGGAGAGCGCTTCTCTGCTCGGGAGCGAGCTGCTTGACGTAAACACCGGCAGGGCCTTGTCCCAGGAGAAACGGGTCCCAGTAGTCCGCGAAGGATTCGAAACGCATCGTGATCACGAGCGGCTGTTCGTGGACGTCTTCCAGGCCGCCCTGGCGCCAAAGGGCGGACAGTTCGCCTGACCGGCTCAGCGGCATGAACTTCTCAGCGGCTTTCGCGGCGCTTGGGTCGGTGGCCGCCAAGCTGTCCCAAAACGCCAGGAGCATGCCCATTCCAGCGCCGTAGTCCCAAACGGCGGCCGAGATCCGGCCCCCTGGTCTTGTTGTGCGGCGCAGTTCCCGCAACGCCTTGCCGGGGTCGGGGATGAAATTGAACACGAGCAGGGAGAGACTGGCGTCGAAGGTGTCGCCGGGGAAGCGGAGTTGCTGGGCATCTCCCGTTTCGAAGCTTACCCTTTCGGGAAACGGGTTGCGGCTGTCTGCGTAGGCGACGTATTCCCTGGATGGGTCGATGCCCAGCACGCGGGCCAGCGGTTTCCGTTCCGCCAGGGCGAAGGCCAGTGATCCGGTGCCGGAGCCGGCGTCGAGGAAACGGCCCTGATCGGGAAGGCTGGTGAAGTCGATGAGTTGGGGGGCCAAGAGGCGGCTCCAGCGTCCCATGAATTGCTCGTAGGCTTTGGCGTCGGCGAACATGGCGGGGGCTTGATCCTGGCTGCGCAGGAGCGGGGCCAAGGGGGTGGCGAGGAGGACCCTGCGCGACAGCATCATCCAATACTAGTCGAGATTCGAGTGGGGCAGCTCGTATCTTTCGGATTCTGTTTGGGCCGATGAAAGCCGATGGGGGCGACCCGTGTGCGACCCGTGCGACCCGGGTCAGCCTGACCCGTCCCACAGCACTTTTTGGATCTAACTGATTCAAAAGCACTTCTTCGCAGCGGCACCCCGGGTTCCTCAGCCGTAGCTGCGCTCGTGGGTGCCTCGCGCGACCGAACCACATATGTTTTCAATCGCTTACGATTTCGCAGAAAAGTGAGCTGGGGCGGGGCAGGCTGTCCCGGACCGCCCCGGACCGCCCCCTATCATGAATGTCCCCGAAATCCCGAAATCCGGCTTCAATCTTTTTCGAATTCTCGCTGCGTATTCCGACCGAAGCCGATCAGCGTTCCGAACCGATGGCGATCGCGCCTCCAGTCTTACGTCGCTCAACCCCCGCTTCTACACTCAAAATACATCCCCCCAGCGCCATCCACTCAGTAAACGATCCCCCGATTCGCTGACGCACAGCCGTGACATGCATCATCCGTCATGTGCTCCGGCGGGAACTCCTCATGGCAGAAGCAGCACGGTTGGAATTCCGCCCTCCGCGCTGCGATTGCCGCTTCGATCACTTGATCGAGTTTCTGATAACTGGATGGGGTCTCCCGGAGCGCAACACGTTTCCAGAAGCAAGTGGACGCCCTCGGTGCGTAGGCGCCCTTCGTCCACTCGGTGGTTGGGAGTCGGATTTCAGCGGCTTCCGCGGTAATCAGGACAACACAACCCCGCTCCCCCTCGATGGTGAGCGCGACAATACCAGACGAATTGGCAACTACGTTAGCCGGAAAGGAGTAGAGCACATGGTGGGCGTGTCTCTCCGCGATTGTCGGCGTGTCCCAATGGTCCAATGGGTCCAATGGGGTCAATGACCTCGACCCCCTGTCGCGAAATCCAACAACCCCTACGCCAGCAACGACTTAGGCACGAATCAGCCCGGCCCGGCCACACCGCTCATTCCCCCACCCCCGCACATCACACACCCACAACCCATTGATTCCATGCGCGTTTGAACTCAAGAACAATTCAACCGCATCTTGTTCTTTATCCCCAAAAAGGCCCGCCAGCACCTCCGACCGGCCCCCTACCCCAGCCACTCCAAATACCGGACCACCGCATCGGTTTCGGGGACATTCAATCACTTTACATGTAATCTGAATGCCCCCGGGCAACCGAGAGCACCCGAACCGACCGCGACCATTCGCCCGCCGAGTTCTTTCAATTCAACAGGATGAGTCGCTCGGCACAACGGTCTGCGGGTTGATCGCCGGCCACTGAATCCCGCCCGCCGAAAGCAGCTTGGAGATTGAGTGTGCTGTCCCCGCAACCCAAGCCCCCCACTCGCGGGATTGGACCGTTCTCCAAGCCCCGACCGTCAGGGAGGGGGACAGCGCGTATGACTTCACAATCTGGCCCGGCGACATGGGTCACCCTTCCGGGGCAGTTCGCCGTCGAAGCAGCAGCAAAACCCGCAAGCCCCATCTCGGTCCAATCCGGCGACATGGTTTACACATCTGCCCAGGCACATGGGTCACACTTCTCGGGCTGTCCACCGTCGAACCGGCAGCGCCGGGCAATCACCCAAAGGTCCAATGCCCGCTCGAGCCCCCGGCGTCAGCCGGGGGCACCAACCAAAAGCCCCCCCACCCCGCCCCACCGCGATTCCGTCAGCCGCCCCCGTAAGGGGGCGGGCACCCAAAGGGTCCAACCCGGCGACATGGTTTACCCATCAGCCCAGGCAAATGGGTCACACTTCTCGGGCTGTCCACCGTCGAACCGGCAGCGCCGGACAATCACCCAAAGCTCCAATGCCCGCTCGAGCCCCCGGCGTCAGCCGGGGGCACCAACCAAAAGCCCCAACCCCGCCACCACGCGCCTCGCCCGCCAGGGCGAGGGAATGCCGCCAGCACTGCGCGAGTGCTCAGGCCCCGTACCAACGCTCGCGGTCGATGAGTTCCGGACGCTGTACGACGATGCCGTTTTCAATCGGGTAGAAATACGGGTAGTCGAAATCATCAATTCTTGCCGGGTGGTACCCTATTCTCGCCAGCCGTCCTTGCACGTGATCAAACAATCCAGGGAACGAATAGTTCGCTTTTGCTGCGGCGTACTCAATCGGGTCTGGGACTCTTGTTCCCGGGCTACCGACGCCGCGCATAATACCGCGGAATCGCCGGTGTGCGAGCCCGAAAAGAAGATGACCGACCTCGTGAGCTGCCGCGTCGCTCATTTCACTAATTGGCATATCTGGTACATCTGCCAGGTAGTTGAGGAAGATGATTCCTTGTAGGCTTCTGTCGGTGCCAGGGATTTGGTCGCGGTCTGGTCCGCGGACGCGCAGGCTTGCGCCGTTTCCGGTGGTGCCCCAGCGGACGAAGGCTCCTTGTTCGCTGTCGATTTTTGTCGGGTCGTAGTCAACGATTTTGATAACAGGGTTGTCGAATGCATCATTCCACGAGAGCATTGCTTGTGCTGCTGCGTCGACGGCTTGTGGGGATGGCTTGATACCTATGTTTTCGGGGACGTCTGTTGCTGTGCCGTCTGGGTTCATGTATATTTTGAAGGGGAGTTGTTGCCACCAGCGACCGTTGTACATGCTTACCATGCCCGTTGCCCAGTTGAGGTGTTCTAGTTTTCCAACTGGGTGGAAGTTTTCGATCATTCCTTTTCTCCAGCCGGCGATGAGGTACTCTCGCAGGTCGAGCGCCGCAGCAGGATCGACAGTAAACATCATGCCTGTAATCAGGCCCATAAACGCGTCGTCTGTTGCGTCTGGGTTGAGTCGTAGTGTTTCTCGTGGGTCGTTGAGTCGTGGGATGGTGATGTGTTGAATTGTGGTGTCGCGGGTGTGTTCGATGGCGTGTGGCTGAACCAGCGGGTAGGTCTCAGGGTTCGTGATGCTGGTGACAAGCGTCTCGATCGGGCTCTCTGCCACTGGTTTGCCGGGAAAGTACGTGAGGTACCGGTTGTTCCTCGCGGTCGTCTCTTCCGTGTCGTCATTGTGGGTGATGGTGACGTGGTACGTTCTCGGCGGAACATTGTGCCGCTTGTCATCCGTCGGCGTGATGCTTCCTTGGAGCAGCGGTTCGTCGTCCGCGCGCACCGCCAGCGTACCGGGGACCCCATCCCCGCCCGGCGCTTTCACCCGGATTTCGTGGATCCCGCGCGGTTGATTCACCAGAAACGTGACCGCCTGCACCCCCGTCAGCCCCGGCACCCATTCCAGCCCTCCGGCTACCGCCGGTTCCCCATCCACCTCGAGTTCCGACACGCACACATACGGCTCACCCTCTTCGCGCCACGGACTCGCCTCGCCCGTCGCAATCGGGAACCATTCGCGGTCCGCGCCGGTCGTCCAGATGCGCCACCATTCGTCGTGCCGAGGCAGCGTATCGACGCCCGCCACGGCTTCATCCCCATGCCGCACCGCCAGAATGGCCCCCGCCGCGTCCAGAACAAAGCGCGGCGCGGAGGCGGTCAGTTCCCGCTCGTCCTCGTGGACCTCCTCCCCGGCTTCAATCTCAATCCGCACGCGCCCCGGACCGGCTTCAAACGGAACCTGCACCAGCAGGCGGTCCTCGCCCAGGGCGAACACCGGAGCCGGATGGCCATTGAAACGCACGCGAAGGCCTTCGACTTCCACGAGTTCGGGCCACTCACCGGCAGCGGCGCTGAACCCGCCCGCACCGGGCCTGACGCCGTGAAGTTCCACCAGAGCGCCAAGCGGAAGTTGTTCGAGCGGGGGCGCTGCATCGCCGGGTTCAGCCTCTTCGGCGCGAATCCGCCCGGCCAGGGCAGTCCCGGCCAAGGCAAGGAAAAGGCCACGGCGGCTGCAAACGAGCCATCGTTCGGTCATGCGTCAATCATACCCGCGAGTCCGTAAATTTGGAACACAAAATAGACGCATATAAACGCAATCCCCCAAGGTTACCGATGTTACCGCCCCCCACCGCCCCCGCCACGCCGTCGTAGGGCGGGCTTCAGCCCGCGGCGGACTCTCAGTCCGCCCAAGTGGTCCCACCCGCCCCGCGAGCCTCGCCCGTCAGGGCGAGGGACTCCGCCGCCCCCGCCACGACGTTGTAGGGGCTGCGCCGGGTCAGCCTGGCTGCGCCGGGCTGCGCCGGGTCAGCCTGACCCGTCCCACAGCACTTTTTGGATCTAACTGATTCAAAAGCACTTCTTCGCAGCGGCACCCCGGGTTCCTCAGCCGTAGCTGCGCTCGTGGGTGCCTCGCGCGACCGAACCACATATGTTTTCAATCGCTTACGATTTCGCAGAAAAGTGAGCTGGGGCGGGGCAGGCTGTCCCGGACCGCCCCCTATCATGAATGCCCCCGAAATCCCGAAATCCGGCTTCAATCCATTTCGAATTCTCGGTACGTATTCCGACCGAAGCCGATCAGCGTTCCGAACCGATGGCGATCGCACTTCCGGTCTGATGTCGCTCAACCCCCGCTTCTACACTCAAAATACATCCCCCCAGCGCCATCCACTCAGTAAACGATCCCCCGATTCGCTGACGCACAGCCGTGACATGCATCATCCGTCATGTGCTCCGGCGGGAACTCCTCATGGCAGAAGCAGCACGGTTGGAATTCCGCCCTCCGCGCTGCGATTGCCGCTTCGATCACTTGATCGAGTTTCTGATAACTGGATGGGGTCTCCCGGAGCGCAACACGTTTCCAGAAGCAAGTGGACGCCCTCGGTGCGTAGGCGCCCTTCGTCCACTCGGTGGTTGGGAGTCGGATTTCAGCGGCTTCCGCGGTAATCAGGACAACACAACCCCGCTCCCCCTCGATGGTGAGCGCGACAATACCAGACGAATTGGCAACTACGTTAGCCGGAAAGGAGTAGAGCACATGGTGGGCGTGTCTCTCCGCGATTGTCGGCGTGTCCCAAAGACCCTCGATATCCACTTCATTGCTCATCGCGCCTGCGCTCCTTCCTTCGTCCGGGGCGCGTTGGGGCGGGCAGTCCCGGGCCGCCCCCCAACCTCCCCCCCTACCCCAGCCACTCCAAATACCGCACCACCGCATCGATCCCTCGGTCAAAATTCGCCAAACAAAACTTCTCATTCGGCGCGTGCAGATTATCATCCGGCAGCCCGAAGCCCATCAGCACGCTGGGTATTTCGAGGAAGCGGTCGAACAGCCCCACAATCGGAATCGAGCCCCCCGAGCGGATATACACCGTCCTGTTGCCGAACACCTCTTCCATCGCCGAAGCCGCCGTTTTGAGATAGGCGTTGTCCGGATCCACCAGCGACGGCGCACCCGCATGCAGCAGGTGGAACGACGCCCGCACCCCGCGCGGAGTCACCCCCTCGATCGCCGCCTTCAACTGCTCCACTGCCTCTTCCGGCCTTTGATCCGCCACCAGCCGCAGCGAGATCTTCGCCACCGCCCGCGCCGGGATCACCGTCTTCGCCCCTTCGCCCGTGAATCCGCCGCGAATGCCATGCACTTCCAGCGTCGGCCGCGCCCACACGCGCTCCAGCACCGAAAAGCCCGCTTCGCCCGTCAATTCCGGCGATCCCACTTCCTTTTTGCGGTACTCCTCTTCGTCGAATGGCAGCGATTCCCAGGCTTCCATCTCTTCCGGCGACGGCTCCGCCACGCGGTCGTAGAAATGCGGAATCGAAATCTTTCCGTCGCGCCCTTTCAGCGCCGTCAGGATCTCCGCCACCGCCATCAGCGGGTTCGGCGCCGCGCCGCCATAGACGCCCGAATGCAGGTCGGTCTTCGGACCCTCCACGATCAGCTCGCCATAAGCGATGCCCCGCAAGCCGGTGCAGATTGAAGGCAGCTCCGGCGCGAACATTTCGCTGTCGCAGATCACCGCCGCATCCGCCGCCAGCGCCTCCGGGTGTTGCTCGACATACGCCGCGATCGATTCGCCGCCGCACTCCTCTTCGCCTTCGATCAGGAATTTCACGTTCACCGGCAGCCGGCCGTCGCGCTGCATCAGCCACTCCACGGCCTTCACCAGAATCCACGTCTGGCCCTTGTCGTCGCACGCTCCGCGCGCATACACGTTGCCGTCGCGTTCGGTGGGTTCGAACGGCGGCGAAATCCATTCGTCCAGCGGTTCCACGGGCTGCACGTCGTAATGGCCGTAGAGCAGCAGCGTCGGCCGCCCTTCCGCGCCGAGCCATTCGCCGTACACGAGCGGATGGCCCGCGCCCACGCGGATCAATTCCGTGCGGGTCATCCCCGCGCGTTTCAGGCCTTGTTCGACAAAGGCCGCGGCGCGCTCCACGTCCTGTTTGCGCGCCGGATCTGTGCTGATGCTGGGGATGCGGAGAAGCTCGAACAGCTCTGCCCGCGCCTGTTTCTTGAAGCCTGCAAGGTCGCTCATGAATCCTATCCTTTTCGCTCCCACTATAATGCAAGCCAACCGTCTGATCCACGAAAAGAGCCCTTACCTGCTCCAGCACGCCCACAATCCGGTGGACTGGTATCCCTGGGGCGAGGAGGCTTTCGCCAAAGCCCGCGCCGAAAACAAGCCCATCTTCCTTTCCATCGGCTATTCCACCTGCCACTGGTGCCATGTGATGGAGCGCGAATCTTTCGAAAGCGAAGCCATCGGCGAACTGCTCAACCGCCACTTCGTCTCCATCAAGGTGGACCGCGAAGAGCGCCCCGACGTGGACCGCATCTACATGACCTTCGTTCAGGCCACCACCGGTAGCGGCGGCTGGCCCATGTCCGTCTGGCTCACCCCCGATCTCAAACCCTTCTATGGCGGCACCTACTTCGCCCCCGACGCCCGCTACGGCCGCCCCGGCTTCTCCAGCGTCCTCGAACAACTCGCGCAAGCCTGGCTCACCAAACGCGAGCAGTTGCTGGCTTCGAGCGAGGCGATGATCGACCAGATCGGGCGCGCAGTCGAGGTCCGGCCTGATACAAGCGTTCTGAATCCCGAGGCGCTCGAATCGGCGTTTCACTACTTCCGGCGGTCGTTTGATTCGAAGCTCGGGGGGTTCGGCGGCGCGCCCAAGTTTCCGAGGCCGGTCGTCTTCGACTTTCTCCTTCGCTACCATGCGTTTGCAAAGAATCCGGAAGCTCTGGAGATGACTCTGTTCACGCTGCGCGAGATGGCCAAGGGCGGCATGCACGACCATCTCGGCGGCGGTTTTCACCGGTATTCGGTGGATGACCGCTGGTTTGTGCCGCATTTCGAGAAGATGCTCTACGACCAGGCGCAACTCGCCGTTTCGTACCTCGAGGCGTATCAAATCACCCAAGAAAGCGCGTTTTTGACCACTTTCGAGGGGATTTTTCGCTACATTTCGCGCGATTTGACGCATCCCGAAGGCGGGTTCTACTCGGCCGAAGACGCCGATTCCGCCCCCGACCCGGCCCAGCCAAAGGAGAAGAGCGAGGGCGCGTTCTACATCTGGTCCTATGCGGAACTCGTTGAAACGCTTGGGCCTGAGCGCGCCGAATGGTTCGCCCACCGCTACGGCTGCGAGGAGGAAGGCAACGTCGCCCACGATCCGCACGGCGAATTCACCGGCCGCAATATCCTGAGCGAAGCGAACCCGATCGAATCCACCGCGCGGCGCTATTCGCTTGATCCTGAAAAGCTTAAGAGCGACCTGGCAGCGATGCGCGACGACCTTCTCACCGCCCGGGCCCGCCGCCCGCGCCCGCATCTCGACGACAAGATCCTGACGGCGTGGAACGGGCTGATGATTTCGGCGCTGGCGCGCGGGGCGCGAATTCTGGCCGAAAAACACCCCGAAATCGCGCAAAAATGCCTCGATTCGGCGCTCCGGGCGGCCGATTTCGTCGCCAAAAACCTCTACGACAGCGAAACGCGCACGCTCTACCGGCGGTGGCGCGAGGGCGAGCGCGCGATTCCGGGTTTTCTCGACGATTACGCGTTCTTCGCGCAGGCGCAGATCGATCTCTATGAGGCCACGTTTGACTCCGGCCGCCTGCAGATGGCCCTCGACCTCACCACGCGCATGTTCGAGTTGTTCGAAGACCGCGAAAACGGGGCGTTTTTCAGCTCCGGCGCCGGCGCGGACCTGGTTTTGCGGCTCAAGGAGGACTACGACGGCGCGGAGCCCTCGGGCAACTCTGTCGCGGTGCTGAACCTGCTGCGGCTGGCCGGTTATACCGGGATGAACGAACTGCGCGATACGGCGCTCGATGCGCTCCGGGCCTTCGCGAAGCGCCTGACGGAGCAGGGCCCGACGGCTCCGCTGATGCTGGCGGCGTGGATGCACGATGTCGCGCCGAAGGGGCAGATCGTCATCGCGGGCGCGGCAGAAGATGCGCGTTTGAAGGCGCTTGTCGATGAAGCGCGGCGGCGGTTCCGGCCCTTCACGGCGGTGATCGTCCTGGCGCGGGATGAGGATCGCGAACGGTTCGCGCGCTGGGTTCCCGCCCTGGCGGGGATGGCGCCGGTGGACGGCGCGCCGGCGGCGTATGTCTGTGAGAATTTCACGTGCCAGTTGCCCGTGACGAACGTGGACGAACTGGCCAAGTTGCTAGACTGAACGAAGAGGATTCCTTCAACAACTATGTCAAGAACCACTACCTTCAAAGGCGGCCCGCTCGAACTTATGGGTCCTGAACTGAAAGCCGGAGATCCGGCGCCGGCATTCACGGCCGTGGACAAGGGCATGCAGCCCGTGACGCTGGCCTCGACGGGCAACAAGGTGCGCGTATTCAGCGTGGTGCCTTCGCTCGACACGCCGGTGTGCGACATGCAGACGAAGAAGTTCAACGAAGCCGCCGCGGCGATGGAAAACGTGGACTTCTACACGGTGAGCGTGGATCTGCCGTTCGCCCAGAACCGCTGGTGCACGAGCTTCGGTGTGGATAGGGTGAAGATGATCTCGGATCATCGCGACGCGAGCTTCGGCGAGGCCTACGGGACGCTGATCAAGGACTGGCGCATCGAGAGCCGGGCGATTTTCGTGGTGGGACCTGATAACAAGCTCGAGTACGTGGAGTACGTGCCCGAGGTAGCCGATCACCCGAACTACGACGCGGCGCTGGCGAAGGCGAAGGCGCTCGCGGGGTAGCGCGGGATCTCAGGACGGCCGCCCGGCGATTGCACGAGCAAGTGCGCGGGCGGCGTCCGCGGCAAGCGCCGCGGCGTGGCGCGAAGCGGGCGGCAGTCCTCCGAGTTCTTTTTCGATCAGTTCGGCGACGGGCGCCGTATCGAGTCCGGCAGCCGGGCGGCCGGTGAGCCATTCGGCGAGCGCGGAGCCGGCGGCGATGGCGGCGGTGCAGCCGCGCACCTGGAAGCCGGCTTCGACGATCACGCCATTCTCGATGCGCGCGCTGAGTTGCAGGATGTCCCCGCAGGCGGGGTTTTCCGTGGTGACGGTGATGGCGGGCGCGGGCAGGACTCCGGCGTGGCGCGGATTCTGGAAGTGATCGAGCAATTGGGCGCTGTAGAGAGGGTCCATGGGGTTGGCGCGTGCGCGGCGAAACTTCAGTTTGCTCGACTTTGTGCGGGTAGGGCAAGGATCGCGGTGGTGGTCGTCCTGCAAGGGGTGGGCAACCCTTCGGCCCCCGGCTGACACCGGGGGCTCAGACCGAGATACGTTGAAGGACCATCTCCATTGCTCAGACTGCCCGGCGAGGCGGGCCCGTACCGGCTCTGCTCGACCCACAACATAGCGGCCCAGAAATGCTTCGTCCATGGGGGATGATCAAGCCGACGCCATAATGACGGGAATGGTCCTTGAGGAGTTGGAGGTAGAGCCGGTAGTCTTCGGCCCGGAAACAGGTCTTTTGGCGGTAGTTCCCGCGCTGGGTGATGTGGTGGGGAATGCCTGGGAGAACCAGGCGCGGGAGTCGGGGCATATAAGATATAGTGGCGATCTACCCCCAAAAATTCTCAGGGGTAGAAAAGGAACCGAGGTCTTTGACCCCGGCGGCCCAACATCGGCCCCCCCGCGCAGACGCTCCAATTTAGTCCTGCGTTCCGTAGCTCAGGGCCTTCATATCGCCCGTGCTATACCCTTGGCGCGATGAAACCGGTCTGGGCGGCGGGCGTTATCGGGGGAGGTCGGCGAGGTCGATGGTGTGCCGGGCAGGACGGCCGGCGGCGGCGTTGGCGAGAATCGACTTCGCCCGGGCCGCGTACCGTTTCGCCTCCTGCTTCCGGTGTAATTGCCGGAGGACTTCCGCGTAATTGGAGAGAATGCCGCCATAGACCTCATGCTCCTCGCCGAACGTTGAGGAAGCTATTTCCAAAGCCCGGCGCAACGCCGGTTCAGCTTCGGCGGGCCGCCCCATTTGCGCGTAGATTGCGGCGAGATTGGAAAGCGGGCGGGCAAATTCCGGATGCCCGGCCGGTAGGACCGCCTCAAGGAGTTCCAGGGCGCGGAGCTGGCCCGCAAGCGCCTCGGCCATTTGGCCGCGGGAGAGGCGCACGAGCGCGAGGCCGCTCAGCGACTGCGCCAGCGACACGCGCTCCCCGTCCGGGCGGGAACGAAGCCCGACAGCCTGCCGGAGGCAGCTCTCCGCGTCCTCCAGTCGTCCTTGCGCCTGAATGGCCATGCCCAGCCCGTGCTGAATCATCGCCTGCTCTTCATAGTTGTACTCCGCCGCCAGGGGCAGGGCGAGGGCGCGGCGGTAAAGGCGCTCGGCCTTGCGGGCCTGGCCGTTCTCGAGCGCAAGCGAGGCGAAACTGGCCAGCGGGTAGCGCAGGACGGGAGCGGACTTGCCGGCCAGGGCTTCGAAGAGGGCGAGCGAGCGCGCATAGTGGCGCTCTGCCTCGACCGGCTTTCCGGTGTTCTGGCACACTAAGGCCAGGTTGGTGAGGATGAGGGCGACGGCTGCGTCCCTCCGGCCTGCGGCGGCGGCGGCGTCCAGGGCGGCGCGGAAGGTGGATTCCGCCTCGGCGTACCGCCCCTGGGTGTGCAGGGCAGACGCACGCAGGGCGGTCTCTTCCACGGTCCCGGCGGCGGACTGGCTGGCAGCGGCGCAGGGCAGTGGCGCCAGCATGAGCAGCAGGCAGCGGACGAAGAGCGCCGACGGCCTCCAGCGGCTCCGGGAATAGGGCGGAAGAACGTGACCCCGCACTGGACATAAGCGGCCGGGGGACTGAACACTCGCTAATGGCGCCTCCCGGTTCTTTATGACACATTGCGGCGGTTGCTTCCCTGGACCGTTGGCGCTAGATTCAGACGGGTCCAATTCGATCCGGAGGCGCCCATGGACGGCTACGTCAAGCATGATTCCCCTTTCTTAATCCCCCTCGAAGACAATTGCCTCGATGCGTTGAATGCACCTTTGTCCTCCCCGCAAAATCGCGTATCTGTTCCAAGTGAAGGGACTTGTGGACGCCCGTGCCGTCCTTGGATGCAGCCGAGACCCCCAGAGACTGGTTCCGGTCCGCGCCCGTCTTCGCCCGCAGCCGAACGACCACCCCGGTTGGTTTCATCGGCTCCCGACCACCCGCCGGATTCTCCGCCGGATTGCCGACCGAACAGTGCATCCAAACTGACTCGACACCGGCTTTGGCCATCACCTCAATGCCTTCTTCCGGGAAGCGGGTGAACTCAACGGCGGGCCACTCGGCCTCGTCGCAGAATCGGATCTGGAGGGCGCTTCCGGAGGAATCCGCCGGGGCGGCAATCGCGGTCCAGGACAGGATGAACCCGGGCAGCAACGGATGGAGATGTGCTCGGTTCATGGCCCTAATTTAGGGCCATCAGGCATCTACCTCCATCCCGCCGTACTCGCATTCTGCTCAAATCGAGGCAGATTGATGTCGCAGCGTAACCAACACAAAGAACAAAGCTGCCTTCCTCTTCCCAAGCCATGTTGCGGATGTTAAACTGTTCTGAGTTGAGGTCGAGGGCTCTGTCAGAGGCCAACTCCAAAAGTGAAATCGGGTTCGGCGCGTTCGAGGTGCTCCCCGAACAGGGCATTTTGTGCAAACATGGCTTGCGCATTAGACTTCCCGACCAATCCTTCACTGTCTTGCTCGTGCTGGCCCAGAACCCCGGAAAAGTCGTCAGCCGCGAGGATCTCCGGCGCAGACTCTGGGCCGACGATACTTTCACCGATTTCGATCACGGACTGAACGCCGCCGTGAACCGTCTGAGGGAGGCCCTGGGCGATTCAGCGAGCGACCCGAAGTTCATCGAAACGCTGCCCAGGCGCGGCTACCGCTTTATCGCTGCAATCAAGAACCAGCAAAGGGACGCCGGGGAGACAAGCAGCCAGGCAAGTCCTTCTCCGCCGGCCGATCTGCTTTCCAGCCCGAAAGCGGGACCGCGTCTCCGAGTGTGGTCGGCCGCACTGGCCGTCCTCCCGCTCGCCGCAATCGGCGGGTGGCTCCTCTGGCAGCGGTTTCAGGTTCCGGCGCCAGCGCCCACCCTGCACGTGCTGACGACGTATCCCCATCTTGAGAGTCAACCTTGCTTCTCGCCAGACGGGAAGCAGGTGGCTTTCACATTGGGCGGCCCCAACAAAGACAACACTGATATCTACGTTAAGTTCGTTGGCGCGGAGAACGCGCTGCGTCTGACCGTAAGTCCGGCTCTCGATCTGGCGCCAGCCTGGTCGCCGGACGGCAAACAGATCGCGTTCCTCAGGGCCGCGCCTGACTCGGTGGATCCCGTAACGGGCCGCGGGAATTATGCGGTCCACGTGATCTCGCCACTGGGCGGCGATGAAAGGAGGTTGGCGGATGTTCCGGGCGCGAATGGAAACTCTCTTTCCTGGTCGCCTGATGGAAAATGGTTGGCTTTCGCGCGTCCGCCTGGGGAAGCCGCGGGCGTCTTTCTGCTGCCGGCCGCGGGGGGCGAGCCTCGACAGATCACCTACCCCCGAGCGCCGGTTTCGGATCGCTTGCCTGTTTTCTCACCGGACGGCACACGCCTGGCTTACGTCCGCTGCACAAGTACCTGGGCATGTGACTTGTACCTGCAGAAAATGGATTCTGCAAATGCCCCTCAGGGCGATTCACGCCGCATCACACAACAGCATTCCTACATCATGGGCGTTACTTGGGTTGGCGATTCGCTCGTTTACAGTGGATCGCTGTCAATGGCGAACCTCCCCTACTTGTGGCGGGCCGGCGCAGACGGGATTGGCGATCCCCAGCGTTTGGAAATCGCCGGCGTCGCGGCCTTGTTCCCTGTGTTCTCGCCGGCCGCCGGCCGGCTCGCGTTTGTGAGGATGCACCGGAATCGCGATATCTGGCAGTACAGTTCTGACGGCTCACACAATCTTCTGGTCACGTCATCTCTCGATGAAGTGACTCCACAGTTTTCTCCGAATGGAGAAAAGATCGCTTTTAGTTCAAGCCGGTCCGGCGATGTCTTTGAGATTTGGGTTACGAATTCCGATGGATCGAACCCCGTTCAGTTGACCAACAAGGTGGGGCGTTTCCACGGCTCGCCCAGATGGTCTCCTGATGGCCGTTGGATCGCCTTTGATTCGCAGCCGCCGGATGGTAAACAGGACATCTATGTGATCGACGCCACGGGAGGACGGCCGCGCAAGCTCGACTTGGGACCCTACCAGAACGCTCTTCCAAGCTGGTCGCGCGACGGCATTTGGATTTACTATGTGTCCAACCGAACCGGAAGCCACGAAATCTGGCGGGTCCGCGCCTCCGGCGGACAGCCGGTACAAATCACGGACAATGGCGGGCACAACGCGATGGAATCGGTTGACGGCAAGACCTTGTTCTACGCGAAGGAAAACTCCGGCACGCCGATCTTCGCCAGATCCCTCGCGGGTGGTCCTGAACGGAAGATCATCGACTATCATGGCCTGACCCGGGACTTCCCGGTCTTCGAGGATGGCATCTACTACGGCGGGCGGGCTGACTCAAAAGGTAAAGTCCCGCTGCTGTTCTATCAGTTCTCCACCGGCGCCAGCCGGCCGGTCGCAAGTCTCGACCCCCATGTGCATTTTGGTCTGACCGTGTCTCCGGACCGCAAGACGATCCTGTACACGCGGAGCCTCTCTTCGGGCGGGGATTTAATGCTCATCGAGAACTTCCGGTAGACCGCAGGTGACCGTAATTCCAGGATGTGGGGGGGTCGCGTGTCGTTTGGTAAGTGATTATTTATGGGCCAATGGGGTCAATGACCTCGTCCCCCTGTCGCAAAATTCGACATACCGCTTGTTATGAACGACTTATAGATGACCCACCCGGCCCCGCCGCACCGCTCTCCCTCCCTTCCACGCACCACTCATCCTCCCAACCCACTGATTCTGATAGCACTTGGTCCCACAAACCATTTCAGCGGCACTTTGTTTTACAGCCCCAAATTGCCCGCACTCCCAGGGCCTGCCCCTTCCCTTCGTCAAATCATTCATAAAGCACCACTTACGAAACGACACGCCACCCCGCCGCAGCCGCCGGCCCCTTGCCGCCACTGGCAACGTGTTTATCTTCAGCAACATACAATCCAGCCGAAGACCGTGTCCTTTCGGCAAGCCTGCGTAAGCCGGTGCAGATCACGATTTCTTTTCTTC